>NZ_CP047089.1:0-1258203 GCF_009937765.1 Bacillus pumilus | reverse complement strand
AGTATTTTGTCGTCATTTGCACAGAAGGTGACATATGTTTTTCTAGCGCTTCTGCAAGAAGCTCGTTGTGCTGCATGACATCTAAGATACCGATATATGCCGCACCTTCTTTTGTTTGAATCACAAATGGCAGATCAGATTGACGTTTCTTCACTAGAAATTCATTTTTCAACTCTGCCCCTCTAACCGTTAACACATTGATACTTCTCTCTAACTGACGGTATGTTTGATCATGTGTATGTTTTATTTGACTGGTATGATCTTGTTTGTGAAAAGTAAGCTTGGAGAATGGGCGAAACTGTTCCGCATTGTAGCCAATGGCGATGAATTGCTGTGATTCGTTCATCGCACGAATGGTTTGTTTTGACAAGGTTCTCTTTATTTCACCAAGATAAATGACTTGCTGAAATTCATTGATTCTCTTTTCAGCCAAATGTTCATCGGATACAATCATCGTCTGTTTTGAAAAATGACCGACGAGTAGATCCAGCATATGAACGGCTGGAGTCACTTCACCAGATGGTGTGGAATAAACGATCAGTGTATTTGGCTGCGTGACAAGAGCATCCGCTGAAGCAATGTGTTTAAACGAAACAATCGTAAAAAGCGTGATCATCAAACAACATTTCATCAAAGAATTACAGTTCATTCATCATCATCTCTTTTTCTAGTTCTTCTAAAAATTGCTCTGGCGTACGATAATCCGAGCTGCTTGTTAAATGGCAGACATGAAATGTCAAGGTCACTTCACGACCGTTTAATAAGACATGCGTCTGCAATTTATCCTTTAGCTTATCAAGGACAACTGACACATTTTCTTCTGGTGTATGGGTTAGCAGCAAGCCCATTCGCTCTTCAGATAACCGAAATTTCTTATCGGTTTCTCTTACGCTTTCGCGGATCTTGAGACTTAATTGCTGGAATAGGTGCTGCATTTCTTTTTCTCCATATAACGATTTGAATTCCGCTGCGTAATTCATATGAAGAAGGATAAAGACAAATGGCTGTTTGTACCGTTCTGCCCGTTTCATTTCCTCGGATAATTCGAGCTTCATCCGCTCAGCATTGTCAAATCCCGTTGTCGAGTCAATCGCTACAAATTGTTTGATGGCTTGCTTTTGTTGTTCAATGGTGTGACGCAGCGTATGGATCCGTTCATGCAAGCTTCCTGCTGAAATCGCAAAGAAAAGAAGTGCTACGCCCCAAATCACTACATCTTGCAATGTTTGATTTGAAAAAAGAGGACTTACATGACCAAGCTCTGTAAAGAACATGGCGCTTCCTATAAAGAACAAAATCAACAAGGTGAAAATTAATGCTGGTAGGATACCAAATAAAATACCGCAGCCTAACACGACAAATGTCAGTGCGATGATCATAAAGCTCTCCGCATCTTGTACGTTGAGGTAGCCCATAAACAAAATAAGGCCTGCAAACGTGAGGAGCAGAGAATAGTACAAGCGATACGTGTTACTGAACAACCGATTCATTTAAAAGCTCCCTTTCTGCAATTAGAGGCAATAAGTTATCAAATGAGTGTGTCTCTTTTTCGTTCATGTATCCTCCGTAATAAGGCTTAAGAGGATCTTGGGTTTGTAACTCTTTCATGCGGTGATAGACCGTCTTTGCGAATTTCTGTTCGTTTTGTTTAAGGGCATACAAAATAACGAGCGCATATACCGAAGGCGATTCATATGTGACAGAGGGTTGCAAAGTGCTCAGTTTATATCTCCCGTACAGTTTTCCGTCTTGTTTAAACGACGTTTTCAGCCATTTCATGATTTCAGACGTATTCACCTTTGCATGATGTGCATGTTGAGCTGTATAAAGTTGATCGATCATATTGATTTCTTGATCGAATGAATAGGTTTTTTTCTTTATGTCATAGGACTTAGGAAAAAATCCTTTTTTTCTCGGTGCTTGTTTTAGAATGGCTAATTGGTTGCTGGTCATTTGTTTCGTGAATATGTGGAGGGATTCCAATTCTTTGATTGCTTTTGGGTCTATATAAGAGAGTGTGATTGTATGTGAAGTACGATTTGTTGATGCATCATAATAATCGGACAATATGCCTTTGTACATGTTTTTTTCTTTTAACGCTTGAGCGATTTCTTTTGCTGTCGATTGATACGCTGGCTTCTTCCACAAACGATTTGCCTTTTGAAGTGCCGACACTACACGTAAATCATCAACTAAAGCATTGGCTTTACTTTTTTGTTCAGATTCAATTTGCCAGCTGAGAAGATGATGATCTAATAAAAATTGATCTTGCAAAACACCTAACTGTTGATCAAATAAATTTTGGTCTTTTTTTCGAACAAGATAATCCATCCAAAGCCCAAGTGATTCAGATAAGTAAATATGCTCCTCTGCAAAGGAGGTACGAATCAAACCTTGATCTGTCATTAAGTGGTGAGTGATGAAATATTCTCCAGGTAAAACGGGCTGAGGTGATACTGGATCAGCTGATTCTTTCTGCTGCCTCCAGGTACATCCGCCTAGTAAAATAACAATGAGTAAAAAAATTGCTGTACGATATATGCGTGTATGCATTCGTGTCCCCTTTCAACTCCCCGTTCTCTAAACATCTAACGATTTATTATAGAGCGTTTTTGTTTAAATTTAAATAAATATTTTATACCAAATTACGAGTCTTTTCGCATATTTATTCCCATTTTCAGAAAAACAACATGTCAATATGCTTGATA
Source organism: Bacillus pumilus (assembly GCF_009937765.1). Taxonomy (NCBI): domain Bacteria; kingdom Bacillati; phylum Bacillota; class Bacilli; order Caryophanales; family Bacillaceae; genus Bacillus; species Bacillus pumilus. The sequence continues at coordinate 1,255,495 of NZ_CP047089.1, read as the reverse complement.
ACATTGAAAAACCCATGCGTTTCCGCATGGGTTTATATAGAACTATTGATCTAATTTTAATTTCTTTAATTGTTCAGCAAGTGCGTTATTAATGGGTTCTTCCACTTTCTTTTGTTTCTTCATATATTTAGACACATCGTGCTTACTGGCTTTCTTTTGATTGGATTGAGATTTGCGTTTTTCGAAGACAGACAGCTTTTCTCTATGGCCGCATACACAAGCAAAGATTTTGCCATCGCCTTCTCCGCGCAGCTCGAGCTTTTTATGACAGTTTGGGCAGCGTGCGTTTGTTTTCTTTGCCACATTTTTACGATGGCCGCATTCCCTGTCCTGACAGACAAGCATTGTGCCATGTTTTCCATTCACTTTCAGCATGAGTTTACCGCAGTCTGGACAATGGGTACCAGTGACATTATCATGCTTAAAGGTCTGGTTCGTCTGTTTGATTTCAGATACGGCTTGTTTGGCATACGATTTCATTTCACTCATGAATTGAGAAGCCTTCAATTGTCCTTTGGCGATTTTAGAAAGCTTTTGCTCCCATTCTGCTGTTAAAGCAGGAGACTTTAAGTCCTCAGGCACTAACGAGAGCAACTGCTTTCCTTTCGAGGTGATGAAAATGTCTTTGCCCTTTTTCTCGATTAAGAAGCTATTGAACAGCTTTTCAATAATATCCGCTCTTGTTGCTACTGTTCCTAGACCACCTGTTTCACCAAGGGTTTTCACTAAGTCCTTTTCCTCGTTCTGCATAAATGCCGCTGGGTTTTCCATAGCAGATAATAAGGTCGCTTCATTAAAACGTGCAGGAGGTTTCGTTTCTCCTCTTGTTTCTTTCAGCTGTCGTACGTCTAGTGACTGTCCTTCTGAAAGCAGCGGCAAATGTTGATCTGCCTCGGCTGATTCCTCTTCTTCATACGAGTCATCGTACACGGCTTTCCAGCCAGCTGCTTGCACAGTTTTCCCTTTTGCTGTGAATGTTTCACTGCCTATTTTGGTGATGACCGTTGTTTCTTCATACTCGAAAGGATTCATGAGTACAGCAAGGAATCGTTTGGCAATGAGGTCATATAATTTACGCTCTTTATCGCTTAGTACTCCTGGATATAGCTCTTCCTCGGTTGGAATGATCGCATGGTGATCTGACACTTTGGCATCATTGACGAAGCCTTTGTGCGCTTTTACACCTGACTGTAAAATCCGGTTCACATGCTGCGCATACGGTCTGACGTTCATTCCTTTTAAACGATCTTTTAATGTAGGAACGATATCCGCTGAAATAAATCGTGAATCTGTACGCGGATATGTGACGAGCTTATGCTGCTCATACAATCGCTGAAGCGTAGATAATGTTTCTTTGGCTGAGAAGCCATAGCGTTTATGTGCATCACGCTGCAATTCAGTCAGATCGTACAGTCCCGGCGCGAACGCTTTTTTCGCTGTTTTTTTCAACGCATCAACCACTGCTGGTTTGCCTTTGCAGGCTGCCAAACGCTCTTTGATCACATTCTCTTGGAATGTCCGGTTTTGCTTTGTTTTGGCATCCTGCCAGGTCAACGTTAGTCCATCTACTTGTGCAGTCAATCCATAGAACGGCTTCGGCTGAAATTGCTGAATGTCTTCTTCTCGTTTGAATATCATGGCGATCGTTGGTGTTTGCACCCGTCCACAGGAAAGCTGTGCATTGAATTTGGTTGTCAGCGCTCTTGTTGCGTTGATGCCGACAATCCAGTCTGCCTCTGCGCGCGCAACGGCTGAGCGATACAAGTTATCATATTCTTTGCCGTCTTTTAAACGTTTGAAGCCTTCTTGAATGGCTTTGTCCGTGACAGATGAAATCCATAGTCGTTTTAAAGGCTTTTTCACATGGGCTTTTTCAAGAATCCATCGTGCGACAAGCTCTCCTTCACGTCCAGCATCTGTTGCGATGACAATGTCTTTGACATCTTTTCTCGCAAGCTGTGCTTTCACTGCTTGAAATTGTTTCCCTGTCTTCTTCATCACCACAAGTTTCAGCGGTTCAGGAATGATTGGTAAATCCTCTAAACGCCAGGATTGAAATTCTTTTCCGTAGCCTTCTGGATCAGCCAGTGTGACCAAATGGCCAAGCGCCCATGTCACAATGTATTGATCTCCTTCTAAAAAGCCATTTCCTTTTTTATGACACTTCAGCACACGTGCAAGATCACGTCCGACCGAAGGTTTCTCTGCTAATACAACTGTTTTTGACACTAGATTTCACATCTCTTTCTTCTATCCATCCTTTTATTATAGCAGACGTGGAGATGCGGTTCTAATGACGGATTATTTCTTCAATCGTTTGATGATTTCGTTTGTGACTTCTTGCGTTTGATAGGCGCCGCCGATGTCTGCTGTTAAAAAGCCGTCTGCTGTAACTGATTCGATGGTTTCGAGCAGATGAGTGCCCAGTTCTTCCTCTCCGAAATGATCCAGCATGAGTTTAGCCGTCCAGATTTGGCCGATCGGGTTAGCAATTCCTTTTCCCGCAATGTCTGGAGCTGATCCGTGTACAGGCTCAAACATGGATGGGTATTTGCCATTCACATTGATGTTGGCGGCAGGCGCTACACCAATACTCCCCATAATGGCTGCCCCAAGATCCGTCAAAATATCACCAAACAAATTACTGGCCACAATGACATCAAATTTCTCAGGTCTCGTGACAAAGAAGGCTGAGAGTGCATCAATGTGCTGTGAATCTGCGGTCACTTCTGGATAATCCTTTGCTACGTCTTGAAACACTTCATCCCAAAAAGGCATGGTATGAACGATCCCATTCGATTTGGTTGCACTCGTCACATGCTTTCGTCTTTTTTCTGCTAATTGAAAGGCAAAACGCATGGCACGCTCTGTCCCTTTTCTTGAGAACACCGCATTTTGAACAGCAAGCTGATCTTCTCCTTGATAAATACGTCCCCCAATTTCACTATATTCACCTTCACCGTTTTCTCTGACAACTAGAAGGTCGAAATCCTTTGGCTGCGAAAGCGGTGAGCGTATTCCGTTCAGCTGTTTTGCAGGTCTGACGTTAATCACCTGTTCAAATTCACGCCTAATTTTAATAAGCAATCCCCAAAGCGATACGTGATCTGGCACTAAATTGGCATCTCCGACAGCCCCTAAGAAAATGCTGTCAAAGGCTTTCAATTGATCCAATCCATCCTTTGGCATCATCTCGCCATGCTCTAAATAATATTCACAGCTCCAAGGAAAATCCTGAAAAGTAAATGACAGACCGCCATGCACTTCTGACACCGCTTCCAAAACTCGTATCGCTTCAGGTACAACTTCCTTTCCAACCCCGTCACCTGGTATCGCCGCAATTGAAACATGCTTCATTCATTTCTCCCCCTTTATTATCGGTCGACGGTCGACCGTTTATTTGAGTTTACTAGAGAGTGCATGTTCTTTCAATGGATAAAGGCACTTTTTTGATCAAAGCGCCTGTTTATTCTGGAAAGGCATCGAGGGTTTCTCCTTCTTCCTCCTCGCACTTTTTTTATCCGAAAGCACTAGCCCGCCTAAGGTCAGTACCGTACCGAGTGCTGACATGAGGGTCAATCTTTCATGAAGAACGATCATTGAAATGACCATCGTAATAATAGGAACGCCATAAATATATACACTCGTTTTCACTGAACACCCTTTTTCTCTTGAATTGTACGATATTGACTTTTCCAAGACAGGCTTGCCTAGAGGGAAAAACTTGGATAACATGAGACAAAAGATGATGTGTAAATGAGGGAATGACAGAATGAATTCATTCGAGATGGAAAGACCAGCACCATACCATATGCAATTTTATGAACAGTTAAAGCAGATGATTTTTGATGGACAGTTTCAGCCAGGGGAACGCATCAATGAGACACAGCTTGCCAAACAATTTGGTGTAAGCCGATCACCGGTGAGAGAGGCGATGAGGCTTTTAGAAAAAGATGAGCTCTTGATCGCTGATCATCGGTCAGGCTACTCTATTTATACGTTATCGGAAGAAGATGTCGAGGAGCTTTATCAAATTCGAATTGCCTTAGAAACGCTTGCTGTTGAGCTTGCATGCAAAGAAGCCGCGCAAAAAGAGCTCGATGAAATTGAGCAGGTCCTCACGCAGGCAGACGAAGCAATCAAACAGCAACTACCATCTAAAGACATCGTCCAGTTACATGAAGCCTTTCATCAAAAAATCATTTTAGCGAGCCACAATCACCGCTTATATAAACAATTGAATCATGTGAACGCACTGATTCATTTTTGCCGTATCTTTCATTTTAGCGGCGGGGCGCGTGCTGAGACGATTCAAACTGAGCATGCTGCCATTTATTCTGAAATGAAAGAGCGCCGCTCCACAGAAGCCGTTCAAGCGATGACGAATCATTTGTTACATGATGTGATGCACTTAAAGCAAGTACTCTCTGAAACAAACAAGGATTAAGTGATTTTTCCTTTTTCCCATTTTTTAAGCATTACATGAACATATTTTGAATTTTTCGTAGATTTCAGCATGTCCAGACGTTCTTTCGTTTATATTAGAAGATGAGAAACTAGCTTTTATACAGGAGGATTTGTATATGCATACAAGTATTAGCCGTCTTCGACAGGCGGGTTTTATTGAGGGTATGTCTCTTTTAACCCTTCTTTTAATTGCCATGCCTCTGAAATATTTTGCGGATATTCCGATGGCAGTCACCATTGTAGGCTCTCTTCATGGCGCATTGTTTGTCATCTATATGCTTATTTTGGCATATGTGACCTTTAAAGTTCGCTGGCATTTGAAATGGTCGATCGCTGGTTTTTTTGCGGCTTTCATTCCTTTCGGCAACTTCGCCTACGATAAGGTGCTCCGCCAGTATGATACAAAAGCTTAATCAAAAAGGGCTAAAACGAATTTCGTTTTAGCCCTTTTTCTCCTTTTCAGCGTGATAGAAAACCTTTGCAGCCCTAGAAAGGACGAGTACTGAAGCGGAGCGAATTTGACATTCGCAAGAACAGCACGCAGGACTGAAACCGAATGCGAGGGTTTATCTACACGCTAAAGTATTTTTTAAATTGATGCATATTTCACAATGGCTGCTTGACGTGTCATTTCGTGATATGCCACCCATAATTCATCACCTGGCAGTACGCTAGTGATTGGATCGATTGGCTGTTTCACTTCATACATCACGCCATCTCTCTCAATCTGAATGGTCGCTAACGGCTGATTGCCGATGACACCAGAAAATGCGACATGGGTCACTTTTGCACTTCCTTGTTTCTCTTGCATAAGACTGATTTCTTTATCCAGCTCCTCTTGTTTTGTCTGCATCGTGATTTGAGTTCCTGGCGCAACCTCCATATGGTCAGGGATGAATTGACTGACCGTTTTTGTAATGGACTGATCTCCGCTAGAAACCATCACATCCAGCATAATAGGTTTCTGATTATGAATCGTGACTGGATATTGCTTCACCCGCTGGATGGTTCCTGTTAATGTTACGTCTTTCCCCGATCGATTCCGCACTTCATGGCCATAGGCTGCCATTTTCAACTGACCGCTGATGTCGACGAGATCGGCTTTTTCTCCTGTTCTATATTCAAAACCATCGGCTTGAATCATCGGAATAGTATATTTTTTCTGATCTGCTTCAAATGTAAGCGATAAGACCGTGCCTCGTCCTACGGTTCCATATGATTCTATGTTTCTTAAAACAGCGCCTTTGATGAACTTTGGCTCACTTGTCTGGGAGAAGTCCCCCTCTTTTAAGAGCATCGCCTTTTTCTTCTGCGGATTATAGAGAATGGCGATACGCTGACCCGCCTGTGGTATCTGGGTATAGGATACAACCGTTTTAACCGTCTTCTCGATATTTTGCCCATCATATTGAAATTGCAGCTGCATTTTGATAATTGGCTGTTCGTTGAGGTAGGTGCCTGTTTCTTTGACAGATACAATATTGGCTTCTAATGTGACACTGTCTTTGATTTTGTTGTTTCTCACCAATCTCAAAATCGGCGGCAGGAAGATGGCTAGTACAAATAACAGCAATGGAATAAACAGCCATAGTGCCCAGTTAAGAATGAGCGGTCCGCCTTTCATGACATATTGCATAAAGGTGTCAAATGATGTTTGGTGAGCAGGGCTTGCGTTTTCGATTGAGATGACTTTTTGCAAAGGAAATTCCTTTAGCTGTTTGCTTTTCGTCTCAAATGCACCCGTTAATTGATTTTCGAATGAATAATAGATCCAATCACTTTTCACATTTTTATGGAAAAATAGTCCTTCTCTGTTTAAATTTTCATATGAAAACGACTGAAAAAGCTTGCTGACAGATGTTGTCTTATTCGTGCGGTGGTTATAAATATAACCTGTCAGCTTGCCTTTTGCTTCGTCCTTTGCTGTAGAGCCTACAAGAAGAACTTCTTCTTCATTAAGCTGGTAGATAAAGGTTTGATAAATCGGTTTTGGTGTTGGGACGACTTCACCAAGCCCTCCCTCTGCATTCACTTTCCTTGGTCTTTTTGGATAGTTAGATTCGACAGCGACGGCAAAGTTTTGGGATGTTCCGATTGTTTTTGCTAGCTGCTTCTCCACTTTATCTTGAATGAGGCTAAACGGTTCAGCGTTTTTGGAGACATAGACCCCAAGCTGATGCTTATCGTTTGAGACTCCGCTGACATATGCTTTCTGGTCATTTTTTAAAGTCAATTCAAATATAGGTATAGGCGTCTGGCCTCTAAAGGAGTTCATGACGGCATCGATGGAAACGGGTCTTGCTGGCAGGTTCAGTTTGTTGAGATTGTGCACATGAAAAAACTGACCATTCTTTAGCTCACCTAGGACGATAGCGGCACCTTCCATTTCTCCTGTAAACACAAGCCGTCCATTCCATTGATATGTATTCGTTTTTAAAAACGAGGGTATCTGCAAGTTTTGTTTAATGAGCTCTTTCTTTTCTCCGCTAGGCGTTAGTTTCTCGATCAAAAGCTGCCCCTCTTTATTTTTTAAAGCAAGTAAGAGATTGTTACCTTGAATGGATGGCAGCATTTCATTAAACGTATCGCTTTCCGTGGTCCATTCACTGATTATTTTTCCTGATTGAGGATCATACATTACAAAACGGAGTTGCTGGTCTTTTGATACAGCACTCACCACTCGTTTCCCTTCATCAAATGTAAATATTCGTCTGATGTCATATTGCGTCGCTTTCCCTGCTGACAAATCATCTTGGTAATGGTTCCACACCAAGAAACTAAGAATGATTGCTGGAATAAAGAAGACAATATACCTGAGGAAAATCACTGGTATTCTTTTCACTTGATCGCTTCCTTTCATGAGGTTCCTTTACCTTATACGTTAGTGCAGCGAGAATGTTTCATGCTAGAAGAATACCATTCTAACTTTCCAAATCCATATTTTACAAACTTGGTTATTTGCGATAAAATCCAATCAGATTCGAAAAAAGGATGTTATCTCAATAGATAAGCTATCATCGATCATTCTAGCGGCTTGGCTGCGTGTTCCTCGTTGGTTCAAGCAATGGGTGCTTGTATCCATTTCCATTTTCTTTTTTTATATGTGTTTTGTAAAGGCGCTGACTAGCTGGCATACCTTGCCGCCTGTCACTTTACTATCATGTGTCATCGGTTCCTTCTTCATTTGGCTGTTGTGGCAAAAAGGTCAAAAAAATAAGTGAAACGGGGAAAATTATGAAAGAATCCATCAGTTATTTTGCTATCTCTTTTGTTCTGCAATGGGTTTGGTTTGGCATCGTGCACCCAAATAAAGGTGTGACACTCCTAGATATGTTCATCTTTTCTATTTTGTTTGCGGTGATGTTCTTCTTTATTCGGAGGATTTGGCAGTATCAGAAGAAAGGCCGAAGTGATTGATCATGAAACTCGCCTTGTTCACTGTGATCACCTGTGCGATCATTGGCCTATTTTTGATGTCGAAGCCTTTTGAAGCGGACGCTATGCGTTTGGTTTCTAGCTTCATTTTCCCTTTTCTCGGGCTTGTTGGTTTCGGGGTTTTATTGTTTAACCCAATGAAAAAGGCTGCCAAATAGATGGCAGCCTCTTCCTTGCTTTTATCATGCAAATAAATAATCAATGTGTGATCTCCGTTACGGAGTGTATGAATTAAGATTCGATCATATCAGTGTGTCATATGTGTTCCGAATGAACCTACGTTTGAAAGTAAACGCCATGGAAGTTCTGGATAACAAGACAACGAAAGCCCTACCTCTCATTCGTCCTTACGGCTCCGAAGCCGTGCCAGTGTGAATTGTAAATCAAAACGTCTTTTTTCCACTCTTCCGCTTTTATAGGGGGCGGGTGCAGAAGGAAAAGAATAAGTTTGTTCGCTTTGACAGCGTCTCGTTCTTATCTAGTAGAAGCTCTATTGCTTCTCATTATGTCATAGAAAAAAGAAAGTTTACTTTCTTTATTTATTTGCTTATTTCAACACTTAATATCAAACTATAACACGTTCCCCCATTTTTCGCAAGTGTTAAAGTGATAATTCTGCTGGCGTACGGCTTCCTTCATTCATGTAACGAATGGAGGTCGGATCAATCTTCAGAATCACTAGGTTCGGATCATCTTTTCCTTTAAACCATTTCTCCATTTCCTCAGACCAAAGGCGGTCGATCAGTTCTGGATCGTCGGTTAATGTAGCGGTACCTGCGATTTCTGCATATGTGTCACCGAATCCTTCACCTGAATACCCAATGAGAATATGCACATTCGGGTTTTTTTCAATTTCGTCTGCTTTATGTGTTTCTTTACTTGTTGGTGTATATAATGTCAGTCCCTCATGGAAAAAAGTCATGTAGCGGGTATGCGGCTTATCCTGTTCAACGGTCGCGAGTGTTCCGACCTTTTGTTCATCTAATAGGCTTAATACCTTTTGTTTTAATTCTTCTTGTGACATATCGTTTCACTCCTTCAAATTTCATCCGTACTCTTAGGTTTCCACGACAAGCCATTCATTAAACAAAGAAATGTGTTTTTCATAAAAAGAGATCTTCTAGCTGATGCTATAGAAAACAGGCTCAATGAAGGGAGAAGTTGAACATGCATCATGAAACAATGTTCCATTTAAGTTCACTTGTCATTGCGGCAGTTGTTGTGGGCATTATCGTATGGTCTGTCTCATCTGTGCAGAAGAATCGCAAGAAATACTAAACACCGCCCAATCAAGTGGGCGGTGCGCTTTTGATCATGTATTCATAAAGGAACCGCCGTTGACGTGAAGTGTTTGTCCTGTCATATAAGACGATTCGTCAGAAGCAAGCAGCACATAGCAACCAACATGCTCTACAGGCTGTCCTGGTCTTCCCATCGGTGTTTCTGCCCCGAAGCTTTCCACACTATCCTCATCAAATGTAGATGGAATGAGCGGCGTCCAAATCGGGCCCGGCGCTACTCCGTTCACCCGAATTCCATCTTTCACAAGCGATTGTGCCATAGAACGCGTAAAGCCGTTGATGGCCCCTTTTGTCGCCGTATAATCAATCAGCACTTTGTTGCCTCGATATGGGTTAATGGATGTTGTATTAATAATTGAACTTCCCGGTTTTAAGTAATCCAGTGCTTTCTTCGTAAAATAAAAATAGGAATAGAAGTTGGTTCTAAACGTTTGGTGAAGCTGTTCACTAGAAATATCCTGAATCCGTTCTTTCGGGTGCTGTTCAGCCGCATTATTCACTAAGATATCTAATTGCCCAAAGGCTTCAACTGTTTTTTCTACCGCTTTCTCGCAAAAGGCTTCGTCACCGACATCTCCTGCAATCGTTAAACATTTGACGCCTTCCTGTTCTACGCGCTTTTGTGTATCCTTTGCATCATTATGTTCATTTAAGTACACGATGGCGACATGTGCCCCTTCTTTTGCATAGGCAACAGATACAGCACGTCCAATTCCACTATCTCCGCCTGTAATCAATGCAACTTTCCCTTTAAGCTTGCCAGACCCTTGATAGGATTCGTCTTCAAAGATCGGCGCAGGATTCATTTCCCTTTCACTGCCTGGCTGCTGATCCTGTGTTTGGCGCGGAATGCCATTTGTTAAATATTCACGTAAATCCATGAGTAAGCTCCTCCTTGATTTGTTGATGTATCCTTTCATTACCACCTCATTTTTTCACTCAAACATCATTATGTGGCACAGATGCGTTTTGAAAATTGGCATGTTTCAAGATGGATAAAATCGGTTACATGATCAATAAAAAGGAGCGTTCTCACATGCTGTCAACCATTTCGAAAACCTTTAGCAGACCAAAAGGCTGGCTCGGAAGCATCGCAGGTTTTATTATGGCAAATGAAAATAAGGCACTGAATCAATGGGCGATCCAGCATTTAGATTTGTCAGATGGTGAAAACATTTTGGAAATCGGCTATGGGCCTGGCTACAGCATCAAGCATATGCTCAAGCATTATGACGATCTTCACATTGATGGACTAGATGCTTCCTCCACCATGCAGGAGCAAGCACAGTCCCGCGTCAACAAACGCTCAAAAGACAAACAAGTTCGTCTATATGTAGGAAAAATTGAGAAAACACGTTTGCCGGGAGAACAGTATGACAAAGTACTGTCAGTGAACAACTTTACGATTTGGGATGATCCAAAGACTGGCCTGCTCAACCTTTATCACACGTTGAAACCCGGCGGAAAACTCGTCATTGTGATGCAGCCAAGAGAAAAAGGTGCTGATGCCAGTCGGACAAAAGAGATGGGTGAAAACATATTGAATGATCTACAGTTTGCGGGGTTTGACCATTTTTCTGTTGAGTATGAGGAGATTCGTCCAACGCTTGCTGTCTGTGTCACAGCCAAAAAGCCGAGAAGCGAATAAGCGCTCGGCTTTTTTTCTTACCATTTTGCTTCTTTTACAAATTGATAGAACAGCTGATGCAATTTCTGTTCTATATCTTCCTTTGATCCATGACCATAAAGCGTCATGCTTTCCTCACTTTCAATGATGGATGAACTGATCAGACTAAACATTTCTGACCCTTCCTTGCCTAGCTCTTGCGGCGCCAACATCATGAGCATTCTTGACATCTGCTGCTGCCCGCCATCCATGCTTTTGACCTCGTATGCCTGATCAAGATCATACATATGAAAGATTGGTTCCTTGATGAATGCATGCTTTAAATGAAAAAGAGCAAACTCGGTACCAGGAATTCCTAAACCACCTTGCTGTTCACGTTCTAGTAAACCACTTGCTACCTCATCCGCATGTGTGATAAATCCTTCCTCTTCAAGCTGACGAAGCAGCTGCTTGATGGTTGCCTCATGCTGCGGCATCGCCTTTCTTTTTTCGATGGTAAAATGGGACAAAATGCTACGAATCACAGACATGTAATTCGTCACCTGCTCTGCTACCACCATCATATTCACGGATTCTTGCACCGATTCTTTGTCGGCTTCTTTCATTCTTTTTTTCTCAATGATATAAGGGATCTTTCGTTTTATATGAGCCTTCACACGCATCGCATCATCCTCGTTTAGGAGCGGACTGACCATGATGTAATCGATATGCTCATATGGGATAGGGACGGTCGAGACAATCATGTCATAGCTTGATGCATCGATTTCTTTTAGCTCAATCAAGGAAGACAGATCGAATTCAGCGATTTCTGGCAATTCCTTTTTTAAACGAGAAGCGAGCATTTTGGACGAACCGATTCCGCTTGAACACACGACCAATGCATGAATGTTCGTTTCTTCTTTTTTAATTTCAAGCACTGAGCCAAAGTGAAGCACAATAAAAGCGATTTCATCCTCTGGAAATGCAATCTCTGGAAAGAAACGCTCGACTCCTTCTTCAATCGCCATGAAAAGTAGAAAGTAGTCCTTTTTAATTTGTTGTGTAAGTGGATTATAGATTCTCATCTTTTCCTTTAAACGGTTCATGGCGGGTTCGAGATGAGATACGAGTCCCTCATACAATGAATCATTCTCATTTAAATGGTAGCCGGTTTTATTTGAAATAAAATCAATGAGTTTCTTCGTTCTAATCGCGATATCCAGCTCGATTTCATCAATCCGGTATTCTGCCCCAAAGCTGCGGTTGGCACTGCGCAGATGGATGGTCATATAACCAACCTCTGCTTCGGGGATCACGACATTAAACATGCGTTCAAGTGCTCTTGCGATTCGCAATGATGATTCAAATTCTTTCGTCCGCTTTAGTTCAAGCAGCTCTTCCTCTTCCATTCGAATGGTTTCGCCAAGCTGAATCCGTTCAATAGCATAGGTTAAGTGAACGACAAGCGCAATATAGGCGCTATCAGATAAAGAGAGTGACAGTCTATTTTTTAAATGAAAAAGCAGGCGTTCTACTTTTAGCAGCTGTCCTCTGCTCACAACGCCAAACACCTTTTCCGTCGCTTTCGTTCGATGTTTGATATTCATTTCAATCGTTTCTAAAAACAATTGAATATCGAGCCGGTCGACAATAAGGTTGCCGACAATCTTTCGTTTCGCTTCCTCCGGTCCTTTTAATTCAATGCCATACCCGCGTTTTCGGATCAACTGCAAACCGTAAGGCGCGATCCATTCCGTCAGTTCATCTAAGTCATAGCTGATGGTCGCATTTGTAACCTGCAAATCGGCAGCGAGTGTATATAATTTCACTGGTTCTTTTGCTTCAAGTAGTGCACATAATATTAAGAGTTTCCGTTCGTCAGAGCTATATTCAATTTGATCCTCATTTGACATATGAGCAAGAAGCCGCTGTTTATCCTCCTGTTCGCCGACGGCCTTCAAGCCTTTCCCCGGCTGTTTATCTAATGAAAGATCATAATTCTTTAATATAGGTTTAATCGATTTTAGTTCTCTATGAATCGTTCTTGTACTCACCTGAACAGATTCGGCTATCTCACGAATGGTGACATAACGATTTTGTTGAATGATGTATTTGATGATTTTCTGTTCTCGTGCCGTTATGTACATGAAATGCCTCCTTCTGCAAAAATAGGTCTATTGTCACACTTTAATATAAAACGCTTTCAACAAACGACGCAATCTTAAGTTGATCTGACTTTGGCACATAGGCTGTGACAAAATTAAATACAATGTCTAGTTATACGTTTCTCCAAAATGACGGTCCATAATCCTTTTGATGAAATTGAACCTTCTGTTCATGGAAAGGCAGTAAACCCCCTGCTTTTAAAGAATACGTCGGATTGTATACGGGAGAGCCAAAGCAATAATCCATCGTTCCTTCTTCTGGGCGAAAGATGACGGTTCGCATTGTTCCAAACAGCTCTTCATAATTGTGCACAGCCAGACCATCAGGATATTCTGTCTGGAATAGCTTCGCAAGAGAATCACTTGATTGCCTTTGTACTAAAGCTTCCATTAACATGTCGTATCTGACAACAGAATGCTGTTTCGTCATTCCTTTTGCTGTTTGATCAGCAAGCGGATGATTTGTGGCTGCAATAAACCCTGTCTCCGGTCTTCTCACCATTTTGCGGCCATCAATGATTTCTATCACAGCCGCTTCTCCTTTTCGATCGGCAAACATGAGGTGAACATTAGAGGCAACAGGCATTTCCTGAATAGAGAAAATGGCTTCCTCAACCGTTTGACAGCTTTCCAGAACAGACCGTATCACATGATACACTTGCAAACCGGCAACTGATGGAGGCTTTAAACCGGGTTCATTTCCAATCGGCGGACCACATGCAGAGAATGTGACAGAAAGACCATGCTCATTCATCCCATCAGATCTGCCAAACAAGAGCAGCGACGAGCCTGTATGATATGGCAGGCCTTTCACATGTGTCGTCACAAGACGCATATCATCAAATATCGGGGAGAAATCATAGTTACGTAACATGACCGTTTGTTGACCTGCCGCCATATTTCCCTGCCTCACACAGTGGGAACAGCCTGGCTGTAGATGAGATGAATAGAAAAAGGTCAAATAACGCTCCTCCAGTTGCATTTCATCACAAAAACCAGCAATCTCTTCTTCTAACTGAGGAAGATATGGGCGAATCATCTGCTTCGTTTCTTTCAAAGCCTCTTTTTCAAGCGGTTCTGTTCGAATGTATTGGGTCTGTAGCCCTTGCGTCTTCATCCAGACAGCCTGCTGCTTCCCCACTTCATAAGCGGTTCCTGTCATTTCATGAAAATATGCACTGATCTCCTCCATGCCTGTACACCTCTTGCGCCTTCGTTTCTTTTATCATATCGAAACCCTCCTTTATTTAAAAGAATGAAAAAAACTGCAATCACAATGGATTACAGCTGTTTACAGGATTGTTGAAACAATATTTTTGCCATTGCTTCATATCCCTTATGATTCGGATGAAATTGATCAATCGATAAGTACTCATGTTCATGTCCTTCAAACGCCCGGTACACATCCACGACTTCTACATGCGGATTTGCAGCAAGCGAGCGAAGCTGATGATTGTATTGCTGAAGCCATCGTCCGGCTATAGGTATTTGCGGAAAAGGATTATATAAATTCATGAGATACACGCAATAAGACTGCTTCTGTCCTCTTTTGATCTGAGCGATTTCTTGAATCATCTTGCTGAAATTTGCTTGGCAATGCAACGTCGCTTGCAGCAGTTTCGTTTCATCTTCACCCTTTTCATACTGCTGAATCGCTTGAACAAGATCATTCCCACAGCCTGTGATGGTGATGATATTAGCTGCTGCAATAGCACGTCTCACATTAGATCGTTTGAACAACTGTAAAATCTGATCTGTTGTTAACCCTGACTTTGCAAATACAGACAGCTCGACTGGCGCATGTGTCTTTTTTTCAAGCATCCACTGATACCGCTCAGCAAATCCACCGCCAAATAAACGCGCCCCCACTCCAACTGTTAAGGAATCTCCAATTGCAACATAGGATCGTCCCACTCTTATCCCTCACTCTCTCCTGCCTTCTCTTATATATACGACATCGGAGAACAGATGCTTGTAGCAGATGACTTAGAGGCATTCATCTTTTTTTCATAAGACGTCTTTTCAAACTCTTTACTTGCGAGATCGACTCATTTTTTGTTCAATAAGAATAGGTTTAGATGATGAAATTTGCACCTGTATGCGTTCCAGAAAAATTTACAAACTTTTTATCTTGATTTCGAGACTTTATACCTTGACTTCAAACTACATTGTGATTACAATGAAAATATCAGTTTTTATGTAACTGTGCTTGTTACATCTTTTTCATAGCATTCCACTATGATTAAAGATGCCACATATTCAGTGTATCTTTGGGATACACTAAAAAAAACACTGAAACAGAAAGGATTGAATAAACATGGCAAAAGTTTTATACATCACTGCACATCCGCATGATGAAACAGTATCTTACAGTATGGCTACTGCTAAAGCATTTATCGAATCTTATAAGGAAGCAAACCCAAGTGACGAGGTTGTACATATCGACTTGTACAAAGAAAACATCCCTCACATTGATGCAGATGTATTCGCTGGCTGGGGCAAACTGCAATCAGGTGCTGGCTTCGATACACTTTCAGCTGAAGAGCAAGCGAAAGTTGCTCGTCTAAACGAATTAAGCGATCAATTCGTTTCTGCTGACAAATATGTATTTGTTTCACCACTTTGGAACTTCTCATTCCCACCAGTTCTTAAAGCATACATCGACTCTGTTGCTGTAGCTGGTAAAACATTCAAATACACTGAGCAAGGTCCTGTTGGATTATTAACAGACAAAAAAGCTCTTCACATCCAAGCACGTGGCGGATACTACACTGAAGGTCCTGCTGCTGAACTTGAAGCAGGTCACCGTTACCTTGGTACAATCGCGAGCTTCTTCGGAATTCCTTCTTTCGAAGGTCTTATCGTTGAAGGTCACAATGCTGAGCCTGCGAAAGCAGAGCAAATTAAAGCAGATGCAATCGAACGTGCGAAAGCTTTAGGAAAAACTTTCTAATAAACTGCACGCAAAAAGCCAATGATCTTTACGGTCATTGGCTTTTTATTTGTTTAGATGAAAGCCTAATTCTCTGGAGATACCGCTTGCGGCTTTTTTGACTTGTTCTATTAAGTATGGAAGACGTTCTTTTTGATAGCCTGCTTCAAACCCTGCAATGCTAATACCTGCTGTGACTTCTCCAAGGTGATTGAAAATAGGGGCTCCAACTGCAGCTGTATAATTTTCAAGCTCCGAATAGCTTAGCGTATATCCCCGCTCATTTGATTCTTCCAGTATGTTTCGAAGAACCGCTTTATCTGTAATGGTCCCGATTCCGATTTTCCCTAGTTCAATCGAATCGATATAGGCAAGTCTCTCTGTTTCTGGTAAAAAGGAGAGAATACTTCTTGCACAAGCACCTGCATATAATGGAGAGCGCCTGCCGACGGCGGTATAGAGACGAACAGGCTGCGTCCCTTCAATTTTATCCACGTAAATGGCTTCATCTCCTTCACGAACGATGAGCTGGACAGCTTCTCCCACTTCATCCCGCAAGCCTTCCATAAATGGTCTTGCAATTCTCCGAATATCAAGGCGGTCCGCCACAAGCTGACCGTATTCTAGAAACATCAGGCCTAACCGATAAACACCTGAATCATGTTTTTCTAATAATCCCATATCGGTTAACGAGCTCGCCATGCGGTGCACAGACGTTTTCGGCATGCCGGAGAGCTCGATCATTTCATTCAATGTTAATTGATCATGGGCGATAAACAACCGCAAAATCTCCATTGATTTCACAACGGTTTTATTTGTGTTCTGCATGTCCATCCCCTTTTTCTAAACGAAGGCTTCTAGCTTAATTCTGGCAGCCAGTTCCTTCAGTTCTGCTTCTTGCTTAAATAGCGCCTGCTCTGCATCCTGATGATCGATTCGCTTAAAATACAAATTCGCACCAGGCATCGCTTGTGAAATGAGCGATAGATCAACCGTCGCAACTTCTCCAATCCGCGGGTATCCGCCTGTTGTTTGCCGATCTGCCAGCAGAATAATCGGCTGCCCGTCAGGAGGAATTTGAATAGAACCAAAGGCAACTGCCTCAGAAATCAATTCAAGCTTTTCTTTTAATTGAACTGGCTCCCCTTTCAAACGACAGCCCATGCGATCTGATTGAGGCGTGACCTGAAAAGGCTGTTCGAAAAAGGTGCTTTGAGATGATTCTTGAAAAAAAGAAAAATGTCTCCCTGGTAGCACACGAATCACGGGCGATTTTCGCAGCGGTAAAAAATGCGTATGACTGACAGTCCAATCAGGTGCGCTGTACGCCGCCTGTTTCAGATGGCTTTTGAGTCTATTAGACAATCGATTCGCTACGAGTGAAGGCTTTCCAATAGATAGGGTGTCTCCTTTTTCAAGCGGGCGTCCGTTCAGCCCACCGATTCCTGCTCTCACGTAGGTGCTTTTGCTCTCCATGATCGGCTCCACATCAAATCCACCTGCCACAGCAAGGTAAGAGCGGCAGCCCCTCTTACAAGGCCCAAAGGTGAGCGTGCTTCCTGATCGAACAAAGAATGGTTTCCATAAAGGAGCTGGCTCTCCATCAATATCGATCTCCACATCAGCGCCAGTCACTGCAATAAGCGCATCCTTTTGACACGTCAACACAGGGCCCGGCCCCATTAATGTGATTTCCAGTACGGCTTCGCTTTCCTCGTTGCCTGTGAGAATGTTGGCAATTCTAAGCGAGAGCGCATCCATACCGCCGCTCGTTAAGACGCCATACTTTTGATAGCCTTTCCGTCCTTTATCTTGAATGGTTGTGAACATTCCTGGCTTGATGACATGAATACTCAACGTTCTGCCTCCTTCATGCTGAAAAATTCCTTTTCAGACATTTGGACAAATCTGACTTCGTCTCCTGCTCTCAATAAACTTGGGACTTTTTCGTCTGGACGAAAGAGTGGCAGCGGAGTTTGTCCAATGAGCTGCCAGCCGCCAGGTGTGGAAATCGGGTAAACGCCGGTCTGCTTTCCCGCAATGCCGACAGATCCTTTTGGAATGGACATTCTCGGTGTTTCTCTGCGCGGGGCTGCGATCTTTTCAGACAGCCCGCCTAAAAACGGAAACCCTGGGGCAAACCCAATCATATAGACAAGATACTTCCCTGCGGTATGAATACGCACGACTTCCTCTGGTGTTAAACGATTGATCCGGGCGACTTCTTTTAAATCAGGGCCCAGCTCTCCTCCGTAACAGACCGGTATGTCGATGGTGCGACGCTTCCCCTGAGTCCCTTCCTGCCATTTCTCTTCAAGGAGTGTTTCAATATAGCTTTTCACCCATTCATAAGGAGATACGTCTTGTTGTTGAAGAGACGCCGATTGATAAACGGTATACGGCTCGTAAAAAACAGTCACGTTTGTAAAGGCTTGAACAGCTTCCACATATCCGTCAAATGGATGTTGTTCAATACATGAAAACAACTGCACAACGCGCTCATGAATTTCTTCACATATGTCTGTTCCTGCTTGAATCACGATCGCTGCATCTCCTAGCGGGTGAAAGGTGAAAGAATCTTTTATCGTTGAAAATGCCACTTGAGGACCCCTCTCTTTCTAAAGCACACCGAGCTGTTGATCTCGTTGATCTGTGATGAACATATGGCCAGGTGCATGGGTAATCGCAATCTCTGGTTTTGTATGCATGACGATGGCTTGCGGCGTCACACCACATGCCCAAAACACCGGGACCTCTCCTTCTTTAATCATAGATGGTTCTCCAAAGTCCGGCTGATCCACATTGGCAATTCCAATCATCGCTGGGTCACCTATATGGATGGGACCGCCGTGAACTGATGGGAATCTAGATGTCACTTGTACACTCCTTGTGATCTGATGCGCCGGAATGGGCCTCATGCTGACAACCATCGGGCCATGAAATACCCCCGCCCTTTCACAAGCGATATTCGTTTGATACATCGGAACGTTATGACCATTTTCAATATGGCGAACAGGGATATCATTCAGCATGAGCGCATGCTCAAACGTAAAACTGCAACCGATGAGAAAGGCAACCATATCATCCTCCCAATATGCAGAGATATCTGACACCTCTTCTTGAAGAATTCCCTTTCTGTAAATACGGTATTTAGGAAAATCCGTACGAATATCCGCTTTGGGCGCTGACTTTCTCGGCACGGGATCACCCGGCTCCAGTACATCAAGCAAGGGGCATGCAGCCGGATTACGCTGACAAAACAACAGAAAATCAAAGGCAAGTTCTTTTTTGACGATCATTAAATTGGCTTGAGCATATCCCTCTGCTAAACCAGCCGTTGGTCCTGTGATTTCTTTTTTACGAATCAACTCTCTGATCTGTGAAGGCTCGTATGTTTGATAGATATTCATTCGATTCAGCTCCATAGTTTTGGAATTTCATTGATAATGGTATACCCGCCCATCAATGCCATGATGACAACGACAAATGCGCCTGATACTGTCAAAAAGAATGGATGTCGATAATCCCCGACAATGTCTTTCTTATAAGCCGCTACCAGCAAGGTGCCAAGTGCGAGAGGTAAAATCAATGCATTGATCGCCCCAACTAAAACTAATATGTTCACAGGTCGTCCAATCGTGACAAAACAAATAGTCGAGAGAGCAATAAAACCGATGATAATGCCACGTTGATTTTGCTCAATTTTTGGTGAGAAGGTTTTAAAGAAGGAAACAGACGTGTAAGCCGCTCCAATAACCGATGTAATGGCCGCTGCCCACATAATGATCCCGAACATTTTATAACCAACATTTCCAGACGCTAACTGGAATACAGAAGCAGGCGGATTCGCCGGATCAATTTGTAAGCCCTTTGAGACCACTCCTAGCACGGCTAAAAATAAAGCGACACGCATCACAGATGTAATCAGGATGCCGAAAACAGAGCTTTTGGTCACCTGAGGAAGTGCATCCTTCCCTTTAATTCCAGCATCTAATAGACGATGTCCACCAGCAAAAACGATATAGCCGCCAACTGTCCCACCGACAAGTGTCACAATCGATAAAATATCAATTTCTTTTGGGACAAAGGTTCTGAGTGCCGCTTCCCCAACAGGCGGTGCTGTTGAAATCGCCACATACAGCATCAAGCCGATCATGACAAAGCCCGCTATCTGTGTGAAACGGTCCATTGCTTTTCCAGCCTCTTTGATCACAAAGATCAGAATCGCAATAACCGCACTGATAGCTGCTCCAATTCGCGGATCAATTCCTGTGATCACCTGAAAACCGAGACCAGCACCAGCGATATTTCCGATGTTAAAGGCAAGCCCTCCCATGACAATCAAAACAGCCAGTACATATCCGAGACCCGGCAGAACCATATTTGCAATATCCTGCCCTCGTTTTTCTGACACAGCGATGATGCGCCATACATTGGTTTGCGCAAAAATATCTAACAAAATAGAGATGAGAATAACAAATCCAAAGCTAGCCGCAAGCTGCTGCGTGAAGACAGTCGTTTGTGTTAAAAATCCCGGTCCGATGGCGGAAGTCGCCATTAAAAAGGCTGCGCCCATGAGCATAGACCGGTTCCCCTTTGATGCCTTCGTGTACTTCACTTCCTGTTTTTTCATGATGTTTCCCCCTTTGATGACGACTTTTATTGAAAGGCCTTGAGACGAATGCCGGCTTCTTTCAGTTTAGATGTAATGGTTTTGGCAAATTGGAGCGCATGAATGCCGTCTCCGTGTATACAAACCGTATCTGCTTTAAGCGAGATATCTTCCCCTTGAACGGTATGAACCTTCCCTTCCCTCACCATACGAACAACCTGCTGAACTGCCAGTTCATCGTCTTCAATGAGTGCATGTGGTTCACGGCGTGATGTCAGCGTCCCGTCTGTTTGATAGGTTCGATCAGAAAACACTTCATGTGCCACTTGAAGACCCATTCTCTCACCTGCTAACGCAAGTTCACTGCCTGAAAGCCCGTATAATACAAGACTTGGATCGACATGATACACAGCCTTCGCAATAGATTCAGATAATTCAGTATTTTTAGCCGCCATGTTGTACAGTGCACCATGTGGCTTGACATGCTGCATCGATCCGCCTTCTGCCTTGAGAAAGGCTGATAGAGCGCCAATTTGATAGACGACGAGATCATAGGCTTCCTCTGCTGAAATCGCTAGTGGACGTCTGCCAAAGCCGACTAAATCTTGCAGACCCGGATGCGCACCAATTTGTACCCCTTTATCTAGTGCCATTCTGACGGTTTTTCTCATCACCGTGGGATCTCCTGCATGAAAACCGCAAGCGATGTTGGCTGAGGTGACATATTCTAAAATTTGTTCATCTGAACCGATTGTATATGGACCAAAGCTTTCTCCCAAATCACAGTTGATATCTACTTGATACATAGGATCCCTCCTTGTTGTTCCGAATAACGGAACATAAAGTCCGAATATTCGAATTTATATTGATTATATCAATTTTGACTAGATTGCACATGACATTGTTAGAAAATATAACAATAGAACTAGGAGAAATAAAAAAACGAGAGGATTTCACCTCTCGTTCGTTTTTTTATTTATTTAGACAGCACCCAATGCTGGATCGCCTTTGCTACACCATGCTCTGTGTTAGGAGCTGTAATCCAATCAGCGGCTTCTTTTACCACTTCTTGCGCATTTCCCATCGCAATGCCTAATCCGGCTTCTTGGATCATGGCCATATCATTTAGGCTGTCGCCAAGTGACATGACATTGTCCATCGTACAGCCAATGCGTTCCGCTACCTTTGCAAGAGCTGCCGCTTTGTTAATGCCCGCTGCATTGACTTCAATATTGGTCGGACTTGAATTTGTGATTTCTAGATGCTCATTTGTTTTCAATGTATTGAGTACTTCCTCACGAACGTCATCATCATGAATATCAAAGCCAAATTTCAACCATTCATGGTCATGAATTCGTTCTGGGAATTCACCTCTCCACACCTTATCCACAGTGGAAGCCCAGTAATCGGTTTCGTACCTGTTTTTTAGATCCCACATCATTTGGACATGATCAGGATGCAGCAGATCTCGTTCGATCAATTGGAAGTTTGAATCCCAGATTTCACTTCCATTTGCTGTCACAAGGTAAGAAGACAGCTTAAGCGGCTCAACGAGCTCTCGGCATGTCATCAGTGTACGACCTGTGCTAATCACCACATGGACTCCTTTTGCTTCAGCATCTTTAATGGCTTGTTTGTTTTCCTCTGGAATGACGTGTTCACTGTTTAACAGCGTGCCATCCATATCAATGGCAATCAATCGGATGTCTTTCTTATCAGCTTGTATGGACAAATTGAGTACCCCACTTTGTATCATTTTTTGTAACTATCTTTATTTTAATATAAAGAGGAAGATGGCACAAAGGGACGAGTTTGATCCTATAGAAAAAAGACCTGGTTACAGGTCTCTTAAGATTGGCTTAGCGTTCACATGCAATGCCGTCTTTATCACGGTCAAGGTGCTTATTTTTAAGATAAAGTGCTTTTGATGCATACGGCTTGTATTTTGTTTTGCCGCCTTTGTTTTTCGTGTTTTTGCTTTTTGCCACGCCGCCTTTATAGACTTTGTTCAGCGCTTTGCAGTTTTTGTAGGACTTGACTGTTTTTGCATCTGCAGTGTGGGTGTCGACTTGTGTAACGCTTAGTAAAAGACCTAAGGACAAGACAGCTACCATGATTTTTTTCAACATGAATAATCCCCCTATTTTTTCTATTTTTACATTTTTATCATATGTCACCACTTTTTGTTTTTCAAGACTATTGATCTAAATATATTGATTTTTTTGGAATAAAGCGCGCTTTATTTCCTATATGGTACACTGAGTGGGAAACCTTTCCGGTTTTGACACGTATATGAAGAGAGGAGTTTTCCACATGAAAATGAAATATACCATTCTATATGTAAACGATGTTGAGGCAAGTATTCATTTTTATCAACATGTACTTGGCTTTCCTATGAAACTCAGAGTTGAATCCTATGTTGAGTTTGATACTGGAGATGTGACCTTATCAATTAACTCACGTCAGGATGTCAAAGATGCGCTTGGATTACCTGTCCCAGAAGCCAATCAAGGCTCTCAAACGTTTGAAATTGGGTTTGTTGTGGATGATGTGGAACAAACCATTGCATCAATGAAGGAAAAAGGGGTTTCGATCATTAAAGAACCTGCAAAAAAACCATGGGGGCAAACCGTCGCTTATGTCGCTGATCCTGATGGTCATTTCATTGAAATATGTGATGCCGTCTCCTAATTTTCTTTGAAGGGTGTGAACAACATGAGAAATAAACATGCCTTTATCGCCGGTGTGTGCTCAATGATTGTCATTTGCAGTGCCGCTATGATTTTGCAGCACCATGAGTGGATAGGATGGATCAGTGGTGGAATCTCTATGATCGGCATCATGATATCTGGGCTTCTAATGGGAGCTTGGACAAGCGGAGATGAGACAAGAGCCGCCTATCATTCTGAAACGAAAGAGCACCGCATGTGGCGTCTTGATACGGCCTTTCTCATGATGATCTTTGCACTTCCGCACATGGCAGTGTCGATCTTTTATTTTTTCATGTAAACACTTGTTCAAAGGAGTTTGTCATATGGCTGTTTTTATTTTATTCGTTGTATTTGGCTTCCCTATTCTTTCTGTGCTGATTGGGATTTTTGGCACAATGCTTTTGAAGAATGTTTGGATGCCGACTTTGATTGTCCTGTTAGCCAGTGTCATTCTCATGTACACATCCATTGGCGGGAATGAATCCTTTCTTATTTGGGTCATCATCTACACCGTCTTTACGTTGATCGCTGCATGGATGACAAAGCGGTTTCGGTTCAAGTAAAAAAGAACAGCTTGCACTGTTCTTTTTTTGATCATATATCGGCGCACCATAGCTCAATTTCAATTTTCAGCTCAGGCCATCCTAAAGCTGATACATAAGCAACCGTCATTGATGGGTAAGCTGTTTTAAAGATCGTATCCCACTGAGGATATAGATGATCCCAGTCGATTTCTTCCGTAGCCCATATATTGACCTTGATGACATGCTCTTCATTCAATCCTTCTGATTCAAGAATTTTTTTGATATTTTCAAACGTATTGGTTACCTGGTCGTTTAAACTTGATGGTACTTGTCCATCGATATCTGTTCCGACTTGACCGGATGTAACAAATAAACCCGCGCCCTTTGGTACTCGTGTGATATGACTATAGTTGCCAACGGGCTTCGGCATACTTTCTGGGTTTTTCCTCGTGATTTTTTCCATTTGATTTCCCTCACTCACTTTGATTTTTCTGCTAGATTTCTCTTCATGTAGACAGACTTCACCAATTTCTATCTATCCTAAAAGAAAACAGCAGTGGAGTATCCATAGCCACAAGGTAAGAACATCAATATTTTCTTTTTCATGACCGGACCACTCCTTTTGATTGCGTGAGCAAGGTTTTGATTCTTTATATAGTACCTGACAAGAGACGTTCAGTCAAAATCGTTTATAGACGATAACGCGCAATATCGTGATTC
Source organism: Bacillus pumilus (assembly GCF_009937765.1). Classification (NCBI taxonomy): domain Bacteria; kingdom Bacillati; phylum Bacillota; class Bacilli; order Caryophanales; family Bacillaceae; genus Bacillus; species Bacillus pumilus. The sequence goes on along the minus strand of NZ_CP047089.1, from coordinate 1,231,022 downwards.
AATCGGATGCTTAGTTCATTGAGTCTTTCTGCTGCTTTTGCCACATTGGAGATCGCTGTCACTTGTTCGTCTGTAGATGCGGTGATCTCTTCAATTGCAGCAGCACTTTCTTGAGAAATATGGGCTGCGCCTTGCATGGCTTTAGTGATGAGGTCGTTTTGCTCAAGCAATGCATTCAGTTCTTTTGCCATTGCGTCTGTTTCAACGATGGTTTGTGAAATCGACGTAGAGATGGCATTGAATTCATGTTCTGTCGCATGTACCGCTTTATCTAACTCAGCAAAACGATCCATTGTGTTTGACATCATGCCGGCTGTTGCTGTCGTTTCTTCTTTAATGCCTTGTACCATTTGCTGAATTTGCACTGCTGACTGTTTTGTCTGCTCAGCTAAATTCCGCACTTCACTCGCCACAACCGAGAAGCCCTTGCCGTGCTCTCCTGCGCGTGCTGCTTCAATACTGGCATTCAGCGCAAGTAAATTCGTCTCATTTGAAATGCTTTCAATTGTATCTGTAATTTTAGAGATATCCTGTACTTTTGTACTTAATTGCTCAATGCCTACTCTAATCCCTTGAGACGCTTGTATGGACTGTTCATTTGATTGTTTTAATTGCTGAACAATTTGCTGACCCTGCTGCGACGATTGACTCGATTGGTCAGAGATTCGTTTAATTTGGTCACTTTGTTCTTTGACGTTCTCAATGGATTGATTGAACTGGGTCATTTGTTGATTGGCTACATCAAGGTCAGATGCCTGATGAAGTGTTCCAGTCGATATGTCACCAATCGCTCGTCCAATCTCCTCACTGCTTGCTGAGGTTTCTTCAGATATCGCTGATAAATCTGTCGCTGATTCGACGAGTTGACTGCTCGTCTCCTGTAGACCGCTGACAAGTGTCCGGAGTTCTCCTGACATATGATTAAAGCCTTTTGCCAGCTGTCCAATTTCATCTGTTGTTTCTTTTAAACTTGTTCGTTCAAGATTTCCCGCCGCAATTTCTTTTGAAGCAGCAGTGACTTGCTTGAGCAGTCTGACCTTTCCTCGAGCAGCTAAATAAAAGACGCCAAGACTGAGAAGGGCGACACCTGCTGTAATGAGCATCATATAGAGCTTCATCTGCTCTAATTCTTTATAAAATTCATCCTGAAAGACGGCGATACCGATACTCCAATTCCATGGCGCGAACTGGCTCATATAGGCAAGCTTTTGCTTTTCTTCCCCAGTGGCATCGTCCTTATCTAAATAGGTCACATAGTGTGCATCCTCACCTTCTGATTTGGCTCCAGCGACCATTTTTTCACGATTGGTCGTGTTATCTGGAATGACGCCAATGTCATTGACGGGATGGACTTGAGAGGAATAATCTGCTCCATATGCGACAAGATAGCCTTTATTTTTATAGATAAAATCTGACTTTTGAAATTGGTACCCTTTCCCGTTGTCATTTTTAGGACCGCTCAAGTAAATACGGGCTTGTTCCTGCGCCTGTTCAAGCGTCAGTTCTTTTTTCTCTACACGATCATTCAACTGTTCAAGCGTTGCCATTGCTCCGCTAACGATGTGCTTTAAATCTGCTTTCCCCGCATCAATTAAGACATGTTTCGCTAACAAATACCCCGTTGTCCCAACAAGTCCACCGGTTAAGATCGTGATGACGATAATGGCAGACATTAATTGAAAAAAGACACTCCTTGATGCAAACATTTTCCTTTTCATATACAAATTCCCCCTTACTTCATATATCGTCAAACGGGATAAAGTATTAAAAAAGTCATCAAAAAATCCCTTTCACTCGTTGGAAAGGGATTTTTCTGATTATCGAGTTGTTTCTTTCAGAATGGCTTGATAAAGATCATCTGTTGGCGTGAGGCCACATACTTCTTCTAGCACACCTTCAATGCCTTTTTCTTTTCTTAATTTCTGCAAACGAACCGCTTCTTCGTCTTCGGCAAAGTCATAAGCAAGAGCTGCAGCAATGCCTTTGATTAAGTACACTGGCTGCTTCATCTTTTTCGCAGGACCGATTAAACGGTCATCTGCTCCTAGCTTTCTAAGAGGAGAGCGTGCGACACGAGTGACTTCATCGGAAATAAAAACATTTTCGAATCGTTTGATGATTTTTTGTATATACGCATCATGTTCTTCTTTTTTAAAGCCGTATGTGTCGATTAAATAACTGCCCGTTTCGTGAAGTGCACCTTCAACTACCTGACGAATCTCTGGTGTATCGACGGCTTCTTTAATCGTTTGAACACCTTGCTGATACCCGACATAAGCTGCTAGCGCATGTCCTGTATTGACAGTAAAGAGCTTGCGCTCAATATACGGCGTCAAATCTTGTACAAAGGTTGCTCCGTCAATTTGAGGAACGTCTCCGATAAAGCCAGTCTCATCAATGACCCACTCGAAAAAAGGCTCGACTGATACTTTTAGAATATCCTCATGGTGCTGAATCGGTACAATGCGGTCCACAGCAGCGTTTGGAAAACCAACTGTTTGTGACAGCGCCTTTTGTTCCTCTTCTGTGAGATGAGAGAAAACAGCTTCTTTTAAATGAGAGCTGCCTCCAATCATATTTTCACATGCCACGATGTTGATAATATGGTCAGGGTTTTTCTGTTTTAGTCCCTCTGCAATGGATGAAGCAATGATCTTCAAAACAGCTGGTCCAACAGCTGTTGTAATCAAATCGGCTGATGCCACAGCCTCTGTTAATGCCGCTGGATCTTGTGCAGAATTAATCGCTGTCACTGGGCCGACTATTTCTTGCTTCTGACCTGGTGCTGCGAGTTCAACCGTGTATTCTCCTCGTGCATTCAGCTCGTTGATGACCGCTTCATTTACATCGGTAAAGACAAGCTCAAAACCTGATGTTTTTAACAAAGATCCGATAAACCCTCTGCCAATATTCCCTGCTCCAAAATGAAGTGCCTTCATGTTAGTTCACCTCGTTAAAGATGGCGATCAGTTCATCCTGATCCTTGGCATGGATAATGCGTTCTACATTTTCCTCTTCTGAACAGACAATCGCAATTTGAGAAAGAATATCGAGATGTTCGTTGTTTTTACCAGCGATGCCAAAAACGACTTTGGCGATATTTCCTTCGCCGTATTCAACACCATCTGGAATTTGAATGATGGAAATCCCAGAATGAAGGACAGCTGCTTTTGCATCCTCTGTTCCATGAGGTATCGCAATCCCATTGCCCATAAATGTAGATGAGATATTTTCTCTTTCAAACATTTTGTCAACATAATCACTTGTGACATAGCCATTTGCCACTAAGACTTCGCCTGCTTTTTTGATGGCTTCTTCTTTCGATCCTGCTTGTTCGTTTAGAAAAATATTGTCTTTTGAAAGTACTTGTTTCATGAATGATCACACACCTTTTTTAGAATGGAAAATCAGGAAAACAACCAAAACGGGGAGTTCAATGAAGAAAAATTGAACTCAACCCGTTTCATCATGTTATTTTTTCAATTTCTCAATCAGCTCATCGTATTTCGGACTGTTTAAGAAATTATCTACTGAGATATGCACAGCGCCTGGCAATTTCGCCTTCGCTCTGTCTGTTAAATCTTTATGAGTAAAGACCACATCAGCGTCATTCGGAATGTTGCTGATGGATGTGTTTGTCACATCAATATCAAGCTCTGCCTTTTTGACTTTATTCTTTAAAATGGATGCGCCCATCGCACTTGAGCCCATTCCTGCATCGCAGGCAAAGATGATTTTGTTCACGTCATCTGGAATCACATCACTTGGAGATGCTGCTTGTTCGTTTGCTTCAGCACCTTCTTTTTGAGCTGTAAGAGCAGCTGCTGCTGCACTTTTCTTCCCTTTCATGTCCTGCATTTTTTCTGTTGCTGCTGTTAAATCCTCGTCAACTGCTTTAGAGGCTTTTAAAATTACAGAAGCGACAAGGAAAGAGACGACGGTTGCCACGACGACACCTGCTAGAACAGCAAGATGTCCGCCTTTTGGTGACATGAGCATAAGAGCGATAATACTTCCTGGTGACGGCACAGCCTTTAAGCCTGCATTTAACAGGGTAAAGGTCAGAACGCCGCTCGCTCCCCCTGCAATGACCGCTAAAATAAGCTTTGGTTTCATTAAGATGTACGGGAAGTAAATCTCATGAATACCGCCTAAAAATTGAATGACAATCGCACCCGGTGCAGACTGCTTTGCGTTCCCTCTTCCGAAGAACATGTATGCAAGTAAGACACCTAAACCTGGTCCTGGGTTTGTTTCAAGCAAGAACAGAACAGACTGCCCTGTCTTCGCCGCTTGCTCTACCCCTAACGGACCTAAGATTCCTTGGTTAATCGCATTGTTTAAGAACAAGACTTTTGCTGGTTCAATGAAAATACTTGCCAGCGGAAGCAAATGTGCATTCACAATGATATCTACACCTGCCGCAAGGGCTTTATTTAGACCAAGTACAACTGGTCCGATAGCATAGAAGGCAATCGCGACAAGAATGGCACCTAGAATCCCTGCCGTAAAATTATTCACAAGCATCTCAAAGCCCGATTTGATTCGATCTTTGAAGAGCTGATCAATTTTCTTAATCAAGTAACCGCCAAGTGGTCCCATGATCATGGCACCTAAAAACATCGGAATATCTGACCCGACAATGACCCCAATCGTTGCGGTTGCACCGAGTACCCCGCCTCGATGGTCGTATACGAGTTTACCGCCTGTGTAACCGATTAAGAGCGGCAGTAAGTAGTTGATCATTGGGCCCACAAGTGTAGCTAACTGTTCATTTGGCAAATAGCCACTCGGAATAAACAGTGCCGTAATGAGTCCCCAAGCGATAAATGCTCCAATATTCGGCATAATCATGCCGCTTAAATAGCTTCCAAAGCGCTGTACTTTTACGCGAAATCCGCTTTTTTCCTGCATCTATGAAAACTCCTTTCTTCTCTCCCTTTATTGAGGGCTTTATAGGTCAAAAGATATAAGAACAAGTGTCAGTGAAGCCCTTACCCCTATCGTAAAACGCTTTCACTTTCCCTTCAATTGAAACTAAATGTCACTTTGTCACTTAGTGTGTGACAAAATTGAAATATGATATGAATTCTCTTTCAGAGCATAGGGAAATCCGGGTAAAAAGGTTGACGTGCCGTGGTTTTGACGCAAAATTCATCGGAATTTCACAACTTTTAAATCGTCACTTCTTGTTTCCTCTTCTTAAATCGAATAGGCTTATACATGATCAAACTTATTCAATCAAGAAATGTCTGCGCAGACATGACACAGAAAAAGTGAACCATCTTGCTGTTTGTTTCGTTTACCTTTTAGAGTGAGCGGCACAATAGGAGGAGCGGTTTTTTCTGTGACTCACAGTTTACTGCCGCTTTCTTTCTGATACATGAGACATTTTCAAAGGTAGAAAGGCGGTTATTACCTTGTTGAAACATAGTAAGTGGCTTCTGCTTCTGATCATCACGTTCGCTTTTTTCATTCCAAAGGAAGCATTTGCCCATGCATACGTCGTCAGTTCGAATCCAGCTGCAAATGAAGAGCTGGAGAAGCAGCCTCCTTCGGTCTCTATCACATTTAGTGAAGGAATCGAAAGTGGATTTCATGCCATTAAGGTGCTAAATGCAAAAGGGGATCGTGTGGATCAAGGAGATACGGTCATTAAAGATCAAAAAATCATGGAAGCTGCTTTAAAAAAGGATTTACCAAAGGGGATTTATACCATTCAGTGGAATGCAGTATCAGCAGACGGTCACTCTGTCTCTGGTATGATCCCGTTTAGTATTGGCAAAGCGGATGGCGGTTTTGACCAATTAGATCAAGGTCAACCGAACGAATCTATTGATGTTGCCTCGACCATAGACAAAGCCTTTCTTTATACGTCGTTTAGTTTATTTCTCGGGACCATTTTGTTTGGACTGTTATGGTTTCGGGCAGCCATTTCACCTATATTAGCGAAACGAATGAGACGGCTTTTGACATTGTCACTGATCATGATGGGCGGAGCTCTCGTGTTTCAGCTGCCGATTCAAACCAAATCAGCGGCAGACGTTTCCTTTTTGGGAGCATTTCAGCCATCGCTTCTGCAAGAAACCATTGCGTCGACTTCTGGCGGTAGTTTGTGGATGATGCTCATGGTGTCATTTGTTCTACTAACCATCTGGAGCATCGTTGCGATGAAAAAAGGGGATTTTACTTCTTTTCAGGTATGGTTGTTTCCACTGCTCCTATTCGCAGTACTTCTCTGGCTGAAAGCACAAATCGGACACCCAGCAGCAACTGATAATAAAATACTGACAACGTCACTTGATTTTATCCATCTCGTTTCTGCATCGATCTGGGTCGGTGGTTTAACAGCCATTGTGCTTTTATTGTTGAAGAAGCTGCCAAATGGAGATCAGCCGCTCATCAGAAATACGTTAAAGGCGTTTCACCCTTGGGCACTGCTCTCTGTTGGACTCATTGTGTTTTCAGGATTTGTGAATGCAATCTTTATTTTGCAATCGTTTGATGCTCTTTTCGAATCAGCATACGGACGAACCTTTTTAATCAAGCTTGGTTTATTTATCTTGATGGGCCTTCTTGGGCTTGTCCATTACTTGATGCTCAGATGGGAAAAGAAACAGAAACGAAACGTTTCGTTACGTGCTGAGTGGATGATCGGAATCGCTATTTTGTTATTAACAGCTGTGTTTACCAATATTCCAAGTCCTCCTCCGCCTGCACCTGAGCCGTTCTTCGGCGCAAACCAAGTGGAGCATCGTGACATTGTGTCCATGAGCATAACGCCGAATGCCCCGGGGAAAAACACATTCGAGGTCGCATTTACGAAAAAGGATGGACAAACGATCACTGATATCCAATCTGTGTCGGCCAAGATCCATAAAGTCGCCTTATTCGGTGAAGAGAAACCGAGTGAATTTCAGCTGAAACGATTAAAAAATGGTCATTACTCTGCTGAAAACCTCTTGTTAAATGAAAAAGGCACTTGGAAAATTGAAATCCATGCGTTAACTGGTTCTTTTGAAAATATCGATACCACATTTATTAGAAGAAACTAAAAGGAGTTCATACCATATGAAAAAATATGTTAAAGCTTTATTACCAATGCTTCTCGCTTCATTTTTATTGGCGATTCCTGTGAGTGCGCACGTCACGGTTAAACCGGATACATCTGCGACAAATGCGTGGGAAACATACACGTTGAAAGTACCTTCTGAAAGTGACAGTCCAACAACAAAGGTTGTCATCACAATGCCTAAGGGCGTAGAATTCCAGCAATACGAGCCAGTACCCGGCTGGAAAACGTCAACTGAAGAAAAAGATGGCAAGGTGACAAGAGTAACTTGGGAAGCAACGGGTAAAGGCGTGCTTGCCGGACAGTTCCAGCAATTCGTTTTTGTAGCGAAAAACCCTGAAAAAGCAGGCGAAGCTGCATGGGATGCATATCAATATTATAAGGATGGAACGGTCGTTGAATGGACTGGCGATAAAGAGGCTGATAAGCCGCATTCAATCACAAACATTGTCGCCTCTAATACGGTAACGGATTCCCATGGTCAAGAAAAACCTAAAGAAGAAAAGGCATCAGAAACAGCCTCCAATTCTTCTTCACCACTTGTGCTAGGGTTGTCCATTGCTGCTCTAGTTTTAGCACTCATTGCGCTTGGGCTTGCTTTTAGAAAAAAATAATTGATTCGTAAGCGATCGTTTTCATAGAAACGATCGCTTTGTTTCTTTTCACCTTGAACACAAGACCATTTTCCCAACCTATTATTACCATTATAGGATTGAATAGGATTAACGCGCATGCCATAATGAGACACATGACCACCTAGGAGGCTTTAAGATGAACCATCTCATTATATTTGCTCATCCCCAGCAAAGCTTAAATCAAACCTTATTAGATCTTGTTGTTAGTACTCTTTTGAACAATGGTCATAAAGTGACTGTTCGTGATGTTTATGCTCTTGGTTTTTCGCCAGAACTAAGCATTTGGGAAAAGGCTGCGATCAAACAGGGGGATGTCCCGATGGCCATTCAAACAGAGCAGAAGCTGATTCAGCAAGCTGATGTCCTAACGTTTATTTTTCCTATTTGGTGGACAGGCTTACCCGCTATGTTAAAGGGCTATGTAGAACGTGTTTTTTCTGAGGGCTTCGCTTATCAAATCAACGAGCATGGGGCTATTGAAAACCTGCTTCGACATAAAAAAGGTGTTATTATCAACACGCACGATGCACCAAGGGCCTTTCTTGACTCTAACCTGATCTTTTCTGCCTCCCATCGCATGACAGCAGATACAGAAGTCTTCAATTATATTGGTATTGAGCCTGTTGAACGACTTTTGTTCAGCAGCATGGAGCAGGCACCCGCAGATTACATCCATGAAATTCTGAAAGAAACAAAAGAAACGGTGGAGCAGCTCTTTCCGCCGGCTGTTTAACATAAAAAAGACTGCCGAGATTTCTCAGGCAGTCACAGATAGTTGACAAAGGACGAAATTGCCCTTTGTCTTCTTTTCAGCGTGATAGAAAACCTTTGCAGTCTAGGAAGGACGAGCACCGGAGCGGAGCGAATTTGACATTCGTGAGCACCGAAGCGCAGACCTGACAACGAATGCGATGGTTTGTCTACACGCTGAGACTGCCAAGATTCCTCAGGCAGTCTTTTTCACGTCTATTCGTCTAAACCAATAGATACATATTTGGTTTCTAAATAAGGTTCGATCCCTTCGATGCCGCCTTCACGGCCAATTCCGCTTTCTTTCATTCCTCCGAATGGTGCTTGGACAGCCGATGGACCCCCATCATTCCAGCCAATAATCCCATAATCGAGATTCTCTGAAATGTAGAGGCCGTTTCGATAATTTTCTGTAAAGAAATAAGCTGCAAGACCAAAAGGTGTGTCATTCGCTAATTCAATTGCTTCATCTAGTGTTTTGAACGTCGTAATCGGTGCCACTGGACCAAAGGTTTCTTCATGCATGATGTTCATGGAAGGGTCTACATGTGTGAGAACAGTTGGCTGGACAAAATAATACGACTTGTCATCATCGAAATGCGTATCTCCGCCGACAAGGATTTTCGCCCCTTTATCGACTGCATCTTGAATTTGGCTGACAATTTTATCAAAGCCGCGCTTGTTGATAATTGGGCCGATGGATGTGCCTTCTTCAAAGCCATTTCCCACTTTCAGCTTTTCGACCTCTTTGCTAAAGACTTGAGCAAATGCTTCATGAATGTCTTCATGCACAATTAAGCGGTTGGCACAGACACAGGTTTGTCCTGCATTACGGAACTTAGATGCCATTGCTTGTTTGACAGCTAGTTCAAGATTGGCATCTTTGTCTACGATGAGCGGGGCATGACCACCAAGCTCCATTGATACATGCTTAACTGTACTTGCACTGTTTTTGATCAAATGCTTTCCGACTGGCGTTGAGCCTGTGAATGTGATTTTGCGAATCAGTGGGCTATCTGTGAATATTTCACCGACTTCTTTTCCATCTCCGATCACCCATTGCAGGGCATCCTCTGGGATTCCGGCTTCGTGGCCTAATTTCACAAGTTCAATAGCCGTCAGCGGCGTGTCTTCAGCAGGCTTCACAATAAAGGTACAGCCCGCTGCAAGTGCTGGTGCTGCCTTTCTCGTGATCATGGCTGCTGGGAAATTCCACGGTGTAATGGCCGCAACAGGTCCAACTGGCTGCTTTGTGACAAAAAGGCGTTTGTTCGTCGTATGTGACGGAATGGTTCTACCATAGATACGTTTGGCTTCCTCTGCGTACCATTCTATATATCCAGCTGCATAAACGATTTCCCCTAATGCTTCTTGATATGGCTTCCCGTTCTCTTCCGTGATGATTTTTGCGAGCCTTTCTTTATGTTCAATCATGAGATCAAACCACTTGCGAATGATATTGGCACGTTCATGCGCTGACGTTTTTGCCCATGCTTTGAATGCTTGATGTGAGCGCGAAATGGCGTCTTCAATTTGTTCTTTTGTATGCTGAGCAACTGAAGCAATTTCTTCTCCTGTTGCAGGATTATACACTTTGAGTTCGTTTGTCATGCTCTACCGTCTCCTTCGTTCTAGGATTCATTACATATAGTATATACCCAATGAGTGCCCAACCTAAAAGCAATATCCATTCAGCTGGCCATGATAAGGAGGCCGGCATCCCCGGAAAATAAAATGAAAGAAAAAGGAGACTCAGCCCGATGGCTAAAACGCCTGTCGTCCGCCAATATTTAATGCGGTATGGACGCTCAAGTTCTGGTTCTGCTTTACGAAGTTTCATAAAGGCAATGGACACAATTAAGTAACCGACAATGATCCCGACACCACCTGCATTGACAATCCATACAAGGGCAGGGCGCCCTAATAATGGAGCGAAAAAAGCCAAAGCACCAAGAAATAAAATGGCATTTGTCGGCGTTTTATACTTTGGATGAATATACGCAAACCATTTGGAAATCATGCCTCTTTCCGCCATCGCATATAGAATACGACTTGCACCGATGATAAAAGCATTCCAGCTCGTCACAATCCCTGCTACACCACCAATGACAAGCACTGTCCCAAATGCTTGATGACCGAGAAGTTGCACCATCGCATCTGCAGTCGCCAAGGAAGAGGCTTCAAGCTGTCCTTTTGATAGCCCCGCAGCTACCCCAAAGACAATAAGCAGATAAAATACGACCGCACTCACGATGGAGATAATGAGAATCCTCCCAATGATTTTCTTTGGCGCATTGATCTCCGCCGCCACTTGAGGAATGACATCAAAGCCAACAAATAAAAAGGGAATCATGACTAAAACTGCCATGAGACCGCCAACCCCGCCTTGAAACATCGGCTCAAGGTTTGCTAGATTTCCGTTAAATGTGGCGCCGCCTAAAAGAAGGAAGCCTGTCAGGATAATGGCCACTGTAAAAACAGATTGAAAAATAGCAGCTGGCTTGGCGCCAATGTAGTTAAGCGCTGTTAAAAATAAAGCACCACCAGATCCAATCAACACCCATGTAAAATAAACGTCCCATCCCCCTATATTCCATAGGAAGCCAACATGCTGTGTTGGAATGACATAATCAATAACAGTTGGCAGTGCAACCGCCTCAAACGTAATGACCGAGACATAACCAAACAGCACGCCCCATGCCGAGACAAAAGCGGATTTTATCCCAAATGCCCGCTGGACAAAGACAAGCCCTCCTCCCGTCTCTGGAATGGCAGACGAAAGCTCAGCATACGTGAGTCCAATAAAAATGACGAGAATACCGCCGATGACAAAGGCGATGACACTACCTAAAAATCCTGCTGTTAAAATCCAATCTCCTGAAAGTACAACCCAGCCCCATCCAAGCATTGCACCAATGGATAAAAACAGTACGTCTGACTGCGACATGGTTTTTGCCATTTGTTGTTTTTGCATACAACCATCCCCCTTTGTTGTTTAGCGTGCTTTGAAGGCGTCCTCGATGATCCCTAGTCCTTCTTGAAGCAGCTCATCTGTGATGACAAGTGGTGTTAAGAAGCGAATAATATTCCCATTAATCCCTGCCGTTAATAAGAGCAGCCCGTGCTCGTTTGCATATGATGCAATCGCTGCGGCTGTTTTCTTATCTGGTGTACGCGTTGTTTGATCTTCCACAATTTCAATTGCCGCCATTGCCCCTAACCGGCGGACTTCCCCAATGAATGGATATTTTGTTCTCCAATCATTTGCTTTGTCCTCAATGACTTGTCCAATGTGTTCAGATCGTTGATTCAGTTGTTCTGTTTCAATAATATCAAGAACTGCTAGTGCTGCCACACAGCCTAATGGACTTCCTGCATATGTTCCCCCCAGCTCCCCTGGATCTGCCGCATCAAGCAGTTCCTTTCTGCCGACAACGCCGCTTAGTGGCAACCCAGCAGCAAGAGATTTTGACACAGTGATTAAGTCCGGCACCACATCAAAGTGCTCAATCGCAAAGTATTTCCCTGTTCTTGCAAAGCCTGTTTGGATTTCATCTGCTACAAACACTATCCCGTGCTGCTGACAGAATGAAGCAACATGCTGAACAAAACGCTTCGATGGTACAATGAATCCGCCCTCCCCTTGGACTGGCTCCATGACCACACACGCAACAGTTTCTGGTGCAACAGTAGCGACGAAAAATTGATTGAATTGATCAATGATGTACTCATCGTAGGCTGCATCGCTTAATCCTTCTGGCTTCTGATAGTAATATGGGTATGGCGCTTGATACACCTCTGACGCAAATGGTCCGAACCCAAATTTGTATGGCTTGACCTTACTCGTCATGCTCATCGTCATATTCGTTCTGCCGTGGAAGCCTCTTGTAAACGACACAACGGCCTGCCTTTTCGTATATTTACGTGCAATTTTCACCGCATTCTCAACAGCTTCTGCACCTGAATTAAGGAAAATGGCTTTTTTGTCATGGTCACCTGGTGTGAGGTGACATAGCTTCTCTGCCAATTCGATATACGATTCGTACATCATCACGTTGAAGCCTGGGTGAATCAGACTGTCTGCCTGTGCTTTGACGGCTTCCACAACCTTTGGATGTGAATGTCCTACATTTAACGTACCAATCGCGCCAGCAAAATCGATAAAACGTTTCCCATCGATATCGAATAGCTCGGCACCCTTCCCCTTTGCTGCAAGATGACGGTTGCCATTACTCACGCCTCTTGCGACGTATTGATCTCTTTTCCCCTGCCATTCCTCAGTTGAAAAACGGTTTGTTGTCGTTTGACTCATTGTCATCCATCCCCTTTATGTCTTTTTTATTATTCTGAATATTTTTTGGTATGATAGAAAGTACCAATATCATTTTTTTCATGGTACCAGAGAGGAAGGAATGACGACATGCTGACAATTCAACTAGATCAAACAGGGGCAAACGGATTTATTTATCATCAAATTTACACGAAAATTAAAGGTGAAATTTTAAATCGAAACCTTCAGCCGCACGATCAATTACCTTCAAAACGAGAGTTAGCCGATACATTAAATGTCAGCGTCAATTCAGTAAATGGCGCATATCAGCAGCTACTTGCCGAAGGATATTTATATTCAGTTGAACGCAAAGGTTTCTTCGTGGAATCACTCGAAACGTTTCACGAGTCAGGTCAGCTGAAACCCTCTTCCCTTCCAGCAGATTTAAAAGAAGAGCCGATTGCACGAGACGATTGGTATTCCTTTTCACATATCTCTGTGGATACAGCCAATTTTCCTTTTAAAAGCTGGCTGAAAAGTGAACAAAAGGCAATCAGTCTCCACCAAGAAGCATTTGGTGAGCTTCCGCATCCACAAGGCGTGTACGAGCTTCGAGAAACAATTGCCCGGTTAATTGGGCTGGCACGGGGAGTCAAATGCTATCCAGAACAGCTCATTTTAAGTGCAGGCACGCAGTCACTTATTCATTCGTTATCAAGCATTCTTCCAGCTGATCAAGTATACGGGTTAGAAAACCCTGGCTATCGCCGACTCTATCAAATGCTGAAAAGCAATCATCATCAAATTGAAACGATTGGCATTGATCAAAAAGGAGTACGGATGAGTGACATTCAGAAGAAAGAGCCGAATGTGTTGATCATTACCCCCTCACATCAATTCCCAACAGGAGTGATTATGCCAATTTCCCGGCGGATTCAGCTCTTAAACTGGGCAGCCGATCAGCAAGACCGTTATATTATTGAGGATGATTATGACAGTGAATTCAAGTACGGAACAGACAGCATTCCGGCACTGCAAAGTTTGGATCGATATGACAAAGTCATTTATATGGGAACCTTTTCAAAATCATTGTTGCCAGGCTTAAGAATAAGCTACATGGTGCTCCCGCAGCATTTATTGAGACGTTATAAAGAAAAACAGCACTTCTTCATTCAAACAGCCAACCTTTTTACACAATACACCCTTCTTCATTTTATAAAGGATGGTGCGTATCAGCGGCATATTAAAAGAATGAATGGTTTATATGAGGAAAAGCGGAAGCAACTCATTGAAGAGCTCGACACGGTGTTTGCTGAAAATGTGCGAATTATTGGGGAAAATGCTGGACTTCATTTTATCGCAGAGTTCCGTTCAAACCGCACGCAACATGAGATTTTACAGCGAGCCAAAGAAAGAAAGCTGAAAATGTATGGAATGGACCGTTTTACCCTTGATGAGCAATTACCGGGGCATCAGGAAGGCTTTGTTCCGCTCGTCCTCGGCTTCTCTCATATGAGACCAGAGGATATTGAGCCGGCGGTAAAACGTCTGTATGAGGCGATTTATGGGAAATAAAACAGCCAGCTGCTCTACTAGACAGCTGGCTTACCACCGCTCTTTATCTACGGCTAGAATGGATGACATGAGCCCAGGAAAAGCGGTCTCGATGTCTTCTTTTCTTAAAGAATAGTAGCGGTGTTTTCCGTCAATTCTCACCTTCACAATGCCTGCCTCCCTCAGCACTTTGAAGTGATGGGAAAGCGTAGATTTGGCAATATTCATCTCATACGTGCCGCATGTCCTCTCCCCCGCTTCTGCTAAGCAGCGGACAATTTCTAACCGAATTGGATCAGCCAATGCGTGCAAAACAGAAATCAGTCTCATGTCTTCTTGGGTTGGATGGGTTGGATTATTCATACGATAAATGTATCGTATTTTGTTCTAACATACAATCTCGTTACTCGACTATGACATTGTAACGCGGAAACGACTATGACTCATAGACACTATTTTGAAGGGAAGAACCTTTTTGACACGTACAATATGGACTTGCTTATTCATGCTCTTATTGGCAACGAGCTTATGCGCTTGCCAATCTGTTCAGCAATTTGAGTCAAAACGACCTAGTGCAGAAGAGGTATTAGCTCTCGATGAACAGGCAGATTTATTTCAATGGGGAAAAACGGTCTATGAAGCAAATGTAGATTGGACCCATCAATTAACCGTCACTAAAGATCAGCAATTAGGTGTGATTCAGAAAACTGCTGCCAAACATTTTCATCATGGCACGGCTACCCATTTGAAAAAAGGGACAGCGATTTACTCTGTCAAGGAGCGAAACGACCTTTTGATTGCCGAACTTAACGGACAGATCATCATATATGCCGCACATGCAGAAGGATAAAATACCTGTCATAAGATAGGTATTTTTTTAAGTTTCTTTTCTTGTCATAGGTCATTGGTTTTGTTATCATTGCAAAAGTGACCACTCGGTTTCCATTGTGACCATATGGTTTTGCCGATTCGGAAAGGACTTATGAAGATGAACGAAAAGCAAGAAGAGATTTTGCGGGTTTCGAAGAAATTATTTTCTCAAAAAGGCTATATGAGTGTCTCCATGCAGTCAATCGCCGATGCCTGTAAAATATCAAAAGCGTCTATTTATAAACTGTTTGATTCAAAAGAAGCTCTTCTATTAGAACTGATTAAATACAATCAGTGCAAAATGAGAGAGATTTCTCAGATCATTCATTCAGAAACGACGCTGTCCAAAAAGGAAAAATTCACAAAGAAGATCAAGCTTGAGCTTGAAGAGTTTAAAGAGAATCATAAATTTTTGAATATGCTGTCCTTTGAAGCTTTTTCACAGCATTCGCCCATTGTCATTAAGCATTTACGTGAGACACGCACCATTATCATGCAGCGGCACAGAGACATTATTTTAAGCACATATGGTGAATCTGTTGCGCCTTACGTCTGGGATCTTGTCATTGTCCTCAACGGATTAATGAGAGAATTCATCTTAATGCTGGCGATTGAGCGCAAGAACATCCAATTAGAAAATGCCGCTGAAATGATTATCGGTGTGATGGACCGTGTATCGAAAAAGCCTTGCTCTATTGAGCCTGTGCTAACAGATGAGCTGATGGACTCTTATTTGCTTTCCACACAGGATGAATATGATGAAGAAAAGCTTGTCATCTCGTACTTAACGAAGATCAAACAAGAGCTTCACACACTGTCAAACGGAGAAGAAAAGGACGATCTCCTCTCTGCGTTTGAACTGCTAAGTGAAGAATTATCAAAGGACCAACCGAGAACCTTTTTAATCAGTTCACTACTTGATTATTTAGGCAAAAACAGCGTTTTATCACAAAACGTGTCACAGCTGAAAAGCATCATCTTATAGATAAAGAAGGGATAACATGAATCAATCTACAACATCGTATAATCGATCTGTGATTGTGGGGATTTTCCTCGTTGGGGCATTCGTTGCCATTTTAAACCAAACATTGCTGATTCCAGCGATCCCACATATCATGGAGGAATTCAATATTGATGTCAGCAAAGGACAGTGGCTCACCACAGCCTTTATGCTGACAAACGGGATCCTCATCCCGATCACGGCTTTCTTAATCGAGAAATTTTCTAGCCGTTCTTTAGTTTTAACAGCGCTTAGCATCTTTACAGCCGGTACCATTCTTGCTTCATTTGCAACGAATTTCCCTGTATTACTTGCAGCGCGTATCGTGCAGGCAGCCGGCGCAGGGATTTTAATGCCGCTGATGCAAACGATCTTTTTAACCATTTTCCCGAAAGAAAAACGTGGTCAGGCAATGGGTATGGTCGGACTTGTCATATCTTTCGCACCAGCTCTTGGACCAACACTTGGCGGCTGGATTGTTGATTCCTTCAGCTGGAAGTTCTTGTTCTATATTGTTCTGCCAATCGGTATCATTGATCTCATTCTTGCTTTCTTCTTAATGAAAAATGTAACGCAGCAAAGAGAAACACGAATTGATGTGTTATCAGTCATCTTGTCGTCCTTCGGTTTCGGCGGACTGCTTTACGGATTTTCTAGTGTTGGCACATATGGCTGGACGAGCGCCACTGTCCTCATTTCGCTGATTGTCGGCGCTGTGAGCTTGTTCTTCTTTATTCTGCGTCAGTCGAATTTGACAAGACCGATGCTTGAGTTTGGCGTCTTTAAGTTTGCGATCTTTAGCTTAACGACCTTCCTTGGGATGCTTGTTTTTGCTTTATTGATTGGGACAGAGACGATTTTGCCGCTCTATACGCAAAATGTGAGAGGATTGTCTGCTCTTGATACAGGGCTGATCTTATTGCCTGGTGCACTCTTTATGGGGCTCCTCTCACCAATTATTGGACGGATTTTTGATAAAGTCGGCGGAAAAGGGCTGGCATTAGGCGGGTTTACGATACTTACCGTGACGACCTTGCCATTTATGCTGCTCACCCTTGATTCATCCATCGCCCTCATTACAGTCGCTTACACACTTCGCTTGATCGGTGTTGGGATGATCATGATGCCGCTGACAACAGCAGGTATTAACTCTTTACCGCCTCATTTGATCCCGCATGGGACAGCGATGAATAACACGATGAGACAAATGGGTGGTTCCATTGGGACAGCTGTGCTTGTCTCCATCATGAGCAGCTCTGCTGCAAATGCAGAATTGGCCAGCCCCTTAAAATCAGCCGTTCATGGAATGAATACGTCATTCTTCATTTCTGGTCTGATCGCAGTCCTTGGGCTCGTCCTCTCCTTTTTCTTAAAGGAAAAACGCAATTCTAAAGTGATGAAGCAGGAGTTATCTTCCTCCTCCTCTTCTTCATAAGAAAAAGAGCTCGGCATATCGCCGGCTCTTTTTTCATATACTCACGTTATCGTCCTCCCCAAAAACACATTTGTATTTTCCATGAAGAAAAACCTTGATAATTTAAAGAAAAGAGTTGATAATAGGAACTATTCAATTTGTGAGAAAATTTTTACTATAGGAGATGTATGCATTGAAGGTCGTTAAATTTGGTGGCAGTTCACTTGCATCTGGCAAGCAGCTGCAAAAGGTATTTGACATTGTAACAGCAGATCCAGCTCGAAAAGCAGTCGTTGTTTCCGCACCAGGAAAACGGCATTCAACGGATACGAAGGTCACCGATCTATTAATTAGCTGTGGTGAGCAATATTTACGTTTAGGCGAAGCACACGATTTACAGGAAGCTGTCATTGAACGGTATGCCTCGATTGCGGATGAACTTGGGTTAAGTCATGACGTGATTGACACCATCCGGCAAGATCTAGATAGCCTCTTACAGGCAGATACGTCTCATCCTGAGCGATATCTTGATGCCATTAAAGCAAGCGGTGAAGACAATAACGCAAAGCTGATTGCTGCCTATTTCCGCTATCAAGGTGTCGAAGCTCACTATGTGAACCCAAAGGAAGCTGGTTTATTTGTGAGCGATGAGCCTGGTCAAGCGCAAGTCCTTCCAGAGTCATATGATCATTTGTATAAATTAAGAGAGCGCTCTGGCATCATCATATTCCCTGGCTTTTTTGGATTTAGTTTATCGGGAGACATCGTTACCTTTTCTCGCAGCGGCTCCGATATTACCGGTTCCATTTTGGCAAACGGTTTGAAGGCAGATGTGTACGAAAACTTTACAGATGTGGATGCTGTTTATGCTGTCAATCCAACGATCGTTCATGAGCCAAAGGAGATTACAGAGCTAACATACAGGGAAATGCGCGAGCTATCCTATGCTGGTTTTTCCGTTTTCCATGACGAAGCACTCATTCCAGCCTTCCGTGCAGGCATTCCTGTGCAGATTAAAAACACCAATAACCCTTCGGCAAAAGGCACAAAAATCGTGAACCAGCGGGATCATACCAATGGACCCGTTGTCGGAATCGCTTCAGACAGTGGATTTTGCAGCATTTATATTAGCAAATATTTAATGAACCGAGAAGTCGGTTTTGGGCGTAAGGTGCTGCAAACGTTAGAGGAATATGGACTTACGTATGAGCATGTCCCTTCTGGCATTGATGATATGAACATTATTTTAAGGCAGGATCAGTTGGAGGAGCAACATATTGAACAAGAGCTACTCGATCGCTTAAAGCTAGTGCTTGATGCAGATGAGGTCGTGTTAGAACCGAATCTCTCCCTCATTATGATTGTAGGAGAAGCGATGCGTCACAATGTTGGCACCACAGCAAGAGCGGCAAAGGCGCTGTCAAAAGCGAAGGTCAATATTGAAATGATCAATCAAGGCTCCTCAGAGGTCAGCATGATGTTTGGCGTCAAAGCGGCTCAAGAAAAAGAAGCTGTGCAAGCGTTGTATGAGGAATTTTTCTCTATGTCTACTGTTCCTGTCTCTCTTTAATGAGCAGGCTGCCAGATCTCAGGATCGGCAGCCTTTTTTGTTCTCGCCCGATTCACATGGATTCGCGCATTAAAGTATATCTATTTCTCGTTTGATTTTGTATGATAGAGACAAACCAACTATTGTTCCGATATATGATCGGAGCTACAAGGAGTCCTAAAACAATGCCTCGTCAACAACTATTAAAACAGTTTCGCAATTTTCATGATGCTTCTACGAGTATTTTAAATATGATGAGTCAATTCACTAATGTGAATACACTGTTTATTGCTAAAAACGATCAAACCACCAATCAGATTGTAAAGGTGCTAAATCATGACGAGCAGCTTCTTGACGAAGGAGAAGAAATTCCTTACGAGAAGACATTTTGCAAGCTGGCGGTCGATCATCAGGCTACGCTTGTGATCCCTGATATATCATCGGATGACCGTTCTAAATCCTTAGAGGTCACGAAACGTCTCCAAGGCGGATCATTCATCGGAGTGCCGATTGATTTTACAGATGGTACGAACTACGGAACGATTTGCGGGCTTGATTCAAGGCCGCAACAATTCACAGATGAGCATGTGCATATGTTTGAAACGATGGCTTCTCTATTAAGCTACGTTCTTGAACTAGACCGTGCCAACCGGCAGATTCAGCAATTATCTGTACCGATCGTCCCAGTTGTTGACGGTGTCGCTGTGCTTCCTCTACTTGGTGATATCGAGGAGACACGTGCTCAGCATATATTAGAAACCATTTTACAGGAAAGCTACAGGCTGTCGCTCTCTCATTTGGTCATTGATGTATCGGGAACAAAACGCCTGAATGAACAGAGCATTCAATATTTGGTCAGCTATGCGCAAACGCTGAGACTTTTAGGGATTTCGGCTGTTTTAACAGGAATTAAACAGGACCTTGCTTTAAGTGCGATTCAATCGAATATTTCCTTTAAAGACATCACCATTCGGAAAGACTTGCCGCAGGCACTTGCTCATATTGGCTTGACGTTTACTAAGACGGAATAAGGAATGAACACAAAAGGGCTAACATCAGTTAGCCCTTTTGTTGTGACAGCGGTAAACGAATCGTAAATGTCGTTCCCTTATATTTCTCACTTTTCAAATCAATCTGTCCTTCATGCAAATCCACGAGCTGCTTGACGATGGACAAGCCAAGTCCATATTCTCCATACGGTGTAGTCGTTCTCGAAATATCCGCTTTATAAAAACGTTCCCAAATGTGTTTGACTTCTTCTGGTGCAATACCTACTCCTGTGTCTTCTACTTCAATGATCGTTTCCCCATCCTCTTCTTTCCCTCTCAACACAATGCGGCCGCCTTCTGTAAACTGAATAGCGTTCTTTGTGATGTTGACGAGGATTTGAATGAGCCGATCATAATCTGCGTATACCTTTTGGTCAGGATTCACCTCTACAATGAGCTGATTGTTTTTCTCTTCAGCCATACGATTCAGTTGCTCCTTGATCACTTCAAACGTATCAATGAGTGGATAGTGAAATTTTTGAAGGGTGATTTGATTCGACCTGATTTTCTCATAATCCATATTTTCATTGACGAGACGCAGCATTCGTTTTGTCTCATCAGTGATGAGCGCATAGCATTTCTCTTTCTCTTCTGCCGGCACATCCGCAGTATTCAGCCATTCGACCAATCCTCGAATGGTCGTCAGCGGTGTTTTCAATTCGTGAGACACATCTGCGATAAATTGTCGTCTCCGTTTTTCGAGCCGGTCAATTTCCTCCCTTGACCGTTGAAGACGATTCGCCATCATATTAAAATCCTCACCTAGTGTGCCAATTTCATCAAGGTGTTTGTTTTCAAGATGGATGTTGTAGTCACCATGCGCAATTTTCTCAGTTGCCTCTCTCAGTTTTTTAATACGATTCACATGAAACTTCGACAGAAACAGACTGAGAATAAAAGTAATCGTCAATGCCACAAACACGATGATATATAAATACCGATTCATTTGAGCAATTAGTTCCTCTGCTCCTTGAATAGGAGCAATGAGCACAACCCCGCCCTTCAGCTTTCCGTCCTCTATGACAGGAAGTGCCACAAGGGATGCTTCTTGATCAAGTCGGCGTGAATCACTCCGCTTGACAATGATGTCTTCTCCTTTTGCGAGCTTAGTCCACAAATCCTTTGTGAGTAAAGCTTCATGCGGCGGCATCTCTTGCTGCTGAGTTAGTACATTCCCTTTTTCATCAAAGACGAAAAAGCGAATTTGTCTTGTCGAGAGAATGTCTTCAAATGGACGGAGGCGGAAGTTCATCTCGGCTTTCGGTAGCTGTTGAAAATTCCGCAAAATTTCATTCCCATAAGATTTCATTTCATCCACTTTGTTCTGATAGGCAATATCTTTCACAAAATGAGACATGAGGGTGCTGATAATAATGATGGCAATGAGCAATAACCCAAGGTGACTCATCAGAAGCTGGTAAAAATATTTAATCTTCATCGAACTTATACCCTACGCCCCATACCGTATACAGAAAGGGCTTAGGTCCGTCTCCGATTTTTTGGCGCAGCCGTTTAATATGAACATCGACCGTTCGTTCATCTCCATAAAATTGATATCCCCAAATTTGCTCCAGCAATTGCTCGCGCGAAAATACTTGCCGAGGGTGCTGAATAAAAAAGCACAGCAAATCATATTCCTTCGGCGTCAGATTCTCAATTGGCTCACCATCTAGAAAAACCTCTCTTGTTTTTTTATCTAACAGGAAATGTGCTGTTGCCAGACGTTCGTCTTCTTTTTGAATCGTTGTTTGCGTGAATCGGCGTTTCACCGCTTTGATTCTTGCCATTAAGGTCAGGGGGCTAAAAGGCTTGGTCACATAATCATCTGCCCCTAGATCAAAACCAAGCACCTGATCAGACTCCGTCTCCTTTGCTGTCAGCATAATGATCGGAACATCACTGATCTGACGCACCTTTTGACAGATGGTTAGACCATCCATTGAAGGAAGCATGATATCTAATATCAGCAGATCCCAATCATCTTCTTGCTTAAACCGATTTAAGCCGTCTTGACCATCATGAACGAATTCCGCCTGAAACCCTTCTCTTTGAAAAAACATTTCGGTCATTGTACACACACTCTGATTGTCTTCAATCATTAATATCTTCATCATCAGCCTCCGCTGTTGCCATTGTATTTCTTTTATGTAGCTTTATTTTACATGTTCCATCTTAAATCTCAATTGGATTCAAGTGATTTCTTGAACTTATCATAGTTTGGTCATCTTTTCTTCATACTTTTTAATAGAGTGAGATGTTGTAGTGAATTGTATTGTTATTTTAAATAGGATAGGATTATGTACGTAAAGAGAGCTCACCTATTAAGGGTGAGCTCTCTTTCTTGATCATGCCAGCATCTGCTTATAAGAAGAATCGTTTCCGTCTTCAACGGCCTGTAAGATCTGCTGTGCATAAAATGCGTCCGTAACACTGTTTAATTTTTGCATGATGTCTTCTTTCGATAGTGCATGGCCAGGTGCTCCCCGCGGAATATCGACTCGTTTGCTGATGGTGGTGCCATCAGACAAGGTGAGCTTCACAATCGTAAAGCGACCTTTTGGGACAGCATCTGGATGAGGTTCTATCGTTTGGTCGTATCCTCTCTTCACCCGTTTCATCCATGTGCGTATTTGTGATGAAATAGGTTTTTTCGTAAAGGCATCCAGCGCCAGCGTCTGTCCAAACGCGGCAAGTGCGATCACATATTCGACACTGAATCGCCCTTCTTCTCCAGTCGAAGGTGTCCGCTCAATAAGCGCTGCATCTCCGCCAGGCGGGAACAGGACATCTACTTGTTTCACCTGCTCCGGTGAGAAAGGATGCTCTTTCATTAAGGATAGGATTGCATCGGCAGCATGATGCGCCGCTGAGCAGAACGGATACACTTTGAACCACAGCCCTGGCGAGACAATACGCCATGTTGTACCATACCCATCTAGAAAACGACTTTCCGCACGCTCCTGATCTCCATAGAGCGAAAAGAAACCAAGCGTGCCATCAAGAATCGATTCATTCCCGCCAAAACCTGAGTAAGCTAAATCCATGGACCATACGGCTGTTCTAGCCGCTAAGCCGGCTTGTAATGGTTTCATATCAGAGCCGAACTGCTTTCGCATGCCGGCAGATTGCGCTCCAGCAAAGCCGATTGCCTTCATTAACTCTTCCTGTGAGACCTTTTTTAAATACCCAATGGCACATACTGCCGCAATGGCTCCAAGGGTTCCGGTATTATGCCAGCCTCGCTCATAATGCGCTTTGCCGATGGATTCGCCAAGCCTTGCCATCACTTCAACGCCTGTGATGTAGGCTGCTAAAAATCGATCGCCAAACCCTTTTCCGTCTGATAGCTGTGATAGCAATGCTGGAATGATCACCGCACTTGGGTGTCCTCTCACGTCTGAATGCACATCATCATAATCAAGGGCGTGGATCAAGTAGCCGTTCAGCATCGCTGCGGATTGACGGCTGACCTTTTTCCCTTGTCCGATGACAGGAATTTGAGCTTCTCCGCCTTCTTGTTCCACAAGTGCCATGAGCTTTTGAATTCCTTCGTCCTCTTTCGCAGCAAGCGCCGCCGCCGCAGCGTCTAACAGACCATGTCGAGCCATTTCTACCGCCCGATGATCTTGAAGTGGATCAGCAGACAGTACAGCCTCTGCCAATTGTTTTGTTAATTCCATGATCGTGACTCCAATGCCCGAACAGCAAGCTCGGCAAAAAAGGCAGCGGCAACAGGGAGTGCGCCTTCATTCAGTGTAAAGGCGGGATGATGCCATTCCTCGGTACCGCTCGTCCCCATCCATACGAAAAAGCCTGGAATGTGTTCTTGATAAAGGGCAAAATCTTCTCCGCCCGGTGACTGCTCTGCCTGAACGACTGTGAGATCCAGCGCGCTTGCCGTTTCTTTGACCACCTTTGTTAAACGATCGTCATTTAGCACAGAAGGCAAATACGGATGCCATTTCACTTCGCCTTTTGCCCCAAATCCTTCGGCAATCCCCCTTACGATTTGCTTCATGAGCTCTGGAATCATCGCTCTCACTTCAGGCTCAAATGTCCGAACGGTTCCTTCCATCTCAACACGATCAGGAATCACATTCCATGATGTACCGCCTTGAATACGTGTGATACTGACGACTGCATGATGCAATGAGCTGATTCGCCGGCTGACGATTTGTTGAAGAGCACTTGTGATCTGCCCGCTGATGGCAATGGGATCTACCGTGTGATTCGGAATACCTGCATGACCACCCGTTCCTTTAATATCGATTTCAAACCGGTCTACACTCGCCATTAAAGCTTTTTCTCTAACGCCTATAGTGCCAACTGGCAGGTTAGGTTTGTTGTGCATACCAAAAATGGCATCCACTCCATCTAAAACGCCTGCCTCTATGACATGTTTTGCTCCTTGCGCGACTTCCTCAGCCGGCTGAAACAAAATACGGACCGTTCCTTTGATCTCGTGTTTCCGTTCTTTTAATAAAAGAGTCGCTCCAAAGATAGAAGCTGTATGGAAATCATGACCGCAAGCATGCATTTTCCCCGGTACCTTTGAGGAAAATGGTTCGCCAGATGCTTCTTCAATCGGAAGTGCATCAATATCAGCCCTCAGGACAATCGTTGGTCCCTCTTGTTCTCCTTTGATTTCACAGACAACACCTGTTTGAAGAGCTGGAAAATCGAGTACGGTGATCCCCTCCTCTTCTAACCAGCTGCGCAGTTTTTTAGTCGTTTCATATTCTTCAAATGCCAGCTCTGGATGCTCATGAAGCGCTCGGCGAATGTTAATTAAACGTTTGTTTAATGCTTCATTTCCTATTGATTTCACTGATACTCACCCCTCTAAAGAGTAAAAAGCAGCTTATGCTTCTTCAGCCGCTGCTTCTTTTTGGATAAATCGTTTTGTTCGTTCATTCTTCGTTTCATCAAATAACTCAGTTGGTGTGCCCTGTTCAATAATATGACCATCTGCCATGAAAATCACATGGTCTGCTACTTCTCTTGCAAACGCCATTTCATGTGTCACGATGATCATCGTTGTTTCTTGGATGGCAATGGATTTAATCACTTGAAGCACACCCGATACAAGCTCTGGATCAAGTGCCGATGTTGGTTCATCGAGTAAAATCGCATGTGGATCAACCGCTAATGCGCGGGCAATCCCGATTCGCTGCTGCTGTCCGCCAGATAACGTGACTGGATAGCTGTCAGCCTTTTGCTCTAATCCTACCTGCTTTAGCAGCTTCATTCCAATCTCATTTGCCTGTTGCTTCGTCATTTTTTTCGTCACAAGCAGTGATTCTGTAATATTTTGCAGTGCTGTCTTGTTTTTAAACAAATTATAGTTTTGAAACACCATAGCTGTTTGTTGACGCAGGTGATGGGCTTCTTTTCGTGTATATTTAGACGCATCGAGCTTTGCATCGCCAATTTCAATCGTGCCTTCATCTGGTATTTCTAATAAATTTAAGCAGCGCAGCAAGGTGGATTTACCGGAGCCAGAAGGTCCGATAATGGCCACAACCTGCCCTTTTTGCACGTCAAGATTGATTCCGTCTAAGACGACAAGGTCGCCAAATGATTTCTTCAAATTGGTGAGCTTGATCATGTCCACACCTCCTTAATTCCGGTAAGGTTTGCTGATTTTTCGTTCAAATAGGTCTTGAAGGAAGCTATAAATGATGGTCATCACCCAATACACAATCCCTACAGCTAAATAGGTTTCAAAGTATTTATAGTTCGCTGACGCAATCATCTTCCCTTGTGCAAACATTTCTGCCACACCAATCGTAAAGGCAAGAGATGTTTCTTTTAAAAGACCGATAAAAGTATTCCCCGTTGCTGGAATCGCATTTCTAATTGCCTGCGGGAAAATAATTCTGACGTAAGATTGCCATCTTGTCATGCCGACAGATAGACAAGCTTCTAGCTGCCCTTCATCTACAGAGTTGAGGGCCGCTCTGAAAATTTCTGCTAAGTATGCTGAGTTTTTAATACTTAATCCGATAATGACCGCTGTTAGGGCATCCATTGAAGTCATCGCAGGGAATAGCTGCGGAAGACCAAAATAAATGAGAAAGAGCTGAACCAAGGTTGGAACCGCTCTGAAAAAAGAAATATACAGCTTGGCAAATTGGTATAAAACAGGTATCCGGTTTTTCGTAATAAGAGCGAATACCACACCAATGATAATGGCAAATACCATGGAGACAATCGCCATGAAGATCGTTATCGGCAAGTATTGAATCAATGTCGGAAAAACCGTCACCATATACTGCCAATCAATTTTGTTCATGTCTGCTCTTCACCGCCGCTGTCGTTATTTTTTAATTGGCACCGTGACATCGTCTTTGAAATACTTCTCAGACAATTTTTTCAGTGTCCCGTCTTCTCTTAATTCTTTGATCGCTTTGTTAAATTCTTCTCTTAGCTTGTCATGCTTTTTATCTTTGGCAAATGGGTAGCCTACTTCTTCATACACAATGGGGTTGCCAACAATTTTGAGCGGCAGACCTGTTTTTTCAATTTGAGCCAGTAATACACTGCGTCCGTTGACATAAGCATCTACGCGGCCATTTGCCACTTCATTTAAGACACCATCTTGCGTTTCATATGTTTTAATATTGATTTTTTTGTCCGGATCTTTGCTCTCTAAGTTTTTGGCATGGTTAGAACCAAGAACTGCCGCCACTGTTTTTCCTTTTAAATCATCAAGACCTTTGATGTCGTTGTTGTCCTTTTTCACGATGATTTGTGTTCCTGCATATGCGTACGTATCAGTAAAGTTAAACGTTTGTTTACGCTCATCTGTGACTGCGACTTGGTTTGACACTGTATCCAGCTTACCAGATGTCAGCTGCCCCATTAGTCCGCTGAATTCACTTAACTGCCAGTCTAGTTTATAGCCTAGTTTTTTTGCGATAGCTTCAGTGACTTCAACATCAAAGCCAACAAGCTTGCCATTGTCTTTATAAGCAAACGGATAGCTTTGCCCTGTGGCGCCTACTTTTAATACTTTTTCGTCTTTTCCTTCACTCTGATTGTTGCCGCCGCAAGCTGCTAAAACTGCCAGCATTGCTGCAAATAGAATGACTAGCCACTTTTTGTTTTTCATGTTCGTATACCC
The DNA here is from genome assembly GCF_009937765.1 of Bacillus pumilus. NCBI lineage: Bacteria > Bacillati > Bacillota > Bacilli > Caryophanales > Bacillaceae > Bacillus > Bacillus pumilus. Next base: position 1,203,733 of record NZ_CP047089.1, on the reverse strand, counting down.
TTCTTTCCTCTTATGGTTGTGTAATATCTGACCTTAGTTGTTTTTTCAAATAAACCGTGATATGACCCTTGCCTAAATCCTTTTCTCCTGCTCTGACGTAGCCTTTGCGCTCATACATGTCTATGAGCCACGGATGCTTATCAGCTGTACCTAAAGATACGTATGGCACCTTTAAGGTATCTCTTAGCACTTCGGTTTCCACCCATTCCAGCAAGATAGAGCCTGTCCCTTTTTTGGCGGATGGTTCTGAGGCAAACCACCAAATGTGAGGGACACCGAACGGACCTGGCTGTTCTCCCCAAGGCATACGGAGCGACAAGGTGGATAGAAGCTCTCCGTTTTCTTCCATCACATAGCAAAGATTCTTTTGTACATTTTTCTGAACGAGAGCGAAATCAGCATGTGCTGCTTGGAACTGGATGCCGAGCTCACGGATTGGCTCATAAGCTCTTGTTGTCAGTTCAAGCAGCGCCTCTATATCTGCCTCTGTTGCCAGACGAAACGTGTATCCCAACGTTGGTCACCTCACCTTTATGTCGTGTAGCGATTTTTTGGCTGTGCTAATCCGAGATTTTCTCGTAAGGTTTGTCCTGTATATTCTGTTTTAAATAAGCCTCTCTCCTGAAGAATTGGGACGACGCGGTCTACGAACATGTCCAGCCCTTCTGGCAATAGCGGGGGCATGACGTTAAAGCCGTCTGCTGCTTCTTCATTGATCCATGTTTCCATCACATCTGCGAGCTGCTGCGGTGTACCAATGAAAATATTATGACCACGAGAGCCGGCAACTGATTGATAGAGCTGGCGAATGGTCAGGTGATCCTTTCTCGCCATATTCATCACGAGATCAAAACGGCTTTTTACCGCATTTGACGTGCTTGGATCAATCTCTGGCAGCGGGCCGTCTAAAGGATACTGAGACAAATCAATCCCACCTAAGTAGTTTTGCAAAATGCTCAGCCCAATCTCAGGAACAATCAGCTCCTGTAATTCTTCATATTTCGCTTTGGCTTCTTCCTCTGTATCAGCAATAATCGGGAATATCCCCGGCATGATGCTGACGTCTTCTCTAGCACGACCCGCATCCTCTACTTTCTCCTTCAAGCTTTGATAAAATTCCTTCGCTTTTTCGAGATCGTTTTGTGCTGTAAAAATAAGTTCAGCCGTTTTCGCTGCAAGCTTTTGACCATCTTCGGATGACCCTGCCTGAATGATCACTGGCTGCCCTTGAGGCGTACGTGATACGTTAAGTGGACCTCGTACTGAGAAGAACTCCCCTTTATGCTGGAGCTCATGAAGCTTACTAGATTCGAAGAATTCTCCCGTTTCCTTGTTTCTGACAAGGGCGTCTTCTTCCCAAGAATCCCACAGACCTTTGACGACCTCGACGAACTCTTCTGCTCGCTCGTATCGTTTATGGTGGGCTAAATGCTCTTCTCCGCTAAAGTTTTTCGCTGTTTCTTCAATAGAAGATGTGACCACATTCCATGCCGCTCTTCCGCCTGATAAATGATCAAGGGAGGCAAACTGTCTTGCAATATGGAAAGGCTCACTGTATGTAGTGGATGCTGTTGCTGCTAATCCAATGGATGAAGTAGACTCAGCAATGGATGAAAGCAGGGTGAGCGGTTCAAATCTTGTAAGTACATTCGGATGAGAGGTTTGGTTAATGGATAAGCTGTCGGCTAAAAAGAGTAAATCTAGCTTTCCTTCCTCTGCTTTTTTGGCTAATTGTTTAAAATAATCCAGGTTCATGGCTGCATCTGATACGGCATTCGGATGTCTCCAAGAGGCAACATGATGTCCAGTTCCTGCGATGAATACGCCTAGCTTGAGCTTCCTTTTCGGCTGTGACACTTGTTCTTCATCCTTTCTATATCCTCATATATCAAACTGAAGTCCTCAGAAGATACATTTTTCTGATTGAATTAATCGGTTTTATCAATAAAAAAAGGGCAAATGTTGCGAAAAATGAAAAATAATTATTACTATATGCCCTTTTTACAGGATTGTCAACCGCCTTCTGAACCTCCAAAATGAGGGATTTCTCTCATTCATTATGGTGTATCGATTTCAATATTTCCAATGATCCGATCGGTCGTATGTGTCGCCAATTGGCTACGTTCGAGCATATTATGGGCGATCACGGAATGAGTAGACGATATGGTGCGGACAGCAATTGCTTTTTGAGGAGATAAATTAATGATGTTATTCCGCAGTACACGGGCTGAAGCCGCTTGATCGATAAAGATCGCTGTCGGCTGTCCGAACGAACGATTTAAATAGAAGCGGTTATCTCCGATTTGTGGTGAACCGTTTTTAATATACATCACGACATATAAAGATGATTCTTCAAAGGAATTGTCTTTGATTTCTAATGGCCCCGTCGTGTTGCTGTATACGGCGTAGTTTTGGTAGTGCTTAAAGCGATTATGCCAAATGAAAGCCTTTGCATTTCCAGTGACACTGATCGTATACGAAGATCCAAGCTCTTGGTGCCCTTCTTGAATAAAGTGATTGCCGTTGATTCCAGCTTCCCCTTCCTGCACCCAGATCCCTCTGCTGAATTCTTTGAATTGATTGTGCTGGATGAGGATATTCGTTCCTCTTACCATCGCTCCATCAATCACCGAGTAAATCGTATTGTTTGAAAAGACGACGCTATCTGACTGATAGATACGCAGCGCTGCGCTTCTTAGTCCTGTATTCGTCCCCGATTCAATATGATTTCCTTCTATTAGAATACGGTTCGCCATATAAACGGACAAAGCCGCATCTTCAAATAGACTGATCTTATTCCCTGTAATGTGAACACTATCGCCCCTCACATCAATCCCTTTTTCAAATCCTTCAATCATATTGCCAATAATGATCACATTGTTTTCTGTTTGACCAAGAGAGACACCTAAACTCGTAATTCCTGCTTTTGTGACGCCTCCTCCTACCGCACGGATCAAATTGTTAGCAATGATGGTTTCCGTGGCAAATCCATAGGAGATACTGCTATCTGTATGATTGCCTTCGATGATGACACCATAGCCATTGAAGTTATAAATAGAGCTTGCGGCGCCACCTCTTACAATGTTGTTTCGGATTTGAATATTCAGCGGTTCCTCCATATTCACTGCATTTTCCCCGTAGCCTTCAATATCAATGCCCATTCTTGGCTCGACTCCGTTTACTCCTGCTCTCTCAAGCAGACAGTCCTCCACAATGACCCCGTCACAGCCTGTGATCGAGATATTGTTTCGCCTTGAATCTGTAACGTGGCAACCAGAAATATGAATAGATGAAGCAGGAGAGTACGTTTCAACCTGTGATAATAAACCATGGGGACTGACAATGATGCCGTCTCCCGTACAATTTTTGATTTGTACACGATTCACTTCTACATCAGATGCCCCTTCAATACATATCCCAAAGCCCCACTCATGGGTTTTTCGTTCAGGGGGAAGCGACTTGTATACATGTTCATGTCGATCCCCTTCGATTCGCCCGCCCCTGATGGTCACATGCTGAACCTTTCCTATATAAAAGGCCGCATACCCCCACGAATCATTTGGTATCACCTTAATGACGGCATCTGGCGCCATCTCAATCGTCATATGACTTGGCACACGTATACCCGCACCCCGGAAAGGAAAAAATCGATCTCCTCTGTACACTGCATCGATGACATACGTGCCGCTCGGCAGCCAGACGTGAGAATACCCCTGCGCTTTCGTCCATTCTAAGCATTCATTGAGCTTCGCTGTACAGTCCGTTTTCCCATCCGCCACCACACCAAAATCTTGTACATTGACAACAGGCTTTTTCAGATCAGATTCATTTAATTCCCCCAACCTAAACTCCTCCTTTTCACACATGTTCTCTTGTCATCCTATGCATGTGTAAAAGGTTTGCTTGTACAATTCTTCAAATTTTAAATAAATTCTTTCAATATAACTTTCAGACCATTCTCACTTGAAAGAATTTTTCATATTTTTGAGACTTTACGCCTATTGAACTAACATTTTCCTGTTTTAGAATAGTTTTATATTGACACAAGAACTATACAAGAATATCATTTTTCTCATATCTCTTTTTTTAAGAAAGGATCTATGCCATGTCTACAATTGACCACGATAAAATTGTTAAAAGTGTTCCTCAAAAAGGGTTTTTTGGACATCCTAAAGGACTTTACACACTGTTCTTCACTGAATTTTGGGAGCGTTTCTCCTATTATGGCATGCGTGCACTGCTTATTTATTATATGTACACAGAGGTGACAAAAGGCGGTCTTGGTTTTGATCAGACAACAGCCAATTCGATCATGTCTGTCTACGGTGCGCTTGTCTATATGTCAGGCATTATTGGGGGATGGCTCGCCGACCGCGTATTCGGTTCGTCTAGTACGGTCTTTTATGGCGGGGTTTTCATTATGCTTGGACATGTCATTTTGGCTTTACCAAGCGGAGCAACAGCGCTCTTTATTAGTATGGGTCTAATTATTATTGGGACAGGTCTTCTGAAGCCAAACGTTTCAAACATTGTGGGCGACCTGTATTCTAAAACAGACCCACGCAGGGATTCTGGCTTTAGTATTTTTTACATGGGGATCAACATGGGCGGTTTTATTGCCCCGTTAATTGTCGGAACACTCGGTCAAAAAGTGAACTTCCACCTCGGATTCTCACTTGCTGCCGTTGGGATGCTTGTTGGTCTGATTACATTTGTGATCACGAAAAAACCGAATCTTGGTCTTGCCGGTACTTATGTGACAAATCCACTATCAGCTACTGAACGCAAGAACTTCAAAATTTTCGGAACATTAATTGCCATTGCGCTTGCTGTTTTTGCTGTCATCGGCATTCGAACAGGTGCACTCACAATTAATTTATTCACTTGGTTTGTCAGTGCCCTTGGTGTGCTCATTCCGATTGTATATTTCATCGTCATGTATTTCAGTAAAAAGACGAGCCCAGTGGAGCAATCCAGAGTTCTCGCTTATATTCCATTGTTCCTTGCTGCGGTGATGTTCTGGGCGATTCAAGAACAAGGCTCAAACATTTTAGCCACATATGCAGATCAACGAACAAACTTGAATTTCCTTGGGATGACACTTGCCTCTTCGTGGTTCCAATCATTGAACCCAATCTTTATTGTGCTATTGTCTCCTGTGTTTGCTTGGTTGTGGATTAGACTTGGAAAGAAACAGCCGTCTACCCCGATTAAGTTCTCACTTGGCCTTCTGTTTGCAGGGTTATCCTTCATCATCATGATCATTCCTGCCTACATGTCTGGTCCGAATACACTTGTGAGCCCATTATGGCTCGTTCTGAGCTTCTTCCTTGTCGTGATCGGAGAACTCTGCTTATCACCTGTTGGGCTGTCAGCGACAACAAAGCTTGCACCTGCTGCTTTCTCAGCGCAAACGATGAGCCTTTGGTTCCTTTCAAATGCGATGGCACAGGCGATCAACGCGCAAGTGGTCAAACTGTTTGATAAAGTCCCAGAAACCGTCTATTTCGGTATCATTGGATTACTCGCCATCGTTTTATGCGGTGTGATGCTACTCTTAACACCAGTGATTAAGAAAGCGATGAAAGGGATTCATTAAATAAAAAAGAAGCCTGCCCATTGGGTTGGCTTCTTTTTTATAGTTTAAAACCGGATCTCATCATCTCCATGAATTTGCAGCTTGAGCGATTCACTTTTCGCCTGATGCTTTTTTACATAGCGGTGATAGACGACATACCCAATGATCATGAGAGGGACGCCGACATATAGCCCGATGCGCTGCTCATGATCAAAGGCAAGGCTGATCAACACGATGGTGTTGAGCGTAATCGCAATAATCGGCAGAACCGGATAAAGAGGGGTTTTAAATTTTAAGTTTTCCAGCTTTCCGCCTGCTTTCAAATATCTTCTGCGGAAAAGCATTTGTGATAAGGTAATGGTGATCCAGCCAGTCTGAGCACTCATGCCGGCAATGGACACGATCCAGGCAAAAACTGTTTTTTCTGCAAAGAAACCGGATAATAGCGAAATCCCTGTAAACAGGAACGTGAGCAGTAAGGCATTCATCGGAATACCGCGCTGATTCACGCGTCTAAATGCTTTTCCTGCCATTCCTTCTTTCGATAAGGAATAGAGCATTCTCGTCGATGCATACAAGCCAGAGTTGGCAACAGATAATAAAGCGATGATAATGACAAAGTTCATGATATCTGCCGCAAAAGGAATACCCGTTCTCTCAAAAACAGTAACAAACGGACTTTGCAGCACACTCGCTTCCTTCCATGGCACCATACCTGCTAAGACAAAGATAGATAGGACGAAAAAGACGAGTGTACGCCAAACAGTCTGATGAATCGAGCGCGGAACGGTCTTCTCAGGGTTTTCACTTTCTCCTGCCGCAATCCCGATCAGCTCTGTTCCTTGGAATGAAAAGTTCACGGTGATCATCGTGACCACAACGGCAAGCAATCCATTTGGAAACAGCCCATCACTCACAAAATGACTGAAATAAGGGGCAGGTTCACCGCTCGTTGTTTCAATAAGACCAAACATCGCCGCTCCGCCTACACCGATAAAGAGTAAAATCGCAATGATCTTAATGGTTGAAAAGAAAAACTCCGACTCCCCGAACGCTTTCGCCGACCGGGCATTTAATAAGAAAAGACACAATCCAAAGATGAGACACCAAATCCACACATCCACTTGCGGAAGCCAGCGCCTCATTAGCTGTCCTGCTGATAAAAATTCAAGGGCGACCGTTGCTGCCCAGCCAAGCCAATAAATCCAGCCAACCGCAAAACCCGCTGCAGGGCTGACAAATTTCGTCGCATACGTATGAAACGAACCGGACACAGGAAGTGCAACCGACAGCTCTCCAAGACACAGCATGGTTAAATACATAATCAATCCGCCCACAATATATGAAAGAACGGCTCCAACTGGCCCTGCTTGTCCAATCGTATAGCCCGTTCCTAAGAAAAAGCCTGTCCCAATGACACCGCCAAGTGAAATCATAAATAAATGACGGGAGGTCATCGCCCTTTTCAATTGCTCAGGCTGATTTTGTCCAACATCCACAATGATGCCCTCCTTCTTCTAAGATGTTCTGTTATCAAAACATGTCTCCATGTGATTCATTCCATTTTCAAAACAACCTACTAATTATACATCTTTTATAATAAATATGCTTCCTTCTATGGTCACTGTCTTAAAGTCTTTATTTTAGTAATGTTCGCACAAATATGCGGTGAATCTTATCATTTGATAGGATGCCGTATAACCAAAATATTCGCACAAAAAACCAGTATGGAACTCCATTTACATACTGGTTTCTTTTCTCTTATGATCAATTGTAAGACACCGTTCACTGTTTACACATTCACAAATCTTTATTCTTCCAGCAAACACATTTTGATAAAATCATCTATTTCCTGAAAGCAGCTATTTTTAGATTCAGCGTGAAAAGCCGTAGAATATGGATCGGCGAATCCATGCTTTCCTTCTACTATTCTCACGCATAGATTGTCCTTTTTCTTCAAAATTTCCGCAATCTCTAGAGGGTTAAAAGATGCTTCGATCTTTGGGAAAAATAAAAGAGTTTTGCAAGCAGGTGCAAGATGGACGTAATCTCTGATTCTTGAACCATAAAACCCAATAACTCCGGTAAACAGCTTATCATATTGGCTGCATCTCCAAGCAATTGTTGCCCCCACACTAAAACCTATGAGAAATATATCTCTCAATGCATTTTTCGTTTTTAACTCTTTTGCCACATTCAATACGATCTTTACCGATTCATCAAAATCAACTTTATTCATAAAGTAGTCGTATGCCTCATTCTCACTGACATAAGGAAAGTTTTTAACCTTTCCTAATAAATGAGGACAATACACCTCAAAGCCAACTTTGTCAAAATGATAAATGACACTCTTCATATGATCATTTATTCCGTATATTTCGTGTATTAAGATCATGACGGGTTTTTGTTTCGATATATGCAAATGACCACACTTCCCTTATATTACGTTTGTTCACTGAATATCGTTTACTTTATTTTCTTAAAAAGTCATATGAATCGACTGATATACAACAACATAACCATCTTTTGATGTGATGATCATAGCATATTTTTCCATTAAATAGTCTATCTAACATTCTCATTAATCGAACAATTTTCATTATCGTTTGAAAATGTGTTGGGTTTTAACCACCTTTTGTTTTGGGTATAGTTCTATCGTTTGTCCGTCCAACCATTTAAGGGCATAAAGTTGATGAGATTCGCTCAAGCTAGTTTCAAATGCTTTACTTTTAGGTTGCTTCTCTGTAAGATCATATGTTGTAAATACCAACAAGAAAAGTGGGGAATAAAATGAAAAAAATGTTCTTTGCCATTATGTTAGGCGCTTGTGTTGCATTGATCACGGCATGTGGATCTGGTGCAAGCGACAACGCGAATAAACAATCTGGGTCTAAGGAATCAGGTGACCTTTGGAAATCCATTCAGGATAAAGGTGTTCTGACGATCGGAACAGAGGGTACTTATGCTCCTTTCACATTCCATGACAAAAAGACAGATAAATTAACTGGCTACGATGTAGAAGTCATCACAGAAGTAGCAAAACGTCTTGACTTAAAACCTGAATTCAAAGAAACACAATGGGACAGCATGTTTGCTGGACTGAATTCAAAACGTTTTGACGTGGTAGCGAACCAAGTTGGTAAAACTGGACGTGAAAATCAATACGAGTTCTCTGATAAATACACAACGTCTCAAGCCATTGTTGTGACAAAATCAGATAACAACGACATCAAGAAACTATCTGATGTCAAAGGCAAAAAAGCAGCACAATCCTTAACAAGTAACTACAATAAACTAGCAACAGATGCTGGCGCTAAAATTGAAGGCGTTGAGGGTCTTGCACAATCGATTCAATTGATTCAGCAAGGACGTGCTGATTTGACATTCAATGACAAGCTAGCTGTATTGAATTACTTGAAAACAAGCGGGAACAAAAACCTAAAAGTTGCATTTGAAACAGGAGATCCTCAAGAAACTTACTTTGCATTCAGAAAAGGCAGCGGCGAAGTCGTTGACAAAGTGAATGGCGCATTAAAAGAAATGAAAAAAGACGGTACACTTGCTAAGATTTCTAAGAAATGGTTTGGTGAAGATGTTACAAAGTAATACCCTAGGAGTCGTCATTCCTTGGGATCTTCTTCAGCAATCTTTTTGGCCAATGGTGATGCAGGGGATTTATTATACAATCCCCCTTGCCATCATTGCCTTTATTATTGGTATTTTTATTGCGCTTGTGACAGCTCTTGCTAGAATGTCTAAAATCAAAGCCCTCAGATGGATTTTTTCCATCTATGTGTCGGCCGTTCGTGGAACGCCGCTTTTTGTGCAATTGTTTATTATTTTCTATTTCTTTCCGACATTTAATATCACACTAGATCCATATCCAAGTGCCATTATTGCTTTTTCATTAAACGTAGGTGCGTATGCGTCAGAGATTATCCGTGCATCCGTCCTGTCTGTTCCTAAAGGACAATGGGAAGCTGGTTATTCAATTGGGATGACGCATCGTAAGACGCTCGTCCGCGTGATTTTACCGCAGGCTGTGCGTGTATCGATTCCGCCACTATCTAATTCATTCATTAGTTTGGTGAAGGATACATCCCTTGCCTCCCAAATCCTCGTGGCAGAGATGTTCCGTAAATCTCAGGAAATTGCTGCGGCGAACTTGGATCAGATCTTGTTCATTTATATGGAAGCAGCCCTGATCTATTGGGTATTCTGCTTCATTTTATCACTCGTTCAGCATCAAATTGAAAAACGACTTGATCGATATGTCGCAAGGTAAGGAGGGAAAGACATGCTAACAGTCAAAGGCTTAAACAAATCCTTTGGTGAAAATGAGATTTTAAAGTCGATTGATTTTACGATCAACAAAGGGCAGGTTGTGGCGATTCTTGGTCCATCAGGTTCAGGAAAAACAACGATGCTTCGCTGTTTAAATGCACTTGAAATTCCAAATGCCGGCTCCTTTACCTTCGATGATTTCTCGATTGATTTTTCTAAAAAAAATAAACAAGCTGATTTGCTCAAACTTCGCCGGAAGTCAGGCATGGTGTTTCAAGATTATCACCTGTTTCCGCATCGTACTGTTCTTGAGAATGTGATGGAAGGTCCAGTCCAAGTTCAGCGCCGGCCAAAAGAAGAGGTGCGAAAAGAAGCGATTCAGCTCCTGCAAAAGGTAGGACTTGAGGATAAAAAAGATTTGTATCCCTTCCAGCTGTCAGGCGGTCAAAAGCAACGTGTCGGCATTGCCCGTGCACTTGCTATTCAACCAGAGCTCATGCTTTTTGATGAACCAACCTCTGCACTTGACCCTGAGCTTGTCGGGGAAGTCTTAAAGGTCATGAAGGATTTAGCGAAAGAAGGCTGGACCATGGCGGTCGTCACACATGAAATCAAGTTTGCCCAAGAAGTGGCAGACGAAGTGATTTTTATTGATGGCGGCGTCATCGTCGAACAAGGTCCTCCAGAAGAAATCTTCAAACGACCAAAGGAAGAACGAACAAAACAATTCTTAAACCGGATTTTAAATCCAGTATGATGAAAAAAGGCTGTTCTCACGTGGTGAGGACAGCCTTTTTTTATATCTTTTTTTGCAGGCGAAGTGCCAGTAAATCTTGTAAGAGCAACCTCGCTCCCTCTGGACTGATGACCACTCCACCCGATAGCACTTTGTTGGAGCCTGTTACTTCCCCTGTGACGATACAAGGTTTGTCCTGCCAATACGGTTTTATGACAATTTGGTCTTCTTCTCGATAAATCTCCATAAAATCGCGCGGATGAATTTTCAACCGTTTTCTTATATCTGTCGGCAAGACAACTCTTCCGACGTTATCTATATATCTTACATAGTCTTGATTTAACAAATTGACCCCCTCCTGCATCTCTAGATATAGGCAATTCCCTCTTTATCAAGGAATGAAGCGCTTCAATCGGTTAGAGAAAGGATAAGTTGCAGGCTGATCCAGTGGCTAAACACGCTTCCCATATATGATATATCTATTTGGTGCAGGACCAATGAAGGAAAAAGGATAACATGTGGTAAGGATAAGTTCTTCCTTTTCCTGTTGAAGTGTAATAATACTTTGATCATCTTTTTTCACAATCTTTGTTTTCTCAATTTCATAGGTAAATTGACCGTATGAAAGCTCAATGTCGAGTTGATCCCCTTTCACCAGTTCTCCTGTTCGTCTAAACACAGTATCACGATGCCCAGATAAAACGATTTGTCCTTGTTCATTAGGTAAATAGCTCTCGTGGTAATGACCAACACCCTTTGCCAAATCCTCCGCATCCGTTCCTTCTACAATTGGTAATTCAGCATTTAACTTTGGAATGTGCAAGAGCCCAATGGTTTCACCAGCCTTTGGCACAAAAGGGGAATCCGCATCCCCCTTTTGCTGGATGGCTGCTTGTGCAGACTGAAAAGATTGATCTACTTGCCTTTGCCCATCAACGATTGTCATATATCCTATCATCACAAGACAAATACCTGCTGTGATCAGTGTCGCTGAGATGATTTTTTGAACCATGGACGATTACCCGTTTCTTTTTCTTCTTTTCCATACAATAAGGGCCGCACCTATTAATACGAGTGCAAATCCGACTAGTAAAAAGTTGTACATCGCTGTTGCAGTGTTCGGAAGATGATGACCAGGTGTATCCTGTTGTGGCTCAGAAGGTTGATCTGGATTTGCTGGCACTTCTGGCACATTCGGCGGTTCTACTGTCGTTGAGTTTTCAGGTTTGTCTGGTTCATCTACATTCTCACCCTTCACGACTCCGATATTTTGAATGGTTTTACCTTCAGATCCTTTGGCAACCTTCGCCTCAAACGTTACGGTATGCCAATCGTTATCTTTGATATCTCCAAATTGACCGGTTACTTTGCCTTTTGTGTAATCTCCGTTGTCATCATCTTTTGCATCTGTGACGGCTTGGTCATCTACTTTTAATGATCCTTCGACGTATTCAAGACCTTCTGGCAGTTGATCTGTGATGACTAAATCTTTGATGACACTGTCTTCTACACTATTTTTTGTTTTGATGGTGTAAAGAATGACCTTTACGATTCGAAAAAATTCTTTTCATAAGTAAGCGATTACAATTGAGCAAAGTCATTTAAAGGGATGTGGGAGTATGTTACGATTGAATTCGAGTGTTTAAGAAAGAAGGGAAAGCTTTTGAAGCGGGAACATCTTTTACGTTGGTTTTTTTATTTTGTTGGATTGATCGTACTAGCTTTTGGACTATCACTGACAGTGAAAGGAAAGATTCTTGGGATTGGTCCTTGGGACGCTTTCCATTACGGACTGTTTCAGCATTTTGGACTGACGATTGGACAGTGGTCCATCATTATTGGTGCACTCATTGTGACACTAACTTCTGTTTTTACGAAATCATTTCCAAAGATCGGCGCATTACTGAACATGGTGCTGATTGGTATGTTTATAGATTTCTTTAATGCGGTATTGCCTGCACCACATGGGTATTTACCCGCTTTATATGTGTTTATTACGGGCGTTGTGGTTTCAGGATATGGTGTTGGCATTTATGTCTCCGCGAATCTTGGCGCCGGGCCAAGAGATTCATTAATGCTCCTCATCTCAGCGAAAACTGGATTGAACGTGCAGTGGGTGCGAAATGGCATTGAGTTAACAGTGCTTTTGTTTGCATGGATGCTCGGCGGACCGATTGGCGTTGGCACGATTCTGACGGCTATTTTCACAGGTCTCGTCCTTCGATTCTCTTTGCCACAATCGACACGTCTCCTAGAGCTGCTTATTACAAAAACAGCAGAGAAACCTGTTCAGACGCTTATCCGATAAGAACAAGCCATTCTACAAAAAAGAATGGCTTTTCTTGTGTTAAAATAAATAAACAGAATATTCTATTATCGGAGATGAGACCTCATGCAGCTTTTTCATTATCATTACTGGACACCATTTGTTGAAGAGACCGAGCAGGCGTATCGGTCGCTAGGCTTTGAAGTAAAGGCGCGTTTCACAAAGGATGGCTCCTTTCATCCGCCGCTCACATGGGATGACTTTAGAGAAGAGCAGCCGACCTTTCGCATCGTCGAAATGAGAAAGGGACAAATCAATATCACATTCGGTTATAGTAAAAAAGTCCTTTTTGATCACATTGGCTTTCTTGTCTCAGATGAAGAATATGGGGAGCTACTTTCACAGGTAAAAGAGCTCAACTGGCCGGTTCAAGAAGGAGAACGAAGAACGTTTCTTTCAACACCTCTTCGTTTAAGGTTTGAATTACAGCGGCGTACAGATGTCATTGAAACTGGGAACGATACGCTTCAAGCCATGACAATTGCTGTTCCTGATTTGTCACAGACATCTAAAGTGGGTCAACTGCTCTCTTCTTTGAATCAGCCCATTCACTGGCAAAAAGGAGAACGCCTCTCTTTACTTCACGTGATCATGACTGATTGCAATGGATTAGACACGAAAGATCCGAATGGGGTTCATATCCTGAAACAGACGTAGAAGTGCTTTCTGTCGATTTGTGTACAGGATGTCCCTTTTGTACGGCGCTCTACAATGGTACAATTAATGTAAAAAATTAGAGGTTCATGATGAAGATTTTCGCTATCCAATTACAACATTTAGATGACATCCATGCACGAAAACAAATTGATCAATTGAAACCCTTTGTTTCAGCTGAAAAGCGCGCTGCGGCTGAGCGCTTTCGATTTTTGGTCGATGCAAGAAGGACCTTGTTAGGTGAGGTACTGGTTCGTCAGGTGATCCATGATATGTACGATCTGCCTTTTGATCAGATCGTTTTTGAAACAGAGGGCAATGGCAAGCCTGTTGTCCGGCACATTCCTTCTTTTCATTTTAATCTTTCTCACTCTGGTGATTGGGTCGTATGCGCAATAGATGATGCACCTGTAGGGATTGATATTGAGGAGATCAAACCGATTGATCTAGCGATTGCTAAAAGATTTTTTTCAGCAGATGAGTATAAGGATTTACTTTCACAATCGGCAGAACGGCAGGAAGCCTACTTCTTTCATTTATGGTCAATGAAGGAGGCTTTTATCAAGCTGACTGGAAAGGGATTATCCTATGGTCTTTCTTCCTTTACAGCCCGCCTGTCAGAGGATGGACAGGCGACATTGACATTACCTGATCATGAGGCGCCCTGCTTTGTTCAAACATACTCACTCGATCCTGCCTACCAAATGGCGGTGTGTACACGAAAGCCTTCTGCGGCTGAACGTGTTGAGATACTCTCTTGCCATGATGTGCTGGCTCGTCTTTAATATCGCCCAATTTGCTGAAATGCTGTCTTTAACAAATCGACTCCACGTGTGATTTGCTCTTCTTTCACATGCCAAATGTTCAACTGAAGAATGGGGTCTTTTTGATAGGTCGAAAGATAATGGCGATCGATTGACTGAATGGAAACAGATGCCTTTTTTAGCTGCTGAATGAGCTGGTTCATCGGAATTGACCGATCGATCCGTACATGTGTATGAGTAGCCGGCTCCTCTTCTCCTAGTTGATAAGCGATTTGATCGCTTTTCAGGCATGTCACTAGCTGTTTGGATCGATTGCGATAGGTTGTCTGCATTCTTTCTCGATGCCGTTCAAACATCCCGCTTTTCAAGTATATTTCTAAGGCTGCCTGTGACAGCATGGAGCTGTCGATGTCAATGAGCCGTTTGTGTTCGCTAAAAGGACTAATTAGTTCCTCAGGTAAGACGACTGCTCCTGTTCGAAGTCCTGGAAAAATGATTTTGGAGAAGCTTTTTAAATAAATGACCTTTCCCGCCTGATCGTATGAATAGATCGGGTCTCTTTTTGCATCAAATTCTAAATCGGCTATATAATCATCTTCAACGATATAGACGTCGTATTTTTCGGCAAGAGCTGCAATCGCTCTTTTCTCTTGTTTTGACAAGCTCGTTCCAAGGGGGTTTTGAAACCTTGGCATCGTATAGAAAAAACGAATCTCTTCTTCTCGAAAGATGCGCTCCAATTCTTGAAGATCAATTCCCTTTTCCGTCCGCTGAATCCCCATCACAGGAAGTTGATTTTTTTCTAAATATTGAAGGTATAGGTGATAGCCTGGCTGTTCGACTAGTATGGTCTGTTTGCCATTCGGAAAAGGGATGGTGCTTAAAATGGATAATGCCAGCTGAATACCAGAGGTCATAACGATCTGCTCTGGATTAGCAAACACTTGATAATCCATTAATCGCTTAGAAATGACTGGCAGCAGCGATGGTAATCCGTTGGTTGTACCGTAAATAAACAAGTCATTTTGATACAAATCGATGGCTTGGTTGATGCAGTGCTGGAAATCAACATATGGAAACACGACGGGATCAGGTGCAGATGAAGCAAAATCAATCCATGTGCTATCCTCTTTCCCCGATAACTGCTTTGTTTTCACGACATAGTAGCCGCTTCTTTCTACAGAATACAGCAGATGTTCTCGTTCTAATGTGTCTAATGCTTTAATAACTGTGCTTTTGCTCAATGCATATTGTGCCGCCAAATGGCGAATGGAAGGGATCTTCATGCCCGCATGGTATTCACCAGACGTCATCTTCTCTTTTAAGCTGAGAACAAGCTGATCATATTTCCTCACACCGCTTCCTCCTTGTACCGGTACAGATATCATGTTCTCTTATTGTACACCTTAGATGATCCGATTACGATAGAAGTACAGAACCGGTCAATTCATCTGAAGCATGCATGCTCGTATAAGGAGTCAAATTGTGGACATTTCAAAACAGAAAGCGTATGCTGCCGCGATAGGCTACGCGACGATCATTGGTTTTTCATTTTTGTTTGTCAAAATTGCATTAGAATCAGCGAACCCAATTGATTTATTGGCACATCGCTTTACCGTTTCTTTTGCAGCCGCACTATTGCTGTTTCCATTTTTACGAAAGAAGATCCGCCTCTCCATTCAATGGCGTGATCTTCTCTACATCGTACCGTTTTCCTTGCTTTATCCTGTGTTGTTTTTTGCTTTTCAAGTATGGGGGCTGATGTATACCTCTTCGTCAGAGGCTGGTATTATACAGGCAACGATTCCTATTTTAACAATGGTGCTGGCCGCGTGGTTTTTAAAGGAACGCGCGACATGGATCCAAGTGCTGTTTACCATTCTTTCGGTGTGCGGAGTGATGCTTCTCTTCGTCATGAAGGGAATTGATGTAAAGCATTCACACATGATCGGCTATGTACTGATATTACTTTCAGCCTTATCCTCCAGTGCATACAGTGTATTTGCCCGGGTCATTACACGGCGCTTCCATGTAATTGAACTCACTTTCGTGATGACATTCTTTGGATTTATCTTCTTCAATGCCGCTGCGCTCATTCGGCATTCAGTAAACGGAACAACACTGCAATTTTTCAGCCCATTTACACAACCATCCTTTGTATGGTCAATGCTCTTTTTAGGCATTCTTTCTTCACTTCTCACAGCATATTTATCAAACTATGCCCTTTCCCAGCTTGAAGCGGCAAAGGTCAGCATCTTTAACAATTTATCTGCGTTTATTACAGTCGCCGCTGGGGTTCTCATTTTACATGAAACAATTGATTGGTATCATCTCATCGGAGGTGTGCTGGTCATTGGCGGAGTGATTGGCGGGAATGTGGTAAAGAAGCGGAATTCATAAGAAAAAGCGGTCCCTTTAAGGAGGACCGCTTTCTTTTAATGTTTTATGAATTGTTGTTTGCCTGCAAGATCGATCACAAGTCTCATCTGTTCTGCGAAGGATTCGAGGTGTGTGTTGATATACATGTGCCCCCCTTCGAAATTGATGCGTTCGATGGTTTTTGCCCATGGCAGCCAACCGTTTGCATCTTGCATGCATTTTTCATCTTGTGTTCCATTGAATAAATAAACGGGTGTTTCGATGATGGATTGATCTTTGTGCTGGAAGGTTTCCAGCGCCTGATAGTCTGCACGTAAGGACGGCGTAAAGTAATCCATCATTGGTTTGTTTTCTAATAATTCCTTTGGTATCCCGCCCATTTCGGCAATATGCTGAACAAATGCTTCATTCGATAAATGGGTCAGGATCTGTCGTTTTGTTTGCGGCGGCTGAATAGCCGAAATCACGACTGCTACAGGATAAACCCCTTCCCTTTCTAATAGCTGCGTCAATCTATACACGACAAGTCCTCCCATGGAATGTCCAAACAGGATAAATGGACGGTTCAGGTTGCCCATGAGCCCTTCTTTGTATAGCTCAGCCAATCGGTCAATGCTCGTTTCGAGCGGCATGAGATTGGTTCCATGACCTGGGGGCTCTGCTGCTGTGACTTCGGCAGTGCCTTTTAGTTGTTCAAAAAGCGGGCGGTACGAGGCGGAATAACCGCCTGCAAAAGGAAAACAAATAAGTTGAATAAGATCTGATTTTTTTTCAAAGGTTTTAAATAAATGATTCATACGTTCTTACCCCTTTATCATCGTTTGAAGAATTCGTGCCAGTTCATCTGCCTGCGGCCTTTTCATCATGGTGACATGGTCTCCTTTGATGTGATAATACGAGCACGATCCTTTCGTATAAGCCTCCCAATCTGAGAACTTCTTTTGGAAATCAATGGCGTGATCACTGCTTTGTACAATATAAAACGGCACATTGAATGGTTCTTTTTCTAATTCAATGGCTTGTGACATGATCGTATTATGCGTTTGCATTTGCAAATATTTATCTAAATACTGATCATTCATAAATTGATGAACCACTTCATCCTTTTCTGCCTCTTTTAGTATTCTTTGCTTCACTTCTTGGAAGCTCAGCCCTTGTAATGCTTCTGGCTGGACACCGACGAGATTTCCCATTCCAAGGACAAGCGCAAGCATTTTCACTTCTTCTTCGTTCATATCCGCATGGAGCGCCTGATCTGCCTCATCTCTTAACACTGGGACCGTATCTAAAATGATGAGTCCTTTCGGCGCTTTTCCTGCATGGCAGAGCCGCTGATTCATTCCGTAAGCAAGATGCCCGCCCATTGAATGACCTGCTAGATAGTCGACACCAGGTCGATAGAAGGTCTCAATGGCTTCAACAAATATGGACACAAGCTCTGTGTAATGAAAGAATTGCGGTTCTTCATCCTCATATAAGCCAGGAGATTGCACGGCGTACACAGCGCCTTGATGGGTCATCAGCTTAGCCACATCGATATAGCCCATTACCGTTCCACCGGCAGGCGGTGCAAAGAAAATCCTTGGCTCGGCTGGATCGCCTTTTTTCAGCTCAATCACGTAGTCCTTTGGAGACCTTTCGACGTGCTCCGCAGCCTCAGGCATTGCGTCTACATGTGCGGCTAGCTGAGCCGGTGCTGGATGCATGAAGATCCATTTTGGATCAACCCGAATCCCCTGTTCTTTTAATTTGGCAACGGCTTGGATACTCATAATTGAATCGCCGCCTAAATCAAAGAATGAGTCATGTATGCCTACTTGTTTGACACCAAGTACTTCCTTGAAGGCTGTGACAATTTGTTCCTGCGTTTCGGTGACTGGTTTGTCATCCCTTTGAGAAAGAGAGATCGTTTCTGCTGGGTCTGGCAGTGCTTTTTGATCAACCTTTCCGTTTGTTGTGACTGGTATTTCGTCCATTACAATAAAGTAACTTGGAATCATGTAACCTGGCAGGCTTTCCTGTAAAAATGCTTTCCAGCCTGGAGTAGGATTCTCTCCGTCTGTGACAAGGTAGGCTGCCAGCCGTTTTGAGCTGCCATACGTTTTGGCGATGACTGTACACTCTTTTACTTGTGGATGCTTGAGGAGAGCTGTCTCTATTTCTCCACATTCAATCCGGTAGCCTCTAATTTTCACGAGGTTGTCTTTTCGGCCGAGATATTCAATGGTGCCATCTGAACGCCATGTACCAAGATCCCCTGAACGATACAGCCTTTCTCCCTCTAGTTCAGGGAATGGATTGTCTATAAACCGTTCCTGCGTCCGCCCTGGATCATGAAGGTAACCTTTTGCCAGACCTGTGCCGCCGATATAAATTTCTCCTTTGACGCCTGCTGGCACTGGATTGAGCGCATCATCTAGTATGACGACAGTTGAATTCGATACTGGGACACCAATTGGAACTGACCTTGCTCCCTCTGGTACGTGCGTGACTTGGTGTGTTGTAGCTAGGGTCGTGTTTTCTGTAGGACCGTAAGCATTGATCAATACACCTTTCATATGCGGCAGTGCCTTTCGTGCATGCTCACTGGACATCGCTTCTCCGCCAACGAGTAATGTACGGTAGCCTGCTACACTTGTTGGATCGTGCTCTACCAGCCGATTGAATAAAGCGGTTGGCAGACAGTTGGCTGTCACTTCATGCGCTTTGATCAGCCGTGATAATTCATCCATATTCAGCGCGGCATATTTCGGAATCAGAATGAGCTGACCGCCATTCAGGAGCATACCCCACAACTCAAATGTAAAGGCATCAAAAGCATAGTTTGAGAGCTGAAGCATTTTATCATCTGGACCTAGTTTCATATAATTTGTTTCTCTCACTAGACGGACAACTCCTGCATGGGGGAGCATAACGCCTTTTGGTGTACTTGTTGAGCCTGATGTGTAGTTGACATAGGCTAACTGGTCTTCTCCAATGATTGATTGTTCTCTTTGATACCCTGCATCAGTTTCTAGTAGTGGCTTGTCCATGTCAATCTTTGTACCTGTAAAGTCTCCTAAACGCTCTATTAAATGAGACTGAGTGATGATCACATCACTTTGTGTATCACGGACAATGAGGCGGATTCGCGCATCTGGATATTCTGGTGACATCGGAACATATGCAGCACCAGATTTGACGATGCCTAGCACTGAAACAATCATGTCAAAGGAACGATCAAAGAGCATCGGTACAAGTGAACCTGGTCCAACTCCTTTTGACTGCAAGTAAGCAGCAAGCTTTGTTGCCTTCTCATCCAACTCTTGATACGTCATGGACTCTTCCAAATAAGACAAGGCAATGCGGTGCGGATCACGCTGCACCTGTTCTTCAAACAGCTCTTGAATGGTGCGCTTTGGATAAGGCGTAGCCGTTTGGTTTTTCCCAATGATCATCGCAGCCTGTTCCGCTTTGTCCATTAAGCAATAATCAGAAAATGTACGTTCAGGCTGAGCTGTCATACCATCTAGCAAACGAAGATAATAATTCATATAACGATGAATGGTTTCTTGATCAAATAAATCTGTATTGTATTCCACATGGATCGACAGCTTCTCTCCCTGTTCAAATACATGTAAGGTGAGATCAAACTTAGACACTGTATGATGAACCATCACATGTTCACTTGTCAGCCCTTTGAGATTGATATTGAGCGAATCTGTTACATACCCCATCGCCACTTGGAAAATAGGCGATCGACTTAAATCTCTATCTAAAGAAAGATCATCGACAAGCTTGTCAAATGGATAGCGCTGATGCTCAAATGCTTTTAATGTCATCTCTTTCACGTTTTCCATGACATCAGCAAACGTAGCTGCTGTGGAGATATCCTGTCTCAGCGCGAGTGTATTCACAAACATTCCAACAAGCTTCTCTGATTGCTCGGCATCTCGCCCTGCGATCGGCGAGCCAATGATGATATCTGTCTGCCCAGACAGCTTGTGAAGCAGGACGTAGTACGCCGACAGCATCGTCATAAACAGCGTTGTGCCCTGCTGTTTGGACAAAGCTTGCAAACGGCGAATAAGCGTATCTTCCAAGACGATTTGCTCTGTAGCGCCGTTAAATGTTTGAACTGGCGGACGAGGACGGTCAAACGGCAGCTCTAGCACTGGAAGTTCACCTTGTAATGTCTTGAGCCAATAGGATTGGTCTGTTTGATGATGCGTTACTTGCTCATTTTCCCAATGAACATAATCGGTCCACTCGATTTCCAGTGCTGGGAGCTGCGGCGCTTCATCTACAAGCAGCCCGTCATAAGCCACTTCTAATTCCTGAATGAGCAGACTGAGCGACCATGCATCTGAAATGATATGATGCTGCGCGCAAAGAAGATAACATTCTTCATTGCCCATATCCACAATCGTCCACTGCGCAAGAGGTCCTCTTTCCAAATCATACATGCGGTTCGCTTCTTGCTGAATAAGCTGCTTGAGCCTTCTCTTTCTTGTTTTTTCATTAAATAATGAGAAGTTCGCAACTGTGACGGATGGCGGAAGGTCTTCACGTATTATTTGAACCGGCTTGCCGCCAAGCGATTGAAAGGTTGCGCGCAGTGCTTCATGACGTTTCGTTAAGAGACCAATCGCTTTTGTTAACGCTTGAATGTGCAGTTGTCCTGTCAGCTTCCAAGCACCTAATATATTGTAATGATGACTCTTTTCCAATGTGGATAAGAACCAAATACGTTTCTGAGCATGTGACAGCTCATAGCTTGTTCGCTTTTCCAGCTTTGGAATCTTGGCTTCCTGAACAACGGGTGCCCCTTTGATGTCATCAACCATTTGCGCCAAATGTGCCAAATGCTTGCTTTCAAATAATATTTTTAAAGGCGCTTTGATTGAAAACTCATGATTGATCCTTGAAATGGTTTGAGTCGCCTTTAATGAATGTCCGCCAAGATCAAAGAATTGATCCTCTTTGTACACACGATCAACGTCTAAAATGTCCTCCCAAATGGTAGCAAGCACCTGCTCTGTTTCCGTTTCTGGCAATTGCTTTTCAAAGGATTGTCCATGTTTGTGATGATTCAGCTTGAGGGCTTCATGATCAATAGACCCATCTTGTCTTTTCGGTATTTCCTGTACTTGCTGAATATCCCAGCCATCTTTTGTTATGTTTCCGATTTCTTCAACATGCACTTCTTTTCCAGGCATCGCCGTGTAAAGAAGCTTCTTCTCAAAAGTCGGGATTTGCGCTGGCTGAACATACGCAGCGATTTCTGGATTGGCTCCGTCTAGGCCGATAAATAGATGCGCTTCATTCAGCCGAGCACCTAGACAGAATGAATGGAGACCTTGCTTCTTTCCAATCAATTGAAATCCCTTGCGGACGGTAAGGGCTGCGCCGGTATGTCCCTTAGACAAACCGAGATTATCCCACATACTAAAGTTTAAAGAGATCGCCCGTCTCCCTTCTTTAAAGGTGAGCGTGTGTGCAAGCCCATCTAAAAAGCTATTGGCGGCAGAGTAAGCCCCGAATGTTGTACCGCCAAAAAATCCATTTACTGATCCAAAAAAGACGAGTGGTACTGTCGGGTCATGCTTGAAGGCTTCCTGCAGGACAAACGCTCCGTCCGCTTTCCCTGACAGTTCCTTTGTAAAATCCTCTTCTGACGTATGAGCCAATGTATACTTATCTGCCTGCTGAAAATGCTCTGACACATTGCCTGCTCCAGCTAAATGCAGCACACCCCTGATGGTTTGACCGAAATGTTTTTCTGCTTTGTAAATCGTGCGCTCCACGTCAGCTAAATTCGTCACATCCGCTTGGACATAGATGACGTCACCGAGGTCTTTTAGCTGTGAGAATTCTTCTTTCTTTTCAATGTTGTCTTCCAGAGAAGTCCTTCCAATCAAGACAAGCTTTAAGCCAAATTGGAGCATCTGCTTAGACAGTTCAAATCCAATACCACCAAGTCCTCCAGTCAGCAAATACAGTCCTTCATATTTTAAAAATCCTTCTGTTTGAGATACGTTCATCATCTCGACTTTTTCCAGCTTTGGTACGAGCCTATCCCCTTTTCGGTATGCCACCTCTGCTTTGATATGAATCGCCGACAGCTCATCAGCAATATGCTTTGCATCTTGTTCCACTTGCTCCGCTTCAATATCAATATGCGACACTTCTGCTCCTTCCCATTCTTGCGGGATGGTTTTTAACAAACCAACGAGCGACGTTTTCTCCACATGAAGATCGTCTTCAGCATTCACAAATTGACCACCCTTTGTTACGACAACAAGCCGGACAGGCTCTTTGTTTTCTTGCCTCCATGCTTGATACAAGTACAAAATCGATTGATTGGATCTGGCATGCATTTCTGTAAACTGCGCAGGCTCAACGATGGCTTCTTTGTCTGTCACATTCCACATGTGGAGTATGCGCCCTGTCTTTAATTCATCTGCTTCAAGTGCTGCAACAAGCCTGACGTAATCCCCCTTGATTCTCGGGTTCATCTGGTACATCCCTTTAGACAGACGCAAGAATTCATGTCCTTTTTTCACAGAAACATAGGGCTGATTTCTTTGTTCGAATTGGGCGTAAAGTGATTGGTATAGCCCTTTTTCATCCTCGAAAACGAGTATATGATCAGCAGCAGGATGAGTCGGACCAATATGCTCCTTTGCCCAAGTGCGTTTAAAAAACCAATCTGGCAGTGTTTGTTCATTTTCAGAAGCAAGGTCCAGTGCCCTTTCAATGTCACGGAACACACCCTCTTTTAGTGCCGCGCCTAACTGAGCACGCTGGATCTTTCCGCTTTCTGTTTTCGGAAATTGGTCTTTTTTCACTGGGATGATGTGATCGGGCTCTATGCCAATTTTACGGATGATAGCCTCTCTAATTTGCTGAATCATCGTGACTTGTTCCTCTAGCGAATCCTTTTGTGTGACAAAGAAGACAGCAAGCGTGTCATTGCTTGATTCGGGATTGTAGATGCCGTACGCAGCGGCAAAAGTGACTTCAACTCCGTCCACCTCTTCCACAACTGCTTCAATTTCATAATTCAAATAGTTGGCTCCATTGATGACGATGATGTCCTTTTCTCGACCTGTCAGAACAAGACGCCCTTCGTGAATAAATCCTAAATCCCCAGTGTGAAACCAGCCATTTTCCGCAAATACCTCTTGATTGGCTTCCTCATTTTGATCATAGCCCATCATAATCGTCGGACTCTTCACCTGCAATCGTCCAACCTGATCTTCTGGCAGCACATGATGATGCTCGTCTACAATCCGAATCCATACAGACGGAATCGGTGCACCGACTTCTGTAAACGTCATTTTGTGCGGATGATCTTGTGCTACGTATTGAATTTCACTTGTTAACGAAGTCTGATCAATCGTCAGCTGTCCATCTTGATCACCATGCCTCATAAATTTCTTAGATTGGACAATGGCTGAGGATGTTTCAGACATACCGTACGCCGGCACCATCGCATGACGGCTTAATCCGTGCTGCCCCATCATATGCATGAAGCGCTGCGTCACTTTTGGCACAACCGCTTCGGCTGCATTCATGATATACGTCAGTGTGGAGAGATCCCAGCTCCCTTTGCGAATGTCGTCCTCATATTCATTCATCATCGCAAAAGCAAAATTCGGTGCCCATGTCCTTGTGACGCCGTATGTTTCTATCCAATCCAGCCACACCATCGGCCGCTCGATAAATTGATCGATGGATGGACTAATCTGCTGGCAGCCAAAGTAGACATCATGTACATGAAACATGACAATGCCTCCTACATGATCAAGCGGCATCCAGTTAAGCGACACATCCTCATGCGTAAAGCCATTTGTCTGCTCAAAGGAAATGATTCTAGATAAAATACTTTGATGGTTGTGACGGATACACTTTGGCACACCCGTACTTCCTGAAGAGAGCAGCTGAAGCACAGGCTCATCCGGCTCTGGCTCATAATGCTGTTCATCCGGCACACACGAGAGCAATGTTTCGATTGTTAAAATGGGCATGTTTTTTGCCTCAAACGCCTCACGCAGCCCAGCAATGTCCTCAGCACTTGCTTCATTCGTCATAATGAACGGTTCATTTTGCAGCTGAAACACGCCTTTCAGCTTGTTCACAGCTTGATTCGTTTCATCATAAACAGGCGGTACAGAGACTGGAGTCGGAATGATGCCACCGAGAATACAGCCCCAAAACGCAGTGATGAAATCTTGATGATCTTTCAATTGGAGTAACACTTGATCGCCGTTTGTCAGCCCTGCTTTCCTTAAACCAGACAGCACGCGTTCTGCGTTTGTGAGTAACTCAGGATAAGTTTGGGTCAACGTGTGCCCGCCTTCTATAATATAGGTTACCCCGCGATCAGGTGACATAAAGGCTGATCGAATTAGCACCTCTGTCAGTGTGACAGGTGTGCCTTGGTTTTTGATGACATCCCCGCCATACACAAGTGCAGGCGGCTTTTCATGGACGGATGCTTGCTTTGTTTCGCCCGCATCGTCCTTTGAGATCGATACATTCTCTTGCGCCCGCTGCCGATTAGGAAACAGATCATCTAGGTGATAAGGCGTTTGTTTTTCTGTCTGACTTTCTATGAGAGCAGCCGCTTCCTCTACTCCATCTATAGCTTTCGTACGATCTTCTATCTTTCTCAAACTCTCTTCATCAATGATGTCAATCGAAAGCAGTGCTTCTGTATCGACCGCTCCACTTTCTGTCCTTGGCAAGGAAGGTAATAAGACGAGAGCGGCGGGCACTTCATCAGGATGAAGTACGCCTGTCATCAGATCCTCTCTTGTCAGCGAAGGGTCCTTCGCCTGTGCAAATAGCACAAGCGAGAGGCTGCCTTCTTCATTTTTCTTCGGGATGAATGCACATTCCTTTAGCGGAAAATGAAGCATCATGACCTGTTCTAATGCTTTAAGATCAATTCGTTTTCCGTTGATTCTGACGATATGATTTGCTGCAAGTCCTTTTCTTCTACTCATTAACATCGTTCTTCTCCCCCTACACCCAATCCAAAATCTGAATCTTGTTTTTTTCAGTCCAAACGCCGACATCCCCTGTCGGATATAGGTATTCGCCTGTTTGATGTTTGAATGGATGTTGAATTTTATGCGTCTCCATCCAATCGGCAAGCTCTCCGCATAGTGCCTTGATATCCTCTGCACCGATAAAAATATCTCCAGGGAACCCTACCGGCATGAGCTGATGCTCCTCGCTCAGGACATAGATTTCTGTCTCACACGAAGGATCATGCACAGCTGAGTAGACCTCTTCTTGATCTGGATACAGCACGCTGACTTGTGCATTTTTCGCCCAATCGGTGATCATCCGCCCTTTTTCTTCATTTGTCACGATCGTGAAGGAAGAGAGTGGTGTCTCCACTTGTTCTGTCATGGCTTCAAGTGTGTGGATCAGCTGCTGCATCAGCGATTGTATTTGTTTTTCTTTATATTGATTGAAGCGGTATGTGACCCGAAGCTCCAGCGTATCTCCAGGGACAGCCACAAGGGTCAAGTCATAGTTTGTTTCTTCATGACTGGCTATATCTAAGATCCGTACACCATAAGGCTCCACTGATTCTATCGGGTAGTTTTCAAACACGACAATGCTATGAAACAATGATTCTCCATTCGGAATTTGGGTCATCTGCTGAATATCTGGGAGTACGGTATACTCGAACTCTCGCATGTGAAAAACTGTTTCCTGCGTTTGGGTCAGAAGCTCGGCAATGGTTCTGTCTGGTGTGATCGGCAAACGAAGCGGCAAAGTGTTAATAAAGAGCCCTGTCATGCTTTCAACCTCTTTTAAGTCCGCAGGCCGGCCAGATACTGTGACACCGAACACGACATCCTCTGAGCCTGAATGAAGGTGCAAGAGCAGACCCCATGCCGCCTGAATCAGCGTGCTCATCGTGACCTTCTGTGTCCCTGTCATTTTCTCCAGCTTCTGCTGCATTTCAGGCGTCAGTTTGATACTAATCTGATCAATACCTGCTCCTTCATCCGAAGCTTGCTCTCCGTCTCCTGGTAGTGGTGTGGCTTCCCCTACTCCTGACATGTAATGTTTCCAGAACTCTTGTGCCTTCTCTTGATCTTGCTTTTGCAGCCAATCAATAAAATCTTTATATGGACGCACAGCAGGAAGATTGATCTCTCGTTCATCCACAAGCGAGCGATATATTGAAAGGGATTCCTCAATCAAGCCAAACAGGCTCCAGCCATCAATTAAAATATGATGAAAGCTAAAAACAAACGTACATGTTTTCTCATCACGGTTGAATAAAGCGATACGAATGAGCGGTTCAGCCGCATTTTCTAATTCGAAATCCTTTGAACGATCGGTTTGTAAATACTGCTCAATGGTTTTCTTCTGATCCCTTTCACTCAGGTGGCGCACATCGTGCTGAGTGAGGTGAAGGCTTCCTTCTGATTGAATCAATTGGACAGGCTCCTTTAGCCCCTCCCAAGCAAATCTTGTCCGTAAAATCGAATGACGTTCCACAAGCAAATTCCATGCTTTTTCATAGGCTTTGCCGTCCGTTAAGCCTTCGAGTGTCATATGCACCTGACCAAAATACGCCTGTGATGCTTGATCTAACAGTGCATGAAACAGCATCCCTTGCTGCATCGGAGATAGTGGATACACATCTACCACATTGTCTGGAAGCTCATCTATTTGCTTTTGCGTCAGCTGGACCATTGGAAAATCAGATGGCGTAAAGCCGCCTTTTGCCTCTACACAATGCGTCAGAATGTCCTCCATTTTTTCTTTAAATCGTTCAGGTAACTGACGCACCTCTTCCTCCTGAAGCAGTTCACGATTGATCATAAAATTCATCTGAAGCTGACCACCGATAACGTATCCATACACATCGATCAATTGCTGTCTTTCTGCTTTTGGATCATGCACATGTCCATTTCGCTCATCAGCTATATACAGATTTGCCTCACCATCTATTTGATCTAGCTGTCCAAGGTAATTAAAGCTCACCTGCGGCGCTACCGTTTTAAGTAAACGTGATGCGGTCATGTATTGGAGTAAGCCATAGCCGATCCCCTTTTGCGGCACAGCTCTTAAGGTTTCTTTGACATCTTTAATTTGTCTCTCAACATCGGTTTGAATAAAAGGAATGAAAATAGGATAAGAGCTTGTAAACCAGCCGACTGTCCGTGACAAATCCATCTGTTCAAATAAATCCTCGCGTCCGTGCCCTTCTAGCGTGATCAGTAGTGGCTTTCCAATCGCTTGCACAAGTCCTGATAAGAGTAAATCGTTCACTTCTGTTCGGTACGCTTGTGATGCATGCCTTAGTAATATGTCTGTTTGGTCCTTCGTCAATTGAACAGTCAGGATCTCTGCATGTTCTTCTATATTGAAAAGCGCAGGCGTTTGAAAAGGAGAACCTTCTTCCTCGTGATCGATGATCTTTTCCCAAAACGGAACCTGCTCTAGTAATTGATCGGTTTGTGCATATTGATCAAGTGCCTCTGCCCACTGCTGATAAGAAGCGGTTTTCTTTGCAAGCATGATCTCCTGCCCTGCCGCAACCTGCTTCAACCCGTTTAAGATATCTTCCTGTATGATGCGCCACGATATTCCATCCATCACAAGATGGTGGGCTGCGATGAAGAGTTCAGACGTGCAATCACTTGTCTGAAAAAGAATGGCTTTGATCACTTCTCCCCGCTCTAATGACAATGTTCCTTGACATGCGCTTGTCTCCATGCGGATTTGCTCTAGTGCTTCCTCGTGAGAAACATCCGCCAAATCAAAGAAAGTGACACAAGGAATAATGCCAGGCGCACGAATGGTTTGAATCCATGTGCCATCTACATCTTTTGTATAAATGGCTCTTAGCATATCGTGATGATCGACAAGCTTTGAAAGAACTTGCGTTAACTGTTCGGGTTGTATAGATTGCTTGAATTTAATATGCGCTGATAGATTCCAATAATCTTGATTTGTCATCGATTGCTCAAAGAACCAAGATTGGATTGGAAGCAGACGTGCATCTCCCGTAACAGGTGATTGATCATAAGACACAGACACATCTGCTTTTTTCATAGCGTGTGCCAGCTGTGAAATGGTCTGTTTTTCAAATACATCTCTCGGCTGTATGATATAGCCTTCCTGTGCTAGGCGTGCCACCATTTGTATGACAATAATAGAATCTCCGCCAAGCTCAAAGTAGTTATCATGAACACCGATTGAAGGAGTGCCAAGAAGCTGAGTCCACACTTTTTTCAGCACTCGTTCTTCCTTACTGAGCGCTTGATCTGTCGGTTTTTCGGCTTCTTCCTGTCTCCACACGGGCGGCGGGAGACGCTTTTGATCTACCTTACCGTTTGGCGTGAGCGGCAGTTCCTCGAGCTCTATGAATAGGCTCGGTACCATATAATCTGGCAATCTATCTTTTAATTTTCGGCGAAGGTCTTGCTGGGTCCAGGTACCTTTTTGGACAAAGTAACCGATGAGCCGCTTATGACCACTCTCGTGCTGATGCGGAATGACCGCACATTCTAAGATATCTTCAACACTCAGCATAGTGGCTTCAATTTCGCCGCATTCGACGCGATGTCCGCGTATTTTCACTTGATGATCGATTCTTCCGAGGCAGTCGATGATGCCATTTGGGAGCCAGCGGCCCATATCACCTGTTTTATATAAACGCGCTCCTTTATGAAAAGGATGCGGGATAAATGATTGCGATGTTTTTTCTTCATCTCCAAGATAACCTAGTGCGAGCCCTGTTCCGCCAACATAAATCTCTCCAATGACACCTTGCGGAACTGGCTGCAGCTGGTCGTCTAATACATAGGCTTGTGAATAAGCAATTGGCCGACCGATAGGAACGGTCGTCTGCCCTTCGTCTAATGAACAAATATGATGCACACAAGAGAACGTCGTATTTTCAGTTGGTCCATAGCCGTTTAAAAGCCCTTCAGGTAAATACGGCAGTGCCTTACGAATATGAGCAGCTGAGAGCGCATCACCACCGACCAATAATGCATCGAATCCAGATAAAGCTTCTGGATGCTCCTCTGTCAATCGGTTGAACAGCGGTACTGTTAGAAATCCTGTTGTGATCTTGTATGATGTCAGCGTGTCAGCCAGTGTATCCATTGATAAAACCGTATGTCGATCGGTGAGAATCAGCCTTCCCCCGTTTAATAGAGCTCCCCATATTTCATACGTAAAGGCATCAAAGGAGAAGCTAGCCATTTGTAAAATGCGTGTATGTTCGTCAAGGGTGACATAATCTGTTTCACACACTAGCCGGATGACTGCTTGATGCGGAATTAAAACCCCTTTTGGCTGTCCAGTTGATCCTGAAGTGTAATTGATATAAGCGAGTCCATCAGATTTTAGGGCAGCAGGTATGAGCTCTGCTTCTGATAAAAATTCTTCATATCCTTCATCAAGACAAATGATTTCGGTTTGACTAATGGATACCTTTTTCAGCCATTCATTTTTTGTCAGTAACAGCTGAATCCCTGTATCCCTCAGCATATAATCAATGCGTGCATCTGGATATTCGGGATCAATCGGCACGTAGGCGCCTCCTGCTTTCACAATCGCCAGCACCCCAAGGACCATTTCAGGCGACCTGTCGATGAGCAGCCCTACTGGTTCATGCGGCGTCACACCTCTCTGCTGTAGGGAGGCCGCAAGCCGGTCGACTTTCTCTTGTAACACGCGATACGTCCACTGCACTCCCCCGAATTCGAGAGCGATGGCTTCAGGTGACTTTCTCACCTGCGCTTCAAACCGTTCCGTGATGAGAAGCGAACCTGCAGGCTGATCTGTTTTACCACCCCATTCATAGAGCAGTTGATGCTTCTCTTTTTCTGGCAGGTAATTCATTTGTTTAATCGGCTGTGATGGATGTTCGCAAATACACTCAAGCAACTGCTCGTAATACCGAAGGAACCGGTCCATCGTATCGTCAGAAAATAAGTCCACATCATACTCCAGTTTTAATTGAAGACCCTCTGCTCCTTCAAAAACAAACAGAGATAGATCGAATTTGGCGGTATCGTTATCTTCAATGGCTAAAACAGATGTCGCTTCCCCCATCGGAGAAGCCTCAAGCGGTAGATTTTGCAAAACAAACATGACCTGAAACAGCGGCTGTTTGCCAGCCTCACGTACAATATCCAGCTCATCTACGACCATTTCAAACGGCACATCCTGATGCGCATAGGCGCCCATAGTTGTGTCTTTCACCCGTTCTAATAATTCAGTGAAAGCAGGGTTCCCGCTATGATCAATCCGAAGAGCCAGTGTATTCACGAAAAATCCGATGAGATGCTCCATCTCCGTCCGATTTCTCCCAGCAATGACTGATCCAATCACAAACTCATCCTGTGAAGACAAACGGTGCAGCAATGTAGAAAAGGCGGTCAGTAGCGTCATATAAAGGGTACTGTCGGTTTTTTTAGAAAGCTCAGCAAGCTGATCTGATAGCGACTTCGATAGGTCGTATTTTTTCGTTTTTCCCTTGTAGGATTGAACGGCTGGCCGCGGGTAGTCATACGGCAAAACCAAATCTTCGACAGGGACTGCAAATTGCTCTTTCCAATAGGAAAGCTGCTTCTCCAGCGTCTCTCCAGTCAAATATTCCTTCTGCCATAAAGCGTAATCCGCATATTGAATCGGCAGTGGTAAAAGATCAGGTTCTCGCCGGTCGATCATCGCTGTATACCATTCAGACAGCTCTCTTGCGGCAATCCCAACCGACCAGCCATCTGACACAATGTGGTGAATGGACATCAGCAGCAAATGATCTCTTTCCGACAATCGAATCAGTTTCGCGCGAAAGAGCGGATCATGCTCTAAGCGGAAAGGTGTGCTTGCCTCTCTTTTCGCCCATTCAGCCGCTTTTTGTTCTTTTTCTTCCTGAGATGTCAGATCTGATAGATCCTCCACTTCAAGCTCTGGAAGGGTCATATGCTCATGGATGACCTGTACTGGTTCATCGCCGCTCATAGTAAAGGACGTTCTAAGCGACTCATGCCTTTGCACCATTTGCTGAAGACTGCGCTGAAGCACCTTCACATCTAAAATTCCATTCATCCGAAAGGAAATGGTATTATTGTAAAACGGCAGATCAGGCTGTAATTGATAGAGAAACCACTGTCTTTGCTGGGCATAGGACATCGGAATCTCCTGACCCTTTGCTATTTTCCGCATTTGTACCGCTTTATCCACTTTTGCATGCGAATCAATCCATGACGCTAGTTCCCCCAGTCTCGTATGCTCAAAAAGAACAGCGAGCGGCACATCAAATCCCATTCTTTGTCTCACCGCAGACAGCATTTGTGTTGCCTTGAGCGAATGACCCCCGAGTAAAAAGAAATGATCACCGCAGCTGACATTCGAGACATCAAGCAGCTCGGACCAAATGCTTGCCAATCGTTTCTCCGTCTCCGTTTGAGGCGCTCTGTCCTCGGCATCCTGTCCACTTTCCTCAATGAGTGCTTTGAAATATGCTTCATCAGGCATGCCATCCTCTGATTCTTTCCAGTATTCCTCAGGAAATAGATGGACGGAATATTCACCAGATAGATGAGACTGCAAAGACGTATAAATGGATTGATACAGCCGTTCTTCAATGGCTTTTGTTTTGTCGGTTTTGAAAAAGACATACACCGCTTTCTCTGTTCGATCCTCCGCATGAAGCATCTCTTGAATATCCTGCTTCGACCGATCTAATCCCATATAAATGAGAGGTGCATCTGTCATTAAACATGCCAGCATCGTCTGCAAGCCCGCTCGCTTCGGAATCGGAAGATAGCCTCTTTCTTTTAAGATGCCTTTGATCATCGAACCCTCGCTCATGCCGGTTTCATCCCACATGCTAAAGCTAAAGCAGTACGGCTTCACGGTAGATGTCAGCTTCTGATAATGAGCAAATTGTTCAACGAACTCATTGGCAGCGCAATAAGCGCCTACGGTCATCCCGCCCTTTAACGTTCGTGCTGATGAGCTAGAAAGAAATAAGACATTCTGCCGTTTAGAAGCCGCTTCATGAAGGGCAATCGTGCCATATACCTTTGCTTCGTACATCGCATGTAAGGACACAGACGTCATGTCAGCAAGCAGCTCTTCTTGAATGATGCCAGCAAAATGAATCACGCCATGCAGCCTTTTTTCATGAGCCACCTCTTGTCTTGAGATCAGGGCTTCAAGTGCTTTTGCATCCGTCAATTCCACTTCTTCATAATGAACAGTGCCGCCGCGTTTTTCCGCTTGTTTCTCAAGTGAGGTCAATATGTCTTGCTGATCCGCAGTTAACGCTTCTCGTGCCTTTCTTCCAAGCAACACGAGATGCGCTTGATAGGATGTCAGAAGATCTTCACTTAGCATTCGTCCTATTCCGCCAAGCCCGCCTGTCAGCACGTAAAGCCCGGAGGATTCAAATGGCGGCGTCTTCCTCTTTTGCTCTCTTTCCAGATGAAGCGGCGTTAAAAGAGGAATATAACGAACACCTTCGCGGTAAGCAGCCACTTGATAGCTTGTGTCTTGAGTAAGCTCTGTCATAATCGCTGATGCATGGGAATGGTCAGCCGGTTCTGTTAGAGAAAAATCAAGACATCGCACCTTGATAAACGGCCATTCATGCTGTACAGCTGTCATCAATCCCGCTGTCGTTGCTTTTTCCACATGATGTGTTTGATCTTCTGGTAAATTCATCGCATGAGCGGAGACAAAGGTAATCTCTACAGGTTCCTCATAAGCGGCCATCGCTTTTGTTGTATATAATGCACTCATGCTGCCCATTTTCTGCGCTTCCTTCGCCAATGCCGCTTGAAGTATGTCTTCCTTTTTTGTGTAGTTCCAAAGGTGAATGATTTGTTTCACCGAAACGCCATACGAACGGAGCGTCTCAAAGAGTTGTTCGTAATCTGACGGCCGATTCGGGTGGATGATGAAGTGAGTATGTGTGAGTTGTGTGAATGCTTGACCCGGTTCAACCGTAATATAGGTTTGTTCATTGTTTGAGAGGGATTTCAATTGATCTGCCAGCCCTAATGCATCTGCAAAGATCACTGTATCTCCTGCTGTTTGCTTTTCAGTTTTATGAAGCGGAGCGGGTGTCCACTTCTTTTGATAACTCCAATCAGGCAAGGTATGTTCATTTTCAAGTCTGATATCCAGTTCCTTGATGATTTCGTCGAATTCACCTTCCTGCCACCTGGTCTTGAGCTGTGCCCTTTCTATTTTTCCAGAGCTTGTTTTCGGAAAGGCATGCTTCTGGACAGGAATAACCTTCGATGCATAAAGACCCATTTTTGTCGCAATATGGGTTTTCATGTGCTGACTAGCCCTCATGATATAAGCAGGCTCATACAACTTCGGTGTAAAAAAGAGAATCAGTTCATCGGATGCAGATGCCTCCATTCGCACGGAGCAAGCTGCCACAAAGGTTGTTTCTACGCCGGGTACTTCCTCTGCCATGGCTTCAATTTCATAGTTGTGATAATTTTTCCCGTTGATGATGATCATGTCTTTTTCTCTACCGGTTAATGTCAGCCTTCCTTCATGCAGAAATCCTAAATCGCCCGTGTGGAACCAGCCCTCTGTTTGAAAAACCTCTTGATTCGCTTCGTCATTCTTGTAATAGCCCTTCATTGTCGTCGGCCCTTTGATTTGTACGCTACCAATATGATCTTCCGGAAGAAGCTCATGCTCATGGTTGACGATACGAATTGTGATACCCGGAATCGGTTTCCCCAGCTCTGTAAAGCTGACGGTTCCAGTTTCGCGTGCCTCCGCTGGTCTTAACTGCTCTGTCAGTGACGTTTCCTCAAAGGTCAGAACCCCGCTGTTTTCATTTCCCCGCTCAATCGCAAAAGAGAAAACAACGGCTGATGAGATTTCTGACATGCCGAATGCCGGTCTGATGACGTCTCCTTTTAAACCGTGCGGAGCAAGCAAGTGTAAAAACCGGTGGATTGTCTTCGGTACGACGGCTTCTGCCCCATTGATCATACAAGTCATAGCAGAAAGATCCCAAGATCCTGAAGAAATGTCTTTCTCATAATCATTGATCATCGCAAATGCGAAGTTAGGTGCCCATGTCTTCGTTGCACGATAACGGTCCATCCAGTCAAGCCAGCGCAGCGGCTGAGCGATGAAGTCATCTGTTCTTGCCCGAATTTGCTCACAGCCTGTATACACATTGACAAGATGGAACATGACAATGCCGCCAATATGATCTAATGGCATCCAGTCTAATGAGACGTCATCTTGTGTAAACCCATTGGCTGCCACTGTTCCTTTGA
Organism: Bacillus pumilus; assembly: GCF_009937765.1. Classification (NCBI taxonomy): domain Bacteria; kingdom Bacillati; phylum Bacillota; class Bacilli; order Caryophanales; family Bacillaceae; genus Bacillus; species Bacillus pumilus. The sequence continues at coordinate 1,168,713 of NZ_CP047089.1, read as the reverse complement.
CATTCGCTAACACACTTCTATGAGAATGCTCTACGCATTTGGGCATCCCCGTACTTCCAGACGTTAAGATAAAAAAGACAGAATCATCGGGCATGACTGGATGTGCTTCTAGATCTCTTTCTAAAGTAAGCATTGGTTCAACGGCTGCAACACGTAATTGATCTGTATGCCACAGTAAAGCTAATCCTTGCACCTCATCAATCAGCGAGTCATCCGTGAGAATGAGCGGATGCTCCAGCAGGTTCCAAGCGTGATGAAGCTTCTTCACTGAGGCATTCATTTCCCGATAGGTCGGGGCTGCAGATACAAGTGTTGGGACAAATCCGCCTAATACACATGCCCAAAAAGCTATGACCATTGCATGATTCGATGAAAATTGAAAGAACACAGGATCTCCTGGCTTAAGGCCTAGTGCCCTTAAGCCCGTCAGAACTCGTTCGGCATCCTCCTTTAACTGCGAATAGGATTGCGTGAGTTCATTTTCACTATTGATGATATAAGTCAGTCCATTTGTTGTTTTGGCTGCCTCAGTTAGAGCGTCCTGCAAGGTTTGAGCTCCTGCACGAACATCTATATCCCCTCCATAGGAAATGGCTGGGGGCATGTCTGCTAAAGCAGGTGAAGCCATTTGCGTCTGTTTCCATTCAACTGCGGCCTCCTGCTCCATGTGATGGTCTAGAAATAAATGAGAGAGGTGATATGGCCGAGGTCGAATGGTTTTTTCACGAGAAAAAACAGCGAAGCGTTCGATTTCGTTGGTTTGTAAAATGGTTTTCTGTACATCTTGTAAAATCGTATCCATTGATTCATGTACATTCGATTGATTAATGATTGATGGTTTCATATGAGTTCCTTCCCTTTTTTGGCAGGCAGGGCTACCAGTGTGCACCCCTGCCTCATCTAAAGTTTACAAGACTGTTTCTCTATTTTTATGATGGACGATTTCATTAATGAGCTGTGCATTTCGGGCAGCACATTCTTTGTTTTTGAACATGTCCGCATGCTGACCATAGCCTTGATATTGTCGATAAGCGCCGGTCGTCGCAGCTTCCCAGTGATCCATCCATTCTGGTATCGCAATGTTTTCTTCGGATTGGATGAAATCAATGTCTGCTTGTATCTCTCCTTGATTCACCCCCTTAACAAAAGTTTCATAGTAAGCCCTCGTTTTTTGAGCAAGTGCTTCTTGAATGAGCTCTGCTTGGGCCAGTTCACTTTGCTTCGACTGATGGACGATCGCTGCGATATCGTCATCAATGGATCGTCCTTCTAAATCGCTTTCTCCTATTTTCATATAGGAATCGATCATGATGACCTTTTCGACGGTCCGCCCTGCTTGTTCGAGTGATTGAACAAGCTCAAAGGCTAGGTAGCACCCGCCTGAGTAACCCATCAAAGTCAGCGGTCCTTCAGGCTGAAGGTGCTGGATATGCTGAACGTATTGTGTGATTCGGTGATCAGCTTCAATAAAGTCAAAGGCGATCAAACGAACATCATCGAGCGTTTTTGCGGCTTCCTGATAGATAAAGCCATAGCCTGGTAATGGCGGTAGAGCAAAGACTGTTGGCGTTTGAGATTCATTGAATACAAGATAGCCTGCGGCTTCCTGATCCTGCTGTTGAATATAACGGCTGATTGCTTCAATGGTAGGCGTCTCAAACATCAAGTGAATAGGCACCTGAACATCGAATTCCTTCGACACCTTAGATAAAAGCGACATCGCTTTTAATGAATGCCCGCCAATCTCAAAGAAATGGTCATCTGTGCTGATATTTTCTCGTTCAAGCACTTCCTGCCACATCACAATCAGCTTTTGTTCTACTTCATTTACTGGAAGCTTCAAATGATGGTTTCCTTGAGGGACCTCTGGCTTTGGTAGCTGACGTTTATCAACCTTTCCATTTGGCGTAAGTGGCATTTTCTCAAGCCTGATCAGTTCATGAGGCTGCATGTAAGCCGGAAGTTTTTCCTTTAATCCTGACTTGATCACATCGAGTTTGTCCTTCCACTCCTCCTCACACGTCATATAAGCGAGCAGCCTTGTATGCTGCGTGTTAAGCTGATCAGCTATAAGAGCCGCTTGTTTGACACCTGGATGCATGAGAAGGTGGGCTTCAATTTCTGTCAGTTCAATGCGGTGACCGCGAATTTTCACCTGATCATCGACTCTGCCTGCATACTCAATCAAACCGTCCGCTCGAAAATAAGCCAAGTCTCCTGTACAATACAGCCTTTCTCTCGCAGCGAATGGATGCGTAATAAAAGCTTGTTTTGTCAGATCAGGACGATTCAAATACCCCTTCGCAAGTCCTTTGCCGCTCAGACAAAGCTCTCCGACCATTCCAATCGGCTGAAGCTGCCTGTGCTGACTCAGTATATAAGCACCCGTTTGGTTGAGCGGCTTTCCGATTGGAATCGAACGCATGTCCATCGGCAGAGCCTCATCGACTGGATAATAAGTAGCGAATACTGTTGATTCGGTTGGACCGTACACATTGATGAGTCTGCCTTTCCCCATGACAGCAAAGGCTTTCCTCACATGCTGTACCGATGCCCGCTCTCCTCCGAACAGCACTTTGCGCACACTGCGCATCCAGTCGGTGTTTTCATCAACGAGGAGATTAAATAATGCTGTCGGAACAAACATGACAGAAATGTTTTCTCTTTTAATCAATCCCGTCAGCTCGCCCATGTTTAAAATGGTCTCTTTTTTCGGCAAGACAAGCTTCGCTCCGTTTAATAGTGCGCCATACACATCAAATGTAAAGCCATCAAATACGCTGTTGGATAGGGACAGCAGTGTATCTGTTTCTGAAATGGTTAAGTAGTTCGTATTTTTGACCACCCTGGCAATATTGGAATGGGTCGTCATGATGCCCTTTGGCTGACCTGTTGTACCGGATGTATACATGATGTAAGCCGTATCGTGTAAGCCTGCTTCAAGCGGCAAATTCTCTGAGCTCATTAGTGAAATTTCTTGATCATCTGCAAACAGATACGTACCATCAAACGCAAGTGCTTTCACCTGACTGATAAAGGATGAGTGAGTCAGAAGATGCGTTGCCCCGCTGTCTTTAAGCATGTATTGAATGCGGCTTTCTGGATAATCGGGATCAATTGGCACATAGATTGCACCTGCTTTTAAGACAGCAAGTAGACTGACAATCAGTTCAGACGTGCGGTCAGCTATTATGGCGATGACCGTTTGATGCGTGACCCCATTTTTTTGCATATGTCTTGCCAATCGGTTGGCTTGTTCATTCAGCTCCGCATATGTCATCGTGTGCTCACCTGCTGATAATGCGACCGCATTCGGCTGTTTGCGGACATTATGCTCAAACCATTTCGACAAATATAGCTGGTCATGCTCAAGCTCAGACGCATTCCACTCCTCAAGAATGAGCTGCTTTTCTTGTTTCGTGACAAGTGTAAGTGTATGAACCGATTGGTCAGGATGCTTGATCGCCTCACTCATCAGTAGACTTAGCTGTTCCTTTAACCGTTGAACAAATTGAGAATCAAATGCTTTTTTGTTAAAGGCAAGCTTTAATTGCAATTGTTCTCCTGGTGATGCCAGCAAATTGAGATCATAGTTCGATTTTTCATACACATTCATATTTTCCACAGTAAATCCTAATCGCGCCTCTTGCTCGTCCTTCTTTGCGGTCGGGACGTTTTCAAACACGACGATATGATCAATGAGTGGCTGATGACCTGTCTCTGCCTGAATATCATAAATCGGAATATATTGATGCGGCTCGGCCGCAAGAGACTGCTGCTGCGTTTCTGATAGAAGAGTACGGAATGTCATGTCATCTGTCAGCTGAATTCTTCTTGGGATGACATTGATGAACAAGCCAACCATTTTATCAACGCCAGCCAAATCTGCCGGACGCCCCGACACAACCGTGCCAAACAGCACATCATTTGAACGTTGATATCTGCTCAATAAAATTGACCAGACTGATTGAAGAACACTGCTTAACGTCGCATTTTGCTGGAATGCTAACGCTGATAAAGCAGCCGTTTCTTCCTTACTCATCGACCATTCCATTTCGCCTAATTCATGTTCATTCGTTTGTTTTCTTTGTTCTTTAAAGGTGGATTGTACGTCAAACCCGGCTAATGATTGCTGCCAGTATTGAAGTGATGCTTGTTTATCTTGTTTTTCAAGCCATTGAATATATTCTTTGTACGGCTTAACCGGTTCCAGTTTGTAAGGGATGTCATGCAAAAGGGCATGATACATCGCAAATAACTCCTGCACCACAAGCCCAAAGCACCAGCCATCAAGAAGAATATGGTGATAGCTCCATATCCAGCGATAGCTTGTAGGGCTCGTTTGGAAAACAGTTGCCCGCATGAGTGCATCCTTCGAAAGGTCAAATCCTCTCAGCTGATCTTGTTGTTTAAATGTCTCAATACGTACAAGTTGTTCGTCTTCAGAAAGATCCTGCATGTCCACCACATCAAGCGTAAAAGGGCGTTTCTTCAGTACCACTTGGACAGGACGCTTCACTTTTTCGTGGAGAAATACGGTACGAAAAATATCGTACCGCTCCACGATGACATTCATGCTTTTCTCAAGTAAGTCATGACGCAGTGTGCCCTTTACATTCATGTCCATTTGCTCTACATAAAAGCCCTTTTCTTGGTGATGGAGGGTATGAAACAGCATGCCTTCTTGCATCGGTGACAGATAATACATATCTTGAACTTGATCCCTTTTAAATGAACTCATCTATTTCATCCTCCCTTCCCGTTTTTATGACTGATCTCATGATGTTAGGTCAATTTCTCCTCAAGCATGTCAAATATATCGTCCATTTCATCCATTTCAAGGTCACCAGCAGAGAAATCACTTGGCGTAAATTCTCGTTCTTGCTGCGCTAAACAATGAGTCATGATGCATTGGATTTTTTCCTTTAACAATGCCATGAATTGCTGTATCGTCTCTTCTTCATATTCATCTGAACAATATGAACAAGACAACATGAATCGATTGTGTTGAACAAGACCACTGAGGTTCAGCTTATAGACAGCTTCTGAATCAGGGCTTGCTTGTCGTCCCATATCATAGGCGGATGGTCCAAAGAGTTCGGTCGTCACTTCCTGATCAATCTGGCCAAGATAGTTCAAGCTGATTTCAGGTTGTACGTGCTGTCCTGACGACTCAGTGAGATATTTTAAAATCCCATAGCCGATCCCTTTATTCGGGACACGACGCAGCATTTCTTTCGTTCCTTTAATCGCCTCTGCTATGCTCTGATCCGGCTTTGCTTTCAGTACGACTGGATACATACTCGTAAACCAACCAATCGTGCGGGAGACATCCAGTCCTGATAAAATATCCTCTCTTCCATGACCTTCAAGCTGCACATGTACATGAGACTCACCTGTCCACTCCTGAACGGCAAGACCGAGCGCACATAGAAGAATATCGTTCATTTCCGTTGTATACGGTAGGTGAATATCTGTTAAGAGATGCTCGGTTTCAGACTCTGAAAGCTGCATCTGTACTGCTTTTGTTTGCGCAACTTTTCTTTTCGTTACTTCATGATCAACAGGTAAAGTGGTCATTGGCGTCCTGTCAATCTCATTCCAGTACTCACTTTGGCTTTTTAATGGCTTGGACTGTGCGTATCGTTCGATCGCCTCTGCCCATTCTTTAAAGGAGTGGGTTTTGGGCGGTAGGACGAGCGTCTGTCCTTGAGCTGCCTGCTGATAAAGAGACATAAAGTCCTCTAGTAAAATTCGGCATGAGACACCATCAATCACAAGATGGTGTGTCACGATGAGTAAGTGATCGCCATCTTTTGCACGGAAACAGATCACTTTCATGAGCGGACCTGTTTCGAGATTCAACTGACGCTGATACTCGTTGGCATAGGTGGAAATGGTTTTTTTCACGTCGGGCTCTTTAGAGACATCATGAGAAATCATCGCAATCGGCTCTGTCAGCTCCCGCTGGTTGTATTGCAGGATGCTGCCATTTTCTTGCCTGTATACCATACGCAGTGCATCGTGATGTGAAAGTAATTTCTGCATCACTTGTTCTGTCATCGAAAGGTCAAACCCATTTGGTGCATGAAGCATCATCGAAAGATTCCAATGGTGCTGGTTAGTGAATGTTCGTTCAAAAAACCAGCGTTGAATTGGAGTCAACATGACTTCCCCTTCAATGGATGATTGGTCGGCTGTTAGTTGATCCGCTTCTTCGATATATGGGCGCAGCTCGGCAATGGTTGGATATTGGAATAACAGTTTCATATCAAGCTTCCAGCCGGCTTGTGTGAGTCTGCTTGCCATTTGGATGCCTTTAATCGAGTCTCCACCAAGGAAGAAGAAGTGGTCGTGAATGCCGACTTGGCTCACGCCAAGCACGTCTTCCCAAATGCCGCATAGAAGCGTTTCGACTTCGTCTCTTGGCGCTTCGTATGCTGTTTGGCCCGCTTCCATATTTGGTGCTGGCAATGCTTTTAGATCGACTTTTCCATTTGCCGTCATTGGCAGTTGGTCTAGCTTGATGATCCATGAAGGGATCATATAGTCTGGCAACGTGCGTTTTAAGCTTTCTTTTAAGTCTTCTGTTTCATTATCCGTGATGACATACGCGGCAAGAGCATCTTGATCGCTTGCATCTTTAACCGTTGTCACAACTGCTTCTTTGACATCCGAAAGTGTAAGAAGCTGCGCTTCAATTTCTGACAGCTCAATCCGGAAGCCGCGAATGTTGACTTGATGATCTTTTCTGCCGAGATAGATCAGCTCGCCATCCTCTGTCCATTTCACCAAATCACCTGTCAGGTACATGCGCTCACCTGGATAAAATGGATCTGGGACAAAGCGTTTCTCTGTTTCCTCTGGAAGATTCCAGTACCCTCTTGCCAATCCTTTCCCCGCAATCACAAGTTCACCCGGTACGCCTGGCGGCGAGAGGTCATATAACGAACCCATAATATAAAAACGAGTATTGGCAATCGCTGTTCCAATCGGAAGCGTGCCTTGATTTGGATCAATAATCCCACTTGTCGCCACGACTGTGTTTTCGGTTGGGCCGTAGTTATTCACGAGTTGATAAGGAACAGGCTTTACCTGTTTCAACTTGTCTCCCCCTGTTAGTAAGTAACGCAAGGAGTGATTGTCCATTGACATAAACTGCTCGCATAGCTGTGTTGGCAGGAACGCAATGGTGATATTTTCGTCATTGAAATACGTATTGAGCTTGATCATATCGAGACGAATCGCTTCATCAATGATGTGCAGCTCTGCGCCGGCGATCCATGTAGGGAACATTTCCCAAATGGAGGCATCAAAGCCAAAGCCGGCATATTTGGCGGTTCGATCCGCATTGGTCACTTGGAAGGCATCATTGTGCCAGAACGCCAGATTCACAAGGGACTGGTGCTCAACCATGACACCCTTCGGCTGTCCTGTTGTTCCAGACGTGTAAATCATATAAGCGAGATCAGTTGGTTTGACATGAACCTGCATGTTTTGCGATTCGCCTTCTACCGCATCTTCTATGAACAGAACGTGCCCTGCGAATGAAGCTGGTGCAGTTAATCCTTTTTGCATCAGAAGAATCTCTGCCCCGCAGTCTTCCAGCATGTAAGCAATGCGCTGATCCGGATAATCCGCATCAATTGGAACGAATGCCGCACCTGCCTTGAGGACCCCAAGGACGGCTGCCGTCATATCAAGTGAAGGACGGGTGAGAATACCGACGCGATCTCCTCGTTTTATGCCATTTGAGATAAGCCTTGAAGCGACTGTATTCGCACGGCTGTTCAGTTCTTCATACGTCCAGCTCGTTCCGCAGAAAGTCGCCGCTTTTTGGTTCGGTGCTTCAAATGCTTTAGCCTTGATCAGTTCATGAACGGTTTGATCTGACGGTACATTTAGTACAGGTCCTGACCATTCATTGATCAGCTCTTGTTTTTCATTTTCCGTTAAGATCGAAAGCGATGAAATGGGTTCATTTAGCTTCGCCAGCATCTCGTCTATGATTTGTTCAAAATATCGACTCCAACGCTGAATGGTCTTCTTTTTAAACAGCGCCGTTGCATATTCAAAGCGTACGCCCACTTGGTCCTTTTCTTCGAATATACCGAGCGTTACATCAAATTTTGCATGAACTGTCTCTTGCTGCTTTTGCGAAAGCTTGAGTCCATTTAGATTCGGTAACGTCATGTCACGGTCATCCGTTGTCAGCATGACACTAAACAATGGGTTACGGCTCGTGTCTTTCGGCAGATCTAACTGTGCGACCAATTCCTCAAACGGGAAATCCTGATGTTCATAGGCTGATAGACTTCGATCTTTCATTTTTTCAAGCAATTGTGCTGTCGTTTCCTCGAGCTGCACTTCTTGTCGAAGAGCCAATGTATTGACGAACATGCCTGGAACCCGTTCGATTGCAGTATGCATACGTCCCGCTGTGACAGCGCCTATGACGATATCTGTCTGCCCAGTTAATTTGGAAAGGAAAATAGCAAATGCCGTTTGCATGACCATGTTCATGCTCACACCTTTTTCAGCCATGAGTGCTTTAATGGTCTGCACCTTTTCAGGCGATAACCATCTGTCGACTCGATCTCCTTCAAATGACTGTACATGAGGGCGCGGAAAATCAAGTGGCAGTGCCAAATCTTCAGGTCGCTCTGCGTATTGCTCCAGCCAATACTGACGCTGTTTCTCGAGCAGCGCTCGTTGCTTTTCTTCCTGCTGCCATACCGCATAATCCTTGTAGTGCAGCTGAACTGGCGGTAACGTCTTTTTCTCATACAGCTCTGCCAATTCCTGAATGAGCAGACTGCGTGTGACACCATCTGCGATGATATGGTGCATATCCATCATGAACACATATTTTTCATCAGAAAGCTTCGCCACCTTTGCCCTCATTAATGGTGCTTGATGTAATGAGAATGGGGTGATGAATGCGTCTATGACAGGTTGCTCATGACCGTTCTCTACTTCAACCACCTCTAACGTAAACGGCACTCGGCGATACACTTTTTGAACGGGTACGCCGTCAATTTCTACAAAGGCTGTACGCAATGATTCATGTCGTTCGATCAAAGCCCCCAGCGCTTCTTCGAGCTGTTTTACATCAAGACTGCCTTCCATCATCAAAACGGCAGGCATATGATAAGTCACTGCTTCTGAATGCAGCTGTTGCAACACATACATCCGCTTTTGAGCAGAAGAGACAGGATAGAAATCTTGCTTCTCCGCCGGCTGAATGGATGTCATATCCGAGGAAACCACTTTTTCTAAATAAGCTGCCATCGCGCGTATCGTTGGCTTTTCAAAAAGGACTTTGAGCGGCACATGTTTGTTCAACTTGGCTTGCATCTTCGAAATGAGCACCATGCCTTTGAGAGAATGACCTCCCAATTCAAAGAAGTGATCATGAACACCTATTTGTTCAACTCCAAGTACTTCTGACCAAATATCACAAAGCGTCTGCTCAAGTGCCGTTTCTGGTGCTACATGCATCGCACGCTTCATATGCGCCTCGTGCGGAAGCGGTAGGGACTTCGCATCTACCTTTCCGTTTTGCGTGAGCGGGATGTGATCGACTTTGACAAAGTACGTTGGGATCATATAATCCGGCAGTGTCTCCGCAAGCTTTTCTCTAAACGTCAGTGTTCCAATTGGTTCAGGCGCAGTGTAATAAAGTGCAAGCTCTGGTAAACGGGACATATGAAGGACTTTGACATACACCTCATGAATGGATAATCGTGCACGTGCGGCATGCTCAATTTCCTGCTTCTCAATACGATAACCGCGAATTTTTACTTGATCATCTATTCTTTCAAGAAACTCAATGTCTCCATTTGCATGCTGTCTGACCAAATCTCCTGTACGATACATCAGCTCTTCAGGAAAATACGGATTTTCTAGAAAACGCTCTGCTGTTAATTCAGGCTGATTCAAATATCCTATCGATACGCCTTCCCCCGATATATAAAGCTCTCCAGGTGCGCCATAAGGAACGAGGCGCTGCTGACGATTGAGTACGAGCGCTCTTGTATGTGCAATTGGCTGCCCAATCACAGAGCGATCCTTCAAAGCGCCTAACTCTTGCTTTGTAATTAGCTTAGTCACAGTCCCAATGGTTGTCTCAGTCGGACCGTAGTGGTTCATGACTGCCACACACGGGTGCTGCTCCATAAATGTCTCCACATCCTCAGAGACAACCGGCTCTCCTCCAAGTATGACAAGGCGTAAAGCATTAAATGCATGATCCTTCGAATCTGCCATCATATGAAATAAGGACGGTGTCATTTTGATATAAGTCAGCTCTTGTTCATCAATGAAACGCATGAGTCGAACCGGGTCTTTATACACATCTTCACGAGGCACATATAGTGTCCCTCCTGCCTTCAAGACAGGGAAAATGCTTGTGTAGCCAAGATCGTATGCATAAGAAGAAAGCAGTGCCGTCCGATCGCATTCTTGCAATGTGACCTCATTTGTCAGCCAGTTCACGTAGTGTGATAGATTACGATGCGTGAGCTGTACACCCTTCGGTTTTCCTGTTGTCCCAGATGTGTAAATGACATACGCCAGTTGATCGGATGATGCTTCCGGCAAATCTAGCGTACGGCTTTGTCGTACTGCCTTTTCAACCTGCACGACCTGAATCGACTTGAGATGTTGATAGGAACTTACAAGAGACTCATTTGTTACGATCACTTGCGCACCTGAATCTTCTAATGTGTAATTGATACGTTCCGCAGGGAAGGCTGGATCAATTGGTACAAATGCACCTCCCGCTTTCATCACACCAAGCATTGAGACGATGACATAGACAGAGCGATCAAGAATCAGCGCTACAGTCTTTTCTTTCTCGACGCCTCGTACCTTTAGTTCACTGCCGAGCGCATTTGACATGTCTTCTAGCTCGCGGTAAGTGAGCTTCCGTTGTTCATCCATCACCGCAATGGCGTCAGGTGTTTCCTTTGCCTGACGTGAAAATTGGACATGGAAAGGCTCATGACGATTTGTTTGCACTTCGTCTTTTTTCTCCAACCGCTCTATTTGCTCATGCTGATCAAGTATAGGGAGCAAGCCGATCTGTTCCTCTGGGTGTTGGACCGCTTCACGAATAATCGCCAAAAGATGAGTTCCGAATCTGCGGACCGTCTCTTCTTTAAATAACGCCGCTGCATAGTCAAAGCTCAGCTTTAATGCTCCCTCTCGTTCAAATGCTTCTAGAGACAAGTCAAATTTGACTGAGTGATGCTGGATGGCATAAGGCGAAATGTGCAGGTCACCGAGCTTTAGTGCCGGAACCTCCATGTTCTGCATGTTAAATGACACGCTAAAGAGCGGGCTACGAGTTGTATCACGATCTAACGGAAGACGGGCAATTAACTCTTCGAGCGGATAGCTTTGATGAGCAAAAGCGTCAACACTCGTTTCTTTTATTTCTTCAAGTAGCTTTAAAAATGTCTTTGTTTGCGCTGGTTTTCCGCGCATCGCAACAGTGTTGATAAACATCCCCGGCATGTCCTGTATATCAGGATGTGTCCGCCCTGCAACAGGGGAACCAACAATGATATCTTCCTGACCGCTATATGCGGCAAGCAGAACTTGAAAAGCAGATAACAAGAACATGTACATGGTCGTATCAGTTTTCTGAAGCAGGTCATGAATCCGCTGAGTCGTCTCTTGATCACAACCAAACATGAATCGTTCTCCTGAAAAATCACGTTCCGCTGGACGTGAATAATCCGTTGGCAGCTCTAATACTGGCAAGTCTCCTTCGAATTGCTTTAGCCAATAGGCTTCATGCTCCTTCTGTTTCTCTGTCTCTTCTTCACTTAACTGCCAGACAGCGTAATCTTTATAATGAATGGCTCTTTCTGTAAGAGCTTCGCCATCATAGGCCTTCGCCAAATCTTGAATAAACGTCTTCATGGAGCTGCCATCTGTAATGAGATGATGTGCTTCCAAGACGAGAAGATGACGGTTTTCACTGATTTTTAACAACTGGGCTCGTAATAAAGGCGCAACTGTTAAATCAAATGGAGATTGATTTTCAGAAAGAAATGCCTCCGCCTCTTCTTCCTTGATGTGATGAACAGGAAGATCAAATGCCGTCCAATCATTCACTCTTTGAACAATGTCTTCTCCATTCATATGAAAACTTGTTCTTAGAATTTCATGCGTTTGAATCAACTGATCAAACGCTGATTTTAGCCGCTGATATTCGAGTGTTCCTTCAAGCGTTAAGACGATTGGAATATGATAATTCGTGCTGTCTGGTTCAAGAGTCTGCAAAATGTATAAACGGCGCTGAGCTGGTGATACCGGATATTCATCCGACTGTTTTGCTGGTAAAATCGGATGCATCATTTCTTCTTGACCATTCTGATCGATATATACCGCTAATGAACGAATCGTCGGCTTCTCAAAAATCACTTGAATCGGCACTTCCTTTTGAAGCACCTCTTGGATCTTCGCAGACATCATCATCGCTTTGAGAGAGTGCCCGCCAGCCATGAAGAAATGTTCATCTACTCCGACCGTTTTTCCAAGAAGCTCCTCCCAAATTTGAGCGAGTGCCTTTTCTGTCTCCGTATCAGGCGGAATGATTTCCTTTTTCTCCTGATGCGCTTCGTCCGGCTTTGGTAAAGCTTTTCGATCTACCTTCCCGTTCGATGTGAGCGTAAAAGCATCCAGCTTCATCACATGGTGCGGCACCATATAAGCTGGCAGCTCTTGATTAAATAAATTTCGCACCTCTTCTTCTGTCATGGTCCCTGTGAAGTAAGCCGTGATTTCCTTTTCATCTGAGGAAAACGAATGGACAAGCACAACCGCGTCATCTATGCCCGTTTTTTGCTGAAGCACTGTTTCAATTTCACCAAGCTCAATACGGAAGCCTCGAATTTTCACCTGATCATCGGTCCGGCCGAGGAATTCGATCTGGCCATCTGCGCCATACCGAGCCAAATCCCCTGTTCGATACAAACGGCCTGACGGCTTAAAAGGATCTGCCATGAATACTTGATTGGTCAAGTCTGGACGATTGAGATACCCTCTTGCGACACCATCTCCACCAACATACAGCTCTCCTGGCGCTCCAATTGGCTGTAATCGTTGATCGTCATCTAAAATATAAGCCGACGAATGGTTGATCGGGTGACCAATTGGAATCGGACCCGTTTCATCTCCTCTTACTTCGTAAATGGTTGAGATGGTTGTATTTTCTGTTGGACCATAGGCATTCAGTAAAACAAGTGCTGGATGATGCTGTTTCACAAGCTCCGCACTCTTCACATTGATCACGTCACCACCTGTAATTAATGTGGTTAATCCTTTGAACATTTGCGGCCGCTGCTGAGCGAGCTGATTAAATAATCCAGTCGTTAAAAAGAGCTTCGTGATCTGATGTGTTTGGATAAATTGTTCGAATCGATGGATATCCAATAAAGTATCACGATCAACAGGATACAGCGTCGCACCACCCAGCAGTGTGTTAAAAATTTCTAAGGTAATGGCGTCAAAGCTGACGGCGCCTGTATGCGCCATACGATCCGATTTGGTCAAGCCTAATTTGTCCTGAGAGCAAGCCAATCTCACAATATGCTGATGCTCAATTTGAACCCCTTTTGGCTGTCCAGTTGATCCCGATGTATACATGATATACGCCAAGTGAGAAGGAGACGTTCTGACGGATACATCCATGTGTAAGTGATGAGGCTTACTCGTCACATGTACGGTCTTGATCTGTTCATCAACTGGCGGCGGACTATCAGCATGAAGCAAAATGGTTGCGCCGCTATCTTCAAGCATCCATCGGATTCTCTCCTCAGGCTGGGAAGGGTCAATCGGTACATATGCCGCCCCTGCGTGTAGAACTGCTAAGATGGCGATCACCGCATCAGCTGATCGGTTCATATACACCGCCACAGCATCCCCAGGCTGTACGCCTTTCTCAATAAGACTGCCAGCCAAACGATGGATTTCTTCTCCAAGCTCCTCGTACGTAAATGTTCGGTCGCCTTCAACTAGTGCCAGATGGTCAGGCTGCGCCTTCACACGTTCATTGAACAGCTCAGGAATAGACAGATGCTTCGGATAATCTCGATCCGTCTGATTCCACGCTTTTATCTGCTGCTTTTCCTCTTCCGTGATACATGTCACGTCATGAAGGCGTGCATCAGGGTTTTGGATGATTTGCTTCATGAGATTGGTCAGATGTTTTGATATGTTTTCAATGACTTTTTCTTCAAAAGCTATGGCGTTGTACTTGATTTTCAATGTCCACGTTTCACCTGGATACACAAGGACATTTAGATCAAAATTCGTTTGTTCAAATCCGTCCTTTACATCAATGGAAAAACCAAGACGTGCAGACATCGTGTCACCAGACAGCTCCTGATCTAAAGGATAGTTCTCAAACCCAACCAAATGATCAAAGAGCTGCCCTCCAGCAGCTGTCTTCTGCTGAATGTCATAAAGCGGCATAAAATCATAGTTTTCCGCTTCTAGTGCATGCTGCTGAACCTTTTGAAACAACTGCTTAAATGTCTGCTTCTGATCCACTGTCACTCGAACGGGTATCGTATTGATAAATAGCCCTGCCATGCGCTCAATTCCAGATACACTTGGAGGTCTGCCCGATACAACGGTGCCGAATGTGACATCATCAGTTGCATGATAGGTGCCTAAAAGAACGGACCAGACAGCCTGAAACAGATTCGGGGCTGTCACTTGGCATTGTCTTGCTACATTTTGAATGGCTTGTACCGTTTGAGTATCCCATGTAAACTTCCATTCCTGATGATCGTATTGTCCATTCGCATCTTTTTGCTCTAGCAGCCCTTGATGCTGAACCGCTCCATCTAGACGCTCCTCCCAATATCTTTCCGCTTCTTGTTTGTTTTGCTTTCCAAGCCACTGGATATAATCTGCATAAGGCTTCCCCTGTGAGCGATCCGGTGTTCGACCGTTCCGATATGATTCATAGTAATGAAACAGTTTTTTCATTAAAACACCCATGGACCAACCATCCATGACGATGTGATGGTTGCTCCAAATCAGGTGCCAGTTTGTTTCATTTAGTTGAAAAACAGCGACCTTCAATAACAGATCATTTGTTAAGTGAAACCCTAGCTTTCTCACTTGTTTTTTATATTGATCCAGTGCCTTTTGTTGCTCTTGATGATTCAGATGAGATAGATCCTCTCGATACACATCAAGATGACGTTCAGCTAGTACAACCTGACGAGGCTTTTGTAATTGTTGATAAACAAAGGCTGTACGGAGAATGTCGTATGTCTGTATGAGCTCATTGAGACTTTTTTCAAAAACAGCGTGATCAAACTCTCCGCTTATTCCAAGCTCAAGCTGTGTGAAATAAGAGGAGGAATTAGGGTCTAGCATGGCATGATACAGCATGCCCTCCTGCATGGGTGTTAAAGGATATACCTTTTGAATCTTTTGCTTACTCATATGTCCACCTCTTCGTTTGCTTAAAATATATCCATTAGCTTTTCAAGTTCATCCATCGTGAGATCCTCATCCCCTACATCACTAGGTGTCATCTGGGTCTCCTCCTGTGATACGCAATGTGAGATCAACGTCTTCACATTCTTTTCAAGAAGGTCCTTGAATTGTTCCATCGTACGTTCTTCAAATTCAAGGTGATGATAAGAAATCGTCACATGGAGCTTGGCTTGTTCGACGAAACCAACAATATCAAGTGCATGAGGTTTCTCTGATTCTGGACTCAGCGATTTTCCTGAATCCCATGTTGAGCGGCTTAACTCACCGGTGATCTGTTCATCAAACTGTCCAAGATAGTTAAAGCTGATATCTGGCGCGAGATCGAATGAGATAGCGTCCTTCATCTTGTCAGGGGTTAAATATTTTAATATGCCATAGCCGATTCCCTTGTTCGGGATGTGCCTGAGTTCCTCTTTTAAATACTTGATCTGATAAGAAAGATCGTCTGCATGCGACATATCTAGTAACACAGGATACATACTTGTAAACCAGCCAATCGTCCTTGAGACATTAACTGCAGGGAGGATGTCCTCTCTTCCGTGTCCTTCAAGATGAATAAAGTGTCTGTCTTCACCTGTCCACTCTTTCATGGACAATCCGAGGGCTGTCAGCAAAATATCATTGATGTCTGTTTGATATGCTTCATGTACATCTGTCAGCAGACTACGTGTTTCCTCCTCAGACAATGTGAAACGAATGGTCTGTGTATGAAGCATCCGCTGATCCTCCGTCACATGATCCTTTTGAAGGGGCGTAACGGAATGCGCAAGTACCTTTTTCCAATAAGCTCTTTCTGACAGCAACTCATCTGACATCGCGTATTCCGTCAGCTTCTGGGCGTATTCTTGGAAAGAGTGTGTTTTTTCAGGAAGTGTCAGGATTTCCCCTCGCTTCGACTGTTCATAAAGAGCCATAAAATCTTCAAGGAAAATACGCCATGACACACCATCGATGACAAGATGATGCACAGCTAGCAGTAAATGATCCCCTTGATCCGTTCGGAAAATGGCTGGTTTTACTAAAGGTCCTTCCGCTAGCGATATACTAGCCTGCACTTCATTAGCCAGCTTTTCAACCTGCTGAATTTGCTCCCACAGTTCCCCTTGTACTTCTACCACATCAACAGCTACCAAGTTTTCTTCGATTTTTCGATGACGCTGGATTAAGCGACCTTCTTCGAGTGGATACACCATTCGCAAGGCATCGTGATGAATCATGAGCTGCTCCAACACTTTCTGAACGATCGTTTCATCCAAACCATTTGGTGCTTGCAGCATAATCGATTGGTTCCAGTGGTGCTGACTTGTAAAGTTTCTTTCAAAGAACCAGCGCTGAATTGGTGTGAAAATGACTTCCCCTTCGACAGGTGATTGGTCGACTGTCAGTTGATCCGCTTCTTCGATATATGAGCGCAGTTCCGCAATGGTTGGATATTGGAACAATAGCTTCATATCAAGCTTCCAGCCTGCTTGTGTGAGTCTGCTTGCCATTTGGATGCCTTTAATTGAATCTCCTCCGAGGAAGAAGAAGTGATCGTGAATGCCGACTTGGCTCACACCAAGCACGTCTTCCCAAATGCCGCATAGAAGCGTTTCGACTTCGTCTCTTGGCGCTTCGTATGCTGTTTGGCCCGCTTCCATATTTGGTGCTGGCAATGCTTTTAGATCGACTTTGCCATTTGCCGTCATTGGCAGTTGGTCTAGCTTGATGATCCATGAAGGGATCATATAGTCTGGCAACGTACGTTTTAAGCTTTCTTTTAAGTCTTCTGTTTCATTGTCCGTGATGACATACGCGGCAAGGGCATCTTGAGCGCTGGCATCTTTGACCGTTTTCACGACTGCTTCTTTGACTTTCGAAAGTGCAAGAAGCTGCGCTTCAATTTCTGACAGCTCAATCCGGAAGCCTCTGATGTTGACTTGATGGCCTTTTCTGCCGAGATAGATCAGCTCGCCATCCTCTGTCCATTTCACCAAATCACCTGTCAGGTACATGCGCTCACCTGGATAAAATGGATCTGGGACAAAGCGTTTCTCTGTTTCCTCCGGAAGATTCCAGTACCCTCTTGCCAATCCTTTCCCCGCAATCACGAGTTCACCCGGTACGCCTGGCGGCGAGAGGTCATATAACGAACCCATAATATAAAAACGAGTATTGGCAATCGCTGTTCCAATCGGAAGCGTGCCTTGATTTGGATCAATAATCCCACTTGTCGCCACGACTGTGTTTTCGGTTGGGCCGTAGTTATTCACGAGTTGATAAGGAACAGGCTTTACCTGTTTCAACTTGTCTCCCCCTGTGAGTAAGTAACGGAGTGAATGATTGTCCATTGACATAAACTGCTCGCATAGCTGTGTTGGCAGGAACGCAATGGTGATATTTTCGTCATTGAAATACGCATTAAGCTTGATCATATCGAGACGAATCGCTTCATCAATGATGTGCAGCTCTGCGCCGGCGATCCATGTAGGGAACATTTCCCAAATGGAGGCATCAAAGCCAAAGCCGGCATATTTGGCGGTTCGATCCGCATTGGTCACTTGGAAGGCATCATTGTGCCAGAACGCCAGATTCACAAGGGACTGGTGCTCAACCATGACACCCTTCGGCTGTCCTGTTGTTCCAGACGTGTAAATCATATAAGCGAGATCAGTTGGTTTGACATGAACCTGCATTTCTTGCGCTTCGCCTTCTATGGCATCTTCTATCAATAGGACATGACCTGTGAAGGAAGTTGGTGCAGTGAGTCCTTTTTGCATGAGAAGAATCTCTGCCCCGCAGTCTTCCAGCATATAGGCAATACGCTGGTCTGGATAATCCGCATCAATTGGAACGAATGCCGCTCCTGTCTTGAGAACCCCAAGGACGGCTGCCGTCATGTCAAGGGACGGACGAGTGAGAATGCCGACGCGATCTCCTCGTTTTATGCCGTTTGAGATGAGTCTTGAAGCGACTGTATTCGCCCGGCTGTTCAGTTCTTCATACGTCCAGCTCGTTCCGCAGAAAGTTGCCGCTTTTTGGTTCGGTACTTCAAATGCTTTAGCTTCAATCAATGCATGAACGGTTTGATCTGACGGAACGTCTAGGACAGGACCTGACCATTCGCTGAGCAATTTTTGCTGCTGCTTCGGTGATAATAGCTGCATTTGATCTAGCGATTGATCTGGCGCTGATACCATTTGTTCCAATAAATGAAGGAAAAATTCCTTCCACTTTTCAATCGATGACTGTTGAAAGATAGAAGTATTAAAATCGAACACAAGCTCAATGTGATCAACCGATTCATTTCCAGTTAAGGTCAAATCAAATTTGGCGATATTCTCTTCGAATGGCTCTGGAACAATCTGAAGTCCATCCATCTTTAAATCACGAATATCCGCATTTTCCATTGAGAACACCACATCAAAGATTGGATGACGGCTAGTGTCTCGAACCGTTTGTACTTGGTCTACCAATTCTTCAAATGGGTACAACTGATGGTCATTTGCCTCTAACACAAGCTGATGAACATTTGACGCAAATTCTGCAGCTGTCAGATGTCCTGCTGGCTGTGTTCTAAGTGCCAGCGTGTTCACAAACATACCAATGACAGATTGAATATCAGGGTGAGTTCTGCCCACAATCGGTGAACCGATGATGATATCTTCTTGTCTCGATAGCTTGCTTAAAAGGGTACTGTAGCAAGTAAGTAGCACTGTATACGTCGTACTGTTGAGTGCTCTGACAAACTCATCCAATTTCGTTTTAAGCGGCCCATTGATGGTAAATGAGACGCGATCTCCTGAGAATGTTTGCACTTTTGGTCTTGGCAAATCTTCTGGCAGTGCCAGTACAGGCAATTCTCCTTCTAATTGCTTCAGCCAAAACGCCTCTTCAGCTTCTATTTGTGCAGCAAACGTCTCGCTTTTTGACCAAACCGCATAATCCTTATATTGAACAGGTAATTCCTCTAGTTTGTCCCCTCGATACAACGCTGAAAGCTCCTCAATTAAGATGCCCACAGATGCACCATCTGAAATGATATGATGCATATCGATCAGTAAATAATGGACATTTACGGAAGCAGATACTAGACCTACTCTGAATAGAGGCGCCTTTTCTATATCAAATGGACGGATAAAGTCATTCATCAATTCCTGTATGTCTCGTCCGTTCCCTTCGATTGTCTCAATAGCTACGGAGATGTTTGGTTCAATTCGTTGAACAGGTTCATTCTGAACAAAATCAAAGCTCGTTCGGAATGCTTCATGACGTTGGACAAGCTGTTCAATTGCTTTTTTAAATCGCTTTTCATCAAAAGCACCTTCTAGCTTTAAAGCAGCCGGCATATGATAGCTCTGCTCCGCATCGGTCATTTTCTCCAATACAAACAACCTCTTCTGAGCAGATGTCACTGGATAATAGGTCGCTTCTTCTGCAACCTCCACCCGCTTGATCTCCGTTTGATCCGCTTGATCAACCGCAAAAGCAAACGCCTCTAATGTTGGGAATTCAAATAAAGATTTCAAAGTGAGCTCTACATGCATCTCTTCATACAGCTTGTTCAACATTTTCATGCCGCGCAGCGAATGACCACCGCATTCAAAGAAATGATCGTGCCTGCCGATTCTCGGTACTTCAAGAACTTCCTCCCAAATGCGCGCCACGACACGCTCCGTTTCTGTTTGAGGAGGGATGTACTCATTTACCCCTTGCTCACTTAGATCAGGCACAGGTAGCGCACGCCTATCTACCTTGCCGTTATTCGTCAGCGGAAGTTCGTCTAATTGCACGAAAAATGACGGCATCATGTACACAGGCAACTCACGCCCTGCTTGTTCTCGCAAATCAGTTAATGAGACGGACCCTTCTGCTGTAAAATACGCACATAATGTGTCATTTGGAGCTGCAATGACGACAGCTTCCTTCAATTGCGGATGGCGAAGCAGCTGATGCTCAATTTCTCCGAGTTCAATACGCTGACCTCGAATCTTCACTTGATGATCGATTCGTCCAATGAATTCAATCTCTCCATTTGACAGCCATCGTGCAAGATCACCCGTTTTGTACATGACCTCACCAGGGCGGAATGGATTTTCCACGAATTTTTCGTTTGTGAGTTCTGGCTGTCCATAATATCCTTTGACCAGTCCATCACCAGCGACACATAACTCTCCTGCTACACCTGGCGGCTGCAGCTGTCCAAATTCATCTACAATATAAACAGCCGTTTGACTCACTGGCTTTCCGATTGGAATCGATAACGCCTGCTCCTCAATGTAATTCACTGGATAATACGTTGTGAAAATCGTACTTTCAGAAGGACCGTACATATGAACAAGTGTGCCTTCCCCTACCGTTTCAAGCGCAGTCATGACATGAGGTACAGAAGCACGTTCTCCGCCAAATAGAACTTTTCTGATGTTCTTCAGGCTGTCTTTTTTCATATCAATAAGTAAGTGAAAAAGAGCTGTCGTGATCATTAAAATACTGACTTTCTCCTTCTCAATCGCTCCAGAAAGCTCATTCATATTTAAGATATGATCCTTTGGCAGAACAATCAGTTTCGCACCGTTTAATAAAGCACCAAACACATCGAACATAAAAGCATCAAATACATAGTTTGATAGGCTCATCACTGTGTCTTCCTGATGAATGGCTAGATAATTTGATTGCTTTACTGTTCTCAAAATGTTCCGGTGTGTCACCATATTCCCTTTAGGTTTTCCAGTTGTACCAGATGTATAGGTCAAATTCGCCAAATCCTCTGGCGATAGACGAATCTTTATATTGCTGTCTGATTGCTGATCAATTGCTTGATCTTCTGTTTCGATGATGGTTCCCTCAAAAGAAGCGAGCACCGAGCGTTGGCGCAGCACTTGATGTGTCAATAAGAATTGCGTACCGCTGTCTGTTAAAAAGTGCTTCACACGTTCATCAGGAAAATCAGGATCAATTGGTACATAGACGCCGCCCGCCTTAAGTACAGCTAGAACCGAGAGTACCATCTCATTAGATCGTTCAAAGAATAAGGCTGCTTTCATCCCTCTTTCAAACCCATGTTCACGCAAATAATGAGCTAGCTGATTCACACGGTCATTTAGTTCTTGATAAGAAAGAATGACACCTTCACATTGGAGGGCAGGCTTATGACCGTGTGCCTGCACCTGTGCTTCAAACTGCGTCACAATGGTTTCTTCTGCCGGATAAGGTGTCGGTAACGGATTCCACAAATTCAGCTGAGCTTCTGTTTCTTGTTCAGTGAGTAATCGATAAGATCGAATCGCTCCCTCTGGCGCTTGGACCATCTGTTTCAGCAAATACATATAATGATGCAGTATCTGCTCGGCTGTACTTCGTTTAAATAACGCCGTACTGTAATCGAGGACAAAGGATAACCCTTGATCTGACTCCATCGCTTGCAGCGTTAAATCAAACTTTGCAATATGGAAATTGGTTTCTTCAATTTCAACTTGCATTTCTCCAATATGCTGAGCTGCTCCATGATCTGGCATGAGTGTAAAAACGGTATCAAATAATGGATGACGGCTAAAATCTCTTGGCACATTCAGTTTTTCAAGCAGTCGTTCAAATGGATATTGCTGATGCTCAAATGCATGCATCGTCTTTTCCTTCACTTGCTCAATCAACTGCGACATGGTTGCATTTGGGTCAACCTCTGACCGCAAAGCAAGTGTCTGGACAAACATGCCGATCATGTCATCCAGGTCTGCATGCACACGCCCCGACGCCGGTGTTCCAACCACGAATTCCTTTTGACCCGTATACTTCGCAAGCAATGTATAGTAAGCAGAAAGCAGAACCGTATACAGTGTCGTATGGTGTTTTGCCGCCAGGTCCTGTAATTGTCCTTTTAACGTTCCATCTATTTCTTTGTTCACTCGATCTCCTGCAAATGATTGGACTGCTGGGCGCTGATAATCAGTCAGCAGCTGTAAAGCAGGAAGATCACCCGAGAATTCCTGTAGCCAGAAAGCCTCTTCTTTTTGAAAATCTTGTTGTTCTTGCCAAACCGCATAGTCCTGATATTGGAGCTTCAATGGATCTTTGACCGATCCATCGTAAGCATCCGACAGCTCACGCAGCACTAAATCAATTGAAAGACCATCTGAAATCAGGTGATGCATATCGAAAAAGAGCAGGTGCTCCTGATCATGTAATGACTTCAAGCCAATGCGAAGAAGTGGTGCACACTCAAGGTCAAAGGGTCTGACAAATTGCTTCATATTTTCTTCCATCGTACTGCCTGTCAGCTGTTCGATTTGAAATGAAACAGATGGAGCTACCCGCTGACGAGGAACACCTTTCAATGTATGAAAAGACGTACGCAGCATATCATGACGTGTGATCAGTGTTTCAAAGGCTTCAGTCAGCTTCTCTTGCTGCAGCGTTCCTTTTAACCTCACAACAGCTGGCATATGATATGCAGTGCTTTGCTCTAATTGACTCACCATATAAACGCGCTGCTGTGGAGGTGACAATGGATAATGGTCGAAAGCAGGTGCTTTAGGTATCACTGTTTCAGAAGATGTTTCCGCTTGCTCAATGTAAGCAGCCAAAGCAGCAACGTTCTGCTGTTCAAATAAAATGGACAGCGGCACCTCCACATGAAAATCTCGCTGCACATGTGTGAGTACAGTCATTGCTTTCAGCGAATGCCCCCCTCGCTCGAAGAAAGAATCATATACACCAATCTTCTCTTGGCCAAGAATTTCTTCCCACAGACGGACAAGCTTCGTTTCAAGCTCGTTTCTAGGCGCAGCATAAACAGCTTGAACCGCTTTATCACCTTTTAAGGCAGCAAGTGCACGACGATCGACTTTGCCGCTGACTGTGAGTGGAAATGCATCGAGTTCTTTGAAATAGAGCGGCATCATGTAAGCTGGTAGCTGATGTTTGATAGCGGCTTGCAGCATGTCAACTGACACACCTTCATGACGAGATTGATAGTAAGCACTTAACGCCTTTTCCCCGTCCGCTTCTTCAACAACAAGTACGACAGCTTGATCCACTCCAACTACCTGCTCCATCACTGCTTCAATTTCGCCTACTTCAATGCGGTAACCCCTTATTTTCACTTGATCATCCATTCTGCCAAGATAATCAATTGTGCCATCCGGAAGCCATCTGACTAAATCCCCTGTTCGATACATCCGCTCACCTGGAGAAAATGGATCTGCCGTAAATACTTTCTCCGTCAATTCAGACTGTTTCACATAGCCTCGTCCAACACCTATCCCTGCAATGCACAGTTCTCCGGCAGCACCCTGTATCTGTAATTGATCATGTTCATTTAAAATATAAAGACGGTGATGACCAAGCGGCTTTCCGATCGACACATAACGCTGCTGTTCAGAGGATTCGCGCAGTTCACTTAGTTCTAGGCGATGAACCGCCGCATCGACACACGTCTCAGTCGGACCATACACATTCCACAAAGTAAAATCAGGCTCACTCATACGAATCGCTTCGATAAGAGAATGTGCTGCTTTCGCAGGCAATGCTTCTCCCCCAACTAACATATGCAAGAGTGACAGCCCTTCTAATTCAGCTGCAAGTAAAAGCTGCACATGCGCCGGTGTTCCATCTGCTGCTTCAATTTGATGTTTTCTATAATAAGCCGCTAATTGAACACCATTTCTCGTTGTTTCTCGCGGGATGATATGAAGCGTATGCCCAAATAAAAGAGCAGTAAAAATTTGTTTCACCGATGCATCAAAATGGAATGGTGCAAGAAGCGCCATTTGAAGCTCACTCGCCTCTTCATAAATCTCATGATGCAAGGCATGAACCAAATGATGCAGCTGAAGATGCTCAATCATGACGCCCTTTGGCTTCCCAGTCGTCCCAGATGTATAAATCATATAAGCCAAATCCTCTGGTACCGACTGATCTACAAGCTGAGGCAACCGTTCATCATCTAATGCGATTTGCTGCAGCACGACCATTTTTTCCGAAAGGGCATGGTATGTTGAAACGAACGTTTCCTCTGTTAACACAATGGAAGCACCAGAATCCTCCACAATATATTGAATACGCTCCTCAGGTAATGCCGGATCAATCGGTACATACGCACCGCCAGCCTTTAATATGCCGAAGATCGCCACCATCGCCTCTGCCTTCCGATCCATTAGGACAGCAACAGGTACATCACGCGAGACACCTTTCATTTGTAAAAAACGCGCCAACTTTTCTGCCTTTTGATACAGCTCTCCATAAGTAAATGCTCCATTTTCCGCTACAACGGCTGTCCGCTCTGCATACTTATTGGCTGTTTCATCAAACATGTGATGAACCGGCTTTACAGCTGGTTTTTCAAACGGTTTTCTCTCAGATAATTGCAGCAGTTCCTTTTGTTCATCTGGTGGAAGTAAAGGGAGTTTCCCGATCAGCTGGTCAGGCTGGGAGACCGCCGCTTCTAGTATGATCAAGAATCGCTTAAACATCTGACTGATTTCTTCTTCGGTGAATACATCTGTACGATAGTCCAAATCAATGGTCAATGTATCTGTGTCCCAGCGGTCCTTTACATGAATGGAAATATCATTCATTCCGCTACCGCTAAAGATCGGTTCAGTAATAAAAGATAGATTCTCTTTTTTCTGCCACTGCATGACCTGGTATTCTAAAGAAATATCAAAAAGGCGTCCTGTAAACCCTTCTCTTTCACGCAAATCATTCATGAGAAGATTGTAAGGGTACTTTTGGTGACGCAAGATCTTCATTTGATCCGCCATGACCTGTTTGACGAAATCAAGAAATGATTGCGACCCCTGAACAGATGCACGCATCGGAATGGTGGAAACAAACATACCAATCATCTTTTTTTCTTTGGCATTTGTTCGGTTGCCCATAAAGGTTCCAAGGACAACATCTTCCATACCGCTAAAACGATGCAAATACGTATAAACGGTAGACATAAACATCGAGAGCATACTGACTTTTTGCTCTTCACAAAACGCACGAAGTTTCTCCTTTAAAGAATCTGGAATATCCCCTGAAAATCGCTCCGCATATAAACTCATCTCGTATCCTTTATGCGGTTTTAAAGAAGCGAAATCTGGAATATTGGCAAATTGCTCATTCCAAAAAACTTGGTCTTTTTGAAACCGTTTAGAAGTTTCATAGCTTTGCTCACTCGTGATGTGGTCAACGAAGGAAATCTCCTCAACCGGTGAAATGTCTATTCCGTGCAACATGTCCTGGTATAAGTCGATGATGCGATTTCCCATCAAGATTATGGAGATACCATCGGCCACAATATGATGTGCTTTGCAAAACAGCCAGCACTCTTCATCACTGATTTGAAAGACTGTAAACTCAATCAAGGGGCTGTCAATCAACGGCATCGGCTCACGGATTTGCTCATTCGCCCAAGCCCTCACTTCTTCTTCACTCCAGCCCTTCTCCAAGCGAATCGGCTGCTCTTCATAAGGCTTGATATATTGAACAGGTTCCTCCTGCTCATGTCGATACACCAGTCTTAACCGAAGAGAGTCAGTTTGACGAATGTACACTTGAAGTACGTCAACGACCAAAGATGGATCTAAACCCGATACCGATCTCAATCTGGCGAATCCACCTAAATTAGAAATGCTTGTACCTGGATAAAATCTTTCCGTGTAGAATACTCGCTTTTGCGCATGTGTTAAGGGGTAATAAACTGTATTCATTTTCATCCTCCGCCTCTTCTATGTTTTCTCCACCAATGTGACAACCCTGCACCCTCTATATCAAAAGAACCAAGTCTATTTCATTAAAATAGACAGAATACGGAAAGAAGCCCACCCCGAATAAAACGGAGGGACTCCCATTTTGATTCGGTAACCTGGCGACCATAGTAAAAAAGCAACATTTACCTTAGGACATGGCTTTGCGTCTCTACGTTTCCATAGATTTGCCTTTTTCTTCTTTTCTTTTTAAATATTTTCTATTTACGTCCACTTTATATGAAATTATTGTTTTTTTCACCGAAAAATGGGTGTAAAGATTCATGCGTTATGCCGAATGAATCACATAATAATTTACGATATTTACCGAAAATAACTAATAATAGTTGCGTTCAACCGAAAATAATCAACTAAATACCGCAAAATTTTCATGTTTTTCCTTAAAATTTGCAAATATGACCGAAAATGTAGGATAGAGGTCTCCTTTCACCCTCCACGATTTCTTAAATCTTAAGAACTATATTCCCTAAAAAATTGAAAATATTTACCGTAAAAACAATACAAAAAGAGCTGCCATTTCAAATGACAGCTCCCTTGTTTCTTCATTATATTTACATCACCTTAGACAGGCCAATCGTTTTCTCAATAATGAGCAACGCAATGATAGAAATGATAATAAATATGACAGATATCGCATTGACACTCGGATCAAAGGTTTGCTCAATGTAATTAAACGTCCTAACAGGGATCGTAATCGTTTGAGGAGAGGAAACAAACAAACTGATCGATATTTCCCCAAATGACGTCACGGCAGAAAATACCCCGCCTGCAATTATTCCTGGTTTTATCAAAGGCAGTGTCACTCGAAAGAATGTGCGAATAGGTCCTGCGCCAAGATTCATTGAAGCTAGCTCAAGCCTCGGGTCCAAATTCGAGACACTGACGCCTACTGTTCGAACCACATAGGGAAAGCCAATAATGACGTGACCTATGACAAGTGCCCACAAAGATCCTGTAAATCCCATAGCCGTAAACAAATAAAGCATGGCAATCCCTAACACTACTTGAGGAATCATCAGAGGGGACAAAATGAAGGCTTGAATTGCCTCCTTTCCCTTAAAGGAAAGCCTTGCTAAAGCATACGAAGCCATCGTGCCTAAAAGAACCGTAAGAGGCGTTACGATATATAGCAACATCACACTGATACGCAGAGACTCCATCCATTCTGGATTCGACACGACCTCTTGAAACCAACGAACAGAGAATGAAGTCGGCGGAAATTCAGGGAAGGCATTTGGACTAAAAGCAGATAAGACGATGACAAGAACAGGTATGGTTAAAAAGAGATAAACCAGTGACCCAGCAGTCCAAATCAGGATGGAAAGCAAGCGATCACCAAATGATTTTTTACGCATGCATCCTCGCCTCCCAACGCTTCAATAGATAGCTTAATAAACTGACCACGATAAGCACACAAACCAATAACGTAAAGGACATCGCTGCAGCAAGAGGCAAGTTATACACCTGCATGACTTGCTGATATATAGACAGCGGCAGCAGCGGTTGCATTCTTCCGCCGACTAAGAGCGGAGTGATATAGCTTCCAGCCGCCAGAGAAAAGACAATAATAGCCCCAGTCACCATCCCTGGAATAGTCAATGGAAAGGTTACATGAAAGAAGGTTCGAATTCGTCCAGCTCCTAGACTCATAGAAGCAGGTCGTAAATGACGATCCATATCAGTTAAGCTCGTCGCGATAGGCAGCACTGCAAAAGGCAGCATGACCTGAACATACGCAATAATTACCGCATTCATATTCCACAGCATAGAGAGCGGCTTCTCAATCACATGTAAATCTAATAACATGCCATTGATCAAACCATTTTGTGAAAGAAGGACAATCCATGCAAAGGTCCGAATCACAACGCTTGTCAAAAGCGGCGAGACAAGTAAGATATAGAAAAATGCCCGCAGACGCGGATGAGGTGCCTTGACGAGCACGTATGCTGCAGGGTATGCCATCAATAGACAAATCACCGTTGTCTGCAAAGCGACCCATACTGTACTTCCAATCGCCTTCACATACGCATCTGTCGTGAACACATGAATATATTGAGAAAAGCTATACGTTTGTAATGTATTCATCATTGAATCCACATCGCGAAAACTAAGGACGAACATCATCACGAGCGGCGCTAGAAGAAATACAACAAGAAACAAACACGCTGGCAGCAGCATGAACCAATGAAATCGCTGATTCCTTTTGTTGATACGCATCACGTATGCACCTTCGAATCTAGGAAAACGATATCTTCAGGCTGCCAATTGATATGAATAGCTTCTCCAGCTTTCGGCAGCTCTGGAAACGCTGCATCAGAAGCATGAACAATCATTTCACCGCTATCTAGCCCCACCACCAAACGTAATGAGTGACCAATATAACTGACATCTGTCAGCACGCCTGATACATGGTTAGACTGAATGTCTCCCCGCTCAGAAGATATGTTGATTCTTTCTGGACGGAGCATGAGTAAATGCTTCTCCTTCTTCTCATAGTGTGCCGCTGCCTTTAACTGCACTTGCTGCCCGTTTGACTGGATTAAATGAGGAACGATAAATGCAGCACTTGCTTCATCATAGACTGCCTCAAATAGGTTCACTTGTCCGATAAATTCAGCCACAAATCGATTGTTTGGCTGGCGGTACACCTCTAAAGGCGTCCCAATCTGCTGGATTTTCCCCTCTCCTAAAATCCCAACCCGATCAGAAAGACTTAACGCTTCCTCTTGATCATGGGTCACGAGAATGGTGGTAATCCCGACATTCCTTTGAATATTTCGAAGCTCTGTCTGCATATTTTTTCTTAGTTTTGCATCTAGGTTGCTGAGCGGTTCATCAAGAAGAAGAACAGAGGGCTGAATCGCAAGCGCCCTTGCAATCGCTACCCGCTGCTGCTGTCCACCACTTAATTGATGCGGCATACGTTTCGCAAACGCCTCTAATTGCACAAGAGACAAACTATCCATTACCTTCTCTTTGATTTCTGCCTTCTTTTTCTTTTGAACCTTTAACCCATACGCCACATTATCAAAGACAGTCAAATGCGGAAAGAGTGCATAGCTTTGAAAAACCATACCCGTTTTTCTTTGATAAGGCGGTAAATTCGTCACATCCTGATCCCCAATATAGACGACACCTTTTGTTGGCTCTAAAAAACCACCAATGATGTTTAATAAAGTTGATTTCCCGCAGCCACTAGGACCAAGAAGGGAGAAAAACTCTCCCTCATTCACCGTAAGACTGACATCGTTAAGAGCAATCTGCTCGCCGAAATGCTGGCTGATATGTTCTAAATGAATTCCACTCATACGATCACCTATTTTCCTCCGCCTAATACTTCGTTCCATCGATTTGTCCAATTGCCCAGCTCCGAAGTTGCTGTTTCGTAATCTACCCAAGTCAGCTTGCTATAATAATTCTCTCCAACCTTGACCTTCCCCTTAATCTTGTCACCGTATTTCACATCAGAATTCGACATACCATAATAAGATTTTTCCGAGAAGGCTTCCTGAGCTTCTTTTCCACTTAAATAGTTTAATAGTTTGTAAGCAGCTTCTTCATGCTGACTTCCCTTCGTTAAAGCCCAGCTCGCAACTGCTGCAACAGCGCCTTCTTTCGGATATGAGAAACCAATATCCATACCTTCTTCTTCAAGTGCGAATACTCGTCCATCCCAATAAGGAACTGCTGCGACGTCACCACGTTCTAACAAGGTTTGAATAGACCCTGGATTATCTGGAAAAGCAGCTACATGCCCTTTTAATTGCGAAAGGCTTTTAAAGGCTTTATCAATATCCTTAGGATTTGATTCTGTCCCCCCTTGAGCATGGACAAGCGCAGAGAAAAATTGTAACCCGGCTGAATAAGTCGGAGATGAAATGGCTACCTTCCCTTTTAACTGACTGCTCCATAGGTCAGTCCAGCTGTTTGGTTCCTGCTTTACGAGGTCTTTTCTATACGCAATTCCAAGCTGACCCATACTAAAGCCTGCTGCATATTGTTTTCCATCAACAGTGAGCTTCTTTTGAACAGAACGGTAAAGCTTTTTGACATTCGGTGCTTTCCCTTCGTCAATCGGTGCAAGAACGTTTGCTGCAATGCCTCTTTGAATCGTATCAGGCTGTAAAATAAGCAGGTCATATGGTGGATTTTTACCATTTGACGCTTTTAATTTTGTAAACCATTCAGAATCCGCACCAGAGACGGTTTGGACTTTAATTCCCGTATCTTTTTCAAACTTTTCAAGAATCGGTTTGATATTCTTTTCCCAATCGCCTCCGTATACGCCAACGATCACAGTCTGTTGCTGTTTTCCTTGATCTTGTCCATTCCCACCGCAAGCTGATAGCAGTAGAATCATTGATAGAACACCTGCAAAAATAGTGATTAATCTTCTTCTCATGATTCATTTCCCCCTTTTTGTCCATCCAAATGACGAAGTGCTTGAATGATATCTTTCTTTGTTAACGGCTCATTTCTATGACTGAAATATTGATGAACTGCATGTTTATAATGTGTACGTTCGTTGGCTGGGTAGGAACGCAGAAGCACAGCAAGTTCGCTACTGGCTTCATCCGTCCATACTTTCTCATAAGCTTCTCTGTGTTCTCCGACATCCCACATCATATGAGCAGGATGATTCCCCTTTTCACGAAGCTGATTTGTTTGCTCCTCATCAATTTTCCATTCATTTTGGTCTACATACACTTTAACGCCATATTGTTGCAGCGCTCTTTCTTCACTTAATAAACCTGCTTCCACTTCATGAAGGACTTTTTCTTTCTCTCTTGCAAATGGATTTCCCCAGCCGCCTCCACTTGGTGATGTCAATTGCACAATATCGCCTTTTTCAAGACGCAAGACATCTATTTTCGGCTGGTCTTGTTTTTCACCTCTTGCTGTGACTAGCTTGACCTCACCGATCGCTCCTGCTCGGCCGCTCATTAATCCCCAAGGCTGAAACTTCATCCGTTCCATACCTCGTGCGGTCACCATGGATTCAGGCTTGAGCATTTCAAATTCCAAACCAATCGCATGTCCGCCTCTGTTTTCTCCTGCTCCACCTGTGTTTGGCAAAAGCTCATATCGATGAACATGAATATCAATATGCTGTTCTAAGCTCTCAATGGGTGTATTCTTCAAAAAGCCAGACGAATGATCAATACCATCTACTCCGTCCGTTCCATTTTGAGCACCACCGCCTCCGCCTAATGGTTCGACAACAGACATTTTCCTACCACCTG
The DNA here is from genome assembly GCF_009937765.1 of Bacillus pumilus. Lineage (NCBI taxonomy): Bacteria > Bacillati > Bacillota > Bacilli > Caryophanales > Bacillaceae > Bacillus > Bacillus pumilus. The sequence goes on along the minus strand of NZ_CP047089.1, from coordinate 1,137,212 downwards.
TTTGATTATCAGGAACAGAGAGAACGACAATAGCAGATTGACCAGCACCTGCTGCCGGCACCGCCTCAGGTAACAGCTTACCAATGGCACCTAGTACGACATTGTACAGCCTCATCGTAATCGAATGCCGAATACCAACAGAAGCCGGGTATTCTGGATGCACTAGCGTCCCTTTAGGGGAAATCACTTCAATCGGATATGTGATTCCTCCATTAATCGGTATAAAGGGATCTTGACTAATAATGTAGTTAATCAACCCTTGATATAGGAAGGAATGCTTCTGACCATTGGTAACAAGGTTAAATGCTGTTTTCACTTGAGGGTCACACTCAGAAAAATCAAGTGTCAGCCGCTTTCCTTTCACCGTTAACTTGATTTTCAACCGGATCGGCACATCCGAGATCATATCATCATCTAAATAGTCAGCGAATTCACTCGTTCCGTCCGGAATGGCTTCAATGACCTTTCCTGCACGAACCTCAGCTTGTTTCAGGAGGTCCATCATTCCTTGTTTCACTTCATTTATTCCAAATTTGCCGATCATTTCTTTTAACCGAATTTCTGCCGTATTCACTGCAGCAATCATCGCATTGATATCCCCATCATTTAAATGACCAGCTCGGCTGTTAGCTCTTAAAAAAGTACGAACGACTTGATTCTCTTTTCCGTCTTCATAAATTTTCACTGGCGGTATTCTTAACCCTTCTTGATGAACATCTGTCGCTGTCGGTGAAATACTCGAGGGCACAAGTCCTCCCACGTCACTTACATGAACAAAAGACCAAGCATAGCTGACAATTTCACCATCTACGAAAATCGGCTTAATGATATGGACATCTGGCAAATGGGTTGCTAAACCATCTGTCGTATAAGGATCATTTGTGATGATAATATCTCCTGGCTGCATCGGTCCGCTCTCTTCAATCGCTTTTTTAAGACTCAGCCCTAAAAAGATCGTGACACCTACTGTCTTCGGATAAACAAAGAAATCTCCAGAAGGCGTAGCTAACGCTGTCGCAAAGTCAGCTGATTCTTTGACGAAAGTCGTAAAAGACGTCCGTTCAATAACATGTCCCATACCAGATGCAATTGCATTAAAATAACTGCGCATCATCTCAAGCTTTGCTGGATCAGTTCTCATGTAAAGCCGCCTCCCTTGAAATCACCAAATTCCCTGATGGATCAATGCTGCCTGCCCAATTTGGCAGAATCAATGTTGTCGTATCATCCTGCTCAATGATGGCAGGACCATTCATGACAGAACCCACCGACAAAGTATTTCTGTGATAAATAGCTGCTTCATATTCTTTTTCTTCTATAAAGATTCGCCTGAATTCATGTGGCTTCAAAGATTGTCCACTGCTTTCATGAGCAGGTGTGAGAGGCAGCGGCGGCGTTTCGCCTATGACTCGAACTCGTAAATGAGTGAACTCGATGTTCGCCTGATCATCTCTATGACCGTATTGACGTTGATGTAGTTTGTGAAAGGCTTCAACGAGTTGATGGATGTCTTGCTCTTGCTTCAGCCATTCAGCTGATAATGGTAATTCAATCTCAAAGGCTTGTCCTTGATAACGTGCATCTGCCAATAATAGAATGGACGTCTGTTTAATATGCTGAATGTTCTGCTGGCTGAACCAATCAATCGCTTTTCGAGAAAGCACCTCATAATCTTGTTTTAGTTGATCTATCGAGTAGTCTTGTAAGCATATTTTCTTCGACAGTACTGCATCATGAATAAAATCAGCGGTCAGGGCACCTAATGCACATAATGTTCCTGGACTTGGAGGAACGACTACGTTTTTCGCATGAATTTCTCGCGCAAGGAAATTCGCTACAACCGGTCCTGCTCCACCAAACGCTAGTAAACTAAAATCTCTTGGGTCAAACCCTTGCTGTTCCATGACATTGCTTAATTCTGTGTACATATTGGCGACAGCTACTTGAATCAGCTGGTCAGCAGCTTCTTCTACCGTTTTGTTGAGCTGGTTGGCAATTGGCTGAAAGGCCTTTTCCGCCGCGGACAGCTGTAGCTGTAAATGTCCTCCGGCAAAACGCTCTTGATTAAGATAACCACATATGAGGAACGCGTCAGTTAAGGCGGCTTTCGTCCCCTTACCATACGAAGCTGGTCCCGGATGTGAGCCAACTGATTCTGGTCCTGCTTTGAGAAGCCCGCCCTGATCAATCCATGCAACAGAACCCCCGCCTGCCCCTATTGAATACATTGCAACAGATGGAAGAATGATAGGAAAGCCTGAAAGCTGATTTGACTGAGCCATCGTCGGCTGTCCATTTTGAATAATGGAGATATCTGCACTCGTCCCCCCAACATCAAACGTGATCAGATTGGATTCGTTTGCAGAGGCCGCAATTCTTGCGGCACCAATGACACCAGCTGCTGGACCAGAAAAAAGTGTTTTAACAGGTGAATCTGCTGCACTTTCTGCATCCATTAAACCACCATTTGATTGTGTAATGTATGGAGAAATTGGTACACCTTCTTCTTTCAAACGGCTTTTCAATGTTTGTAAATACTGTTTCACCTTTGGTTGGATGTACAAATTAACAACAGACATCACGGTACGCTCGTATTCTCTCATTTGAGGCCATAATTCAGATGAAGTAAGGACTTCTAATTGCGGATAATGGTGTTTGATATAGGCTTTTGCCTGTAATTCATGAACTGGATTTTGATAGCTATGTAAAAAAGAAATGACAATACCTGCTAGCCCTTTAGATATGACCTGCTGAACAGCATGATCTAATTGCTGCAGATGGAGAGGTTTTTTGATCGTACCATCGTGTATCAACCTTTCAGAGATTGGATATACATGCTTTCGTGGTATCAATGGTTCTGGCAAACGAGAATTGAAGTCATAAGGAATGGGTAATCTTAAACGTTGAAGTGACAATATGTCTTGAAAGCCTTCCGTCACAAAAAGAGCCAAATCTGCTCCTTTCCTCTGCAACAATGTATTAAGACCGATTGTCATTCCATGTACGAGATATTGGATTTTAGATAAATCAACACCTCTGTCTTTTAGAAGTTTTAGCCCATTGATAATTCCCTGAGCCGGGTCATCAGTCACTGTGGGTGTTTTGAGTTCAGTCAGCGCCCCTGTTGCTTCATTCATCAACGATAAGTCAGTAAATGTTCCGCCTATATCTATGCCGAGCCGATAAGAGACATCCGCCATTTGTACTTCCCTCCTACAATGTAAATAGAATGATATTTTGATAAATTACGACATTTTTTGATATTTGACTCCATATTATTAAAGCATATCGGTCTAGTCAATTTTATTTTTTTGAAATTTCTGCGTGTTAAATTCTTGAAATTAGCCCAAAAAGCAGTGATAAAGCCATTTTGATAAAGGATAATCTTTTTATGAACTGAAAAATTAAAATTTTTATGAATTTTTACACATGTGAAGAGCATGAAAATGGATAAAAAACGTTTTTCGAACTTTAAAAGGCGTTTTTTCAAAACCAGGAGAAATTGGTAAGTAATTCTGCTATACTTCTGTTTACAAAATACGCAAACAAGAAAGAGAGCTAGCATCTATGAAACTTCTTAAAATTATTCTCTTGCTTTTACTGATCGTCATTGGTGTAGCAACAGGTTATATTCAACTGGAGCAAAGTAAACAAGAGACGACGAATTCATCTTATGACAAAACGATTCACTTCCCATCAGATCGTTATCCCGAAACCGCGAAGCACATAGAGGAGGCAATTGATGAAGGCCATTCATCCGTATGTACGATTGACCGTATACATAGCGATGAACAAAGAGAACAATCACTTCATGGCATTCCAACAAAGCGCGGATATGATCGGGATGAATGGCCTATGGTGATGTGTAAGGAAGGAGGAACAGGGGCTTCAGTCAAGTATATTAGTCCTTCAGATAATAGAGGAGCAGGCTCATGGGTCGGTCATCAATTATCTGATGATCCCGATGGCACAAGAATACAATTTATCATCGATTAACGCCATTTCCCTTTTCTATCTTAAAAAAATTTCCTCGTAACTGCATACAGGTATTTCAAACATTTTTTTCATGCCGATAATCCTTAAGGAGGTTTATCCTACCTTATACCTAAAGGAGTCAAAAAGCATGAAGAAAAAAGGAAAACTGAGGCTTGGTGCCAAAATTTTGCTGATCTTTTTAAGTGTCATCATCATCTTTTCCGCAATTGTTGGTTATGTGGTGAATCGTGAGATGACAGAAAACATCAAGCACATGGCCACTGAAAAAGCAAAAGGGGATTTAAAGCTAGGCTATGCCTACCTAGATGAAAAAGTAGCAGGCTCGTGGCAGATAAAAGATGGAAAGCTTTACAAAGGGAATACCCAAATCAATGATCATGATACATTGGTCGACCATTTAGCAGAATACACCGATGATACGATCACAATTTTCCAAGGAAATACCCGTGTCGCAACGAATGTCATGTTAAACGGCAAACGAGCTGTCGGTACACAAGTTTCACCAGAAGTGAAGGCCACTGTATTAGATAAAGGCGAAAACTATTATGGCACAGCAAATGTAGCCGGGAAAGATTATCAAACGGCTTATATGCCAATCAAAAATGATGCAGGTGAAACGATCGGCATTTTTTATACGGGCGCCAACCAAAGCATGATTTCACAAATGCTTCAGTCATTCTACATTCAATTTTTCATTGTTCTGTTATTAAGCTTAATTGTTGCTGTAATCATTATTTCTATTTTCACGAAGCGGATTCAAACCCGTCTCAAGCGCATGGCTTCTGCCATTAAGAGTGCAGGAGAAGGCAATTTAACCATCAATGTGACAGATACAACAGGCGATGAACTGTCTGATTTGGCTGATCATTTCAATAAGATGCGGGAAAAATTAAATCACACCATTCTTAATGTGATGAACACGTCTGAATTAGTGGCAACCTCATCTGAACAGCTGTCAGCTAGTGCAGAAGAAACAAGTGCAGCATCAGAAAAAATCACCCATAGTATTCAAGAAGTCGCTCATTCATCAGAAGAACAGTCTGCTCAAATGACAACAAGTGAGCACACAATGATTCAAGTATCTAACGAATTGGCAAAAATCACGGAAAATGCAGGGCAAATGGCTTCAAGAAGTCAATATGCACAAGAAATGGCCCTAAAAGGTGTACAGAATATTGGGGAAGTAAACTCACAAATGACATCTATTGCAAAATCAATAGAGGAAAATGGGACAGCCATTCAAGCTTTAGAGACACGTTCGGCTGAAATTGATCATATTTCTCACGTTATTACAGACATCGCTAACCAGACCAACCTACTTGCTCTTAACGCAGCAATTGAAGCAGCACGAGCCGGTGAGCATGGGAAAGGATTTGCGGTTGTTGCAGACGAAGTGAGAAAGCTCGCTGAAGAATCTCAAGCATCATCAAATATGATTTCCCATCTCATTTCAGAAATCCAAAAAGAGATGACTCATTCAACAAGTGCGATCAAACGAGTAAGAGAGGAAGCGGCTCAAGGGACTGTACTTATTTCTCATGCAGAAGAATCATTTATTGATATTCAGCAGTCAATGAGAGAAATGGCAGATGGTATTAAGCATTTATCTAGTGCATCTCAAAAAATCGCAGCTTATACAAACGATGCGAAACAATCCTTTGCCACTATTACAGAAGGGGTTAAATTAACAAGTGAACATTCACAGCAAGTAGCCGGTTTAACAGAAGAACAATTTGCTGCAATGGAAGAAGTAACTGCTTCATCAGAAGCTCTTGCCCATTTAGCAGGAGATTTAAAAACAATGGTTTCACAATTTCACATCTAGATTCCTCATATAGAAGCGCAAGACGGCGACAATCGTCTTGCTGCCTAACATTCTCTTCAAGAATCACTCTTTCAACCATTCACATTCCAACAAAAATCTATGAATAAAGGAGTTTTTTAAATGAATAACTTAAACCAAGCCTATTCCCTATCTATCTCCTATCACCAAATCACCGTATACACCGGAAGCAAAACGCCACCTGTGATTGACTGGTCAGATGATGACATTCTTCAAGGATTCGCCATGGGAGATCAAGGTGTGTCCTTTGAAGGGATCAACAACGGAAAAGCCTCTGTTACTGTAACTTTAAATAACGATATCTCCCCAGCCTCGGCTGACAGAACGGTCACAGTACCTTTTACGCATGCAAGTGACCAAGTTTATATCACAAGCGTCATGGCTCAGGTGCTGTCTTTCCCTATACCACAGGGAGACTATCAGCTCACCTGCTACACTACACAGCAGCCTGATGAAGACCTTTATCATATCCATTTCCAAACGGTGTAGATCACGACTGATCGTACAAATCAAGCCACTTTTCTGCAAAGTCTACCGACTCTCTCACTGGCAATAAATATGAACTGGCAAGCCCGATTTGACCGTGATGATGAGTGCCTCCTGATTTCAGAAAGTCACAGCCGATCTGCTCAAATAGTTCTTCTCTAGTGATGATATCTTTGTATTCTTTCCATACCCTCCATCCATTTTCTAAGATGGGAGCTCCTCTTGTCATAAGGTCTTGTTGAGGAATGCGATATTCAGCCAAATGGAAAGCGGTCAGACTCTCAAAAGACGTACCAATCAGTAGCACCTGAGCCTGAACATCATACATGCGGGCTAGAGGAGAATGCTCCCCTAATCCAAAAGAAAGTGCGTGGTGTTTCAGAAGCTCATGTTTCTTTTTTCCCCAGGCCGTGAATGAAAAATGAGGATGATTGCTTCTCGCCACGCCTGGGTATTTCCAAAACGCTTCCGCTACCTTTCCCATTGCAGTTGGTATCGAGTAAGCTGGATCAAATGCAGGCATTGTGTCTTTGATCGATTTCCACCATGAAAAAGGAACAGGCGGATCGATCCAATCGGCGGGATCAGAAAGCTCTAACGTTTGTGCCGGCATGATCAGTGTCCCCTCTTCTGTTACGGTTTCCATCAATGCTTGGATGAGGGCAACAGCGCCTCCGTTTATCCAGCCTATAGATGATAAAGATGAGTGAACACATAAAATCATGCCTTTTTTCACACCAAGTTGAACCAAGTCAGCTTTGATTGTTTCCTTTGTCACCGGTTCAGCTTGATTTTCGATTAATTTTTTCATCGTTTCCTTTTCCTCCTGCATCTCTTCTCTTAATGATGAATGAGACGCTTAACCGCAATAGACAGTTTATAATTTGCGTAATTTGTCAGCTCCGTTAAAAACAGATCGAGTTCATCATGACTTGAGAAATGACCTTCAGCCATATAGCAGCCCTCACCACTTATTTTAAATAAATTCTTGATCTCTTCCTGTCGATCGAGAAATGACAGAAGTGGTTCGTGATGATGACTTCGGGTATAGAGCTGCATAAATGTTTGGATGGTCTTTTGCGTCCGCCAGTCAATCGAAATGGTATATGCTTCAATCACACCCTCTTCTTCAAGTTTTAACACACGATTCGCAACAGCTTGACCGGTTAAATGAACTTTTTCACCTAACGCTTTCATGGTCAACCGACTGTTTTTAGAGAGCTCTTTTAATATATCCATATCGGTTTGGTCTAACATTGGCTCACCTCTTTCAAAAATCAAGTCCTGCTGATGAAAGACTTTCATTCCCCTCTGTCACAAGGAACTCTTTTAATATACTGTAAACTTAATCAGAAAAAAAGGAGGCCTTTTCATGAAAATCACGCTCATTCGGAATGCTACTTTATACCTTGAATATGGTCAGACAACTTTCTTCATTGATCCCTTTTTAGCAGCAAAAGGAACATACCCACCGTTCCCTCATACAGCCAATCAACATTTGAATAATCCAATTGTTGATCTGCCTGTAAACATTGACTTAGACAACATGCTACACCCAGATGCTGTCTTACTCACTCATTTGCACGTAGATCACTTTGATGACGAGGCAAAACAAAAAATAGCTCAAGATCAGCCCATTTATACCCAATCGGAGAATGACAAAAAAGAAGTTGAAGAAGCCGGTTTCGAGCATGTCACATGTATTGAAGATGAAATAGACATTGGTGGTGTTCATATCCTGCGAACAGGTGGACAGCATGGGACGGGAGAAATTGCAAAGAGGATGGGACAGGTCAGCGGTTTTGTTTTCTCTCACCCTGATGAACCTACCCTTTATATTGCAGGTGATACCATTTGGTGTGATGAGCCGAAGGATGTTATCAATACTTGCAAGCCAGATGTCATTGTGGTCAATAGCGGAGCTGCTCAATTTTTAGAAGGCGATCCGATTACGATGACGAAGGAAGACATTTTAGATGTTCACCATTCTCATCCAACTGCACAAATTGTCGCTTGTCACCTTGAGGCAGTGAATCATTGCTTGCTTACAAGAGCTTCTTTACAAACTTACATTCAAGAGCATCAAGCAGAAAAAGCCATTTTTGTTCCTAAAGATGGTGAAAGTCTCACCTTCTGAAAAGAATCTTAAACAAAAAACCGGCACCTCGCTGCCGGTTTCATCCTTATGGTCGATGGTGCTGTGGTTTTTTCAGCAATGGAACAAATCCGTTGTTTTTCAAATGATTGTAATGCTCATCCATTCGTTTCGTAATATGTGTACCTTGTTCTTTTGTTAACACACCATATTGGACGTACTTCTCAATCACTTCTTTTCGTTTAGAAAGAATTTGCTGCTCAAGTGTTTCAATTTGTTTTTGTTGTTCTGTCGTTAGTTTTACTTGATGCGTTACTGGACGCTTTTCCATTTGGGGTGTTTCTCCATGAGCTGTTTCCATATAAAAACCAGACAACAGTATCACCGATAATATGATCAAGCCATTTATTCTTTTCATCATGTTCTTCCCTCCTTTATTCGCATTTATTTTGCACTCACTTTCCTTTTTTATACATTATTTCATCACGCAAATTGCACATAATATTCTTACTTTTTCGCTTTTCTTCTGAAAACGTTGTCCTAACAGAAAAAGCGTGCTATGTTTTGTTTTGTATAAAAAATAGAGGAGGATTCTTAAATGAGTCGTTTTTATCATAGAAAATCGATTTGGGTAATGCTTGTTGTGTCTGCTTTCATACTTGTCTTGTCTGCTTGCAGTCAATCAGGCTCTTCTCAGTCTGGAGATTCAAAGTGGGATAAGATTCAAAAGAAAGGGAAAATTGTTGTTGCTACTTCAGGCACCCTTTATCCAACGTCATATCACGATACCGCTAATGGCAAGGATCAATTGACTGGTTATGAAGTGGAAGTAGTCAAAGAAGCATTTAAACGCCTTGATGTAAAAGTAGAATTTAAAGAAATGGGCTATGATGGCATGCTGAGCGCCATTAATTCTGGTCAAGTGGATGCCGCTGCAAATGACATCGACATCACAGATGACAGAAAAGATAAGTTCGCCTTTTCAACTCCTTATAAATATTCTTATGGCACGGCGATCGTAAGAAAAGACGATTTGTCTGGCATTAAAACGTTAAAAGATTTAAAAGGAAAGAAAGCAGCTGGTGCTGCCACAACGATTTACATGGATGTCGCTCGCAAGTACGGTGCGAAGGAAGTCATTTATGACAATGCGACAAACGAGCAATACTTAAAGGATGTTGCTAACGGTCGTACAGATGTCATTCTAAATGATTATTACTTGCAGACACTAGCGCTAGCTGCATTCCCGAAATTAAATATTACGATTCACCCTGACTTAAAATACATGCCAAACGAACAAGGTTTTGTGATGAAGAAAGACAACACAGAGCTTCAAAAAGAATTAAATGGTGTCTTAAAGGACATGAAAAAAGACGGAACTATGAAAAAGATTTCCGAAAAATTCTTTAATCATGCAGACGTCTCAAAGAAAATAGATGCTGATGTCGAAGATGTCGACATTTCGAAATAAGGAGCCGAAAGCGTGGGAGATATTCATTTAGAATATATATTTAATCCTGCACTGGCAAAGGCGTCATTTCCATTTGTCATGAAAGGCATTTGGCTGACGCTGCTCATTTCCTTTGTGAGCATGTTTTTTGGTACCATTCTTGGCTTTTTTATTGCGCTTGCCAGAATGGCGAATACGTGGATGCTTTGGCTGCCTGCACGGCTGTATATCTCATTCATGCGCGGCGTGCCCATTCTAGTAATTTTGTTTATTCTTTATTTTGGATTCCCCTATATCGGGATTGAGTTTACAGCGGTCACTGCTGCCATTATTGGATTTAGCTTCAATAGCGCTGCCTATATTGCAGAAATCAATCGAGCGGCTCTCTCCTCTGTGCCGAGTGGACAGGTAGAAGCTGCCAAGTCACTAGGTCTCAGCTATTGGCAAACGATGCGTGGTGTCATTTTGCCTCAATCCGTTCGCATCGCACTACCGCCACTAGCCAATGTCATGCTCGATTTAATCAAAGCCTCCTCACTGGCTGCAATGATTACTGTACCCGAGCTGTTCCAGCAAGCAAAAATCGTAGGTGGGCGCGAATTCGATTATATGACGATGTATATTTTGGTCGCCCTCATTTACTGGGGCATTTGTAGTGTAGTCTCATTGCTTCAGGACTTTTTAGAAAAACGCTATGCCAAATATCTGTAACAAAAAAAGAGCAGATCCAAGCGACCTGCTCTTTTTTATATTCAGCTTTAATGTATCAGCCATAACCACACATATAACCCCAATAAAGTAAGGATCAAGGTCGGGATGGTGAGGATGATTCCGGCTTTCATGTATGCCCCCCAAGAGATATGGACGCCTTTTTTCTTAAGAACATGAAGCCACAGCAATGTCGCCAATGAGCCGATTGGGGTCATTTTCGGACCAAGGTTTGAGCCGATGACATTGGCATAAATCAGCCCGTCTCTCATGACGCCTGCTGTGTCTGTATGTCCGATTGCAATCGCATCAATTAACACAGTAGGCAGATTGTTCATGACAGAGGACAGCACTGCGGCAAGCACGCCCATAAACATCGTTCCCGCAAGCAAGCCATGCGTTGCTCCTTGTTCGATCCATGCCGCCAATATTTCTGTGAGACCGACATTCTTCAGTCCATATACGACGACATACATGCCAATTGAGAAAAAGACAATCGACCACGGTGCTTCTTTTATGACACGTTTTGTCGCCACTTGCGGACTTCTTCTTGCCAGCCACAAGAAAACAAGGGCAATACCGCCCACAATGATGGATACTGGAATCCCAATGAGTTCCCCTCCAAAATAACCGACAAGCAGACAGCCAAGCACATACCAAGACAAGCGGAACATGCGGATGTCCCGGATCGCTGAAGCCGGTTCCTTCGCTTGTGACAGATCGTATGTTTTTGGAATAAGCTTTCGGTAAAACACATAAAGCACTAGCATGCTCGCTCCAAGCGACACAAGGTTTGGTACGAACATGTTTGCTGTATATTCTAGAAACCCAATATGAAAATAGTCGGCTGATACGATATTGACCAAGTTACTAATGACAAATGGCAAAGAGGTTGTATCTGCAATAAAGCCGCTCGCCATCACAAAAGGCAGGATCATCCGCTCATCTAGGTTTAACGCTCTCACTACAGACAAGACGATCGGGGTCAAAATCAGTGCTGCTCCATCATTCGCAAAAAAAGCAGCCACGACAGCGCCAAGCAATGTTAAATAAATAAACATGCGGACACCGTTCCCTTTTGCAGCTTTTGCCATATGCAGTGCAGCCCATTCAAAAAAGCCGATTTCATCTAAAATTAACGAAATCATAATAATGCCAATAAACGCAAATGTTGCGTTCCATACTATTTGCGTCACTTCCCACACATCGCCCAGATGAACGACACCAAAAGCAAGTGCAAGAATGGCGCCTCCACATGCTGACCATCCAATGGTTAAACGTCCGGGCTGCCAAATGACGAGGACGAGGGTCAGGATGAAAATCAAAATGGCCAAGGTGACTGCTCCCAAAGGTGGTCCCCCTTTCACTCTCTCATAAAATCCTTATCTATCATACAACGAAACAAGGCCGTTGTATGCCATTTTCACATGAAAACCCGCAGGTGATTCCGGGCACCTGCGGATTCGATGACTATTGATCTTTTTTCATTAGCATTAATTCAATAAATAACTCACATCGCTGGCTGAAGTGACTTAAATCGATTGAGGTCATCTCAAAGATTTGTTTCATTCGATAGTTTAATGTATTTTGATGAATAAACAACTGCTCTGCGGCTGGCTTTAGCTTGCAGTTATTTAATAAGTAGACTTCCAGCGTTTTTAAAAATGAGGTTTGGCTGTCACGGTCTTTTTCTTTCAAACGTAACAAATCTGGATTGAAATCATTTTTCTTTTTTTGATGGCTGTAAATCGAGTCTAAGAACCGGAAAACCCCTAGATTTTCGTAATCATATGGAATCAGCTCTTGTCCTCCCACAATTTTCACAGCCTTCACGACCTCTATCGCTTCAAATCGACTTGTACTCATTTTCATGACATCCCGATACTCTCTTCCCATCCCAATATACAAGGGAGAAGGATGGGCATGCGCTTTCGATTGCAGATGAGCGATGACGTCAGCCGCAGTCGCTTTCGGTGAGTGCCGGTCTGACAAACTGCCCAATATCACCACAATGTCGGCTTGAACGGAGTATACGTGATTCACCTTGTCTTCTAGCTGCAAATACGTCCGGATGACGTCCTTCACATCTTCTGCCGTCTCACTTTTGTTATCGGCAGCGTGTACGACCATGACAGTAAATACAGCTGGCAGCGGGATGCTTAAATTCTCAGCCTCCCACTTCAGTTCTTCTTCTGTATAAAAATGATCATCCATGACCTTTTTGAAAAACTCTTCAATCTTGCCTTCCTTTTTCTCCAGCTGTTTCTTATTCTTATAAATCACTTTTCCCACTTGAAAGGAAGCTTCGTGCAAAAATTGCAGCTCCTCCTGCGAGAGGGAATCCTCAATGTCCTGCACCCAAATAAAGCCGACAACCTCTTGTTTATGCTTGGCGCTCACAGCCACCCGCCGATTAAACCCGAGCTCGTCATGACCGCTCACATAAAAAGGCTTTGACTCCTTGTGAAGCCGCTCGATGACCCCTGTTTTCTTTAACCAATCGACAACAGACCCTGGACATTCTTTTGAGAAAATCGTTTGCTGATTGACTGGGTCAAACTGCTGAATGCTGTAAGAGTTATAAGCAAGGAGCTGGCACTCTGTGCTTTCTAAAATGACTGGTTTTTTTAAATACCCGCTAATAAATGCAATTAACTTATCGACATCAAAAAATGTGTGAAGCTTTTCTAATATCTCTTCCATCCCGATTGCTCCCTGATTAAGTAATACATTTATCATACTTCTTTCCGGACAGATTTGCATAGAAACAAAGTCGTAGACAAGCAAAAAAGCATGAACCCGTGTGTACAGGTTCATGCTTTTCCAACTTAAAACATTTCACTAATCGTTTTTGCCTGCATGTGTAGAGCTAGGTAATCTGGACCGCCTGCTTTTGAATCGGTTCCTGACATTTTGAATCCGCCGAATGGGTGGTATCCTACGATGGCTCCTGTGCAGTTACGGTTAAAGTAGAGATTCCCTACATGGAACTCCTGCTTCGCACGATTGATATGGTCCCGATTATTGGTAATGACAGCACCTGTCAAACCATATTCCGTGTTGTTGGCTACTTCAAGTGCCTCATCAAAGCTAGACACTTTCGAGAAGGCCAAGACAGGTCCAAAGATTTCTTCTTGCATCAAGCGAGATGTTGGCTCAAGATCTGCAAAAACGGTTGGGTGAATGAAGTATCCTTCCGAATCATCACTCGTTCCACCAGTGACTAAGCGGCCTTCCTGCTTACCCACTTCGATATAATCTGTGATCTTGTCAAAGGACGCTTGATCAATGACAGGTCCCATATAGACATCCGCGGAAAGAGGGTTCGCTGTTGTTTTCGTTTCTGTGATTTCCTTCACTCGCTCGATCACTTGGTCATACAGCTTCTCGTGGACGACAGCCCGAGATCCAGCTGAACATTTCTGACCTGAAAAACCGAAGGCTGATGTGAAAATAGCATTAGCCGCTAATTCGACGTCTGCATCCTCATCTACAACCACTGTATCCTTACCGCCCATTTCAGCAATGACACGCTTTAAATGCTGCTGACCTGGCTGTACTTTAGCTGCGCGTTCAAAGATACGTGTCCCTACTTCTCTTGATCCAGTGAATGTAATGAGGCTTGTTTTCGGGTGATCGACTAAGTAATCTCCAACTTCAGCTCCGCTTCCTGGTACAAAGTTCACCACACCCTTTGGAAGACCTGCCTGCTCAAGCTCTTCCACAAAACGTGCCGCAATGACAGGAGTTGCACTTGCAGGTTTTAAGACAACTGTATTCCCTGTAACGATTGGTGCTACTGTTGTTCCTGCCATAATGGCAAACAAGAAGTTCCACGGCGGAATGACGAGTGTCACGCCAGTTGGGGTGTATACGTATTGATTGTGTTCTCCTTCACGGCTGTTCACTGGTTTGCCTTTCGCCAGCTCCAGCATTTGACGAGCATAATATTCAAGGAAGTCGATCGCTTCTGCTGTATCTGCGTCCGCTTCATTCCAAGGCTTACCTGCTTCTTTAACAAGAAGGGCTGAATACTCATGCTTTTTACGGCGAATGCTTGCCGCAGCACGGAAAATAACGCTGGCTCTTTCTTCTGGAGACGTGTAGCGCCAAGTTTCAAATGCTTTCGCCGCAGCCTGAACCGCTTGTTCTGCCTCTTCTTTTCCGGCCTTTGATACCGTTCCAACAACTTCATCCTTTTTCGCTGGATTGATCGAGACAATTTGGTCTTTCGTTTCGATTCTTTCTCCATTAATCACGAGCGGATAGGTTTGACCCAGTGTTTCTGTTACCTTTGCTAATGCTTGTTCAAACGCTTTGCGGTTTTCTTCTTGGCTAAAATCCGTGAATGGTTCATGTTTGTAAGGTGTTGTCATCTTTGTCACGCTCCCGTTTCAAATTATTTTTTCGTCATTCCTTTTAAAGCAAAGGCAATGTTTGCCGGCCGTTCTGCAAGACGTCTCATGTAGTAGCCATACCACTCTCGTCCATACGGTGTGTAGACCCTCATTTGATAGCCTTCCTTCACAAGTGCCTGCTGCGTTTCTGATCTCATACCATACAGCATTTGAAATTCGAACTGACTTGTCGGTATATTGTGTTTTTTCACAATATTTTTCGTGAACTCGATCATTTGATCGTCATGTGTCGCAATGGCTGTATAGTTCCCTGTGAGTAATTGCTTTTCGATCAGTTTCTTGTAATTCTGATCAACGTCTTTTTTGTTTGGATACGCCACTTCGGCGGATTCCTTATAGGCACCCTTTACAAGTCGTAAAAATGGTTGCAGCTCATTGAGGTCATCAAGATCCTTTTCTGTTCTGTACAAATACGCCTGCAGGACCGTACTGACATACTCATATTGAGATTTCATCTCTTTAAAAATGTCCAGCGTTTTTTGACAGCGCTGTTCATCCTCCATATCGATTGTCACCATGATACGGTGTTTTTCTGCCGTATCTAAAATACGTTTCATATTGCGATACACAAGGTCATCGTCAATATCCAGGCCGAGTGATGTCATTTTGAGTGACACGTGGGAATTGAGCTTGGCCTCTGCAATCCGCTGAATGGTTTGAATACACTCATCCGTTCGCTCATTTGCAATCTCTGCCTTTGTGACAAACTCACCAAGGTGATCGACTGTAACAGCCATTCCTTGATCATTTAATCGTTTAATGACAGAGATAGCGCTCTCAAAATCTTTCCCACCGATGATTTTCTTAGATGCAACAGCACTTCCCCAATTACGAGCTATATGGTTCAAGAGACTGCTCTTTGACAAAAACAAGAAGAAATTTCTTGTGACCGACTCCATAAAGGGCACCTCCCACTCTTTGTAAGCTATGTCTTTATTGTAAGGCTCATTAGCTGTCCGCTACAATATTTGAAGATGACAAAAATTCTGACTTTTTTTGTGGTTTTATCACAATAAGAGATAAAAAAGAGCCTGCCGCTATCCGGCTGGCTCTTTCCTCCTACGTCCACACCTCATCAAGGGTAGACTGCAAAAGCTCATTTAATTCTTGCATCAGATTGTCTTTCGGCTGATTGTAGCTTTTCACCAATTCATCAAAACGCACTAGTTCTTTGTCGATAAATGGATGGACATGAGCGAGACGGTTCTCTACATCCATTTCTTCTCCGTCCATTTTACGTTTGAGCAGTTCGTGAATTTCTGTTAAAAGCGGGCCTTCCTCCACTAGATCCTTGAGCAATTCATGAAAGTCCATTGGTGGAACTGTTCGGTAACGTTCAATCCACTGACAGGCAAGAAGCGGACGAAGTACATAGAAATACTTCTTGATTCGCACCTGCTCTCCTCGTAAATGCCGGCTCTCATTCCGCCTCGCCATATTGAGGTAATGATACATCAAAGCCGCAGGGTAAAACGCTCGGTCCTTTAATTCTCTTAGCTTCTTTGCCAAAGAGAAAGATTCAGCATAGATGATATCAGAAGACAGCCATTCCATAATGGATGGATTTGATTTATTGAATAAACGAAGTGCCTTTCTCAGCTCCCAGCCGCTGATATCAAGCATGTCATCAATCGGTCGTTCAATGACATCCCGCTGCTCTTCCATCGCCCAATACCATTCTTTCCGGGGAACATATAAAAAACGAACATCATAATCACTATCGGTCGAGGGAAATCCCCATGCCCTACTGCCTGATTCGACGGCAAGACAAATCTTTACGTCATACGTTTCTTCGATGATTTTTAGCTCTTCCTTAATTCTCTCTCTCAAGCGTCCATCAACTCTTTCTAAAGAATTCTGCATGACTTCTTCACGTTTTGGGAAAATACCAATAAGACATATATGAAAAAGGAGTTGGATCTGATGTCTATATCTCGCATTATGAAATGGATCACTGGGATTTTTGAAGCTTGCCTTGCCATCCCTGTGATCGGAGGCCTATTCGTTATTAGCAATGGCTATTCACCGCTTATGGTCATGCTTATTCTGCATATTATCACACTCGTCTTATCGAAGCGAGACCAGGGACCAATGATTGGAAGCATCATCGGAATTGTCACATCCTGCCTTGCATGGATTCCGATTCTCGGATTCATTCTTCATATCATCACTGCCCTTGCTCTCATTATCACCGCGTTAGTGCCTGATGAAAAAACGAGACAGAATACGAGCTATTAAAAAAGAGGCCCTCCTAGAGCTGCCTCTTTCAGCGTGTAGACAAACCCTCGCATTCGTTGTCAGGTCTGCGCTTCGGTGCTCACGAATGTCAAATTCGCTCCGCTCCGATGCTCGTCCTTCCTAGACTTCAAAGGTTTTCTATCACGCTGAAAAGAAGATAAAGGGCTAAAATAAAGATCATTTTAGCCCTTTGTCAACAACCTGAAAGAAGCCCTCCTAGCGAGCGGCCTCTTTTCTTTTAATTCGTTAAATGCTTTTGTAAGAAGGCAAGCTTCTCTGTTTGAAAAGCCGAGATGTACTCGTGTCCAAAGTAGCGATACACTTTTAAATCTTTATCTGTTTCTAAATGGTTGTATACTGCAAACACAGTAGATGGCGGGGTAATTTGATCGATCAAACCGATGGCCATTAATGTGGGCTGGTTCACCCATCCGGCTAAATTGATCAAATCAAAATAACTTAACGTTTCAAATGCCTTTTCTTCCACTGCTGGATCGCTGTTTCTGCGAAAGTATGAATTGATTTCTAAATAAGGCTGCTCCAATGCCACATCTACTGCACGTTCGAAATTCGATAAGTACGGATAATCTGCCACGACGACCTTTGGAATGTCTGAAAGTGCTGCAGCTGCAACCGCTAGTGCACCACCCTGGCTTCCGCCCACCACGCCAATCCGGTGTTCATCCACTTCTGGGAAAGACTGAATCACGTCAAGTGCTCGAACCGCATCTAAATAAACACCTCGATAATAGTAGGTCTCTTTCGATAAAATGCCCTTTGTCATCCACCCCAGAGCCTGCCCGCCTGGTGTCACTGTCTTATCTTCACTGCCGCCCTGACCTCGGACGAGCATACCAAACGTCGCATAGCCATGCAGTGCCCAATTGACAATGTCATGAATGCCGCCGTCATAGCTGGCATTATAGCCGTGAAAATGTACGAGTGCTGGGTGTAGACCTGCTTGATCTGGTACTGCATACCAACCTTCAATTCGAGAATGTCCAAAGCTTTGATACGTCAGGCGATACACCTTCACTCCCTTTACTGGATAATCATAAGGTTCAAGTGCTAGCTCTGCCTCCACTTGGTTCAGTTCTTCAAGCGACGCCTTCCAAAAGTCTGAGAAATCAGGACGTGCTGTTTTCTTCGGTTTATACTTTTTGAGATCATCTAATGGTAAATCAAACAATTGCATATCCTACTATCCCCCTTTGTTTTATTAGTTGTGTGTATCATATCACTGTTTTCTTGACGAAGAAAGCCATTTTCACCACAAAAGACAAAACCTTCTGACATTTCTATTGGCAAAGAAGATTGAAACCTTTATGATAAAGAAACTGGCTTGAAAACTAGAGATTCTTAGACAAAAACAAATCGACAGATCCATTCATGGATTTCACATTCACAATCATTGAATAAAGGAGGAAATTGTATGAAAATCGCCCTTGTCCAAATGGACGTACAAATCGGTGAACCTGATGTAAACTTTCAAAAAGCAGAAGCATTTTTAGAAGAAGCGATCCGCCAGCAGCCTGATCTGATCATTTTACCCGAAATGTGGAATACCGGTTACGCTCTTGAACAAGCCGATCAGCTTGCGGATGTAAACGGTGAACGCACAAAACAACTTTTCTCTTCCTTTGCCCATAAGCACCAAGTGATTCTTATCGCCGGAAGTGTATTGAACAAGCGCACAGAAGATGAGAAGATCACCAACACAATGTATATCTTTAACCGCCAAGGTGAGCTTTTAGTTGATTATGATAAAATTCACTTATTCCGCTTAATGGATGAGCACAACTATTTAACCGCTGGTGATCAACTTTGTTTATTTGACTATGATGAGGATGTGAAGATCGGTGCGATGATCTGCTACGACCTTCGCTTTCCGCAGCTTTCTAGAACACTTGTCAACAAAGGGGCAAAGGTGCTTATCAATACGGCGCAATGGCCGTCAGCAAGAGTGGATCATTGGCGCAGCTTGCTCATCGCAAGAGCGATTGAAAATCAGTCCTTTATGATTGCTGTTAACAGAACAGGCACAAGCAGAGACACTGAATTCCCTGGTCATTCCATGGTGATTGATCCACTTGGCCGTATTTTACTTGAAACAAACCATGAGGAAGATATTTATTATGGGGACATTGATCTCCAGCTAGTGGATGAAGTGAGACAGCAGATTCCTGTGATGACAGATCAGCGTCTGGATATTTATTAGAAAGCAGGGTGCCCCCCTGCTTTTTGCATTTAATTAAACGTTTGTTTAAGTATTTTCCTGATTTTGATAAAGGTCCATTAGTGCTTGAGCGGCTTTCGTTAAATACCTTTCTTCCACATATGCAAACACAAGTGTGCGGGTTGGACTTGAATCAATTTTCAAATAAGTGACTTCGTTCCTTTCCTCTTGTGCCACCATTTTCGGCACAACTGTCACACCTAGCCCATTTTTGACCAATGCCTGCGCTGTTTGAATATGACTTGTTTCAAAGGTTATCTTCGGCTGAAAGCCATGATGATGACAGAGTTCTGTGACCACTTGCCGGAAGCCATATCCCTCTTTCAGCATAATAAATGAGGCGTCTTCCAAAAGGCGAAACGGAACAGTCCCTTTCTGATCTCTTTGATGGATGATATCGTTCAATTCCGCCTGTAACCAAGGTTGAGCAGATGGCGGAACTGCAAGAAGAAGCGGCTCTGTCAGCATGTGTTTCGTTTTCAATGATTCATGCTCGACCGGCATAGATAAAATAGCCAAATCCAACTGACCAGCCAATAGAAGTTTTTCTAGCTCACGAGGTGATTCTTCTATTAGTCGAACGTGAACATGAGGATACGTTTGACAAAAAGTTTTTAGTAAACTGGGCAAGACATATCCCCCTGTGACGGCTGGCGCTCCAATGTTCAGCTCTTTCCCCACCTCATAAGCTGCTTCTCCCATCTCTCGCAACAAATCATCTTTTTCCTTCAAAATGCTCTCAGCCCTTTTAATGAACCGACTCCCTTGAGGTGTGGGTGTGACTTGTCCATACTTTCGAATAAATAGGGGTGTGTCTAATTCCTCTTCTAGCTTCTTTATTTGTTGGCTTAAAGAAGGCTGTGCAATGTGAAGCTCTTCTGCTGCTTTTGTAAAACTTTTCTGCCGATACACTTCCATAACATATTCCATCATTCGTATATCCACTTTCATCACCTCATAGGTTTTAACTATTCATGTCATATCTTTTAGGTCTTAGACAAATACCAAAAGGAATTTTACGATAAAGAGACAACATAAGGGGGAGAAAAAAATGAATCCATATGCTAAAGCCGAAAACCAATTCTCACAAAATGCTGAGAACTATCGCGATTCACCTATATTTGCAGCCGGAGAAGAGTTGGAATGGATAAAAGCGGCAGCAAACACGAAGGGACACGAGCATTTACTTGATATCGGTTGCGGAGCTGGACATACCGTTTTTTCCTTTTCAGACATCATTTCTAAAGGAATCGGCATTGATGTCACGCAAAAAATGATCGAGGTTGCATCAGCACTTGCAAAAGAACGTCAGCTGAAGCATATTACTTTTGAACGGGCAGCCGCAGAAACATTGACATTCGCTGATGAATCATTTGACATCGTGACGTGCCGGTTTGCCGCTCACCACTTTCCAAACCTTCCCGCAGCCATGTCTGAAATCAGCCGAGTCTTAAAAAAAGGCGGTGCATTTCTGCTCGTCGATCATTATGCACCTGAGAATGCGGTACAGGATTCATTCATTAATCATCTAAATAGACTCAGAGATCCTTCTCATGTGCGAGAAAGCTCTTTATCAGAATGGGAAGAGCTTTTCGCTTCCAACCAACTGACTCAAAAAGAGATTCGTTACTGGGATCTACAAATTGATTATCAGGACTGGATCACACGCGGACGCACACCAGAGAATGTTCAAGAGGAGATCGTTACCCATCTTCAAGCCGCAGCCCTTGATACAAAGCAGCTCTTTCAGCTTCAATTCGATGCACAGCAGCACCCTATTTCTTTCTGCTTAAAAGCTGCACTCATTCGAGGAATCAAGAATTAAACTGATAGAAAAAGTCTACCTTCATCGGTAGACTTTTTATTTCGAATATACAGCTTCACTGTCTCTCAGATATTGCTTTTCATGTTCGTGATCATGTTTCTATTATATGATACATGAACGGAGATAGGTTAGGCATTTCAAAAAAATGTACGTAGATCCTCTGAATAAAAAAGAACCTACCCTCTTTAGAATAAGTTCTTCACTGCGTGCGTCAATCACGGTGCAATATCCTCTAATACTTTCTCGCGCGTTTCGATCATTTTAAAAGCAAGAATTGCTCCCACTACAGTCACACTTGCGAAAAGAATAAAAATAGTTGAAACACCGCTTACCTCTAAAATAAAGCCTATCATAATAGGAGCGATCGCTGAGGCCAGCCTAAGCCAAGCTGTAGCAAATGCCGTTCCAATTACCCTCATACGTGTTGGATAAATTTCAGGTGTATATAAATAGAGAAGAACTGTAATCGTCCCCATCATTCCGTAAGCAGCAGACCCTAAATAGATCACACTTTCTGGAGAACTCGCTCCGCTGATCCATAAAGCAGTTAATAAAGCTCCTGTTACGATAAATGCAATGGTTGCCCAGCGCTTTCGTCCTACTTTATCAATTAAAAATGCACAAGCGAATACACCGACGGTCTGTAAAATATTTGTCAGAGAGGCTGCCCTTAATGAATCTCCAACTGGCAAATTGTAAACCGTATTATAAAGACTTGGTAACCAGTTATTTAAACCATTCGATACAAAGTAGGCAGAAAACCATAGTCCCCATACGATCAATGTTCTTTTACGGTAGAAAGTTGAAAAAAGCTCTTTCCAGTCGCCCTTTTCAGTACTGCTAGATACTTGCTTTGCTACAGGCATTCGTTTGTCAGTACTAGCTTCAATTTCTTCAATAATTCTTTCGGCTTCATCAAATCTGCCTTTCGAAATCAACCACCTTGGAGATTCACGTAACATAAAAAAGAATACAAAGACGATGAGTCCTCCGATGCCCCCAATCAAAAACATCCACTTCCACCCAAAGCTAGGTACAACAAATGCTCCGATTTGAGCTGAGATCATTAAACCTAAAGGAAAAATCATCTCATACAGCATAAAAAATCTGCCTCTCCCTTGAGCACGGGACAATTCATTGATATATGAGGCTGCTACCGGCACCTCTCCTCCTACCCCAATGCCTTGTATAAAACGAAAAATAAACAGTGCCATAAAATTACCTGAAAACACACATGCAATACTCATGACGGACATGAGGAGTACAGTCCACTTTGCACTAAAAACGCGGCCACGCCTTTCTGCTAACCACCCAAAGAAAATGGCACCAATCGCTTGTCCTATATAACCAGACCCAATAAGAAGACCAATTTGAGCAGGTGATAAACTCCACATGCCGATGAGAACTGGGAGTACAAACGCTAAAGACAGAGCATCAAAAGCATCAAAAAAGGTGGCAGATCCCATAATGATACGAGGTTTTAAATGCCATCTAGAAAAAGGTACACTTTCCATTCTCGTCAATAGTTGTGAAGCTCTATCAACAACTTGTCCATCATGAGAATTTGAATTTCCGCTGACTTCTAACGTCATGATATCTCCTCCTTATTAGAGGAAATGATGCAAAAGTACATGCTGAAGAGCGCTAAAGAAATCGCTTACATTTACAATCAAAAGACATTCTAAAGCGTTCATATGAGTTTTCAGCATCTATCATTTCTTTTTTGGCGTTCCCGTGGTGCCCCGATCTATATAGTACATAGGGAAGATATGCTCCATTTCCTCTAACTGATCTCCATCTAATACCTGTGTTAGTAAAGAAACAGCTTTTCTCCCCATCCCAACTAAATCAACATGAACTGAAGATAAAGAAGGGGTTAGAAAACTTGCAATGGGCACATCATCGGCACCAACGACTGACAAGTCATGAGGTATAGACACATTTGCATGATCTGCAGCTTTCATGACCCCCATCGCCAAAAAATCTGAAGAGCAAACAACTCCAGTCATGTGCTGGTTTCCTTGAAGAAATTGAGAAACCACTTCTACTACTTTTCCCCCATCAAATTCATCTAGCTCAAATACAAGTTCTTTGTTCATTGTTAATCCTAAATGTTTCAGTGTGCGCTCATATCCATTGTAATACCTCACACTATGCATCGAACTCATTGGACCATTGACCAGCCCAATGGTTCGATGACCTTTCTCAAATAAGGCCGTTACAGATTGACACACACCTTCTTCATCATCTGGTCTGACACATGGGAAAGGAGAATCCTCTAAGTAACTTCCAACCACAATAATGGGAATAGCTAAACTTTTTAACCAATCCATGCTCAATTCTTCATTTCTTGGAGAAAATAAAATGGCACCATCTACAGCTTGTGTTTCAAGTAATCGCTGCTGCTGCACAGATGTAAATGACATCAACATATTGAATTCAGTTTCATCTAACTCTTTCGCTATACCATCTAAAATCGTCGAAAAAAATGGATTATTCAAAATATATGAACCACGCGGAACCACGACCGCTATATTCCCAGTCTTTCTTTTAACGAGCCCTCTGGCTCCTAAATTAGGGCGATAGTCTAACTCATCAATCACTTGTTTGATTCTTTCAGCCGTTTGAGCACCTACTCCTGGTTTACCACTTAATACTCGGGAAACAGAGGCGATAGACACTCCAGCTTTCAATGCGACATCTTTAATACTTACTGACACATTTCATACCTCCGGGAGTCTGTTGTTTTATACACTATTATAACCTGACTCACCTTCATCATGAAATCAAAGGTCTGTTATCTACCGACGTTTTCCTTAAGCAAACCAACACTTTGAAGGCCTTGGCGAATTTCTTCTTTTTCCTCGTCAGTTAAAGGTAATACCGGCTTCCTAGCAAGCGAACTACTGATCAAACCTCGCTGATACATCGCTTCTTTCATGCGCAGATGAGAAGTAGATGAAGGTTCATCCATTTTATACACAGCATGCTTTAATTCAAAGATTCTATCGTAAACTTTATTGGCCGCTACAAGGTCTTTTTCTTCCACACATTTCACAAGTTCAGCGATCAAATCTGGCACGAAACAGCCGAAACCTACAAGTGCTCCATCAATGCCTTGAACCAATGTTGGTAATAAATATTCATCATGACATGTGAGTAACGATACATCTGGTGCATGTTTTTTCAATGCCCGTACATCGACCTCGTATTGTGCCATGTCTCTTTGACCAATTTTAAACGAAACAACGTTCTCAATCTCAGACATTTCTAGTAATTGACTGGTTGTATATGAGGTTTTTGTCCATGTTGGATATTGATGAACGATGATTGAAATATCAATCGCTTCTGCAACATCTTTAAAGAATTGGACAGGTGACTCAGGCTGCATACCAAATCTTAGCCATGAATGTGGTGGCATGAGAAGTATACCTTCTCCACCAGCTTCTTCAACAGCTTTTGCATGTTGGATTGCTTCAATTGTCCCTTCAGCAGAAACCCCGGAAATGACAGGTACTTCCCCTTTTAATTCGTCGGCTGCAATACGCACTGCTTCAGCTCGTTCATGTGGCAGTAAAGTCATAATCTCGCCAGTATGTCCATTGACAACGATCCCGTTAATGCCTTTGTGATCTGCCACCCAACGGACAAGCTTACGAAAAGCAGGTTCATCAATTGAATAGTCATCTTTAAAAGGAATTAAGACAGCCGGGAATACACCGCTCCATTTTTCTTTATTTTTCATAAACAAATTCCTCCCCATTCGTTATAGTAAACGTTTACGGTAAGCGTTTACGTAAACTATCATAGAATGATAATGTGAAAGATGTCAACTTTATTTTTTAAAAATTATAATAATTCAAAATACTATTATAGAATTTTAGGTACTATTTAATTTTTTCAAAAAAGAAAATGAGAGATATATTTTGTTTGTCACATCAACCAATAAACCTCATCATCATGATTTGATTGATGATGCATGATCACTTTTTCCAACCAACCACACACCAGAAAAAGGATAAATAAATTTTACTGCCAAAACATCATCATATCTACGAAGAAAAAGGTATCAATAAAAAAAGTCTACCCTCAACGGTAGACTTTTTTTATTTCGAATATAAATCCCAGCCAAGCTTGAGTGTGTCCACAATATAATTGGCAACTTCCTCAGCCTCTAAATGATCTGTTTCCACTCTGGAGTTATGAAGAGAATAAATCTCCCGGCGTTCTTCAAACAGCTCTTTCATTTCATCAAGCGTCCGGTTGTGAAGAACAGGACGATTTTCAATTAAAATATCAAGCCGCTGCTTCCAATTCTCCCAAGATAGGTCAAGGAAAAGAACCGTACAATGTTTCAAGCAGGCGCGTTTGATTTCTTCCTGTTTGAATGCACCGCCTCCAAGTGAGACGATCTTTAGCTGTGTATGTTCACATAAATCGACGATATAATCCTTTTCAGCCTGTCTGAAGAATGCTTCTCCTTTTTGCTGAAACATCTCTGGAATCGTCATGTTGTATTTTTTCTCAATCTCCTGATCGACATCAATAAAATCTCGATATAGCTTTTTAGCAACCAGCTGCCCAATGGTTGTTTTCCCAACACCCATAAAGCCAATGAGAACAATATTCCGTTGTCTTACAGGGATTTCTCTATTGATTTTCATGATCGTGACACGTCCTCCTTACGACAAGGAATGCTACATAATGTTTCTATTATATGATAAATGGAGCGCGAAAAGATAGGCAATCTTAAAAATATACAGTTAAAAACCTCTCCTTCACTGGAGAGGCCTCTTTCTTATTTCCACCAGTCATCAAACATAGAAGCGGGTACTTGACGTTTATGCTCTGATTGAACATAGCGCTTTTCAATCGCTTCTACTGCTTGTTCTGACACGGGCTTACCTTCTAAGTAATCATCAATTTCATTGTACGTAATGCCTAGTTCTGTTTCATCCGTTTGCTGAGGTTTGTCATCAAGCAGATCGGCTGTCGGTTTCTTTAAGTATAGGCGCTCTGGTGCTTGCAGCGCTTCTAGCAGTGTCCGTCCTTGGCGTTTCGTCAGACCTGTGAGCGGGAGAACGTCTGCACCGCCGTCACCATACTTCGTGAAGAACCCAGTGACAGCTTCGGCTGCATGATCTGTACCAATGACAAGTAATCCTTCTTCTCCTCCGACAGCATATTGCGCGATCATTCTCATGCGTGCTTTGACATTCCCTTTATTAAAGTCAGACAACGGTCCGCCTGTGTCTTTTTGATATTGTTCACTGAATGCCGTCACGGCAGGCGCAATATCATATTTCCACGACTTGTCCGGCTGAATAAATGATAAAGCGAGCTGTGCATCATCTTCATCCTGCTGCACGCCATGCGGGAGACGCACCGCAATAAAGACGGCATCTTCTTTTCCTTCTTGACGCAGTTCAGATGCAGCGAGCTGTGCAAGACGGCCAGCGAGCGTTGAATCCTGCCCGCCGCTAATGCCGAGGACGAATCCTTTCGCACCGGTTTTTTTCAAGTAGTCCTTTAAAAATCCAACCCGTTTTTCGATCTCCTGCTTCGGGTCAATTGAGGGCTGCACATGCAACTCTTGGCTGATTTTTTTCTGCAAACTCATACACTTTTCCTCCTAAGCATCCTCTACATGAAGAGAACAGGTTTTACTCTGAATTCATTGATTTGACAACGTTTTTTGAATCTCCATTATATCATGTTTTCAGGAAGAACATTTTGTTAAACGTTCCCCTATTTCATTCATGATCAAACATTCACAAATGAAAAAGACCATGTCTATACGGACTGGCCCTTTTCTTTTTCAATCAATTTCAACCCGTATCGATGTACAGCTTGCGCCATTACACTTTCCAATATCAGCAGGACATGCGGATACGGCCACAATGAGGTCCATTTCGGCTCGCAGACGAATGTAATCACCGGGAAGAGATTTTGGCAGCTCCACAGACAGCTTTCCTTTTTCATCAATGACTGTATTCATAAAGGCATTAAAAGGATAGTACATATCCTCCTTCGGAATCCCAAATGGTTCAAAGGCATTCCGCAAATTATCGTAGCATGTATGCATGACCTCTAAATGCGTCCGTCCATATAAAAGCTGATACATTTCTTGCCGGCAGGCGGGCATGTATAAATCATGGCATTCGACTGTGTCTTCAATGACCGTAAACATCGGTTTGTATAAGTTAGAATAAAGCTTATCGCCTTTTTTTACCTTTGACGAAAATAGGCTGTCCATTGTCGCACCTTGGTCAAATTTTTCATAAAAATCCTTTTCATGATAGGCCATTACATCTGCTACTTGCTGTCCTTCAACATCAACCACCCGCATACATTGGCCTTTTCCTAAACGAAAGCCGAGTCTGCCCTTTGGTAAAATGACATATTCTCCGTTCATCACATGCACTCCTTTCCTTGACAGTATGCCCAAAACGTCCTTTTGATCATGTATAAAAAAAAGAGGCGGTCACAAGCTAATGTCATTGAAACAGAAAGGTGTTGCACATGCATTGAAAGAAGAACAAACTTTATCTTGGTGGCAGCTTTCTCTAATCGGAGTCGGCTGTACGATTGGCACTGGTTTCTTCCTTGGTTCCAGCATTGCCATTACGAAGTCCGGTTTTTCCGTCTGCATCTCTTTTTTACTTGCTGCGGTTGGGACCTATCTCGTCTTTAAACATTTGGCTGCGATGACAGCTGATAACCCTGATAAAGGGTCGTTTTGCTCCTATGCTCGTAAAGCATATGGACGCTGGGCAGGGTTTAGCAATGGCTGGGTGTATTGGTTCGCAGAAATGCTCATTACAGGAAGTCAGTTAACAGCGATTTCCCTTTTTACACGACACTGGTTTCCATCTGTGCCGCTCTGGGTGTTTTCTGCCATTTATTCTGCTCTTGCCCTGCTCGTGATTATCATAGGGCTCTCTTCTTTTCAAAAGACAGAAAATGTCCTTGCGGTACTGAAGACAGCGGCGATTTTTCTGTTTATGATCCTTGCAGTGCTGGTGTTATTCGGCATTCTGACAGATCATAAGCCGACCTTGCACCTGCCAAACAAAGATCACGAATGGATGCCGCTCGGTGCACTTGGTCTTTGGAATGGATTGATTTATGCGTTTTATGCATTTGGGGGAATTGAGGTCATGGGGCTGATGGCGGTTCATTTAAAAGACCCGAAGGATGCAGCAAAATCCGGACGGGTCATGCTGATCATTCTAGCGGTCATCTATATCGTCTCAATTGGTCTTGCTCTCCTCCTTGTCCCAGTAACAGCCTTTAATGAGAACAGTAGTCCATTTATTACATCATTAGATCCATTTCATTTATCGATCTTTCTTCATATCTTTAATGGCATTTTCATTATTGCCGGCTTTTCGACATTGGTTGCCTCACTCTATGCAGTCACGACGCTACTTGGCACGATGTCGGAGCATCAAGATGCACCTGCTTGTTTTAAACAAAAAGACCCATCTCATGTCGGTTGGCCTTCGATTATTTTAACGGCTGCTGGATTATTTGTGTCGATTTTGCTTGCACTCTTTTTGTCCAAACACATCTACGAGCATCTCACAACAGCAGCCGGTCTTACCCTTCTGTACACGTGGGTCTTCATTCTGTTCTCAAGTAAAAAACTATCAAAGCCATCCACTCGCCAAACGTGCGAAATGTTTCTTGCGCTTCTCTTGATTGGAGCCGCCATTTCAGGCACTTTAACAGAGGCAAGCGGACGACCCGGCTTTTTTATCAGCCTTGGGATCATTGCAGTGATAGCCATCATGGTGCTATTTATGAGGAAAAAGTGGAAGCAGCAGGATCAGACCGCATCATAATTTCATCATGTTTTTTAATGCAGTAAAAGGACATTTGGCGGAGGCAGGTTTCTCCGCCTCTTCATCTGGGAGAAAGTATTGCTTCCATTCATGATTAGTCGGATCACCATACCATTTTAATGATGGATGAACCCCGACCTCATCATACGCTTTAAGCCGCTTGCGAACGAGCTGGCTCATTTTTTGACCAAACTTGGTCGATCCATTCAATTTCTCAAACACCCATCTAGGCTGAAATGCCATTAAGACATAAGGAAAGTGGCGGCTTTTTCTGAGCTTATGAGCCGGTGTGGAGCATAAAATAAAATACGCTTCCCCGTGAAAGCAATACTCCCACTCATGATGATGAGTATCTAGTGGAATATCCTCAGGCCACGACACTTCATCTTTCTGGTGCAGTCGTTGAAGCAATGACCAAAACTGCTGCTCAAGCTCTTCAAGTGAACTTTCCTTTAAATCCTGCGGTGTTTCAAAAAAGCATATAAATGAAGCATATTGACCCGTTTCTTTCGCACAGCTTTGATATTCTCTCAGCAGCTGCGCTAATTCTTCAACAGCTTCCTCTTTTCTTGGATCACCCACAAACCCATAGCGTAAATGATCGAGAAAAAATCCCTGTCTTCCTGGGACACAAGGGAATGTATCTGCCTCATCTCCTACCATCTCTCCAAATAGCGTAAAAGCATCCTGCTTCCATTCTTCTAGTGATCGTAGATTTTGATCAAGGCAACTTTTTGCATACAACTGGGCCATTTCCTTCCACCTCGTTTTAGCGTCTTCTCCATAGCCTATGAGAAAAAAAGGCTGTGGTGACTGTCCCTAAGCGACTTTCCATGCGCATTCAAGAGGTGGAAGTTCTCATTCAAATGGAGCATGTATCTGTGTCTTTCACGCCATGCCGCTTCTTTTAATAGAACGTTTTTTGTATCTTCCCTATGATCGGTTCTTCATTAAAAAGACAGAATCGAGCACCCAATAAATGAAGGCTGAGCAAAAGCTAAACAGATAGACTTTGTAGCTAATGAACACAACCAGTCCATAATCAATCCACAGTGCTTACGCAGAACAACTGACATGTCAGTCTGCTTTTCTACCCAATCAATGCCATGATCCCTTGATACCCAAAATAAACGCCGAAACCAAGTAAAGATAAGCCTGCAAGAACGGATAAACCGTGTAAGACACGTTCACTTAAATATCGTCTAAACGAACTAGCCAGTAGCGCCATGCTGAAATCCCAGACCAACATGCCGATAAAAATAGCCATGCTGTACATCAGCATTTGAGATGCCCCATACTTTTCGATCGTATTGGCCAAAATACTGCCGTAGATGCCCAGCCAAAATAAAATACTGAGCGGATTGGAAAGAGAAATGAAAAACCCCGTCATGAACGACTGACCAATCGACGTGTTTCCACCATCCTTTTTTGGGCTCTCCTGCAAATTGATTTTACGCAGACTTTCAATCCCCGTATAGGTTAGAACGAAAAAGCCAAACAGCCACAAAAAAGTTTTCACAAGAGGTGCAGTCAAAAGCTGGGCGACACCAAAATAAATGAGGAGCATATAGACAATATCCGCAGCCATTGCCCCCACACCAAAAATCCACGCATGCCAAAAGCCACTTTTAATCCCTCTATCAATTTGGGCTGCATTGACTGGCCCAACAGGCGCTGAAAGTGACAACCCTAAAAAGATATAACCAAAAAACACCGCCACATAGACGTCCTCCTTTTGATGCTGACTTGTACATATTATTCAAACGTTCTATGGTTTAGTACAAGTCCTTGTCATCTTTTCAGGCGGATTCAAGGAAATAGCGGATTCGCTTATCGATCCGCTTTCAGTGCCGACTGCTTGGGGAGAACGGTTTCTTTTTTCTTCACACGATTCATTTGAATTGCAGCTGCAAATAAAAGAACAGCTAAGAAGGCGAAAACAAAGATGGCACTTGCTGCTCCTGCCCATTCAAGACTAAAGCCGATCAAGAAGGACAAGCAGGCTCCGCCTAAACTTGCGGCTGCAATAAAGTAACTCGTGGCCTCGTCGATGGCATTTTCAATCATTAATGCAGATGCAGTCAGTGCGATTGGGAACATACCAGCTGCACACAGGCCGATGAAAAAGATGAGAAGCAGCTGAGCGGTGATGTGTGTTGTCAGCGCAAAGATCACGAGCAGCAGAATCATGAGTGCTGAACTTAGCTTTAAAAAACGCAGCGGGTGCAAATGATCTGCTTTTCTCGCAATCACGGTTCTACCAATGACAATGGCTGTCCAGAAAGTGGAGACTGCAAAGAGACCCCAATTGTCTCCTCCCTTCTCCAGCATGATCGACGGCAAAAAGTTCGCAAAGTTCGTTTCAATCCCTGCGTAGAAAAAGGCAAAGCAAATCATGATCACCACAATGATTCGATTGTTTCGATCAACAAGTAAGGACGGTTTTTTCACCCCATT
Organism: Bacillus pumilus; assembly: GCF_009937765.1. Taxonomy (NCBI): domain Bacteria; kingdom Bacillati; phylum Bacillota; class Bacilli; order Caryophanales; family Bacillaceae; genus Bacillus; species Bacillus pumilus. Next base: position 1,105,613 of record NZ_CP047089.1, on the reverse strand, counting down.
GGAAGGAGAAATCATCTGTCCACGAGGCAATTTGTTCATAAAAGCAATCCAAAGCATAAGGAAGAAAGTCAGTGTACCAACTTGAAATAAAAACACATAGTGCCACGTCTGTTCGTTGACAGTCAGTAAAATCACAAGTGGAAATAATAGCGCTCCTAATCCAAAGAAGACCTCCATGATGCTGATTCGCTTCGCACTGTTTGCCATCGAAATCACATACGCTCCTGCTGTTGTCTCAAGACTGCCTGCACCACTGCCAAGAAAAAACCCTGCCAGCACAAGAGTTGACCAGCCCGGCACCAAAAGCCCAAGCAGAAGTGACCCGATCATCAGCAAAAGACCCATAGTCAGAACAGCGCCATAGCCTTTTTTCCTCACAAGGATGGGGGATAACAGAACCCCTGTCAAAAAACCAATAAACTGAAAAAAGATTAAAGAAGATAATTCCCCGGGACCCTTATCGTAACTAGCCAGTAAATAAGGAGTTAAGCTGCCAAAAAACACATGAATGGTCCCAATAAAAAAATAAAAGACACAGCCAAAATAAAATACTTTTTTCATCTTTTCACTTCCTCTAAAAAGGAGCGGGGTTTTGATATCCTCCGCTCCACCTCTTTAATATGCTCGGGCAGACTCGACCGCCTCTTCCCTCTCGAAGCATGTATTAAGCGCAGCCTGTGCGCGATACCCGTCTACAAAATCAGCGACTTTCATATGAGATGGATATGGATCTGTATTCACCCAGTGCATCAGTTGATCACGGAACGTATCAGACCATCCATAAAATTCGTTTGGCGGATCTGTTAGCAAGGTTTGCGGCATTTGATGGCGCTCCAAACACAAGCCATCGCTGATCTCATATTCGTTTTTCATGTTCGTATGGTATTTGAATACCTTGTCATGTCCAACGACTTCTACACTGAATCCGCATTCCTCGGGCTGCGTGCTTTTGGATGTGACCAAGTGAAAGAACACTTGATTCTCCATCTGACCGAAAATTTCGGTATGATCATCGACCTGTACCTTTTTCTCTTCTTTTTCCTTTACATGCGTCAGCATCTTGGTATTAAGTGATTCTTTCTTCATCTCACTGCCAAATAAGTACCACAGCATATCAATTAAATGAATGCCCAGATCCCCTAATGCACCGCTCGTGCGAAGACTCTCACTGCTGTCTCTCCATGAAAATGTCTTTCTTCTGAGGGCACTGTTTTTCTTGAAATGAGTCCTGACCGTCAAAATCCGGCCTAATTCACCATTTGCAATCAAGTTCTTCAAAATATTCACAAAGGATAAGTAACGATAGTTAAAGCCCATACTGGCTTGAACCTGGAACTGTTTGGCTGTCTGCACCATTTCCTTCGCTTCCTTCAGCGACACAGCCATCGGCTTTTCACATAAAATGGGCTGTCCTGCTCTTAGTGCCTGAAGGGCATGGTCTTTGTGACAAAAATTCGGGGATGCAATGATCAACCCATCGGATGCATCTGCTAAAGTTTCGATACTTGAATACACACGTCCGCCGTACTGTTTTATGAATCCCTGTGCAACTGACTCGTGTAAATCATAGACACCTGATAACTCTGCACCTTTGATCGTTGATAATGCTCTTGCATGTGCTTTTGCAATATTCCCTGCTCCAACAATTCCAATTTTCTTCATGAATGTGCCTCCTCATGTTTATACATCACTGTTTTCAGTGTTTCATAGATTCCTTTTGCATACCCATGATGACAAATTTGATGATGATGCCGCTTGGCTTCGGCCGTCGCATTTTGGACAAGGAAACCGTGCGTGACGGATTGAAGCATCCGCAAATCATTTCCACTATCTCCAAAGGCAAAGCCCTGATCTTTCGATAAATCATATTGGTTCAGCATAAAGCGGACAATTTCATCCTTCCCTGTGCCGACTGGTAAAAAATCGACATCATAGCAATCCGCAGGGTCTCCTGCAAGCGGATTGCATTTGTTGATGTTGACCGCCACCCCGCGCTCTTTGGCAAGTGTTTGGATGAATGATAGATGATGAAGATCTGTCCGTTCATCCTGCTCCTGATAATAGAAATTCTTCTTATATCCTGAGCTGCCCAGCTGCGTTTGCGGCCTGAGATGAATTCCCTTTTCACGTATGGTTTCGAGGATGTCTTCAATTTTTTCATCTGAGAATCCTTGCGCATCCAGACGCTTCATCCACTCCGCATCTGGCTGTCCAAAATGAGCATCTGATGTATACACAATCTCAGTCCCTAAGTTCGATGCAATGAAATGCGGAAATTGATAAAAACCGCCTTTTTCCATTTTGCTCGTCACAGAATCAAGGCTGCTTCCCGTCACCCAGCCAAGCATGAGCTGTCCTGCTTCGCTCTTTTCTGCCACAAAAGTCTCCAGCCGCTTGACATCCTCACGCTGCTCCTCTGTCATTTCGTGAGAATAATAGGTTTCATCAAAGTCACAGAAGACGATCCACTTTGGATTTTTTGGCTGATTTAGCAGTTTTTTATTGAATGGAAGACTTGATAACATGATGAACCCCCTCGATGACCTTCTCCTGATCTTGCAGCGGCATACCTGGATACAGCGGCAGGTGAAGTAATTGCTGTGCTGCTTTTTCCGTGTGCGGCAGTGTCGTCCGTTTATACTTTTGAGAAACGAGATTTGTTTGATGCTGATGCGATAGGATTGGGTAATACACATCTGTCTCTATGCCCATTTCCAGCAATTTCGCGGCAAGCTCATCTCGTTCTCCCTTCAGCACCCTGATCGGGAACAAATGCCATACATGATCATCTGTCAGCTTAGGAAGCTTCAAGTATCCTTCATCCTCTAGCGTTTGCAGCTGGTCAATGTAGCGCTTTGCTAAGTAGAAACGTTTAAAGTTTTGTAATCCTAAATACTTCATGCGTTCGAGTCCAATCGCCGCCTGCAAATTATCAATTTTCGAATTAAAGCCATAGTCACTGCGTTTGACATTTTTCTTTCCTACTTCAAAGCCGTGATAGCTGATTTCCATACATTTTTCTGCTAAAGCTTCATCATTTGTCGCGATGGCTCCCGCCTTGCCGCAAACACCAAGATTTTTGTATGGATTAAAGCTAAGAACAAGCCCATCTCCATATGCGCCAAGGCCGGTGCTGCCGATCGCCTGACAGCCATCTTCAATGATTTTCAGCCCATGCTTTTTCGCAATCGCCGAAATCGCCTTCATATCCGCTTGTTTTCCATATAAATGAACCGGAAGAATGCATGCCGTTTGATCTGTGATATGCTTCTCTATTTCACTCGGTGCCATGCAGTAAGTATCTGGATCAATATCGGCATAGACCGGAACAGCCCCAATCGCAAGCACTGCATTTTCTGTTGCAGCAAAGCTATTTGCTGGCAAAATGACTTCCTCTCCTGGATGGACGCCTGCTGATATGAGGCTGATCATTAGGGCATCAGTTCCACTTGACGTAGCAATAACATATTTCTTCCCTAAATACTCAGCGAGCTGCTTTTCAAACGCCGGAATATATGGTCCTGAAGTAAAACGGCCAGAGCTCAATACTTCTTTCAGCACCTGCATAATGTCATCGATCTCATCCTCTGAAATCAGTTTATCGACTGGTAGAAACGGTATCTTTTTTTCCTTATTTTGTTTATAATGGAAGAGAATTTTTTCCAAGCCTGTGCGTCCTATATCTTGCTCAAGGAACGTCACCAGCTTTTCATTTGCTAGGTGCTTCTCAACTGAATCAGACTTTACTTGAACACCTTGATTGATCATATCCAGCAAAGGAAGATAATCCTTGCTTTTACCTGATATCTTCGTCAATATTTGCATTCCATTCCCTCCAATTAATCAATTCCATTAGTTAATATTTAACTTGTTTCACATTGTAAATGATGTTATCGATTTCAGAACAATAACTTTGTGTAAAGGATTTGTTAATATGTGTACAATTTATGAAATTGCCAAACGCTGCGGGGTTTCAACGACCACCGTTTCCAGAGTGCTGAATCATCATCCTTATGTGTCAGAGGAAAAGCGCCAGCTCATATTACAGGTGATGAAGGAAATGGAATATACACCGAGTTCAGCAGCTCGCACTCTACGTTCACATCAGACAAAAACCATTGCTGTGTCTGTCCCAGCTGTGGACCATCCTTTTTTTGCACAATTAATTAAAGGCATCTCAAAAGAAGCATTGGACCAAGGCTATAAAGCCATCGTGCTTCAGACGTTTTATCAGGAATCTTTAGAGCTTGAAGGGCTTCAATTATTAAAAAGAAGAGAAGTAGATGGAGTCATTTTAGGGGCATTAGAAAATCCATGGGAAAAGATTGAGCCATTTTTAACGAACGGCCCTATTGTCATGGCGAATGAATATCATCAAACAGCAGACATTCCGATTATTGGATACGATGAGCGGGAAGCTGCCTATAAAGCAGTTGACTACTTGATTCAGTCGGGGCGTAAATCGATCGGGTTTTGCTTTGATACAGAAAGCAGTGAAGCGCAGAAACAAAGGAAACAGGGCTATCTCGACGCTCTTTCAGCCCACGGCTTGCCGCTGCATGACGATTGGTTGTTCGGTGAGGCCTTCACCATTGAAGACGGCTTTCGATTAATGGATATCATCCACGACATGAAAAATGCACCTGATGCTATTTTCACCGGTAATGATCAAGTCGCTGCTGGGCTCATTAAACAAGCCATTTCATATGGTTATCACATTCCTAAGGATCTAGCGGTGATCGGCTATGACAATCAAGACATTTGCGAGGTAACAGCTCCAACGATCACCACAATTGACATCCCGATCGTAGAGCTAGGCCAGCGGTCTGTGCAGCAAATGATCGAGCTCCTGCAAGACCAAAAACCATTACAGCGTGAACATATCCAGCTGCCTACCCAGCTCGTGACAAGGGAATCGACATAAAGAAAAAGACTGAGGAAATCTCAGTCTTTTCAGATTGTTGACAAAGGGCTAAAATGGAGTTCATTTTAGCTCTTTGTCTTCTTTTCAGCGTGATAGAAAACCTTTGAATTCTAGGAAGGACGAGTACTGGCGCGGAGCGAATTTGACATTCGTGAGCACCAGCACGCAGGACTGACAACGAATGCGAGGGTTTGTCTACACGCTAAAAAGACTGAGAGCTGTCTCAGTCTTTTTTAGTCTATCAACCTATACAAATTGAGCAAGAATGAATGTCCATACACACACTATGCCGAGCAGGATAAAGCTGTACTTCACAGTCTTTTGGAAGAGTTCAGATTCTTTACCTGTTTCTCCAACTGCTGCTGTAGCAATGGCGATAGATTGTGGAGAAATTAATTTCGCCATGACCCCGCCCGTTGTATTTGCTCCGATTAACAAACCAGCCTGTGAGCCGATTTGAGAAGCAGTAACTGCTTGAAGGTTGCCGAATAATGCGTTGTTACTCACGACAGATCCTGTAATAAACACCCCGATCCAGCCAAGCACTGGGCTGACAAGCGGGAACAAATCGCCTGTTTTGGCAAGTGCAAGCCCAATGGCTGAACTTAGACCAGCGAAGTTCGCCAAGTTGGCAAAGCCCATGACAAAACAAATGGTGAGAACTGGTACCCAAAGCTCTTTCACTGATGCTTTTAAGCAGGCAGCGCCTTCTTTTAATGTAATATGTCTGCTAAACAAACCTGTCAGCATCACTGCAATCAGAATGGCCGTACCCGTTGCACTGATCACATCAATTTTAAAGATCGCATCAATAGGTGTTGCTGTTTGTGCAATTGGTGGTAATTTCACAATTTGCTGATGCAAAAATGGCATTTTTACTAAAATGGTTGTCCAGTTGAGCGGGCCTCCTACAGCAAACAACGCTTTAAATGCTGGCAGACTCCATACCGTAATCACAGCAGTTAAAATATAGAACGGAGACCATGCTTTCAGCACTTCAACCCCGCGATACGTTTGTTTCTGTTCAACGGCTGGTGCTCCTTCTTCACGATAGATGTGCTTCGGCTGCCATTTTCGAAGGAATAAAGCCAAAATTCCCATACTTGCTAAAGCTGAAATAATATTGGCAAGCTCAGGACCCATTGTCACCATTGTGACAGCTTGTAAAATGGCATAGCTTCCACTCACAACAAGCAAGGCAGGGAGCGTTTCTTTAATCCCTTTGAATCCGTCCACAATGAGAATAAGGAGGAACGGAATACAGAATGAAATAAACGGAATCGTAAACACAAGGGTTTGAGATAATGCAAGTGGCGTCATATTGCCCATTTGCGCCCCTGTAATGACTGGGATACCTACAGCACCAAATGCGCCAGACGCAGCATTGGCAATTAAGCAAAGCATCGCAGCTTTCAGCGGTTTAAACCCAAGCTCTGTTAAGAGAGCGGCACTAATCGCAATTGGTACACCGAACCCAGCGGCTCCCTCTAAAAATGCGTTAAAACTAAAACCAATTAATAAGAGCTGAAGACGTTGATCTTGAGAGATTCCTGCAATACTAGAACGAATAACATCGAATTTACCAGATTTCACAGCTATTTTATAGAGCCACACCGCCATGATGACGATATATCCAATCGGCCACAGCCCATTAGATATACCGAACAGCACAGCAGATAATGCTTTTTCAATTGGCATATGGAAGAAGAAAACCGCTGTAACAAAACTGACGATTAAGGTAAAACAAGCGGCTAAAACACCTTTTAACTTAAAAACGGTTAATGCAAGTAGGAAAAACAAAATTGGAAGCATGGCTACCAATGCACTCACGAACTCATTACCAAACGGATTGTATATTTGCTGCCACATAGTGATTCATCCTTTTCTGCTCAGATAGGTTGCTTTTGATTAAAAATGAGGAGCCAAAATCTCTTTTAACACATTCACACTGTGTGCGAATTGTTCTTTTTCTGTATCATTCAGTGCAAGCTCTATCACTTCTGTTGCGCCATTTCGATTCACAAGGGCAGGTACACCAATGTAGACATCATCTGCTCCGTACTCTCCATCTAAGTAAGTGCTGACAGTCAAAATACTGTTTTCATTGTGCAGAATCGCTCTTGTTATGCGGGCCAAACTCATCGCTACACCGTAGTAAGTAGCGCCTTTTTTCTCAATAATTTGATAAGCGGCATGACGAACATTTTCCATCATCTCATCTAAATCTTCTTGTTTGTATTGATCATTTTTCTTCATTAATTCTGTAATCGGTACACTTCCGATATTCGCATGACTCCAAACAGCAAGCTCTGTATCGCCATGCTCTCCAATGATATACGCATGCACATTGTGTGCCGCTGCGTCAAAGTACTCACTGAGCATGTATCTAAATCTTGCGGTATCAAGTGTAGTTCCACTGCCGATCACTCGTTCTTTTGGAAGTCCACTGAATTTCCAAGTCGCATATGTTAAAATATCAACAGGGTTTGTGGCGACTAAGAAAATACCATCGAATCCACTTTTCATCACATTGTCTACAATGCCTTTAAATATATTTAAGTTTTTCTCCACAAGGTCAAGTCTCGTTTCACCTGGCTTTTGGTTCGCTCCAGCACAGATACATACAATATCTGCATCCTTACAATCCTCATAATCTCCATACCATGTATTCACTGGGTGCGGAGCAAATGCTTTCCCGTGGTTTAAATCCATGACGTCACCCATTGCTTTATCTTGATTCAAATCGATGACAACCAATTCATCTGTGATCACTTGATTTATTAATGTAAAGGCATAACTGCTACCTACAAAACCTGCTCCAATAAGTGCTACTTTGTTTACTTTTTCGTTTGTCATTTATCTCATCCTCCTGAGTAAAACTAGGTTGTTTTTTTATGTGAAGTATTTCACATTCTTATTGTGCAATACTTCACAAACTTTTGCAAGGGGGTTGCTCAAAAAAAATATGTAGCGAATTTGTGAACATACTTATTATACTTTCAAAGCGCTGACCCCATGCATATTTCCACAAGAAAAAAGCTGCCAAACCATGTTCAGCAGCTTTATATATATTAATAAGGTCCCCAGTTGATCATCACGCCGATACAAATAAAGACAAGGCCAATGACAAACCAAATGAGTGCAAGCGGCACCATAAAACGCAGCCACTTCACATAAGGAATACCACTTGCAGCAAGCACAGCCATCAACACGCCTGACGTCGGATTGATACAGTTAACCACCCCTTCGCCAAGCATAACTGCTTCTACAGCGACCTGTCTTGTGATGCCCATTAAATCAGCTAGCGGCGCAAGAATTGGAATAAAGACAACAGCTTCTCCTGATCCTGATGAAATCAAAAAGTGAAGAAGTGCACTCGCAATGTACATCCCAATCGCACCAGCAATTGGACTAAATCCTGTCAGCATACTCGCCAAGCCATTGACCACGGTATCAAGCAGCTTACCGTTTTCCAAAATGACAGAAATGCAGCGTGCCATTCCGACAATGAGTGCGCCGTAAACAAGGCTTTGACAGCCGACGATAAACGTTTTCGCAATATCATTGGCTGCTAATCCACCAAGCAATCCAGCCGCAATCGCCATGAAAATGAAGACTCCTGCCATTTCCTTATCGGTCCAGCCAAGCTGAAGCGCGCCATATAAGAAGCCCCCAAGAGACAATCCACACACTGCTAAAATCAATTTATGTCTGCCCGTAAATGCAGGCTTGTCCACAGATTCTGCATCAGATCCGCCAAGCCCCTTCGCAGGAAACCATTGATCACCCAGAAGACTTCCCTTCTCTTTAATCTTGAGGCGTCTTGTATATAAATAGATGTACACAATACTAGATATAAGAAAGCAAAGATATATAATGACACGCAGGCCAATACCAGAAAAAATCGGTAGCTCTGCAATCGTCTGAGATAACCCGAGTGGGGATGGAGACAAAATGGTTGCGTTAAACCCGGCATAACAGCCGATGTAAATGACCGCCGCTCCTGCTACAGCATCCCATTTCAAGGATCTTGCCACAATGATCCCGATTGGAATAAATCCGATAACAGAGTTCACGACAATTCCGGTCGTTCCAAGCACTGAAAATAATCCTCCTACAATACAAATAAACAATAATTGCTTTGTTTGAAATCTGCTGATGACATGATGAATCATTCCGTTAATGGCACCTGTTTTCTCCAAAATGGCAATGGTTCCGCCAGTAAATAAAATGAGAAAAATAATAGAAGAAGACCCTACCATCCCTTCCTGAATAGCTGTAAAAAAGCCCACTGGACTTACGGGTGATTGATCAATGCGGTGATAGCTGCCAGGAACAGCTGTTGTAATCTCTCCTGATGTCTTTCGGTCAAATTCACCTGCTGGCACAAAATACGTAGCAATGGTACAAATGAGCGCAATGATAAATAAGAGAACATACGCATCCGGCATTTGAAGTTTTCTTTTTTGTTTCTCTGGTGGTGATACTGCTGCTGTTTTCATGTGTCAAAACCCCTTTGTCCCGATCGGAATTTCACTTAATTTTCAGAATAATCAAATGATGTGTTATATTATAAACACTGATGATATTTAAGATCAATATTATTTCACTAAAAGAATATTTTGACAGATTTTCTGTCAGCAAGGAGGCTATTCATGACAACTTTGACAAACGACATGCAGCAAACGGTGAAAGACATCTTTGAACACCTGCACGCTCACCCTGAAATCAGCTGGGAAGAAACGAATACGACGGCTTATCTTGAGGACTTATTGAAGAAAATAGGCTGTCAAACTCGAACATTTGACGACTGTACAGGAGTGATCGGTGAAATTGGAGAAGGTTCACCAGTGGTCGCGGTGAGAGCCGATATTGATGCACTTTGGCAGGAAGTAGATGGTGAGTTTCAAGCCAATCATTCATGTGGTCACGATGCACATATGACAATGGCTCTCGGCACCTTCATGGCATTAAAAGAAAAAGAGCTCCCAAACGGCACCATCCGGTTCATTTTTCAGCCTGCTGAGGAAAAAGGCGGCGGTGCGTTGAAAATGATTGAAGAAGGTGTGCTAGCAGACGTAGATTACTTATACGGAGTACATGTGCGCCCAATTCAAGAAACATTAAACGGACGCTGCGCACCTGCAATTTTGCATGGATCGAGTAATCATTACATCGGCACAATTATTGGTGAGGAAGCTCACGGTGCACGCCCGCATCTAGGGATCAACGTGATTGAAGTGGCTTCTACCCTCGTGCAAAGACTCGCGCATATCCATGTCGACCCAAGAGTTGCACATTCTGTGAAAATGACCAACCTACATGCTGGCGGAGGCAGTTCAAACATCATCCCTGGCAAAGCTTCTTTTACATTAGATGTCAGAGCACAAACAAATGAAGTGATGGATGAACTAGAAAAAGAAATTGAAAGAGCCGTACATTCTGTAGCAGATGCCTTTGGCGCTTCCATTTCACTTTCAACAGATCATCGTCTACCTGCCGCAACTTTGAATGAGGAAGCCGTCCAGATGATGTCTCAAGCCATTGAAAAGGTTTTAGGCAAGGAGCAGCTCGATCCGCCGCTCGTAACGACAGGTGGAGAGGATTTTCACTTTTATGCTGCAAAGCTTCCGCATATCAAATCCACGATGCTTGGTTTAGGCTGTGATCTAGAGCCTGGTCTACATCATCCATATATGACATTCGACCGTTCTGCTATTTTTACTGGCATTGAGATTTTGACTGAAGCTGTTTATCAAACCCTTCAGCAGCATTCATCATAAAATAAAAAACCACCCGTTTTTTAGCGGGTGGTCTACTTGATATTATGCATTCAAATCTGACATGGCTGGGACGTTGATTTCTTTTACACAAGATACCCTTGATAAATGAATCACACATCTCGCAAGCTCCACAATATCCTGTACAGGAATTCTCGTTTCATCATACAGAGCGATCGCTTTCTCGGCTCCATCTTCATATGGTACCTCCGCTGCCAATTCACCCGGATTGATACAGGTAACGGATATTTTATCTTTTCTCACATGCTCTCTTAGTGCATTCACAATTCCGCGCAGACCAAACTTAGATGCGACAAAAGAAACTTGTGGCAGGTTTGTATGATCAAGCCCCGCAGTTGAGCCAACCACGATGATTTTTCCATTCTCCGATTTTCTGACGTTCGGAAGCAGTGCTTGGATGTATGTAATCGTTGAGGTGACATTCACATTGATTAAATGAGCAATATCCTCTGGCTGATCATGATCAAATGAATAATCATCTTCAAAGCCTCGTTTTTCCCATAAGCCGACGTTGTAGATGAGGACATCAATGGTTTTGTTCCCCAATGCTTCGATCATCTGTGGAATATGAGATTGGCTTGATAAATCAATTTTCAGCCAAATTCTATGTACACCGTCATCTAATTTCAAACTGCTCGGTTCACTTCGTGACACAATCCACACTGTATCTCCGCTTGAAGGAAGACCCTTCACAAAAGCATCCCCTAATCCTTGACTTGCACCGAATATGATATAGTTTTTACTCATAGCTCCTCCTTCTATATCTCATGAGCTATCAGTCAGACAGCAGCTCATCTGTAAGCGTTTTATACCTCTATCATATAGGTTCTAAGATCTGGCTGCCTCTTTTATGCCTGTCTTTATTTTTCGCTTATTTGATTTCCTTTAACTCCATTGGTAACGCACGTTCTTCTATAAAGCATTGAACCATATCCATAAACAGTTCTTTCTTTTCAAACGTAAATGTATGTCCAATAGCCGGAACCATCACACCTGCTGCCTGCGGATGTGAATTCGTTATTTTCTTTGCTGACCGTTTCATAATGCCTTTCTCCTTTTCTCCCACTGTGACAAGAATTCGTGCCTTCGCTTGTTGAAACGTGTCTGGGAGCTTGTAATGAAGATTTTCTTGAAACATCGTCAGAAGGGTTTTCTTCTGCAAACTTTTTGAATCCGCCATATAGTGATTGAGTACATCCTTTGGGAGCCCCATCTTTTCAGCTTGGAGCTCGATAAACCAATCTTTCTTTAATAATGGATACGTAAGAGGTAAAAGAGGTCTCACCATCAAGTAAAGCCATGGCAGCGGCTTCACAAGAGCGCTGTTAATGACGGCTATGTCTACGATATCAGGTTCTTTTGATAACACCTCAACGGCAATCTGTGCTCCTAGAGAGAAGCCAACGAGTATCACTTGACGGCCTTGCGCATGCTCCTTGATCAACGAGATGACTTCAAGAGCACTTTCTCGCATGGAAAAGGACTGTTCATCTGCTCTTGTCCCGTGACCAATAAGATCAGGCGTATAGCATTCATACGCTTCCTTGAATGTTTGTATCTGTTCCTGCCACATCCAGCTACTTACTCCTCCGCCATGCAGGAAAATCATGATCGGCTTAACCCTCATCGACAACTCGTTCACCTTCCTTATATATAAGAAAAAAGCAGCCGCTTTTTGAGCAGACTGCTTTTTCATATGCTCCCTTCTATTATAAGGGAACTCCATCATAATTGGCTATTTTTTCAAATCTTCAATCGAGTTGACGTTCTTCATATATGTCGGAACAACTAGACCCATGCGAAGACCTTTCATACTTGTACCTAGATCATCATATTTCCCTTTAAACTTTGCTGCATACGTTTTATGCGTATTTGGCAGCCAAGCAGATAATGATGCATCCGCACTTCCAGTTGCAATTGCTGTCCACATTGGACCTGCTTCCACCTGAGTCAAAGTCACTTTAAATCCGAGCTCACGCAACACTTCTGCAGCAACATTGGTACTTGCAATCTCACTATCCCATGCAACATAGGCAAGATTGACTTTGGCACCATTCGACTTTTTCACGCCTTTTGTCCATTTTGCTACTTGGTCTTTATGTTTCTTCACATATTTAACGGCAGCATCCTTTGGATTGATACCATCTTGGATATCGATCATGACTTCGCCCATGTCATCTTGAGACCATTTAAACTGACCAAGCATTTTGGCTGCATCGGGCTCATCCTTTGCAAACCCCTTACGAGAAATCGTATGAATCTCTTCCGCTTCACCGTAAGATTTTTTTGGATCATCTAAATATTTTAAATCATAGCGAGAAAACATCCAGTGTGGATTCCAACCAGTGATGATGATGGGCTTTTTACGGTCGTAAGATTTCTTGAGTGTTGCAGTCATGGCTGCACTTGATGCAGACACGACCGTCCAATCCTCTAAGCCGTAATCCTTTTTCGCTTGATCCGTTAGCGCCATAATCCCTGAACCAGGATCAATGCCGATAATGGTTTTATTCACCTGCTGTGCCGCACTCGCATTTGAGTCCGACTTTGCACCACAAGCTGCTAGTAAAAAGACAAGCAGGGCGGTCATCCCAATGTAGAGAGACTTTTTCCACATTAAGCATTCCCCCTGGTTTTTTTCGTTTTAATGTTCTGTGTAATACGGTCAAGTGTAATTGCCACAATAACAATGGCAATACCTGCTTCAAAACCAATTCCTGTTTTCAGCTGCGTTACCGCACTATATACTTCTGAACCAAGTCCTGGTGCACCTACCATTGCTGCGATAACAACCATTGATAGAGCAAGCATGATACTTTGGTTAATACCAGCTAGAATGGTTTTTGTTGCAAGTGGAAGCTGAACTTTGAACAAACGCTGGAATGTCGTTGAACCAAAGGCTTCTGTTGCTTCAATTAAATCAGAAGGTACTTGTTTAATACCGAGAATCGTCATACGAATCGTTGGCGGCATAGAGAAAATAACGGATGCCACAACGCCAGGCACAACCCCAATGTTAAAGAAGAAGATGGCAGGTAATAGATAAACGAATGCTGGCATTGTCTGCATCAAATCTAAAATAGGTGTTACAATTTTACGCACAGTTTCCTTCTGTGATGCCCAAATACCGATCGGGACTCCGATCACGATGGAAATGACCACAGCAGTTAAAACGAGCGCAAGTGTTTGAAGCATTGGATGCCAGTAGCCTAAATAGTCGATCAGTAAAAACCCGATAAGTGTGAAAAGAGCAACTCCTCTTGTACTGATCCACCAAGCAATACCGGCAAAAATAAGGGTTAAAATAATGGATGGAATCACACCAAGTGCTGCCACAATTCCATTTACTGTGCCTGCTAATCCATTTGTGATGCCATCAAAGAAACCACCAAACGTTAATGTTAACCAGTCAACAAATTGATCGATATAATCCGCGAACGGAATTCTAGGTAAATCACTCATACTAAACATCTTATTCTACCTCCTGTGCAGAAGGCTCTTGTGTTTTAATTTCCTCAAGCTTGTTAGAAGACATGTTGATATACTCATCATTACCTGATAACGCACCAATTAATGCACCTCTGACCACAATGCCCTTCATTCTGTTTTTCTCATCAACAACGGCAATCGGAATGTTCGCATCAGACACTGCATCAAAGATTTCTGTCAAATACGTAGATTCCAATACGGTTGTAAATTCTTTATCAAGAACAGTTTCTAGCGACGTATTCGTTTCTGCCGCCTTTTTCGCTGCTTGTGCAGAAATAACACCTAATAAATGCTTTTTCTTATCGACTGCATAGATTGACGAAATCCCAAGGTTTTTCATGAGCGTAAGCGCAACACGAGCCCCTTTGTCGATCTGAATTGTTTCTGCACGTTTCATAATATGACCAGCGGTTAATACTTTAGAAAGGTCAACATCTTCAACGAAACGTTCAACATATTCATTCGATGGGTTCATCAATATTTCTTCTGGTGTTCCGATCTGAACGATATTCCCGTCCTTCATGAGCACAATACGGTCGCCAATACGAAGCGCCTCATCTAAATCATGGGTAATGAAAATGATCGTTTTCCCTACAGATGTATGAAGCTCAAGCAATTCATCCTGCATGTCTTTACGAATTAATGGATCGAGTGCGCTGAACGCTTCATCCATTAATAAGATGTCAGGGTCATTTGCTAATGCACGTGCCAATCCAACACGCTGCTGCATCCCACCACTTAATTGGTTTGGATATTGCTCTTCAAAGCCTTCTAGTCCAACAAGCTTTAAAGATTCAAGCGCTTTTGAGCGGCGCTCTTCTTTGTCTACACCTTGTAATTCAAGACCATACTCTGTGTTTTCAAGAATGGTGCGGTGCGGGAACAATGCGAAGTTTTGGAAGACCATGCTGATCTTTTTACGTCTAACTTCACGCAATTGATCCTTTGACATATTTGTTATCATATCCCCATCAATATATATTTCGCCGGAGGTTGGTTCGATTAACCTATTTAGCAGCCGCACAAGTGTGGACTTTCCGCTCCCTGATAGCCCCATGATGACAAATATCTCGCCGTCATACACATCAAAATTTGCTCGATTGACACCAACTGTTGCGCCGGTCTCTTTTAGGATCTCTCTTTTTGTTTTCCCTTTTTCAAGCATTTGAGATGCTTTTTTAGCATTTTTACCGAAAATTTTAGATACATTATTTATCTTGATTTTGATATTTCTCTCTTCAGAATTCATATTTTCCCTCCAAATTAGCATCTTAATAACCGTAACATAAGCGTTATGATGCGAACAATCTTTAGAATTCGCTTATTTCTGCACAATATGTATGAATTCCATATAAGAGGTCTGGTGATTAGAGTTTATACGCCGTATTACTCGTAAATCCTATAGAATGCTTCATAAACTACATATTTTACGGGGTATTTCCTCTCACCAGACAATATTTTACTGGAAATTCCTAATTGTGCTAAAAAATGACTCGAATCCTTACCATAGCGGACTTTTGCAAACATGGGTGAACCATTCCCCTGAACAGGATTTACCCGAAAATGGTCACGTAGAAACCTTTTTTATTCAAATTTTAATTAAAATATTAAAAAAACTGCCTGCAACCTTAGTTACAGACAGCTTATTTTTTTAGGACTCTAGTGCAGCTCGCTTAATATTATCTTGCAGCTCAAGCATACGTTTTGTTCCATCTTCGCGTAATCGTTTGTTTTCTTCTTCGATCTGCTTTGTCTCTTTCATCCCTTGTACAATCGTATTAAAGGAAGATTCAATTGTTTCAATGTCGATACTTGGACGTCCAGACAATTTGGCAATCTCCACGCTTTGGCTTGAAATGTTTTCAGCATTTCGTTTTAGCATCTCATTTGTTCTTCTATCCAGCTCACTCATTGAATCAGCCACAAGCTTTTGTCTTTTCGCTGTCACAGCTTGAATGATGCCATTTTTAAAGATAGGTATCGTGATGATGAACGCTGAGTTGATTTTACCGATGAGTTTCGTATTCCCACGCTGCAATAAACGAATTTGCGGTGCCGTTTGAAGAGCTACCATCCGTGCCATATCAAGGTCATATACACGCTCTTCCAATGCTTGAATACCGTTACGAAGTGTATCAAGCTCCATTTGTGCTAGTTGGTTTCCACTAGCCGCTTTTTCTTCATAAGAAGGAACCAATTGCTTTAATTCCTCGATTTTCATTTGACCGGCAACGACATACTTTTCAAGCTCCATATAGTATTGAATGTTATGCTCATACATTTCTTCAAGCGTCACAGTCGATTTGGTCATTTCGTCTTTATATTT
This sequence comes from Bacillus pumilus, assembly GCF_009937765.1. NCBI lineage: Bacteria > Bacillati > Bacillota > Bacilli > Caryophanales > Bacillaceae > Bacillus > Bacillus pumilus. The sequence goes on along the minus strand of NZ_CP047089.1, from coordinate 1,089,073 downwards.
ACTGATTTCCACATTAATTTTTTCAATTTCTGCACCGAGCGTTTGATATTTACTGAAAATCTTTTCAATCATGCTGCCGCCGCGCTTAAAGATTTTTGACAGTAAGCCACCCTTTGGCTCGTCAAAATCATTTTTATCAAAACGATCCATAATTTTTCCAAGCTGCGTCAGCATCGTCCCTGAATCAGTCACGCTTGTTGAACGCATCATTGAAAGAATACGATCTGAGAACTTAGAAATTTCTACAGCCGGCTGTTTTCCGTATTCAAGTAGCTCCAGCTGATTTTTCGCATCGATCTGTCTAGCAATATTTTGCACTTCTGGTTCATTTCGAAGCTGAACGCGAATATCGTCTGCCTTCTCAATGGAGATTTCCTCTTTATCAATTGAAATGATGTCATTTCCGTTTGTATTTGTCATAAGTTTTGATCTCCTTATCGGTTTTTAATGGATTGAAATAATTTTCTAACGATGGACGGCTCTTTAAACTCCTGGTTCATGACCATGTCATCAAGCCAATGGGTATCAAATAATTGGTCATCTATATACCGCTCGATACACTGGTATCCCGCCGGATGATACACGAAGAGATCCACACCCATTTCATTTAGGAAAATGAGGGCAGCCGCATCAGAACGAGTCAGCTCACCATTATATTCCGTATGATATAAAATCACTTTCGGTACGGTTTGCGCATAATCAAAGTTTTGAATGAGTTCAATGAGCTCCTGACCAATATGCAGTACCTGTTTGAATAAATAAATACGTACATCTAATTCAGTCTCATTGCCTTCCTTTAATAGCTTCGGATGCTGACAGATTCGAGATATTGCCTCTGCTATCGCACGCTGCGTCCCCTCATATAGATGAGAAAATTGCCACACATTGCTTTTCATTAATAATTCAGGATCAATCTCTCCAGCAGATGAAAGGGCGTGCTGATAATGAAATTGATAATTCGATGTCACTTCTTTCGTAAAAGGGAAATGGCGAATGGTCTTCGTCTCTTTCCATTCCATTAACGTGTGGATACGATCCCAGTATTCACGTTTGTCTCGTGTGACTCCCATCATTTTCGCAAAGAGATTTGGAATCTGTATCGTGTCGCGGTCTGCTTGAAAATTAGGGCGAATAAAGGATCGTTCCTTTGCAATCAAAAACAACTCATCATACGTTGTCTTCAGCGTAATAGAATGAGGAGTATGATCTCTGAATTGCCACGGCTTATACAGCATTGAATCTTCCGTATGGAGCACCTCTTCAAGCTCTCTTGTCGAGCGGTACGCCACCGTCGATTTCCTCTCAGGCTTTTCAGTAGGGAACGGTTCCAGCTTCGTAGTCCCCGGATACTGATCAATAAAAGTCAGCTTTTCTTCTGGATCTAGTTCGCGGAACGAATCCTCGCCCTCTGGATGAAATAGTACAACATCACAGCCAATCAGCATGACATAGTAAAGAAAATAAAGCTGACTTTTATTCGCCTCTCCATACCAAATGACAGCCGGCATTTTTTCTTCTATATTGACTTCCTTCAGCCATGGACCTAGATGATTATTTGAGAACTTTACGACATCCAGCAAAACACGGCGGAAATCGGGATGCTGAAATCCGCCTTCATGCAGCTGCTTGAAATGCTCAAACACCTTGATCAATGAAAGACGGATATGCCGGTTCATCACTGGGTTTGGATGGCGTACAATCAGCTGTTCACCATCTAAGAAAGCCACAAAGCGATTCACGGACAGTCCCTTTTCTTCTTGGTTAATCAAATGAATGCGTTGAAGCGCTTGAAAATGCTCCGGCTCAATATGACGATTGAGCGTTTCACTTAAAATATGAATGCCATCTGTTTCATATAATTCATGTAAATAAATAAAATAATCGGTTGCATCATGCGGAGTTCCAAGGACCCGGGCGGCGAGACGCGGCAAGGACAATGTATGCTCGTCCTTTACATAACCATCTCTTTCAGGGAGCGGCTTTTTCAGCACGTTTTTCCAGGCTTCCTGCTCTGCCCGTGTTTGGTTAACAATGATTTCTTTATAACTCACGCCGCTCCTTCCTTTCTCCTATATTTTCTCGAAAGCTACTACTATCATATCATTCACCCTTCTACTTCTGCTATCGAATCGAGGGCTTTTTTGCGGTCGTCATCTGCTTTTTGACACAAGCGGTGATTTCATCTGCTGCTGCCATGCCAGATGCTGCTGTCGGCTCAAGTAACGGATCAAAGTCGAGCACTTCTCCATGCCTTGGGGCAAAGCCCATATCTGCCTGTCGAATAAGTCCTGCATCTAAGAGGGAATCACCCGCTCCATATACATATTCAAGCGCCAGCCGTTCCTTTAGAAAAGCAACAGCATCCCACTTATTAAGCGGTGCCGGAATAAAATAAAGCTTCCGCCCTTGTAGAGACACCTGCCAGCCTCTCTCCTCGCCCCACTGCTTCAATTCGGCAAGTGGAATGCGAGAAAGATACTCATCTTTCATAATCAAATAAAGAAATCTTCCCTCTGCTGTCCGGGTACGCTTCACCCATGCTGCAACTGGCAGTTCGGAGATGGCTCTTAGCATCTCTCTGACTGACATACACGCTTTGAGCCTCTCATCAACAATGACCTGCCAATCCTCAAGCGGCTTGCCGTGATGAAGGATACAGCCCCCATTTGTCGTGACGGCATACTCCGGTTTGAGCTCTTGCTGAAAGAAGGTGATCCGTTCATACTGAGCGGTCGTTCTTGTCGTCACTGGAATGAACCAGCCTAACTGATGAATCATCTTCAAAGACTTCTTCGTTTCAACCGACATATAGGAAAGCGGGCGCTCATCCAGCATCTCAACTAAATCATAATCTCCATCATACTCATAGTGATCTAACACTCGGTGTGAATAAATCAGCGTCCGGTCTAAATCACTGGCAAACGCACTTGTCTTCATGATGTCTGCTCCAACGGACGAATAAGTCCACAGCACGTATAGGACATATTGGCATATTCAATGACAGGAACGCCTCTGTCCTCTGCCAGAAGCAAAATATGCTTTAGCTTTTCCTGAGACCCAGGCTGAATTAAGATTTTCCAAGGAATTCTTCTCAGCAGCACACGGGTCGTCTCACCAACACCCGGTTTAATCAAATGAGTGTTTTCAATTTGAAACTCCTGACCGATCGCTTCAATCGACGCCATCCCCCGCCAATCCGCAGGTATTCCTTGCGTGAGGATGGTCTCTGCTTTCTCTTTTAGATTTGGTTCGAGGCTAGAAAAGGCTTCTTCAATTGTATCCACATACAGATTGGACACATCCTCATCAAGCAACTCTTCATAATATTTTGCCCCATGGAAATCATCGGCATTGATCCAGCGGTTGTTTAGTACCGTCCGACTAACAAGTCCAGATACAGTCGAATTCAGACAAGCACTAGGAATGAGAAAGTCCTCTCTCGTTCCGTAGACTTGTGTACAATAGCCTGGATCAGCGAGTACAGCCAGTTCACTAGAAAGACGAATACCGTACTTTCTTTCAAAATCAATCACCGCTTGTTGGAGCTCTCTCGAAATCGCACCTTTTCCGGTCCATCCATCAATAAAGGCAATCTCATAGCCCGGATGTTCCTTGAGCATATAATGCAGCGCATTCTCATCAATTCCTCGATCACGAATAATTGAGATGCTGTAATGAGGCAATTCAAGACCATATGTCTTTCGAATATATCGTTTGATGAGCACCCCGATCGGCGTTCCCGCTCTAGCCAAACTGCAAAGCACCGTTTGGAAGCCTCGCCTTTTCACAATCTGTTCTGCTACAACAGCTACTGCTTCTGCTACCTTCTCCTTACTTTCTTTCAGAGATTCATAGAATAAATCCATATAAGATTCCGTTGGTTTATATTCAATCGGCAGCATTTCTGAATAATGCGCACCACTCTGAATTGAACGCTCCCGCTCCTCTGTACTTTTTTCCATCTCAATGGATGATAAATCTTTGAGTAAGAAGGTTACATCCTGCTCTGGATAGCTTCCCATCTTTGTATACACATTAGCCATTCACCTTCACCTCATCTGATAAAGTCACAATATGCACATGCTTCACATGCCGCTCAGCAAATAAATGAACAAGCGGAAGCAATGCCTCCTGAGAGACCCTTTTCTCAAAGAAGAGAAATACATCATCATATTGACCTTTTGGTATGTTGTACACGTAATGCTGAATTCGAGCATCCTCTGGACTCACAAAAGTGAACCCATTTTGAACAGCATATCCATCCTTTTCAACTGGATGAATAGGGCTTCTCGTCGTTGAATGAAAGAGAACGCCCTCTCCCATATGGGCAGCTACTCTCATCGGTATATACATCAGCTCACCTGTTCCTAAACAAAGTGTCTGCTTTCCTTTGCGTTCTTTCTTCAGTTTCAATCCAGCCTCTGCAGCTGCTTGGTCGATGGCTGCCGTATTTGCTGCGTTTAAACCAAAACGACCCGTTTCATGTATATATGGCGAATGACCTGCCGAATTGGTTGCATGAGAACGTGCATACGGCACTTGCTGAAAGAAAGATTGAAGAGAGTGAAAAGAGAGATTTGGCAGATCCTTTTGCTCAGCAATCTCATACGAATAAGCTGGTTCATCCAGCGTTTTGCCCCGAAAGACCATTTTCCCTTTTAATAAAGACAATGAGGTGATGTGAATACCAAGCTCCTTTTCAAGCTCACACATGGCTTTTTCGTGCTCCTCTGTCCTCCAGTCTAAAATAGAAAGAATTGTGTAAGAATGTCGCGGGTGCTTTGCATGAAGATCCCGGATGATATTGATATTCGTACGACCTGTCGTGACTTCATCATCTACTAGCACGATAGGACGATCTGTTCTAAGCAATGATACGTCTGCATAACAAAGCTGATCCGTTGCATGTGAATGCTCTTCTTCAAAGACCAATGAAGGATCAAGATCCAGCAGCTGCTCACGTGTCGTATGAATGTAAGATGCTCCTTCTAAGACGTCATACACACCGTGTCCAAGAGCGGTTGCTGTTTCTGCAAAGCCGATCACGATCGGCTGTTTTCCTACTGAAAGTTTCTCTTTTTTGAGCGCTTCGTAGGCTTTAGATGATACCGCGTGGTCATCTGTCTTAAGTGCTTCTACTAAAAGGTCTTGATGCGGAGACGTCTTGCCTGTTTGTTCTTTGGCATACGCCATGGCTAAAAGACCCGAGACAAGGAGCGGTTTGACTGGATGAACAGGAATGTGTTTGCCAAGCACCTTACTAACAAATAAAAAGGCTCTTTTTTTGTTCACCCTTGCCGCCATGTCAAAAAGATGCTTTTTTTCTAGGTGAAGCGCACCTTCTTTGAGATCAAGCTCAACTTCCATATGTTCCAAGATGCTCAGCGTATGCGGCTTCTGCTTCTGTGAGTATGTCGATATAGTTTCTGTTTTCATGAAACACCCCATAAATATCTGACTTCATTAAAATGTGCTCTGCCCATCTGTAATGGGGCTTCGTTTCATTCATTTTATTAGAGAAGGTACTCTTCATTACGCCAATTGTGCCGTCTGCATGTTCAAGAATGCTTAATGCATCCATATACTCTTCCTTCGTCACAACATACATGCTTTGAACAGGCTTGAGATGTGTTGGATGAATAACCGTCTTCCCATGAATGCCGTTAGCCACATCGAGTTTTGTCTCCTTCAGTAAACCTTGTACGTCATCAAATTCAGATGAAGACGATTCACCACTCTTATGAGAAAGTGCCCGAATGAATGGCTTTTGTTCCTTTCGCGCAGGACCAAAATGCTCCCACACAGCCCCAGATATCACAAAAGAACGGCCAAAATAATTGATGATATCTGTGATCAAGTCAGCAATCAAATGAATTTCATATATGGTCGTGTCACGATCACGGCGAATCCCGTACAAACCACAAAGATCCGTTGCCCCAATGCGAATATTCAAAATATATTCCTCGTCATTCAGCAAAATCTGCTTTAACTCTGACAACACCGTATATCTTGTTTCTTTTTCTAGTAAATCGGGTGTTTCCAAAATGGGCATCCCATAAAGGATTGTCTGCGTTTTGGCCGATGCCTGTTTCAGACTGTCCAAATAATCTTTCGCATTATGAACCGAGCACTTCGGGAACACAAAACCGGTAAGTAATTGAAGAGAGGAACCGAGCAAGTCTGCCATTTTGAGCAGCTGTTTCGGCGAACGAACGCGAATAAATATAAGAGGCAAATGTTCAGCCGTTTCAGGAGCATGCGTGACTTTCTCTTTGAGACTGGCCAGTTGTGCCACTAGATTCTGTTCGGCCATATCCACTTCTTGATCACCGATGGCATCCTCCAAGCAAAAGACAACAGAGCAAAGCGCTTCATATTTCTGCGACAGCAGCATATCTGCTATATCTTGTCTTGTCGCAGGCATATACAAAGTAGCACCTAATGCATGCGCAAGTACGTGCCTTGGTGTCAATGAATGCATCGCCCCCGGCCGCTTGAAAAAAAGATCGTGCTGCATCGCCTCTGATAAAAATCGAAAATACCGCATGCTGTGCCACCTCCTGTTGTTTAGAGAAAATCAATAACCTGATGATTCAAAAAAGGATGGAGCCGCTAGTCAACTCCATTCCTTTTTGATCACCTATTCTTCTTTTGAAGCCGCAGCTTCGTTTGTCACATCTTGATGTTTCTTCTTATTGATTTTATGAACAATAAACGTCCCGATAAACGCTAGAATAATAATCGCAAAGAATGCAAGATGCGGAATTTCAATATGGGCAGCACTTAAGCCCATTTTGATGGCAATAATCCCAATGAGAATAAACGCGGTATTCTCAAGCTCAGGAATACGGTCAATGAGGACAAGGAATAACTGTGCCACTGTACGCATCATGAGAATACCAAGCATTCCGCCTAAAAGCAGAATCCATACTTCCTCAGATACAGCGAATGCCGCAAGAATACTGTCCACCGAGAAGGCAAGGTCCATAATTTCCACAGAAATAACGGTTGCCCAGAACACGCCAAATACGCGAATCATCCAGCCTTCTTTTTTCAATTCCTTCGCTTCATCATCGCCGTCACCTAACCAGAAGTGCTTAATGACAAGCCATGCTAAATATGCAGCTCCGAGAACCTTAATCCACCAGAATTTAATCAGCAGCATCCCTACGCCAATGAATAGAAAACGGAAGAAATAAGCGCCAATTAATCCGTAGGTTAATGCCTTTTTACGCTGCTTTTCTGGTAAGTGTTTCACCATGACGGCTAATACAAGTGCGTTATCTGCTGATAACAATCCTTCAAGCACAACAAGGGTCCCAATGAGCCCCCAAGAGACAGGGTTTGTTAATACCTCTGCCCACATATGCCAATCAAAAAACGAAGCATAGGTGTCCAACATATGTTTCAAAATGTCCAACTGGTTTTCCTCCTATAAGTGTAGAAGCATCAGCAGGCTTTCGCCTGCTGTTATTCTTGATCGCTGTTTCTTTCTCACTTTGGAAAAGGCCCTCATATGAGTCATTGGCAGCGCCTCTTGAATCGATTGATGTCTCGTCGTTTATACTTCTAACCCATAATTTTGACAAAGAGCTGCAAGTCCGCCAGAGAATCCGCTTCCGATCGCGTTAAACTTCCAATCGCTTCCGTGGCGGTATAGTTCACATACCACAACAGCTGTTTCAATTGAGAAGTCTTCCCCTAAATCAAAGCGAATCAATTCTTCCCCGCCCTCTTCATTTACAACACGAACAAACGCATTTGAGACTTGTCCAAAATTCTGGCTGCGCGCCTCTGCATCATGAATCGTTACTGTAATTCCGATACGATCAATGTTAGCAGGAATTTTTGAGAAATCAACGAGAATTTGCTCGTCATCTCCATCTCCTTCACCCGTCCGGTTATCACCTGTATGAGTGACACTGCCGCTTGGATGCTGAAGGTTATTATAGAAAACAAAGTCTGTGTCTTGCTGACAACGATTGTTTGCATCCACTAAGAATGCTGAAGCGTCCAAATCAAATTCGGCTCCACCTGAATATTTATTCGTATCCCACCCAAGACCGATCATCACTTTCGTCAGTCCTGGGTTGGTTTTTGTTAAATCGACACGTTGTCCTTTTGATAGCTGAATCGCCATATTCGAATCTCTCCTGTCCGTTGAAAATATAAAACGAGCTGTTACCCGATATCTAATCCGAAGTCCGTTGCAATGCGGGCAAGTCCGCCTTGATAGCCCGATCCGACAGCTGAGAATTTCCATTCTCCGCCGTGACGGTATAATTCACCTACAATAATCGCTGTCTCAATAGAGAAGTCCTCTGCCAAATCGTAGCGAATCAGTTCTTCATTTGATGCTGCATTTAAAATACGGACGTAAGCGTTAGAAACCTGTCCAAAGTTTTGGCTGCGTGCTTCTGCGTCATGGATTGTAATGACGAAGGAGATTTTCTCAATACTCGCTGGTACAGTTGAAAGATCAACATTGACCTGCTCGTCATCTCCGTCTCCTTCACCTGTACGGTTATCGCCTGTATGTACGATACTTCCGCCACCGCCAGTCGTTTGATTGTAGAAAACAAAGTCAGATGGAGAGTTTGCTTTCCCTGCTGCATCTAAAAGGAATACGCTTGCGTCTAGATCAAAGTCATGTCCGCCATCATACTTGTTTACATCCCAGCCAAGACCTACGACTACTTTTGTTAAACCTGGATTCGTTTTTGTTAAATCAATTTTTTGACCTTTCGCTAAAGAAATTCCCACTAGGAATCTCTCCCTTCTGATTAAATGTAGTTTCTCGTAATATCGGCAAGCTTCGCATCGTTTGTACCATTTCCTACAGCAACAAACTTCCATTCATTTTCGTGGCGATAAAGCTCTCCAACGATTAATGATGTTTTCCCTGCATATTCATCTTTTAAATTATATTTCACTAGTTCTTGATTGTTTGAACGATCGACAATGCGAATGTACGCATTTTGAATCATACCAAAATGTTGATTTCTTCTAAGTGCATCATAGATGTTCACTACAAACACCAATTTATTCACATTGCCTGGCACCTTGCTTAAGTTGACGAGGACTTGTTCATCATCTCCGTCTCCTTCACCTGTCAGGTTGTCACCTGTATGCTCAACACTGCCGCACTTGCTTTTCAAGTTACCAAAGTAAATCAAATCTTTATTTTCAACAAACTTATCATTTTTCAGCATGAGCACTGAAGCGTCACAATCAATATCAGCGCCGCCTCCGCCACCAAACAGCTTTCCTAAAAATCCGCCGCCTTGTGATACAGGATCCCAGCCAAGTCCAACAAGAATATTCGTTAGCCCTGCTTTGCCTTTTGTTAAATCAATACGTTGACCCTTTTCTAATGTAATCGCCAAATCAATCACTCCTCCAGCATAATAAAAATCTATTTATTAAGCGATGGACCCTATTAAAATCATCATACATGAAAATTCGACAAAATTCATGAAATGACCTTGGAGCCTCTTACTCTTTTTTCTATTTACTAGTATATACGATCTACGTTCAAGATAGGTTTCAAACAGATGATATTTTTTTAACGAAAGATCCATGTTGAAAATGATTCATGTCGTAAATGAAGTGTTTCATGTGAAACATTGTCGAAAATTCTTGTCCATAGCTCTTACTGATAAATAACGTATTAATGTGGTTTCATATGTTGAAATAGAAAAGATAAAGCATAAGCTCAAAGAATAAACCCTTTCGTTTCCTTCCATCCGTTGATTTCTTTATACTTGTATCCAACGTATTATCGAAAGGATGTTGATGATGCCATCACTTCATATATTAGATCAAGTCGCCATTCCTAAAGGTCAGACAGCACAAGAGCCATTGATTCACACAACGCAGCTGGCTCAGCTTGCAGAAACCCTTGGGTATGAGCGTTATTGGTTTGCTGAACACCACAGCACAAGAGGGCTCGCTAGTACAGCACCTGAAATATTAATGGCACATATTGCCGCTCATACATCGACCTTACGTACCGGGTCTGGCGGCATTTTACTTCCGCAGTACAGCCCCTTTAAAGTAGCAGAGGTCACGCGGCAGCTTGAAGCTCTGTATCCAGGACGAATTGAAATCGGTGTCGGTAAATCTCCGGGCGGAATTGAAAGGACGAGACTGGCTTTGACAGACGGCGTGCATAAAGACCTATCTCAGTTTGACCGCCAGCTGAAGGATCTTCTCTTTTACTTATCAGACAGCCTGCCTTCTGGACACCCGCATGCAGGAGTCAAAGCTTCTCCGCTTGTTGATGCTCATCCGCCGGTTTGGCTGCTTGGTTTAGGAGAAAATAGCGCCATGCAAGCAGCAGAGCTTGGAATCAACTATATTTTTGGTCACTTTATCCACCCTGCACGCGGTAAACAAGCATTCGAGACGTATCGATCTCACTTTTCTCCATCTGTCTTTTCCACTCAGCCGCACGCTATGTTTGCCGTGTTTGTCATTTGTGGTGAAACTGATGAAGAGGCCGAACGGATCGCCAGTAGTACAGATTTATGGCTGCTGCGTGTTGAAAAAGGACTGGACAGCCGCGTCCCCTCTATAGAAGAGGCTAGTACCTATCACTACACCTCGCAGGAAAAGAAAAAAGTGTTACAAAACCGCCAGCGGATGATCGTCGGCTCAAAGGCAACGGTAAAAGAGCAATTACTTCGCTTGATGGACCGCTATCAAACGGATGACATCATGATTCTCAACAATTCATTTGATCCGATAGAAAAACAGCGTTCCTTCAAACGAATCGCAGAACTATTTTGAAGCCAATCCCCTTGGCTTCTTTTTTACATTGTCATAAAAAATGGGAAATGTAACATAGAGATGTCAAAATCCTTCCGCCTGTCATCTGATCGCAAATGTGTCTTGTAATCGTTAGCGAACTGTAAACGCATAAAGGGTGTACCTTTTATATAGTAGAGGTACATATAAAAGAACCGTTTACGACGCTAGAAGGAAGGAGATGACAGGCCATGAATAAGAGACTCGACTGGGTCGATGCGGCTAAAGGAATCGGTATTCTGCTCGTGGTCATGGCGCATGTGCCCATTCCAGATTCGTTCAAGCAATTCATTTACTCTTTTCATATGCCTCTTTTCTTTTTACTATCCGGCATGATGTTTCGATCATCCTCACGCCCTGCTCTGTCATTTATTCAGAAGAAAGCCAAAAGCTTACTCTTGCCCTATCTCTATTTCTCTATCATTACGTATGTTTTCTGGTTCACCGTTACTCGTTTTTTTGCCTTTAAGGGACAAACGGATATTGACCCCTTCGTTCCGTTTACAGGTATTTTTATATCCAATGCAGATGAAGCTAGACTCACACATAACCCAGCCATCTGGTTTTTAACAACGCTCTTTTTAGTGGAATTGATCTTTTTCTTTATGCACCGTCTGACAAAAGGGAAACCTGCCGTTTTGATTTTACTAACCGTCCTTTGCGGAGGCGCTGGATTTGCCTCTACCTTGCTTTTAAACCAAAGTCTGCCGTGGAATGCCAATGTCGCCTTGACGGCTGTTGTGTTTTATTCAATCGGATTTTTGGCAAAGCAATGGTTTGTGGAATTAAAAACAGACCCAACCCTTCTTCTTTGTACAGGTCTGCTTGTACTGACGGCTTACATGCAAAGCTTTAATTCGCGGATTGATATGCGTGTGAATGACTATGGTGATCTTTTTCTTTTCTATGTATGTGCACTGCTCGGTTCAGCTGCTGTGATTTATTTAAGTTTCAAATTCAAAACGTCCCCTATTTTGACGTATCTCGGTCGAAATTCCATTGTCATTCTTGTCTTGCAGTTTGCCGGCATCGATATCATGAAAGCATTTGTTTATTATGGACTTGGTATCGATATTGCAGATACAGCGCAGCTCTCTTGGACTCTCTTTTACACGATTGGGACATTGCTGCTCATGGTGCCATGTATCTCCTTCCTAAGCAGGTACCCGATGCTGCTCGGCAAACCAGCCAAAGCCGCACACCGCTACGAACAAAAAACATCCGCCGGCTGATTGGGCGGATGTTTTTTGGATTAATCATTGATTTGAGAAGGGTAAAGCGTCATTCCTCCATCCACAAATAAAGTGGTGCCTGTGATATACGAAGCTTCCTTAGATACGAGAAATGCAGCAGCGGACCCAATCTCCTTCGGTTCACCAAATGCTCTCATCGGAATCTTTTCAAGCTGCTTTTGTTTTTTCTGTTCATCCTGCAAATCATCATTCGATTCGGTCGCCATTGTACCTGGTGCAATCGCATTGATCCGAATACCTGCTTCCGCATAATCAAGAGCCAGCGTTTTTGTCATCATGTTCATTCCGCCTTTGGAAGTGGAATAGTGAACATTGAACGGGCGCGGTATTTCCTGATGGACACTGGATATATTTAAAATAGACCCTTTGATGTCATGCTCCATCATATAGGCGATTGCAGCCTTTGCCCCTAAAAAGGCGCCTGTGATATTCACATCAATAACTTTTTGCCATTGCTCGAGCGTCATCTCATGCGGCATCGCTTCTTCACCATTAAATCCTGAATTATTGACGAACACATCGACTGTACCGAAATGCTCCAGGGCTGTATCCATGATGGCTTGAATTCCATCCACTTTGGAGACATCCGCATGTACTTTCACCGCCCTACCTCCATTCTGCTGAATGGCTTGTACCGTTTCTTCAGCACCCTCTTCATCACCTTTATAGTTCACAACCACATTCATCTGCTCTTGTCCAAATCGTAATGCGATGGCTTGTCCGATTCCTTTTGAAGAACCTGTGACAATGGCTGTTTTTCCTTTTAAATCTTGATACATCATTATTTCCTCCTATCACGTGCTTCATCTAGTTGATACACAATGGTTACCCATTTTGAAAAAAAGAAAAACACAACCCTCGGCAATCGTTGACTACGAGGATTGTGCTGTTCATCAAGCTAAAAAGTGTTATAGACATTTTCACATGTTTCAGCAGTTGGCTGATAAAAGCAATGCGACTTATACCTTGCCACAAACGGCTGATTGTACCATGTCGGTGGACAATTACCAGGCGGTTTAAAATACCAAAGGCTGAATTTTGCTGGCCAAAATCGTTCTCCGTTAATATTCCTCCGCGCAAGTGTTTTTTCCGTTTCTCGTGCTCGTTGATAAAAATAACCGTGCGTGACTGCTTCAAATGCATGCTCTTGATAAATCATTTGTGGAATCGTACGCAGCCCTTTAAAGTCAGAGCAGTTGGCACGCAACCGGTTGATGCCCACATTTCCTACGAGCAGCATCCCTTGCTTCCCTTCACCTTCTGCCTCTGCTCTCAGCAGTCTGGCCATGAGATCAATATCAGAGCTTGTCGCTCTTACCACTGCCATACATCCACCTCCATTCGTTTCTCTTTTATTTTATGTAGGGTTTCTGTGTAGATGACTGCCATTTTGAAGGGAAAAGACACTTTCCGTGTCGGGAGCCTGTCTAAATACCTCAATATTTTGCTGGACATGTGTCTCTCTGGCAACAACACACAAACCAAGTAATCATGCGCATAACAGGAAAAAATATTCATTACTATAGACTCATTTACAAGTCATAAAAATCCTTCTAATTGCTACACCATCATCAAAAACAGTCATTTGAACCTATTCAACAATCCGACTCAAAACCTTAAAATATAAAATGTTGAGTTTTTACAGGAGATATCAAATCGTAATTTACAAGTTTCTCCTCTCAACTTAGTGTCATTTTTACTATTTGAAGCTGTGCAAACTTAGAAACGCACTGAAGTATTGACAGTACTTTCGCTTCATTCTACAGTAAAAAACATACAGTATTTTTCTTTTTGTGCAAAAAGAATGATATGAACTAAAGCTTTCCAATGAAATTCACCATAAAACCCGAGGAGGAAAACACGTCATGTTTAAAAAGAAATTATCCCTGTTTCTTCTAATCTTGTGTGTCACTGTTGTCGCTGCTGCTTGTAGTGGTGGAAAAGAAAAGTCAGCTGCAAAGGAAAAAGATACAAAATCCCTTGATTCAGCAGAGGTAAAGGTAGAAAGTGCTGAGTACACATTACCACCTCAATACGATACATCTGTACAGGATGATCAGTATGTACTAAAAGTGAACGTATCTGTAAAAAATATCAGCAAAGAGCCTCTAAATGTTGATAAAAGCAACTTCACGCTTTACCAAGATGACTCACAAGTGTCTACGATCTCACCAGATGATTACAACGAAGTATTATCTTCTAGCTCTCTAAATGCAGGAAAAGTATCAAAAGGCGGTCTTTTCTTTGTTGTTGATAAAGAAAAAGACTATCAGCTTGTGTACAATGAGCCAGGTAGTGGTTCTAAAAAAGATGACAAAACACTAGAATTCGATATTAAAGGTAAAGACTTAATGAAAAAAGCAGATACACTTCAAGCATCTGCAAAAGCCCTTTCTTCTTATATTGATGTCATGATTTTTGGTAAGAATAACGACGAGTTCGAAAAACTAACAGGTGATAACAAATCAACTGTTGTAAACCAATTTGATAAATCATTCAAACAAGGCTACATCACATCATCAGGTATTTCTTCTAGCTCAGCAAAGGACGAAAACCTTGATAAGCTTTTAAAAGCTGTAAAAGAAACATTAGCTGAAAAATCAAAAGTCTCAACAAAAACAAAAGCCATCAGTGGTGATAAAGCTGTTGTGACTGTAACTCTTACACCAATTGATGCAAGCCCGCTTGTCGATCGTCTAAAAGAGAAAGCGACTGAGTTCTACAGCAAAAACCGTTCAGCTTCTTACGATGAAGCTCAAAAATACTTACTCTCGATCTACCCAGAAGAGTTCAAAAAATTAGGACCTTCATCTTCTGAAGAAACAGTAGAAGTCAACATGAAGAAAAATGACATCGACCAATGGAAACTTGATTTGAACGATTACAAAACAAGCTCATTAGTTGAAAAGTTCATTAAGAACTAATGAAAAACCCCCGATGCCGGGGGTTTTTTCTTATCGTTTACGGGTCTATGATGAAGGATTTCCTTTTACAGCTCCATACTCTTTTATCACCTCAACCGGATCAACCGCATCCTCCTCTTGTGCATATTCCTCTACATAAGGATCCATTAATTTCTCAAACTTTTGCTCATCGTCTACTAAAGCAACATACGTTTCATATCCTTCAAAATCAGATGGATATAAATGTGCAACGGAACTACCCGTTTCTAATGCCTCATCTATCGCTTTTCTTAATTCCAATAATCCTTTCCTGTTTCCCAAAATAAACGCTTCAAAATGGTGTGTTTGTTGAGCATAAATATTACATAGCTCTAGCACATCATCGTCTTCTGTTTGATCAAACATAAACGAATCACCTCTTTAAATAAATTAGGATAATAATGTAACATTATGACATTCCTTTCACCCGATTGTGAATCTCTTTTAAATAAATCTCTGGATATAAAAAAACTTGCAGATAAAATCTACAAGTTTTTACTTTCTTTATTTTGCAAGCATCCACTTTTCTTTCATAAACAAGCTTCTCACGATGACAAACAAGATGACGACTGCGAGAGCTGAGGAGCCGAGTGTTAGAGTGACGGCCATCGGATCGATGATGCCAAACATCAATTGCTTACAAAGCGCGTGAATATTAAGGAATGGGACCGCAAAGTAATACGTATCTAGCTGCGTAGCACCTGCTCTCATGGTAAAGAACATTGGGATCACACCTAATGTAATGATCATGGACATGTACGATTGTGCTTCTTTTACTGAGCTTGAAACGACACTGAGTAGCAGTTCAATCATCGATACCATGAAGGAGAAGATGATGAGCGCCGCAAACATGACGGCGATAATGCTCCACATTTGATCACCAAAGTTCAGTGCTTGTTTTAGCTTTTCTGTAAAGAGCAGTGTGGATAAAAGCAGCATGCCGATCGCTACAATTCCACTTAAAATCCCGAACATGGAGACAGCCAGCCATTTTCCGATGAGAATTTGGAGTCTGCTTGCAGGCGTCAGGAACAACGCTTCAATGGATTTTCGGTCTTTTTCACCCGCTACAATATCAAGCGCAGCTGGCAAAGCACCTGAGATGACGGAGGTCACCAAAATCATTGGAAGGAGAATCGACAACAGCATAGCGGTCACTCCGTTTTCCCCTTCATCACCTTCTTCTACATCAACGGACTGCACTTCAAACGGATGAATAACGGACGTATCGATTTGATCCGCTGCTAAACGCTTCTCGACTACTTGGTTTTGATATTGTTCCAGCAATGATTGCAGCATTTGAACCGTGATCACCGAATTATCATCTGTCGTATAACCATGAATTTTAATGGCGAATGGCTTTTGATGCTGAAGCATATCACCTGCTTCTTTCGGCATTTCTAGGTAAGCATTTGCCTCCCCATCCTTGACGGCTTGCTGCGGATCATCAAATGTTTCAAGGTTTAGGTTTTTGACCTCTTTGATCATTTGGTTCATTTCGGCTGGAAGCTGTTCATTGATGGCAACTGTATAGGCTTTATCCCCTGGATCTGCAATCATGCTTTCATAAAAGAACACCAGTCCAAGCATCGTCAAAAGAGGAATCAGCACGGTTAAGAGCAACGTTTTTCGATCCCTCAGCGCATCTGTCATTTCTTTTTTAAATACGGTTTTCCACATTATGAAATCCCCCTAGCGAGCTTCGACATAAAGATATAGTTCAAGTCATCACTTTGTTCCTGTGTATATAATTCTGGAAGTGTCCCTTTATATACAAGCTCTCCTTGATGAATCATCATCACACTGTCACAAAGCTGGCTGACTTCTTCCATGATGTGGCTTGAAAAAAGGATGGTTTTATTTTGCTGTTTGAGTTGATGAATAAAGTCTCTGAAAATATTACTTGATGTGATATCCAAGCCTGTTGTCGGCTCATCAAATAAAATAATGTCAGGATCATGAATCAAGGTTCTGGCAATCGCCACTTTTTGTTTCATTCCTCTTGAGAATCCTTTCACCTTGCGATCCATGTATTGTCTCATCCCAAAACGCTTTGCCAAATCCTCTATTCTTGCTTTGATTTCATGCTGATCTAAGCCATACAATTTGCCAAAGTATTCAAGGTTTTCTCGTGCCGTCAACCGATCGTAAAGCCCCGTCTCACCGCCAAACAAGACACCAATTCGCTTTTTCACTTCTGTTGACTCTTTCACTGTATCAAAGCCTGCGACAGTGATTGATCCGTGCGTAGGTTCTAATAATGTGGCAACGGCGCGTAATAAGGTGGTTTTCCCTGCTCCATTTTCTCCTAGGATGCCAACGACTTCCCCTTCCTTCACGGAGAATGTCATATGCTTCATCGCTTTTACGACCTTTTTCTTATCTTTAAACCAGCAACTGCAATCGCTGAGAGTAATCATGTGATTCGCCCCTTTCAACTTTCTAAGTCTATGATAGAAAAAATGACGCTTGCTTGACATAAAAATGTCGCGAAACGTCCTTTTTCTGTCTTGAAATGATCTATTTTAAAAAAACAAATGGTAAAATAGACAAATAATAAGAAGAGTCATAGGTGATTTTTATGATAAAAGTAGGTCTCGTTGACGATTACCGAGTAGATTTAGAAAAGCTGCATGCCATTGTAGGCAGAATGGAGGCTGTGGAGATTGTCTTTGTCACGCAGTCAGCAGAGGATGCATACGAGAAGGTCAAAAAAGGAGATATTGATCTGTTGTTCGCAGACATTGAAATGCCTGGAATGTCCGGTTATGAATTAGCGGATCTCATTCACTCTCATGCACTGAATGTCGATGTTGTCTTTGTGACAGGAAACAGCGGATATGCGGTCCATGCGTTTGATTTAAATGTTCATGATTATATTATGAAGCCCTACCAAGCTGATCGAATTGCCAAATCCTTAGAGCGCTACATGTCCACCAAGCAGGAGAAAAGCATACATGGACGGCTTCTCATTAAGCAGCAGTCAGATATTCACGTGCTGCAAAAGAAAGATGTCATTTTTGTTGAGCGAACAGGCCGGTCAACCACCATTGTCACAACAACAGGAGATATCCAGACATATCAGACACTAAACGAGTTAAAGGGCGATCTAGCTGAAAAAGATTTTATCCGCTCTCACCGATCGTTTATCATCAATATACATTACATTAAGAACTTCTCGGCGTATGCCAAAAATTCATTTATCGTGTCTTTTGAAGGTACTGATAAAAAAGCCATGATGACAAAGCAGCAATTAGAATACTTTAAGAAATATTATTTTTAAGGAGAACGAACGTGAACGCTTTCTATCTTGGATTCCGCATATTTGCTCTCATATGGCTAGGTCTTGCGTTTCATGCAGTAGCTGAAGCTTTTCTGCCTCAATCATCAGGAGTGCTGTGGCTCCTCACTTTTTGTGTGATTGGTCTTTATACATTTTTCATATACAAAAGGTTTTTGCCTCATGTAAGTGGTTATGTAATGTTGGGTGCTTTTGTGCTCTTTACCTGTGCAGGTCTTTCCCTTTTTCTGACGCAAGGAAATGGATGGAGCTCTCTTTTGGTTTTTGTGATCATCATGACAGCAGATATCCTTTCATTGAAGATGATGCAAACGGAGAGACGATTAAATGGGCGGCTTCAAGAGCTGATCAACGCAGAATCAAGAACCAATGAATTGTTGCTTGAGCTGCGCAGTAAACATCATGAAACAGCTAGACATTTAAATGCCTTTTCCGCGTCGAACGAAGAGCATGAAATCAAGGATTTGATTCAGCAATACGTCAAACATTTCCCTTGGATGAAAGGAGAAAATGCCTATTTGGCCTCAACTCTGCATTCCTTTTTTCAACGGGCTGAAAAAGAGGACATTGCCCTTTCTCTAGACCTTCAAGCACCTTTTTCATCGCTTCCTTTTTCTAAGGCGGATCAGGTTAGTTTTACTGGAAACTTGCTTGATAATGCTCTAGACGCAGCGATTGAAGCGAAGCAAGCAGGGAAAGAGGGCAGCATCTCGATTGCGACCTCTATTCGAAGCGGGCTCTTTTTAATCCATTGTGAAAACAGCACAAAAGGAATGGAAAAACACGTGTTAGACCATTTGTTCAAAAACTTTGGACGCTCGACAAAAGGCGGCGATCATCAAGGAATGGGGACGTATATCATTCATCAGCTTGTTAAAAAGGCAGACGGTACTCTTGATTTCACTTACCGTTCTCCATATTTGCGACTTGTCATCAAAATCCCCCTCACGACATAAAAAAAGGTGCAGCTAAGCACCTTTTTTATTAAGAGAAAATCTGGTCAATTTGATTGATTTCTTCTTTTGTTAATTGAACGTCGTTTGTTTTGAGGTTTTGCTGAACTTGCTCAGCTCGTTTTGCACCTGGAATAATGGCGTCGATGCCGTCCTGTGCTAGAAGCCAAGCGAGTGCGACGTGTGCCGTTTCAGCGTTCTTAGATTGTGCAATTGCCTTTAGCTTGTCTACTTTTTCGAGATTTTGAAGGAACGCCTCACCTTGGAAAAGCGGATCTTTTGCTCGAATATCATCAAATGTCGCATCCTTCGTAAATTTACCAGTCAACAAACCTGACGCCAACGGGAAATAAGGAATAAAGGAAATACGATGCTCGACGCAGTAAGGGAGAAGATCCTTTTCTGCCTCACGTTTCAGCAAAGAATATTCCGACTGAAGCACATCTAAGTAGCCATCTCGATTAAAGGCTTGAAGCTGTTCAAAATCAAGGTTAGATGCACCAATCGCCCTGATTTTCCCTTCATCCTTCAATTCCTTTAATGTGCCTGCTACTTCTTCCAGCGGCGTCCGGCCGTCCGGGAAATGCATATAGTATAAATCAATATAATCTGTTTTCAGTCGTTTCAGGCTATTTTCGACCTGCTCTCTTAAAAAGTCTCGGCTGTTATCCAATTCAATTTGTCCGTTTACTTCTTTATGAGCCCCTTTTGTCGCAAGGACAAGGTTTTCTCTACCGCCTCTTTTGGCAATAATCTCACCAATCAATTCCTCTGAACGGCCCAGCCCATAAATAAAAGCAGAATCTAAGAAATTGACACCTTGATCAAGAGCTGTCTCCACAAGCTCTCGTCCGGCATCTTCACTCAGGTTCGGGAACAAATTATGTCCACCCACCGCATTCGTACCAAGCCCTATCGGATTCACCTGTAAATTAGTTCGTCCAAGCGTTACCTTTTTCAAAAGCTCATCTCCCTTATCTGCTTAATCATCCTTATTTTCCCACGATTCCTTTTCAACATTCAAGTATCCTGCTCTCTGAAGCAGCAAAACCCTCATTTCAAGATTTTTACCTAAAAAACATTTAAAACAGATAATAAATCTACAAATTAATTCTTATTGACTGGTATATTAGACTTACAAATTTCCTTTCATTAATGATTTTTGTGTCAATTTCTTTCAAAGATAGGGACTAAAACCTATTCCTCAGCATGATTAAATTTCGATAGAATGAAAAGTGCAAATCGTCATAAGGAGATTTTCCCTGTAACACCCGAATATACCATCCTATCTGTTTCTTTTCTCATAGTCAGATAGCGGGAATGAAATGACGAAAGAAAAGCAAAGGAGCATTAACTGTGAATCTTAAAAAAATAAGCGCACTCCTCATGATTTCATTCGTGATGATCATCTCTGCAGCTTGCCAGAGCTCAGCAAAATCAAGCAACGCTGATCAAAAATCAACAAAAACAGCAGAGGTAAAAGTCGATAGCTACGAATATACGTTACCAGAAGACTCATCAACTACGCTAAGAGACAATGAATTGGTGCTAAAAGTCAACCTGACGATTACAAACAAAGGCGACAAAGCTCTCTCATTATATAGCTCTGACTTCTCCCTTTATCAGGACGATGCCAAAGTATCTGATTTAAAATTTTACGGCAGTAAAGACCGTCTTGACCTTGGTTCATTGAACAAAGGAAAATCACAATCAGGTGCTCTTTATTTCCTAGTAGACAAAGGGAAGAAATATCAGTTCGTGTACCAAGACAGCATCAAGAAAAACAGTGATTCGATCGAAATCAGCCTAGATGGAAACAAAATATTGGATACAGCAAAAAAGCTGGATAACCCTGCAAAAGCGCTATCCGCTTATACGGATATCATTGTGTTTGACAAAAAGAACGATCAATTTGCAGATTTAACGGGCGACAATCAATCCGATGTCGTGAATAAATACCACGATATGTTCGTAAAAGACTTCAAAAGAACCGCCGGCATGTACGGCAATGAAGTAAGTGACCGTGATATTCTGTCGATGTACAAACGGATTCAAGACACCATGAAGGATAAAACCAAAGTAGAAACAAGTGTAAAAACCATCTCTAATGACGAGGCGAAGGTTGTCGCTCAAGTAACAGGCATTGATGCTACTAACTTAAAAGACAAACTAGACAAACAAAGAGACGAGTTTTACAACGGCAAGATCGGCTCTAAAGAAGAATTGTATAAGAAAAGCTTAAACTTGTAAGCATCTGAATTCGAGAAGCTTCCCCCAGTCTCCAGCCCGACTGAATACGAAGTGAAAATGAAACGTAATGGGGATGGTCAGTGGAAAATTGACCTCAACGATTACAATACATCCCAGTACATGAGTGGTTTTATTAAAACAAGATGATCATGAACTAAAAAAAGACGCTGGCCCTATGAAGGTGCCGCGTCTTTTCTTATGCTATACCGTCGCCTCTTGTTCTTCTTTCACCGCTTTTTCGATATCTTTAAAACGGCTTGATACAGTAGACGCACTAATGCCATACTTTTTCGCTATTTGCGCTTGAGAAAGCGGGGCATCGCTTGCAAGTGAATGAATGTAATATTCGATTCCCGCAGCAAATGATGCTGCTTTACGGATCACAGGTGATTTCTGATCACAATAGGCTTTCCACACAGTTAACGCGCCATCAGTCAGGCTTTGGTCCCCGTGTTCTTTCATTCCATCTTCAATCAGCTTAGCAGTTTCCAGTTGAACGTCACTTGCCCAGTCCATGCGATCTGCTGTTAAACCTGTATCGCCTTCTGTTTGAGCAGATGTTTCTGATTCTTCTACTTCTTGCTTTGCAAACATGCACTCCAACACGTCAGGGAATGATTCTCTCATAAATGTGCTGCGCGTTCCTCCATTTGCCTCATATGCTTCAACAAGCTGACGAACTTGAAGAAGAAGCGTATCTGTAAACTCTTTCGCAAACATTGTATATTGAATGAAAAACTCTGCTTTTTCTTCAAATTGAACAGGGAATCCAAGCACGAGACTTCCCTTTTCAGGTAGCACTGTTTGATCCGGTTTTACATCTACTTCAACCTTTTCAGCTGTCACCATATTCTCAAAGTAAAGAGACTCGTCCGTTTTTTCATTTAATAAAAGCAAAGATGGTTCCATGTCTGTCCATGATTGAACCACTTGTTTTGTTTTCGGACGGGTAATATCTTCCGCTTTCTTTGTCAGGAATTCTTGGAAGATGGTTTCTTTCTGGTCCGTTAATGGACGGAAAAAGATGCCCCATACACTCAAATGAAAGACCGAGATTTGTTGCGTTTCTTTATCCATATCTGCAAGAAAAGAAAACTCATTAATGAATTGATTGATGGCTCTCTGATGTTTAGAGAATGCATAATTCATTAAATCCTTTTGAACTTGTACAGCTTCCTTAAACACAAGCTCAGACGTTTGTTCTCCGCCTGACTTTTGACCACAGCAATGTTTATATTTTTTTCCGCTTCCGCATGGGCAGAGCGCATTTCGTTTAATTTTTCCCAAAATAAAACCTCCGACATTCTAGTCTAACCTCACTATTTTAACAAACGTTTGCACAAGAGAGTTTTATTTTCAAGAAAAAAGAAAAATCAGAATCATCAGTTAAATGATAAAGATACATAAACATCACGAAAGATCATAGAAATAGCGGTCTTTTTCTGTTTATTTTCTCCAATCATTCCAATAGATTTTCTTCAGCTCATTCCCTCAAATAACTGCTTTGCTTCAAAATAAAAAATTTGAACAAACTTCTTTGTATTGACTCTGCCCGTTGATCCTGCGGATGGAGAGGTCTTCTGCATTTCTTTCATTCTTTGACTGACATCGGTAAAGTCAAAAAACTTTGACGCATAGTGCTCAAACTTAGGATTCGAGAAATCTGTTAATCCTAGTGAAGCAAAATGATTCAAGGAATGATGAATAGCGCGTCTAATCCGCTGCTCTGCCGCTTTCACTTCTCTCATCACTTCGACATCGGTTGCCCCATGATCCAGCTTCCTCTCCGCCGTTTTGATAAAGAGCTGCTTTAATGGCGGGAAATTGACCTCATGAGAATTGGCTGACTGTGTTTCATGTAGGTAGATCAGGATCTCTAGTAAATCCTTAGATCCACTCTCTCCAACAATTCCTAGTTCAGATAAAAGAAATTCACCCGCCTCTTTCATCGTCCTTTTCTTCAAACCAGTACCCGTCGTATGATGAGAAATAACAGGCTCTAGCGGTAGCACATGGCGAAGGGACGCTTGAATATCATAAATCGATTTCTCCAGCTTGATCCGCTCGATGACTTTTCGAATCACACTGACGATTTCAATGCGATTGACAGGCTTATGGATATAATATTCAATCCCTAATTCATAGGCTTCTGCCATCATCTCTTTCGCCTCTACTTGGGAAATCATCATGATTTTGCCTTTGAATTCAGGGTGAATATGACGTATGGTTTGAATGCCATCTCTAGCAGGCATCAAAAGGTCAATCAGAAGGATGTCTATTTTTTTTAGGTTCAATGAATGTGCCTCTAATCCAACTCCGTCATCGGCTTCATCCACGACCTCACCCAAATCTTCATCCTCAATGATTTGGCCTAAAATCGAGCGTATTGCACGATCATCATCTGCAATGAAAAATCGCATACACTCACCCTCTCTGTATTAAATTTTGTATAGGAAGGATTAGCTGAAAAGCTGTTCCTTTAGTTTCTCTTTGTTCGATTTTAATTTGACCGCCAAGCTCTTTAACCAGCTCTTTCACATAGGATAATCCAATCCCAGTTGATGGTGTTCCATATGCATCAAATTTGGAAGTATAGCCTGGATCAAATACTATGTCTCTCATTTTTTCTGGAATCCCCGGGCCATCATCTTCAATCCGAATCTCTATTTTATCATGACTTCCTTTCAATACGAGTGAGATCATTCCGTTACCCTCTATGGCTTCAACCGCATTTGCCATTAAATTATTAATGAGCGATAAGAAAATGAACACATGGTAATCATGCAAATGAATGCCTCTTATATCAGATGTAAAGGAGATGTTTTTCCCTAGAGAGAGCGCATACTTTTCTTGAATGCGGAGGACAATTTGAACGAGCTCTTCCGCCTTCATATAGTCTTGCATATTTTCCTTAGAAATCAGCTTAGAAAGCCCAGCATAAATACGCTGATTGTCCTTTTTCACTTCATGGATTTCTCCTGCGAGCTTCAACAGTTCTTGACTCACTTCCTTACCTGCTTCGTGTTCATAAAGGAGACGATACAGCCTGTATGATTCTTGCGTAATATGCTCTGTATGTTTTAACGTTTTCTTTAAATGAACCGTTTCTTCATATAAATTAGAAATGACCATCATCATATGCTCATTTTGTTTCATGATTTGCTTCTCTCTAGATTGTGCCTCATACAGCTTCATCATATTAAAAAAGCTGATCACCACAAAGCTGTGAGCAAATGCAATGAGAAACATATCACTCAGCTTTGATAACGTCATCGTCGTATCAAATACTAAATATTGTACAAACAGCTCGACAAAATCAGCCAATAATTCAATTATTAGACCAATGATGCCAATAAAAATAGAGCGCTGTTTAAAACGTCCCGTACGGACGGCAAAGAACAGGAATGCATATGTAAAATAGAAAAAGAAACTTGGGAATTGCTGATAAAATGATGCGGCGAAACCAGCATGATGCTGAATTAAATCTAAACCTACTCGAAAAAGCACAATGGCTGCGCCTGTTAAAAATCCGGGCAAGAACGGTCTAGATTTTCTTAAGAGTAATAAACAAAAGAAAAACGCAGGTGCGCCAAAGCTGATCCGGAACGTTTCATTCACAGGATAAAACTTCAGTTCTCCTGCAAGCGGCACAATCACCACCATGAAAATTAATATGAATGCGTCTTTTTTAACAAGCTGGTTTAAACTCAAATGACTGACATCCCTTCCCCTTTTTGCATAGCCACAGTATACAAGGAGACTCTTTTCTTCACAATGTACAAAAAAATAATTTTCACAGCTGCTTATTTCCCCAAAATCCTTTTTTATGACTATTCACCGAGATGGCATGGTGACCTTTCAGCTATTCAGCATGTTGGTGATTGTCTACAATAATGGGAATTGTTTAGACAATCATCGACAAATCGATTTTTATTTGTAAGTTTTTCTGTAGATTTTCGTCAGATTGTGTAGTTTCCAAGATAAATTGAATAAATAATTTTAGTGAAACTATATGTAAGCGTTTTCTTAATTTTCACTAAAAACCCTTTTTGTTTTCTCACCGCCAAAGCCTTCATTTGAACATATATTTAGGTGTAAAGGAGTGGTACAAGCAGCGCATGACAAGTTCTTTGAAGATGTGTAACATGTTTTCGTGCCTATTTGATCGCATTTTTTGTCATCCGCCAATTCAATAGGGTACTTTTTGATTTTTGATTGGAGGAATCGTATGAAAACAGTAATTTCTAATAATACACAACACGCATGCCAGTCTTCTGTTGATCAATGGGCAGAAGAAATTCGTCCGTATTACAAAAATGGACAAAACGCTGGCTACATTCCAGCACTCGGAAAAGTGAATTCCTCTCAACTTGGTATCAGCGTGATAGGCCCAGATGGATCATCTGTACGATATGGTGATTGGGACGTTCCCTTTACCCTGCAAAGTATCTCAAAAGTCATCAGCTTTATAGCTGCCTGTTTAGGAAGAGGCGTTCCTTACGTCTTGGATCGGGTAGATGTAGAGCCAACTGGTGATGCATTTAATTCCATCTATCGTCTTGAGATGCATAAACCAGGGAAGCCCTTTAATCCAATGATTAATGCTGGAGCTATTACCGTATCCTCCATCCTTCCCGGAAAGACTTCTACAGAAAAGCTAGCATATATTTTCGATTTAATCGAAAACTTAATAGGAAAGCGTCCATCTGTTAATGAAGAGGTTTATCAATCAGAATGGGCAACTGCGCACCGTAACCGTGCTCTTGCTTATTACTTAAAAGAAACCAATTATTTAGAATCAGATGTCGAAGAGACATTAGAAGTGTACCTAAAGCAATGTTCCATCGAGGTCACAACAGAGGACATCGCCTTGATTGGAC
The DNA here is from genome assembly GCF_009937765.1 of Bacillus pumilus. Lineage (NCBI taxonomy): Bacteria > Bacillati > Bacillota > Bacilli > Caryophanales > Bacillaceae > Bacillus > Bacillus pumilus. Next base: position 1,062,685 of record NZ_CP047089.1, on the reverse strand, counting down.
TCATTATTTCAAGTGATGGCTACCATCCCTTTAAACAAGTCCAAGTCATCCCAAAAGATATCGCAAGACTAACAAAGGCATTGATGCTGACATGCGGCATGTATAATGCATCTGGTAATTTTGCTGCTTTCGTAGGCGTACCAGCCAAAAGTGGCGTGTCTGGAGGAATTATGGCTTGCGTTCCGCCAAGCGCAAGAAGAGAATTCCCATTTCAGACAGGCTGTGGAATCGGTATTTATGGTCCCGCCATTGACGATTGTGGTAATAGTATTACCGGTGTTATGATGCTGAAAAAGCTCGCCAAAGAGTGGGATCTCAGTATTTTTTAAGAAATAGGATGAATTAGAAGAGGTGATGTTATGAATGGTTTATTAACAACAACAAATGGTTTTCTATGGTCATATATTATTGTTGCACTATTAATTATTGTCGGCCTTTATTTCACATTCAGGTCTCGTTTCCTTCAAGTGCGTATGCTTAAGGAAATGGTGATTGTTCTGAAAGAAGGAACAAATAAACAAAAATCTGGCGTATCACCGTTCCAAGCCTTTGCTATTAGTATGGCGGCTCGGGTTGGAACTGGGAACATTACTGGGATTGCGATCGCAATTGCCATGGGTGGTCCTGGCGCTATTTTTTGGATGTGGATCCTAGCCATTATTGGTTCTGCGTCAAGCTTTGTTGAAAGCACGCTTGCCCAAGTATATAAAGTAAAGGATGCATCAGGCTTTCGCGGTGGTCCGGCCTACTATATTGAAAAAGGCTTAAAGAAACGCTGGATGGGGATTTTGTTTGCTGTATTAATCACCATTTCTTTCGGTATTGTCTTTAATGCTGTACAGTCAAACACCATTACCATTGCTTTTGAAAATTCATTTGGCACAAATCGTTTGCTCGTAGGCGTCATTATGGCCATTGGATTTAGTATCATCATTTTCGGTGGGGTCAAAACGATTGCCAAGATGGCAGAATACATTGTGGTCTTCTTAGCTGTCGCTTATATTGGTATTGCTCTTTTTGTTATGATTACAAACATTACTGAACTGCCTGGTGTTATCCAAACGATTATTTCACACGCATTCGGTATTGAGCAGTTTGCAGGTGGTACCATGGGTGCCGTCATTATGGAAGGGATCAAACGGGGTCTATTCTCAAACGAAGCTGGGATGGGTAGCGCACCAAACGCTGCTGCAGCTGCCGTGACGAGCCACCCTGTAAAGCAAGGATTGATCCAAGCATTTGGTGTCTTAATTGATACACTGATTATTTGTACAAGTACTGCCTTTATCGTTCTTTTCTCAAGTGCATATAAAACGACAAAATTAACAGGTATTGAGCTTACTCAAGCATCTTTGAGTGAACACATCGGTCCTTGGGCTTCTGGTGTTCTTGCCATTATGGTTTTCTTATTTGCGTTTAGTACGCTGATCGGGAATTATTACTATGGTGAAACGAACATTGAGTTCCTTAAATCAAGCAAAGCCTGGTTGATTGGATACCGTATTGCGGTCATTGCCATGGTTTTATTCGGTGCTGTAGCAAGTGTTCCTTTTGTTTGGAATCTTGCCGATCTGTTTATGGGCTTAATGGTCATCGTTAACCTTATTGCCATTACCATGCTGTCCAAAGTCGCCTTTGCAGCATTAAAGGATTATTCACGGCAGAAAAAAGAGGGGAAAGATCCAGTCTTTTATAAAAATGCCGTTCCAAACAATGAGAACATTGAATGCTGGGACGATGAACCTGCTTCGTTGAAAAAGAATCATATTGAGTAAATCACAAAAGCTCTGGTCCTCTGACCAGAGCTTTTTTCTTTAGTTCAAAAATTCGAGGATGAGTTTGTTTACTACTTCTGGCTTTTCATGATTGATCCAATGAGAAGCATCATCGACAAAAATCAGTTGACCATTAGGGCATATCTTCATCGTTTCCTTCGCTAGCTTTCTACTTAAATACTTGTCTTCCATCCCCCAGATCATGCGTACAGGTACTAAAATGCGCTTTGATATCGGCTTTTCAAAGCCTCCCTTTTTGATCGCACGATACCAATTCAGCATTGAGGTCATGGCACCTGGCTGCGTCCAAGCCAGTTTATAACTTGATACATCTTCCTTCGTGAACAAATGGGGTCTTGCAGTCAGTCCAATGGCTTCATCCAGCTTTTGAAAGTGATTTTCTTGGAGTGCTACCTCTGGCACATTCGGAAGCTGAAAGAAAGCAATGTAGGAGCTTTTCTTCCACTGTGGTGGATAAAACGGAAGAACCTTCATCATCACCCGCGGATGCGGCATGTTGACAATGATGAGTTTCTCTACATATTGAGAACGTGTGGATGCTAAATGCCAAGCAACTGCTCCGCCCCAATCATGACCACCTACAATCGCCTTTTGATTCCCACTAAGCGTCTTAATCAGCCCTACGATATCATCTCTCAATTGATCTAATACGTAGGACTCGATTCCTTCTGGCTTATCACTTAGATGGTAGCCCCTTTGATCAGGAACGACGACACGATAGCCTGCCTCGGCCAGGGGCATGATTTGGTTCTTCCAGCCGTACCAGAACTCAGGAAATCCGTGCAGCAGTATAAGCAGCGGTCCATCCTCAGGTCCAGCCATTGCTGTGTGAAGTGTTACACCGTTTGTTTGGATTGATTGAAATTCAATTTGCTCCATCCCTTTGCCACCTTTCTCCTTGTTCTTTTATTCTTCCAACATAGCATATTTTCCATTTTTCAGAAAATAAAAGCACTCCCAAAAAAACCTTCACGAAGGTGAAGGTCCAGATTGGTGACAAAGGGCTAAAATGATCTCGATTTTAGCCTTTTGTTTTCTTTTCAGCGTGATAGAAAACCTTTGCAGTCTAGAATGGACGAGTACTGGCGCGGAGCGAATTTGTCATTCGTGAGCACCAGCACGCAGGACTGACACCGAATGCGAGGGTTTGTCTACACGCTGAACCTTCACGAAGGTGAAGGTCTTGGTTCATTTCATATAATTCAGCACCCAGATCAACCCATTTTTGCGGTCCTGTACTTGTCCGTGAAGTGCCCCAAAGAACGTATCCTGTAATTCAACCAGTACATCTCCATCAGCTTCTAGCGCTTCATACACAGCCTTTAGTTCTTCTTCATTGTCAAACTGCATAATCAATCTGAGATGTTCGGGCTTTGGTGTGCGGCCAAACGTACCTGAAAAGTGAAGCAATGATTCTCCAAGGTGCAGTTCCGCATGTAGCACACGATCTTGATGTTCATTTAGAATATGAATATCACCACCAAAAATCCCTTGATAATATTGAAGAGATTCCTTCACATCGTCTACCACAATATAAGGACTAACACTAATCATATCCCTCATCCTCCTCTTGTTCCGTCCATCTTCTCTTTTATAGCTTATCCCAAATCGTATGAAAAAAGGCACAAATCGTCAACGGATTTGCACCTTTTTCTCATGAAGATTTCGCTAATTCACTATGTTTGTTTGAATACGCTGCGTACATGACGACACCGATTAACAGCCAAACACCAAAATAAAGCCACGTGCGGCCTGGTAAATTGAGCATAAGGAACAAGCAGCAGCCCATTGAAATAATCGGCAGGACTGGCACAAAAGGAACCCGGAATCCCCTCTCAAGCTGCTGATGTGTCTTTCTCAAAATAAGCACAGATAAACTCACCATCGCAAACGTCAATAAAGCACCGATATTCGCTAAATTGGACAAGTCCTTTAAATCAATAAACCCTGAAATAACAGCTGTCATGCCGCCAATCATCCATATGCTTTCAACCGGCGTATCGCTTTTGTTTGTCTTCGAAAACACTTTAGGCAAAAGGCCGTCTCGTCCCATCGCATAGGCAATTCGAGTTGCTGCATAATTATTGGCGAAAATCACAGCCATCAATCCAATAACCGCACCGACAGAAATAATACCGGCTACGCTATTTTGATGTACACTTTGCAGGACATAGGACATAGCCTCTGTGACATTCAGTTTTGTATAGTGCACCATACCTGTCATAATCAAACAAACGACAATGTAAATGATCGTGCAAATGAGTAACGAGCCAATAATGCCAATTGGCAGGTTCCGCTGCGGATTTTTCACCTCTTCCGCAGAAGCAGAAATCGCATCAAATCCTAAGAAGGCAAAAAATACAGCAGCAGCACCGGCAATAACGCCTTCTGCACCAAACGGCATGAACGGCTGCCAATTGGCTGGCTGTACATAAAATCCGCCTACTACAATGAAAAGAACAATAATACCGAGTTTCACAAACACCATGATATTATTGAATTTTTTACTTTCCTTCGTTCCTCTTGATAAGATCCACGCAATCAGTAAGGCAATAATAATGGCTGGCAGATTCATATATCCGCCTTGTTCGGGCCCCGCTAAAAATTGATGGGGAATCGAAATTCCAAACCCCTCAAGCAAGCTGTTGAAATAGCTCGACCAGCCACTGGCGACAGCCGAAGCAGTCAACATATAGACGGACAATAACGTCCATCCCATTAGATGCCCGATCAGCTCCCCCATCGTTGTATATGAATAAATGTACGCACTGCCGAATACAGGAAGCGCTGAAGCCATTTCTGCATAGCAAAGTGCTGCCAAACTACACACAATCGCTGCGATGGCAAAGGAGAAAATGACAGCTGGTCCTGCATCCTTAGCCGCTGTAATTCCAGTTAACACCATGACCCCCGTGCCGATCACTGCTCCTATACCAAGGAGCGTGAGATCGAGCCCGCCCAGTGTTTTCTTTACCTTTTGCTGCCTGCTCTGTTCTAACAAGTCGTGAATGTGTTTCTTACGAAGAATATGTCGCAAACCCTTTCCCTCCAAAACGTTAGAAAAACAAAAAATCACTCAAATTTCATTATAGCAGAATAGGTACTACGCATTCACAACCAATTCACGTAAATCTTTCTTCATGATTTTACCAAGCTTGTTTTTTGGCAGCTCCTGTGTGAAATGAATGGAGGGCACTTTGTAATCTGCCAAACGTTCCTGGCAATAGTTCACCACATCTTCTTCGCAAAAATCGACGGAATCGTCTTTTACGATATACGCACTTGGCACTTCACCAAATAATTCGTCCGGTACCCCAATGACAGCTGATTCAATTACACCTGGAATTTGATCAATGACTTCTTCTACTTGGTCAGGATAGATATTATCCCCGCCGTAAAGAATCACATCTTTGTATCTGCCTGTGATGAAAAGAAAACCGTCTTCATCTAAATATCCTGCATCTCCCATATGGAACCAGCCATCTTTGAGTACCTTCTCTGTAGCGTCAGGCTGATGATAGTAGCCTAAGAAATAAAATGGGCTTCTCATGACGACTTCACCAATTTCTCCAGCTGGCAATGTCTCGTCTGTCTCAGGGTGCATGATTTTCACTTCTACATCTGGATCCACTTTACCCGCAGAACCCATTTTATCCTCTCCCATCGCTGGATGCCACGCACTCACAACCCATGCTTCCGTACTTCCATAGCCATGCATCATCTGAATGCCTACTTCTTTGTAATCTTTAATTAAGCGTACCGGCACCTTCGTACCGCCAGAAATTGCAATCTCAAAAGATGAGAGATCGTACGAACCGCGTTTCATTTCTTCTAGCATGTACGTGTAAGCTGATGGGAAAGCCATCATGAAAGTAATTCTTTCTTTCTCAATCGTTTCTAAAATGCGTTTCGGTGTAGCATCATGTAAAAAGACAAGTGTATACCCTTCAATCGCAGCTGCAATCAGGTGATTAATTGAACTCATATGATACAACGGATGACTCGCCAAGTATCGTTTTCCTTTCAGATCGAATCCTCGATTCCCCCGTCTTGTTAAAAATTGATAGATTCGCCCATGTCCGACCATACATCCTTTTGGATTGCCTGTTGTTCCAGAGGTGAATAAAATCATCGCTAGATCCTCTTCTGATACGTCTTCAGCAAGGTTACTGCCATCATTTGATGCCAAAATGTCTTCAAACAGCTGTGTTGTTTTCGCATTGACACCGGATTCCACCATTAGGCAATCTTCTAAAGATACATTCACTGCCGCAATGATGTCACGGAATTCACGGTCAAAAAATAAAGCCTTTGGTTCTGCTTTTTTCAAAATACCTTCCAGCTCAAAGGAAGTAAGCTGCCAGCTAAGCGGAACTGCTACTGCACCTGCTTTGATGGCTGCCAGCATAATCGTTGAAAAGTGGTGATGGTTTTGGCAAATAAAGCAAACACGGTCCCCTTTTCGAATCCCCTTTTGATTCAGGTAGTGAGCAAGCTGGTCAATGCGCTTTGCATATTCTTCAAATGTATAAGACACACCCCCGCCAGTTACCGCTTCAATTTGTGAAGAGCGTTCCATTCTGTCGTTAAGTAATGCCTGTAATGTATTCAATATCTTCATCTCCAAACGTTTGATTTACAATAGCCAATTTCCAGTGAATGGGTTGGCAGATTTTATCTCATTCACATTCTAAAATAAAACCAGCTGAAAGTAAAATCATTTCATTTTGGAATTGTTCTTTATATTAATTGATAATACAGGTAATTTTATAGCCGTTTTCCATTTTGGTTTAAATGATGATAACTATTATGATAAGATAGACCTAGTAATTGATCGGGAAATGCAAATGCAATAGGAAAAGAGGTATGGAGAATGCAACATTTCGAGCTAGAGGCAAGTTTATTAGACCATGCGCTGACAAAGTATTTAAAAGCGACGAAACAAATAGATGAAGAGAACATCCCGAAAAACGTCACGAATGTGAAAGGGTTTATTTTACGCATCATTTATCGTCATCAATCATGTACTGTGAAAAATATTCTACAGGAAGTTTCATTATCTCCCTCTGCAACAACAACCGCTCTCAATCACTTAGAAGATGAAGGGCTCATTATCCGCTCTCGAAATAATAATGACCGTCGTACTGTATGGATTGAACTCTCTGAATCTGGTGAACAAATTGCAAAACAAATGATCGACAACCGCCAATTGCTTGTCAATCAGCTGTTCAACCACCTTTCAGAAGAAGATAAAAAAACATTTTTTGAATTAATTGAAAAAATGATGGACGAGCATACATTAAAGGCTTAGGGAGAAACCTAAGCCTTCTTTTTTATGGCTTTAAAATGACCTTTATACAATCATCCTTCTTATCATTAAATATGTGATACGCATGAGCGGCATCATCTAACGGCAATTGATGTGTGATGATCGCTCTAGGATCAATTTCGCCAGTTGTCACTTTTTGATAGAGCTTTGACATGTAGCCTCTCGCCGGAGCCTGTCCCATTTTCAGGGTGACGTTTCTTGCGAAAAAGGCGCCTAATGGGAACATGTTATATAGGCCACCGTACACACCCGTCATCTGCACCGTTCCACATTTGCGGACGGCTTTTGTGGCAATTTGAATGGGTCCGATTGTTCCACCTTGCAGTTTGAGCTTCTGCTCAATTTTTTCAAGCGGTGACTTCTTCCCGTCCATTCCCACACAGTCGATTACAACATCGGCTCCGCCCTTGGTCAGCTCCTTTAACGTTTCTCCCATGTCGGGATCTTCTGTAAAATCAAATACTTCTACACCGCTCATCTGTTTTGCATGTCGCAGACGGTAATCAATGTAATCGACCGCAATCACACGTTCTGCCCCTTTTTGCCATGCAAATTGCTGCGCCATTAGTCCAACAGGTCCACAGCCTAACACAATGACCGTATCACCTTTTTTCACACCAGCATGCTCAACACTCCAGTAGGCAGTTGGAAGAACATCCGATAAGAACAACAATTGTTCATCCTCCAGCTCACAATCATCTGGGATCTTAAACGGAGTGTAATTGCCAAAAGGCACGCGTAAATATTCTGCCTGTCCTCCAGGATAATTGCCATATTTCTCACTATATCCAAAAAGTCCACCCGAATCGTAGTGCGGGTTTGAGTTGTCGCATTGACTTTCTAAGTGGTGATGACAATATTGGCATTGCCCACATGCAACGGTAAATGGAATAACGACACGGTCTCCCTTTTTTACTGCCGTAACATCCGGGCCAACTTCCTCCACAATCCCCATTGGCTCATGCCCAATCACATAGCCGATTGGAAGCGGGAAATTCCCCTGATACAAATGTAAATCAGATCCACAAATGGCTGTTGATGTTATTCGGATGATCACATCTTCCCGATCTTGAATCGATGGCGCATCTACTTTCTTCACTGCAATGCTATTTTTCCCTTGGTACGTAACAGCTCTCACACGCATTTCCTCCTTTAGCGAAATCATCTGTACATAGCTTCACCTTAAATGGACGGTTCATGCATCAGATCAGGAATCCTTGAAAAACAAAAAAGCCCGTCGATCGGTTCGACAGGCGTTTATTCAATCATGTGTAACGCGTTACATATTTATCCTTTTTCAATAAAGACCAAATCATATTGAGAAGAAGTCTCTCGATCGATCATCAAGTTCCCTTCTTGAATAAAATAAGGACATATACTCGGGCTTTGCGCTTCTTCAAACTGCTCATACAACTGCTCAATCTTTCCCGGGAGCAGCAAAAGTAAAAATTTATTAGAATGAGACACAAATTCATAAGAGTGAACCGTATACGGCGGTATATAGGCAAAGTCACCTGGCATCAGGCATATATCCTCTCCGTTCAACTGAAGATTCATTTTTCCCTCAACGCAATAGAGTGCTTCTGTATGTACTTGATGATAATGCGGGGGAAAATATTTTCCTTTCGCGCCTTCGATTACAAAATGAGTGAACCCGCCTCCAGTTGTTTCTGTTGTTGCGATCAACTCATGTAGCTGACCATCCACAATATATTGCTTCCCTTCACCAGCCTCTAATACGTAAGGCTGCACCGCCTGAGGGAGCAGACTATGAAATAAAACGGAGGGCTTTGTTGTATTGGACAGCTGCCGGATACCATGCATCAATATGAGATCGCTTTCTTTTTCAGCTTGTTCAAAGCTAGCTGCATCGAAAGCAAGATCGGTCATCGGCCATTCGTTCCGCTTAAGCTTTTTCCCAATTTGCTGATAGACATCTGTCATTTTTCCGCCCAACGTATATGAAATAAATCGTGTTTTGTGACTATGCATTCTGTAGCCATGGATTGTTTTGGGCGGGATATGAATATAATCGAAGGCTGTGACCATATATTTTTTACCGTCCAAGATCACCTCAAGCTTTCCTTCCAGCACAAATATGGTTTCAAATAAGTGCTCATGACAGTGAAGTGGAAAATAAGCTCCTTTCCCACCTGTGATTAAGACAAGCTCAAACAGCTGATTCGTTTGATTTGCTTCTGCCAGCACATGAACAAGCTGATTTTCCAGCCCATACAGTTTCCCTGAACCAGACACGGTATAAAAAGAGGTACCTTCGGATTGCTTGATCGATTGCGGTTGCTCCGACATCCCATCACTCCTCATGACGAATTGACTATCTTTATTATATAGACCAATTGATATAATAGATAGACAATATGCGAGAGATTTTACTCATCTCGCATAAATAAGTGTCTAAGGTAACATTTCACATGTTCTAACGGGGTCGTTTGTTTGAGTGTTGTGGTCATCGATAGACCCCCAATCACCATTGAATGAAGGAGAGAAGCCAACTCATCCGCTTTGTTTTCTTCATATCCGCTGTTCATGAGCTTTTCTTTCACAAGCTTTTGCCAGCGGATCATCTCTTGTTTACATGCAGTATGAAGCTGCGTATGTTCTGGCTTGGATTCTGCCGCCAGTAAGACAATCGGAATCCCTCTTTCATTTTCCTGCTCCGTAAATCCTCGGATGATGTTTGTCATAAAACACTCGATGGCGAGATAAGGATCGTCCGAATAGGCAAAGCTTTCTTCAATTCGATTGATGACCTTTTGACTAATATATTCAACGGCTGCTATGGCTAGCTCTTCTTTTCCGTTTGGAAAATAATAATAAAGAGATCCTTTAGGCGTGCCGCTCTCTCTAATGATTTGATTCAATCCTGTCGCATGATACCCCTGTTTGCGCAAAAGAAGTGCGGCCGTTTGAATAATTCTATCCTTCGTACTCACGTGTGACACTCCTTTCCCTCCATAGACAAATGTCGTTTCAACGTATAAGTTGATTTGTTCCTTTCCAAATCGAGGATGTTTCCATTTCTGCTGCAAGTCGAAGCAGCCAATCCTCTTTCCCCTTAGGTGCTGTGACCTGTACACCTAAGGGCATGCCCGCCTCAGTAAGATGAACAGGGACGCTCATAGAAGGCTGACCCGTTAAGTTGGCAAGCTGTGTAAATGGTGTGTAGGTCAAACTCTTTAAGAACATGTCATAAATGAGATCCTGCTGCGCTTGCATTGAGAGAGATGACACACGTAAAAGTTGAGTGATTTCTTCTTTCGAATGCATCAACTCACCAACCTTAGGAGCTGAATAGGCAGTCGCTGGTGTCACAAAGAGATCATAGGTTTGATGAAATGACGCCATTTGTGCAGCCGCCATATCCCATGCATCAAGGCTTTCTGTGTAAGCAGCAGCGGTTACGTTCTTGCCAGCCTCCGCCAACACCCAAGCCACGATGTCTGTTTCTTCTGGATTGACTGGACGTCCTAATGAACGATTCAAGGACATGAATAGTGCAGACATTTCTCCGCTGTTCATGACATAGTATTGCTGCATCAGATGAATCCCATCGATTGCCGGTTTGGCTTCTTCTACTTGGTGCCCTTGATCACTCAGCCATTTCACTGTTTGCTGCACCGCCTGCTTCGCTTCCTCGCTGACCTTCGTACCTACTGGAGATTCTACACTGTAAGCAATTCGCATAGAAGATGTCCGTTTCACTAGATCTTCTTGATAGCTGCCGGCGTATAATGGCGTTTGGAAAGCAGCTTCAGGCTGAATGACTTGAAGCAGATCAAGAAGGGCTGCACTGTCCCTCACTGTTTTTGTAAGTGTAAAGTCAATGGATGCCCCTTGCCACTGCCTTCCTGCACCTGGTCCTACCGGCGTTCTTCCTCTTGTTGGCTTGAGACCGAACAACCCTGTAAAGGATGCTGGAATCCGGATGGACCCACCGCCATCACTCGCTCCACCAGCAGGTACGATGCCGCTTGCAACAGCTGCTGCCGTCCCGCCACTTGAACCGCCAGGGGAATAGTCAGGATGCCAAGGGTTTCTCGTTGGACCATGTAAAGCAGGTTCTGTAACATTCCTTAATCCGAATTCTGGTGTGTTTGTATGACCCACCATAAGAAATCCAGCCTGCTTCAATCGCTGGACAAAATGGGAGTCCGTTTTTGCCTTTACATCCTTTAACAATGCAGCACCAGCTGTCAGCGGTTCATTTTCCAGCCCTTGCGATATATTTTTCAGTACAAAAGGAACACCCGCAAACGGCTGATCCGTATGTAATGTCTTCATTTCTTTTACTACTTGATCTTGTCTTGTCTGAGTCAACGCATTTAGTTCAGGATTGACCTCATTCAATCTAGCAAATGCAGCTTGTACAAGCTCGTCTGGCGTTACCTGCTTATTCCGTACAAGTGCTGCCAAGCCTGTCGCATCGTACGTCATATACTCTTTTACGTTCATCAGCATATCCTACTTTCTCTTATTATGATCTCTCTATTGTCTACTAGTTTTATATGAATTTCAATTTCAGGTTACTTGTAAAAAAACTTTCTGACAAACATTATGATTCTTCTAACCATCCTTCCCATTTCTCCGATATAATAGAGAAAAAAAGACGGAGGTCATCGTATGCAAGGGGCTATCGCCTTGAAAAAGAAAATCGTCGTAGTCATCGCGTTTCTTCTTGCGTTGTCAACTGCTTTGCCTTACCATTCGCAGGCAGCTGCACCGCCAAAAGAAACAGATGTCATCATCGTCTATAAAAACCAAAAAGGAAAACAAACAGCTATTGAAGAAAGTGAAAAGGTGAACGCACAGTACATACATCTTCCCGCTGTCGCTGTGACAGCAGATGAACAAGCGGTCACGTCACTCAAACAAGACCCCAACATCGCGTATGTCTCAAAAAACATAAAGGTCAAACTCGCTTCTTCTACGATGAAGCAAACCGCTGCCGCTACTGGTCAGAATTTTTTGGTTCAACAATCTTACAATCTGCAAAAGCTGAATGTAAAGCAAGCGATAAAAGAAGGCGTGACAGGGAAAAATGTGAAAGTTGCCGTTTTAGATACTGGCATTTCTCCACATGAGGATCTAAAGGTATCCGGCGGTAAATCATTTGTGAAGTACACAACTTCCTATAAAGATGATCAAGGGCATGGTACACATGTCGCAGGTACAATCGGTGCGCTCAATAACGATTACGGCACAGTCGGCGTCGCTTCTGGCGCGAAGCTGTATGCTGTAAAAGTGTTAGATAAAAAGGGAGAAGGCGACTTGTACAGCCTGCTTCGAGGAATCGATTGGGCCATTAGCAACAAGATGGATATTATGAATTTAAGTCTAGGTTTTGAAGACAATATCCCTATTTTGCGTTCAGCAGTGGATGAAGCATACAAAAAAGGACTGCTTGTGGTCGCTGCAAGCGGGAATGATGGGAAGAAGAATTTTATTAGCTACCCTGCCGCTTACAATAGTGTCATTGCCGTTTCTGCAACGAATGAAAAGGATAAGCTCGTTTCTCTCTCAAATACAGGGAAAGGCATTGAATTTTCTGCCCCAGGAGAGAAAGTCATTAGCACTTATTTAAAGAATGAATATTGGTATGCAACAGGTACATCGCAAGCTGCACCTCATGTCACAGGCATGCTGGCACTGTTGAAACAGCTTCATCCGAAGAAAACAAATGTACAGCTTCGCACTTTATTGCGCAGCTATACAGTGGATCTTGGCGCAAAAGGAAAGGATCCACAATTCGGCTATGGCCGCGTGCAATATATTCCCCAGTCTAGCTTTTTGAAGACTGCGACTAGCGCTGTCAAAACAGCCGAAACGTCTAAAAAGCAGGCAGATGTCAATCAAGCCAAAACGAGAATTGGCCGACTCACTGCAAGTAAACAAAAAACAGCACTCACCGAACGGGTGAAAAAGGTACAAGGAACCATTGATATCCGCTCCGCACGTGCAAAGGTTCAAACAGCCGAAAAAAGCAAAACACAAGGTGCCATTAAAAGCGCCCAAACGGCTATCAAAAAGCTAAACAAAGGCAAAGAAAAAACAAGCCTGCAAAACCGGCTCGACAAAGTTAAAAAACAGTTGGCCTATCAAAAGAAAGTAACAGACGCCAAACAAAAGGTGAAAAAAGCAGAAGCCAAACGAACAAAGAAAACAAAAGCAGCAGCGCAAACCGCTGTGAAACAGCTAAAAGCTTCTAAAACGAAAACAAGTTTACAAAAACGATTGAACCGGATTAAGGTGTAACAGAAAAAAACGATTCCTCGCTTTAAAGGAATCGTTTTTTTATTTCAACAGCGGCACAAACAAGCTGTGATGATATTTCCCATCGGCATCTGCCCTCACTTGATCCAGTATGCTTTCTAACGAAGCCATCACAGCCTCTAATGCTCGGCGCACCGAACCTTGTTCAAAATCCGCTAAACTCTCTGGCAGCTCATCTTCATCCAATACAAAAAAATCACCATTTGGAAGAACGAGAAGATCAACAATGAGGTCTTCAAACATGACCAGCTGGCCATTGAACCATGTATGCCCCACCATATTAAAATAAGAACCTAGTTCCTCCCCTTGATCATCTCTCCAGAAATACATATTGTAAGGACGATCCTTCCAATAGTAGGCGGTCGTATAGCTTCCTTTTGGAATCGTCAGCGTATCATCATCTGCACTCATCGTAAACGTCTCTTCAATTTTGTGAAAAAGTACCATTTTCTGTCCCTGTGCGTCTAACAGCTGACACGTATGTTCCACAACCTTCTGATCGTATTTGATTTTTCTCTCGATTACTTCATTCCACCGATCCACATGTAGCGAAATCAACATGTTACAACTCCCTCTTGCACCTAGTTTCTCTCTTTCCAGTATACACCGTTTTTTTATGAAAAAATAAAGGGTTGCTACATTCACACATGGAAGACCTATGATGAGGTGAAATAAATGAACGGAATCACGATTCTTGAAAACCTGACACAGCTTGGACAAATCATCCTCATTTTTTGCGGCTATGCCCTATATAGGCAGCAGCTGGTGAAAACGAAGAGAGAACGAAAGCTTTCTCCTTATGAACGCATGTTAAAGTTCTTTGTAATGTTCGGTTTAATCTCATGGGGAGTATCCTATTGGGCGCTTGTACTGTGGGCGTAAATTGAAAAAGGAAGAGCTGTCCATTGAGGACATGCTCTTCCTTTTATTATGAGTGATGTGATGAACGTGCCGGCTGTTCTTTCTGGATGACATATTGATAGCTCTTGACATGCGTCCCATTTTGATTCACAAATTCTTTATCTAGTGCACGCTCAAAGCCCATTCTTTCATAAAGGCGAATGGCAGCCTGCATTTTATCAGATGTATGAAGGTACAGGACATTTTCGCCCCATGATTGCGTGAGTTCAATGCTTTTACGTAACAATGACTCTGCGATTCCTTTTCCTCTGACATCGGGATCTACCCCTAAAAACCGGACGATGGCTGATGTAATGCCCATTTCGGGTTTGTCATACGCTTGCTCTGATGATCGGAACATTTGAAGCGTTCCTACGATCTGACCTTCAAGCTCCGCCACAAGCATCAGCTCCATGTTGGGATTATCTACGGCTGCTGCAAGCGCAGCAGAATAATTTTGCCAGCCTTCCTCTGTAAATTGAGGCTCATACTGTGAATAGGATTTGATGAGTACGTGTCTAATGGCCTCATGATCTTCTTTGACTGCTTGACGAATGATCAGCTCTTGCTGCTCCATGTCAGCACCTCCTGCTCTCTATTGCTAGATATACGTATCATGCAAATACTGCATGTCGATGACCTTGTTCTTTTCTCTACTCATTCAATGTAAAGAGTCTGATTCGAAAGATCAATTATTTTGCACGAAATCATCTTTGAAAATTTCCATTGAAAAGGAACGCTTGATTCATTATGCTGTTTTGAGGAAGTATACGAGGAGTGTAATGTCATATGAGTTCTTTCTCTTATCCCCAAGAATCGAAAAAAAACCGATTTCTCCTTGCCGCATTGCTTGGTTCTTTAACAGCCCTTGCACCGCTTGCAATGGATATGTATTTACCTGCATTGCCTCATATTGCGCGCGATTTTGAAGCAAGCACTGCTTTGTCCCAATTAAGTCTGATGGCTTGTCTTATTGGACTGGCGCTTGGACAACTGATTGCAGGCCCTATTAGTGATACGGTCGGCAGAAGAAAGCCGCTGATGATCGGCTTAATCATTTTTATCGCTGCATCTCTTTTATGTACAGTGGTTTCGTCGATTTGGATGTTCATCCTCTTAAGACTGATTCAAGGACTCGCTGGTTCAGCAGGCATTGTCATTGCACGAGCCATTGTGCGTGATCATTATGAAGGATCAGAAATGACGAAATTCTTTGCACTGCTCATGTTGGTCAACGGGGTTGCTCCTGCAGCGGCACCTATTGTGGGCGGACAGATGTTACGCTTTACCACATGGCAGGGTGTGTTTGTTCTTTTAGGAATTCTCGGAACCTTGATGCTGCTGAGATCCATTTTTTCACTTCAAGAAAGCTTACCTGCGGAGCGCAGACAGACAGGAGGCTTTCAACAGATTGTAAGTGCCATGAAAATTTTAGCGAGTGATCGTCTCTTTGTTGGGTATGCTCTCTCGCAAGGTCTTGTATTCGCAGCGATGTTTGCTTATATTTCTGGCTCACCTTTTGTGCTTCAGGAACTTTTTCACCTATCTCCACAAGGATTCAGTGCTGCCTTTGCGGTGAACAGTCTTGGGATCATCACAGTTGGACAAGTATTTGCCAGGGTCGCTGCGAAAATTGGCGAAGAGAAGGTTCTTCGCATTGGATTGCTGATAGCTGCTTTAGGCGGTGTCACCTTATTTTTGATGATCTCCATTGATGCAGGGTTGTATGGCATTCTTATTCCGCTCTTTTTCGTAGTCTCAAGCGTTGGAATTGTTGGCACCTCTGCCCCGTCTCTTGCGATGCAGCATCACGGCGCACATGCAGGAAGTGCAGCCGCACTCATCGGTGTGGCACAAATGCTGCTAGGCGCCTGCGTGACACCTCTTGTCGGATTAGCCGGAAGCCAAACAGCCTTTCCAATGGGCCTGATTATTATGCTTTGTGAACTAGGTGCACTTTGCTGTTATTTCTTCTTTGTAGTTCGAGCGAAAAAAAGACCCGCATAAGTGGGTCTCAGATTGTTGACAAAGGGCTAAAATGAACTTGATTTTAGCCCTTTGTCTTCTTTTTAGCGTGATAGAAAACCTTTGCAGCCCTAGGAAGGTCGAGTACTGGCGCGGAGCAAATTTGTCATTCGTGAGCACCAGCACGCAGGACTGACAAAGAATGCGAGGGTTTGTTGACACGCTAAGACCCGCATAAGCGGGTCTTTCATTTATGGCTTGCTCCAATTAATCGTGCGGAACACATTGTTCTGGTCATTGTTGTCATATGCATCTAGATCAAAGCCTGATAGTGCTAAACCAATTGTCATGACAATTCCTCCGGCAACGGTGAAGATGATCCCCCATTTGATGCATTGTTTTTTTAAATCATTCACGTTCATACTCTCACAACCTTCTTTTTAAACATTCCCATGAATGCCTTAGTGGTTTGAAAAGTCATTTGAACAAATAGCTTTGTCAAATACACCGTAGCCATGCCGCATAATAATCCAACACCTAATAGAAAAATACCAACACCAATTTGCGTCACCACCACATGCAAACCGTCCTGAAAGATAAACGGAGAACCAATGATGCTCCAAAAACCGCCGAGCAGACCAACTAGCGTCATTGTACCTGTCACGAGTGGGATGCACCAAATTACCATATACATAGAAAGAATTAGCAGGAAAACTGCGGCCAGAATACTACCCCATAATGGAAAGCCTAAGATGAGGATGGAGAGCCTTGTGGCTTTTTCTCCAAACGTGGGCACCTGAACGGTTTTAATTCCTTGTTCCTTCAAAATCCCTTCAGCAATCATCGCAGGCTGACCCACTTGATGAACTGCCTCCTGTTCACTGTAGCCATCTTCCTGATAATCCTCGATCATTTCATCGTAATACTCGATGAACCGATCACTTTCTTTTTCGCCTAGACGATGCAGGTGCTTCTCTAGGCTAGCTAAAAATTCCTTTTTATTCATTGCCCTGTCCTCCAGAAATAAAGTCGTAAATCGCCATCACTTGATCCCATTCCGCTAAAAACTGCGCCATATGCTCACGGCCGCTTTGTGTCATCCGGTAGTATTTTCTTAATCGACTATTATGTTCCTGGGAATAGGTCTCCACATAATTGTTTTGCTCTAACCGCTTTAATATCGGATATAATGTCGATTCTGAAATCTCAATACAATGGGACATATCTTTAATCATTTGATAACCATAGGAATCGCCTTTCTTTAATACCGCCAGTACACAGAATTCCAGTAAACCTTTTTTTAATTGTGCATTCATGATTACAACTCCTAACCATTTATACTATACATTACATAGTATCATGTGACAAGAGGTATAAAGATAAAAAAAAGAACCTTTTGGGGTCCTTTCGCTTTTATATATTCACAAATCCTTCTCCGAACACATCACGCACGTCATGGACAACAACGAATGCGTCTCGATCAATTTTCTTAATGATTTTCTTTAGACGCATAAGCTCCTGCTTTTGAATGACTGCATAGAGAATTTCCTTCGATTCCTTTGAATAATGACCGCGGCCGTTTAAAATCGTCACGCCTCGATCCAAGGTGTGATTGATTTCTTCGGCAATATCATCTTTGCATGAAGATATGATCGTCACTGCCTTTTTCGTGTTAAGTCCTTCTATCACGAAGTCCATCACCTTTGTTGCCACGTACAGCATGACAATCGTGAACATTAATTTTTCCGCACCAATAATAAAGTAAGAAGCAAATACGACGATCAGATCAAAGAACAAGATGGCGTAGCTCACGTTCCAGTCTAAATACTTGTTGGCAATTCTTCCAAGTATGGCAGAGCCCGCCGTAGTACCGCCTGCTCTTAGCACAAGACCAATCCCAATTCCAATAATGATTCCCGCGAAAATGGCTCCAATGATCAATTCGTGAACATTCACGACCCATGTTGTGGTCAGGTGTAAGAATAGGGAGTTACTTGCGACCGCAACCACAGTATAAATCGTCGTCTTCTTGTCCAAATATTTATACCCTACAAGCAGCAGAATGGCATTAAACACTAGGTTCGTCAGCCATGGTGCAATTTCAAACAAATAATAGAAAATGATGGACAGCCCCGTTACACCGCCTTCACCAAATTCAAGCGGAATGACAAACATGTTCACTGCGGCGGCAAATAAAAAAGAACCAATTAGAATCATTGCGATATCTTTTACACATTTTTTCAATTTCTTCTTTCCTCCTTTTTTAAGCATATAAAAAACCCTCTTTCTACACGAAAGAAGACAGTCGTTGAACAAAATAAAAATCAAAAGACAGCGCCTTTTGATGAAGCTTTCTGAAATGAACCTTTCCATAATATATATCTCTTTTTAGAGGCTGTCAATGACTTGGTTTTCTATTATTTTGACTGCATGTTTATGCATGAAAACCCGCATGTTTTCAGGGTTTTTCAGCGGTCATATGCTTTTTCCTCTCCTTGACAAAAACACTTTAGTCATTTAAACTACTGCCTCATATCATATCCATCATTTCCGACTAAAAAGGAGGGTGTTTCATTCGATGAATCCTATTCAAAGCCGTTTACAGGCTCACGCACCTTTAATTTTAGACGGTGCACTTGCAACAGAGCTTGAACGAAAGGGCTGCAATTTAAATGACAGTTTATGGTCAGCCAAAATACTGATTGAACAGCCAGAATTGATTCAGCAAGTACACTTGGATTACTTCCAAGCCGGAGCTGACTGTGCCACAACAGCGAGTTACCAAACGACGATTGATGGCTTCGCTGAAAAAGGCTATTCAAAAGAAGAAGCCATTGAACTAATGAAACGATCCGTCACTTTAGCAAAAGAGGCACGCGATCTTTTTTGGCAGGATGAAGCCAGTCGTAATGGGCGGACAAAACCATTTGTCGCAGGATCTGTAGGGCCATTCGGCGCTTATTTGTCTGATGGTTCAGAATATAAAGGAAATTACGGACTCACAGAGCAGGCACTCATTGATTTTCATAGACCAAGGATTCAGGCATTAGTAGAGGCCGGTGCAGATATTCTTGCGTGTGAAACGATTCCTTGCCTCATTGAAGCAATAGCCATCGCAAAGCTATTGCAAGATGAATTCAGCGGTGTATCTGCTTGGATTACATTCAGCGCGAAGGACGATCTTCATATTAGTGAAGGAGATTTGCTCAGAGAATGTGTACAAGCACTGGAACCTTATGAACAGATCGCTGCTGTTGGCGTTAACTGTACGCCGCCGCAATATATCTCTTCTCTCATTCAAGAGATGAAAAAGGGGACAAGCAAGCCGATTGTCGTATATCCAAACTCAGGGGAATTATATGATCCTGACGAGAAGGTATGGAGCGGGGATACGCCTCAGCATACATTCGGTGAATGTGCGCATCAATGGTATCAAGACGGCGCGCATATCATCGGCGGCTGCTGCCGGACGACGCCAGAAGATATCACGGACATCTTAAAACTTACCACATCATAACACCATGATTCATCACACATACTTCTAAGCAAAAGGGCGGGAAGACATGGAACAAGCAAAAGATCAGTCACAACAATATCAACGAAAAATGACGAGCCGCCACCTGTTCATGCTTTCTCTAGGCGGCGTCATTGGCACAGGGCTCTTTTTAAGCTCTGGGTATACCATCAATCAAGCAGGACCCGCAGGAACGATCCTTGCCTATCTTGTCGGGGCATTAATTGTGTACCTCGTGATGCTCTGTTTAGGCGAGTTGTCTGTTGCCATGCCGGTTACAGGGGCATTTCATACGTATGCAACAAAGTACATTGGACCCGGCACAGGCTACACAGTTGCTTGGCTGTACTGGCTGACATGGACAGTCGCACTCGGGTCGGAATTTACAGCGGCAGGGCTTTTAATGCAGCGCTGGTTCCCAGACACATCAGTTTGGATGTGGAGCGGCGTCTTTGCTCTTCTTATCTTTTTACTCAATGCGTTTACAGTTAAGTTTTTTGCAGAATCAGAGTTTTGGTTTTCCAGCATTAAAGTAATGGCTATTATTCTCTTTATTATTCTTGGCGGAGCTGCGATGTTTGGCTTGATTCCATTAAAAGGCGGTGAAGCCGCTCCGTTCTTTTCTAACTTCACTGGGGAAGGCGGTCTTTTCCCAAACGGCTTTTTACCAATTTTAATGACGATGCTGGCCGTCAATTTCGCTTTTTCAGGTACGGAGTTAATTGGAATTGCTGCGGGTGAAAGCGTCAATCCTGACGAGACCATTCCAAGAGCGATACGTACAACCGTACTGCGGCTTGTCTTGTTTTTCGTTGGAACAATCGTAGTCTTAGCTGGCCTGATCCCAGTAGAAGAAGCCGGGGTGATCAAAAGTCCATTTGTTGTGGTGTTTGATCGCATTGGGATTCCATATGCCGCAGATTTCATGAATTTTGTCATTTTGACAGCGATCTTATCTGCCGCAAACTCTGGACTATATGCGTCATCTCGTATGCTCTGGTCACTTTCTGAGGAACGAACACTGCCTAAAAAACTGGCGAAGCTGACATCAAAAGGAATTCCTTTGAATGCACTGATTTTAAGTATGATTGGCGGGATTCTTTCTTTGTTATCAAGTATCATTGCGCCAGAAACGGTATACCTTGTCCTTGTTTCGATCTCAGGACTTGCCGTTGTGATCGTGTGGATGGGGATTGCTGCCTCACAATTTATGTTTCGGAAACGTTTTTTACAGGAAGGCGGAAAGCTTCATGATCTTTCCTTCCGAACCCCGCTCTATCCAGTGGTTCCGATTGTAGCCTTCTTCCTGTGTTTTGCATCTGTGATTGGCATTGCCTTTGATCCAAATCAGCGGATTGCCCTTATCTGCGGCATCCCTTTCATCGCGATCTGCTATGCTGCCTATTATGTGACAGCTTGGATTCAAAAAAAACGTGAAGAACCTGGTGTATAACGCCAGGTTTTTTCTATGAAATTAGTCTGACAAAAAAGGATATCACTAGTAAAAGAAGCACACTTTGGTATATGATAGGAATCTATGATTTTCAGGATGAATCAAGGGAGTTGTCACTAATATGGAAATGACTATTACAAGAGCATTAAGTGAACTGAAAATGTTAGATAAGAGAATCAACCGAACCGTTGATGAAGCCGTACTTGGTGGATTGATGATCGGGAAACATATACAGCACGGGTTTCAACATCAAGAAGAAATCGAAAAGAAAGCGAAGGCTGATGACCAATCGATTCAAGCATTAATCAAGCGCAGGAATGCCATCAAATCAGCCATCGTTGTGTCGAATGCGACCACAACGATTGATGTAGCGGGTGTCAGTATGACAGTGGCGGAAGCGATTGAACGGAAGACATCGATAGAATACGATATTCGTTATTTACGGAAATTGAAAAAGGTGTACACAGAGCTAGTAGACAAAGCAGAACAAACCAATGCAGATGTAAAGAAGAGGCTCGACCAGCATTTAGAAACCTTGTTTGGAAAAGATGGAAAAACACAAGCGGCTGCCAACCAAGAGATCGTCAAGTCGTTTCTCGCTGAAAATGAGGCAACGATCATCGATCCGCTTCATCTTCGAGTGAAGATTGAAAAGCTTTCGACCGAAATTGAGGATTTCCAAATGGAAGTTGATTTTTCCTTGTCAGAAAGCAATACGCTGACGAAAATACAGATCGATTAATCAATTTTGTTAGTGAGCCGAAAATCGATAGAACTAAACACCTCCGAGGGAAAGGTTATTCCCTCCTCATCTGATCATCTCTGGATGATCCTTGATAAAAGCTCAAAGCTGAAAGTTCAAGGATCAACGTTCAAGTGTGAAAGTTCTTATCCATCAAAGCTCAGAATTAAAAGTTAAACGCTCGATCAAATCTGGGAGTCTCGGCTCATGAGTGTTTGTTTATCGACTCTTTCGGTTGCCGCCCAGCAGGTTTGCTAACAAAAAGAAAAGGATGTCACTTGATGACATCCTTTTTTCTATGAAAAAACGACAAGGCTTCAGCCAGGTCGTCTCTCCCAGCAGATTAGTAACGTGATGTATATGCCAAATGGTACACACTTGTGACATTTGAAGAAAGCTTGATGTCGTTTGAAGTGAATGTCACTGGAACGACATCGTAGTAATGTGTAGACCAGCCTGCATTATTGTATGATTGGTAGCCTGCACCGGCAGGAACTTGAAACGTCAGTGAAAATTGTCCGTTCCCGTCTGTTGTGCCTGTTGCTGTTTGAGCATATGATTTGATTGCTGCTTCAAAATAAAGCTGGATCGGCTGATTGGGCATGAGATTTCCACTTGCATCTTTTAGCGTTCCTTTAAACGTAGCTGGATAATAAGAACCCACGCGATATTTACTGCCATAGCCGTAATTCACTAAACCACTATCGGCTGCTGTGACACTTGTTACTTGAACGGATGCTGGTACTGCTCCTGTTTCCTCTGCATGTGCAAATGTTGGGAATACGAGAAGCAAAGATAGAAAGAAAGCAAACATGATTTTTTTCATCGATAAATCCTCCTTTTTTTTCCTACTATATTACTATCGACATTAATTGGCATTTTTCCAGTAACAAACAAAAAAACTTCCCTTTTTTTGAAAGGGAAGCTCTCCTCTTACTTTTTCACAACAACAACTTTCACCGCTTTGCTTTCTCTTTTTCTCACATCTGAAGCAGTCACATACAAGACTGTTTTGGCTTTTTGCGGTTTTATTTGGGCAGTAAATGCGCCCTTGTTATTTGTTTTTACTGTTTTGATGACTTTCTTTGATTTATTTTTTACTTTAATGGTCAATCCTGCACCCGCAGTCCCTTTGACCGTTTTACTTTTGACCGTTACTTTGCCCACTTTCGGCTTAGCTGGTGCTTTGCCTTTTTTGACGACTGTTTTGAGCGTCGTTGCTGCCTTTCCTTTTGAAATCTTAATGTGAAGAACTTTGTTTTTGTTCTGATGCTTAATCTTCACACTAAAGGTTCCATTTTTGCCCGCTGTGCCTGTTCCAAGCAGGGTTTTACCTCTATACACAGAAATAGCAGCGCCAGCCTTTGCTTTACCTGTCACCTTTTGATGCTGATCCTCCACTTTGCTCACAGATGCATTTAGTTCGACAGCACTTAAAGCAGCAAATGCATTCAGTCTGCCATGTCCTGTCATCCAATCGACGCCTGGAATTTTCGGATCGACAATAGGCTCTTCATTTTCATCATAGAACACGTCATCTGTGCCATCAACAGATGTAAAGGAGATATTATCGGCTGTGCTTTGCAAAATATTCCTTACTTGATTCGGCTTCAAGGTTGGATTTTTAGAAAGCAGTAATCCTGCTGCCGCTGCCACATATGGTGTCGCCATTGATGTCCCGCTCAGATATGAGACATTCCCATCTGGCATTAAGCTTGGAATATCAGATCCTGGTGCAGACATGCTCAGTCCTTTACCAAAGCTTGAGAATTCAGCAGCAATATCCATACGGTTGCTTGCGCCAATGGCCATTGCGTACTTTGATGTCGCAGGATAGCCCATTTCTGGAACGCCATCATTTCCACTCGCCACGACCACTAGTACATTTCTTTGCGCCGCGTAGTTCATTGCATATTCGATCACCCGGCTGTAGTAGCCGCCAAGACTCATGTTGATGACCTTTGCGCCTTTATCCACTGCATGCTTGATTCCAAGTGCAATATGCTCTGTATCTCCAAAACCATAAGCATCCAGCACCTTCACCGGAATGATGCCCGTATGTTGATTGAGACCTGCCATTGAGTAATGATTATCAGCTTTTGCGGCAATGATGCCCGCCACATGCGTACCGTGTCCATTGTCATCAATCGCATCTTTGTTTCGTCCAATGAGATTCGCACCTAAGTCCGTACGAACAGTCCCGCTTAGATCAGTCAAACGACTGTCTACACCTGTATCCACAACAGCAATCAATGTTTGCTTCATTTTGCTTGTGCCAATCAATGTATTCATTTGATCAAACTTCACATCAGCGCCTTTTTTCCCGCTGTTTTGCCCGCTGTTTTTCAGAGGCCATTGGTATCCATACTGCACATCATTACTCAGTGCACGATAGGTTTGAACAGGCTCTGCAAATTCAACATTCGGCATACTGGACAGCTTTCTCGCAGTGCTTTTGATCACAGCTTTGCCTGCTTTTAAAGTCTTCCCAGCTGATTCTTGCCCTGCTGGCACATCATAGACATACATTCCTTTAAACAAAGGACTTACTGATTGTGATGTCACGCGGTTTTCTTGGATTCCATAGCTTTTCATCTTCTTTTTCGCAGATTGAAGCGTTTGGCCATCCTTTAGTTTAAAAATGATCTTATTCGTCTTCACTTTCTCTTCTTTTACAAGCTTTTGCTTTTCTAATACATAACCGATCGATTTTCCTTCAAGCTGATCGATTCCAATCTGTTGATTCACTGCTTCTAATTCCTTCT
This sequence comes from Bacillus pumilus, assembly GCF_009937765.1. Classification (NCBI taxonomy): domain Bacteria; kingdom Bacillati; phylum Bacillota; class Bacilli; order Caryophanales; family Bacillaceae; genus Bacillus; species Bacillus pumilus. Next base: position 1,037,930 of record NZ_CP047089.1, on the reverse strand, counting down.
TTAAATAGGCAGGACTTGCTCCTTTGAGCATATCAAAAAGGGAACGGATTGCCTGTTGTTCTTTCTCTGTCACGATATGACCGCTAAATGCACCATTTTTCTCTACGTCATTTAGCAGTGACTTTAATGTCAGCAAATGATTGTATACCTTTTGCTGCTCATTTTTTTGTTTGATGAGCTTTGTTTTGAGAAATGGTTTTGTTTTTTGAAGCACACGGCTCAGCTTCTGACCATTTGGTGTTTCATTAAAACGTTTATCTTCAATTGTGCGAATCGATTGGAGAATTTCGCGCCCGTATTTTTTCTCTATAATAATGATGTCAAACTCATCATCTTCTGGGAAAACAGGTTCAGAAGGCGGAAGGTTAGCTCCTTTATACCCGATTGTATATGCTGCATCCTCCTCCTCGTCACGGCTGTCTTCCTCTGACCCTAAGTAGAGCACTTTGACATAATAAGGACCTGACCATGCATGCGGGAAGTCTACCTCTGTCTCTCCACTTGCAGTGTCCACACGATATCTCGAATAAGTGTCATCCTTCATCGCTCTGTCTTTACTTGGATAGACCGATACGGATAACACTTGTTTACTTTTGACAGAAATTTTCATATGTGTATCTTTTGCCACCTCTTGTGCAGATGGCGTGATTTGGTACCATGACTCTTCCATTTCATTTTGTAATGTCCCTGAAATGACTTCACCATTTTTTAACCCAATGGCTTCATTGACATTTGTACCTTTACTGGCAGCTGCTGCCTCGTATCCAGGTAATGCCGCCATACAGAGTATGATGGCCATGAGTACGATCACACAGGATTTGACCTGCTTTTTGAACATGAAAAGAACCCCTTATCTTTTGTCACACCTTGGAAGAATATCACAGAAATGCAATTAGTAGAATCTGTTTTTTACATAATTAAACTCGTTTTAAGCTAGGATTTGAGATAACAGAGTACAAGACAAATAGCTTCATAAACTTTTTGCCATTTCAAACGGAAAATGATGCTATTTAACCTTGCAGAAAAGTACATTACAATCAATTTGCAAGCGCTTAACAAACAAGAGAGAAGGGATCAGCTTGTTCCAAAAAGATCATGTTTTCACACAAGTAAACGGACGATCAAAGAATGAGATTTTACAATACATTGCCGAGAAAGCTGAAGACCTTCAGATTACAAACGATCAGGCGGGGTTACTATCAGATTTGTTGACTCGCGAAGACGAAGTTTCAACAGGACTTCAGCAAGGCTTCGCCATTCCTCATACAAAAAGCTCCGCTGTACAAACGGCATCACTTCTTTTTTTAGAGCTGGAACAACCGATTGAATGGGGCAGCTTTGACGATTTGCCCACAAGCTATTTATTTACACTGCTCGTTCCATTAGAAGAAGCAAATGTCACACACCTGAAATTACTGTCAGGGATTGCGACAAGCCTCATGGAACCGGCTTTCATCGAAAAAATACAACCAGGTCAAACCGCTAACTATTATTACGAAGTCATTGAACAACAATTGAAAGAGGGGATTACACAATGAAAATTGTCGGTGTCACTTCATGTCCAGCAGGGTTAGCTCATACACCAATGGCAGCAAAGGCATTAGAGAATGCGGGTAAACAGCTCGGTCACGAGATCAAAATCGAGCAGCAAGGGATTATGGGACAGGTAAATGGCATTACAGCAGAGGAAGCAAAGCAGGCAGACCTCTGTATCATTGCCTCCAATCAGCATATCAACGATGCGGAACGTTTCTCAGGCATTCCCACAGTACGTGTCGAGATTGGACGCGCTTTAAAAAATGCCGAGCAAATCATCACAAAAGCTGTAGCACTTGTTGAAAAGAAAAAATCTGAATCTCAATAAACGTGAGCAATGCCATATAGAAAGGAGCAAAGCAAAATGAAAGCAAAATTAAAAGTCATTGAAGGCCATCTCATGACCGGTATCTCTTATATTCTTCCTGTGATCATCGGTGCCTCCCTTATCGTTGGTTTAGCAAAACTAGTCGGTTTAGGATTTGGTGTTTCAGATTTAAACGCCTATAAGGATGCTGGCGGCATATTGCACGGTGCTTATTTAATGGAGCAGGTTGGCTGGACAGGCATTGGCTTAATGAACGTCCTACTCGCTGGATTTATCGCCTATTCGATTGCGGATAAATCAGGGCTTGCAGCTGGGTTCATCGGCGGTGCCCTTGCCAGCTCAACGAATGCTGGATTTATAGGTGCCGTCATTGCAGGCTTCTTCGCAGGATATGTTGCTCTTTTTGTGAAAAGAAAAATTCAAATTCAAGGCTCTGCAGCTGGGCTCGTCCCTCTGCTCATCCTGCCGCTGATTACCGTTGGCTTAACCGGACTTCTAATGTCAGTTCTTCTAGGCGGACCATTAGGCGCTTTGAACACGGCATTAATTGAATGGATTAAAGGCATGGTCGCTGATGGAACAAGCACACTCGCGCTCGCTCTCATTTTAGGTGCGATGATTGGCTTCGATCTTGGCGGACCGGTGAATAAATCAGCGTGGATGGCTGGTAACGCGCTCTTCCTATCAGGCGTCTACCTCCCTGCCATTCTTGTCAATATTGCGATTGTCATTCCACCGCTTGGATACGGGCTTGCGACATTGATTCGAAAACGCAACTTCTCTCCAACCTTTAGAGAAGCCGGACGAGGCGGACTTGTTATGGGCATTATCGGTATTACGGAAGGGGCGATCCCTTTTACCCTCGTCAATCCTTTGAAATTGATTCCGCTCAATGTTGTCGCATGTGCTATTGGAAGCGGGGTCGCTGCATTATTAGGAGTTCATGACATCATGCCGCCAATTGGCGGGCTATACGGCTTCTTCTCAGTCGGAAACTGGTGGGCTTATTTAATCGGAGCCCTTACTGGCGCACTCGTCATCGGTATTGGCGCCAACCTGCTTGTGAATTTCTCTGAGAAAAAAGAGCCAAAAACGCCGGAACATGATCAGAAGCAGAAAGAAGAAGACGATTTTGACCTTGTGCTAGAAGGATAATTTGAACGAAGAAAGGTGTCGTTGATCAATGACTGTCAATGTACATGTGATTCCACATACTCACTGGGACCGGGAATGGTATTTCACCACCTCCCGCTCCCGTATCTACTTAATGAAAAGCGTAATGGACATTTTAGACACCCTTGAAACAGATGACAGGTTCCATTATTTCATGCTCGATGCCCAAGCATCCTTATTGGATGATTACTTGAAATGGCGTCCTGAGGATGAGAATCGAATCAAAAAGCTCGTCACAGCGAAACGTCTCATCATCGGCCCATGGTATACCCAAACCGACCAACTCGTCATTTCGGGTGAATCCATTGTACGGAACCTGCAATATGGAATTGAACGCTGTCAGCAGTTCGGTCATGTGATGAAAGTCGGCTATGTCCCTGACTCTTTCGGTCAATCCGCACAAATGCCTCAAATTTACCGCGGATTTGGTATTGTGGATACGGCTTTTTGGCGCGGCGTTTCAGATCATATGACGAATCACACCGAATTCAATTGGCAAGGTGCTGACGGAAGTGAAGTCTTTGCGGTGAACCTGCCATTTGGCTACTACTACGGTGGAAATATTCCTGAAAAGGATGAGGACTTACAAGCCTTTTTATCTGAAAAAATCGGTGCGTTGCAAGCAAAGGCCACCACAAAGAATGTCTATTTCCCAAATGGCTTTGACCAGGCACCCATCCGCAAAAATCTGCCTGACTTATTAGAAAAAGCCAATGGACTGGACGAGCACCACTATCAAATCAGCAGTTTAGAAGATTACATTGCAGCAGTGAAAAAAGAGCGGACATCTTTTGAAACGTTACAAGGAGAGCTCATTCATGCGAAGCACATGCGAATTCACAAATCTATTTTTTCAACACGAGCTGATTTAAAAATCTTAAACAATCAAATTGAAAACTATCTTGTCAATGTGATGGAGCCGATCCTCACGATCAGCTATTCACTCGGACACGACTACCCGCATGACACGGTTCGTGATATTTGGTACCTCATGTTTGAAAATGCAGCGCATGACAGCATTGGCGGATGTAATAGTGATACGACGAATCAAGACGTCTTTTTCCGCTACAAGCAGGCAAAGGAAATCGCCGAGAACCTTGTGGACCTACACATGCGTCTCATTGCCATTCGACTGCAAACTGAGCAAGAAATTACACTCACGTTATTTAATACCTTGCCTTCAAAACGTTCTGAAATCATTGAAGTTGAAACATTTATCACGGAACGTCCATTTACACTAAAGGATGCACATGGGAGAACACTTGCGTACACAGTGAAAAGCAAAACCAATGTCACAGATTATGTGCTGGCACAGCAAATTTCCCTTAACCCAAGTAAAGAAGTGTACATGCCAAAGCAGGTATGGAAAGCCGTTTTACTGATCGAAGCCACCAGCTTACCATCCGTTGGTTATACACAAGTCAGCATGGTTTTCGATGAATCGAGCGAATCTGTATGGGAACAAACAGACGGACATGCGATTGAAAATACGTATTATCGCATTACAGCAAACGATAATGGATCACTGGACATCACAGATAAACAAACTGGCCGGACATTTTCTGAGCAAATGATCTTTGAAGACAATGGAGACGATGGGGATTCTTACAACTATTCACCACCGCGTGAGGATCTATATGTGTCATCCATAGACCTTTCTTCAGCAGATATCGCAGTGTCTAAAAGCGGCTTGCAGGAAGAGCTCACTGTCCAGCTTACTCTTACTGTTCCATATGACTTAGAAGAGCGCTCTCAGCAAACGGTCACGACTTCACTCCCGATTACAGCAAAGGTGGCATTAAACAAAGATGAGCCTGTTATCCGTTTTCATGTCGATGTCGACAATCATGCGTTAGACCATCGTCTGCGTGTCCTCTTTGATACAGGCATCGCATCAAAAGTATCACTGAGCGATCAGCAGTTTGGAACCATCGAACGCCCAACTGAGCTCACGCAAGAGCTTGAATGGTGGAACAATGAACATTGGGAAGAAAAACCGATCACCATTGAACCGATGCAATCCTTTACTGCACTTCGTGATGAAGCATACGGTGTCGCTCTATTGACGGACTGCGTGAGAGAATACCAGATCACAGGAGAAGACTATACAACGATTGCATATACGCTCTTCCGCTGTTTCGGAAAAATGGGGAAAGAAAACCTCCTTTACCGTCCAGGTCGCGCATCTGGTGAAAAAATTGTGGAGACACCTGACGCTCAGCTGCAAGGGGCACTGTCGTTCTCATTTGGCATGCACTATAGCAAGGACGCTGTCAGCGAGGGGCACTTAGCACAGCTCGCCAAGCGGTATACCACACCAGTTCAATGCTACGAACGGGCAGATTTTTTAAACGGGCGTTTAATTTTCTCTTTCCGAGATGAAAAAGAAGACTTACAATCTACTTATAGCCTGCTTGACATCGAAACAGACGGAGCCATTCTTAGTGCTCTGAAAAAAGAAGAGCATGGAACAGGCATTGTCATCCGTCTGTTCAATCCATTTTTGACGCGTCAAACAGCCGCTTCAATCAATAGTTCATCTCTACAACACGGAGAAACAGCGAATTTAGGCGAAACACCTGAAGGACATATACTCAAAGCACAACATGGATCATTACACATTGAACCGCTCACACCTTGTCAGGTACAAACCTACATTGTAAAGAAAAAATGAACATGTAGGGGCGGGATCCATTTGGATTCCGCCCCTCTTTAATGGAGGGCATTGATCATGCGAATTGGAGGCATTGAAGCAGGCGGAACAAAATTTGTCTGCGGCTACGGAACAACAGACGGAACGATTGAACACATGACTTCCTTTGCAACAGGAAATCCAATTGAAACATGCCAGCAAGTGATCGATTACTTTACAAAGCATCCAGTCGATGCCATTGGCATTGGGGCGTTTGGGCCCGTCGATGTAAAAGAGCACAGCCCAAGCTATGGGACGATTTTAGAGACACCCAAAACAGCTTGGCGCCAATTCCCTTTCCTCTCTACCTTAAAACAAGCCCTTGGGCTCCCGATGAAGCTTGATACCGATGTGAACTGTGCAGCACTCGGGGAAGCCCGCTTTTCGCTTGAAGCAGAAAAGCCTGCTTCTTTGGTCTATATCACTGTAGGAACTGGGATAGGTGGCGGTGCCTATATTGAACATCGCCTCATTCACGGGTTGCTGCATCCAGAAATGGGTCATATCACAGTACAGCGGCACCCTCATGATTCCTACGGTGGCTGCTGCCCTATACATCATGATTGTTTAGAGGGACTGGCATCTGGACCTGCCATAGAAGGACGTTACCATACACTGGCCCCCATGCTGCCAGAGGACCATCCTACTTGGTCACTTCACGCCTACTATCTCGGGCAGATGACCGCCAATCTATTACTCACCCTTTCACCAGAACGCATCATTCTAGGCGGAGGTGTCATGAAACAGCCCGCTATGCTGCCGCTCATTCTTGAGGAAACAGAAAAGCGGCTTCATGGGTATTTACAACTACCAAAGCCTTTAAATAAAATTATCACCAAGCCATCCTTTGATGGATTATCAGGTTTAATGGGCGCTATCGCTCTTGGTACTGATGCCTTACAGGCAAAAGGAGCCGCGCAATGATGATGACGGCAGATCCTCGAACCTATCAGCTGATCCAGCGGCTATTCGAAACGAAGGGGTTCGTGAAGCTAGAGGAGCTCACTGCCTCTTTTCGCTTATCTGACCGATCCATCCGTCATTTAATCAAAGAAGCAAATGAGCAATTAAAGGAAGCTGGAGCCAAGATTAAAACGATCCGCGGAAAGGGATACACCCTATTAACGAGTGATCAAGATGCCTTCCTGCTTTGGCTTCATCAGCAGAAACTTCCTGCCCGCTCACTCGTCCCCGTCATGCCAGAAGAGCGTGTACGATTCATCATGAGGAAGCTATTGCTTCAACAGGATTACTTAAAAATTGACCAGCTAGCCGAAGAATTGTTTATCAGTCGCATGACAGTCAGCAGTGATTTAAAAAAAGGACGAGAGCTGTTAGCCCGTTACGGTATGGCTCTTGTGTCAAAGCCCGGATTTGGCTTGAAAATCGAAGGAGACGAGCTACAAAAAAGAACATGCTATGCAGACTTACTCCTTGAAGAAGAGCCTGCGCTTTCTCATATCACCGAGCGGGAGCAGCTCCATTTTCCTGATATTTCTCTTGAAACCATTCGATCTATTGTTTTGACGAACCTGCATCAAGAGTCATTGCTCATTAAAGACATTGCCTTAAAAAACTTAGTCATTCACTTAGCGATTGCGATTCAGCAAACACGAAAAAACCAGCGGATACCCGCCAGTACCGCTCGTACACAACGATCACCTGTTTTGGTGAGAATTGCTCAAAAGATCATACATCAAGTGAGTGATACCTTTCATGTCACCTTGTCAGAGGATGAAACAGATTACTTAGTCATGCATCTATTGGCAAATCAAACGTGGAAAGAAGCCGCCCAGCATCAGACGACAGTGGAGGTTCAGCAGGCGGTTGCGGTCTTTCTACAGCACATTGAGAAAATGAGCGGCCATCGATTTGCAGATGACAACATCCTGCAGCAAGACTTGATGCTTCATATGAAACCATTATTAAATCGAATCCAATATGGCGTATCCTTACAAAATCCGCTGTTGCATGAAATCAAAACATCCTATCCATACCCGTTTGATTTGGCTGTCAGCGGGCTGAATGCCTTACAACTGGTGCGGACGCCAAATGAAGATGAGGCGGCATATGTTGCCCTGCATATCGCTGCTTCATTTGAAAGAAGTCAGCTCGACACCTCGCAAAAAAAGAAAGCGATTATCGTGTGCGGGTCTGGATTAGGGACGGCAAGACTGCTTGAAATTAAGTTGAAGACAGCCTTTCAGCATGAACTGGACATCGTCGAGCTTTATTCCTATCAGGATTATCTCATGAGCACCACCCTTCCCTGTGATGTCATCATTACAACGGTCCCACTCGCATCAAAGGGAAAACCAGTGATACAGGTCAGCGCCTTTTTTGAACAACATGATGTACAGCAAGTGAATGAGGTCATTCATTTATTAAATGGACACGGGACTCCCTCGCAAGAACTGATGGCGTTTTTTCAAGAACGATTGACCATATTGAATGCTGACCTATCCGGTAAGGAAGAGGTATTAGACGCATTATGCAGCCGTTTAGAAACGTATCACCTAGTATCGCCTTCTTTTCGATCCTCGGTGCTTGAGCGGGAGCAAATGTCATCTACCTATCTTGGAAAAGGAATTGCCATGCCGCACCCGCTCATCACAAATGAAGGCACATCCTGCGTAGCCATTGCACACTTAAAACAGCCGATTGATTGGCAGGGAAACCAAGTATCACTTGTCTTTTTATTAGCCATTCATAAAGATGACGCAGCCTACATGAATCAATTCTTTGAACAGGCCGTCGATTTACTGGACAATCCAAACCGCATTCACTCCCTGAATCAATCAAAAACATTTGATGAGCTAATGAATGCGTTGTTTCAATAAGATCAAACAAAAGGCCGCCCAGTTGTTGATGAGGCGGCCTTCGTGTGATTGAGAATCATCAATCGTATATGACATTTTTTCCTTCTTCACTTAATTTCTTTAAAGAGCTCAGCATATGTTCAATTTCTTCATCGGAATGTCTTTCCCATGAACCTAATTCTGCGACAATTTTCAAAGGGGATTTCGACCGATAAGAACGTGTTGGGTTGCCGGGAAATCTTTTGTCTGTCAAATTCGGATCATTTTCAAACTCGCCTAACGGTTCTACAAGATAAATTCTCTCTTTCGCATCAGATCTTGCTAATTCAGCACCCCATTTGGCTGCGTTTAATGTTCCGGTGAAATAAATATGGTTTGATTTTTTCTCCTGAAAATTGGATAAATACTGCGGTTCAAGCAGATCCCCAATCTTCAATTCTGCTTTCGTCCCATGAAAAAATGGACCAGGGTCTAAAACTTGTTGCTTGTCATTCATACAGCCACGCCCCTTATCGTTTTTGACTTGCGTATAACAGTATACGGCTTCATATGGGCGAGAAACAGTCTATAAATGAGATGATATTCGGGGTATAATGGAAGTAGAGAGTAAGATGGGATTTGTAACCTCCAGAAAGTTAAAAACAGCAAGAATACATACAAAGAAGTCTTATTAAAATAGATAAAAAGCTATTTCAAGCTATAAGAGAAACTCAAGAAACTAAAAAAATAATTGCGGCAACGAAGCAGGTTGAAAAAACATAATCATTTAAATTTTTCAGGAAAGGTGTAATGAGATGATGAAAGATAGGGATAAGATTTGTCATATTTATGCTCAAAAAAGTTGGCATATGGATTCTTATATTATTGGTAATCGTGAGGGTTTAATAGAATTAAAGAGTGCTATTGACCAAGCATTGAAAAGTAATGTTGGTCAAGCTGAATTGTTTCCATCAGATTTAGAGGATTATACAACTTACGTTGCTTTAGTCGATGACAAGGAAGAGTTGGATTCACTTATTATGCCTTACATTGATGAGGATAATGATGATGAAAACTTGATACATCCAGTTGATATAGTTACAAGTCATGAAGAGAAAAAAACCCCTAAAAATTAGGGGTTTTTTAGTGTAATATTGTTTCTCCTGGACTTGCTTTGTATTTCTTTGGTACTGATGCTCTGAGAGCATGGTGTATTTTATCTTTTGGGGCTACATGGAAATGCCAATACCAAGTTGAAGTTTTTGGTATTAAAGGGATTTTTCCATTGTCTACAGCAAATACTCTTGTTGTTTTTTTCTTTCCTTTGTGTAGGACGACAACTAAACTTCTAAGTTGTCCTTTATCATTTCTTACATCCCATTTAATTTTGTAATTTTTACCGAATCCTTTTATTCGATTTTTTAGATATTTAAGTGCTGTTCTTGCGCCTTTTGATCTGATGGCCATTAAAGCTACTCTTCCTACGGTCATTGCGATTGGTACGAAGAATATTGGTAGTGCTTGTGTTGTGATTTCACTCTGACTACTTTTGGAGTCAAGTTGTTTCATTCGGTTTTCTAAAGCTAAAAATTCTTCATTGTTGAAATATTGATCGATCACTTTATTTTGTTCTGACTCTGTCATGTTTTCAAATTCTTTTTCTGTAAATGGAAGGCTTTCTATGTATTCCCCCATTTTCATTTCAAGTTCGTCTAATTCTTTGTTAGCTTGTTCATTTTGTAGAACCGTCGGTGTTACTAACGCTTCTAATTCTTGTGAATGGATAGAGTGTGTTTCTGCTGATGCTTCTGATGAAAATGGAGACCCTATTGATATGACAAGCGCTAGGGTAATTAGGACTAAGAGTGTTTTTTTGAACATTTTGTTTATATTCCTCCTTTTGTATTAAATTCCAAAATCAAGGGTATCAAATCAAAATGAGTGTATCAATGTATTTAAGATAGATTTAAGAAAATTACTTTTTTGGTTGCGGTGTCCGCAATCATTTTTTTATTTTTTAGAACTTCGTTTTGATGAAAATTTCTGTGGTAGACAAATGATACAAGCCGAAATGCATATGGTCCTTAACAATGGCGCAAGATATTCTCAACACAATAGCAAAGAAAGCTATATCAGTTTTTTTACAAAGTAGCGCAATGTTTATACAGGCAGGCCTTCCACCTGATGTAGCATTCGAAACAGCAAAATTTCTTCGGATTATAAAAGAAAGTAGTTTATTAGGCTGTTAAAATCAGGCTATCTTTTTAAAACAACTCAAATAATATGATCTTGCCAATAAAGTGAAATCAAAAAAGCCAACCACCTCATAAGGTGATTGGCTTTTTCATATGTTATTCCCCGATGTTCTCTCCATTTTGCTGAATTAATGTTTCATACCAGTAAGAGCTCTTTTTACGAATTCTCTTCAGGTCTTTTAGGTCAAATTCATCACGGTTGACGTAGATGAATCCGTAGCGCTTGGAGCATCCTTGGTGTGTGCTGATTAGATCGATTGCAGACCACGGGCAGTATCCGAAGACCTCAACGCCGTCTGTGATCGCCCATTTGATTTGTTCGATATGTTTTTCTAAATAATCAATTCGATAGTCATCTTGAATCGATCCATCTTCTTCTAATTTGTCGAAAGCACCCAATCCGTTTTCCGTGATAATAAGAGGTAACTGATAACGGTCATAAATCTCTCGCATCGTTGATCGGAAGCCGACAGGGTCAATCTCCCAGCCAAACGCATTTTTACTTAGGTACGGGTTGTTGCCGCCTTTATATACGCCATCTTCACCAGATTTCAAATGCTGATCTCCGCCGCGAGCAAATTCATCGTTGCCATCTCCTTTACTCGCTTCAACCGTTTGAGATGTGTAGTAGTTAAAGGCAATGAAGTCTGGCTTCGCACTTTTCAAAATATCCATATCTCCCTCTTCAATGACAGGAAGAATGTCTTTTTCTTTCATGTATGCCCAAGCAAGGTTGTTATAGCGGCCGTAGACAGCCATATCAAGATACAGCCAGTTGCGGATCGCATTGTAATTCGCCGCAGCAAGTACATCCTCAGGCTTTGGAGAAGCCGGATAAATGAGCGCAATGTTTGGCGCTGGTCCAATTTTCGCTTCAGGCAGCATTTGATGACAAAGCGTCATGGCTTTCGCTTGAGCGACGAGCATATGATGGTTCTGCTGATACAGTTCTTTTTTCGGATTTTCTAAATTTGGATCAAGTGTACCGAGCGCTGATCCATGTAAGATCATCATGTTTTGTTCATTAATGGTCAGCCAATATTTCACCTTCTGACCATACTCCTGAAATAGAACCTTTGCATACCGTTCAAACGCATCGACTGTCGCACGATTTGACCAACCGCCTTTTACTTGAAGTGCATGAGGCAGATCAAAATGATACATTGTCACGATTGGTTCAATATCATAACGGCGCAACTCATCGATGAGAGAATGATAGAATTCAATCCCCTTTTGATTGATCTCCCCATCTCCATTTGGAATGATCCGTGTCCATGCAATAGAGAAACGATAAGCCTTCAAACCCATTTCTGCAAACATCTTCACATCCTCTTTATAGCGGTGATAGTGATCGCTTGCGACTTTAAAATCTGTTGTTCCTTCAGGGTAACTTGCTCTCATATCAATGACAGATGGTCCTTTGCCATCCTCGTTCCATGCACCTTCTACTTGATAGGCGGAAGTAGATCCGCCCCAGAAAAAGTCCTTTGGAAATGGTGCTAGTGTTGAATATCTCATATTTTTTCCTCCTTTTGATTAAACGAGATGTAAAAATGATTGTCCTGGTGTGATTTGTTTTTCTTCTGTTTCTATGATATCGCTAAACTCACCTGAATTGGTAATAATCACTGGTGTTGTGACGGACAGGCCGGAAGCTTGGATGGCTTCAATATCGAACTCCGCAAGCAGTTCGCCCTCAGTGATGGTTTGCCCCTGTACGACTTTCGGGGTAAAATGCTGCCCGCCTAATTGTACGGTATCAAGTCCAATGTGAATGAGCACTTCTGCTCCGCTTTCAGAAGTAAGGCCGTACGCATGACCTGTTGGGAACACCGTTGTCACGACTCCTGATACTGGTGCAAACAGCTTGCCTTCTGATGGAATGATGGCTGCACCCTTTCCTAGTGCACCGGATGAGAATGCCTTATCCTGCACTTCCTCCAGCTTGATTACCTCACCCTTTAAAGGACTTTTCACATGAGCTGCTTTGACCCCATGTTCGTTTTCCATTGTTGGCGCGGAAGCCGGTGCTGGTGTTTCATCTTCATCTACTGGATCCTTGAATCCAATCAAGTAAGTCAAGACGATGGATAGAACAAACGAGACCGAGATTCCGATGATGAATCCTGTAAACCCTTGTCCGTAGAAAATCGGAAGTGTCAGTAAACTTGGGAGTCCTGACGCAATCGCAATACTTTGTGAATAACCGATGATTGCACCGCCGACTCCGGCAGAGATAACGGCTGCAATAAATGGTTTTTTCAAACGAAGCGTAACCCCATATACAGCTGGCTCTGTGATCCCAAACACGGCAGAAACCGCTGTCGATCCAGCCAATGATTTCAGCTTTTTATTCTTTGTTTTCAACATAACACCAATGGAAGCACCGGCTTGTGAAAATACAGCTGGCGCAGTCGCCGGCTTGATATGGTCTTTCCCATGGACGGCGATATTATTTAAAATGACTGGCACTAGACCCCAGTGGATACCGAAGATCACAAGAACCTGCCATGCCATCGCAATTAAAGCACCTGCAAGTGTAGGACTAAAGGAGAATACTTTCAGCAAGACAGCGGCAATGCCGTTCCCTGCATACACACCAAATGGTCCAAATACAATGAGTGTCAGCGGAACAACCGTGACAAGTAAGATCAGTGGTGTAATAAAGTTTTTGACACTTTCATGAATGACTTTGTTAAAGAAACGTTCGATATATCCCATGACAAACACTGCCAAAATGATTGGAATAACCGTTGATGTATAAGACATTAAGACGACTGGAATACCGAAGAAGGTCACATCTCCGCCGCCTTTTGACAATTCTTGAATGGTAGGGTAAATAAGTGCACCAGCAATCGTCACAGCGACAAATGGATTCGCTTTAAACTTCCTCGCCGAAGTGAATGCGAGCAGTAATGGCAAGAAGTAGAACAAGCTGTCAGACGCAGCAAATAAAATTTGATACGACGTATCTTCAGGTGATAACCATTTCGCATTGATACAGATACCTAATAGACCTTTTAAAATACCAGCACCCGCCATAACACCGAGAAGTGGTGTGAAAATACCAGAGACAATGTCGACGAATTTTCCGAAAAGGCTCGTGCTCTCTCCACCAGATTTTGCAGATGAAGAAGTGGACTCCTCTAATAGATTCGTAAACTCCCCAATCTCTCGATAAACCTCTGGTACAGTATTCCCAATGACGACTTGAAATTGACCACCGCTTTCCATAACGGTCACAACACCATTTAATTTTTCAATGGCATCTTTGTCTGCTTTTGATCGGTCATTTAATGTGAAGCGAAGTCTCGTAGCGCAATGGACCAGTGAATGAACGTTTTTCTCTGTGCCAATGTGTTTCATAATGTCTTCTGCTAATTGACGATAACTCATACAAAAACCCCCTTTTTTTCAAAAAAATACGTTTTTAGGCAAAATAAAAACCTAAACGGGCACCAAAAATAGTCGCAACTTGCTATTGCGCTTTTTCAGTGAACGTTTAGGTTTTGCCTGCCGAACAGTCACAATCCTCTAAGACGATCATTGTGAAACCGTATTCTTTTATGTTTATGAGCAAATAGTACCACTCAACTTTTCTCATGTCAACGCTTTCTTTTAAAAACTACCTTTAATTTTCTCGTTTGATCAATCGATTCAAATGAATAGAAAGATACAGCATCTCCTCTGATGTAAGGTCTCGGTGATAGGTTTGATAGACGTATTCTGCGATTTTCTTTGCACATTCGTATGCCTTTGGATATTTTACCTTGATCAGCTGATACAAGTCCTGATCTTCGCTGACAAGCATTGTTTCGTTAATCAGACGCTGGACGAAAAAGCGTAAATGCGTGAGAAAACGATAAAAGTTGAGTGAGTCTTCATCAAATTCCATATTGAGGTGATATTTCACAATGGTGAGAATGGCATTTACTTCTTTTGTGATATTGACCGTTGTATTCATGTCCTCATTGAGCTCTGCATTAATGATATGCATAGCAATAAAGCCTGCTTCATCCTCAGGCAATTCAATATGTAGACGCTCTTCAATCATCTCAAGGCAGTCCTTTGCGACAAGAAATTCATCTTTGTATAAGCGTTTAATCTCCCAAATGAGCGAATTCTCAATGAGATGATTTTTCTTCAATCGTTCAATGGCGTAATGAATATGGTCTGCGAGTGATACATGCAGACTTTCGTTTAATCTTCGGTTCAGTTTTGTATGTGCATATTGAATCATTTCTTCGGTCACCTTGACCACATCATACGGAACCTCCAGAAGCAGCATTTTCATCCGCTCATGAACGGAATGATCCTCTAGGCGGAAGACTTTATCGATTAATGATTCGTCTACCGGATCCCCAGGTCGCCGCTGGAACGCGATACCTCTCCCCATGACGACGATTTCTTTTCCTTGTTCATCTATTACACTAATGACATTATTGTTTAGAACTTTTTGTATTTGCAACCCCAAACACCTCCGTCTATGAACCACAATCTTCACTCAAAATATGCTCTCATCTTAACACAACTGTCAAATCACTTGGTGTTTTTATCTGACTTTGGCAATAGATTTCACCATGATTATACCCTTTCATAGCTGGTCTGATCCTTCAATTGACTGCATACAATACTCCAAGGAGGTGACCTTCAGTGAAGGCTTTTTTCTGGTCAGCATCATTTTTATTCATGCTTCTATTCACACTCATTTTTCTAGGAATCGTGTTTTTGCTTAGTGGACAAGGTATGAATCTACTTTGGAAGTATGTGCTCATCTCATTTGTCACAGCAGCTGTTTTGCGCGGTGTGACCACTTGGCTCAGGCAGCATGTGATGCATCATTTATCAAAATAAAACGGCTGCCCATGATATTCAGGCAGCCGTTCCTTTATTCTTTAGATGATGCGGCTTCTTGCGAAGAAGTGCGCAGCTCATCATTGATTTTTTTCGCATCCTCTAGAAATTCTGTTTCAAATCCACTTTTGAGTGCCCACATATAAAACAGCAAGGAAACCACTGTAATAAGAGCCATATCCCAACCATAATGAATGACATTATAACCGCCGAACTTGTCACTACCAAGGCAGGAAATGGTCATCATCACAAGTAAGTACACGACCATCCAAGCACCCGCTTTGACATTACGGCCGAAGCCTTTCCACTTCGATTTTGCTTGATAGTAAAAATAGATCGGAAGACCGATGAGAATAATGAATAGCACCTGACCTGTTAACGGCCATCTCGCCCAATAAAGCGTCAATGACGCAAAGACAAAACCGAGAGGAGCGATGATGCTGAGTCCTTTTATTCGAAGCGGACGATATAAATCTGTCCCTGTCTTTCTCAGCGTCATGACCGTTACTGGTCCTGTCAGATAAGAAATAAGTGTCGCAACTGATATGATTTCCGCTAGTACACCCCAGCCTCTAAATAAAAACAGAAAGATAAACGAGACAGCTAAGTTAAAAAACATCGCTGGACGAGGCACGCCATAAATAGGGTGCAGACGACCAAGTACACTTGGCATATACTTATTTTTTTCCATTCCATAAATCATGCGAGACGTCGTCGCTGTATACGTTATTCCTGTACCAGAAGGGGATACAAACGCATCTGCATATAAAATCAGAACCAGCCAGTTAATCCCAAGCGCAATGGCAAGGTCAGCAAATGGTGAGTTAAAATTCAAATGGCCCCATCCATTCACAATCATGGATGGATCGACAGCACCGATAAAGGAAATTTGTAAAAGTACATAAATAACAGTCGCAATCAAAATGGATCCAACAATCGCAATCGGAATGGATCGCCCTGGATTTTTCGCCTCACCCGCCATATTAATCGGGCTTTGGAAGCCATTGAAGGCAAACACAATTCCTGATGTCGCAACAGCTGTCAGCACACTCGCCCAGCCGTTAGGAGCAATACTTGTTCCAGAAGTAAAATTCTCACTATGAAAACCTACGAATAAGAGCGCACCAATGGTTAACCCTGGAATGACAATTTTAAACACAGTAATGAATGTATTCGCTTTTGAAAATAATCCTACTGTCCAGTAATTAAGTAGAAAGTAAATCACAAGCAGCACACTGGCGACCATGAGTCCTTCTGTCGTCAACACCCCTTTTGTGACCAAATGGGTTGTCCACTTTGCCCATTCCCAAGGCCAAGAACTCATATACTGGACAGAAGCCACCGCCTCAACCGGAATGACGGAGACAATAGCGATCCAGTTTGCCCAAGCCGCAATAAATCCTATAAAAGAGCCGTGTGAATATTGCGTATATTTCACCATTCCGCCTGCCTCTGGAAACATCGATCCGAGTTCACTATAAGACAAAGCGATAAATAAAATCACAACCATCCCAATCAACCAGGATAAAATAGCCGCAGGGCCGGCAATTTGAGCGGCACGCCAAGCACCGAATAGCCATCCTGAACCAATGATTGAGCCAAGACCTACCATCATTAAAGCGAAAGTTCCCATTCTACGATGTAAATGATTCATGTTCATAACACCTTTCGATTAAAATACAAAGCATGTGCCCAAATAAGCGCCTTTCTTTCATTGCAGTTCAACTTTTATTCAATTAACAAATATTTCTTTAACTAAATCTTTACCCTTGTTCATTTTTTCGCCTGCTTTATTATCTCTCAATTCTCCATTTTCTGAAATAGTCGAACATGCTTATTTCTCAAGAAAGCGTTTTTCCAATGATCAATCTAGTAGACTGAATAACTACCTTTACCCTTATTTTGAAAAAAACAAAACAAAAAAGAAAGAGGAAATGAATCCCTCTTTCTTCTGTATAGAAAAAAGGATAGAGGAGTCCTCTATCCTTGTGAGATCGCTTGTTCTTGTTCAATCACAGCTAATCTTTCTTGCACTTCTTCTTCAGACAGATTATGCTGTTTCACATATAGGTTACGTTCACTTGTACGACATTCATGGCTGCAGCTTCGCATATATTTATGCTCGCTTTCTTCTGTTGCAATCATTTTGCGGTTACATGCAGGGTTTGCACAGTTCACATAACGCTCGCAAGGCTCACCAGTGAAGAAATCTTTTCCGACAACCACATGCTCTGTTTGATTCACAGGCACTGTTAAGCGAGTATCAAACACGTAGCATTGACCATCCCAAAGCTTCCCTTGAACTTCCGGGTCTTTTCCGTACGTGACAATTCCGCCGTCAAGCTGAGATACATCTTCAAAGCCTTCACGCTTTAACCAGCCTGAGAATTTTTCACAACGTACACCACCTGTGCAATACGTCAGAATTTTTTTCCCTTCAAGAATCTCTTTATTGTCACGAATCCACTCCGGTAATTCACGGAACGTCTCAATATCAGGACGAACAGCCCCTCTAAAGTGACCAACATCAAACTCGTAATCATTACGTGCATCAATCACAACGGTATCAGGTGATTGCATTTGCTCGTAAAATTCAACCGGGCTAAGATGTTTACCTGTTAATTCTAACGGGTTCACATCATCTTCAAGGCTCAGATTCACTAGTTCATTTCGATGGCGGACGTGCATTTTTTTAAACGCATGACCGTCTGCTTCATCAATTTTGATCGGCATAGACGCAAAGCGCGGATCTTCTTTTAATGCTTCCATGTACTTGTCCGTTTGCTCAATGGTACCAGAAACCGTTCCGTTGATGCCTTCTGATGAGATAAGGATACGGCCTAATAATCCAAGTTCCTTACAGAATGCTAAATGCTCTGCTGTAAACGTCTCTGGGTCCTCGATGGGGACATATTGATAGTAAAGTAAGACTCGATATTGCTTTTCCATCTATATAAACACCTCTTA
Organism: Bacillus pumilus; assembly: GCF_009937765.1. Taxonomy (NCBI): domain Bacteria; kingdom Bacillati; phylum Bacillota; class Bacilli; order Caryophanales; family Bacillaceae; genus Bacillus; species Bacillus pumilus. The sequence goes on along the minus strand of NZ_CP047089.1, from coordinate 1,019,327 downwards.
AATTTAATCAAAACATACCATTCTTTATCATACAGGAAATACATACCTAAAGGCAATGTCGGCGGCTCAATTCCATAAAACGGAAGGGTCTTTCTTCTCATATTTGACAGAACTTTCTGTAAAATGAGATGATCTATAAAATATGATGTTGTAAAGGAGTAGAACGCAATGATCCAGCCAGAAGATATCGTCAGAAGCGGTCCAAACCAATTTATTTCTCAAAAAGGCATTTATCATGAACTCGATTCACTTATTTCTTCATCCTTCCAGTCGCCCGCTGTCGTGACCGGATACGATTCATTTCATGCTTTTTCACAGTACACAAAGCTTCCGTCTCATTGGCCTGTTGTCCAGCACAAAGGATACAGTTCACCCAATGCCATCACTCGAATTGCAGAAGAACTGCAAGAGGCAGATGTGATCATTGGGATTGGAGGTGGCACAATTTTAGACACCGCCAAGTCAGTAGCTGAGGCTCTTCAAATTGAAGTCATCATGGTTCCAACCATCCCGGGTACATGTGCTGCATCTACACCGCTTAGCGTTATTTATGATGACAAGGGGAATTTCATGAGAGTTGATTACCATAAACGGTCCAGCTACCTCACCCTCATTGATCATACATTTTTGCTCTCTTCTCCTCTTTCCTACCTTCAAAGTGGGATTGGAGATACGCTGGCTAAATGGTATGAAGCAGAAGCCATTATTCGAAATGCAAAGGATTCCTTGCCGCTCATGGTGCATGCTGCACTAAAACAGGCGGTATACGTGAGGGATATTCTTGTTTCCCATAGCGAAGAAGCTGTCCACAGCTTGCAAACGGGTCAACTTTCGCAAGCATTTGCAGATGTAACGGATACTATTATTACATTAGCCGGCACGGTCGGCGGGTACGGGGGACGCTACGGCAGAATGGCAGGAGCTCACGCCATCCATAACGGATTGACATTTATTGAAGAAACACATCACGTATTGCATGGTCAAAAAGTGGCCTATGGCATTCTTGTTCAGCTTGCCGCAGAAAATCGAATGAGTGAAGTAGAAGAGTTACTTGAACTTTATGAAACACTCGGGTTACCTAGAAATATGCGTGAGCTTGGCATCACAGCTCAGCTGGAAGAAGCCGCAAAAACAGTGGCAAACCATGCTGCACGAGCAGACGAAACCTTTTGCCTGATTGGTGACTATTCCAAAGAGCAAATTGTCGACGCCATTCAAGTCATTGAAAACGTATCAGCCTCAAAAAATCGTTAAATAAAAAGCACAGGCATGCCACCTGTGCTTTTCTTTCGATTAAAAATCAAAGTTATCTGGATCTGGACCTGTGCGCTCATCTTCATTCAGTTGATCGATGACGCCCATCTCATGTGCGGACAGCTCGAAATCGAAGACTTGTGTGTTTTCGATGATTCGGCTCTTCGTCACAGATTTTGGAATGGTGATAATACCATGCTGCAAGTCCCAGCGAAGAATAACTTGTGCCACGGATTTATCATGTTTTTTCGCAATATCCTGAAGAACAGGATGGTTCAGCAACTTCCCGCTGCCTAATGGTGACCATGCTTCTACATGAATCCCTTTCTCTTTGCAGTAGTCTCGTAAAGGCTCCTGCGTTAGCTTAGGGTGCAGCTCGATTTGGTTAACCATTGGCACAACTTCTGCTTCTTCTAATAGATCGTCTAGATGATGTTGATGGAAGTTACACACACCGATGGCCCGAACGCGTCCATCCTTATACAGCTTCTCTAGTGCTTTCCAAGTTTCTTTATATTTACCTTCAACCGGCCAATGAATTAAATAAAGATCTAATACATCTAGCCCAAGCTTGTTCATACTTGTTTCAAAGGCTTCAAGTGTTGATTCATAACCTTGATCACGATTCCACACCTTTGTTGTAATAAACAGATCATCGCGAGAGATGCCTGATTGCTGAATGGCTTTGCCTACCCCTTCTTCATTTTGATAGGCTGCTGCTGTATCGATGCTACGGTAGCCCGCTTCAAGAGCGTCTGTGACTGCATTTACAGCCTCATCCCCATCTTTTACCTGCCATACTCCGAAGCCTAGCTTCGGCATTTTTACTCCGTTTGCTAATGTGACTGTATCTGTTAATCCACTCATCAAACAAACCTCCGCTTCATTTTTGCTTACCAAGCACTATACCCGAATTTTCTATTGATCATGCATGAATGTGCGTTGGTGTTATTTGATATATTGTCCTATATCGACCTGATTGGCGTCAACGATTTGGTATTCGCTGGTTTGATCTTTCTTTTTAGAAAAATCATATGTGTCTAAATATGCCTGATCATAGAATGTCAGACCGTATGTTTCCTTCTTATTCTTATACACCCTGATCCAATAAGACTCTTTTGTGGCTTTTGTGGCTTCATTGGTTTTCTTTAATGTTACATCTGAAAGTTCCTTCAACAGCTTTTGAATGTCTTCTTTCTTGTCCAAAACAACACGTTCATGATCGTGCTCAATTTGAATCTTAGTCACCTTATTTTGCTCAATCGAGACCACATCATCGAATGTAGCATTGATCATAAAATAAATACAATTCCTATTGAAACAACGAAATCCAATCATCCTCTTCAGAGAACACTTGAATCCCGTGCTGTTTCAGCAAAGCGGACGTCACACCATCTCCCGCTTTTGTCTTCCCATTAAACTCTCCCTGATAAATCATCCGGCTCCCGCATGAAGGGCTATACTCTTTTAGCACAACCGCTGTTGCTTTCAGAGACTGAACCTGTTCCAGCGTGGCTTTTGCACCTTTTACATACATCTCTGTGACATCAGTTCCATGAACATCGACAACAGTAGCCTGTCCCCGCAAAACATCATGTCCATCTCCGCCAATGATCTCTGCCGGTGGTCTAGGCGTAGAGAAGCCGCCTAGCAGTTCAGGACAAACTGTCACAGCCTTTCCTTCCTGCACAAACTCTTCAATTCGCTGATCTAATCGATGGCTGCCATTATACCGAACTTTCAATCCAGCAAGACAAGCGCTGACCACAATCACGTCTGTTCCTCATTTTTATGGATTGAGCGTTTTTTACTGACTTTAAAATAAATATATACAGGCAGATAGAAGATCGTGTACCCTAAAAAGGGCAGGGCACAATACAAAACAGCCGCCCAAACAGGTTCTTCAACTCCTGTGATGCCAAAAAAGTAAACAAATAATAGCAAGCTGACAAACAATCCCACGAACGGCATGATGGTTGCTGACTTTCTAAAATTCTCCATCATTTCTTTCCCCAAAGAAGCTCCCTCCCTTTTTACATGATCACAAATAACGTCATTATATGTTAATTTTACCATATAAAAACCGAAACCATCTCCTTTTCTACGATGGTTTCGGTTTTTTCAATCTATATTTTTTCTTTCCATGCCTTTAAAAAGCGCTCAATGACTTGTAATTCATCTTCATGAAACTGCTGGAGAAATTCTAAGTAGGACGCGACAGCTTTCTCATGTAATTCATCATGCAGTGCCGCCAATTGCGTGCCTTTTTCTGTCAATGAATAGTAGACCGACTTCTTATCCCCTTGCCGGTGGCAATAGTCCACCATGCCTTTATCAATTAGTTTTTTCACAGCCTTTGTAATAGCAGGCTTTGATAGTTTCAGTTGTTGAGAAAGAAATGTATTATTTGATTCGTTTGGATTGGCTTGAATCATCGATAAAATGTGTAGCTGTGTGAGTGTCCAATCTTGCTTGAGTGTATCAGTCGTGGTAATCAGTGGATCTGTTGGATCATTCCTTCTCTTTTCCCTATGAATTATCAGATCTTGAATCGCTTTTAATACAATCTGCTCTTTAGTCTCCATCTGATACCTCCACTCTTAACTGGTTAATAAAATGGTACTAATAATTAAGATAGGAGTCAAAAGAAATGTCAGTGTGATAAAAAGAACAGGCCATCAGACCTGAAAATGATGTATGTACTTTTCTACTAGATCCTATAATGTCACAGCTCCTCTTTCTTTTATTTGCTATAATTCATGGGGGATATCATCCAATTTTTGATGAAAAAGGTGAGCTAATGAAAATCGAACAACAAATCGCCATTCGTCAGTTAGAAGAAAAGATCCACCTGTTTTCTTCAACTGTAAACGGAACGTTCCTCACAACGGACGATTTCGTTCTATCTAATACTCATATATCGACAGACACATTCAATTTGCTATTACCGACATCAGCGCACATTCAAGATCCGCAAAAAGTGAAAACAACCATCGAACACTTGCAGTCTCAGAAACAATCATTCAGTACGTGGGTGGATCATCGTTTGCTTCATCCTGATTGGACCAATTTACTACAGGAATACCAGCTTGAAGAGGTTGAACGCAATACGATCATGATGCTTGAGCAGACAGAGGGCATTGACCCAGCTATATCTTCACCGCTTACAATCAAAGAAGTACTTGATGAGCGGACACTGCTTGATTACAAAAATATCTTTATCGAACTATTCAAAGAGTCACCGGAGGCCATCGCCTTAGAGATCTATTTCCAGCGTTTTTCGCTTGAAGCTATACAATCACGTGCTCGCATGTTCGTCGGATATGTAGACCACAAACCGGTCACAACAGGCTTATTACTTGAAGCAACCGATAGCTACGGAATTTATGATGTCATCACAAGGGCAGAGCATCGCGGAAAGGGACTTGGCAGTGACATGTTTCATTATCTTCTGATCCAGACAGAAAACAAACAAAAGTGCGTCATGTTACAAGCATCAGCTGACGGCAAAAATATTTACCAACGTGCCGGCTTCCAACCAATCGGCGAAATGGTTGTTTTTGAATAGAATAAAGTAGAACAAAAAAAAAGCTGCCTATCATTAGGCAGCTATTCAGCACGATGCTGACGATCCATATAAAGTGGTGGTCTCTTCAACGAAATTACCGCACAGCTAAAGGCAATCAGCACAAACACTGCACCGAATTTCGCCAGATCAACAGATGAACCGGTCATCGTAAATAGGACACCACCAACCGCTGATCCAATCGAGATACCAATTTGCAAGGCCGATGTATTTAAGCTTTGCTGAATATCAGACGTGACAGGATCGGTTTGAATCAAATAACTCTGCAAGGCAGGCGTTAATGCCCAGCTAAGCGCTCCCCATAGGACAACCATGATCATAAAGAGAACAAACACACCCGCTGTATAAGGAATGATAAACATCACAACAGCAAACGCGATTGTCACCAGCAAGATGGCTTTCCCTGAACCTAGCTTGTCACTGAGCCAGCCGCCAAATCCATTCCCGCCAATAGAGGCAAGCCCGAAGACCAAATAACAAATACTAATCCAGAACGGGGTCATATGCAGAACTTCCATTAAAAACGGAGTGAAATAAGAATAAAGCATATAATGACCTGCAAGCATAAACAAACTAATCAAGTGTGCACTAAAAATTTTCGGATGCCCTAAAGAGCGAATTTGCTCTCTTAGAGGTGTCACTTTTTCAACAGGCATTTTCTCTAATAGGAAATAGATCAGCACCATCGATATCGCTGATAAAATACTGATTCCTAAAAACATCACTCTCCATCCAAAGCTCTCTGTAATAAAAATACCGATCGGTACACCGAGAACAAGTGAAGAACTAATCCCAATAAAAATCAGCCCTAATGCCTTCGCACGATGCGCTGGTTCCACTAATTTAGCAGTGATCGTCAGTGACAACACCACCACCAGCGCTGTACTCATCGCGATCAATACCCTAGAGATCATGACAAGGGCAAAGGTCGAACTAAAATATGTGAAGACATTCCCTATTGTAAACACCAATAAAGCGATTAAATAAAGACGCTTTCGTTCAATTTTAGCTGTGGCAGTCAACAGCACAGGTGCTGAAATGGCATACACAATGGCAAATACGGTGATAAGCTGCCCAGCTGTCGCAAGCGATACATTCAAATCCTCTGCAAGGCTTGGCAAAATGCCCCCGACGACAAGCTCAACTAATCCTACTGCAAATGTAGAAACGGCTAATAAATATACTCTCCAGTTCATGTCTAACATCCCTTCTCTATATCATCGCTTTCACTTTTGATACAGGGTGAAGACAAACAAAAAAACCCTGATTACAAAAAAAGGAAAGCACGCTTTTGTAATCAGGATTTATCGGATCCTGGTAGAAACCCTCAAACCATATTATTGAGGTTATACAAGTCTATTTTTTTCTTCAAACATAGTAGCATATGCTTACATAACTGGCAAGCTGTAAAAATAGGAAATGACTGCAAATTCACGATCAACAAACCACTCAGAACAGCATGAAAAGAAACCCAGTCCAACTTGCTTTCTCCTGCATTTACAGGTAAACTGATGAAAAATCAACGAACATTCATCAACGTAGATCTGGAATAGTAGCTTGAATTGACCTTTAACAGAGAGGGAACGGTGCTGAGAAGTTCCTACTGACATCTTCAAGTGAACCTGCCGATTTAGTTCTGTTTCATACAGCGGTTCATACCGTTATCATGATCAAGTGTAAAGCTGTGCTTTAAATTAGGGTGGTACCACCAGGAATGGTCCCTAACTTAAAGCACAGCTTTTTTGTTTTTTAAAAGGAGGAATATGCAATGTCAAAGAAACAATTTGTTGAAAAAATCACAAGCATGGAAGACGACTTTGCCCAGTGGTATACAGATGTTGTCACAAAGGCGCGTCTCGTCGATTATTCAAGCGTTAGAGGCAGTATGATCATTCAGCCATACGGCTTTAAAATCTGGGAGAATATTCGCGACGAACTTGACCGCCAAATTAAAGAAACAGGGCATGAGAATGTGTATATGCCGCTCTTTATCCCAGAAAGCCTGCTTCAGCAGGAAAAAGACCATATCGAAGGCTTCGCTCCTGAAGTGGCGTGGGTCACACATGGCGGTGAATCCGAATTACAGGAAAGGCTCTGCGTCAGACCAACCTCTGAAGTACTATTCGCAGAGCATTACAAAAACATCATTCATTCTTACCGTGATTTACCGAAGCTTTATAACCAATGGGCGAATGTCGTCCGCTGGGAAAAGACCACACGTCCATTCCTTAGAACACTTGAATTCCTATGGCAAGAAGGACACACATGTCATGAGACAGAGCAAGAAGCGATTGAGGAAACAGAAAGAATGCTTCACATCTACGCTTCTCTTTGCGAAGAGCTCCTTGCCATTCCTGTCATTAAAGGGAGAAAAACAGAGAAGGAAAAATTCGCTGGTGCCCGCTTCACCTATACGGTTGAAAGCTTGATGCATGATGGAAAAGCGCTGCAAACAGCCACTTCTCACTTCTTCGGAAACGGATTTGCCAAAGCATTTGGCATCGAATTCTTAAACCGCGAAGGAAAGCTAGAGCATGTCCAGCAAACCTCTTGGGGCTTTACGACAAGAATCATCGGTGCCATGATCATGGTGCACGGCGATGACAGAGGACTCGTCCTTCCGCCAAACATTGCACCAACCCAAGTACGAATTGTGCCAATCGCCTCTCACAAGGAAGGTGTGCTCGATCATGCCTACGAATTAAAAGATCGACTCACCCGCATCGCACGTGCTGATATCGATGCAAGTGATAAACAGCCTGGCTGGAAATTCAACGAATGTGAAATGCAGGGCATTCCTCTACGTGTCGAAGTAGGACCTAAAGACATCGAAAAAGGACAGGTGATGCTCGCAAGACGAGACACTGGAGAAAAGCAAGCTGTCACCTTAGATGCACTTGAACAAACCATTACATCCACGCTTGAAGATATTCAACGGACGATGTACGAAAAGGCGAAAGAACGATTACATGAAAAAACATCAACAGCTCACACCATCGAAGACATTGAGCACATTCTTTCAGAAGAAAATCGATTGATTAAAGCCATGTGGTGTGGTGACGAAGTCTGTGAGAACGACATCAAAGAAAGAACAGGGGCGACCTCACGCTGTATCCCATTTAAACAGGAAACCATTTCGGAAACATGTGTCTGCTGCGGAAAGCCTGCATCTGATATGGTCTTTTGGGCAAAATCTTATTGAGAAAGAGAAGCATCCTTTACGATGCTTCTTTTTTTGTTAAAAAGACCCAAAACCCCATTGACCTCATCAGCACGATCCCCTATAATTCGTATTAATATAATCGGTTTTTAAGACTTTAAATGGAGTGGTGATATATGAAGCGCTGGCCCTCACTGTTTGCTGAACGCTGTCCTAAATGTAAAACAGCATTAGAAGTCTCTAAGTCCAATGCCCTGCAAGGCAAAGTCGTGAAAACATGCCCCAACCTTCATTATCAAAAAGAGTATCACCCAGCCCTTGAAACATATATCGAGCACGATGACATCAAATAAAAAAGACCAACACGTTTGCTTTGTTGGTCTCTTCTTTATAATAAATCCAGCCAAATTTTGACCGCTGTCGCCGTAATCATCGCAGCAAGTGCCCATTGTAAGTAGACGGCGTTGATTTTCTGACCGACCTTAGCACCAATCGGAGCGGCGATTAAACTTGCCAGCATCAGCACAACCGCAGGAAGAAGCATGACTTGACCCGTCAATACCTTTCCAGCCGATGCACCGATCGCAGAAAGAAACGTAATCGCAAGGGACGACGCAATCGTCATCCTGACAGGAATTTTTAAAATAGACAGCATCACCGGTACCAATATAAATGCTCCGCCCGCACCTAGTACCCCGGAAACACTACCAATCACAAAGGCAATACCTGCCGCAAGTCCTTTATGAAAAGTGACTTCTTCCTCTGCATCTGCACGCTGTCCCTTTTTTGGAATCAGCATGAGAACCACAGCCACAATCGCAAGCAATCCATAGACGAAATTCATCCCATTCTCTGGCATGAAGTGAGATACATAACTGCCTAGTAAGCTGCCCGCCAATATACTGCTCCCCATATATAAAATCAACGACCGATGTAAAAATCCGCTTTTACGATAGGCCAATACCCCACCGAGCGTCGAAAAAAGCACTTGAATGGCGCCAATGCCTGATACTTCGTGTGCCGAAAGTGCCATCACACCGACAAGTGGCGGGATATAAAGAAGCATAGGATAGTTAATCACAGATCCCCCGATCCCCACCATTCCTGATAAGAAGGAACCAATACATCCGATGATAAAAAGTGTAATCAAAAACGCAAAATCCACGCTGGTCTCCTCCTTTGCAATAGGAAAAGGGGATCTTCAGCAGATACCCCTACATCCTTTAGGACCCTTTTCTCACCCAGAACTTCAGCACATGTCCTTCTTCCGTCTGCGTGATCAATTCATGTCCGCTTGACTTCGCCCATGCTGCTAAGTCAGCTTTAGCTCCTTTATCTGTTGCATGTATTTCTAAAACTTGACCTTCCGCCAAGTCGTTCATTTTTTTCTTTGTTCGAATAATCGGCATTGGGCATGCAAGCCCTGTGACGTCTAACATTTGATCTGATGTCATTTCGTTGTTCCTCTCCTCTTATTTTATTGGACATTACCGAATCGCACAACGGTTTGGACCAATTTCCATTTCACGCTGCGCTTCATCGTCTGGGCTCAGCTTCCCCATATTGGTTTGACGAATGTCTTGATAGGCGTTTGGTTGTGCAGGTAGGTTCTTCGTGACCATTTCTCTAAATACGGCTTCATCATCAATATTCAGTCCATGATTTTCTTCAAATAGAACGCCTAGCTCCTTCCAAACGCTTCCGTCTTCATTAACTTCATCCATGATCATGAAATGCGCTGGCAACACAATCAATTCTTTTGAAAGTGCGCCATATCGGTCATATAGGGTTTCTCTCAAATCACCTACCCAGTCCTCCGCCATTCCAGCGAGGTCGGGTCTTCCAATCGAATCCACGAACAAAATATCACCTGAAAGAAGATATTGATCATCCACGATAAAAGATGTTGACCCAATCGTATGCCCCGGTGAGTAAAGGGGATGAATATCAATGGTAGCCGCTCCTATCGCGATGCGTTCTCCTTCTTCAAGACGGTTATATTCAAAGATCACTTCTTCTGCATCTTTTGGCGGCAGCCAGTAGCTAGCACCCGTCTGTTCAGCCAGTTTCTTCCCGCCAGAAATATGATCTGCATGAAGATGAGTATCCAACACTTGTGTTATAGAGACATGATGCTTTTTAGCAAAACGGATATAGACATCTGTCATTCTAGCGGCATCTACAATTGCGGACTCTCCATTCGACATGATCATATAAGACAGGCATCCTTTGCCCATCCGTACAAATTGATAGAGCTCTCCACCGCCGCTTAAATCACCAATCTTCACTGGCTCTAGATGCTCACTCCACGCCTTCATGCCGCCTTCTAAATAATGGACAGTTCTGCCCGCCTCTGACAGCATCTCCGCGACCATGATAGAGGAGCCTTCCTTGGCACAAACCACCAACACTTCACGATCATGAGGAATGTCATGCAAAATGCCCTCTACTCCTTCAAGGAGATCAAAATAAGGCACATTCATATGAACGATTGCTTCCCCTTCGATCTTCCAGTCCTGTACATCCGCTTGATTTCGCACATCTAGCAAAAAGAGCGGTTCCTTGTTCACAATCTTTTTTGTTAACTGCTCTGCAGTCATCGCTTTTACCGTCATATTTCATTCAGCTCCTATTTTTCAATCGCTCCTGTCCAGCTATTCATGCCTGGCACAATATTCGTCAATTGATGAAATCCTTTTTCTTTTAACTTTTGCGCAGCTAATTCACTTCTTCTGCCTGAATGACAGATCAGGTAAATGTCCGTCTCCCGGCTCAATTCCTCAGCACGTTGATCCACCTCACCAAGAGGAATATGAACAGCTCTTGGAATATGTCCCGCCTCGTATTCATCTAGCTCTCTCACATCTAAAATCATCAAAGATGGATCTTCTTTTACTTTCTGTTGAAAAGTCTCCAAAGACATTTCCGAAATCATGGACTTCCCTTCTTTCTGTTGTTCTCCGCCTTTACGAATCAAATGATGGAGCACCTGGCCTTCTACTGTTGTTCCTAAAAATTCGTGGCCGGCACTTTTTGACCATGCCGCCAGATCCGCTGTTGATCCTTTATCGGTAGCTTGCACCTCCAGTACATCTCCTGGTAAAAGCTCATTCATTTGTTTTTTTGTTTTTACAATCGGCATTGGGCATGCCAGTCCTTTTGCATCTAAAATGACAGTTGGTTGCTGCATGTCATGTCCTCCTCAATATAGGGGTGGGGGTATATTTTGTTGCGTATTTAATGCCAAGCATTCATGCCACCCTTGATGTTGGTAATCTGAGTAAATCCCTGCTTCTTCAATATTTTCGCTGCCTGCATACTTCTCATTCCGCTTTGACATATGACATAGACCTCTTCATTTTTCTCAAGCTGAGAAGCTCGTTTCTTCAAATGAGACAACGGGATGTTTTGAAAGCCTTTGATATGATTTGTTTGAAATTCAGTAGGAGATCGCACATCAATGAGCTGTTGACCTTTGCTTTTCAGCTTCTTTTTCATATGAGCTGCATCCATTTGCTTCACACCTCGTACCGGCAGAAAGCGGCTCACGAGTAATCCAATTACGATGATGAGTAAAATCGTTTGCACCATCTTGCTTCACCTCACTAGATAAATAAATTCACACGTCCGATTTCAGCCTCTGCTAAATATGCCGCTACACCAGCATATTGAATGTCATCCAATAATTCTTTCTCCTGCAGCCCTAAAAGATCCATCGTCATTGTACATGCCACGAGGTTAATATCCTGCTCCTTCGCCATCTCAATGAGCTGCGGCAAGGTCATGGCATTGTGCTTTTTGATTACATGCTTGATCATTTTCGGCCCCATTCCTGCAAAATTCATCTTGGAAATCCCCATGCGATCAGCCCCGCGCGGCATCATCTTGCCGAACATTTTTTCTAAAAATCCTTTTTTCATCGGTACCATTTCATCCTTACGCAAGGCATTCAACCCCCAAAATGTATGGAAAATGGTCACCTCGTGATCATAGGCTGCTGCACCATTGGCAATAATGTAAGCTGCCATCGCTTTATCATAATCTCCACTAAATAACACAATCGTCGTGCGTTTTTTCTGTTCTTCCATTCTGCTCCTCCTCCAACAATTACCTATGGGGGTATATATAAATCAAAAAATATATACATATACCGGTAAGGGTATATTACATCAAGTAAAAAAATCCGTCAACCTCCAAAGGCTGAGGAATTTCTTACCGGCTTTTCACCAATAGCTCAACTGCCTCTTTCACAAGACCTTCCGTATCCTTGCCTTGTTCAAGACTTTCACGAACACATTGCTCAAGATTTGTACTCACAATCACACCCATTGCCCGATCTATGGCATTACGTGATGCAGATAGCTGCGTGACTACCTCGCGGCAATCCTTGCCTTGCTCCATCATCGCAAGAACTCCTTTAATCTGCCCCTCAATCCGGCGAAGACGGTTCTTCATCTGCTGATTATATTCCATGAATAAGCACTCCTTTCTATGACAGATAGTATACCCTAAGCGGTATTTAGTCAAACGACTTGCCCTTTTCTTTTGTAGAAAACGTATGTGAAAAGAATTGCACATTCCACCATTTATTGATAAAAAGTAAATAATCAACGAATGAGAAATCATTGAAGAAAAGAGGGCAACCTATGACTTTACAGCATTATATTGGATCAAACAAAGAACTGCCGCTTGGGACCATTGGTCAAAATCCTACCTATAAACCACTCTCTGAACTCAATATCAAATTGTTTGATCAAAAACAAAAAAAGCACAAAACCTATCAAAAAGAAGATCCTTTGATAGAAGTATTCGAAACAGAAGAGGATTTCGAAGGCATTCACATTGATTATTTAGATCCTTTCTATGAAACGGTAAGAAACAAATTCACACATCCTTTTGTTTATGAATTGGACATCATTCATTCTCTTCGTGCACTTTTTCAATTCATTGAAAAAGAGCTGTCAACAGGAGAAACCATCGAAATCTATTCTTGTCTAAATGAACTCGAAACGAAAGAAAAGGATGATCAATTGGATATAGAAATTGACCTAAGCAAAAAACGATTTGGGAACCATATCGTTTTTAAAGACATTGATGAACTGATTGATATGTTTGAATTAGAACACCTACAATATGTTTTAGTGAAGAAGTAGAGGAGAATTGACAAATTACATCAAAATGTTGTGCTATAAGAGATTGTAGAAGCCTAACAAAGATCAATTGAAGTTATGAATAGAAAAGCGAATATAAATGTAACAGGTAGTCGAAGGAACCAAAATTCCCTCAATTACCTCTTTGCAGATCTTCGTAAACTTTTTCAAAAATCTCTATTGGTATTGAATACTTCGTTGTCTTATCATTACGGTAATTAACCACTATATCAATATGATGTTGCTTTTTTTCAAATTCAATTATTGAATTCTCCCATCTATCTCTAACAGAAATAACACAATTACCGTTTTTCTTTTCCTTTTTCTTATAATCATAGTCCATTTTATCTCTCCGTTCGTTCTCATTATTTTGTATTAGATAAGCGAATATACGGCATGTCTCAATCAGAGATATCCAAGAAACATGAATATAAAGAAACTAAATGTAGTGAGCAAGTTTAAAAACGTATAAAGATAATTTCTACCATAAATACTTAATATAATACCAACTGGACCTAAGACATAATTCATTAACCAGATTCCGCTTCCATATCCAAATATCCAATTAGGGACCCAAAGTAGAACACCTATTACAAAGCATAGTAATGATAAATGGCTCATTATTTTTTTAGACATCAGAACTCCCCACATTCTAAAATAGCAACCTATATTTTAACAAAATGATACACTCAAATTCTGACTTAGTCTCTACTCCTTAAGAAATTTAAGATGAAATTAAACTAATTATGGAAAAGCAGGTGACTCATGTCAAATAACCAAACACCCAACCCACTCATCACGGAAAAATCACCATACCTCCTTCAACACGCCCACAACCCAGTACACTGGTATCCGTGGGGGCAAGAAGCATTTGACAAAGCCAAACGTGAAAATAAGCCAGTGCTTGTCAGCATCGGTTATGCCACTTGCCACTGGTGTCATGTCATGGCACATGAAAGCTTCGAAGATCAGCAAGTTGCTGACATCTTAAATGAGCATTTCATTTCAATCAAAGTCGATCGTGAGGAGCGTCCAGATATCGATTCGATGTATATGTCTGTTTGTCAGATGATGACGGGGCAAGGCGGCTGGCCGCTCAACGTGTTTGTCACGCCTGATCAAAAGCCTTTTTATGCGGGGACGTATTTTCCAAAAAGAAGTGCTTACGGACGCCCTGGCTTTATCGAAGCTCTGACACAACTGCTAGACGCATATCACAACGATCGCGATCATATCGAATCATTGGCAGAGAAGGCGACAAATAATCTGCGGATCAAAGCAGCAGGGCAGACAGAGAATACGCTCACCCAAGAGACGATCCACAAAGCCTATTATCAGCTCATGAGCAGTTTTGATACGCTGCACGGCGGGTTCGGCACTGCGCCAAAATTCCCGGCACCTCATATGCTTTCATTCTTGATGCGCTATTACGAATGGACTGGGCAGGAAAATGCGCTATATGCAGTCACGAAAACGTTAGATGGAATCGCAAATGGCGGTATATACGACCATGTCGGTTCAGGTTTTTCTCGTTATTCAACAGACGAAAAATGGCTTGTGCCGCATTTTGAAAAGATGCTGTATGATAACGCCTTGCTCATGGAGGCTTACACAGAAGCGTATCAGCTCACTCAACAACCTACATATGAAAAGCTTGTCCACCGCCTAATTCACTTTATCAAAAGAGATATGATGAATCCGGATGGCTCTTTTTATTCAGCGATAGATGCAGATTCTGAGGGGAAAGAAGGACAATTTTATGTCTGGTCAAAAGATGAAATCATGACTCATTTAGGCGAGGACCTCGGCGCATTATTCTGCGCTGTCTACCACATCACAGATGAGGGGAACTTTGAAGGGGAGAACATCCCTCATACCATTTCCACCTCTTTTGATGACATCAAGGCCTCTTTTTCAATTGATGACCAAACGCTCCAGTCTAAGCTGCAAGAAGCCCGATACATTTTACAATCTGTCAGACAGCAGCGACCCGCGCCACTTGTCGATGACAAAGTGCTCACATCATGGAATGCGCTCATGATCTCTGCGCTCGCCAAAACAGGAAGGGTCTTTGATGCAGAGGAAGCCATCCGTATGGCAAAACAGGCGATCTCTTTTCTAGAAACACACCTCGTCCAACATGATCGTCTCATGGTCCGATATAGAGAAGGTGACGTCAAGCATCTCGGCTTTATCGAGGATTATGCGCATATGCTAAAAGCGTATATGTCTTTATACGAAGCGACCTTTGAATTAGCATGGCTGGAAAAGGCAACAGCCATTGCCGAGAACATGTTTGAACTGTTTTGGGACAAGGAAAAAGGGGGCTTTTTCTTCTCAGGATCAGATGCGGAAGCGCTCATCGTTCGAGAAAAAGAAGTGTACGACGGTGCCATGCCTTCTGGCAACAGCACCGCACTCAAGCACCTTCTCATACTAAGCAGACTGACCGGACGTCAGGATTGGCTGGACACATTAGAGCAGATGTTCCAAGCCTTTTATGTCGATGTTTCTTCCTATCCAAGCGGTCATACAGCATTTCTGCAAGGGCTTCTCGCTCAATATGCAACGAAAAGAGAAATCATCATTCTCGGAAAAAATGGCGACCCTCAAAAAGAACAGCTTTTACAGGCGCTTCAAAAACGCTTCATGCCATTTGATATCATATTGACTGCCGAAACAGGCCAGGAATTAGCAAAACTCGCGCCCTTTACAAAAGATTACAAAACAATCGATGGCAAAACCACCGTGTATATTTGTGAAAACTACAGCTGCCGCCAGCCAATCACCGATATCGACGAAGCAATGGCACAATTGAGTTTGTCATGAGATGACTATGAGAAGACAAAATGAGGACAAACAGATAAAAAACATGTCAATCCGCTAACAAATTGTCTGTACGGTTTTATTTTTCCTAAAAAACGGTTAGAATGCGCACTAGATGTTCTCATACCGAAGGGAGAGAAAATGATGAAAAAGGTATCATACACACTCATCGCTTGTTTGTTATCTGTTGGACTTGCAGCCTGCTCGTCAAACGATGCCCAACAAGATAAGCAAAACGATTCAGCCAAAAACAAGGAAACTACACAGGCTGACCAAAAAGAACAGCAAAAGCAAATGGAAGAGATGCAAAAGAAATTAGACGCACAAAAAATCGATGATCAAAAGGTCGTTGCGACCGTCAACCAAGACAAAATCACAGGTAATGAATATAATAGCGCTTTATCAACCATTCAAGGACAGCTTCAGCAATCTGGGCAAGACCCAACATCTAAAGAAGGCGCAAAAGCAGTTAAGAAACAAACCATTGATGCGCTCGTAGGTCAAGAGCTCATCCTGCAAGATGCTGAGAAGAAGGGCATCAAAGCCTCTGACAAAGAGGTAGATAAACAGTTAAAAGAAGAAAAGAAACAATTTAAAGACAACGCTCAATTTGAAGAAGCCCTTAAGAAAAGCGGACTCACCATGGATCAGCTGAAAAGTGACATTGCCGACAGCATCAAATACAGCCAGTATGTCGACAAAGAAATCAAATCAGCATCCGTCTCTGAAAAGGATGTCAAAACGTACTATGATCAATACGCTGATGAAATGAAAAAACAAAAGCAAAAAGCACCAGAGTACAAAGAGGTTAAATCACAAATTAAAAAACAGCTAGAATCTCAAGAAAAGCAGAAAGAAGTTCAAAAAGAAATTGAAAAACTAAAAAAATCTGCGAAAATTAATGTGTCTCTATAACAGCTAATGAAAAATCCGCCATTGTGCGGATTTTTTTTCGTTACTTGATGAACTGTTTTTCCAAAATAATGACAAAAGCCTCATCATAAACATCTTTTCCTTCCGATATGATGGGAGTACAAAAGAAAGCGTTATCAATTCTTTTGTCTCTTAAAAAGTACAAGATCAAACGCTGATCTCGTACTTTTGCTTCAGTCAATTGGACAACGAAAAAAGGAGGATCTTTATGTTCAAATGGTTTAAACCCGCTCCGCATATCGACAGGCTCGATGATGCCAAAACAGATGAGACCTATAAGAAACTGCGGCTGCAAGTCTTTTTAGGCATCTTTATCGGGTATGCTGGCTATTATTTGCTGCGGAAAAATTTCGCTTTTGCTATTCCATATCTACAAGAAGAAGGGTTCACGAAAAGTGAATTAGGCTTTGTACTCGCGGCTGTCTCCATCGCTTATGGCTTTAGTAAATTCATCATGGGGATGATCTCAGACCGCTGTAATCCAAGATATTTTTTAGCCACCGGACTCTTTTTATCAGCCCTTATCAATATCCTATTTGTCTCATTTCCATGGGTGACGTCAAGTGTATGGATCATGTTCTTATTCATGTTTTTAAACGGCTGGTTCCAAGGCATGGGGTGGCCGCCATGTGGACGGACGATGGCGCATTGGTTTTCGGTTAGTGAACGTGGAACGAAAATGTCCATTTGGAACGTC
Organism: Bacillus pumilus; assembly: GCF_009937765.1. Classification (NCBI taxonomy): domain Bacteria; kingdom Bacillati; phylum Bacillota; class Bacilli; order Caryophanales; family Bacillaceae; genus Bacillus; species Bacillus pumilus. The sequence goes on along the minus strand of NZ_CP047089.1, from coordinate 1,001,721 downwards.
GCTCACAATATCGGCGGGGGAATTCTTGCACCACTCATCACCTTAGGAATCGTACTGTTTGCAACATGGAAAAGTATCTTCTTCTTCCCTGCCATCATTGCCATTATCGTCTCCTTCGTGATCATTCTTCTCGTCCGAGATACACCGCAATCTACTGGTCTTCCGCCAATCGAGGAATATCGCAATGACTATCCGGCACAGCAGTATGAAGATCAAGAAAAAGAATTAACAGTGAAAGAGATCTTATTTAAGTATGTGCTCAACAATAAATTCCTTTGGTATATCGCCATTGCCAACGTCTTTGTGTACTTCGTCCGTTACGGTGTCGTAGACTGGGCGCCGACCTACTTAACAGAAGCTAAAGGCTTTTCACCAGAGCATTCCCGCTGGTCATATTTTCTTTATGAATATGCAGGCATTCCTGGCACATTATTGTGCGGGTGGATTAGTGACCGATTCTTTAGAAGCCGCCGCGCACCAGCAGGCGTCCTCTTTATGGCTGGGGTGTTAATTGCGGTGCTTGTTTACTGGTTAAACCCTGCTGGCAATCCAATGGTCGATAACATCGCCCTTATCAGCATCGGCTTTTTAATTTACGGACCTGTCATGCTCATTGGACTTCAAGCCATTGACCTCGCTCCTAAAAAAGCGGCTGGCACTGCGGCCGGACTCACTGGCTTTTTCGGCTATATTGGCGGCTCTGCCTTCGCCAATGCGATGATGGGCGTTGTCGTAGATCATTACGACTGGACAGGAGGATTTATTTTACTGGTTGGTTCTTGTGTGCTTGCGATTGTTTTCCTCGCGATGACATGGAATACAGGAAAACGCGTAGAGCAAGCTTAATGAAAATCACATAAAAGATTCATATCCGCCCAACATGCTCTTTACATCTATTTCTTATGATGAAGGCAGTTACCGTAAAAGGAGGATAAAATATGAAGAAAAGTAGATTACTTGCTTTCGTGTTGCTCTCTTTTGCTTTACTGTCTATTGCGTGGGTGCCGGCCACCGTATCGGCACATGAACATCTTTTATCTCCAGATCGTATTCTAACCGTTGCACATCGCGGAGCATCAGGGTATGCACCAGAGCATACCCTGGCTTCTTACAAACTCGCCACAAAGATGAATGCCGATTACCTCGAACTCGACCTTCAAATGACAAAGGATGGCCATCTCATCGTCATGCACGATGAAACCGTTGACCGCACCACAAACGGAACGGGCTCGGTCAAAGACCTGACACTTGCTGAAATCAAACAGCTGGATGCTGGTACTTGGTTTAACGAAGCCAATCCTGACAGACAAAATGCCAACTATATCGGACAGCGAGTCCTCACATTAGATGAAGTACTGCGCTATTTTGGCAAACGAGAAAATTATTATATTGAAACAAAAAAACCAGACATCTATCCGCAAATGGAAGAAAAGCTATTGGCGACCCTAAAAAAACATCATCTTCTCGGGAAACACACAAGAAAAGGGCAGGTCATCATTCAATCCTTTAGCCAAGACAGCCTGCTAAAGCTACAGAAATTAGCCCCGCACCTTCCAAAAGTACAGCTTTTAGACAGAACCCAAATGACGTCCATCACAGATGACCAGCTCGACTTCATCAAATCCTATGCAGTGGGGGTCGGACCGAATTTTAGAGCATTGACACTTGAAAACGTGCAACAGGTCAGAAGCCATGGACTCCTCCTCCACCCATATACGGTCAACACCGAAGCAGACATGACCCGATTACTGCAATACGGCGTCACCGGTCTTTTCACCAACTTTCCAGATGTCTTCAACCGTGTAAAAGCTTCGCTCTAAACAAAAAAAGCCTTGCGGTCCATCCCGCAAGGCTTTGGTTATTTTACCGTTTGATCAGAAGAAGCTGTTTCAATCGGTTTCCGTTTCCCGATCCCAAAGACATAGAAGCTAAGCGCTACTACAATTAAGAACCCAATTGCCACAATCAGAGAAATACGCGTATCCTGATTAATGAGCATAAATACAAGCACCATCAGTAAGAAACCGATTGTCAGATAATTAGAAAACGGAGCTAGTGGCATCTTGAATGGATGCTGATCAAGCGCAGCTCCCTTCGCCTTTCTAAAACTGATATGACTAATCAAAATCACAAACCATGGCACCATACCCGGAAGTACACTCGCACTATACACATAGACGAAAATGTTTGGTGGCGCAACGTAATTGAGAACAACTCCTATCGCTAAACCAATCAGCACAGCCAATGTTCCAAAATACGGCACACCATTCTTCGAAATTTTGGTGAAGAAAGCAGGCGCCTGCCCGTTCACACCTAATGTATAAAGCATACGTCCCGCACTGAAAATCCCACTATTACAGCCGGACATCGCTGCTGTAATGACAACAAAGTTAATAATACCAGCGGCGGCTGTAATTCCAATTTTCGCAAACGTCGCCACAAATGGACTGCCAAGGGTATTCAGCTGATCCCAAGGGTACACTGTCACAATGACAAAGATCGCGCCGATATAGAAAATCAAAATACGCCAGATGATACTTTTGATGGCATTGGTCAGCGTCTTTTCTGGATTTTGCGCTTCACCTGCTGTAATCCCAATCAGCTCTACACCCTGATAGGCAGCAATGACGAGCGACAATGCAAACAAGAATCCGGTAAATCCACCTGTAAAGAATCCGCCGTGTGCCCACAGATTAGACAATCCAATAGGCGTTCCGCCATTTCCAAATCCGAAGAAAATAATGCCTAGACCTGCAATGATCATTAAAATAATCGTCACAATCTTGATCATGGCAAACCAAAATTCGAACTCACCGAACGATTTAACCGAAATCAAATTGGCCGCTCCCAAAATAATCATCGCAATTAATCCTGGAATCCACGCTGGCAGCTCTGGGAACCAATATTTCATATAAGCGCCTACGGCAATAATTTCCGACATCCCGACAATGACCCACTGGAACCAGTTACTCCAAGCTGTCATATACCCCGCAAGCGGATGAATATATTGATGACCGAATGTAGCAAATGAACCTGTACTCGGTTCAACGTATAACATTTCTCCCATCGCACGCATAATAAAAAAGATAAAGATACCACATACTGCGTACGCGAGAAGAACCGATGGACCTGTCCATTGAATGGCCTTGGCTGACCCCATAAATAAGCCAACACCAATCGTGCCGCCGAGTGCGATCATTTGAATATGGCGCGCACTTAACCCTCTTTTTAATTCCTTTTGAGCCACATTTCTTCCCCCTCATCAACAAACAACATAAAAAATAAAAATCAGAATATTCATTCTGATTGAGAAACATCAATCTTTCGATGTATATTATCATAATAAATCTACCCTTAAAAAACAATTGTTTTTTTGAGAAAAACACTATTAACAAAATATTCTGACACTAAAGTAAGTTCAAATTATTTTATATTGATATAATCAATAACCAGAAAAATCTTCAAAAAAAGACCGCTCACACGGTCTTCTAAGCTCAAACTTTGAATTTATAGGAACATCGGCTATTGCTTTCCTAAAACACTTTCCTCTGGTAAATCGCAGTAGAGAGACCCCAAGACAGCAGGTAGAAAAGCATTATCAGCACAGCTGACCCCGTATATAAAACAGGGATCGATAAGTTCATAATAAAATCAGTGATCGCACTGAATCGCTCTGCTAAATAGAGAACAACAGGCGGTCCCATAGCAGATAATACGATAAAGCCAATGATCACTGCCGTTGTGATATAACCAGGCTTTAAGATATAAAACAATGGAAACGTACATGCTGCGAACAATAAAAACAACCCGCTGCCAATCGCAATATCTGACAGCGAAAACAGCTTCCCAAACACAAATAATGCAGCACTTGTCAGCACGATCGCAATACTCATATAGAAAATGGCGCCAAGATAACGTGATGCGATAATTTCTTTACGTGTATAGGGCAAGGAATTTAATAGAATATTCGTTTCTGCCTTCTCATCATAAGCATATGTGTTAAATGGAATGAAGACACTAGCGACTAGAAACGTCAATACTGGATGGACATCCATGAAAATAAAAAATAAGATAAACGGAATAAAAATAAGTAACTGCTTCTTTTGCAAAATCACATCACGCTTAATTAAATGAAACATGCGCAACCCCGCCTTTCAAATAAAACATGATATCCTCAAGCGACGCTGGTTCAATCACAACAGCATCCCCAAAAATAAGTTTCACCTCATCAATCCGATCAGTTAATGCTTCAAACCCGGCTGCCGTGCGCTGAATATGGATAAATGACTTTTCTGTGTCTCGATCCAACAAATCTAGGCTCCCCTTCACCAGCGCATAATTCTCCGCTACCTCGTGAATCGACTGTTGAAAGACCAATCTTCCATTTTGTATAAACGCAATATAATCCGCGATCCGGTCTAAATCAGTCGTCACATGCGTCGAAAAAAAGATCGTTCGATTTCCATCAATCATCAATTCTTGTAACGTGCCGAGTAGCTCTCTTCTAAAGACCGGATCCAACCCAGCAGTTGGTTCATCCATGATAATCAGCTCAGCATGATGAGACAGTGCAATCGCAAGTGACGCCTTCATCTGCATCCCTTTTGAAAATGTTTTGATCGCTTTATTCAGCGGCAGACCAAACTGTTCAATATATTGATCAAAAAGCTGGTCATCCCAGCGTTTATAGGCAGGTGCCACAATTCGTTTGATGTCTTTTAAATTCAAACCTGGGAAAAAAACGTTGGCATCGTAAACAAAGCCGATTCGTTCCTTAATCTCTTTTTCATGGGTGCGATAATTCAATCCGAAAATTTTAACCTCACCCGAATCTGGTTTTAATAAATTCATGATCATTTTAATCGTCGTCGACTTACCGGCGCCATTTTCTCCAATAAACCCAGTAACAAAGCCTTTTTTGACCTGTAAATCAAGTTTCTGAACAGAAAAGTCCTTGAACCGTTTTGATACTCCTTTGAATTCAATTACATGCTCCACCCATCTCACTCCTCATACAAGAACTTTAATAACTGCTGCAATTCATCAAAAGATAAGCCTAATTCCTTGCCGTTTGTGACAACCGCTCCAAGCTGTTCCTCAATCACCTTCAATTTTTTCTCTTTCATCACTTCTAAGTTTTGTTCCGCAACGAAAGATCCCTTGCCTACAATTGAATAAATAAATCCCGCCTTCTCTAACTCTTCATACGCTCGCTTTGTTGTAATCACGCTAATTTGTAAATCCTTCGCCAGATTTCGAATAGATGGCAGTGCTGTGCCTTCTGCAAGCTCACCCGTTAAAATCATCGATTTGATTTGATTCTTAATTTGCTCATAGATGGGCTCCTTAGAATGGTTTGAAATCGTAATTTGCATATAAAAACCTCTTTTTTCTGTACTGGTGTTTGGAACGGAATATTGTATATATACTATATATACATTATATACACACTAAAAGAATAATCAACCATTTTTTGATTGCAACTCAACTAAAAAAACCGCACAGCTCTACAGCTATGCGGCCTTCCCAAAAAAATTTATCTCCAATACACCCATTTTCCCATCATCCACTCCACCGGACCTCTTCTCCATTTTTTCAAATAGAGATAGCTGATGAACAGCTGTGCAGTATACAGTCCGAGAGCGAGTAGCAGTCCAAACATTGACCCCATCTGTCCAAATAGACCAAGTCCATAAGAATAGAAAATCGTTGTACAAATGATCGACTGCGCCAAATAATTTGATAGGGACAAACGGACAAGTCCTGCAAGCAAACGTTTGAGACCTTGAGCTGCCTTCGAATAGTAGAACACAATAAAAGCTTGAATATATCCGATCGCCAGCACATAAGCACCAAGCGTAATCACTAAATCACTCCAAGGCGCATCAATAAACGTCGCACATTTTAGCGCAAGTCCGATCACAATCACCCACACCCAGCCTTTACGATAAGCCATACCTCGATCTTCTTCTGTGAGATGTCCTCGTTTCCCAACCGCCATACCAAGCAGTGCAAACGGACCAACCGAGATCGTACCGAAAAGAAAACCTAATATTGGCATAAGCGTAATGCTCACGATCGCCAGAATAATGGTCACAATCAACATATCGTCTTCAACCGTAATCCGGCTGAGCAAAATATCCCCATAAGCACCTTTCGCATACACATCAGTTAATAATTCATCAGTCCCATACACAAGTTTCATCATGTAGGGCACAATAACTAAAGACAACGCCCCTAACACACCCGACCAAATCAGCATTGTTTTGATCCGGCTACTCAAAAACATCATCAAGAAAAACGTACATGCTCCATAATAAAGAAGAATGTCGCCATTCCAAATAAAGATATAATGCAGCATTCCAAGCACAATCAGACCAAAGCCTCGGCGAACGACAATGGCATTCGTATTGAGCCCCCTAGCTTTTGTAGATTCAATCAGCTTGATAAAAGAATACCCAAACAAAAAGGAGAAAATCGGATAAAACGACCCCTGGAACAAAATTTCCGTTACATAAACGCCAAATTCCTGCCCCCAAAAGCTCGAATCAAACATTTTCTCAAAATCATAATCATATTGAAAATTAAGCATATTCACAATCAAAATACCTAATAAACTAAAACCACGCAAACTATCAATTAACTCAACCCTAGATCCCTTCAACACGACAGCTCCTTCGGAAAATATAAAAGCATATTTATCCTACCACACTTTTTAAAAAATGGTTTGTATACCCATGTGGAAAGATGTGTTTTAAGGTAAATTTAATAAAAAAACCTAGAATATACATTCTAGGTATCTTACTGATGAATTATGAATGATGATTTTCTTCTTCTTTCCTTATCACACGTTTCAAATAAAACAAAATCCCTAACCCGAAAAAAATCAACGGCAACTCCCAGTCTGCAGAAATCGGCAGCCATTTCAGCATCATAAGAATGAGCAAAACAGCCCCCACACCTGCGAAAAAAATGGCGTTTCTTTTTAATCGTTTATTTGATAAAAACAACACGCTCTCCTCCCTGATACTCACTAACTAATTGAATGTTTTTTACGATAACATGTAAATGTAATAAGATCGGCTCGATGCATGCCCTGATATTACCATATAAAGAAGTTCAAGTTAAAGATAATTTATTCAACAAGAAACCCTAACATCTCACAAAACAAAAAAGATTGAGCATTAACCAACCACTCAATCTTTTACCCATTAAATCTCCCGACAAGCCCAAGCATCCACCTCGACCTTTAAAGCTGGTGAAGCCAAAGCCACCACATAAATCATCGTCATACAAGGCAGATGATCGCCCAAGAACTGACCCATGATTCGTTTTCTGCTCTCAGCATCGAACTCTCCTACGAGATAAAATACTAGTTTCGTGATGTCCTCCACTGCCATATCTGCCGCTTCTACATTTCGTTTCACATTCTCTAATGCTAATTCGAGCTGCTCAAGCGGGCTCTCCGGAATTGTCCCGTCTACCTCCATTCCCACTTGACCTGATAGGGTTAACCACCGTTGTGGTCCTGTTGTTTCTATTTGATGAGCATAGGGTGCTACTGGCGGGTGAATGGTCTCAGGATTACGTGATGTTCTCATGAATAAAATCCCCTTTTCTGAAAATACAGTCATTTTTTATCCATCATATCAAACTATCTACCGTATTCAGAGTTTTATGCTCATAGTAAACCTGAAGAAACAATCGCAATGGCAACCTATAATTCTTGTCTTCTAAAAAGAAACCATCCAATGAGAAAAAAGAAACCAATCAATACCGATACACCTAGAAAGCTTGTAAGCGCCTGTTCCGAATAAATCCCTCTATGAATCATCTCCTCAGCCGCACTTGTTACGCCTTTCGGTGCAAACTTCCCTAATGTATCCTCATAAAATGAAGGAACGGTAAATAAAATAAGGTTGATCAAAAGCGATACACCGCCAGCTGTGACGGAACGTGTGAAGAATGCCGAAGCACAAATGGTCGACACGACAATCAGCAATAAATTGGGATAATAAAGAAGTGTTCCTTTTACGACATTGACCCAATCCACATGCCCAAATTGAATATCCACATAGTAAACGGAGGCAAGCACCGCCACCACCAAACTAAATAATGTCAAACAGGCATAGGCACATATTTTCGAAACATAATAACTCATTCGACTGATCGGTTTCACCATAATCATCGCCGTCACTCCAGAGGCACGCTCTCCAGCGATCGTCCCCATCACGATCATAATCAGGATAAACACGCCTAGCGAATCAAATTTACTCAATGCACTCGCCAAAGCCTCTCCTGCACTAGGCTCTGGTATATAAAATGTAGATCCTTCAGGTAAATTAGCTGATTTCGACAAAAGATCTGGCAGCATTTTGAGTGTAATAGGCTGTGTGATCATTAAAATCGTAAAAATAATTGGCACAAACAACACTTTATAGCTAGTAAATAACTCCCTAAATTCCTTTTTCAACATCATCATGCACTCACAACCTTCATGAAAATATCTTCAAGCGTCAGCTTAGATAGGCGATAATGGAGGAGAACACCGCCAGATTCAGTGATCAGACGAGGCAACTCCTTCAATGCCCTTTGTTGATTGTTCACTCGCACCTGATAACTGACCCCTGTCTCAATGCATTCCTCCATCCAATCCCGCTCTTTTAACAAAGCCATTAGTTTCGTATTCTGTTGTTCTAATTGAAATTCAATCACTGGCTGGATATAGTCTTCTTTGATCTGTTTCATCGAAGAGGACATCTCAATTTTGCCGCTGTTGATCATGATAATATGATTCGCCACACGTTCAATGTCATCTAAAATATGGGTCGACATAAAGATCAGCATCTCATGCTTTAGACGCTCAATCAAAGTCAGGACGTCTTTTCTCCCCATAGGATCAAGTGCCGACACAGGTTCATCTAGAATAAGAATTTTCGGGCTATTGATAAGCGCCTGTGCAATGGCAAGCCTCTGCTTCATGCCTCCACTATAGCTGCCAATGGCACGATCCTTCGCCTCATACACACGGCAAAGCTTCAATAGCTCCTCTGTTTTGGATCGAATAATGTTTTTCTCTAAATGAAATAATCCGCCAACCCAATGCATCCACTCCTGCCCCGTCATATCCTGATAAAATGCAGGATGCTGCGGACAATAGCCGATCACATGACTAATGTCATCCATTTCCTTTGTCACATCCATACCTGCCACCTTTACGACACCTGACGTAGGACGAGCAAGCCCCGTCAGAATCCGAATCGTCGTTGTCTTCCCCGCTCCATTGGCTCCTAAAAAGCCAACACATCCAACCTCCCCAACAGAAAACGAGACATCTTTTAACACTTCATGCCGTCCATACGATTTCGTCAGCCCGTGACACTCCAACATATTCAAGCGAATCCCCCCTACTAAGATTGTTTACGACCAAAAATGAAATACGCAATAGGACCGGCACTCGCCACAAACACAATCACCAAAGCCCAAACCCACTTCACCTCTCCTCTGATTCTCGATGGGTCTCTTTTCAACAAATCAAACAAACCAATCACCATCAAAATCGCTTGCAGCAAAATAAGAGGTAAAATCATCTTCATATCCATCCACGCCACTCCCTTTTCAAACGCCAATTTGTTTTGATATCACTTCTTTTGACGACATGAAGAGAGGATTCGTTCAAACAGATTTTATTTTTATCGATCGAATGGTCTATAAATATAAAAAAGCCCAGTGAAGGTTATTCACTAGGCCTGCTTGTGATGTTCATGACGAATCTCGCAAAATCTTTTCCATTTTCTTTCCCTTGGCTAACTCATCAATCAACTTATCTAGATACCGAATGTTTTTCATGGTTTCTTCCTCAATGTCCTCTACCCGTACACCACAGATGACTCCTTTGATTAAACTACGGGAAGGATGAAGCTCAGGAGCTTCGGCAAAGAAGGTTTCAATGTCTATCTGTTTATCTATCTGTTCCAGCAACTCTTCTGGACTGTACCCTGTTAACCAACAAATAATCGTATCGACTTCAGCTTTCGTTTTTCCCTTTCTCTCTACCTTTGCGAAATAGAGCGGATATACTTTTGCGAAACTCATTGTGTAAAGTTTTTGTTTGGTCATGTGTTGTTCTCTCTTTCTTTTTAAAATATTCAAGCTGTATGGCCTTCTCTATATGCTGCTCTCTTAGTATGCCTATTCTCTTTTTATTACCTGCATCTTTTTTGAAAGATCTATATTTATGAAATTGAACCAAACAGAATCCTAGAAATACACAAATCGGTCCTTCGACGGTAGCAGGACCGCCAATCAACAAATAAGAGCTTATAAACAATGCGATATAAACGATGAAGAAAAAAATAATTCCCCGTTTTTCTTGTTTTAAATAATCACTCATCATGATCCCGCTCCCTTGAAAATAAACGATCTTATCGAATCTATCTTTCATTTTATTTAGCTCTTTAGACACAAAAAATACCCCTATAGACAATTATATCTAAAGGGGTATCAAAAATCCGATTTTATTTAATCCCTACTCCACCGTCACACTCTTCGCAAGGTTACGTGGTTTATCTACATCACACCCGCGGTGAAGGGCTGCGTAGTAAGCGATTAGCTGTAATGGAACAACAGATGCAAGTGGTGCAAGTGCTGGATGTACAGCTGGAAGGACGAAACGGTCGCCTTCGTCTTCTAGGCCTTTTAGTGAGATGACACATGGGTTTGCACCACGTGCAACGACTTCTTTGACGTTACCGCGAATGCTGAGGTTCACGTGCTCTTGTGTTGCAAGGGCAATGACCGGTGTGCCTTCTTCAATTAAAGCAATCGTGCCGTGTTTGAGTTCTCCTCCAGCAAAGCCTTCTGCTTGGATGTAAGAGATCTCTTTTAGTTTGAGTGAACCTTCAAGGCACACATAGTAGTCAAGTCCTCTTCCGATAAAGAATGCGTTACGTGTCACTGTGAAGAAGTCACGAGCGATTTGTTCCATTTCATCCTTTTGATCCACAAGGGCTTCCATTGCGTTTGCTACAATTCCAAGCTCTTTCACAAGGTCGAAGTCAAGAGATTGACCATTTAATTCAGCTGCAACAGATGCAAGGATCGCAAGAACAGCGATTTGCGCTGTGTAAGCTTTTGTTGAAGCCACTGCGATTTCTGGCCCTGCATGAAGAAGCAATGTGAAGTCCGCTTCACGAGAAAGCGTAGATCCTGGTACGTTTGTGATTGTTAATGCTTTATGACCAAGCTCTTTGACTTGAACAAGTACAGCACGGCTGTCCGCAGTCTCCCCAGATTGAGAAAGGAAGATGAACAACGGCTTTTTCGATAGAAGCGGCATGTTGTAAGAGAATTCACTTGCTACATGGACTTCTACAGGTACTTTTGCCCAGTCTTCAATATATTGTTTACCAACAAGTCCTGCATGGTAGCTCGTTCCACAAGCCACGATGTAAATGCGGTCTGCTTCTGCTACTGCGCTTGCGATATCGCCAGCGACTGACAGTTTGCCGTTTTCGTCTTGATATTCTTGGATGATTTTGCGCATAACAAGCGGCTGCTCATCCGTTTCTTTTAACATGTAGTGAGGATATGTGCCTTTCTCGATGTCGCTTGCATCTAGCTCAGCGATATAAGAAGGACGTGTCATGATATCACCGTCAAGGTTTTTAATAATAACCTCGTCTTTTGTGACAATGACCATTTCTTTATCCATTAATTCCGCATATTCGTTTGTTACTTGAAGCATCGCCATTGCGTCAGAAGCTACAACGTTGAAATCTTCTCCGAAACCAACCAATAATGGGCTTTTGTTTTTCGCCACATAGATTGTTTCTTTGTTTTCGTTATCGAAAAGAGCAATTGCGTAAGAGCCTTTTAGTTGAAGAAGCGTTTGACGGAAAGCTTCCTCTGTATCAAGACCTCTGCTGACAAATTGTTCGATGACTTGAACAACAACCTCTGTATCTGTGTCGCTTTTTAGTGTGACGTCTTGTAAATATTCGCGTGTCAATTGTACATAGTTCTCGATGACACCGTTATGAACAAGCGTAAAACGGCCAGAAGCACTTTGATGCGGATGCGCATTTAGATGGCTTGGTACACCGTGTGTTGCCCAGCGTGTATGTCCGATTCCAGCTGAAGATGCTACGTTTGCATCAACAACTTCACGAAGCTCAGCGATACGTCCTTTTTCTTTGAACACATGCACGCCTTCTTCGTTTGCCACAGCGATACCTGCTGAGTCATACCCACGGTACTCAAGCTTCTCTAAACCTTTTAATAAGATTTCCTTCGCATCATTCTGACCAATATAACCTACGATTCCACACATAAATATTCTTCCTCTCGATCATGTGAAAGGGACAAAGAAAGCCTACTACAATAGAAGGGACATTTCTTCGTCCCTCTCTACATGTTTAATTTGGGAGATCATGTGTATTCCCTTTGTACAAAGAGTCACCTCTTTGCTTTAAAGAAACACTTACGGCTGTGATCTCTTTTTGATCAGCCGGGAGGCATCCGCCGAAATTTCGATAACCTCCATCCTCGTCAACTAAGCATCTTTCGTCCGATCGCTTAGTTCGGGCGCTATAATTATAAGAGAGTTGCTGAACGAACATCTACCCTGCCTTTCCTGATAGAATAAAAATCCAGTAACACAAGGATGATTGTACTATAAGGTCTGACCTCCGTCAATCACAATGTAGCGGGTGATCCCTTTCAAGAAAGTAAGACCTCCATACACTATATGCGATGAGGCTTGTCACGTTCTACCTTTGATGTGCTCTCCTATGTATGAAGTCAGTTTCAAGTTGCCCTCGCTTATATCATTCGTATAGATCCATCCAATTATGTCGTTTATTCGAAAAAAAGCAAACCGCTGCCAGCGGTTTGCCTTCATCTATTACTCAATACCCATTTCCTCTTTCACAACAGCGGTAATTCGAGTCACATATTCATCACATAGCTCTTTTGTTTTCGCCTCTGCCATGACACGTACAAGTGGCTCTGTTCCAGATGGACGAACAAGAATACGGCCGTCACCGTTCATCTCTTTTTCAACCTCTTGAATGACTGCTTTTACTTTTTCATTTTCTTCTACTTTATATTTATCAGACACTTTCACATTCACTAGAAGCTGCGGGAATTTCTCCATTTCAGCTGCAAGCTCTGACAATGTTTTCCCTGTTGCTTTGAGTGTGTTGACAAGCATAATTGCAGAAAGCATGCCATCACCTGTCGTATTGTAATCAAGGAAAATCAAGTGGCCTGACTGCTCACCGCCGACATTATATCCATCCTTTTTCATCGCTTCAACCACATAGCGGTCACCAACAGCTGTTTGGATGCTCTTAATGCCTTGTTTTTCGAGCGCTTTATAAAAACCTAGGTTACTCATGACCGTGGATACGACAGTGTTATCCTTTAATCGGCCTTCGCCCTTCAAATAACGTGCACATATGTACATAATTTGATCGCCGTCTACAATATCACCTTTTTCATCGACAGCAATCAGACGGTCACCGTCACCATCAAACGCAAGACCAATATCTGCACCCTTCTCCTTTACAAAAACAGAAAGCGCCTCTGGATGAGTTGAGCCTACACCATCATTGATATTCAATCCGTTTGGTGATGTTCCCATTGTGGATACATCCGCATCTAAATCCGCAAATAAATGTGTCGCTAGAGAAGAGGTTGCGCCGTGTGCACAGTCAAGTGCCACATGAATACCTGTGAAATCCTCATCTGCTGTCTGCTTCAAGAATTGCAAGTATTTCTGGCCGCCTTCAAAGTAGTCATTTACTGTTCCAAGATCCGCTCCAACTGGACGTGGCAATTGATCGACCGGCTGATCCATCAGCTGCTCAATTTCATTCTCCTGTTCATCTGACAGCTTAAAGCCGTCACCGCCAAAGAATTTAATTCCATTGTCTTGAACTGGGTTGTGAGAAGCAGAGATCATGACACCCGCTTCTGCGTCCATTGCTTTCGTTAAATATGACACTCCAGGTGTTGAAATCACACCTAGACGCATCACTTCAGCCCCAATTGAAAGTAAGCCAGCAACGAGCGCTCCTTCTAGCATATGGCCGGATACACGTGTGTCTCGCCCAACGAGTACCTTTGGACGTTCTTTATCCTTCGTGAGCACATAGCCGCCAAATCTCCCAATTTTAAATGCGAGCTCTGGCGTTAATTCGCTATTCGCCACACCCCTTACACCATCAGTTCCAAAGTACTTGCCCATGTTTCAATCGCTCCTTTTTCACCATTCAAGAGGACGCTTCGTCCTCTTTTTTATCTTCTTTGATCCGCTGTCTTTGACTTGATTCTTTCTTTGCTTTATCTTGCGTGGATTCTTCTTTACTCTTCTCTTTCTGATCATCGTCATCAGAAGATGGCTTCTTCTGATCATTTGTAGACGCTGGCTGATCTTCTGTCTCAGTAGAGGTCAGTTTCACTTTGACCTTTGATCTCGATAATGTCCACGTCACATTTTGAGGACCATTCACTTGAACTGTGACTTCATGTGTTCCTTCATTCAAGTCCCCGACATTGATATAGGCTTCAACATCTGAAGCCTTTAGTTTATCAATCGCACTCTTTGATCCTTTTGCTGTTAACGTGAGCCGTCCAGAAGATGGGCTCACAAATTCAGAGGTGAGATCCTTGCTCAGACCTACGATAGAAATTGGGACATTATCGATCTTTTTTTCTTGCGCTGTTGCAACCTTCACTTTGATCTTCACCGTTTCGGGCGATACCTTTTTCACACCATCTGGTATGGGAATATCGGCATCAATCTCCGTATCATCTTTGATCTTACTTAAGTCCAGCTTGACGCCATCAATAAAATCAAGAGAATCAAGCACTTTTTGAGAGCCGTACACTGTGACCTCACTCGGGCTTGTCTCAATACTTGAGATACTGATCCCATCCGGCAAACTGCCAGTCCTCTCTATTTTAAACGGAACCTTTTTGCTTGGACTTGAGATAGGAACTGTAATATTTACCACAGACGGACTTAATTCGACTGGCAGCTCATTCCCGCTGCTATCATACACAGTGAGTTTCGCTTCCTTTTCAATTTGCTGATCGACATCCTCTAGGTTCACAAATGCTTTAATGACAGAAATTTTGTCGATCACGTCCTTAGAACCTGTAACTGTGACTTTTTTTGGATTCACAATAGGTTGTTCAGGCGAATAGCCATCTTTGATTTTATTTTGATTATAAAATTCAGTTTCAACAGGAAATTCTGCTGTTGTTTTTTCTTGTATCGTCACCGTCGTCACAGATGGATTGATCGATAGTGTGAGTCCTTTTGATACATCTCTTGCTTTCAGCTCCACTTTATGAGTACCTGTGGATAAATTCTGCATATCTGCATATATTTCAAAGTTTTTTGTTTGTCTTGCTGTTTTCACTGCACTCGTTGACCCTTTAATCGTCACATTGACTGTTTGTGGCACACCAGTAACGACGTACTTCTCGTCATCATAATACGCTTTAACAGGAATGTCTGTTAGGGTTGCTTCATCTGTCGTCGATGTTGGGAAAAAGGATTCACCGATTTTTTTCGGCGTGGGCGCTTGCGCTGAATTGACTGCACCATACAGCAATAAAGCGAAGACCAATGCAAGAAGCTTTACGGCCCAGCGATTATTCAAAATCTTATCCATTTTTCTTGCCCCTCCAATACCATTTGGTCGAGGAAGCATCTTTGCTGTTCTTACTAAATTCAGCAATCAGCATTTCTTGAAGCGCTTCTTCTGTCAATTCTCGGTGGAGATCACCATTTCTTGCGACAGAAATGCCGCCTGTCTCCTCAGAAACGATGACGGTCAAGCTGTCTGTCACTTCGCTAATTCCGACTGCCGCCCTGTGACGCGTCCCAAGTTCCTTTGAGATAAAAGGACTTTCTGACAGCGGTAAATAACAAGCCGCAGCTGCAATCTCATCACGCTTCATAATGACAGCACCATCATGAAGCGGGGTATTTGGAATGAAAATATTAATGAGCAGCTCTGAACTCACCTTTGCATTTAAAGGAATTCCAGTCTCTATGTAATCATTCATCCCAGTATCACGCTCTATTGTCAGCAGCGCGCCGATTCTACGTTTTGCCATATAGTTAATTGCTTTTGTAATTGCCTCGATCGTTTTCTGCTGCTGTTCCTCTACAGGTGTCCCGCTTCTTGAGAAGAAACGGCCGCGCCCAAGCTGCTCAAGCGCTCTCCTTAGCTCTGGCTGAAAAATAATAATGATCGCAAGGAATCCCCACGTAATCGCTTGATCCATCAGCCATTGAAGTGTGTTAAGACCGAGATACGCACTTCCCATCCTGACGAGAACAATGACCACAATTCCCTTTAAAAGCTGAACCGCTTTTGTTCCGCGGATGACCATCATTAATTTATATATCACATACCAAACAACGAGAATATCAACAGCATTACCGAGGTACTGCAAAAAAGGAATATCCCCTAAAGCCATTTCCTCGTCCTCCAGAATTTTCAGTTATTCTTCGTTTGATGCATTTTTAATAAAAAAAGAACCTATGTGTAAATACATAGCGTGGCTATTATACCACATTTTGTTTCAGCAAGGAAAACAGTTGCCATATATGGCTGGCGTGCTATTTCGGGGATACATTCAGACCTATGATATAGAAAAAGAGCAGCCCCTAAAGAGACTGCTCTCGACCCGTATGATTACTTTTGCTCCTCTGGTCCAATGACCCGCATCACATTTTGTGCTGTAGATTTCATTTTGTACCAAATCCAATCAAATACTTCATTAATTTCATTAATTTGACCAGTGACTTGTCCGGCAGAAGCAGTCAGCTGTTCCCCATTGACGACGGTGACATTTCCATCAACCTTGCCTTCTACAATCAGCTTGCCATTTTTGACAGTGACATCACCTTTTACGGTTTCCCCTTTAGGTACGGTCACTGTATCATTTACAACGACGAGATTCGGCTGTTTTGACACACTGAAATTATGATCCGTATTCCAGCTTGTAAACAGACTGCCTCCCATCAAAATGAGAAAGAGGGCAGCGGCCACCATCAGCGGATGAGCTTTGATCCATCTTTGAATCGACACACGCTTTTTTTCCTTTGGAAGACCTGCCATCACCTTTGCAGTGAAATCAGTTGGTGCTTCTATATGAGATGTACTCTGCACAAGCGCGATGGATTTCTCAATTTGTTGAAAATGAGTACAGCACTCCTCACACGATTGCAGGTGGCTTTTTAATTCTTTTTCGTCTTGGGGCTCAATGTCCCCGTCTAAATACTGATGCATAAGCAGGACGATTTTTTCCTGACAGCTCATCAAAATCACCTCACTCAAAGGTCTCTCAACTGTTTACGGAGAGCCTCTCTACCCCTGTGTATTCTCGTTTTCACCGTACCAACTGGTATATTTAGGATCTCACTAATTTCTTTTAACGAGAGTTCATCAATATACTTTAATACGATGACCGAACGATATTTATCGGGTAATCTTAGAATTTTTTGCTGAATGGTACTCGATAATTCAAGAGACACCACCTCTTCCTCTGGCAAAATGCCATCAGCAGCAATTTGAGAATACATATTTAATCCTTCTGTTCCTGCCACCTCTGCATCTAAATAATAATCCGGCTTTTTTTTGCGAATACGATCGATGGTCAGGTTGGTTGCAATGCGGTACAGCCACGTAGAAAACTTACGATTCACATCAAAGCTCTCAATATTCACATAGGCACGAATAAACGCCTCCTGTGCGATATCCTCTGCTTCGTGTGCATTCCCAAGCATACGGTAGCACAGCTGATAAATTTTGTCTTTATACAGGTCTACGATGTCTGCAAATGCGTTCTGGTCGCCTTTTTTCAATTGCTTAATTCTCTTTTTAATCATTGTGTCCATAGTATATTCAACCTCTGCCTTCACCGGTCTTTATGTATACGAACCTCTTTCCAAAAGGTTTCATTCTCCTCTAAAAAATAGTGTAACAAATTTTTGACAGCGTGTTACGTATATCCACCAGTAAAAACCTTAATATATCCTTAAATTTATCCAAAACAAAAAAGAACGGGAACAAGTCCCGCTCTACAATAGCTTTTCGCCCATTAACGAACCAATCAACGCAACAGCTGCTTCGGCTGTTTTATTTTTTTCATCCAAAACCGGATTCACCTCAACAAATTCAGCTGAAGTCAAAATACCCGCTTCCTCTAAAAGCTCCATGGCTAGATGACTCTCCCGGTAACTGATGCCTCCTGCCACAGGAGTTCCAACACCTGGACACTCGGCTGGATCTAATCCATCTAAATCAAGTGACAGGTGGACACCATCCGTTCTTTCCTTTAAATATGAAATGGCCTCCTCCATCACCCTTGTCATCCCTAAACGATCTATTTCATGCATCGTATACACTTTAATACCTTTCTCTCTAATCAATGCCCGTTCTCCTTCATCTAAGGATCTAGCACCAATTAAAACAACATTCTCAGGCTTCAATTTTGGAGAATAACCACCAATGTTCGTCAAATCAGCATGACCAAGGCCAAGACTGACTGCAAGCGGCATACCATGTATATTTCCAGAAGGAGAGGTCTCCTCTGTATTTAAATCACCGTGTGCATCATACCAAATGACACCTAAGTTTTCATAGTGCTTGGATACTCCCGCAAGTGTGCCAATGGCAATGCTGTGATCACCGCCTAAAATGAGCGGGAATGAGCCTGATTGCACAATACTGTCAACCTTCTCAGCCAGCAGCTGATTCGCACCAGCATTCTCCGTTAAATTTTTTAGCTTTTCACTTGTATATAAACCCTTTTCATCATCTCTTTGTTCAACCGGAATATCTCCGAGATCTTCCACTCCAAATGAAAGCGATTCCAATTTTTCTTTTACGCCTGCACACCGAATCGCACTCGGTCCCATGTCGACACCCCTTCTCATCTGACCCAAATCCATTGGAACCCCGACAAGTGTGACTTTCTTTTGCTCTCCCATATGTACATCCCCTTTCCGTTCCTGCTTATATTTTACTTTCTCGATGCCTTCTGACTCAACTCAACAATATTTTGAATAGTTATACATTCCGCTACCAACATAAAAAAGACACCTTTTTGAAAAAGGTGTCTTAACTGGGCTAGCTGGATTCGAACCAACGCATGACGGAGTCAAAGTCCGTTGCCTTACCGCTTGGCTATAGCCCAAAAATGGTGGAGGGGGGCGGATTCGAACCGCCGAACCCGGAGGGAGCGGATTTACAGTCCGCCGCGTTTAGCCACTTCGCTACCCCTCCACATATGAAATTGATAAAGAAAAACAGTGCCGGCAAGAGGACTTGAACCCCCAACCTACTGATTACAAGTCAGTTGCTCTACCAGTTGAGCTACACCGGCATATGGTGGAGGATGACGGGCTCGAACCGCCGACCCTCTGCTTGTAAGGCAGATGCTCTCCCAGCTGAGCTAATCCTCCACATCAATGGTGACCCGTACGGGATTCGAACCCGTGTTACCGCCGTGAAAGGGCGGTGTCTTAACCGCTTGACCAACGGGCCAATTTGTCAAGTTTGACTGTTTCCTTGAAGCTGACAAAAGTTATTATATACAGGTTGTCCCCCTTTTGTAAAGGGGATTTTTATTTTTTTTATTTTCTAACTATTCACCTTTGATTAGCACTACTTTTTTACTGAAATATAATTTCAGTATTTAAATATAATGTTGAAATTTAATATCATACTGAATATACTGAAAATGAAGAAATAAGGAGGAATGTCGCATGCAGCCATCTCAATTGCGTTCTTTAACAACAGAATCAAGAAATCCTAACACAATGGGAATATCACAAGCAGATCCGCTTGAAATACTCCAGATGATCAACGAAGAAGATATGAAGGTCGCTCAAGCAGTGAACCTTGTCCTACCACATGTCAAAACAGCAAGTGACTTTGCCTATGATTCCATTTCAAATGGGGGCAGACTCATTTATTTAGGGGCCGGGACAAGTGGCAGACTAGGTGTGATGGATGCTGTCGAATGTCCCCCTACCTATAGCGTCTCACCTGATGTGATTGTCGGCATCATGGCAGGCGGAGACTCTGCTTTTTCACATGCTGCCGAAGATGTGGAAGACAGTGAAGAAGCCGGCAAACAAGATTTAGTACACATTCACCTGACATCAAAAGATACAGTCGTCGGTATCGCTGCCAGCGGCAGGACACCCTACATCATCGGTGCTTTAAACTACGCTAAATCCATCGGCGCAAAAACAGTAGCCCTCAGTTGTAATGAACAATCAAAAATCAGCGAACTGGCAGACTGCGCCATTGAAGTCATTGTAGGACCAGAAGCCATTACTGGGTCAACACGAATGAAAGCCGCATCCGCTCATAAAATGATTTTAAATATGCTTTCCACCTCTGTCATGATCAGACAAGGAAAAGTATATGAAAACTTGATGGTTGATGTGAAAGTCAGCAATCATAAATTAAAAGAACGCGCCATCACCATCATTCAACATGTGACAAACGCTTCCTATGAACAAGCCTTGAAAACGCTTGAAGCGGCAGACTTAGAAGTCAAAACCGCCATCGTCATGCTTCAAACAAACACAGACAAGAAAACAGCCAAGGATTTACTCAACAAAGCAAATGGTCATATCGACAAAGCCATCTCACATCATCAATCCTAAAGGAGGCAGAGCTCATGTCAGCAGGTGGACTCACCCTACTTCACACAATGAAAGCAAAGCTCCCCCAATCTGAAAAAATCATTGCAGACTATATCCTTGCCCATCCTGACAAAGTCATTAAAAGCACAGTACACGAGATTAGTCAGGCAGCCGGTGCAAGCAGCTCTGCAGTCATTCGCCTTTGTAAATCTCTCGGGCTAGATGGCTATCACGATTTAAAAATGCGAATCGCTGGAGACTTGATGCACAGCGATAAACAGGGCTACCGTGATATCGAACAAGATGAACCAATTCAATCCATTATTCAAAAAACAGCAGGAAACTCGATTCAATCGATTAAGGATACTGCTTCTATCTTAAATGCAGATGCATTAGAAAAAGCTGTTCAATTACTGCTTCATGCAAACCAAATCCATTTTATCGGCGTCGGTGCATCTGGCATCGTCGCAGCGGATGCCCAGCAGAAATTTCTTAGAATCAATTATGCAGCGACTGCCTTTACTGACATGCACATCGCATCAACGGTAATCGCAAATGCAGGAGAGAATGACATCGTGTTCGGTATATCTTTTTCAGGAGAAACGTTAGACATCATTCAAGCCCTACAGCTCGCAAAAGACAATGGAGTGAAAACCATTGCCTTGACGCACCCAGGCCATACAAGCGTTTCTGCCTTATGTGATGTTCACCTCTCGACGTCCGGTTCCAATGAAGCACCTTTTCGCAGTGCAGCCACTTCCTCTAGAATGGCACAGCTCTACTTAATTGATGTCTTGTTCCTCAGCTTAGCTTCCCGTCAATATGAAGAGACAGCGCAATATATTGATAAGACAAGACATGCCATCCGCTCCATGAAACGAAAATCAAAGGGGGATTCAACATGAGTCATCAAACGAAATATCAGCAGTTGGCGAAAGACATCCTTTCTCTCTGTGGTGGTTCTGAAAACATCTATTCCCATACACATTGTATGACACGTCTCCGAATTACACCGATTGACAATGAACAAGTTGACATCAATGCAATCAAAGAACTCGATGGCGTCATTGGAGTCGTTGAGGCAGAAACGCTACAAATCATCTTAGGTACTGGTGTTGTCAACCAAGTATCAAGTGCATTTGAACAACTGCTAAATGCCTCTGGCTCTTATGATTTAAACAACGAAGCACAAAAAAACAAGCAAGCCATTTCACAAAAGAACCGCACACCGTTCAAGCTGTTCTTACGACGAATTGCCAGCATTTTCATTCCTATTATTCCAGCACTCGTTGCATCAGGTCTTATTACAGGGATTACAAAAGCAATCGTGCAAGCAGGCTGGCTTGATGAAAAATCTCAAGCAGCGATCATTTTAACCGTTATTGGTTCAGGTCTGTTCGCTTATCTCGGTATATTAGTCGGAACAAACGCCGCAAAGGAGTTCGGGGGCTCTCCTGCATTAGGCGCATTAGCTGGGATCCTCATTATTAATCCAGCCTCCGCAGACATTATGCTATTTGGCACAAATATTCTACCAGGCAGAGGCGGACTTATCGGTGTTCTCCTAGCCGCCATTTTTATGGCACTTGTGGAAACAAGAATCAGACGCTTTGTCCCGCAATCACTTGATATCATCGTCACACCAACCATCACACTACTTATTACAGGCATTTTTACGTACGTTGTCTTCATGCCAGTCGGCGGATTTATATCGGATGCCATTACCTCAGGATTAACTTATCTATTAAATATGGGCGGCATCTTCGCTGGATTTGTTCTTGGTGCGACCTTCCTTCCGCTTGTTGTAACAGGACTTCACCAAGGACTGACACCGATTCATATGGAACTCATCAATTCCATAGGAGATGACCCGCTCTTGCCGATTCTCGCTATGGGCGGTGCAGGACAGGTAGGTGCGGCATTCGCCATTTATATGAAAACAAAAAAGAAAAAACTCAAAAGAGCCATCGCAGGTGGACTTCCATCGGGGATGCTTGGCATTGGTGAACCACTCATTTTCGGTGTCACACTCCCGCTGGGACGACCATTTCTCACCGCTTGTCTTGGCGCTGGAATTGGCGGTGCATTTCAAGCCTACTTCCAAATTGCAACGAAGGCGATTGGTGTATCAGGTCTCCCATTAACCTTTATTGTTCACACACATCAAATGCTTCTTTACTTAATCGGACTCTTTATTGCTTATGTCGCTGGATTTATTTTCACATACTTATTTGGTTTCCATGATGATATGGCTGTTGAATTTGAGGAAAAATAAGCAATAGGAGGGCTAACTCTTGAAGAAATACTTTCTCTTAATAACAAGTCTGCTCATGCTTTTTGGATTACCAGCACAAACATTTGCAACTAGCTCCCATCTTGTATCGTCTTTGTCTAAAACAGCACCTGAAGAATACCCCGTCTTAAAAAAGGCAAAACGACCGGAACAAGTTGGTTTTTCTTCCAGGCAGCTTAGGAAGGTTGATCACATGATTCAAAAGGACATCAAAGCAGGATTTCCTGGAGCCGCACTCATCATTATCAAAGACGGAAAAATCGTCCATCAAAAAGCCTATGGCTACAGGCAAAAATACAACGGTACAACAGAACTCAAATCCTATAAGAAAATGAAAAAAAATACAATGTTCGACTTAGCATCCAACACCAAAATGTATGCGACAAACTATGCCCTTCAAAAACTTGTCTATGAGAAAAAACTAGATGTGAACGAAAAAATACAAGCCATCCTGCCAGATTTTAAAGATGAACCAGATGCAAAGGTAACCGGCAAAGATCAGCTCCTTGTAAAAGATCTTCTGACCCACTCTGCCGGACTCCCTTCCAGTGTCTTATTTTATAGCAAAGAAGCAGCCGGCACCTTTTACTCTCAAGATAGAAAGACAACGATGAAATGGCTGCCGAAGGTTCCTTTGCAATACAAACCAGGCACCCAGCACATTTATAGTGACATTGATTACATGCTGTTAGGCATGATCATTGAGAAAAAAACAGGGATGCCTCTTGATCAATATGTAGAGTCGACAATCTACCAACCGCTAGGTCTCAAACACACCATGTTCAATCCGCTGCAAAAAGGTTTTAAACCGAAGCATTTTGCAGCAACCGAACGTGTAGGTAATTCGCGAGATGGTGTCATTGATTTTGAAAACATTCGCAGATACACCCTGCTAGGCGAAGTACACGATGAAAAAGCATTTTACTCAATGGCAGGAGTCTCTGGTCATGCTGGACTTTTCTCTAACATATCCGATATGGCCGTACTACTCCAGCTCATGCTGAACAAAGGAGGCTATGGAAAAACCACCATCTTTGATCAAGCTTCTATTGATCTCTTTACAGCCTCTTCTGATACAAACCCAACATACGGGCTAGGCTGGCGTAAAAACGGTCATACTGACATGGAATGGATGTTTGGAAAATACGCAAGTAACGAAGCCTATGGACATACCGGCTGGACCGGAACCATGACATTGATTGATCCAAAACATAATCTAGGCATCGTCTTGCTGACAAATAAGAAACATTCGCCTGTCGTTTCACCTGAAGCCAACCCAAATCAATTTGAAGGTGACCTTTTCCCAACTGGCACTTATGGAAGCATTATGACAGCCATCTATGAATCTTTTAAGTAAAAGGAGGAATTCGATGTTAAAAGCACTGTTCCCCGCTGCTTTGGTTTTAGCACTGCTCACCTCTTCTATTCCAACGGAGAAGGTAAGCTCTGCCCCTCTTCCAACCGCAAAACAAATGGTACAAAACATGTCTTTGGATGAAAAGATAGGCCAAATGCTCATGCCAGACTTTCGTAATTGGCAAACAAAAGATGAATCCACACCTACAGGCTTCACTAAGATGAATAAAGAAGTGTCACACCTTGTAGAAAAATATCATCTAGGCGGTGTCATTTTATTTGCTGAGAATGTCGTTGATACGAAACAAACCGTCAAACTAACCCATGAATTTCAAAAAGCATCACCAAAGATTCCATTACTCATTTCAATTGATCAAGAAGGTGGAATCGTCACAAGATTACAAAAGGGAACACATTTCCCAGGAAATATGTCGATTGGTGCCTCTAGAAGCAAGAAAAATGCATACGACACAGGGAAAATCATCGGTAAAGAATTAAACGCACTAGGGATCAATACAAACTTCTCTCCTGTGCTAGATGTGAATAATAACCCAAACAACCCCGTAATTGGTGTCCGTTCCTTTAGCTCTGATCCTGCTCTTGTCACAAGGCTTGGTCTTCAAACCATGAAGGGACTTCAAAAGGAGAAGACGATTTCGACACTCAAGCATTTCCCGGGACATGGTGATACAGCAGTCGATAGTCACTATGGCTTGCCGCTCGTAGAACATGATCTAGATCGTCTAAAAAAAGTGGAGCTGTATCCGTTTCAACAAGCGATCAACGCTGGTGCGGATATGGTCATGACCGCTCATGTTCAATTTCCTGCTATTGATGATACAACGTATAAAAGCAAAAAAGATGGCGAGGACATTATGGTTCCAGCAACCTTATCGAAAAAAGTTATCACAAATTTATTAAAAGAAGAGATGGGCTTTCAAGGAGTTGTCGTAACAGACGCCCTAAACATGAAAGCGATTGCAGATAACTTCGGACAGGAGGAAGCTGTAGTGATGGCCATTAAGGCTGGCGTCGACATCGCCCTCATGCCAGCACCAGTCACCTCTCTTAAAACAGAGAAAAATCTTGAGAATGTGTTCAATGCGGTAAAACAGGCAATTGTAAAAAAAGAAATCCCGATGTCTCAAATCAACGAATCTGTTGAAAAAATTCTTCAATTGAAGATCAAACGTGGCATCATCTCTTCAAAAAAACCTATGACCCTTGAGAAAAAAATCAAAAAAGCCACTCAAGTCGTTGGGAAAAAATCGCACCGGAAAGCAGAACAAAAAATGGCACGTGAAGGGATCACCCTGCTTAAAAACAACAATAAGACCCTACCCTTCAAACCTAAAAAGAATGACAAGATCTTGGTTATGGCACCTTACGAAGATCAGACAAAAGCCATGTCTGTCACAATTGACTCTCTGATTAAACAAAAAAAGATCAAGCCTGTACGTATCCAATCATATGCTTTTGCGGATAAGTCCTTCAACAAAGAAACAGCCAAACTCATACAAGACGCTGACTATGTGATTACAGGATCTTACGTTGTCCAAAATGACCCAGCTGTGAATGATGGTGTCATTGATGATAATGCACAGGACCCGAAAAAATGGGCGACTGCTTTCCCACGTGCTGTCATGAAAGAAGCTGCAGCACAAAACAAAAAAATGGTCGTCATGAGCCTAAGAAATCCTTACGATGCAGCAAATTTTGAGGAGGCAGATGCCTTACTAGCTGTTTACGGTTTTAAAGGCTACTCAAACGGACAATTCAACCAGCCAAATATACCTGCTGGATTAGAAGTCATATTTGGCACTGCATCACCTAAAGGCAAACTGCCTGTAGATATCCCATCTGTCACTCATCAAAATCAAACCCTGTATCCATTCGGCTATGGACTCAACTTGAAAGGGAAACAGATCAAATAGGAGGGATTCTCTTGAAAAAAACAGCAAGCTTGATACTCGCAAGCATTCTCATGATGAGCACATTGACCGCCGCCTCCCCCGCAAACCAAGAACGAACAGATACAAAAGGAAAAAAAGCAACAGTCAAAACAGGGATAGAAACACTACTCTCAGGCAATCTTTCATGGTTAAAAGGGAAAAGGGTCGGCCTCATTACGAACCCAACTGGTATTGATGCAAATATGAAAAGCAGTGTCGATCTTCTATTTGAGCATCCAAATATCAAGCTTACTGCTCTTTATGGGCCTGAACATGGTGTGCGCGGCGATGCACAAGCAGGAGAAGGCGTCGAATCCTATACCGATGAAAAAACAGGTCTTCCTGTTTACTCTCTCTATGGAAAAACAAGAAAACCAACGCCTGACATGCTCAAAAATGTAGACGTCTTGCTGTTTGATATTCAAGATGTTGGTTCTCGTTATTACACCTATATTTACACGATGGCCTATGCAATGGAGGCCGCGAAAGAAAACAACATTCCCTTTGTTGTCCTAGACCGTCCAAATCCCATTGGCGGACTAAAAGTAGAAGGACCTGTCTTAGAACCTGAGCACGCTTCATTTGTAGGGCTCTATCCAATACCATTAAGACATGGAATGACCACTGGTGAACTAGCCACATTCTTTAACAAGGAATTTCGTATTAATGCTGATGTCACAGTCATCAAAATGAAATATTGGAAGCGGTCCATGACGTTTGATGACACGAAGCTGCCGTTCGTCCTTCCTTCACCTAATATGCCGACAGTGGATAGTACCTTTGTATATCCCGCCACAGGATTAATTGAAGGGACAAATGTCTCTGAAGGCAGAGGAACAACAAAACCGTTCGAGCTCATTGGTGCTCCATATATCAATAGCAATGAACTAGCAGATCATTTAAATCAATTAAAACTAAAGGGTGTGAAATTTAGACCCGTATCATTCACCCCCACTTTTTCTAAACATGCTGGGAAACTATCACACGGTGTGCAACTATACGTCACAGACCGCTCTTCATTCGAAGCGGTAAAAACAGGTTTATCCATCATCAAAGCCATACATGATTTATATCCAAAAGAATTTGAATTCCTTCAAACAGGAAGCTTTGATAAACTCATCGGGAATGGTTGGATCAAAGAAGAAATCAATCAAGGAACTTCCGTCAAACACATCATGAAACGCTATCATCACGACCTCAAATCGTTCGAAAAGAAACGGAAGAAATATCTCATCTATTAATTCGCAAAAAGACCTCCATCTCATAGGATGGAGGTCTTTTCATGTTAAAGATTTAGTCACAGCAGGTGCTTTTAGCTCAAAACGATTGAGTAAGGAACCAAACAAGGCAGCAAGTACTTGCTGAAACAGCATACCAATCACAACAGGAACAGCCACAGCAGGCGGGAAAAAGCTAATCGCAAGCACAGCTCCGGCACTAATATTTCTCATGCCGCCCGTATACACAATGGCAACAATCTCCCCTTGAGTACATTTCATCACCTTTCCAATCAACCACGCAAATGCATAACCACTCATCGCAATGAAAAAGACAGTCGCTGCTTTGCTAAAAAAGGCAGCATCCAATTCACGCAAATATGGGGCGACAACAGAACTGTTAATCGATACGACAACAAACAAGCCTAATTTTGAAAAAGGAGCCAAGGTCTGACTCATTGCTTTTGTCACCGATGGCTTTGCATACTGACGAACGAGCATCCCTAAAATAGAGGGCAGCACCACCATACCGAACAGCCCTTTCATGATCGCCACCATGTCCATATGGACCTGTGTACCGACGAAGAGTGACAAGCTTACTGGCACAATCAATGGCGAAAGCAATGTATCTATTAAAATGATAGACAACGTTAATCCGACATTCCCTTTATACATTGCCGCCCATATTAAACTAGACACACCTGTCGGAATCACCATCGCAAGCGTCAAACCGGTAATCGTCATAGAATCACCCGCAAATATCAAATGCCCCGCTGACCAAGCATACAGAGGCATCAACACATGCAAAATCATAAACGATAAAATCAAAGGCAATGGATGCATCACCGTATGTTTTAAAGCTGAAAAAGTAGACGACAAGCTCCCTGAAAATGTCATAATGGCAAATACCCAAGGTACCATAAACGTAAAATCCTTTAAATAAGCCGCCAATAAAACACCAAGTAATACACTAATAGGCGTAATAAATGGCATCATACGGCCGAGCACTTGGTTCAAACGCACAAGCATGCCGGCCACCTCCATCCTTCACTTTCTTACCTTTTCTATTGTAACAAACAGAAAGAACTTATGAAGAACCATTCACCTGTTTCACAAGATTTCGACTTTGTGTATCCATTCCAACTATGTCTACTTGTACGCCAGCTGCATGATACTTTTCCTTTACACGTTCTATCGCTGCCACACCCGATTCATCCCATATACGCGCTTCAGATAGATCAATCACAACGGTTTGGAGATCATTCCCCTGATGGAACGCTTGGATGAAATCAGTGACAGAAGCAAAGAAAATTTGACCTTTAATTCGATAAACCCAAGTCCCTACTTGCTTTTCAGTAGAGGTAATATGAAGCTTCGATATTTTTGCCACAAAGAATACAGCGCTAAGTAGCACACCTGCAAAAACACCTTTTGATAAATCATGAGTTAACACCACCGTCACGACCGTAACAATCATCACGATAGAATCTGTTTTCGGATTCTTTTTTAGCTGCTGAAAGGAACTCCAATCAAATGTCCCAACGGAGACCATAATCATCACAGCCACAAGAGCAGCCATCGGAATCTGAACCACAACATCACCAAGTACAAAAATGAGAACCATTAAAAAGGCACCCGCTACAAAGGTAGAAAGTCGGCCACGCCCGCCTGCCTTCGTATTGATCACTGATTGACCAATCATCGCACAACCAGCCATACCACCAAAGAATCCTGCAACCACATTGGCAATCCCTTGACCTCTCGCTTCCTTGTTCTTTCGACTAGACGTCTCCGTCATATCATCAACAATCTGTGCAGTTAAAAGAGACTCAAGTAAACCAACCATGGCTAGCGCTAAAGAATAAGGAAAAATGATAGCAAGAGTCTCCCAGCTAAACGGAACTTGAGGAATCAGAAAAGCAGGCAAAGTACTAGGAAGCTCTCCCATATCTCCAACTGTTCTCACATCAATATGTCCAAATACAGCAATGATCGTCATGACAATAATCGCAATGAGGGGGGAAGGTATCACCTTTACCACCATCGGCAATAAATAAATGATCAGCAAAGCACCGCCTGTCATGATATACATGGCCAATGATTCCCCAACAAAATGCGGAAGCTGAGCCATAAAGATCATAATAGCCAACGCATTCACAAAACCAACCATTACGGATCTCGGAATAAACTTCATCAGACGAGACACTCGGCAAAGTCCAAACACTATTTGAATCAGTCCTGTTAAAATCGTAGCCGCAAACAAGTATTGCAATCCATGATCAGCTACCAAATTAACCATAACCAGAGCCATAGCCCCTGTAGCAGCCGAAATCATACCTGGTCGTCCACCAACAAACGAAATGACAATGGCAATACAAAACGAAGCATACAACCCAACCTTTGGATCAACGCCCGCAATAATCGAAAACGCAATCGCCTCAGGAATTAAAGCCAGAGCCACTAAAATACCCGCCAGCACATCCTGACGCACATATCCAAACCATTCTTGCTTTACAAATAAATCTTTCAAACCATCTACTCCTTTTTATATACATACCGTACACGGAAAAGAAGATCATTCAAACCTGGAGATGAGGAAAGGAAAATAAACAATGCTTCACTTTCGGGGAAAAAGAGGAACGTACAGAGTCTTTTGTTAGAGAGGATAATCATCACTTTAGTAAGAATATAAGAAAGGAACTAAGGAATCAAGCACAAAAAGAAGGAAAGTGTAGAAAATTGATACAAAGCTTCCTTACCAATCGATTTATTCCATCTTCATGAGTCTATTTGTCACTGAGCGAGTCCAACATTTTAAAACAAACAAAAAAGCCCCTATATCAAAGGGGCTTTTGGTTTATTATCGTAATAATTGAAGTACGTTTTGTGGCTGTTGATTCGCTTGTGCAAGCATTGCTTGAGACGCTTGAGAAAGAATGTTGTTCTTCGTGAACTCACTCATTTCTTTCGCCATGTCAACGTCACGGATACGAGACTCAGCAGCTGTTAAGTTTTCAGAAGAAGCACCAAGGTTGTTGATTGTGTGCTCTAGACGGTTTTGAACTGCACCAAGTTTAGAACGTTGTGCAGAAACTTGTTTAATAGCTCCATCAACGATTGCTAACTGATCATCAAATCCACCATCTTCATCAGCTGCAATTGTTTCAAATTTAGATACATCGATATCTTTAACAGATTTACCTGTCTCAGTTTTACCATCAGTGCCTGCAACGCCTAAAGCAGCAGCGCTCATATCTTGAATGTTTACCTTAATTTGTTGTGTAGCATTTGCACCAATTTGGAATACTAAAGCCTCACCATCAGTTGCTGGGGTTGCTGGGATTTCTGGTGTTCCAGCTTCTGAATCTGCAGGTGTGCCAGGTGTACCTGGTGTACCTGTTCCATTAAACGTACCATTTAATAATTTTTTTCCGTTAAACTCAGTACGATTAGAAATACCATCGACCTCATCAACAAGCGCTGTGATCTCATCTTTAATTGCAGTTAAGTCTTCACCTTGCTGTGTACCAGTATTTCCAGCTTGAACAACTAGTTCACGAACACGTTGAAGGATTGAGTGAGTTTCAGTCAATGCACCCTCAGCTGTTTGAATAAGAGAGATGCCGTCTTGCGCGTTTTTTGAAGCCATTTCTAATCCGCGGATTTGTCCACGCATTTTTTCAGAGATTGCAAGACCTGCTGCGTCATCTCCTGCACGGTTGATTTTAAGACCAGAAGAAAGTTTCTCCATGTTCTTTTGGCTCGCACCATTGTTTGCAGACAAACGGTTCAATGTGTTAAGTGCTGCGATATTGTGGTTAATTCTCATTTCCTATTACCTCCATGTAATTTTTTTCGAGAGCTTATCTGTAAGTCCATTTGGATGAAAAGCTCTTCCTTAGAATTTCCGATTTCTAAGGCATGTGTGTAGTAGTAATGCAGAGCACCTTTTGGCTCTCTGACTTTACTACCATATGTAACACCAGTTATGGCAATAATCATGAAATCTCCTTCTTTCAATGCTCACCATAACAAAGAGTATTGTGTTACCTACTATAGACAGACTTACCACATATTTTAGTTTGTGGAAATTGTCAATTTCACAATTTAGACACATTTAACAAGCATATAGGGATGACGAAATTTAATGAACTGCTTTTTATTGAATATTAAGTAAAACAAAAAGGACATATTACGAAAACAGGAGCAGAAACATGATTAGTGTAAAATCGTGTGGAAGCAACACTTTTTCGTATACCCTAGAATCACTCGATAAAGTAACAGAGAAAGAAAAAGGTTTTTGAGAGAAGGATTCACTTCAAAAGAAAAACAATGAAAGTTGCGACTGCAAAAGAATTGCAGCTTCACAGATTTTCAAACGATGAAAAATAAACATCAAAAAAGCCCCTATTCTCTATGGCTAGGGGCTTTACTTTTTTCATTTTTCCAATGTTTTTTGAAGAGCTGCTTTTGTCTTCGGTCCGTTCCATTTCTTATGTGGCAAAACGTTGGCCAATGGAGTTCCTTGCTAATTCAGCAATTAACGAATTAGCATTGTACGTTCTCAACTGCCTTTTCAACTTTAAATAAAATGGTGGAATCGATATAAAGAAAATTCATTTGCATGTAATGCCTCTTACTCATGCTACTAAATCAAATCGGCATATACCTGGTAGTCTCTCAGCGTTTAGGTCATGCGGATTGGTCCCCAAACAAATAAAAAAAGACATAAAAAAAAGCCTTCTCATCATCGAGAAACCCTGTCAGATCAACATTTAGAGGAAAGCTTCCAAGCGGGCTCGAACCGCTGACCTCTTCCTTACCATGGAAGTGCTCTACCTACTGAGCTATGGAAGCATGGCTCCGCAGGTAGGACTCGAACCTACGACCGATCGGTTAACAGCCGATAGCTCTACCACTGAGCTACTGCGGAATGATAAAGTAACTTCTTCCATTGGAAGGATATAAACAAAAAGCTTGGCGGCGTCCTACTCTCACAGGGGGAGACCCCCAACTACCATCGGCGCTGAAGAGCTTAACTTCCGTGTTCGGTATGGGAACGGGTGTGACCTCTTCGCTATCGCCACCAAACCTGATGGAGAGAATGTTCTCTCAAAACTAGATAACAATGTTCAAACTTCACAATAGAATATAGGTTAAGTCCTCGATCTATTAGTATCTGTCAGCTCCACGTGTCACCACGCTTCCACCTCAGACCTATCAACCTGATAGCCACTACTTCTAATTGATTTCTTCTTTCTTCTTCACGTTTCGATAACATGTTTATCCCCCACAGATTATTGTTATTACCCTTATTATACAAAAAAGCTTGTAGACTTTGTCTACAAGCTGAAAGCTGCCAAACATGGCAGCTTTTTTAATATTCTTCTTCTTTTTCAAGAAGTTGTTTCATAAATGGAATGAGTTTCTTTTTCAACTCTTCATCCTGTAGGGCAAACTCCAGAGTTGTTTCAATGAAGCCTTGTTTTTCACCAACATCATATCGTTTTCCTTCGAAGTCATATGCAAAAACACGTTGGATGTCATTTAGCTTTTGAATAGCATCAGTCAGTTGAATTTCTCCCCCAGCTCCAATTTCTTGCTGATCCAAATACATAAAGATTTCTGGTGTGAAAATATATCGTCCTAAGATTGCTAAATTTGAAGGAGCTGTCCCAAGCGGTGGCTTTTCAACAAAGTTTTTTACTTGATAGCGTCGTCCTTCCTGGGTTAGGGGATCAATGATTCCGTATCTATCTGTATCACTATCGGCTACTTGTTGAACGCCAATGATAGAAGAAAGTGTTTTCTCATATTCATCCATCAGCTGACGAAGTCCTGGTGTTTTAGCTTGTACAATGTCATCACCTAGTAAAACAGCAAAAGGTTCATCGCCGATGAACTTACGTGCGCACCAAACTGCGTGTCCAAGTCCTTTAGGTTCCTTTTGACGTATGTAATGAATGTCAGCAATGTTAGAGGATTTTCTCACCTTCTCTAAAAGCGAGCTCTTCCCTTTTTCCTCCAGGTTGCGCTCAAGCTCTGGTGCAAAATCAAAATGATCCTCAA
The DNA here is from genome assembly GCF_009937765.1 of Bacillus pumilus. Taxonomy (NCBI): domain Bacteria; kingdom Bacillati; phylum Bacillota; class Bacilli; order Caryophanales; family Bacillaceae; genus Bacillus; species Bacillus pumilus. The sequence goes on along the minus strand of NZ_CP047089.1, from coordinate 968,148 downwards.
TGGCTCTTTTTCCTTTCCCAGTCACAATAATAATGTCTTCAATTCCTGATTCAACAGCTTCTTCAATAATATATTGAATGGTTGGTTTATCAACGATTGGCAGCATTTCTTTAGGCATCGCTTTTGTTGCAGGGAGGAAACGTGTCCCAAGACCTGCAGCTGGTATAATGGCTTTACGTACTTTTTTCAATGAACTTAGCACCTTCCTTAGTAGAAAAAACAATTAATTTTTGTGTTTTTTATCAAATTTTATCAATTAACATAAATATAGTTTAACTTCATATCAATTAAAAGACAATTAAATTCAATTAAAAGAATTTTCTATAATTCAAATTTTGTATGTTAAATGTAAAGGAAAGATAAATTTAGAGTTACTTCAATATACATTTCTTTTTTATATCATTAAATTTATCCTCCAAATTGTGTATAATTGAAAGTAACTATACTAGGAAAGAGGATTAAACAAGTGAAAAAACTAAATGTAATGACTATTTTCGGTACTAGACCTGAAGCGATCAAAATGGCACCACTTGTCCTTGAATTAAATAAACATCCACAGATAAATTCAATTGTTACTGTGACAGCCCAGCACAGAGAGATGCTTGATCAAGTTCTTGAGGCTTTTTCAATTACGCCAGATCATGATTTAAACATCATGAAACAGCGCCAGACATTATCTGAAATTACATCAAATGCACTGTTAAAGCTAGATCAATTATTCCTAGAAGAAAAGCCTGATATTGTCCTTGTCCATGGGGATACAACAACGACCTTTGCAGGCAGCTTGGCAGCATTTTATCACCAAATTTCAGTTGGGCACGTCGAAGCAGGATTGAGAACACACAATAAATATTCGCCGTTCCCAGAGGAATTGAATCGTCAAATGACAGGTACTATTGCCGATATTCATTTCTCTCCTACAGAGGAAGCGAAGCAGAATCTTTTAATTGAAAATAAAAAAGAAGAGACCATTTGTGTGACAGGGAATACAGCGATTGACGCCCTGCAAACAACAGTTACTGAGCATTATCAGCACCCTATTTTAGAAAGAATAGGAACGGATAAAATGATCTTGTTAACGGCCCATCGCAGAGAGAATCTTGGCCAGCCAATGAAAAACATGTTTAGAGCTATTAGACGTGTTGTAGAAGAATTTGAAGATGTTCAGGTTGTTTATCCTGTTCATTTAAACCCTGCCGTACGTGATGCGGCTCAGACAGAATTTAGCGGTCTAGACCGTGTACACTTAATTGAACCGCTTGAAGTCGTTGATTTCCATAACTTTGCTGCCGCTTCACACTTTATTTTAACGGATTCTGGCGGTGTACAAGAAGAGGCACCTTCTCTAGGGAAGCCAGTATTAGTGCTCCGTGATACAACAGAACGTCCAGAAGGCGTGAAAGCTGGGACACTTAAGCTTGCAGGTACGGATGAAGAGACCATTTACAAAATGGCAAAAGAGCTGCTAGTAGATCAGAAGGAATATGACAGCATGTCGAAGGCGTCTAATCCTTATGGTGACGGACAAGCATCGAAACGAATTGTCCAAGAACTTCTTCATCGATTTGGATTAAGTGAAGAAAAACCTGTCCCATTCAAATCATAAAAAAGAAGACTACAGTCATGTAGTCTTCAGATTGTTGACAAAGGGCTAAAATGATCTTGATTTTAGCCCTTTGTCTTCTTTTTTACTGCTCCAAACTGTCCTTCAATTCCTTCTTCACTTTAGCCAGACTGCTATCATCAAGCTGATAATAATAGATATTATTGATGCGAGCTCCCGTTCCTTTCAGCTCGTGCTGCTCCACATGTTGTCTTGCGTCACGGTAGTCATTCATCATCGTCCACATATCATCAAATGACATGTTAGTCTTCATATTGTTTTCCACGACTTTGAACATATCGCCGAACTTTGTAATAGATGAGATGTTTGCCCCTTTAGCAATGATCCCTTCAATGACTTGGCGCTGCCTTTGTTGACGTCCGAAGTCACCCTTTGGATCTTGCTTTCTCATTCTTGTGTAGGCAAGGGCTTGATCGCCATTTAAATTAATTTCTCCTGTGCCAAATGAGTGGCCATCATAGCTGAAAGCAAATGTGCTGTTCACTGTAATGCCGCCAAGTGTATCGACAACATCCTTAAAGCTTTCCATATTGACTTTCACGAAGTAATCAACAGGTACATCAAGCAATTCCTCTACAGTATCAGCTGCCATTTGTGTGCCGCCGAATGCATAGGAGTGGTTGATTTTATCCATTGTGCCTTTTCCGACAATTTTCGTATACGTATCACGTGGGATACTCACCATCTCAGTCGTTTTGGTTTTTGGGTTAACGGTCATGTATATTAATGTATCCGCACGGCCTCGGTCATTTTTTCTTTCATCAACGCCCATGACTAAAATAGAAATCGGGTCTTTCTTATTTAAATCGACATCTTTGTCACGCTTATCTGACTTCTTCAAATTCTCCTGAATGCCTGCCACGGTTGATGCTGCTGTATTCCAAAGATGATATGCATATCCGCCAGTAGCTAATACGAATAAGCCAATAATCGATAAAATAATCCAAAGAACCTTTTTCTTCTTTCGTTTTCTTTCAGCTCTCATAATGTCCCTCACCTTTTCTATGATTCTTCCATGATTATAGGTTTACGAATCTTGATAAACAAGTTATTTTTTTACTCTGAACCTAGATATAGACGTTGTAACAAAAAAAAGGTTTCAAAAAACCTTAAATTTACCTTAAAATATTAAGTTATAAGACGATACAAAGACATGAGGTGAAAAAAATGAAGAAAATCGTCGTTTTACCGTTCTTAATACTACTACTTGGTATCGTGCTCACTGCATGTGGAACGGCTGAGCAGTCCTCGGGAGAAAACAAGACAAGCAGTTCAACTCCTCAGGTGCTGGAAGAAAAAGCTGAATTTATTGGTATGGCTGATGCACATACAGTCGAAGTGAAAAAAGTGAATACGACCTTAAACTATGAATTTACGGATAATTTTAAAGATGTGTTAAATGAATTCAATCCAGGAGATAAAGTAGAAATCTCTTACTTTATTAATGACAGTGGTCAAAAGGAAATTCAAGAAATCAAAAAAGTACAATAGAGAGTCGGTGGGATCATTAAATTGAAAAAATTAAGTCTAACATTTACAACGTTCATCTTACTTTTGCTTGTATTTATGCCAAATGATGCTGCAGCGGCAAGCTCAATTTCTGTTAAATTATCAAACTATGTTGGGAATAAAAACAACTTTAACATATCATCATCCGGCTTATACAAAGTAACTGGTACAAATGTATCTTCCGTCGCTCGATATGATGGTAAGAACCGTTATGAGGTAGCCAATAGTATCGCTTCAGCAGGTTGGAAAAATCCATCTACCATTGTCATTGTAAATCGTGACGCATTTGCAGATGCTATTTCCGCTACACCATTAGCTTATAAACTGAATGCACCTATTTTATATACGAATGCTGAAAAATTAACAAAGACCACTGAAAAGCAAATTAAAAAAATGAATCCTGATAATATTCTCATTATCGGTGGAACAACAAGTGTTTCTTCAGCAACTGAGAAAGCATTAAAGAAATACGGAAAGATCAAAAGAATCAGTGGTAAATCACGTTATGCTGTTTCACAAAACATTGCAAAAGAGATGGGGAACTATAGTGAAGCTATAGTGGCAACAGGAAGCATTTTTACTGACAGTGCTTCAGTAACTCCATATGCTGCAAGAAACGGCTACCCTATTCTGTTAACGAAGAAAGACAGTTTACCCACTTACAAACTCCCGAAAAAAGTTGTGATTATTGGTGGAGAAAAGAGTGTTAGCAAAAAAGTTGAATCTCAAATTAAAAAAACGTCCACTGTGAAAAGAATAGGTGGAGCTAATAGATATGAGGTCTCTGCAAATATTGTAACTGGGTTAAACATGAATGCTAATAAGCTATATTTAGCAAACGGTTCTATTTTCACAGATGCAATTACATTTTCACTTTTAGCAGCCAAGAATAACAGCCCTATGGTACTTGTGAAAGAAAATAGTCTAACATCACCTGTGACATCAATTGTCAAAAAACAGGGGACGTACTCTTTCCAATTGTCTGGTGGAGTAAAATCCATTTCAGCAAGTCTACAATCTAAATTATCAAAAGAATTTTATTTGAAGAATAATAAGGATTATCAATTGAATGTTTCTAACGGAAAAATTTCAATCAAAGGCATTAAGACATTTGGATCTTCAGTAAGAGTTGTTCCAGAGAAATATTCAACTACAAATGTCATTCGAGTTGCTGGGAAAGCATACTTGGGGAACATGAATTTTGCTGTAGAATCAGGCTATATTCGACCAACAAATGAAAACATCCCTTTTGAAGATTATCTTAAAGGGGTTGTGCCGAATGAAATGCCAGCAAGCTGGCATGTTGAGGCATTGAAAGCACAGGCTGTTGCAGCACGTACATATTCTGTAAGCAGTATAGGGAAAGTTGTGCCAGATACAACAGCGTTCCAAGTATATGGCGGTTATAACTGGTCTACAAACTCTACAAAAGCTGTAGATGCTACAAAAGGCAAGGTATTAAAATATAATAATAGTCTGATTTCTGCAACCTATTATTCTAGTAATGGAGGCTACACCGAGGCTAGTGAAGAAGTGTGGTCAAGTGCATTTCCTTACCTAGTCGCAAAAGCAGATACAAAAGATCCAAAAAATGCTTGGACACTTAAACTATCAAAAACTCAATTGAGTACATCACTTAGTGCGTCATCTCCAGCATCTTGGTGGAGTAAGACAGCAGAAACAAATGCAAGTCAGTTGAATGGGTTGAAGAACTGGATTCTAAAAAATAAAGAAACATCAGCTTCAGAGATTAAGATTGCTAATATTTCTAGTGTCACCTTTTCTGGGAAAACAAAAGGGCAGAGAGCAAAAACAGCCTCTTTGAAAGTTAGCTATCACTTAAAAAATAAAACAGGTTCCTACAGTATGAATAAATCAGCAACACTTAGTTTTAAAATGACTGAATTTAGATCAATACTGGGTGCCACTAATTTAAAAAGCACATACGCTTCAGTCAAGAACAACACCAATGATTTCACTATCACAGGAAAAGGATATGGACATGGAGTTGGAATGAGTCAATATGGAGCGAAAATGAGAGCTGAATCAGGAAGCACATACTCAAGCATTTTGTCATTCTATTATCCAGGCGCAAAATTAACAACAAATTAAAATATTAAGGGAGGTTATACACGTGCGCTCTATCATAAAAGTAGTATTTTTAAGTGTAATAGCTATGTGTCTGTTTCTTCCATCTGCACTTGCTGACAATTCAGTCACAAGAATTGATGGGAAAAACCGTTATGCTGTTGCGGTGAATGCGGCGAAAAAAAGTTGGACAACATCAAGTACAGTTGTTCTTGTAGGGAAAGATGCATATGCGGATGCATTAAGTGCAGTTCCTTTTGCATATCAAAAAAATGCACCTGTTCTTTTTACAAACAGTACTAGTTTATCTACAGATACGAAAAAAGGCCTTCAAAGTCTAAAAACAAAGAATGTGATTATTCTTGGTGGCACAAAAAGTGTCTCTGGAAAGGTAACAACTCAGCTTAAATCGATGGGGATTTCTGTGAAACGTATTAGTGGTAAGAACCGCTATGACTTAGCAGCAAATATCGCAAAACAAATGAAAAGCTCTAGTACGGCTGTTGTAGCCAATGGCTTTGCTTATGCAGATGCCGTTGCCATTGCACCTTATGCTGCAAAACAAGGCTATCCAATCTTATTAACAAATGATAAAGGTTTACGTTCGGAAACTTCAGCGGTCATGAAAAGCCGAGGAGTTAAAAATACCATTGTCATTGGTGGGGAGTCTAGCGTAAATAAATCAGCTTATGCTCAGTTGCCTTCACCTGGAAGAATTGGTGGAGCAAATCGTTATGAAGTCGCAGCAAATATTGTGAAGAAATACAATATGAGTACGAGCACTACGTATATTAGTAATGGTTTTGCCTATGCGGATGCCGCTTCAGGAGCTAGTATCGCTGCTAAGCAAGGTAAAGCTTTTATTTTCACAAATGAAAAAACATTACCAAAAGCAACTAGACAAATAATTGGTTCGAAGAAGATCACTTCATTTAGTATTCTAGGTGGTACATCCACTGTGACGAATACTGTGGTTTCCCAATTGAAAAACCCTGTCGTCGGGAAAAAAGTATTCATCGATCCAGGTCATGGTGCACATGATTCAGGAGCAGTAGGCTACGGGTTATATGAAAAGAACTTGAATTTAGATGTAGCGAAACGTTTAAATACGAAATTAAACAATGCTGGTGCACTTACAACGATGTCAAGAACATCAGATACATTTGATAGTCTCCAAACACGAGTGAGCAAAGGTGCGTCGGCAAATGCAGATATCTTCATCAGTGTCCATGCGAACTCAAATGATAACAGCAGTGCAAACGGAACAGAAACGTATTATGATAAAACATATGCGTCTGCAAACAGCTTGAAGCTTGCGCAAAACATTCAGCCGAAAATGGTCAGTGCACTTGGTACAAGAGACCGTGGTGTGAAAACAGCTGGATTCTACGTGATTAAATATTCTAAAATGCCGAGTGTTCTTTTAGAAACTGGTTTTGTGTCAAGTCCAGTCGATTCAAATATCTTGAAATCAGCTACGTATAAAGATCGTTTAGCGTCAGGCATTTCAAGCGGTGTGTCAGGTTACTTTAGATAAGAAAATACAAAGATGAGGGGTGCCTCAGATACTCCTCTTAGGCTGCTCGAGAACGTCTCTCGGCAGCCTTTTTTCAAAAGTCTATGAAGTAATCGAGTCGCCGATGATGTGTCAAGTTAAAAATACATTTCATTTCTAGTTATCTTTGTTATAATTGAAATATAAAAGGTGATGGTTTACGCATGAATCTTCAAGCGACAGCCAATCGACAAATCATGAAGAGGTGACAATTTTGAAAAAATTAATCACAATGCCGTTTCTAGTATTGCTTCTAGGTGTCTTACTCACAGCGTGCGGCACAACAAATCAATCAAACGACAACAATAAGGATGACAGCAAAAAGGAAACAACCGAAGCAGCTGATCAAAAGAAAGAAAATGCTTCAGAGGAAAAGGAAAAAACAGAAGATCAATCATCAAATGAAAAAGCAGATGATCAAAGCAAAGAAACAGTTGCTCAAAAAGAAGAGCAATCTGGTCAATCTGATGAAGACGCAAAAGACAGCTCAAGTAAAGAAATCACAAAAGAAGAACCAGCTAAAGAACAATCAAAAACTGATTCTAAAACAAAGAAAGAATCAACAACAAATAAGCAAAATGAAGTCACCAAAGAAGGCACATATGTCGGCTTGGCTGATGGACATACCATTGCTGTGAACATTGATGGCAAAGAAGTCGCTATTCAATTCGGAAATACGTTTTCTAAACAAGTGAACAGCTTAAAAGAAGAATCCAAAGTGAAAGTCACTTATACAAAAGATGCAAACGGAACCCTTCGATTAAAAACCATCGAATCTGTTAAAGCAAAATAAAGAAAAGACCGGAGACCCGCAGAATTGCGGGTCTTTTTTACGTTGAAAAGGGTATAACTTGATATAAGTGCACATTCTTAACACAGTTTTACAAGACTTAACAGCGCATTTACATTTGCTTAATGTTGCTCTGCTAAACTGACTTTCATAGAACATCTCTTTACACAACAACTACTTTGAATGGTGAGGTGCAGGTCAGTGAGTGCAGAGAAAGCGATGAATCTTTATAGAGAATATGAAGTGAGACGAAACCACTCTTTTGCCTTAACAGAACATATGGTTCGTTATTTATTTGCAAAACGTTTCATAGATTTAATGTTCTCGTTCATCGGATTGATGTTGAGTACGCCAATCATTTTGCTGTTTGCTCTTTTGATTAAGCTGGAAACACCGGGACCAGCCTTTTATATGCAGGAGAGGGTCGGGAAAGATGGTGTTTACTTTAAATTATGGAAGCTCAGATCGATGAGAATCGATGCTGAAAGCGGAGGAGCGAAATGGGCACAAAAAAATGATCCACGTATCACCAAAGTGGGAGCCTTCATTCGTAAAACAAGAATCGATGAACTTCCGCAATTTATCAATGTGTTAAAAGGAGAAATGAGTATCGTAGGTCCGCGGCCAGAAAGACCGATGTTTACCGCAGAATTTAACCGGACGATTCCAGGTTTTACGAAAAGATTAACGGTCAAGCCGGGACTGACAGGTCTTGCTCAAGTAAATGGAGGATATGAAATGAGTCCAAGTGAAAAATTAACACATGACTTACATTATATTCAAAACTTGACATTTTCTCTCGACACGAAGATTATGGTAAAAACGTTAAAAGTCATCATGACGGGTGACGGAGCCAGATAAGTAAAGTAGGGAAGAGAAATGGCAAGTATGAAAAAACGAATGCTAGGCGGGGCGAAATGGACAAGCTTGTCCGCATTCATCATTACGATCATCCAAATCGCACAGTTCGCCTTTTTAGGGAATGTGATGTCACTGAAAGAGTTTGGACTCGTTGGTATGATCACAACTGTCACAATATTTACGCAGATTTTACTTGATCTAGGGATCGGGGCAGCGATCATCCAAAAAGAACAAACAACAGAACGGCAATTATCTACATTATATTGGATCAATTTACTCACTGGAGTTGTCTTATTCTGTTTACTCATTCTAGTTAGCCCAATGATTGCCGCTTTTTATAACCGACCAGAGCTGGAGGGGTTGCTGAAACTATTATCGATCATGTTTCTGATTGCTCCTATTGGCCAGCAATACCAATACATGATGCAAAAGGACCTAGCTTTTAAAACACTAAGTGCCATTGAAGCCGTTGCGACCATGATATCGCTGATTGTTTTACTCGCATTGGCCTTCTTCATCAATCCGATTGTAGCCTATGTCGTTTCTCAAGTGCTGCTGCAATCAGGAAAAGGGCTTATGTATGCCGCAGCTTATTGGAAGAAGTGGCGCCCAGCACCTGTTTTTGCATTAGGAGAAGTGAAAGAGTTTTTCTCATTCGGTGCTTTCCAGCTCGCATCCAGACTGGTCAATCGAGCAGGATCGAATATAGACATGATTTTAATCGGCCGGTTTCTTGGAGCAGAAGCGTTAGGTATTTATAGCTTGGCGTATCAAATTGTGACGATTCCCGTGCTGAAGATCAATCCGATTGTGACGAGAGTGGCTTTCCCTGTTTTTGCAAAAAGCCAGCGTGATCACTCCATGCTGCGAGAGGGCTTCCTCAGTATGACGAATATGCTCGCATTGATTAGCTTTCCGCTATTAGTCGGTCTTGTTGCTGTATCAGATAGCTTTATAGAAGTAGTGTTTGGAGAGAAATGGCTCGTAGCTGTTCCGGTTCTTAATATATTGTGCATTGTTGGCCTTCTGCGTGTGCTGATGAATCCAAACGGGTCCATACTTCTTGCAAAGGGGAGAGCGGACTTAGCCTTTTATTGGGATATGGGAATGCTTCTTGTGTATGGAACCGCCTTATATGTAGGTGTCAGCACAGGCAGTCTGCTCACAGTAGCTTGGGTTTACTCAGGTGTCAGCCTGCTCAACTTCATTGTTGGCAGATGGCTCATGGCTTATGTCATTCAGCTAGATATGAAGGTGTATTTAAAATCACTTGGCAAACCTGCTGTTATGACGCTATTGATGGCCGCCTGTGCGGTAGCCCTGCATCAAGGGATGAAGCTGACATCAGCGGATATTTTACTTCAATTAGGACTGACGATTTGTGTCAGTGCTGCATTGTACGGCTTGCTGCTCATCAAAATGTATCCGCAGGTGGCAGGCAAATTAATGAGAAGAGGTCGTTCGTCATGAAGGTGCTATGGCTGACAAGTGTATATCCTAGTGAAAGACATCCAAGTGAAGGTGTATTCCATGAAACGCAAGTACAGGAGCTGCTCAAACAAGGAATACAAGTGACCGTCATCTGTCCCAACCCAGTTAATCCACCGATTTTGCGGATGCTGAAGGCGTCCTATCGGCAGAAAAAGGATCTGCCCGAACAGGAAATGAGAAACGGAGTGACCGTATACAGGCCGCCCTATACAGCACTCCCCGGACAGCTGAAATGGGCACAGCCGAGTAAACGAATAGCGGCTTCTGTTCTCGGCGCTATGCAGCGTTATCAGCTGTCACCAGATTTTATCCATGCGCACTTTGCAATGCCATCTGGCGGAGCAGCGGCTGTGATTCAGCAAAAAACGAAAATTCCTTATCTTTTGACCTTACATGGCAGTGATGTGAACGTGTATCCGAGCTATAGTAAAGGGGCATATGCAGCCTTTGAAACGGCGGTGAAACAGGCATCGGCAGTTCTGACGGTGAGTGAAGAGCTTGCTAAAAAGACAAATGACATGACGAAAGTAGAAGCGCAATGCCTCCCGCTCGGTATTCCGCTCCAGTCATTTTCTAAAACGGAAGAAGATCAACAAGTCATCAGGGAAAAGTTAGGCTTACCCCTTCACGACAAGCTCGTTGTCTTCGTCGGCCGATTAGTCAAAGAGAAAGGTTTGCTTGAATTAGTTGAAGCTATCAGTGGCATGGATGGTGTGAAAGCAGTTTTTGTTGGAAAAGGCCCCCTTGCAAAAGAGCTCACAGAACGGGCTGGAGCATCCATTATACTCCCAGGGCAGGTGCCGAATGATCAGGTGAAAGACTATTTAATGGCAACCGATCTGTTTACGCTTCCGTCCTATAGTGAAGGAATGCCAACCGTCGTTCTGGAGGCGCTCGCTTTAAAAGTACCTGTCATTGCGACAAGAGTCGGTGGTCTTCCAACCTTATTTTCTAGCTATCAACACCTGCTCGTTGATCCGCATTCGGCAAATCAGTTAAAAGAGGCCATTCACGCCTACCTTTATGAAAACAGGTGGAATGAGCAAGTAAAAAGCGATCTACATCAAATCGTTCATACAGAATATTCATCAGAAAATAATGCGAAGCAGCTCATACAGCAATATGAAAAGGTGCTTCATCAATCAAGATCCATCGTTTAAACAAGATGAAATGTGCAAAGAATGATAGATAGATAAACAGCTTGGAACGGACAATATGCTTTTACTGAGAGGATGAAAAATGTTGAAGAAAATTGCTGTGATTGGAACAGGGTATGTCGGGTTAGTATCGGGTACTTGTTTTGCTGATATCGGAAATCGTGTCATCTGCTGTGACATTGATGAATCAAAAATCAACAGCTTAAAAAGTGGTGTCGTTCCCATTTATGAACCGGGTTTAAAGGAATTGATTGAAAAGAATACCGAAGAAGGAAGACTGTTTTTTACAACCAATATTCCTGCTGCTATCAGGGAATCAGACATTATCTATATTGCTGTAGGGACTCCGATGACAGCACAGGGAGAAGCAGATTTAACGTACGTGAAAGCTGTCGCTCAAACAATTGGTGAACATTTAAATGGCTACAAAATCATCGTCAATAAAAGCACAGTGCCCGTTGGAACAGGCCGGCTCGTTCAAGCCATTGTCGAAAAAGCATCGCGCAGTAAGTATCCTTTTGATGTCGTATCCAATCCAGAATTTCTCAGAGAAGGCTCTGCCATCAAAGATACGATGAATATGGAGCGGGTGGTTATAGGGTCTACAAGTTCTCATGCATCGGAAATCATTAAGACGTTACATGAACCGTTTCAAACAGTAGTGGTTGAAACCAACCTAGAAAGTGCAGAAATGATTAAATACGCAGCAAATGCGATGCTTGCAACCAAAATTTCTTTTATCAATGATATTGCCAATATTTGCGATCGAGTGGGTGCAGATGTTGAGAAAGTATCAGAAGGCGTTGGTCTAGATAGCCGAATTGGACAGAAGTTTTTAAAAGCCGGAGTTGGTTTTGGAGGTTCCTGCTTCCCGAAGGATACCAAGGCACTATTAAAAATAGCTGAAACAGTAGGTTATCGTTTTAAGTTAATTGAATCTGTTGTCGAAACAAATACACATCAACGAGCGTATCTCGTGAAGAAATTGATGGATGTCTATGGTGACATCAAGGGAAAAACGATCTCTGTATTAGGATTGGCATTTAAACCTAATACAAATGATTTAAGATCCTCTCCTGCTCTTGATATTATTCCAATGTTGCAAGATCTAGGAGCTTATGTAAAAGCGTATGACCCAATTGCTCACTTAGAAGCGAAGAAGATCCTTGGAAACCAAACGATATTCAGTGACAACCTATATCAAACTATAGAGCATTCAGATGCATGTTTCATCTTGACTGAATGGGAAGAAGTATTAAAAATGGATATGGAGAAAGTCAGAAGACTACTTCAACGTCCAGTGATCATTGATGGACGTAATATATTTGAACCAGAACAAATGAGAAAAAACGGCTTTATTTATCATTCGATCGGTCGTCCTCATGTACAGGATGTTAAGATGTTATTAGAAGCTTGATTTTTAGGAGGAACTTGGATGAAGAAAGTATTGGTTACTGGAGGTAGTGGATTTATAGGTTCACATACTGTTGAAGAATTAATAAACAAAGAATATGAAGTCATCGTGCTTGATAACTTTTCAACAGGTAGGAAGGAAAATATTGCACATTTATCTGTTCCGTGTATTGAAGAGGATGTAACAAAACCAGAAGTGGTTGAAATTATTAAAAAAATCGCACCAGACTATATCATTCATCTTGCTGCACAAGTAAGTGTCGCAGTATCGGTCAATGATTATATATATGATCAAGAAGTGAATATTAAAGGATCTCTGCATGTGATCAAAGCGGCTTCAGAGGCTGGTGTCAAGAAAGTGGTATTTGCCTCATCAGCCGCTGTCTATGGAGATCCTGTGTATCTGCCAGTAGACACCGCTCACCAGTTAAAGCCTGGTTCGCCGTATGGTTTATCAAAACTCACAGTAGAGCGGTACTTAGAAATGGCAAAAACATTGTATGATGTGGACTATTGTATTCTTCGGTATAGCAATGTTTATGGTCCGCGACAAGACGCACTTGGCGAAGGGGGGGTTGTCTCGATTTTCTCTGATAAGTTTGCAAAGGATGAGGCCCCTTTCATTTTTGGGGACGGGGAACAAACAAGAGATTTCATCTATGTAGGTGATCTAGCAGCAGCGAATGTTGCGGCTTTAACAGCTCAATCAAACGTTTGTTTAAATATTTCATGTGGGGATTCGATCACTGTGAATGAGCTGTTTCAAACGATGAAGCGAGTGACGGGGTCGCATCTTGAACCAATTTACAAGGCGCAGCGTGCAGGGGATATTGTGCATAGTACATTGTCAAATGAGGAAACGAAACAAGTCTTATCATGGGAGCCTGTTGTGAGTTTACAGGAAGGTTTGGCTCGTACCATTTCCTACTATGAACAGGAAGTCAAGGCTTAATCCCTCAAATCGGATGGGTTGCTTAGGAGGATAATGGGTATGAGTGTGAAACAAACAGCATGGCAAATCATGATTGGATGTATTTTGTTTGCAGCAGGGATTGGGCTTGTACAAATGACATCCACCCAGCCCGTTGGGTTAAAGAAAATGGTGGCTGTTCCGGTAATACTTCTGATCCTGGCTGCTGCTCTCGTGTTGATGAAGTTGTACATGAATGGTGAGCAAATCTTCATGTCAGCCATCTATCTTTTGACTACATTGACCTTTCTCAACAACGCTTTTTTTTCTATTAGTGCTGGATTCTTTAGCCTTTTTCTCTACCGTATCATGCTCATCGCCGCCTTTGCTTTATTCATATGGCGGATGAGAGAAAAGGGGACGTACATATCTCAATGGCAGCAGATTCGTGTCAAAGGTATTCTTGGTTTTTTCTCAGCATGGTTTCTTTACGGACTCATCTCACTGCTTTGGGCGCATTCAGTCACAGACGGCCTGAAATATATGTCCCTTCTTGCAATGGGAATGGGATTTGTCTTTCTAGTCGTCATGTATATTCAGCGAATGGACCAAGTGGTGACCTTTTATAGCATTTGGCTCGTGATGACTGTGTTTGTGATGGGGATTGGGTTCTATAATCACTTTACATTGAACCATTTACCGAATACCTCATTATATCTAGGGCCAGCATATAAACAGCACTATCCTACATCTGTCTTTTTTAATCAGAATGACTTTGCAACGTTTTTATCGATTAGTTTCTTCTTATATCTAGCGTGCATGCGTCAAATGAAAAACGGTTATATCAAAGCGTTTGGATTACTAGGTGCAATCGCCGCGCTGTATCTCATTTTGTTAACCGAATCCCGCGCCAGTTTGCTTGGCATATTTGCAGGAGTGGCGATCTATGTGTGGCTACTGCTCCCGCGTGTTCTCAAAAAGTGGTCAATCATTGCCGCAAGCGGACTTGTCGTCATTGGTATCGCTGTCTTTTCAGCCAAGATTTATTCGACTTTTTATGACTTGTTTCTCGCTTCTCAGATCGCTCATTCTTTTAGTGAACCACTCCCGTCTAACATCGCGAGAGCGAATTTGATGAAAAATGCTTGGCACTTCTTTACGAATTCATACGGATTCGGGGTTGGAGCGGGGAATGTGTCTTACTATTTAGCTCACTTTTCGATCTTTGATACAGACCAGGTCGTAGAAGTGCACAATTGGCTGCTGGAATTGATGACGAACTTTGGATTTGCAGTCATGCTGGGCTATATCTCACTATACGCCTATCTCATGTTCACACTTTACAAGCAATACAAATGGGCTGACACAAGATCAGCAAAAATGATCATTGAGGGGTTGTTTGCAGCCATGCTGAGCTTTCTCGTTTCAAGTATCAGTCCTAGCTCCATCTCGAATTTATATTTTCACTGGGTATTTTTAGGACTGGTGATCGCAGCGGTGAATATGTTGAAAAACAAACAACGACTCAAACTATGGTAAACCGTGTGTGATGCTTTGTATGTATGGCTACACTAGTGAAAGAGCAAATAAGTCAATGTTGGGAGAATGAACATGTCTGGTTTCATATCTAGGATAGGGAAACGAATCAAAAAGTACATCGTATGGCTCATACTGCTGCCTATCGTATTAGGTGCCTTTGGTTTCTTTTTTGCTAAAGGAACTACGCAGCAGTCTAGTTATACAGCGGCTGTTACCCTCACTCTCGGTAAATATGATGATGGGGTGTATAACAATATGGCAGAAGTGACATCTCTATTAAAAAGCGATGCCTTTCTAAATGAAGCACTCAGTGATGTGAAAGAAGAAGAAAGACAGGATATGAAAACCCGTCTCATCCTTACCAATCAATCAGATACACAATTACAGTTGTCGTTCACTGATGCCGATAAGGATCGTGCTTTGGCTGTCGTGAAGCAGGTGTCGAATACATTTCTCAAGCAAGATAAAGCATTATTTACAAAAAGGCAGCAGGTTATTGAAAGTAGATTAGCTGCACTTCAAGACGAATCGGTCAGCAATGATTCAAAAGTTGATAAAGAACGATTCTTATATGAATTGGAGTCTACAAAGCTTGGAATGAAGCAGGCAAAGATTGTCGATCCTGCCCAAGTACTTGATGAGGGCAATAAAGGCATGTCAGCCAAAAAACGGGCACTGCTTGGGCTTGTCATTGGCTTTAGCATCTCGCTCATGTTTGTCGTCTTACCCGAAGTGTTCAAAGAATCTTAATAATGAACTGGAGATGAGTCTTAGGTGAACAATCAACCGTTAGTATCCATCATTACACCTGCGTATAATGCGGAACGTTATTTAACGGATACAGTTCATTCCGTCCTTGCCCAAACCTATTCCAATTGGGAGCTGATCATTGCAGATGATTGTTCTACAGATGGAACTAGAAAGCTATTAGGGGATTTAAGTCAAGCGGACGACAGAATCAACGTCATTTATTTAGAGGAAAATGGGGGAGCTGCCATTGCTAGAAACGCAGCCATCAAACAGGCAAAAGGACGCTTTATCGCTTTTCTAGACAGCGATGATATGTGGAAAGAGACGAAGCTCGAAAAACAGGTAGACTTCATGCTGACAAATGATTATGCCTTTACATTTACGGCATATGACATCATTGCAGAAAACGGAGAACCATTTGAAAAAACCGTCACTGCGCCAGCGAGATTGGACTATAATGAAGCCTTGAAAAACACCATTATCGGCTGTTTAACGGTCATGCTTGATCTTGAAAAGGTAGGACATGTGGAAATGCCAAACATTCGCACAAGACAGGATTTAGCTACATGGCTGTCTATATTAAAAAGAGGGTTTACAGCCTATGGGATGAGTGAACCGCTCAGTGAATATCGCATCGTTGGGAACTCCATCTCTAGTAACAAGTGGAAAGCAGCGAAAAAAACGTGGTTTGTCTACAGAGAAATTGAGCAGCTTCATTTTGTGAAAGCGTCCTGGTGTTTTATGCACTATGCGACAAATGCTGTGAAGAAACGCTTATAAACAGAAGGGAAAAAAGGTGATAAAGGTGAAAGCAGACTCGATCATACATGTTGTCGTAGCGACGGGAGAATGGGGACAGGACGGACTAAGGTACAGACGGCATCGGCTGGCCGAATTTCTAGCATCTGATCCAGAAACAAAAGAAGTCATCTGGGTATGCCCGTCATCATCTCGTCATATAGCTCCCTTTCAGCCCATAACCGATCGAATGAAGCAATTGACCATTCCCGATGTGCTCAAGAGCAAATTATTTCGCTTTGGTCGATATCAAGACATGTTCTATATTCATAAATTATCCCCTCTTCTTGAACATTTGCGGCAGGAGGAAAAGAAGGGGATTGCCGTTTGTTTATGGTATACGTTTCCGGGCTTTCCGCTCTTATCTTCTTTATTTGAATGGAAACATATTGTCTATGATTGCAGTGACCTGTGGGGAGAGCCGATAAGCGGCAACCATAACATCCTTTCTTATATGAGGCAGCGTGTCATTGTTAAAGCAGAAAATCGAATTATTAAATACGCACACAGCATTACATGCTCTTCTCAATATTTACACGATCAAATCAAAAAACGTCTGATGGGAGAACCGAAAGATGTGTTTACAGTGGAAAATGGTGTCGAGTACGATGTGTTTGCGAAAAGCAATCTTCCGTGTAAAGAAGATGTGCTGGAAGGAAGAGAAGGAACCGTGCTCGGTTTTATCGGAGGAATCAAACCAAAACTCGATTTTGACATGATGGCTGAAGCTGCTCGCATGCGGCCTGATTGGACATTTTTATTTGTCGGTCCGGATGGAACGAATGGAGATCCATCTTTTCAGCATGCGCTTAAACTGCCTAATGTGATTTGGACAGGAGCTGTTGCAGCAGAAGAAGTGCCTGCTTATATGAAGCTGATTGATGTAGGGATGATGCCATACAAACAATCCCCTTATAATCAAGCGGTGTTCCCACTCAAGCTTTATGAATTTTTAGCTGCTGGAATACCGGTTGTCGGTTTAAATCTCCCTTCAACGGAAAGGCTAAAAGAGAAGAATGTGTATGAATATTTAGTGGGCGATGATCCTGCGCTCTTCATAGAAGCCTGCCTAAAAGTGATCAGCAAAAAAGACGACACGGCTTTTAGACACCTAAGACAAAGCCGAGCGAAGAAAAAAGATTGGCACGCGCTGTTCACAAACATGGTGGAACTAACGAATATTAAAGAAAACGCATAATTCATTCAGGATTGTGCGTTTTTATTTGTTTCATCACTGGGGAGGTTGTGATCATCCTCTATTCAATTGTATAATGGAAAGAGCGGCCAATATACAAAATACAGATTTCAATTTAGAAGGAGACTGACCTATGGATTACGAACGCGCCTTATTAGCGTTTTTTGTCTCTCTGGCTACAGTTTTAATTGTGACACCAATCGTCAAGAAGTTTGCAATTAAGATTGGTGCAGTGGACCAGCCGAATAAACGAAAAGTTCATGATAAAGTAATGCCTCGAATGGGTGGTTTGGCAATTTTTATTGGAGTAGCGGCTGGAGCATTAGCAGGCGGGCTGTTTCTACATAATAAAATTACAGCAATTTCAGTTGGTGCCGTACTCATCGTCATTTTAGGTATATTTGATGATAAATATAATTTAAGTGCAAGATTTAAATTTCTCGTACAAGTCCTTGTTGCTTGTTTGATTGTGAGCACGGGCTTAAAAATGGACTTCTTCTCTGTTCCTTTTTTAACAGATCGAATTGAGTTAGGATGGATGGCTTATCCCCTCACCGTGCTATGGATTGTCGGTATTACAAATGCCATCAATTTAATTGACGGCCTTGATGGACTAGCTGCCGGTATATCTGTCATCGGTTTATCAACAATTGCAGTGATGGCATTTTCTGCTGACAAGATTCTGATTCTTTCTTTATCTCTTGTCGTCATTGGCAGTACGATCGGCTTTCTCTTTTACAACTTTCATCCGGCGAAGATTTTTATGGGAGATACCGGTTCGCTATTTTTAGGCTATATGATCTCGGTGCTGTCACTTTTAGGCTTATACAAAAGTGTCACTTTGTTTAGTGTTGTTGTTCCTGTGATCATTCTAGGTGTTCCTATATTTGATACGACCTTTGCGATCATTAGGCGTATATTAAACAAACAGCCGATTTCATCACCGGACAAATCTCATATTCATCATAGACTAATGGCCTTCGGCTTGTCCCATCGCATGGCTGTCATCGTGATTTACATGATTGGGTTAGTCTTTAGCTTAAGTGCGATTTTGCTGACAAGCGCGACCATTTGGTTATCGCTCATCATTATTTTTTTACTGGTGATGTTTATGCAAGTGATTGCGGAAGTTACGGGTTTGGTCAACGAAGAGTTCAAACCATTTACGAAATTTTATAAACGAATGGTCAAAAGACAATAAAAAACAGCCCGTTCCTAGGAACTGGGCTGTTTTTATTATTGGCCTGATGTGTTGGTCGAAGGGTTAGTTATATCACTTGACCCTGTTTCGCCAGAGGATGGATTCGTTTGTGAATCTGTTTCTGTCGAAGATTCAGTAGGAAGCTTTAAATGCGTCCTTAATTCATTTTGTACGTTGGCTAGATTGGTTTGATCTGGCTCAAAGTAATACGTTCGATTTGGTCCTAAATAAAGATCCGACCCTTTAATAGAAAGTGTTTCTGTGTCGTCTCCCTTAAACCCGCTGTAGATCTGCTGAAGGGCTAGACCTTCTGTGATACGGAAGTTGGTCGTAATATGATCACTGACTTCTTTCGCAATATTATCGACGTTCGCGATGTTATTCGCCTTCGACATTTGATCAATCATTGCACGTAAAATTTGTTTCTGACGATCATTACGTCCAAAATCACCGCGTGGATCTTGTTTTCTCATCCGTGCATAGGCAAGTGCTTCTTCCCCGTTTAAATGCATATTTCCTTTTTTGAAATAAATCTTTTTCGATTTTTTTACATCACTTTTTTCATTGAAGTCAAATGGAACATCGATATCAATTCCACCAACTTCATCAATGACATCCTTGAATCCGTCAAAATCAACGGTCGCATATTTATCAATCGGAATATTCAAGAATTGTTCGACAGTTTCGATCGTCTCGTCTTTACCGCCTTTAGCAAATGCCGCATTAATCTTGACTTTATTACCTGTCGTGTCACTTGCAAGCTGTACGCGTGTGTCACGAGGAATGCTAACCATTTTCATCGTTTTGTCTTGAGGATTAATGGTTGCGACAATAAGTGAATCTGAACGGCCATGATCACCATCTGTAGCATAATCCTCAATTCCGACAAATAGTACAGAGAAGGGTTTCTTTTTAATATCAATGACCGCATCACGAAGCTTCGATTTCTCGCCGCGATCTAGTTCATCATATGTTTTGTCAGCGGCTTGAAGTGTATTGACTATTTTATAGACTGCAAATCCACCCATACAGATGAAAAGAAGCAAAAATAAGACCAGGATACGTTTAAAAATTTTCTTCTTCTTACTCTTTTTCTTTCGTACACGCACTTTTACTCGTTGTGCCATTCATCTGTCTCCTTTATCGGACCAATGTCCTTTTCTAAATAAATCAGTTCGCCTTCTTTTGTAACACTCTTTCCATTTGTCAGCTCAGTCATCCATTCAATGAACTGCTCTGTTTGTGTTTCTTCTACATACGTCTCAAAAATAACATCTTCTGCATAATGAATTTCTTTTAGCTGAAAAGATGAGGCTCTAAGCTCATTCTCTACCTTTCCAAGCCATGTATAATCTATTGTTGTGTGCATCGTACGCATTAAACAGCGCTCTACCATCCCAACATGGTTGATGGCTTCTGATACAGATTTTCCGTAGGCACGAATCAATCCACCGGCGCCTAGCTTAATACCGCCGAAATAACGAGTGACTACTACAACTGTATCTTTCAGCTTCCGTTTTTTTAACACTTCAAGCATGGGCACACCCGCTGTACCACTTGGTTCACCATCATCATTCGCTTTTTGAATCAGGTCATGTTCTCCAATGAGATAGGCAGAACAATTATGTGTGGCATTCCAATGTTGTTTTTTAATGGATTGTATAAATGCTTGTGCTTCTTCTTCTGAGACAGCACGCTGTATATGACAAATAAAACGTGATTTTTCAATGACGATCTCATGCTCGCCACGACTTTTTACTGTAAGATAGCGATTCAGCAAAAGACATACCCTCCTGAAAAGCAAATTGTAAGAATAGAGAAAATTTGCATTGGTTTTAGAATTTTACAGCGTATTTTGTTATGATGATAGGGGTAGAAAAAGGGTCGTCAAAAAAACTTCATGATTTATACGCATTCTTTCATTATAATTCGACATAAAATGCAGATCAATGACATTTATAATAAAAAAAGATGACATCACTGTTACGGGAGGGAAAAGCCATGACAACACCTAAAATGGATCCGAAATTATTGGATTCAATCATCATGAAAATGCTAAGTACAGTTGATGGCAGCAAGGACGAAGTATTTAGGATAGGCGAACAGTCCCGTCAACAATATGAAAGCCTTGTAGAAGAGCTGAAGCAAATCAAGCAGCAAGTAAACGAAGTAATTGATTTTGGGGATAAACTAGAAGTCCATACGAGACATGCTAGAAATCGCTTATCTGAGGTCAGCAGAAACTTCAACAAATTTAGCGAAGAAGAAATACGCGAGGCCTACGAAAAAGCACATAATCTGCAAGTGGAACTCACCATGATCCAGCAGCGCGAAAAGCAGCTGAGAGAAAGAAGAGATGATCTAGAAAGACGATTGTTAAGCCTACAAGACGTCATTGAACGCTCTGAAACGCTTGTGAGCCAGATCACAGTTGTTCTTAACTATCTCAATCAGGACTTACGCCAAGTTGGCGTGTTACTTGAAGATGCTCAAGCAAAACAAGATTTTGGACTGAGAATTATTGAAGCCCAAGAAGAAGAACGTAAAAGGGTATCCCGTGAAATTCATGATGGTCCGGCCCAAATGCTGGCAAACGTGATGATGCGTTCCGAATTAATTGAACGGATTTTTAGAGACCGTGGAACAGAAGAAGGCTTTAAAGAAATTAGAAGTCTCAGACAGAATGTGCGAAATGCTCTGTACGAAGTGAGAAGAATCATTTATGATTTAAGACCAATGGCTTTAGATGATTTGGGTCTCATTCCGACGCTAAGAAAATATTTAAACACAATCGAAGAGTATGATGGAAAAACCAAGATTACGTTCCAATGCCTAGGAGATACAGAAAGCGAAAGAATTGCTTCTCAATTTGAAGTGGCACTGTTTAGACTAGCCCAAGAAGCTGTCACAAATTCACTAAAGCATTCCGAAGCTGAAGAAATCTCTGTGAAAGTAGAAGTGACGAAAGACTTTGTCACGTTAATTATCAAAGATGATGGAAAAGGTTTTGATATGAAAGATGTGAAAACAAATAAAAATAAATCCTTCGGTTTACTTGGCATGAAAGAACGCGTAGACTTACTGGAAGGTAAAATGACCATTGACTCAAAAATAGGTCTAGGGACATTCATCATGATTCGCGTGCCATTAACATTGCAAAATAAAATTGTAAAATAGAGACAAAAGACATATTGACCATAAAGTTCAGGTGTAGAACAATAAACATGGGGAGGCGTAGCTTGTGACTAAAGTAAATATTGTAATTATTGATGATCACCAATTATTCCGTGAAGGTGTCAAACGGATTTTAGATTTTGAACCTACTTTTGAAGTAGTTGCAGAAGGAGACGACGGTGACGAAGCTGCACGTATCGTAGAACACTATCATCCAGATGTTGTCATTATGGACATTAATATGCCGAATGTTAATGGTGTAGAGGCTACAAAGCAGCTAGTTGAGCTTTATCCCGAATCAAAAGTCATTATTCTATCTATTCATGACGACGAAAACTATGTGACACATGCATTGAAAACAGGAGCAAGAGGCTATCTGTTAAAAGAAATGGATGCAGACACGCTCATTGAAGCAGTGAAAGTCGTAGCTGACGGAGGATCTTATTTACATCCGAAAGTTACTCATAACTTAGTAAATGAATTCCGACGCCTAGCGACTAGTGGCGTTTCAGCACATCCGCAGCATGAAGTATATCCTGAAATTCGCAGACCACTTCATATCTTAACGAGACGTGAGTGCGAAGTACTTCAAATGTTAGCTGACGGAAAGAGCAATAGAGGAATTGGTGAGTCGCTCTTTATTAGTGAGAAGACAGTCAAAAACCACGTGAGTAACATTTTACAAAAAATGAATGTAAACGACCGTACACAAGCTGTTGTTGTAGCAATTAAGAACGGCTGGGTAGAAATGAGATAATGTTCCGGACAAGTACTCCTTTTTCGCCTGTTCTTGGTTTTCTCACATGTTAATTGGAGAGAAATGATAGGTAGATAAGGAGTATTTTTCGGATATAACGGGCTTGCCTATTGATTAGGCAGGCTTTTTTGATTACTATTATAAATCTAATGAAACACAATGATCATTCTTTGAAAATAAAAAAGAGCAACTTAACGGATAAGGAAGGTATTTAAGAATGAAAATAGCCGTTGTAACAGACAGTACTGCTTATATACCACAAGAGCTACGTGATAAACATCATATTCATATGATCCCTCTTAATGTCATTTTTGGCAACGAATCATACCGTGAAGAAATAGAAATGGATTGGAAGATTTATTATGAAGAAGTCAAAAAGCATAAAGAACTTCCAACCACCTCTCAGCCTGCTTTCGGTGAACTAATAGAATTATATGAAAAGCTAAGTGAAACATATGATGCCGTGATTAGTATTCACCTTTCTAGCGGAATTAGTGGAACATATAATAGTGCAGCCTCAGCAAATGACCTAGTTGACGGAATTGACATTTATCCGTTTGATACAGAAACTAGCTGTATGGCGCAAGGTTTTTATGTGATAGAAGCTGCTGAAAAAATTCAAGCTGGTGCTTCTCCACAAGAAGTGTTAGCCCATCTCAACTACCTGAAAGAGAATCAGAAAGCTTATTTTATGGTAGACGATTTAACTCATTTACAAAGAGGCGGAAGATTAAATGGTGCTCAGGCTTTCATTGGGAGCCTCTTAAAGGTAAAGCCTATACTGCATTTTGACAACAAGCTAATTGTCCCTTTTGAGAAGATTCGCACACGTAAAAAAGCTATTTCACGTATGTTTGAATTATTTGACGAAGATGCATCTCGTGGTGTCCCGATGAGAGCAACACTGATACATGGTAATAGAGAAGAAGAAGTAGACGAATTAATTGCGCACTTATCAGAAAAATATCCTCATGTTGAATTTTATAAAAGCTATTTTGGTGCCGTAATTGGCACTCATCTAGGCGAAGGCTCTTTAGCTCTTGGCTGGGTGATTAGATAAATCTTAAAAATCTCTTTTCTCTTAGAAAAGGGGTTTTATTTTTCTTTTTTAGCTGTTGGACGAAAGGTTATAGCTTTGCGCATAATAGGCAAACATCAATTGAAAGGTGTTTGTTGAAATTGAACATGGACAAAGCAATGAAACTCGGGGAGCAACTGCAGTCACGCCACCTGCTTACCGCTGAAACAAGATGCTTACAGTCTGAGTTAGATTGGCTGGAGGAGAAAGGGTTAGTTATCCGAAGGACTGCTATTGAGAGGAAAGCAAATGGTCTTATTTGTTGCAGATGTGGTGTTTCAAAAAATCAATACTTTGCCCACTCTCCATGTGACAAGTGTCAAAAAGATTGTGTGTACTGTAGATCATGCATCATGATGGGGAAAACATCGGAATGTGAATTTCTATATGAATGGACGGGTCCACCCATAGAAGGAACCGCTCACACGGAATTAACATGGCGGGGAAACCTGTCTAAAGGACAAAAAAGAGCATCAGAAAAATTGATCGAAGCGATAAAACACAAATCTGATTTACTTATCTGGGCAGTTTGCGGGGCAGGGAAAACAGAAGTTCTTTTTCACGGAATAGAATATGCCTTACATCAAGGAATGAGGGTATGCATTGCGACACCTAGAACTGATGTGGTCCTTGAACTAGAGCCTCGGCTTAAAAAAGCATTTCACGGACTGAAAATAGCTGCTCTTTATGGAGGAAGTCTTCAAAGGTTCCAAATAGCACCGCTAGTAATCGCTACAACTCATCAGTTGATGAGATATAAACATGCATTTGATGTGCTCGTTATAGATGAAGTTGATGCCTTTCCTTATTCAATGGATGAACGACTCCACTTTGCTGTTTTAAAGGCAATGAGAAAAAAAGGTGTTAGGGTTTATTTAAGTGCGACGCCATCTAAGAAAATGATAAGAGATGTATCTCGTGGACAACTAGAAGCCATAAAAATTCCTCTTCGCTTTCACCAACAACTTTTACCTGTCCCATCCTTTCAATGGATTGGACACTGGAAGAAGAAATTAAAAAAGAACCAGCTTCCACCTATAGTAATGAATTGGATGCAGAACCATATTGCAAAGAAGAGAAGGGTTTTACTTTTTGTTCCTTCTATTTCTACTATGAAGAAGGTAACGAAGGTTCTTAGAAAACACCACTTAAATGTAGAAGGGGTGTCTGCTGATGATCCAGATAGGAAACAAAAGGTCCAGCAATTCAGAGATGACAAATACGATGTATTAGTTACAACCACAATTCTTGAAAGAGGCGTAACCATTCCAAATGTGCAAGTGGGGGTGCTAGGTGCAGAATCTACTATCTTTACAGAAAGTGCACTTGTTCAGATTTCTGGTAGAGCAGGTAGACATCCCGATTTTTTTAAAGGAGATGTTTTCTTTTTTCATTTTGGTTTAACGAGAAGTATGAAACAAGCAAAGAATCATATTGTAAAAATGAATGATACAGCTGAAAAAGAGTTCTCAGAAAAATAATGTAGGTGCAACTAAATTTCATGGTACATTTATATTCACAATACACAAATGGCAGGAGAGACAAATATGCTACTCAATGCAAAAGAAACACTACTCAAGGAAATCCTCTATCAATATCTAAACCAATTAAACATGATTTGTCACTGTGAAAAGTGTATAGAAGATGTATTAGCGATCTCACTGAATCAAGTGAAGCCTCAGTATATAACAGATATCAATAAAATATCTTACAGTAAATCTGAGATGGTGGACAAACAGAAGAATACAGCCATGCTGGTCATTCTCACAGAAGCCGCTTCAAAGGTCTCCGCATTTCCACGGTGCGAAAACCGTCTGCCGATAAATAAGGATAACAATTGATCTGCCTGATTTGTGAGGGACATGTTGTCACTCCTTTTACATGGAAATCATTACTTCTATTAAATGATGATCGTCTATGTATAGCATGTAAGCATCACTTAGAAAAAATTAAACGTCCGATTTGTCCAGCTTGTGGGAGAGCGCAGTCGAATGATCAATTATGTCAAGACTGTTCCTGGTGGAAAGAACGCCCTGATTCTACTACAGTACTTGTGAAAAATAGGTCTGTCTATGCTTACAACGATTTGATGAAAGATGTCCTTTCCCGCTTTAAATTCCGAGGTGATACAGCTTTAGCTGAGCTTTTTAAACAAGATGCCCAAGCAGTATTTAAGCGCTCCTTTTCAATGAAAGAACCTGTGCTCATCCCAATTCCTTTAAGTAAAGAAAGACAAAAGGAAAGAGGGTTTAATCAGTCCGTCATACTTGCTTCCTTGATTGGTCAGCCGATCCTTCAGCCGCTTATGAAAATACACCAAAGCAAACAGTCCAAGAAAAAGAAAAATGAACGTTTAGATCAAAAAGGAATGTTTCAAATCAAGCAGACAGATGCGATCATTCAAAGGGATATTATCTTGATTGACGACATTTATACAACGGGGGTACTATTTATGATGCTGCGAGAATTTTAAAAGAAGCGGGTGCCAAAAGTGTTTCCTCTTTTACGTTAATCCGTAGTTAAAATTCAGGATAATTAACCGATAATAAGAAGAGAATATAACGTAAGGGGTTTTGGTTATGAATCAATTGGCAAACTGCCCACAATGTAATCAGCTGTTTTTAAAAACGACCATCCAAACGGTTTGTAACAAATGCTTCGAAGAAGAAGAACGTTCTTTTGATATCGTTTATAAATTTTTGCGAAAGCAAAGTAATAGACAATCAACTATTGCTGAAATAGTAGATGCAACAGAAGTTGATGAAGAATTAATCTTGAAATTTATCCGCTTGAAAAGACTTCAAATTAGCCAATTTCCGAATATCAACTATCCTTGTGAAAGATGTGGCCAACCGATCAGGAAAAACAAGCTGTGCAGCCAATGTGAACAGGACATTCAGTCGCAAATAAGTCAAATGAACCAAGAAGAAGAGCGTAAAAGGGAGATTGAATCTAGGAAAAAAGACACCTATTATGCCATTAATCCTAAAAACGATTGATTCCCTAAACTAAGTTGCAGTTTGGTCGATAAAATGGATAGAATCAAGACAGACTGTAACGGAAAGCGAGAGGAATCCCGTGAAAATTAATCGATATGGAACACAACCAGTAAATCCTTACAAGAAAACATATGAGAAACAAACGTTGCAATCAAATCAAGCAAAATCAACTGATAAAGTCGAAATTTCTAAAAAGGCAATCGAAATGCAAAAGGTGCCGAATATCATGAAAGAACGCCAAGATAAAATAGATCAAATTAAAAAAAGCATTGAAGCCGGAACATATCAAGTAGATACAAAAGGTATTGCTGATAAAATGCTCAATTTTTATAAACAACAATAACAAAAGGGAGTAGCGTGAATGTCAGTTAAAATAATCATTGAAGAGCTGCATCGTCTCTATGGATTGCATGAACAGCTTTTGAAGCTGTCAAAGGATAAAACAGAAATGCTGAAAAGCAATGAGATTGATGCTCTTTCAGAGGTTTTGAATTTAGAACAAAAATATATTCAGGCCATTTCTCAATTAGAAGAAAAACGAATTGAAGCGACAGTTCAATTTTTACAAAATGATGAAACACCAACTATCACCGCGTGTATCGAAAAGGCTGAAGGTTCGGATCAAGAAGAGCTCATTTCGTTATATGACAAATTAAATGACATCATGGTGGAACTGAAAGATGTAAATGAACTGAACAAACAGCTCATTCAGCAATCGCTTCAATTTATTTCACTGACATTCGATCTCGTTAACCCTAATAAAGAAAATATGAATTACGGACAAAATGGTCTTGAGAGTTCAAAGCCTAAACAGCAGAGGGCTTTGTTTGATTCAAAGGCGTAAACAAGGAGGATACCAATGGGTTCTACATTCATGGGTCTAGAAACGGCAAAAAGAGGAATTACAGCCCAGCGCGCAGGGCTTTATGTCACATCAAACAACGTCTCCAATGCAAATACAGATGGCTACTCAAGACAAAGAGTTACCTTTAAAGCAGAGAATCCTTATCCAGTCATTTCAGTTTATGATGGAAAGACGTATGGCCAAATGGGGACAGGAGTTCAAGTTGGAACCGTTGAAAGAATTCGAGACAGCTTTTTAGATCTGCAATTTAGAGATCATAACAATAATTTGTCTTACTACTCAGCAAAATCTGACGCCCTTTCGCAAATGGAGGGAGTTATGAATGATTTGACGGATGAAGGCTTAAACAGAGCCTTTGATAACCTTTGGAAATCATTACAGGTCCTATCCGAAACAAAAAATGCCGACACCGCTTCTGCGCGTACAGTTGTTAAAACAAGTGCACAGGCTTTAGTAGATCAATTCCGTCTACTTAATTCTTCTTTAACAACGATACAAAAGAATTTAAAAACAGAACTCGATTCAACAGCTAAAAATGTGAACACGATTTTATCTCAAATAGATGAAGTGAATAAACAGATTGCAGCAGTTGAGCCAAACGGATATCTTCCAAATGATCTTTATGATACCCGTGATGCGTTAGTAGATCAATTATCTTCATTTGTTGATATTAAAGTGAGCTACAATCCATCTGGCGGGAATGCACTCAAAATTGCTGAAGGAACTGTCAACATCGATATTATTGGTGCAAATGGACAATCTGCTGGAACGATTTTGAATGGAATTACGAACGAAAAATCTGAACTGCAAATCTCCTATGATAATACAACGGGACTTGTTAACTCACTTCAATTCGGAACAACAACCATTGCAGCAGATCAGCTTCAAGTGAATGGTAAAGTAAAAGCACTTGTTGAGGCTTATGGCTACATGTCAAATGGTACTGAAAAAGGTATGTATCCAGAAATGCTTGCAGAGCTGGATGAAGTAGCACAAGTATTTATGGATACATTTAACGATGTGCATAAGCAGGGGTACACGTTAAATGGCACAAGCGGACAAGACTTTTTTGATATTGAGAATAACAATGAATTAAATAAAGGATTAGCTGCTCGTATTAAAGTGAGTGATGTCATTTTAGCATCAACAGATAATATCGCAGCATCTCTCAATCAAACGCAAGGTGACGGTTCGAATGCTACGAAATTAGCAAATATACAAGACCTGAAGTTACCAATCGGTGGCAATACAACAACGATCCAGGATTACTACCAAAATGTCATTGCTGAGATGGGGATTCAAGGGAAAAAGAACATGACGCTAGAAAGCAGTTCAGCTGCTCTTGTCAATTCAGCCAATGAACGTAGAATGTCGACGAGTGCTGTTTCCATTGATGAAGAAATGACGAATATGATCCAATTTCAGCATGCATATAATGCAGCTGCGAGAGTTGTGACATTACAAGATGAAATATTGGATAAAGTAATAAACGGCATGGGTGTCGTAGGAAGGTAGGTATAACTGATGCGAGTCACACAAGGTATGATTTCTCAAAACTCACTTCGTAATATTAGTAAAAGTTATGAAAAACTTTCTAAAATAAATGAGCAGGCACAAACAGGGAGACGTTTCACAAAAACGTCTGATGATCCTGTTGCAGCAGTAAAAAGCCTTCAATATAGTACTGCCATGTTTCGAAATGAACAATATCAGAATAACTTAAATGAAGCACAAAACTGGATTGATACATCTGAAACAAGTGTCACTGAAATCATTGATATTATGTCAAATGTTCGAGATAAAGTGCTTGATGCAGCTAATGGTACAAAGCAGCCAGAAGATTTAGCAGCTATCGGAGTGGAAATTGGTCAGATGAAGAAACAAATCATTGATGCGATGAACACTCAGATGTTAGGTAAGTTCGTATTTAATGGAACAAATACAAATGTTAAACCAGTTGTCGAAAACGCAGATGGTACGTTTACGTTTAACTTTGAAAACTATACAGATGCAAATTCCGTTAAGTCGAACATTTCAGATGGTATCACTTTAAATGTGAACTCAAATCCAATTTCAGCGTTTGGTGGACAGTCTGCCAGCGGCCAAAATGTCATTGAAATGCTGACGGATTTAGAAAACTCATTGAAAAATGGAACGTTCGCAAATTCTGATGATGCGTTAGGAAGCATCGATCAGTTTAAAGAAGTGATGAGTGCTGAGCGCTCGGACTTAGGAGCGCGTTCAAATCGTGTTGACTTAGTAGGCAGCCGTTTGACTTCACAATTCCAAGTGCTCAAAGATGCTAAGTCTAATAATGAAGATGTTGAAAGTGAAAAAGCAATTCTTGATCTTCTTCAACAAGAAACTGTGAATAGAGCAGCTTTAGCAACGACGGCTAAAGTCATTCAGCCATCCCTTGTCGATTTCTTAAGATAATAAAAAGCATCCGTTGGGTGCTTTTTTGCATCATGGAGGTGTACCTAAATGCAAATCCCTAGATTGTTAATGCAACAAACCTATGCAAAGCTGCAAATGTCGACAACTCCATCTCGTCAAGAAGTAGAGCAGCCTAGAGCGGACCTTGAAATTCAGCAGCCCAAAGCTGTTATGAATATCAAAAGGACACCGTCAAAATTAACTATAGACCAAACCGAGGCATTTGCCGATATGGATATCAAGTCAATTTTTAGGCGTTCAGAAGAATGGGCAGCCGAGGGGAAACGTGCTGTTGGAGAGGGAATGGGCAGAAGGGCAGAAGAAGGTAGTGAACTCATCAAGATCGAGAATGGTGGGAATGCAATTGCCGAGTTTGCCAAAATCAATGGTGCTCCTCCAGCCAAACAATTCACCATTGGTGTGATCCCTTCATTCTTTAGTGTGAAAATTCACTATCAGCCATCTGAGCTTCAAATTGATGTGGAGCCTCAAAAAGCTATAATAGAGGCAACGCCTCATAAACCAATCGTTAACTACCAGCCAGGTAAGGTCAATATTGATATGTTACAATACCCAGATTTAAAAATAGAAGTTGACGAAACGGGCCAAAATGGTGATAAGGTATAGTTAAGAAAAATGAAAAAGGTCGTGAATTATGATCATTCAAACAAAATACCATGGTGAAGTGAAAATCAAAGAGGAGCAAATGATCAACTTCTCTAATGGAATACCAGGATTTCTGGATCAAAAACAGTTTGTCATTTTACCTTTATCAGAAGAGTCACCATTTTTAGTTCTTCAATCATTGAAAAACGCAGAGTTAGGCTTTATTGTCAGCAGTCCGTTTTTATTCTTCAACCAATATGAATTCGATCTAGACGAGTCGGTCGTAGAGATTTTGGAAGTAGAAGATGCGAATGATGTGGAAGTTATGGTGATCTTAACAATGGAATCATCTATTGAAAAAACGACAGCCAATTTAAGAGCGCCTATTATCGTGAACCGGAAAAACATGAAAGCCAAACAGGTGATTTTGCATGATTCAGCTTATCATACAAAACATTTGTTAGAGGTGGCATCCTCATGTTAGTTCTCTCGCGTAAATTAAACCAGTCGATTCAAATTGGCGATGATATTGAAGTCAAGATTATTTCAATCGAAGGCGATCAAGTGAAAATCGGGATTGAAGCTCCTAAGTACATTGATATTCACAGGAAAGAAGTGTACCTGTCTATTCAAGAAGAGAACAATCGTGCTGCGAGTTTATCCGTAGATCTCCTCTCTCAATTATCCTCACAAAAAAAGTGAGGATTTTTTTATCTGATTCAGCTGTCCTTCTCCGTGTGAAAGCGTTTTGATATGGGTGTTTAAGATCTATATGAAACTTTAACAAATCTGTCCATCTATATTTAATTTGAAAATTCCAAGCCGATATAAAAGATAGATTAAAGCACAGGAGCTGAATAACTATGTCTGTTGGTAAGTTGACGTCGCTAGAGCCAATTATCGATGCATTTCAAACCCGTGTTTCTAATAACCAGAATGACAATGTAAACCCTGACTCACAAGCAAATGGCAAGGTCGTTTCAAAAGAAGAAATTGAAAAAACGCTTCATGGAGCAAACAAACTGATTGAACCCACTCAATTTCATCTGCAATTTGAATTACATGAAAAACTCAATGAATATTATGTCAAAGTCGTAGATAACCAAACAGAAGAAGTCATTAGAGAGATTCCTTCCAAGGAATGGCTTGATTTCTATGCGGCAATGACAGAGATAGTCGGTTTATTTGTAGATAAAAGGATGTAAATGAAGGGAGAACATAAACAATGGTTAACCGAATTACTGGATTTTCAAATGTCTTTGACATTGACGAAATCGTATCAAAACTCATGAAAACAGAACAAGCACCACTTGATAAAATGACACGCCAAAAACAAACACTTGAATGGCAAAGAGACAGCTATCGTGAGGTTACCTCAAAAGTCAAAGAATTAGATGATTTAATTTACAAATTAGAATTAGGTCGTCCAAGCACATATGGCGCCAAAAAAGTGACAAGCTCAAATGAATCTGCAGTCACAGCAACTGGATCAACAAATGCTGCCTCCGGTTCAATCAATGTTACCCAACTAGCGACAGCTTCTGTCTTCAAATCGTCTGGTACTTCTGGTTTTACACCTGCAAATGGCACTTTTACATTCGAGGTGACAACACCAGATTCGACGAAACCGAAAACGGTGACAATCAATACTGCTGATACCGATACCATTGATGACATCGTGAAAAAGCTGAACAACTCACAATTAGGTGTGACAGCTTACAAAGGACAAATCTTTGACGGATCTAACTATGTCGATACGGTCGCTCTCACTTCACGGACAACAGGTGAAGGTGTCAGCATTAAAGCAACTGATGGTAATTCAGCTTCATTCTTTACTCAATTAGGCTTCCAAGTGGATGGAGATAACAAATTAGTTGCGACCACTCAAGGGCAAAAAGCACAATACGAGATTAATGGTCTGAAAATGGAAAATAACAATAATACATTTGAGCAAGCTGGTATTACGTACGAACTTAAAGGGACAACCGATAAGCCTGTCAGTTTAAACGTTTCAACAGATGTCGATACAATCTTTGATAAAATTAAACAATTTGTTGATAAATACAATGAGCTTGTTGAGCAGGTCAATGGCAAAGTTAATGAAAAAAGAAATAGAGACTATCATCCTTTAACAGCAGAAGAGAAAAAAGCAATGTCTGACAAAGAAGTGGAGCTATGGGAAACGACAGCGAAGTCTGGCTTACTGAGAAGTGATTCCATTTTACGAGGTGGTGCCTCTAAAATAAGAAGTGATTTTTATGCTGAGATTACAACAAGTGATGCAAATAAAATTCATATCACACAAATCGGAATTACCACTTCAAATAAATATAAAGATGGCGGTAAGCTTGAAATTGATGAAGAAAAATTAAGAAAAGCCATTGAAGCAGACCCGCAGAATGTCAGTCAAATGTTTATCTCGGGTAAATTAAATGTCGATTCAAAAGATAAAGACAAAGCGCAGCAGCAATATAATGAACAAGGAATTATTTATCGTGTTCAAAATTCCTTAACAGCCTTTACGAAAAGTATTCAAAAAAAGGCTGGAAGCACGACAATGCAATTAAAGGAATACGTACTTGGTAAGGACCTTGATTCTTTAACAAAAAGAATGGATACATTTCAAGATCGTTTGAAAATGGTGGAAACCCGCTATTACAAAAAGTTTAGCGCCATGGATAGCGCGATTCAAAAGCTAAACAACCAATCTGGCTATCTTTCTCAACTGCTTGGACAATAATTGGAGGTTTATAACATATGGCAATTCAGAACCCTTATGCCGCCTATCAGAAAAATTCTATTGAGACTGCAACACCTGCTGAGTTGACGCTTATGCTTTATGAAGGCTGCTTAAAGTTCATAAGACTCGCGAAGTATGCCATTCAAAAAGAGGATGCAGAAACGAGAAATGTGAACCTGAAAAAGGCTCAAAACATCATTCAAGAATTAAATGTCACCTTAAATCGTTCTTATGACGTATCAAAGAGTATGGCAAGTATGTATGATTACATTTATCGCAGACTGATTGAAGCTAATCTTCAAAATGACGAAGAGATGTTGAATGAAGTAGAGCAATACGTAACGGATTTTCGTGATGCGTGGAAGGAAGTTATTCAAAACGATCGAAAAGGGCGCCACCACTCTATCGGGGGATCTCTATGAGTATTGTGGACCAGCTGCATGACCAAACATTAAAAATGGCAGCCGAAATAACGGCAAATCCGCAAAGTGATACCTTGGTTGAAGACTTTGATGCCTTTTTAATTGAGAGAGACGAATTAATGAGAGATATTCAGCATGAGCTGACCGATCAAGAAAAAGAAAAAATCAAAGAAATTATCCAAACGGATCAACAGATGGCGAAGCAATTAACGGTGATCCAAAATGGGATCAAAGCAGATATTCAAGCCATTCAAAAAAAGAAAACGAAACAGCTGAATTATCAAAATCCATACCAGCCTATGACGAGTGACGGCGTATATTACGATAAACGGAAATAATTAGGTGAGACCTGTGGCGTATCGTTCAGATGACTATATTTTATTAACCACATATTATGAACTTCTATTTACGATAGAAGAGAGTCTAAAATATTTAGATGAAATTGAGAAGGATTTTGCTAAAACTGAAGGGGATCGGATCTTTAATGATCTGATCCATGCCTTCTTTCATTTAGACACAACACATCCCCTTCTGCTTTCAATTATAGAAAATGAGCACTTTGCCAAAACGATTCGTTCATTTGATCAAATTTTTTTAAGTTTTGATATACTAGCTTTCTATACATTCCCTTCAATACACTTCCAATCATTCCTTAAATCATATTTTATACCTGAATATAGAAAGTGGATGGATGAAATACATGCCTGTATGAGGCCGTATGTCATTCATTAATTTTTGTTCAATTCAGACTGTCGGAGGAAATTATGAGACTAAAAAATCAATTTTTGTTAGGGCTTATTGTCATATGTGTATTGTTTGTCAGTATTTTAGGTTTCTCGAGCTTTATTTATTACCAAACAGATCAATCCTATAAGACGCTTCTTAGCAAAGAAGTAAAGCTTTATCAAACCTCATTAGAATTAGAGGCACTTTTGCAAAAACAGGAAGCACAAATTAAAACTTATGTTGTCATGAGAGACAGGGAAATATCGCAAAAAATTGAAGAAACCTATGTTGATATCAATAAAACAACAGGGGATGCTTTAAAACTTAGTACAGTCAAAAAGGCAAAACAATTATTAACAAAAATATCTCAAAAGAATGAACTCTACTATGAATCCACAAAAAGGTTATTTATCTCATTAAATACTAATAATCAAAAAGAATTCAACACACGCCTCAATCAAGAATTACAACCTATCGAACAAGAAATACATACCTTTACAAAAGAATTTGCTCAAACGCAGTTGAAGCAACGGGACCAAAAAATCAAACAGCTCAACCAAGACAGTAATCAATTACTATTCACTCTCATTCTAGTTAGTGGAGTCATTATTGTTGGCTTTTTGTTGATTGGGACAAGATTCGTTTATCGTATGACAAAGCCAATTGTGTCTGTCACAAATGCTGCGAGAAGGATGGCAGATGGTGACCTTACACTTGAAGAGATTGAAGTGACCTCTAAAAATGAGATTGGTCAACTTGGTACCGCTTTTAATCAAATGACAAAGCATTTGCGTCAGCTCATTTTACAGGTACAACATGGATCAAGACAATTAGCTGATTCTGCTGCCCAGTTTGAGGAAACGATTCATCAAACCATATCAGCTAGCGAGCAGACATCTAGTTCGATTGAACAGGTCAGCGAAGCTTCACGTGAACAATCAGACGCGGTCGGAAAAGTAGCTTCTGCGATTCAAGAAGTCTCTACTGGTATGCAAAATGCAGCTGAACACACATCCGATGTTTCGGGTCACTCAATTTCAGTGACTGAAAAGGCTGAAAAGGGTGCAGCACTTATTCAACAATTCGTAAAGCAAATGAGCTCTATCAAAGCGTCTGTGAACGAGCACCATTCTACAATGGCTCATGTACAAGCCCAGTTTACTGGCATTGAAGATTTGTTAGGTCATATTCATGCTATTGCTGATCAAACGAATTTGCTTGCTTTAAATGCTGCTATTGAAGCGGCAAGAGCGGGAGAACATGGGAGAGGGTTTGCGGTAGTAGCAGATGAAGTGAGAAAACTGGCGGAAGAATCTAGTCAGCTAACAGATCAAATTAGTCAATTGCTCGCGAACGTGAACAAAGATACTGAAAAATCATCACATTCGATGACAAAGGTTGAGCAGGATGTAGCAGAAGGTGTGAAAGTATCGCAATTGTCAGAACAGAGTTTTCATGAAATCCTAGAATCTATTCGTGATATTTCGATGAAAGCAGAGGAACTTTCAGCCACTGCAGAGGAGATTTCAGCTAGTACAGAGGAAATATCTCAGACGGTTGGGGTCATTGAAGAAGGAGCCAAACGCAATTCAGAAGAGACGGAGTACATGTCTGCGGCTGTTGAAGAGTCATTGGCAGCAAATGAAGAAATGAAAGCAGCAGCGGAAGACCTAAAAACTTTATCTCAATCGCTGAAAACATCAATATCAACTTTCACCATTTAAATGTGCGCTGGTCTTTTTCAAGATTGAGGCGAATATATATTCATCACCTATCAAGCAACAGTTGAAGCACCGCAAAATTCGACAAATTTCAAGAAATATTCACATTTTTTTTACGTTTGAGCAGGAGAAAAGGAGGGAAAAGTAGAAATAGGTTTACATATCCTTAATTTTAAAGGAGGCGTTCTTTACATGAATTACAATGTCAGAGGAGAAAACATCGACGTAACACCTGCACTAAGAGATCATGTCGAGAAAAAAATTGGAAAGCTGGAGCGTTATTTTGAGACAGACGTAGATGCTTCAGTCAACGTGAACTTGAAGTTTTACAATGATCAAGAATCTAAAGTTGAGGTTACCATTCCAATGACTGATCTAGCACTTCGAGCTGAGGTGCATAATGAAGATATGTACAATGCAGTAGACCTAGCAGCCAGTAAATTAGAACGTCAAATTCGAAAGCACAAAACAAAAGTAAACCGTAAATTCCGCGAGCAAGGTGCCAAAAAGCACTTATTTGCTGGAGGAAATGGGACGGCTGATGTAGCTGTTCAGGATGACGAAGAAATTGATGAAACAGAAATCGTCAGACAAAAACGTTTCAATTTAAAACCGATGGATAGCGAAGAGGCCATTCTTCAAATGAACATGTTAGGTCATAGTTTTTTCGTCTTCACTAATGCTGAGACAAATTTGACCAATGTGGTCTATCGCCGAAATGATGGAAAATATGGACTCATTGAGCCAAACGCTTAATCTGATCTAAAAATAACCTAAAAAAAGTAAACCCGTTCCCTCCATGAGGGGCGGGTTTTTTGTTCGAAATCATTGCAAATTCTTTGGAAATGAAGGAAGGTATGGTATGATAAATGCAGGTAAATATGGACCTGTCAATCTTTTGGACATGCCGAAAAATTGCATGAAATAGAGGAGCGTTATTATATGCTTGGAATCTTAAACAAAGTGTTTGATCCTACGAAACGTACGATCAGCAAATATGAAAAAAAAGCAAATGAAATTGAAGCTCTCGCTCAAGATTTCGAGAAATTATCTGACGAGGCTTTACGAAATAAAACGATCGAATTTAAAGAAAAACTTGAAAAAGGACAATCCGTGGATGACCTGTTGGTTGAAGCATTTGCAACGGTTCGCGAGGCTTCACGCCGCGTGACAGGAATGTTCCCATTTAAGGTGCAGCTCATGGGGGGGATCGCGCTTCATGAAGGCAACATCTCTGAGATGAAAACAGGTGAAGGTAAAACGTTGACTTCAACAATGCCTGTTTATTTAAATGCTCTATCTGGAAAAGGCGTCCACATTGTGACAGTCAACGAATATTTGGCAAGCCGTGATGCAGAGGAAATGGGCAAGATTTTTGAATTTCTTGGCTTAACGGTAGGCTTAAACTTAAACAGCTTAGACAAAGATGAAAAAAGAGAAGCGTATGCCGCTGATATTACGTATTCAACAAACAATGAACTTGGCTTTGACTATTTACGAGATAACATGGTGCTTTACAAAGAGCAAATGGTCCAAAGACCGCTTCATTATGCCGTAATCGATGAGGTTGACTCCATCTTAATTGATGAAGCGAGAACACCGCTTATCATTTCTGGACAAGCTGCGAAATCTACAAAGCTTTATGTACAAGCGAATGCGTTTGTTCGTACATTAAAAATAGAAGATGATTTCACATATGATATTAAAACAAAAAGTGTACAGCTGACAGAAAGCGGAATGACGAAGGCGGAAAAAGCTTTCGGCATCGAGAACTTATTTGATGTCAAACATGTCGCACTGAACCATCACATCGCTCAGGCGCTAAAGGCACATGTTGCGATGCAAAAAGATGTGGATTATGTCGTTGAAGAAGGTCAAGTGGTTATTGTTGACTCGTTCACAGGACGTCTCATGAAAGGACGCCGTTATAGTGAAGGTCTGCATCAAGCCATTGAGGCAAAAGAAGGTCTCGAAGTGCAGAACGAAAGTATGACCCTTGCAACGATCACATTCCAGAACTACTTCCGTATGTATGAAAAGCTTTCTGGTATGACCGGTACAGCGAAAACGGAAGAAGAAGAATTCCGTAACATTTACAACATGCAGGTTGTGACAATCCCGACCAACCAACCAGTCGTTCGTGATGACAGACCTGATTTAATTTACCGCACAATGGAAGGTAAATTTAAAGCAGTGGCTGAAGATGTTGCGCAGCGCTATATGACAGGGCAACCAGTTCTTGTCGGAACAGTAGCGGTTGAGACGTCTGAGCTTATTTCTAAGCTGCTTAAAAATAAAGGGATTCCTCATCAAGTGTTAAATGCGAAAAACCATGAGCGTGAGGCACAAATTATTGAAGAGGCTGGTCAAAAGGGTGCCGTCACCATTGCGACCAACATGGCAGGACGTGGTACGGACATCAAGCTTGGCGAAGGCGTCAAAGAACTTGGCGGTCTAGCTGTCATTGGGACAGAGCGTCATGAATCACGTCGTATTGATAACCAGCTTCGTGGACGTTCTGGTCGTCAAGGAGACCCAGGGATTACCCAATTCTATCTCTCCATGGAAGATGAATTAATGCGCCGATTTGGTGCAGAGCGCACGATGGCAATGCTTGACCGCTTTGGTATGGATGACACTACGCCTATCCAAAGTAAAATGGTGTCTAAAGCCGTTGAATCATCTCAAAAACGTGTTGAGGGCAACAACTTTGATTCACGTAAACAGCTTCTGCAATATGACGATGTGCTTCGTCAGCAGCGTGAAGTGATTTACAAGCAGCGCTTTGAAGTTATTGATTCTGATAACTTAAAATCGATTGTGATCAATATGATTCAGTCTTCAATTGAGCGCGCTGTTGGTTCTTATACGCCGAAAGAAGAGCTTCCAGAAGAATGGAAACTAGATGGGCTTGTTGAATTAATCAACACGAACTATTTAGATGAAGGAGCCATTTCGGTTAAGGATATTTACGGTAAAGAAGCAGATGAAATCACCTCCTTCATTATGGATCGTATTAAAGAAAAATACGATGCAAAAGAAGAAACATATGGCGATGAACAAATGCGAGAATTTGAAAAAGTCATCGTTCTTCGTGCGGTGGATTCAAAGTGGATGGATCATATCGATGCAATGGATCAACTGCGTCAAGGGATTCATTTACGTGCGTATGCACAAACAAATCCGCTTCGTGAGTATCAAATGGAAGGATTTGCGATGTTTGAGCATATGGTCGCTTCAATCGAAGATGATGTAGCCAAATATGTCTTGAAATCAGAAATCCAAAACAACTTAGAGCGTGAAGAAGTCGTTCAAGGGCAAACAACAGCTCATCAGCCTCAAGAGGGTGATGAGGAGAAGACAGTGAAAAAGAAGCCGGTACGTAAAGTGGTAGACATTGGTCGAAACTCACCATGTCACTGCGGAAGCGGCAAGAAATATAAAAATTGTCATGGGAAGACAGAATAAGTAATGGAAAGAGGTGAAAACCTCTTTCTATTCATGTCAGCCCCCATACATCTATGAGGTGAAGGATATGGAATTAGTAGAAATCAGACAAGAGCTTGAAAATATGGCTAGCAGGCTAGCTGATTTTAGGGGGTCTCTTTGACCTCGAAACAAAAGAAGCCAAAATTGCAGAACTCGAAGCGACAATGTCAGAGGCTGATTTTTGGAATGATCAGCAAAAGGCACAAGGCGTCATCAATGAAGCCAATGCGCTAAAGGATAATGTGAATGCATACCATGAGCTCAGTGAATCTCATGAAGAGCTGCAAATGACACATGACCTATTAAAGGAAGATTATGACGAAGAGCTTCATGTAGAGCTTGAGAAAGAGCTGAAGAACTTAACCAAGCAATTTAACGAGTTTGAGTTGCAGCTTCTCTTAAGTGAACCATATGATAAAAACAATGCCATCCTCGAGCTTCACCCAGGTGCAGGCGGTACTGAATCACAGGACTGGGGTTCTATGCTTTTGAGAATGTATACTCGCTGGGCAGAGCGCAGGGGCTTTAAGGTTGAAACGCTTGATTATCTTCCTGGTGATGAAGCAGGAATTAAGTCTGTCACATTGCTCATCAAAGGGCATAACGCATACGGCTACTTAAAAGCAGAAAAAGGCGTCCATCGTCTGGTTCGTATTTCTCCTTTTGATTCATCTGGTCGTAGACATACTTCTTTCGTTTCCTGTGATGTCATGCCTGAGTTCAATGAAGAAATCGATATTGATATTCGAACAGAAGATATCAAAGTAGATACGTATCGTGCAAGCGGCGCTGGTGGACAGCACGTCAATACGACGGACTCTGCCGTTCGTATCACACATATTCCAACCAATGTCGTGGTGACATGCCAAACGGAAAGATCACAAATCAAAAACAGAGAACGTGCGATGAAAATGCTAAAATCGAAACTTTATCAAAGACGGATCGAAGAACAGCAGGCTGAGTTGGATGAAATTAGAGGAGAGCAGAAAGAAATTGGCTGGGGAAGCCAAATTCGCTCTTATGTATTCCATCCGTATTCTCTTGTAAAAGACCATCGTACCAATACGGAGATGGGAAATGTTCAAGCAGTCATGGATGGAGATTTAGATTCATTTATCGACGCATATTTACGTTCGAAATTATCATAAAAACTCGGCTTCTTGCCGGGTTTTTTTTATTGTGAGAAAATATAATGAATATAAAGGAATACATACGCCATACTGACTCTATATCCTTTGTATGATGAAATTAGCAAATAAAGGGGGAAATATTTTGGGATTAACAACATTACAAGAGACGTGGGATTTAGATGCCTTTTTTAAAGGAGGCAGTTCTTCACCAGCATTCAAAACATACTTGCAACACATTGAGCAGCTATTAGATGAATTACGACAAAAGGTCGATGCCTTTTCCAAAGAAGATACACACATTGAAAATAAGTTAACGTCTGTCCTTGACACGTATGAAACCACATATAAAAAACTGTCTCAAGCAGGTTCATTTGTATCCTGTCTTCAATCGCAAAATACAAAGGATATGAAGGCTGGTAGTCTTCGAGGTACGATTGCTAAGTTGGAAGCTGATTTAGGTACCATACTTGCGCTGTTTGATCAGGCGCTTGCTGCTATTTCTCCAAGCAAATGGGAAGATCTCATGAATTCAGAGGCCTTTTCAGATGTTCGCTACATATTAAATGAACGGAGAGACCGCGTGAAGGATCAATTGCCTGTTGAACAAGAAACATTGATTCAAAAGCTAGCTGTTGATGGCTATCATGCGTGGGATGATTTTTATTCTAGCTTGGTAAATAAAATTACGATTCCGTTTGAACAACATGGTGAAACGCAGATGATCTCTGTTGGCCAAGCGGAAAATGCAATGGATGATTCAGACCGTGAAGTCAGAAAGGCTGTTTACCATAACCTAGAGCATGCATGGACGCAGGATGAACATCTATTTGCAAGCACGCTCAATCATTTGGCAGGTTTTCGTTTGCAAGTATATGAAGCAAGAGGCTGGGATCATATTTTAAAAGAGCCGCTTGATATTTGCCGGATGAAACAAGAGACCCTTGATGCCATGTGGTCTGTGATAGATGAACATAAGCAACCATTTATTGATTACTTACATCGAAAGGCTGATATGCTAGGAGTGGATAAGCTAAGCTGGTTTGATGTTGGGGCTCCTATTGGTAGTGAGACCAAGATTTATCCGTATCAGGAAGCAGCGGCTTTTATTGTGAAACATTTCGCTGGGTTTGGAGCGGAGCTTGCTGCCTTTACAGAAAAGGCCTTTAATGAACGCTGGGTAGAAGCTGAGGATCGCCCGAACAAACGAGTAGGCGGTTTTTGTACAAATTTCCCTGACAGCGGAGAGTCGCGTATTTTTATGACCTTCTCAGGAAGTCCATCCAATGTGGCGACACTCGCGCATGAGCTTGGTCATTCTTTCCATCAGGAAGTGATGCAGGATGTTCGCATTCTTAATCGCAAATATGCGATGAATGTCGCTGAAACGGCGTCGACATTCGCAGAAATGATTGTGGCTGATGCTTCATTAAAAGAAGCGGCAAATGAAGAGGAACGTCTCAGTTTGTTAGAGGATAAGCTGCAGCGGAGTGTCGCATTTTTCATGAACATTCAATCTCGTTTCTTATTTGAACAGCGCTTTTATGAAGAGCGAAAACAAGGAGAAGTGCCGGCGGACCGTTTGAATGAGCTGATGGTAGCAGCGCAGAAAGAAGCCTTTGGCGACTCATTAGATGAATACCATCCGCATTTCTGGGCGTCTAAACTGCATTTCCATATCACGGGTGTTCCGTTTTATAATTTCCCATACACATTTGGCTACATGTTCTCACTAGGGATTTATGCAAAAGCCTTGGAGGCTGGTACTTCGTTTGAAGAAAAATACATTGCATTATTAAAGGATACAGCTTCAATGACAGTAGAAGATTTGGCCTTTAAGCACTTAGGTGTCGATCTTACCCAAAAAGATTTTTGGGAGGAAGCCATTAGCCTGGCTGTAGCAGATGCTGAAGAGTTTTTAGAAGCGACGAAAAAGTAAAAATGAAAAGCTCCCATTACGGGAGCTTTTTTGCTGGTGGTAGCCATTCAAGCATCGTCTGAATGATCTCCTTTTGCTGTGTAAGGGCTGGAATATTCGCTGGCTGATCACCTTTTTGTTTACCGTACATGCCAAACTGAGCATGGTTCCCGCCTTTTATTTCATGATAAATGGTTTGAGATGGCAAATTTGTTTTCGATTTCTTGATTTTCTCATGCGTCGCAAGTCCATCCTTTTCACCTGATATAGACAGGACGTTTAAGGACGATGATTTCAGATTATCTGATGCTGGATAAGACGCAAGGAAAAAAAGACCGTCGAGCTTGCTCAGTTTTTTTTCTGCAAACATAGCGGCAGCTGTTCCACCAAGTGAATGTCCTCCAATATACCAGTGTTTGATCGTGTGATGATCTTTCATGATATCTTGTGCTTTATTTGTATGAAAAATCGCAAACGAAAAAGGCATGTCAGGGATAAAGACTGAATAGCCTTTTTTCAACAATTCATTCCCAATATAGGCGTACGAAAGTGGTTCTACCTTGGCTCCTGGATAGAGAATGATGCCCGTATCGCTTTTTGTTGATGCAAATGTATATACATCGTTTTTATGTTCTACTTGCTCGATGTTCACTTGCTTTTTTAATGCGGCAGATGGTCCGTATGTAAAGCGGCTCCATGTATAGAAAGCACCAAAAGCCAAAATGATCAGTGCAAGTAATGTAATGCCTATGATCTTCAGTATTTTCTTCATCGCATGTCCCTTCTTTCTCATGTACATATTAAATATACCATCATTTACTCATGTGCCAAACGGCAAGTACGCTGATCCGTTTGTGTGATAAAGTATTAATCCATTAGCACTGCATTTGGCTGTTATTTACATTCGTAATAGGAGGGCTTAAAATAGGTGTGCATTCAGAAGTAACGGAGGAAGAAAGACATGAAGCAGGGACATTCACAATTATGGATTGAAGCGAAAAATTACTTGTTCATTTTAATCGGATCAGCCATTGTGGCGATCGGATTTAACACGTTATTATTACCGAATCAGATTGCCGCAGGTGGTGTGAGCGGTATTAGTACGATTATGCAGTCATTCGGCTTTGAGGCGGCATATGTGCAGTGGGGGCTCAACATTCCACTGTTTATCGCTGGTTTTTATTTATTAGGTGGTACATTTGGCGTGAAAACGCTCGTTGGATCTATTTTCTTACCTTTGATGGTATTTGTTACAAGGCATATTGCACCTGTAACCCATGAAGCGCTCTTAGCAGCCATATTCGGTGGAGTAGTGATTGGGATAGGAATAGGGCTCGTATTCCTTGGAAACGGATCAACAGGTGGAACGGCGCTCGCTGCTAAAATCATCAATAAATATACTGGCCTCACGCTTGGCACTTGTTTAGCGATGATGGATGGCTTAATTGTTCTCGCTGCGATGACTGTTTTTGGGATTGAAGAGGGGCTGTACGCTGTCATTGGTGTGTTTATTTCAAGTAAAACGATTGATGTCGTACAGGCCGGCTTCAGTC
Source organism: Bacillus pumilus (assembly GCF_009937765.1). Taxonomy (NCBI): domain Bacteria; kingdom Bacillati; phylum Bacillota; class Bacilli; order Caryophanales; family Bacillaceae; genus Bacillus; species Bacillus pumilus. The sequence continues at coordinate 923,656 of NZ_CP047089.1, read as the reverse complement.
ATTCGAAAATGGCAATGATCATTACAGGGCATGAGGATGAAGTTAGACAGGCAGTATTTGATCAAATTGACCGTGGTGTCACAAAGATTTCAGCCGTCGGAGGATATACTGACCATGACCGTCCAATTCTTATGTGTGTCGTTGGGCAGTCACAATTCACAAAGTTGAAACAAGTGGTGAAAGCAATCGATGCATCAGCATTTGTCATCGTAATGGATGCAAAAGAGGTACTTGGTGAGGGTTTTAAAAGGGCGTAAACAAGGATATAATAGCGATGACCAAATGATTGTAAGGGAGGGAATAAGATGAAAAAAAGCGGATTAACGATGCTGTTTGCAGCGATGCTGCTTGTGCTGGCGGCTTGTGGAGGAAATTCAAGCAGCAGTGACAAAGAAGGCAGCAAAAGCGCCTCAAACGTGAGCAGTGGTGAGGAAATTTATCAGCAAAACTGTATTGGCTGTCATGGGAAAGACCTATCTGGCGGAGGCGGACCAAGCCTGAAAGAAGTAGGGAAAAAATACAATGAAAGCCAAATTGCAGATATTGCACACAATGGTAAAGGCTCTATGCCAAGCGGAATGGTAGATGAGAAGCAAGCGAAAGAAGTAGCTAAATGGCTTGCAGAGAAAAAATAAAACCTTTGTCTAATCGACAAGGTTTTTTTATTTTTATATGTAGAAAAAGACTTTTGAATAGTATGAAAACGCATTATATTAAATTTTATTTAAAAAATAAGGGTAAAAAGACATGTTTTTCGGTTTTGAATGTCCTTTTTACCTTTTAACTATAAGTTTTGAAATATAAATGTAATACCATTGCGTCGAATCATGACGTATAATTGGAGTTGTTGAAATTTAGACGATTCAATTTTTTCATCTTTTTGGATGAAAAGGACATAAATTGCTTGTACGTATCGAAGGGTATGTGCGTGACCATACATAACGTGTTTTGACGATGACTGTCAAAACATCATGATAAGCTGTTAGTCAGCAATAAGAAAAGATTAGGTGATTACATGATTGAAATGAAGGAAGTCTACAAGATCTATCCTAACGGTGTAAAGGCGATCAATGGAATCAATGTCTCTATTCACCCAGGAGAGTTTGTGTACGTTGTTGGTCCCAGTGGTGCTGGTAAATCCACATTCATCAAAATGATGTATCGTGAAGAGAAGCCAAGCAAAGGGAAAATCTTAATTAATAACAAAGATTTAGGCTCAATTAAGGAAAAAGAAATACCTTACTTAAGAAGAGAAATTGGCGTAGTGTTCCAAGATTTCAAACTACTTCCAACTCTCACGGTGTTTGAGAACGTGGCATTTGCTCTTGAAGTCATTGGGGAACAGCCTCAAATCATTAAGAAAAAGGTGCTGGATGTACTTGATTTGGTACAACTCAAGCACAAAGCACGACAATTTCCTGACCAGCTCTCTGGCGGTGAGCAGCAGCGTGTATCGATCGCTCGCTCGATCGTGAATAGTCCTGAGGTAGTCATAGCGGACGAGCCGACAGGAAACCTTGATCCAGACACATCTTGGGAAATCATGAAGACACTCGAAGAGATTAATAACCGAGGAACAACAGTCGTCATGGCAACACATAACAAAGAGATTGTAAACAGCATGAAGAAACGCGTCATCGCAATCGAAGATGGAATGATTGTGCGTGACGAAGCAAGAGGGGAGTACGGCATTTATGATTAAAACTCTCTCGCGGCATTTACGTGAGAGCTTCCGTTCACTTGGAAGAAACACGTGGATGACATTTGCATCAATTAGTGCGGTCACTGTCACATTGATTTTAGTTGGGGTTTTTCTTGTCATTATGCTCAACTTGAATAACATGGCATCGAACGCTGAGAAAGAAGTAGAAGTAAAAGTTCTGATCGATTTAACCGCGAATCAAAAGCAGCAGGATGAATTAAAAGCAGAAATTGAGAAGATTCCTGAAATCAGTGATGTGAAATACTCATCCAAGGATGATGAGCTCAAAGCACTGATTAAAAGCTTTGGTGAAAATGGACAATCCATGGGACTTGTTGATCAAGAAAACCCATTAAACGATGCGTTTATTGTGAAAACTTCAGATCCACACGATACACCAAAAGTAGCGAAAAAATTAGAAAACCTAAAAGGTACGTATAAAGTAACCTACGGTAAAGAAGAAGTCAGCCGACTCTTTAATGTGGTCGGAGTGGCGCGAAATGTAGGGATTGCGCTCATCATTGGGCTTTTATTTACAGCCATGTTCTTGATCTCAAATACGATCAAAATTACCATTTTTGCTAGACGTAAAGAAATCGAGATTATGAAGCTTGTAGGTGCAACGAACTGGTTTATCCGCTGGCCGTTCTTTATTGAAGGATTACTGCTTGGTGTATTTGGTTCCATTATACCGATTGCACTTCTGCTTGGCACATATCAATATGCAGTGGGCTGGGTGGCACCGAGAGTACAAGGCTCATTTATTTCCATGCTTCCATATAACCCGTTTGTTTATCAAGTGTCACTGGTCCTTCTTTTGATCGGTGCAATCATTGGTGTATGGGGAAGTTTGACGTCCATCCGTAAATTCTTAAAAGTATAAATCTATTTTTGATGGCAGCACTCGAGAATTAGATAGAAGGTGTGACCGGTTGAACCGATTCATCCGGTCGACTCTTCATGTCGATAGTTGTCATAGGAGGGGAATATCGTTTTGAAAAGAAAGCTGATGATGGCTGGAATGGCAGCGTTTATTGGAACAACGTGGCTATATATTCCAGGGAACGAGAATCGTGCATTCGCATACGAAGACCTAGATCAAAAACGTCAACAAATCGAAGAGAAAACATCAAAGACTGAATCAACTTTGAAGAAAAAGAAATCAGAGCTGGCTAAGCTTGAAAAGAAAGAATCAAAGCTCAAAAAAGAAATTGAAAAGATTGACCACAAAGTAAGTGCAGCAACTGAAAAAGTTGCAGAAAAAGAAAAAGAAGTCAAACAAACGAAACAAGAGATCAAGAAACTAAAAAAAGACATTCAAGTCATCAATGATCGAATTGAAAAAAGAAAAGCTATTTTCAAAGATCGAATTCGTTCGATGCAAAAAAGCGGCGGTACGATCAACTATTTAGATGTGCTGCTGGGTGCTCGCAGCTTTAGTGATTTTGTCGGTCGTGTTGGAGCTGTCACAACCATTGTCGAAGCAGACAAAGACATGATTACAGAACATGAAAATGATTTAAAGCTGGTGGAGCAAAAAGAAGCAGAGCTAAATAATCAGCTAAGTGGACTTGAAACATCTCTGAAAGAGCTAGAAGAGTTGAAAAAGGATTTGTCTAAACAGCAAAAAGAAAAAGAGAAAATCTTAGGGGATGTAACAGATAAAAAGAACCATGCCCATGAAGAATTAGGCAAACTTGAAAATGAGCAAGAAATTCTAACAAACCAAAAAGCGGCTGTGAAGTCTGAGGAAGCACGCCGCCAAAAAGAAGAAGCGAAGAAAGCAGAACAAGCAGCTGCTGAAAAAAGTGCACCTGCACCTCAAAGTGGCGGATCAGATCAAGTATCTGATACACCAGCCAGCAGCTCTGGCTTTATTAAACCAGCTGCTGGCAGATTCTCATCTGGCTTTGGTGGACGTTCTGGCGGAAACCACTTCGGATTAGATATTGCAGCAAAAGGTACAGTATCTGTCGTCGCAGCTGCATCTGGAACAGTCACGAACTCAAGCTACTCATCAAGCTACGGAAATGTGATATTCATTACACATAATATCAATGGACAGACGTATCAAACGGTTTATGCCCACCTGTCTACAAGAAGTGTGTCCACAGGGCAGAGAGTCGAGCAAGGACAATTTCTAGGATATATGGGGAATACAGGCCAGTCTCATGGTCAGCATCTCCATTTTGAAATTCACAAAGGATTATGGAATGGCGCAAAATCAAATGCAGTCAATCCAGCGCAATATATCCGCTAAACAAAAAGCCGATAACATCATGTTATCGGCTTTTCTTATTCTAAATAACATTAAAATAACAGCAGTAAACCGGCAATAATAGGTGTTAACAGTACAGCCGATTTCAATAAGAGCTTCGGTGCAAGGCGTGTAAATTTTGCGCCAATATATGCGCCTAATACTGTTCCGATTAAAATTTGAATCAGCAAGATAAAATCAACATAGCCCTCTGTAATATATCCAATTCCACCACCGATGGAAATCGGAATAATGACAAGCATCGTTGTGCCAACTGCCTGTCGAATGGATAGTCTCAGTAAAATCAAAAGTCCTACTTGGATAAATGGTGCGGACCCGATACCAAACATACCTGACAGCAAACCGGATACAAGTCCTAAAATAATTCCCCTTACGAGCAGCTGACGTGAAGAAAGTGGTTGCTGCTCAGTTTCTTCCTTCAGAACAAATAATTTGATCATCATAAACACAGCGGATAAAAAGAGCATGCCAGCTGTTAAATAGTGCAGATTTCCTTCTGGAATAAAAGGAGCAATCTTAGCTCCTGCAAAGGAAGCCACGCAAGCCAAAGCTCCAACGATCAAACCAGATTTCAGCTGAATATTCCCTTCCCGGTAGTGACTGTATGCACCAGATAACGTCGTAAATGCCATTGCGGCTAAAGACGTCCCAAGTGCGGTATGGATAGGGATATCAAAAATTAACGTAAGCAAAGCAATGACAAAACCAGCTCCGCCTGCTCCTACAAAACCTAATAAAATTCCTAATAATAGCATCGTCAATATAATATACATAGCGAAGACTCCTTCTCGATCATAACAAAATAAAAATTACACCTAATAAAATAATTAGTCAAGCCTTCGCGGCAGAATGTCTTTACATGAAATCCCTTCTTCTGGCATATAATAACTCAGGTCATCAGGAAGAGTTGAAGAAGGAGGCCAAATATGAAAAAACAAATTGCATCTATTATGGCAAGTGTCGTTCTACTAATTAGTGCAGGGGTGATGACGCATAAAGAGGGAACTCATGCGGAGTCTCCGCAAGCAGCTGTTGCAGTGGCTGGACAAGCTCAATCAAGTGATAAGGCGAAAGAGAATGGGATGGAGAAAATCGAGAAAGCCTATGACCTTATTTCGAATGAATATGTAGAGGAAGTGGATCGCCAAAAGCTGCTGGAAGGCGCCATTCAAGGAATGCTTTCAACTTTAAATGATCCGTATTCAGTATACATGGACAAGCAAACCGCCAAGCAATTTTCTGATTCGCTTGATTCTTCTTTTGAGGGAATTGGGGCAGAAGTAGGGATGGATGAAGGAAAAATCATTATCGTCTCTGCCTTTAAAAAATCTCCTGCAGCAAAAGCAGGTCTAAAGCCGAAAGATGAAATCATCAGCATTGATGGTGAGTCGATGAAAGAAAAAAGCTTAAATGATGCTGTACTGAAAATTAGAGGGAAAAAAGGAACATCCGTCGCTCTGAAAATCAGACGAAATGGGATTGAAAAAGAGTTAACATTCCAAATCAAACGAGAAGAAATCCCACTTGAAACCGTGACTTCCTCTGTGAAAGAGGTAAATGGACATAAAACAGGCTATATCGCGATCTCAAGCTTTTCAGAAGATACTGCGAAGGATTTCACGTCAAGCCTGAAACAACTCGAGAAAAAGGGCATAGAAGGTCTTGTGCTTGATGTAAGAGGAAACCCTGGCGGCTATCTGCAAAGTGTAGAAGATATTTTGAAGCACTTTATTACAAAAGATCAACCTTATATTCAAATTGCAGAGCGGAACGGCGACAGGAAACGATATTTTTCAAAGCGGAAGGAACAGAAACCTTACCCAGTTAATGTCTTAATTGATAAAGGGAGTGCATCCGCTTCTGAAATACTAGCTGGTGCGATGAAAGAAGCCGGAAAATATGAAGTCGTCGGTGATGTCTCATTCGGGAAAGGCACTGTGCAGCAGGCGGTTCCAATGGGTGACGGCAGTAACATTAAATTAACGCTGTATAAATGGCTCACGCCAAAAGGAAATTGGATTCACAAAAAAGGTGTCGTACCAACGATTGCAATTCATCAGCCAGATTACTTTACTGTAGGACCGCTTCAACTGAAAGAACCTCTTCAGCTTGATATGAACAATGAAGAAGTGAGACAAGCACAGACGCTATTAAAGGGATTGTCATTCGACCCCGGCAGAGTAGACGGCTACTTTGATGAAGAAACGAAAAAGGCGGTATTAGCCTTCCAAAGCACATACAATCTCGATAAATCAGGTGTAATTGACCTGAAGACAGCGAAAATGATGAACAAAATGGTGGATGAAGTGAAATCCTATGAAAAAAATGATCTTCAACTGCAAACTGCACTAAAAGCACTATATCTTAAAAAATAAAGAGGCGAATAAATGCCTCTTTTTTTGGTTCATAAGTGTCACAAACATGTAATAGTTTCTTCTTAAAAATAAATTATATCGAGAAATATATTCATTTATTTTACAAAAAACATAACATTCCTTCGATTTTACCCGATAACATATTTATATAAGAGACTTTCTGTTGATTTAAACATGTCATGAAAATGAAACTTTTGAAAGTTGTATGTTACATAAATAATTCTTACAATATAAAGTAGCACTCATTTTAAATATTTTATTTTTTGCGGATATTCAGCTTGAGCATTGAGCTGTACCGAGGTTTGCGCTTTTCTTAAAAGAACTAGTAAATGGGGGTACACAATTGAAAAGGGCAAGTATTGTGAGAGAGAAAAAATATTACGAGTTGGTAGAGGAGCTTAAGAGTCGTACGAAAGATGTGACGTTTTCCGCTACAAAGGCATTAAGTCTGCTCATGCTGTTAAGCAGGTACTTGGTCAATTACACAACGGTAGAATCAGTCGACGAAATCGATGAAGACTGTGCTGAGATATACTTCAATTATTTAATGGATAATCATAAGAGACTTGGTATAAACTTAACCGACATCAAGAGATCGATGCAGCTGCTTGGCGGCATACTAGATGTAGATGTCAATCACTACTTAAAAGATTTTTCACTGTCGAATGTCACACTTTGGATGAATCAGGAGAAATAAACCTGGTGTCAAGCATCGATTTATTTGATAGAATAAGAGAAAATGCTTGACTTGGGCGGTGAACGATAATGAGCTCGGAGTGGATGGGAGCTGGATTAAAAGCGGTCGGTCTGTTTTTAATCCACCCTCTTTTTTATTTCATGATATTAATCAGCCTGTTACATGGCTACATCCGCGTAAAGCGGGAGAGAAAAGCGTTTCAAACGAGAATAGAAGATGTATACGATGAACTTAAATTTACATATTCAAAAGGATGGATTCTAGGAATTTGCCTATCGATTATTTCAGTAGGCTTAGGGATTGCCCTCCCGCCTGGATTCATCGTGATGATTGCAGCGATGACCATCGTTTTCTCTTTATTCTTTAAGGCGAGTGCGCTTTCGTCTGCATACACACTCGGTTTCAGTTTTATTGCGGCGCTTGGCCTGTTGTATTTCCAAGTGAGCCATTCATGGCTGCCGCAGCTCTCAATGATGAATGCATCAGCCGTTGTTATTTTGCTAGGTCTTTTATTAATGACCGAGGGGATTCTAGCCTATCGAACGGCACATTTACGAACATCGCCTGCAATGGTGATGAGTGCGAGAGGACTTTTGATTGGCCAGCAGCGGGCAAACCGCCTATGGCTTTTACCGCTTGTTTTGCTGATGCCGGCAGGTGAATTTACTTCTTCTCTGCCATGGTGGCCAGTGCTTCAAGTGCACGATCAAAGCTTTTCATTTATTTTGATTCCATACATTCTCGGTTTTGGGCAGCGGATTCAAGGATCACTGCCAATTGTTAGCATTCAAATTACAGCACGGCGTATTCTCATGCTTGGGCTCGTGGTTGCTTTACTAGGTGCTGCAAGTATTTGGTTTGAGCCGATTGCATGGGGAGCTGTATTCATAGCGATTGCCGGAAGAGCTTTCCTTTCATGGAAACAGAGAGTCAACGACAATGCGGCTCCATTCTACTTCTCTAAACGTAATCAAGGGCTAATGGTGCTCGGAATCATTCCGAATACACCTGCAGCTGATTTAAAGCTTGAGATCGGAGAAGTCATTACAAAGGTGAATGGAATAGAAGTCAAAACCGTTTCGGAATTTTACGAAGCCCTTCAAACCAATCGTGCTCTGACAAAGCTTGAGATCATTGGCTTGAATGGTCAGACAAGGTTTGAGAAACGCGCTTCTTACGAAGGGGAGCATCATCAGCTTGGCATCCTGTTTGTGAAGGATGATCCACAGCAAGAATCAACGGCGATTTCATCATAAAAAAAGCTGCTAGAGATGGCAGCTTTTTTCTTTTGGGCGCGCTTCTTTTCCATAGGATTCGCCCCATTCACGCATAGCGAAGATGATAGGTTTTAACGTATCTCCTAGAGAAGTGAGTGAATATTCAACACGAGGAGGGACCTCCTCATAGACTTCTCTGTGAACAACGCCATCTTGTTCTAGCTCACGCAATTGCAGCGTAAGAACACGCTGAGAAATTCTTGGTAGAAGTCGGCGTAATTCATTGTATCGTTTTGGACCGCAAGTCAAATGATAAAGGATCACTCCTTTCCATTTTCCTCCTATTACACTCGAGGTGGTTGAAACGGGACAGCCATGATTGACAATACTGACTGGATTGGATGGTGCACTCATCTTTTTACACTCCTTTCTAAGGCGAAATGGGTGATAAACGAACATGATTGTACCTAACGAACAAAAATGTGCGTACTTGAATCATGGGAAGCTTTTCTTTTACCATAGAGATATCACATCACACATTCGGGTTGTTTGTTTTCTTATCATAACTATTTCTATATGGGAATGGAAAGAAATTGGATTGGTGAAACTTCACACCCTAATCGTTCAGTAGAAAGGATGAATACCATGCGAGACAAAGAGCAATTAAAAAAAGAAATCATTGAGGCGTATGAATTCCGTCATGCGACAAAAGAGTTTGACCCAACGAAAAAGATTCCAGAAGATGATTTTGCGTTCATTTTAGAGACAGGAAGACTTTCCCCAAGCTCTGTCGGATTTGAGCCTTGGAAGTTCCTCGTCGTTCAAAATGAATCATTTAGAGAGAAATTAAAAGAATATACATGGGGTGCGCAAAAGCAGCTGCCAACTGCCAGCCATTTTGTGATCATTTTGGCAAGAACAGACGCCCGTTATGATTCACCATATGCAGAGTATATCAACAAGGAAATCAAGGGAATGACAGACGAAACGTTTGAGATGGTAAAAGGACGCTACAAACAATTCCAAGAGAATGATCTTCATTTGATGGAAACTGACCGTACGCTCTTCGATTGGGCTTCTAAACAAACGTATATTGCTCTCGGTAATATGATGACGGCCGCGGCACAAATTGGCATTGATTCTTGCCCTATTGAGGGATTCAGCTACGACGAAATTCATCGTATGCTTGAGGAGGAAGGATTACTCGAAGATGGTCAGTACGACATCTCTGTCATGGCTGCCTTTGGGTATCGCGTCATCGAGCCAAAGCGCGGCAAAACACGTCGTCCGATGGATGAAGTAGCCGTTTGGATTCGTTAATAGGAAATGTCTGAAAAAGGCTGTTGACAATTGCGTGGTTAGTCAGTATATTTAAAAAATAAAATCTTTGATAAATAGACAAATTGACTATAAAACGCTTTGACTTGAGAATAGTAAATGAATATCCGTTTTCTAAGAGAGCTGCGGGGTGGTGCAACGCAGTAAAACGAATCATTGAACTCGCTCAAGGAGCGGCAAGACTGAATAAATAGTAAGTCTTTACGTGTGACCTCCGTTATCGGGTTTCAAGTTGGATTCAGCTATGTCTGAGTCAATAAGAGTGGTAACGCGGTTGCAAGGTCAGTCGTCTCTTCAAGGAGATGACTGGCCTTTTTATATGCTTTTATCTTATTTTTGTCTGAAGATTCAAATTTAAAGGAGCTATAGAAAATGGAAAAGGAACATGTGCAGTTAAAACGAACAATGACGTCAAGGCATATCATGATGCTCGCACTTGGCGGTGCCATCGGTGCTGGTCTGTTTAAAGGAAGCAGTTCTGCCATTGATATCGCGGGTCCTGCTGTCATTTTGGCATATATGATTGGTGGTCTTATTTTATTATTTATTATGCAAGGACTTGCCGAGATGACAGTTGCACGACCTGGCGCTAGAACATTCCGTGATTTAATTGAACCTGTGTTAGGCAAATACCCCGCCTATTTCTTAGATTGGATCTATTGGAAAATGTGGGTGTTAAACATTGCAGCAGAAGCGATCGTGTCTGCCATCTTTATTCAGTACTGGTTCCCACAAGTACCAATTTGGACACTTGTGTTAATCATTTCACTTGTTGTGACATTGATCAATGTTTGTTCAGTCAAAATGTTTGCTGAGACAGAGTACTGGTTAGCCTCTATTAAAATTGCTGTCATTCTTTTATTTATTATCATTGGGTTAACGATGCTGTTTGTCTCATTCGGACAGCATGCAGCACCTGGATTATCCAACTTAACCGACCACGGAGGATTTTTCCCGAATGGAACGGGCGGCTTAATTGCGGCAATGCTAGTTGTTGTGTATTCATATGGCGGAACTGAAATGATTGGGGTGACATTAGCAGAAACGAAAAACCCTGAAAAAGTCATCCCAAAAGCCATTCAAAGTACATTTGTACGAATCATCGGTTTTTATGTACTTCCGTTCTTCATCATCGTCAGCTTAATTCCTTGGAATCAAGTAAACAATGAACAAGTGAGCCCATTCGTTACGGTGTTTGCAACGATTGGTGTGCCATATGCAAGTGATATTATGAACGGGATTATTTTATTAGCAATCTTGTCTTCTATGAACTCTGGTCTGTACGCTTCTTCAAGAGTACTATTTACACAGGCAATGGATGGCCGTGTATGGAAAGGATTCTCTAAACTGTCAAAACAACAAGTGCCTGTTCGAGCGATTCTTGTATGTACATCTACCTTGTATGCAGCTGTATTGATTTCTCTTTTTGTAGGTAGTCAAACGTTTAATTACTTGATGGGCTCTTTAAGTTACACAGTTCTATTCATCTGGTTTATCATTGCCGTTGGTCATTTGAAATCTCGAAGCGTCGCACAGCCAGGCGGATATCGCGTGAAGCTGTATCCTTTCACAACGTGGTTTTCCGTCATTGCGATCATGGCCATTTTTGTCGGCGTTGTATTAAATACACCAATTGTCCAAACGCTGGTCACAATGTGCATTTATTTAATCATTACACTTTCTTTCTTTATTAATAGAAAACGGTTTGAAACAGCCGTATAAGCTAAAAAGCGTGCAGGACCTTCTGAAGAGGTCTCGCGCGCTTTTTTTAATGCTGTTTATATTGCTTGAAATGTACAGGGGATTGAACTGGATGTGGCTTAGCCTGAAGGCCATAGCTATCTCTGACGATATAAAGCGGCCGGTCCTTGGCTTCATCGTAAATTCGGCCAATATACTCTCCGATCATGCCTAACATAAAGAGGATAATCCCGCTAAAGAATAGCTGAATGACAATTAATGAACTCCAGCCGGTGATGGTGCTGTTTGTAAAAAGTTTTAAATATAAAACTAGAAACATCGATATGAAGCCAATAGCTGAAAGTGCAATACCTGTCACGCTGGCTAGCTTTAAAGGTTTGTAAGAAAAAGATGTGATCCCATCCATTGAGAGCTTGAGCATCTTTTTGAGAGGGTACTTTGTTTCTCCTGCCAGCCGCTCATCCCGAACATATTCTACCGCAACCTGTTTGAAACCGACCCAGCTCACTAATCCGCGGACAAATGGGTTTTTCTCTCGTATTTTTCTCATTTCATGACATACTTTACGATCCATCAGTCTAAAGTCGCCGGTGTCAATAGGAATATCTACTTCGGTGATTTGACGTAACACTCGGTAGAAAAGGGAAGCGGTGTACTTTTTGAAAACTGTTTCGCCTTTTCGCTTGGAACGGACTGCGTATACGACCTCATAGCCCTCCTTCCATTTTTCAATCATGTCTAAAATTAATTCAGGTGGATCTTGTAAATCCGCATCAATCACTACGACAGCTTCTCCCTTTGCATAATCCATTCCCGCTGTAATGGCAATTTGATGTCCAAAGTTACGAGAAAAATCAATAAGTCTCACATTCGAATCGGTCTGGCAGTACCCTTTAATCAGTTCAGCTGTACGATCCATACTGCCGTCATTGACGAAGAGAAGCTCATATGCTTCTCCCGTTGAATCCATGACGGTCTTAAGGCGCTGATACGATTCATGAATCACAAGCTCTTCATTATACACTGGGACTACAATAGAATATTGTATGTTCTTTTCCATCAATCATCGTTCCTCCCTTTAATAGATGAATTAATCAACGGATAGTTTATAAAGAGTGCCGCTCTCCATTCCGCCCATTCGTCCATTAGACTGATTATTTTGTTCTGATTGTTGGCTGTCTGAGCTGTCTGTTTGCTGATTCGTTTTGGATGTAGAGCTGTTCTGCCAGTTAGAAGTAGCTACTTCTTTTCCATTTTTTTGAATCCAAGTGAGAATGTCAGAGCTACCGCCTCTCATACCAGAAAGATAGAAGTATTTGATTTTACCGTCTTTGACGAACTGCTTGAATTCACTAAGTGTGAGAATGTTATCAGATCCACTAAATCCACCTAATGCCATAACAGCTTTTCCTGTTTTAATAATGTAAGGCGAAGCAGTGGTTGCATCTGTTGTTCCGAATAGGAATTCTTCTCCCGTATTGTTTTTTTCAAGATAGCTGATCAGCTTTTCATTGACTTGTGAACTCATGCTGCCACTTGAAGTTGCAAGCTGAGGACCAGTCTCTGGAAGCATACTGTTTCCTCCATAAAGAAGAGGTGTGCTTGCCCAGTATAGTGGTGCAATCATCATGCCAAGGATGGCGATGAGAGACACGAATTGTTTTAGTTTTTCTTTTCCTTTTATCAAAAGTAGAGAAAGGATCGTTCCAATACCAATGATACCGACTGCAACGCTTAGTCCAAGACCGATCGTGCTTGTAAATGTGGATAGGATAAGGATTTCAAATGCGGTTGTGACGAATATCGCAATAGGAAGCAGCCATTTTTTAAAGCCAGTTCCTGTTTGGAACAATTGAGTCATAGAAACCCAGCCGGCTCCTGCTAATACAGCAATTGGCGGTGCCAGCATGATTAAATAATAGTGATGAAAAAATCCTGCTATACTGAAAAATGCAGCAACGGGTATAAGCCAAGCTAACCAAAATAGTGTTTCTTTTTGTTTTGTATTGAGACGTCTTCTTTCAAAGACTGTCGAGAAGAAGATACCAATCGCACCGAAGAGCGCAAATGGAAGCAGCCAACTGATTTGATCGGACAATTCAGATTGGAACAGACGTAATGGCCCTTTTGTTCCTGTTCCAAACATGCCAGAACCACTTCCCATCTTTCCGCCCCCGCCATTTGGAGGTCCATCACTATTACCGCCTGCACTGCGTGGTGGTCCTTGCATTGAAGTCTGTTGCTGGTTGAATGATTGGTTTGAATTGTCTGAGTTGTTTTGATTACCACTGGATGGCGGCTGAGTCATGTTGGATGATTCATTGTCATTTTGCTGATCACCCTGCTGTGAAGGTGGCTGCCCCTCCCCCTGATTTGTACCGCCTCTCCCGCCAGACTGTTGTCCAGTTAACCGCTGAAGACCGTTGTAACCAAAGGCTAATTCTAGTGCTGAGTTCGATTGACTTGATCCCATATAAGGACGATTATCTTTGGATGTGAGATCAACCGCTATAGACCAAGAAGCAGATACACTTAAAAGAACAATCATTGAGATCAATAGTGATAACAACTTTTTCTTCCATGTCGTTCGGAAGGCGATGATGTAAAACAAGACGAGAGCCGGTACAATCATATACGCTTGAAGCATTTTTGTATTAAAACCGATACCGATCATTGCAAAAGAAGCAATTGCCCAAAGTACCTTCTGCTGTTTTACAGCCTTGAACATCATGGCTGTTGCGAGTAAAAGAATAAAAACGAGTAAGCTGTCAATGTTATTTGTACGAGATACAGCAACTGCGATTGGTGTGCACGCCATAATGAGTGCTGACAGTCTTGCAGCAGCCTGCCCAAATGTAGGTTTGACTAGGCGATAGATTAAATAAACTGATCCAATGCCAGCTAAAGCTTGGGGTAAGATCACACTCCAGCCATGCAGTCCGAAAATTTTGGCACTGATCGTTTGCAGCCAGAAGGCGAGCGGTGGTTTATCCACCGTGACATAACCTGAGGGATCGAACGAAGTAAAGAAGAAATTATGCCAGCTTTGCATCATACTTGTGACCGCTGCGGTATAATAAGCGTTCACTGTATCGTTGTTCCAAATGTTATAAATGTTTAAAATGGCAGATAAAATTAATATGAAAAATAAATAAAGATCAAATTTTTGAAAGCGTCTAATCAAAAGTTTGTCACTCCTTTTTCTTAACTTGAAAAAAGTGTAACAAGCAAATATGAATAAATTATGAATAAAAAAAGGCCAATTTTTTATTTTTCTGTTGAATAAAAACAGCTCTAGAAAAGAGCTGTTTTGTTTAAGGTGTCATGTTATTTTACGAGGGGGCAGGCGGAATTTCAGTGCTCTCTGCACTTGGTAATTGTATAATAGCGGTCGTACCTATGCCTTGTTCAGATTGAAGAACGAACGTGCCACGATGTTTTTTAATAATTTGATACACAATGGCTAGTCCAAGACCAGAGCCGCCATCTTTTCTTGTGCGCGCTTTATTCACTCGATAAAAACGCTCAGAAACATGAGGGAGTTCTGCTTTTGGAATTCCGCTACCTTCATCTGTAATAGTTAATTCAGCAATGTTTTGGTGAATGAATAATTCAATCGAAATCGACTTTCCTGATGGCGTGTAATGGATGGCATTGTCCAATAAATTACGAACGACTTGTTCAAGTCGATCGCTGTCACCATAAATAATACAATCCTCTTCGAGTGCTCGGTTGAACGAGATTCCCTTTTGACTAGCAATGAATTTCATTTGATCAAGAACATCATGAATAAGCTGTGCAAAGACGAGAGGCTCCATCGTTAGTGGGTAAGATTCTCCCTCTAACTGCGCGAGATCCAGAAGGTCATGTACGAGCCTGCTTAATCGTGTGGATTCGTTTTGAATAATCTGCATGCCTTTTTTTTGATCAATAATGCCCTCTTCAATACCTTCAGCATATCCTTTCATATAACTTAGGGGAGTTCGAAGTTCGTGGGAGACATTCGCAAGAAATTCCCTGCGGTGCTGCTCAACTTTTTCAAGGGTAGAAGACAGTTTGTTAAAAGAGCGGCTCAGCTGGTTTAACTCATCACCGTTTTTGGTCACAGCCATCCGTTTTGAAAAATCACCAGACTCCATTTCCAACGCAATTTCTTTCATTTGATTAATTGTCCGCACGACTTGATTGGAGCTTTTATATCCGATAAAGAAAATCAGGAGCAGGATTAATAAAATAGATATGCCAAGTGTCAATCTGATTTGGACAAAAGGTTCATATACATCCGATAAGGGCATGGATAGAAAAATTGTCCCCGATAGCTCATCTTTGCTTGAGAAAACAGGGATGGCGATGCCAAGAATATCTTGATGAAACTGTGAGTGTTCTCTAATCAACACGACGGTTTCCCCTTGAAGGAGCTTTTGGCGTTCTTTGAATGTGATGAGATTATCATTTGTGTTCGTATCAAAAGGAAGCCCACTTGAAAGCTCCATTGGATCATCTGTAAAAATAATGTTCGCCTGACTCGAATCGTTAGACCATTTTATTCTATCGGTAAAATACGTATCCTTCCCGTGTTGATGATAGATTTGTGCCAGCTTTTTACCTTGTAAACTTAAGGAATCAATTTGCTTATCAACATATAAGTGCTGGTATAAGTAATAGGTGAGGGCAAGAGCTGAGGCAGCAACAATTCCGGTCACTACAAGGATTAAGAAGAGCACTTTCTTTTTAATCGATAAAGGCTTCATTCTTCCTCCTCAAACTTATAACCGACACCCCAAACGGTTTTAATATGCCGTTCTGCTCCCTTTAATTTCAGTCTTAGCGTTTTGATATGTGTATCGACTGTTCGTAAAGAGCCGCTCGTAGAATGTGATTCCCATAATTTTTGATAGAGCTGTTCTCGTGAAAACACTTGGCCTTGATTGAGTAAAAGAAACATGAGTAAATCAAATTCTCTTCTAGTTAAATTAACGGGCTCCTGTAGGATATAAACTTGTCTACCATCCTGATCGATCTCCATGTCACCAAACTGTATGCGGCTGCGCTTTAGCGAAAGACCCCTAATTCGTCTCAAAGTTGTTTCAATTCTTGCTGCAAGCTCACGTAGACTGAAAGGCTTCATGATGTAGTCATCCGCACCAATTTCTAGGCCCCTAATTCGATCCTCTTCATAACTTCTAGCTGTTAAGAATAAGATAGGAATTTGAGAAGTTTGCCGAATACGCTGGCAGACTTCAAATCCATCCATATCAGGCATCATGATATCAAGTACAACAAGATCAACGGGTTCCTTTTCAAGCTGACGTAAGGCCTCCATTCCATTATTAGCTGTGATAATGTGAAAGCCTTGTCTTCTTAAGAAGGATCCGATTAGCTCAAGCATATCGAACTCATCGTCTACGATTAATATATGCATTTGTTCTTTCATTTCTTTTCCTCCAACACGATAGCATAGGGTCCTGATGGGACATTCAGTCGATTTTTCATCATGAATGTATGTTTATCGATAATTGATACTGAATTGTCATCTAAGTTACTCACATATATTGATGTGGTATCAGCGTTAATATAATTAGGATTTTGACCAGTCTCAACAGAAGCAAGCTGCTTATTCTTTTCTGTATCTACTTTGTATAGCGTATGATCTCCATGACAAAGTACATATAAAGTAGAAGAATTTTTCTCTGAGAAGAAGGCAACAGGCATAACACCTAGTTTCATTTCTCTTTGCTTTTTACCCGTTTTAGGGTCGTAAGCAAAAATGCTTTTATTTAAGGTGCCTGGCTTTCCGTGACCACCAATCCAAATGGACTGTCCATCAAAATGAATACCAGATGGTCGTTCAAGCACAGAGAACGTACGTATAAGTTTTTCCTTCTCAATATCTATAACAGAGACAGTATGGCTTTCTGCATTTAATACGAATAAAGTACCTGCCGGAGAAAGTGTCATAGAAGAAGGTAACTTTCCAGTCTTCACAGTTGCTTTTATGTTTTTACGCTGCGTATCAATAAAATAAACGACATTTTTCTGTGAATCCGCTGCAATTAAGGTGTGAGAAACTGCATCATATGTAAGGGAAGTCAGTCCTTTACTCACATCCATATAATCTGTTGCTGTACCTTTTTTTAAATTAATTTCGATAAGCGATTCTCCTTCTTTACTAGTTGCGATGATGACGTCTTTGTTGATTTGGATAAGATCAGTGAGCGGATGTTTTAAATCAACGGAAGAGATCACTTTATTCTTTTGTAAATCAACGATTGAAAAGGAGGCTTTTTTTAATTGAGAGATGACCGCGATCGATTGAGAGTTTCCAGGTGGAGTAAACTGCTGGTCTTTTCCACAGCCTGACAGGAATAACAATAGAGCTGATAAATAGATCAAAACATATTTTAGACGTGCCATTCTTCCGCTCCTTTGAGTCCTCTATTTTCAAAAAGCATACCACAAAAATTGTGAAAAAAAATCGAAGTTATCAATGCTGAAAGAGATGAAAAACAGAATGTAGGTGGATGAATGAGGATAATTCGATTTAAAGTTTCTTGTTTATCTAGTCAGATGGCTTTTTTTCATCTTTAAAAAAGGATTTTCAATATTTGATTCCTTTGCCAATTATAGCTTACAGTGAGAAAAATAATGAAAACTCCCCCGCTCTAAATCGGCATAGAGCGCAGGGAGTCATTAGGCGGAATGCCCAGATGATGGGGAGGTAGATTTCGTTTTGACGCGTTGGGATAAAAGGAAGCCAAGGATTCCTGCACACATTAATACAATAAATAAAGATTGGAAACCACTCATGATACCAATCAATGTCGACGAAATGATACTGCCAAAATATCGAAAGGTTGAGAAAATACCAGAGGCCGAACCAGATAAACTTTGATCAACAGCTGTTAATGAAGCCATCTGCATACTTGTCATACCAATCCCTGATGAAATTCCCCCCGCGACTAGTGTCACCATAAGCAGTGGTAATGTTGGATACTGACTCAGTGTAATTAACATGATGCCTGATAAAGTGAGGCAGAGAAATGAAAAGCGAATCATTTTTTTCGCGCCTTTTTTTGGATGGAGTCTTGCGCCTAATAAACCGCTAAGAGACATACAAAGAGAAAATACCGATAGAATCATACCACTTTGTGTATGAGAAAGGGCCAGTTGTTGTTCCATAAACAGCGGCATAATGAGGAGGATGGCATACATCACAAAATTACTTAGCATGATCGATAGATTCGCATTTGTAAATGAACTGTTTTTAAATAGGGACAAATCGATGATCGGATTCTTTACTTTCCGTACATGTCTAAAAAATAAAGGAATGACAATCAATGCTAGAATGCCATAAATGAAATATTCATTTAATAGCTGGCTTTTTGAGCATAGAATGACTGTGGCAATTCCGATGGTTAAATACAATGAACCAATCATATCTACTCTTGCGTGTATACGTGTATGCTTTACCTTTGGAATAAGTAAAACACCGGTGACTAGTGTAAGAAATAGGAATGGGATATTCACTAAGAATATAGAATGCCAATCAAAACTCTGAATGAGAATCGATCCAATAAAAGGCCCAAGAGCGGCACCAATACCAGCACCAAATCCAAAGTAACCCATTGTTTTAGACAGTTTTTCGGGTGAGACTGTTGCACGAATCAAAGCGATACTATTCGGTGTTAAAATAGCCCCGCCAGCTGCTTGAATGGAGCGAAAGATGATGAGAAATGCTAGATTAGGTGCTAAAGCACAGCCAATCGAGCCGATTAAAAAGAGTGTCACTCCGGTTAAATACATGCGGCGGTGTCCGTATATATCTCCTAACTTACCAGCGATAGGCTGGGTGACCGCCATGACAATAAGATAAATGGTGACAACCCAAGTAATGTTTGAAATGGATTGATCATAATATGTTGATATGGATGATAGAGCGACTGCGATCATCGTTGAGTTGACCGGAACTAGTATAGCTCCAAGTAACAAAGAATAGATGATCAAGCTCTCTTTTTGTAACCTCAATGTGTATACCACCTTTTGTGAAAAAGAAGAATTCCACCCTTTAAGCGGGAGAAATTCCTCTCATGAAAATGTGTGTGTATGTCTCAATAAAATCCTCTTTTTGTGTTAATACGAGCTGGAAGTCTTGCTCAAGCTGCTGAGTAAAAAAACCAAAATACGTACTAATGAAAATGTCTGCATAAATGTCTTCTTTTCCTTTTAAGACATGCTGTTGAACGCTCATCTTTTTGAAGTATTGTATCAGCATTTCCCTTAGTTCTTGAGGATAAATTTTTTCATGACTAGTCAGATCTTTAAACATTGCCGGTTCTCGCATGCTGATATAAATAAATTCTTTTTTTGAAGTTAAATGTTCAAGGATATAGGAACCGAGAAACTTTAAATCGGTGTACAAATCCCCTTTGAATTCTGCTTCTAAGGTTTTTGTTGGCGTTGATTTCATTTTCATAATGGCAGCAATCACGCCGCGTTTGTTTTTAAAGTTGCGGAAAATAGTTGCTTCACTGACATTCGCTTTTTTAGCTATTTCTTTTGTTGTGGTTTTTTGATAGCCCTTTTCAGTCAATAAATCCATTGTTGCGCGAATGATTCGTTGATTTGTAGATTTTAACAAGCATACTCACCTCAGGTTATGAATGTGTTTGCAACAAAGTAAGTATACCGATAAAACCTATGACCGCCAATATGATCTAGTTAGACACGTGCATGCTGTTTTAATATCTGAATACGTCCATTGCTTCCATCTACTGTCACAAGGTCACCGGATTGAAGTGTTTCTGTTGCTATTCGGGTTCCTAGGACAGCTGGCATCATATACTCTCTTGCGATAATAGCTGAATGAGATAAAATGCCTCCAGCATCGGTTACGACTGCTTTTGCATCTCTAAATAAGCTTGTCCATAAAGGGGTGGTTGTTTTGCAAACTAAAATATCATCCTTTTGAAATTGTGAGAATTCCTCAGCACATGTAATGACTTTTACTCTTCCAGAAACAATACCGCTAGATGCGCCAATTCCATAGATCATATCGCTTGTGTTGTTTTCATTTTCTCTTAATGAACCGAGCGTTCTTTCTGCTTGCTGCAATTCAGCTTCAGTGGGGGTGCCCATATAAGCTGGTGGTTGGATGGCTTCATTCTCTTTCATGTCAATTTTTCTTTGTGCGATGACTGTATCAAATGATGTAGACGTTGTGAGCGCTGTGTGTACCTCCTCATCGTAGAGATACCATAGATCTTCTTGATGAGGAAGCGTTCCTTTTTGTACAAGAAGTTCGCCAATCTTTAATAGATATACTCTGGCTTTAGCATCTAACATGGCATCAATGTAAAAGTGATGATCATCACGGATATTAGCAGCCTGTAGAGCAAATTGGTAAAGTGTCTCAAATTTCGTTTTAAATGCTTCATCCTTCACTTGGCTCATAAAATGTTCATATGTCTCTTGTCTTTTGATGACGGCTTGTGCAAATTCTTCATCAAAATCACTTTGGTGTTGAATGTTGTTTCTGATGATATCTAGGATAAACTCAGGGTTTTCCACCCATGTCTTTTCCGTAAGGTCATGACTTTTCACAGATCGCCAACCATAAACTTGAAGAAATTCCTCTAATGTCGAAATGAAGTGTCTGCCTTTTTCCGATTGAGTGAGTGCATCAAGCAGCTCTGAATTCTTTTCATTGTTTATAAATGCTTGATAAAGTTCTTTATCTTGAAGGACACTCTTTGCAAAATCAGATAGCTTCTTATCTGTTTCAAGTGATTTATTCATCACGCCTATCATCATCTCATGCAGTAGGATCACTTGTGATTGATCACCAGTATACGTCACAAGCATATCTTCAATCATAGCTGATAAAATGACTTGAGGGATGACAATATCAAAATGATCATCATATGCTTGTATATAAAAAGCTTTTAATTCTTCGAAGCCGATGATGGCTTCTTCAATGGTCATCGGTTCCTTTATTTTGAGATCCAGCTTTTCGTAAAAAGGCAAGAAATTTTTCTCTAAAATTTCATACATACGTTCACTTAGATGCGGAAATAACTCAAATAAGCTTTCATCAAAAACTGGTGCGGCTTCTGCACTCGCTTCAGGCAGTGACGGTGATGAATACAGATGTCCTCTATAGAGCTTAATATCTTTAATATTCAGATCAGGCACTTGATATTTTTCACCATTTTTCTTCATACCGCTTTTTAATGCTGGGATGATCAGACTTGAAAAGAGAGGACTTGTTGGACCCGGCATATGATCGTCCATTGAGATCCAGAAATCCTGCAGCTCGTCTGGCTGCATTTGAAAAGAAGCCCCTACTGTTTCATCTGCTGCTTTTGAGAGAGCTGCGGTAATCGGTCTGGCTTGAAGTAAATAAAATGTGCCATTTGCTATCCCAAATTCGATATCGACGCTATGACCATAAAGTGCTTCTACTTGTTTGGTGATGTGCGTGATTTCTACTAGTTGGTCATCATTCAGGCAAAACTGACCAGCCATTTCCTCCGTCACTGCTTGTTCAATGACACCTTCTTGATAAGGAATAATTTGCAGCTCTTTCGTTCCAAGTGATTTTTCAATAGAAAGTGTCTCTTTGTCTATAACAAATGTGTCTGGTGTCACAAGCCCGGAAACGATTGCTTCTCCTAGTCCGTAGCTTGCTGTCAGCATCATTTCATTTGTTTTTCCTGTTATGGGATTCTCACTAAAGATGACACCGGAGACATCAGAATGGATCAATCCTTGAACGACAACAGCCATGAGCGGCATCTCTTCCTCGTTTTCATCCATCTCTTCCTTATACTCTGTTACTCTCACTCCAAAGTAAGAAGACCAACATTCTTTGACAGCCTGTAAGAATTCTTCATCTGTTTTGATATTTAAATAGGTCTCGTACTGTCCTGCAAATGAGGCGCCTTCGAGATCTTCTGCAACAGAAGAGGATCTGACTGCAACTGAGGGATAAGTTTTCCGTAATGATTGAAAGGACGAAAGAAGTTCTGCTTCCATTTGAGAAGGAAACGATGCTTCTTTGATTTTGTCAGCAAGGTTTTGTTCAGTTGGATGCAGGTTGTGATATGAAAGAAAGCTTGAAAAGCTGTTGGTTTTGATAATAAATCCATCTGGGACTGGCAGGCCGTGATTGTTTAATTTGATTAAATTCAGGCCTTTTGCCCCTGCGAGTGATGCGGATTCTTCAGCCGCATGAAATAAAACTGAATACATGGGAATGCCCCCTTATCCAAATAGCCAATGGTTTGTCTATCTCTCTATTGTTTCTAAAATGATAGTGCGCACTATCATTTTAATCATAGAATTTATTGGATGTGACTGTCAAAGACGGAAAGACCTATCTTTACAAAGGGGACATTCTCACTAATTTCCTACTATATCTAAAACAAAAGTCTCCGAACAGAAAGAAAAATAGGGGAAATTGAAAACTGTGAATTGTTCAATATGCCAAACTTTACTATAATCAAGGGAGTAGATCATGAAGAGGGAGGGTTTTTGTGATTACAAAAGCCATATTTGCACTTGTTTTTCCTTTCCTGCTCGTTATTTTATTTTCAAAGGTGACTTATAATCATTATGTGGGCATTGCATTAACAGCAGCGCTTTTATTTGCCTCGTATATGAAGGGCTATACAGAAACCTACTTTATTGTAGGATTAGATATCATTTCTTTAGTAGCTGGTGCATTATATATGGCTAAAAAAGAAATTGAAAAGAGAGAAAAGGCTGAAAAACATCATTGATGTGATTATCAAGAGCGTGTGAGGCCGAAAGGTGACGTTTTTAAGCTGTGCTTACGAATTTTAGTGAGTGCAGCTTTCTTTTTGTTCTCTTTTTCTGCTCATCGCATATCTCTCACCAAAATGTTCCATACTGAAAGGAAGGTTTTCGCAAGAGGGTTATTTGGTATTGAAGAGAGGGTATGACTGTATTGGAAATAAAAATCAAGCAAGAGCCGAACTTTAGTTCGTATTTTTGTGTTCTTTTATGATAATATATTCATTAGATAGATTTCGTAACGAAACGGAGGCTTTGATGTGAGTGACCGCTTTGAATTAGTTTCTAACTATCAGCCCCAAGGAGATCAGCCGAAGGCAATTGAAAAGCTTGTTGAGGGGATCCATCAGGGGAAACAGCATCAAACGCTGTTAGGTGCTACAGGTACGGGAAAGACCTTTACTGTATCCAATCTGATTAAAGAAGTGAACAAACCGACACTTGTCATTGCGCATAATAAGACACTTGCCGGTCAGCTATACAGCGAGTTCAAGGAATTCTTTCCGAATAATGCTGTCGAATATTTTGTAAGTTACTATGATTATTACCAACCAGAGGCGTATGTGCCTCAGACGGATACATTTATTGAAAAGGATGCCAGCATCAATGATGAGATTGATAAGCTGAGACACTCCGCTACGTCTTCATTATTTGAGCGGAGAGATGTCATCATCATTGCCAGTGTCTCCTGTATTTATGGCTTAGGTTCGCCAGAGGAATACCGAGAGCTTGTGCTGTCTTTACGTACTGAAATGGAGATTGAACGCAATCAGCTTCTACGTAAGCTGGTGGACATTCAGTATTCTCGTAATGATATAGATTTTCAGCGCGGAACCTTCCGAGTACGAGGAGACGTCGTTGAAATTTTCCCTGCTTCACGTGATGAGCATTGTATCAGAGTGGAGTTTTTCGGTGATGAAATTGAACGTATTCGAGAAGTGGATGCACTGACTGGAGAAATACTCGGTGATCGTGAACATGTGGCTATTTTCCCAGCATCTCACTTCGTCACTAGAGAAGAAAAAATGGAAAAAGCGATTGTTAATATTGAACAAGAGCTTGAGGAACAGCTCGAAAAGCTTCGAGATAATGGAAAGTTGCTAGAAGCGCAGCGCCTTGAGCAGCGGACAAGATATGACCTTGAGATGATGAGAGAAATGGGCTTTTGTTCAGGAATCGAGAATTACTCAAGACATCTGACCTTGCGTCCTCCTGGTTCAACCCCTTATACATTGCTTGATTATTTCCCAGATGATTTTATGATTGTTGTCGATGAGTCACATGTGACGGTCCCGCAAATCCGCGCGATGTACAACGGGGACCAAGCAAGAAAGCAAGTGTTGGTTGATCACGGATTCCGTCTGCCTTCAGCACTTGATAACAGACCGCTCACCTTTGATGAGTTTGAAAAGCATATCAATCATATTGTGCATGTATCTGCCACTCCGGGTCCTTATGAGCTTGAGAAAACCCCAGAGGTTGTGGAACAAATTATTCGTCCAACAGGTTTACTTGATCCAATTATTGAAGTGCGTCCAATTGAAGGTCAAATTGATGACTTAATTGGAGAAATTCATGCGCGGATTGAGAAAAATGAGCGTGTGCTCGTGACGACGCTGACGAAGAAAATGTCTGAGGATCTGACAGATTATTTAAAAGAGATTGGAATCAAGGTCAATTATCTGCATTCAGAAATTAAGACCCTTGAGCGGATTGAGATTATTCGCGATTTACGTCTCGGAAAATATGATGTGCTTGTGGGAATCAACCTTCTTCGTGAAGGACTGGATATTCCAGAGGTGTCGCTTGTGACGATTTTAGATGCAGATAAAGAGGGCTTCTTACGCTCTGAAAGATCCCTTATCCAGACGATTGGCCGGGCAGCGAGAAATTCAGAAGGCCGGGTCATTATGTATGCAGATAAAATGACCAAATCAATGGATATTGCGATTCAAGAAACGAAGCGAAGACGAGAGCAGCAAGAGGCATATAATGAAAAATATGGAATTACACCGCAAACCATCCATAAGAAAATTAGAGATGCCATTAAAGCAACAAAGATACATGAAGAATCGGAAGAATATGAAACAAATGCAGCACCAAAGCTGTCAAAAATGAGCAAAAAAGAACGAGAAAAAGTGATCGAAAAGGTCGAGATGGAAATGAAAGATGCAGCAAAAGCGCTTGATTTTGAAAAAGCAGCAGAATTAAGAGATCTATTGCTAGAGCTAAAAGCGGAAGGATGATTGCCTGATGGCTATGGAACGAATAGAGGTGAAAGGTGCTAGAGCCCACAACCTTAAAAATATTGATGTGAATATCCCGCGTGACCAGTTAGTGGTCATCACGGGTTTATCTGGTTCAGGAAAATCGTCTCTTGCTTTTGATACCATTTATGCAGAGGGGCAGCGCAGGTACGTTGAATCTCTTTCAGCGTATGCGCGCCAATTTCTCGGTCAAATGGATAAACCGGATGTAGATGCCATTGAAGGTCTTTCTCCGGCGATTAGTATTGATCAGAAGACAACGAGCCGGAACCCTAGATCAACGGTCGGAACAGTTACTGAAATCTATGATTATTTACGTCTCTTGTATGCTCGAGTTGGGAAACCGATTTGTCCGATACACGGGATTGAAATTACGTCCCAAACGATTGAGCAGATGACAGATCGCATTTTAGAATATCCAGAAAGAACGAAATTGCAAGTGCTTGCGCCAGTCGTATCTGGCCGCAAAGGGACACATGTCAAAGTACTTGATCAAATTCGAAAGCAGGGCTATGTTCGAGTAAGAGTCGATGGAGAGATGGAAGATCTATCAGAAGAGATCGAGCTTGAAAAGAACAAGAAGCATTCCATTGAAGTCGTGATCGACCGAATTGTGGTGAAGGAAGGCGTCGCGGCTCGGCTGTCTGACTCTCTTGAAACGGCGCTGCGACTAGGTGAAGGCCGTGTGATGATTGACGTGATTGGACAAGAAGAGTTGTTATTCAGTGAACATCATGCCTGTCCGCACTGCGGATTCTCTATTGGTGAGCTTGAGCCTAGAATGTTTTCGTTTAATAGTCCTTTTGGTGCCTGTCCGAGCTGTGATGGGCTTGGCTCTAAACTAGAAGTTGACCCTGAGCTTGTCGTTCCTAATAAGGATTTGACGTTACGCCAGCATGCCATTGCCCCATGGGAGCCGCAGAGCTCACAATACTATCCTCAGCTCCTTGAGGCAGTATGTACACATTATGGTATCGACATGGACATTCCTGTGAAAGATATCCCGTCGCATTTATTCGATAAAATTTTATATGGAAGCGGCTCTGAACGGATTTATTTCAAATATGAAAATGATTTTGGTCAGGTACGTGAAAATGAAATTGAATTTGAAGGTGTTCTACGTAACATTGAACGACGTTATAAAGAAACCAGCTCGGATTATATTCGTGAGCAAATGGAGAAATATATGGCGAACCAGCCATGTCCGACATGTAAAGGATATCGTCTGAAAAAAGAGACGCTTGCGGTTCTGATCAATGGCAAACATATTGGAGAAATCACTGATTTGTCTGTCTCTGATGCCCTTGATTTATATGGTCAAATCGAGTTGTCTGAGAAAGATTTGCAGATTGCTCAGCTCATTTTACGCGAAATCAAAGAGCGCTTGTCTTTCTTAAATAATGTGGGATTAGATTACCTCACATTAAGCCGCTCCGCTGGCACACTATCTGGAGGAGAGGCGCAGCGGATTCGTCTGGCTACTCAAATCGGTTCAAGGCTGACAGGTGTTCTTTATATATTAGATGAACCATCTATTGGTCTGCATCAGCGTGATAATGACCGATTGATCGGGACATTGAAAAACATGCGCGACATCGGGAATACCCTCATTGTCGTCGAGCATGATGAAGATACGATGCTAGCCGCTGATTATTTGATTGATATTGGACCTGGAGCAGGAGTTCATGGGGGAGAAGTGATTTCAGCTGGGACACCGGAAGAAGTCATGAAGGACAAGAAATCTTTAACAGGACAATATTTATCTGGAGAGAAATTTATCCCACTACCGATTGAAAGAAGAAAGCCTGATGGCCGCTATATTGAAATCAAAGGTGCAAAAGAAAACAACCTGAAAAACGTCAATGCGAAGTTCCCTCTAGGCGTCTTTACAGCTGTGACTGGGGTGTCTGGTTCAGGAAAAAGTACGCTTGTGAATGAAATTCTATTAAAATCACTTGCGCAAAAACTTCACAGAGCGAAGGCGAAGCCAGGACAACACAAAGAAATCAAAGGAATGGATCATTTAGATAAGGTGATTGATATTGATCAATCTCCAATCGGTCGTACGCCAAGATCCAACCCTGCCACGTATACAGGTGTATTTGATGATGTGCGAGATGTGTTTGCACAAACCAATGAAGCCAAGGTACGAGGGTATAAAAAAGGCAGATTCAGCTTTAACGTCAAAGGTGGACGCTGCGAGGCATGTCGCGGAGATGGCATCATTAAAATCGAAATGCACTTTTTACCAGATGTGTATGTGCCTTGTGAGGTGTGCCACGGGAAACGGTATAACCGGGAGACACTTGAGGTCACATATAAAGGGAAAAACATTGCTGATGTACTTGAAATGACTGTGGAGGACGCACTCCAATTTTTCGAGAACATCCCGAAAATTAAGCGGAAGCTTCAAACGATTTTTGATGTCGGACTAGGGTACATTACACTTGGACAGCCTGCGACGACATTGTCTGGAGGAGAGGCGCAGCGTGTGAAATTGGCATCTGAGCTTCATCGTCGTTCAAACGGAAGGTCTCTTTATATTTTAGACGAGCCGACAACAGGTCTGCATGTGGATGATATTGCCCGTTTATTAAAAGTGCTTCAGCGTTTGGTCGAAAACGGAGATACGGTACTAGTGATTGAGCATAACCTTGATATTATCAAGGCTGCTGATTACCTCGTTGATCTCGGACCAGAGGGCGGTGCAGGCGGCGGAACGATCATTGCCTCTGGGACTCCAGAGCAGATTGCAAAAGAAAAAGCTTCTTACACTGGTCGATACTTAAAGCCGATTTTAGAGCGTGACCGTAAACGAATGAAACAGTTGGTCAAAGAAACAGAAAGTGTGACTTCATCATAAAAAACCCCCTCTTTTAAGAGGGGGTTCAGATTGTTGACAAAGGGCTAAAATGATCTTTATTTTAGCCCTTTGTCTTCTTTTCAGCGTGATAGAAAACCTTTGAAGTCTAGGAAGGACGAGTAACGGAGTGGAGCGAATTAAACATTCGTGAGCACCGGAACGCAGTCCTGACAAAGAATGCGAGGGTTTGTCTACACGCTGAAACCCCTCTTTTAAGAGGGGTTTTTCTTTTATTGCGCATCTTCCTTTGGCATTAAATGACTGAGTTGCGTTAAATCCTTCAAAATATGCGTGCTGCTGCTGTCGAGCAGTACCTTTAAATAACGGATATCACCATACTTAGGATGAGACGGATGAATGGTCTCAAGCTCCCTGATCATATCGCTGTTCATGCTTTTTTGTTTCTGTATAAGGTCTAAAAGCGTTTGAGCCGTCTGGTTAGTATTATGATGATCTGTCAAAATAATTACCCCCTATAATGATAATCACCATCTTTTACACATATTTTAAAGGGTAATCCGTGAAGAATCTACACTTAGGTGCAAAAAGATGTAATTTGTGTCTAAGGTCATATGTAAATCGAATGATTTTGAAACTTTTGCTACGCAATAAACGTATGAGTTAGAAAGGAATTTTCATCATGAAGGAGCGAATATATATGAATAGAGATCAGTCGATCATTGCATCAATTTGTTATTTTAGTGTATTTTTCATGCCATTTATTGTACCAATCGTGGCATATTTTGTAGTCGACCAAAAGGAACCGAAACGGCACGCCTTGCGGGCATTGTGGTCACATGTTTTGCCAGTCGCAGCGTGCGTGTTGCTCGTTTTTGGGTCTATCCCATTTTTATTGTCAACACAGGCAAGTGACTCACTCATGCCAGTGATCACGATGCTCATCTTGTCCTTTTTAGTCGCTATTGGCTTTTTGATCTCTGTCATTTGGAATATCATTCAAGGTATTAAAGTACTTCAATCCATCAAATCGTAGGAGGGCTTTGTATGAATGAAAAAGAACGCATTTTAAAATTAGTAGAAGACGGGACATTATCGGCAAAAGAAGCGATTACGCTACTTGAAAAACTAGAGGAAAGTCCGTCTGTTTCATTAGAAAAGTCAACCGCTGATCACACCTTTCATGAAGAAAAAGCTGGTACTGAGAGCAAAGGAAATGGTACCGAAAATCTTGGTGCAAAACTGTTTGGTTGGTTAGACTCTGCGGTGAAAAAGGTGAAAGACGTAGATCTTGATTTAAATTTTGGACAGTCGGTCGACGTTGAGCACATTTTCCAGTTCAAAGACGCCTCACTCTCTCATTTAGATATTCAATTGGCGAACGGCAGTCTCAATGTGATGCCTTGGGACGATAGCGATATTCGAGCAGAATGCCATGCAAAAATCTACCGTGCAGAAGACGGAGAGCAGGCAAGACAGCAATTTCTCAATCAATTGGACTGCGGCCTTGAAGGGGATAAATTTTTTATCCGGACCGAAAAGAAGACGATGAAAGTCAATGTCACTTTATATGTACCGCGTATCCAATACGATAAAATCAAGGTGAAACTGTTTAATGGTCCGATTCGCGGGGAAAAGCTAAAGACAAAAGAACTTGCTGCGAAAACCACCAATGGTGTCGTCTCTTTTGCCTCATTACAGGCGGAAAAGGTTGGAATTGAAACAGCAAACGGACAAATTAAACTGGCGGATCACGAGTGTGGTATGATTGAAGTAGAAACCATTAATGGGCTGATTGACCTGCGCGGGAAAAGTGAGTCAATTGATGCCCAAAGCTTTAACGGAAACATTGCTGTTCAGCTGTCGGATGAGAAGTGCCGTTCCATTTATGCGAAAACGACAACAGGCAGTGTGGACGTCCAGATCCCGCGTGCGTGTGCAGTGACCGCTGAGCTGAAAAGCAATCTTGGGTCTATTTCTCACGATTTGCTTGATGCAGAGATGATTAAAGAGAAAAATGAGACATTACAAAAAGAAAAAATGATCAAAGCCAATCAACAGGCAGTGAACAGTATATCCATTTTTGCAGAAACAAAAACAGGTTCAATACAAGTAAAGCACCAATCAGACAAGGAGTGATTCTACATGAAGAAGCTTTATCGTTCAGCAACAGATAAAAAAATAGCGGGTGTTGTTGGTGGACTTGCCGAATACTTAAGTGTCGATGCATCTTTGCTTCGCATTTTAACGGTTATCGTCGGATTTATGACAGCATTTATGCCAATTTTCTTGGTCTACTTCATCTGGTATTTTGTTGTTCCGGAAGAAGGCACTAACTAAATGTTTAGATGGATCGTCAGTATTTTAGTCAATGCATTACTTTTAATCGTTATTGCTGGATATTTTGATTCGGGCATTCTGCCAGGGCTTGGCAGCGTTTATATTGAAGGGTTTGGCGCAGCCATTGTGGCAAGTATTATTTTATCTTTGCTCAATATTTTAGTGAAGCCGTTTTTGATCATTTTAACGCTTCCAGTAACCGTCCTCACACTAGGATTGTTCTTGTTTGTGATTAATGCCATCACACTCATGATGACATCAAGCTTTATGGGCGATAGTTTTAACATTGATGGGTTTGGAACGGCCATTTGGATGGCTGTCATCTTATCCATTTTCCATCTGTTGATACAAAAAGGAATTGTGGAGCCGTTAGCGAAAAAAAGCTAACGGTTTTTTTGACCCTTTTTGTATTGTTTCTCCGTTTCATCTGACATAAAAACTTCCTTCAGGAGACACAATATCCGAAGGGAGGCGGTGCACGATGGTGAACGTGAGCAGACAAATCATGCTTTTATGTTTTTTTATCATTCTTTTTTGTTTCAATCAGCCTGCTTCAGCAGGGCCTTTTATTCAAACACAAGTCAATATACCGGACAAGCCTTTTTCTCCTTTTATCTTTGATCCCTTTCATGTGGATGTCCGACCAGTTTTAGGGGAAAAAAGCCGTGATCTCCAGTTTCGTGCGTCTATTACGGATCAGGAACAAATTTTGTCCGCGAACTTGTATTATAAACAAAGTGATGAGCTAGGGTACCGTTTGATCCCAATGGAACGGTTGCCAGGTATGAAGCCAGAATTTACAGCGAAAATTCCACCAGATCAATTATGGAATCCAACCGTTCGTTACTATACAGAGTTTCTCACGCAAAAGTCCGTGATCAAAACGGCAGAACAATCTGTCCACTTAAATGGATTTGAAGAGGATCTTTCGCGCATTCCCGACTTAGTCATCACAGAAATTGTTGTCAATTCAAAAAATCGCAAAGGCAAAGATGCATTTGAATTTATTGAGGTATATAACACCACACATGAGCCTATCTCTCTTAAACATTATCAGCTTCGCTACCGCAACCCTGCACAAGGAACTGAAATGGATGATGTGTATTCCTTTCACACTAAACCAGTGACTCTTTCACCTGGAAAACCGTATGTTTTCTGGCTGAGGAAAAAAGGGCAGGAGCATTTAACTGTAGCGGACTTCAATGCCATGTACAAAAGTCAATTAAAAGAGGGAGAGCATGTCTCTGTCATCGAAAGCAAAGGGCTGTCCAACTCTAAATCTCGTCTTGTTTCCATTACAACGAATATAGGGGAGGAGATTTCTTCAGCAGCATTTCGCTTGAAGCCTTCATGGTTTAGTGAGCATAAATCTTTGCTGTTCAAATATCCAATGGACGGTACGTCGCAAATGAAACTGATCTCGAAAATTGAAGAAGAGCCTACGCCTGGAAAAGTGCTAAAAGCACAAATTCCATCTGAGAAAAAAGAAATGTCTCAAGATATCCACAAACCTGTGATTGAAGATATGACAGTGAGGAAACCAGTGAAACCAACTGAAAGCATAGAGATTAAAGCAGATGTACAGGATGATCAGGTCGTCAAAACCGTCAAGCTTCGCTATCGAACAAATCGGAAAGATGATTTTAAGGAAATACTGCTTCAAAAAGATCATAACGACCGATTATTTCATCATATTTTTTACTCACCTGAGTTGATTGGAAAAGAACAATTGGAATATCAGCTTGAAGCGTCAGACGGTGAAAATACAGCAATGACGATGAAAAAAATGATTGATGTGGAGCAAGTTAGCAAATCACACGGCCTTCGATTCAATGTAGAAGAAGGGGATACGGTTTCAGGATTATTTCCATTAAAGGCAACGTCTGATCAGAAAAAAAGTATTGAACTATTAATAGATGGAAAGCGGAAACAGCAAGTGTTTTCTGCCCTTGAAGCAGATCCATATATTGCATTTGATGTCAAAGGGACAAATTTATATTTTAAAAATGGTGTGTTTATAGGTAAGCGTTTACTATCTATTTTTGATGATTCGACTAAAGTGTATCGTACCTATACAATGCCAATACCAGAAGCAGAGATGAAAAAAGCAGGTCTCCAAACGATTTCTTTCCATGCAGGAACAAAATCCTCTCCAGTTGATCGGCTGCCTGGAGAGAATCACGATGATTTTGAACTAAAAAATGTCCGAATGATTCTATCGAATGGAACTCAAATTCCTCCAATCAATGCAATGCCGCAAAAAGAATGGAGAATGGGAGACAACAGTAACGCTAAAAAGGTCAGAACATTTCAATTTGAAATACCAAAAAAAGCTTATGTTTCAACGTATATGAAGTGGGATACAAGAAGGTTGAAAGAAGGGCCACACCTGATTGAGGCAAAAACCTCAGACGAGCATGTATCTGTACATGTGATGGTCGATAATACAGGACCAAAAATTAAGACCAACGTCCAAACAAAGGATCCGTATAAAGGAGCATTTACGTTAAAAGCAAAGGTCACAGATCGTTGGAGTGACATAGAGGAGATGAAGGCATATGTAGATGGCAAACCAATTTCGCTGCCATACCAGACGTCTTCTAGCGAATTAAACCCGGGGGAGCACACGCTGACAATTAAAGCAAAAGATGCCGCAGGAAACATGTCAACGTTGAAAAAAGAATTTAAGACCGTACATGAACACCCTGAGCCACCAGAACGTGTAGCAGATAAGACGAAAATGAAATCGTCTAAGCAAACTGTGCTTACCAAGGACCCAACGAATGATAAACTGGATTATTCCTTTTACCGTGCCTATCAATATACATCGCTGCATCCATCAATGAAGATTTTGAAATATGCAGCGGAGACAGAACCCCCAAAGAACTTTAACGAAAAAGGAGAAATGATCTTTTCTACTCAAGAAAGGAATCGCATTGCCTTTGCTGATGGTAAGTCAGTTGAAACAAAGGATTTACATCGTTTTCCCTATCATCGTTTTCAAATCAAGGTTGATCAAGCAGTACGTGAAAAGGATGTCGTCGAGGCGATGTGGAAAGGGAGTTCATTGTCAGGTAGGAAGGTGACCATGTATGCATGGAATCATCAACAAGAAAAGTGGGATAAAATCACTCATCATTTTGCTAAGGATCAAAAGGAATTTTACCTAAAAGGACTGCTGTCAGTCAGGCAGTATATGAAAAATCATACGTTTGATTTGCTTGTACAGGATGAAATCAGTAAAGCGCAAAAGCCATATAAAATGGTTTGGATGTCTGACACACAATATTATGCAAAGAGCTATCCTCATATCTTTAAACAAATGGTCGAGTGGATCAGAGACCAAAGAGAAAAGTTAAACATTCAATATGTGTTCCACACAGGTGACATTGTGGATGATTCAAAAGATAAACAATGGCATCGTGCTGATACGTTTATGCGCGTGTTAGATGAGCATCAAATTCCTTATGGAGTTTTAGCAGGAAATCATGATGTTCGACACAAGGACGGTTTTTATGCGGAATACGGCAAATATTTCGGTGAGAAACGCTTTGCAAATAAACCGTACTATGGTGAATCCTATCAAAACAATCGCGGCCATTATGATCTCATTTCTGCTGGTGGCAATGATTATATGATGGTATACATGGGCTGGGGGATTAAGCAAGATGAAATTGATTGGTTGAACCGTGTGATTTCTGAGCATCCAGACCGTATCGTCATTTTAAACTTTCATGAGTATTTGTTGGTCAGTGGTAACCGCAGTCCAATTGGCGACCTCATCTTCCATCAGGTAGTGAAACGCCATCCCAATATAGTGGCGGTATTTAGCGGACACTATCACGGAGCTAGCAGAAAAGTAGATGAGCTTGATGATGACAAGGATGGCAAAGTAGATAGGAAAGTATATCAAATACTCGCTGATTATCAGTCAGGACCTGAAGGTGGACAAGGGTTTATGCGATTGATAACAGCTGATCAAGAAAAAAATCAGCTTCATTTTACGACATACTCACCTTACATGAATCAAGAGCATTTCTACGATCCTAAAACGTATGGAGATCAAGATGAATTTTCAATCGATGTGGATTTGACACCAAAAATGAAATCTGTCAAAACCAACTATTTTGAACTCAATGTGTACACAAATGTTTTGATAGGAGAGGCACGCGGCATAAAAAGCGGTAAAAAAGCAAGCTTTGAGTGGAAAGGTTTAAAGCCAAACGAAGATTATTATTGGTACACCGTAGCAAAGGATCGTTTTCAAGGAAAAGCAATTTCACCAATATGGAAAATTCATACAAAAGATGATCGTGAAGCAACATTTCTTAGGAAATAAAAACAGTGCTCCTTTTATAAGGGCACTGTTTATCTTTCCATTGTATGAATGAGCTTGTAACGATCCCCTCTATAAACGGAAAGGACATATTCAAATGGAACATCATTCTGAAAATAAGTCGTTCTTGCGATTGAGAGCACGGGATCACCTGTTGAAATAGATAGCACGTGTGCTTCTTCTTTTGAAGCAACATTCGCTTCAAGCTCTTGTTTTGCATGAGCAATTGTAAGGCCTGTTTGAGCCTCTATATATTCATATATAGAGCCAGTTAAATGTTCCCTTGTTAAATCTCCTGCAAATGCTTCAGGGATATAGCTCGTTTCAATTGCCATTGGTTCATCATTCGCGAGACGTATCCGTTTGAGTTCAAATATAGCATCGCCATTTGAGAGTTGTAAGACAGGTAGCAAGTGCTCTGGACAAACGGTTTTTTTAAAATCAATCAGCTTGCTTGAAGCGGTGAGACCACGCTGACGCATATCCTCTGTAAAGCTTGTTAAGCCTTGAAGCGGCTGTTCAAATTTTTTCTGGCTCACAAAGGTGCCTTTTCCTTTTTGTCGATACAAATATCCTTCGTTCACGAGGTTCGATAAGGCTTGTCTGACAGTCATTCGACTTATACCAAAGCGTTCGGCATATTCTCTTTCAGAAGGAATGAGTGTATCAGGTGCTAATGTTCCATCCTTAATCTGTTTTTTCAAGTTCTCCATAATCTGATGGTACATCGGAATAGGTGACTGCTTATCAATAAACATGTGAAAATCCTCTCGTGTTTAACTTTAGCGTAGAGAACCAGCTTCTCGATCAATCAAAATCGTCACATCTTCATGAAGTTTCAGAGCAGATGCTGGGAAGTCTGGATGTATCTCCGTCTGTTCTAAGTATTGTATCACTTTTGCTTTTGATTTTCCTGATGCAAGTAGGAGTATCTTTTTACTTGAAAGAATGCTCGCAATGCCCATGGTGATGGCATGTGTAGGGACCTCATCAATAGAAGAAAAGTATCGTGCATTGGCCTGCCGCGTATTTTCATCTAGTTGCACGACATGAGTCATTGAGTTAAATGGGGTACCGGGCTCGTTAAAACCAATATGTCCATTTTGACCGATTCCAAGAAGCTGCAGGTCGATGCCGCCTATATCTTGAATGAGCTGATCATATCTTAAGCATTCCTTTTCTAAATCAGGTGAAGCGCCATTTGGAAGGAAATACTGATCCTGTGGAAGATCAATATGATCAAATAAATGACGTTTCATATAGGTCATATAACTATTTTCATGATCTGGATCGAGTCCTGCATATTCGTCTAAATTGACTGTTTTTGTTTGTTTGAATGACAATTGTTGTGATTGATAAAGGTGAATTAACTCTTGATATGTATCAAGAGGTGTACCCCCCGTTGCCAGGCCGAGTACGGCATCTGGTTTAGAAGCGATTGTACGCGCGATCAGGGCTGCTGCTTCTTTGCCTAATTGTTCTTTATCTTCAAATTCAATGATGTTCATTAGTGATTGGCCTCCTTATTCTCAAAGACGATTTGTCCATGGCAGATCGTCATCATTAGTTCGCCAGACTCATCCCAAATGACAAGGTCTGCTTGTTTTCCAACTTCAATCGAACCAAGCTGCTGATCCAGTCCTAGCTGAATGGCTGCATTAGTTGAGGTCATCTTTGCTATCTCTGTCCACTCGCAATGTGTGATCTGTTTCATCCGTTTGACGCCATCTTTCATGCGCAGAATCGATCCTGCTAGTGTACCGTCTGCCAGTAAAGCTTTTTCGCCACTGACTGTGACTGTTTGGCCCCCAAACTCATACGTGCCATTCCCGAGTCCTTTTGCGCGCATCGAGTCGGTAATCATCATTAAACGATCACTTCCTTTTGCCAAATACGCAAGCTTGATGGCAAGTGGATGAGAGTGTATCCCATCCGTAATCAGCTCAATATGAAGATTCTCGTTCGTAAGGGCAGCTCCTACAGCGTTTGGTTCACGATGCTGAAACGAACTCAGTGCATTATAAAGATGCGTGACATGGCGAGCACCATGCTTTGCTGCTAATTCAATCATGTCATGATGGGCATTCGTATGTCCAATAGAAGGAATAATGTTTTTTTCTTGCAACAATGAAAGAAAAGCAAAGTCAGGGTCTTCTTCAGGTGCAAACGTGACAATTCGAATAAGGTGTTCAGAAGCATCCAGCCATTTTTTAAAAAGAGGGAGATTGGGCTGCTTTATCCATTGAACAGGCTGTGCCCCTGCTTTATCTTTCGAAATAAAAGGACCTTCAAGATGGATACCTAAACATTGTGCCTGAACGCCTGCTTGTTCTTCATTGTATGGTTTCCACTGGGCGACATTTTTAAGTGCTTGCTCTATCTCTTGATGGTTTTGAGTGATGGTTGTGGCTAAAAAACTTGTCGTTCCTTCTGACGGTAAGTGATCAGCGATTGTATTCATGGCTTCTGATGTCGCATCCATCATATCTGCTCCATATCCACCATGGATGTGAATATCAATCATTCCGGGAAGTAAATAAAAGTTTTCCCGGGAAATATATACTTTTTCATAATTTCCTGTCGGTGGTGTTGTTGAAATATAGTCAATCTTGCCGTCGCGTAAACCGACAAAACCGTTTGCAATCATTTCAGTCTTTGTCACAATATGAATATTGGAGAGCAATAAAGAGCTGCTCATGATTGTGCCCCCTTTAGTCATTGTCTTTGATTTAGTTTACCCTTTTTAAGTATAGTTGTCTATACCAGTAAATGAAAGGAAACAGGAACAGGATAAAATACTGTTTTGGGATCATCATTGAAAGTGATAAAATAGAGCTGTATTTCTGAATCGCCTGTGATAAAAGGAGGAAGAAGCGTGCCGAAAGTTCGTACGAAGGACATAATGGAACAATTTCATCTTGAACTGGTAAGTGGGGAAGAAGGGATTAATCGTCCCATTACAATCAGTGATCTTTCCAGACCAGGTATTGAAATGGCTGGTTATTTTACATATTACCCAAAAGAAAGAGTTCAACTTTTAGGGAAAACAGAGCTTTCTTTTTTTGAACAGCTCCCAGAACGCGAACGAAAGCAGAGAATGATGTCTCTTTGTACTGATATTACTCCTGCAATTATTTTGTCACGAGATCGTGAAGTGCCGAAGGAGTTAATTGAAGCTTCAAATGAAAATGGCGTACCTGTGTTACGTTCAAGCCTAAAAACGACAAGACTGTCGAGTCGTTTGACCAACTTTTTAGAAAGCAAGCTTGCACCAACGACTGCTATTCATGGTGTGCTCGTAGATGTATATGGTGTAGGTGTATTGTTAATTGGAAAAAGCGGAGTAGGAAAAAGTGAAACAGCCTTAGAATTAGTGAAGAGAGGACACAGGCTGGTCGCAGATGATTGCGTAGAAATCCGTCAAGAGGATCAGGATACGTTAGTCGGAAGCGCACCTGAGCTGATTGAACATCTTTTAGAAATCCGTGGATTAGGCATTATTAATGTGATGACCTTATTTGGAGCTGGGGCTGTCAGAAGCTATAAGAGAATTACGATTGTGATGAATCTTGAACTTTGGGAACAAGGCAAACAGTACGATCGTTTAGGACTTGAAGAAGAGAAGATGCGAATCATCGATACAGATGTACCGAAGCTGACCATTCCTGTCCGGCCTGGACGAAACTTAGCGGTTATTATTGAAGTGGCTGCGATGAACTTCAGGTTAAAACGCATGGGACATAATGCGGCGGAACAATTTACAAGTAAACTAGCCGATGTCATTGAAGACAATGGCCAAGATGAATAGGAGTTGTCTATATGAACGAAGCGATTCAGCCAATTGATCCGATTGCTTTTCAGCTCGGACCTCTTTCGGTTCATTGGTATGGTGTGATCATTGGGGTAGGAGCCTTACTAGGACTCTGGCTCGCACTGAGAGAATGTGAGAAAAGAGGAATCAATAAAGATACGTTTATTGATTTAATCTTATTTGCCATTCCAATAGCGATTATTTGTGCACGAATTTATTATGTATCCTTCGAATGGGATTACTATCAGCAGCACCCAAATGAAATCATTAAGATTTGGCATGGCGGAATTGCCATTCATGGCGGGCTGATAGGCGCTGTGCTGAC
This sequence comes from Bacillus pumilus, assembly GCF_009937765.1. NCBI lineage: Bacteria > Bacillati > Bacillota > Bacilli > Caryophanales > Bacillaceae > Bacillus > Bacillus pumilus. The sequence continues at coordinate 884,634 of NZ_CP047089.1, read as the reverse complement.
AGCAATCGTCTTCACAAAAGTGAAAAGGGTGTCCTTCTGGAAAATAGCGGATGTAGCAGCACCTAGTATTTTACTAGCGCAAGCCATTGGACGCTGGGGGAACTTTATTAATCAGGAAGCGCATGGTGAGGCTGTTTCAAGAGCCTTTTTAGAGAATTTGCATTTGCCTGAGTTTATCATTAATCAAATGTATATTGATGGGACGTATTATCACCCAACGTTCTTATACGAATCATTATGGAATCTTGCCGGTGTTGTGATCTTGATTTTATTACGTAGAACATCGATGCGTAGAGGCGAAATCTTCTTGTCTTATTTAATTTGGTATTCAATCGGTCGTTTCTTCATAGAGGGTATGAGAACGGACAGTTTAATGCTGACAGAACATCTTCGAATCGCTCAAATGATTTCGATTGCCATTTTTGCAGTGGCTGTTTTGCTGATCATCTTTAGAAGAATAAAAGGGTACGCATCGATTCCGTATAAAGAGAACAACTCATCGAATTAAAGCAGGGGGGATCAAAGAGATGGGGGAGACATGGAAAAACGGCTTAAAAGCGGGGCTATCGACTACTTGGACACTTGGAAAAGTCATCTTTCCGGTTACCATTCTCGTCAGTATCTTGCAGCATACGCCTGTTATGGATTGGATGATTCAATTCATACGGCCATTGATGGGATTGTTTGGTCTTTCAGGGGAAGCAGCTATTCCTCTTGTATTAGGAAATGTGCTGAACTTGTATGCAGGCATTGCCGCCATTTTGACACTAGATCTTCCCGTGAAGGAAGTGTTCATTTTGGCCGTGATGCTCTCCTTTTGCCATAACCTGATGATTGAATCGACAGTGGCAGCAAAGGTTGGACTCAGAGTGTCTGTCATTTTGCTTGTCAGAATCAGTCTCGCTGTTGTTTCCGCTATTGTCATTCATCTCGTTTGGCAGGGAGGCCAGGAGCCGGCACAATATGGATTGCTAACGACAGCTCAGACGGCTGATGTGCCTTCCAGCTGGTACATGATTGTCCTTGTTGCTTTACAAAAAGCCGTACTCGGTGTGCTCCAGCTCGCCTGTATTGTCATCCCTCTTATGATCATCATTCAATTCATGAGAGATCTAGGATGGCTCCATACGCTATCTAGGTGGCTGTCTCCATTTACGAGAATGCTTGGAATGAAAGAAAATACGTCGATGACGATGGTCGCTGGGTTAACCATTGGTCTGGCATACGGGGCTGGCGTGATGATGAAGGCAGTGGAAGAGGATGGCGTGAGTAAAAAGGATTTAACTCTTGCTTTCATTTTCCTTGTCGCCTGTCATGCAGTGGTCGAAGATACGCTCATATTTATTCCACTTGGGATCCCTGTGTGGCCGCTTCTTGTCATCCGCCTAGTATCTGCAATTTTATTAACAGCTGTTATTAGCTATATTTGGCGAAAGCGCGAGCTTGCAGCTGTTAGAAAGGAAGCCATATGAACGAATCAACTATTAACACCGTGCTATTTGATTTAGATGGCACATTAATCAATACGAATGAATTAATTATTGCTTCATTTCAACATACGCTTGATCATTATTACCCTGGTCAGTACAGCCGTGAAGAGATTCTTCATTTTATTGGTCCATCATTATTTGATACATTCTCTGCGATGGACCCTGATCTAACGGATGACATGATTCAGATGTACCGTACATTTAATCATGAACAGCATGATCTGCTTGTGACTGAATATGAGACTGTTTTAGATACATTGAAAGTCTTGCAGGATCGAGGATTTAAGCTTGGTATTGTCACAACAAAGATACGTGACACAGTGTTAATGGGATTGAAGCTGACCGGTTTAGAGCCATTCTTTGAGGTGATTGTGACGCTCGATGATGTCCAAAATGAAAAGCCGCATCCTGAGCCAGTTCAACTGGCATTATCCAAGCTTGGCAGCGATCCACATGAAGCGGTGATGGTCGGTGACAATTATCACGATATTCTGTCTGGTCAAGCGGCAGGGACAAAAACAGCAGGTGTTGCTTGGTCGATTAAGGGAGAAGAAGCCCTTTTCAAGCATCGCCCTGATTTTATGTTAAAGAAAATGAGTGATCTCCTGGCGATTGTTGGAGCTGATTGAGTTGAGAAAAACAGATCGTTATCCTGTAAAAGGGGTCAATTCGTTACGACAAGTGTATCGGACGGTTCCTTTTTTCAAAGTGGTGAAAAACTTTATTTTCATTCAAATCGCACGGTACACGCCCTTTATGGGAATGAAAAATTGGATATACAGAACCTTTCTTCGTATGAAGGTCGGCGAAGATACAGCGTTTGCCTTAATGGTCATGGTGGATCTCATGTTTCCTGAGAAAATCAAAGTCGGTCGAAATTCGGTGATTGGCTATAACACCACCATTTTGACCCATGAGTATTTGATTAAAGAATATAGACTTGGGGAAGTCTATATTGGTGATGAAGTCTTAATTGGAGCCAATTCCACCATTTTACCTGGTGTGACCATTGGGGATGGAGCGATCGTGTCAGCTGGTACACTTGTTCATAAGGATGTTCCAGCAGGTTCATTTGTTGGAGGAAATCCAATGCGCATGATTTATACGAAAGAAGAAATGAAAGTACGTCAATCTAAGTCTGCTGAGTAGCTCGGCAGACTTTTTTGTTGACAATATGTTATGGTGTAACTATAATGATTACAACAGAGGTGAGAAAACATGAAAATCAGCAGCAGATTTACTGTCGCTGTCCATATTCTGGCCTTGCTATCACTTGAAAAAGGATCATTACAGACATCTGAGGATATCGCGGGAAGTGTGAATACAAACCCAGTTGTTATCCGCCGGATTATGAGTAAATTAAAAAAAGCAGGCCTAATCTCAACGAGTCTTGGTAAAGGTGGTTCTCAGCTGAACCGCAGTGAAGACGAGATCACGCTACTTGATGTGTATAAAGCGGTTGAAGTGGTGGATGAGGGAGAATTGTTTCAAATCCATGAAAGCCCCAATCCTGACTGTCCGATCGGTGCAAATATTCAAGCTGTGCTTGAGTTAATCTTGTGCCGCGCTCAAAGTGCGATGGAGCAAGTGCTTGCTGAGATCAAATTAAGTGAACTAACGCAGGTGTTAATCAAAAAAATTGGATGATCTATTCAATTTTTTTTACCAATGTTGTAACTGAATTGGTTACACCTTTGTTTATCAAATAAAACATTTTACAGGAGGAATTCAAATGAAAATTGGTATTATTGGCGCTACAGGTAAAGCAGGACAGGAAATTGTAAAAGAGACTCAATCAAGAGGACATGAAGTAACAGCTATCGTTCGAGATGCGAAAAAAGTGACAGATTCATCCGTTGCTGTTATCGAGAAGGATGTGTTTCATTTACAAGCAGAAGACATTAAAGGCTTTGATGTCATCGTCAATGCATTTGGCGCACCTGCTGGGAAAGAGCAACTGCACGTAGAAGCTGGGAAAAAGCTGATTGAGATTTTGAAAGACGTACCCGATACGCGTTTAATCGTTGTGGGCGGAGCGGGGAGTCTATTTGTTGACGAAGCTCAGACTACAAGACTTGTTGATACACCAGAATTTCCAAAGGAGTATATCGCAACTGCTTCACAGCAAGGTGAAAACCTAAAAGATCTTCAACAAACTGAAGGATTAAAATGGACGTTCCTCAGCCCTGCCGCATTCTTTGATCCAGCAGGCAAACGCACAGGTTCTTATGTGAAAGGAAAAGATCAACTGATTGTTAATTCTAAAGGTGACAGCTATGTGAGTTATGCCGACTACGCCATTGCGCTTGTCGATGAAATTGAGCAGGCTGCCCATGTTAGAGAACGTTTTACCGTTGTATCTGATACAGAATAAGTCAATTCGTTGCCGCTAAAAACGATGAGTGAGGAGTTTAATGTATGAATGATCAAGAATTGTCTCTCATTTATGTATGGGATGCGTATTGTGGCTGGTGTTATGGTTTTTCCAACAGTATCCGTACTTTGCATGAGAATCATCCTGACATATCACTGACGCTAGTATCTGGCGGGTTATTTGTAGGAGAAAGAAGTCTTCCAATAAAAGAATATCCGCATATATCAGAAGCGAATCGACGGATCAGTCAGCTAACTGGCGTTGAGTTTGGTGAACGTTATCAGAAGCTGCTAGCAAATGGGACGTTTCTCTTAGACTCTGAGGCTGCAGCCATTGGGTTTTCAGCACTAAGATCCGTTGCTCCAGATCGTGCATTGTACTTGGCTTCATCAATGCAAAAGGCTTTTTATCAAGACGGAAAAAGCCTGAGTGATGAAAAAACGTATCGGGAGATCGCTATGGTGCATCAACTTGATCCTGAAGCAGTCATTGAGCGTACGAAAACAAAAGAAACGATCAATGATGCGTATGCCGACTTTGCGAAGGTTCAACAGCTTCAAGTAAATAGCTACCCTACCCTTTTGTTAAAAAAAGGGGATGAATACTTCAATGTAGGCGGAGGAGCGATGACAGCTGAAAAGCTTGAGGAGCGCCTGAAAGGAATTATAGAAAGATCATTATGAAAAAACCATCCTCTATTCGAATAGAGGATGGTTTTTTCATGTTCCCAAAGAGAACTTGTTCTATGCTTTAATGATAATCGCCTGACTGCCCATCTGTTCCCAAGAATCTTCAAACTGATCGCGATCGACTTTTTGATTCTTTTCTCCATATGGGTTATTTAAGTAGACATGCTCCTTGTCATAGCCTGTGATGACCACGCTATGCATGTTAAAGCTTACATCGATTTTGCCATTTGGTGTATTCCATGTTTCGATGTTATCTATTTTGTCAAAGGTGGATGTGGTAATCACCCAAACAGGATACCCTTTTTCAAGTGATTGATAAATGGCCTTTTTGACAGGCTTTCCGCTTAAATCGACGACTTGAGCGCCTGCATATTTTTTCGCAAGCTGATAAATAGGTTCATGGTATACACCAAGGCCTGGTCCATTCTCCATATCTCCTACAAACCCGTCACGTGGGTCTCCTTTTAAACCATTTTCATAATTGAGCGGAACACGTTTGATTTCATTTGCCAATGCGTCTTTCGTCACTTGCTCATAGCCGCTGAAATGGAGAAGCATCGCTAAGCTTGTGACTTCGCATCCATTATAAAGCTTTGGGGCATCCATCTGATTGTAGAGGATGACGTCCATGGCTTTTTTACTTCCTTTTAAAGAAGAATAAGAAGCGTCTGTTTTTTTTGTTGATCGTGTTTCTTCAGCTGCAAGTGCCGTATCGTTTTCTTTTTCTTTGGCTGCTTCGTGTGGTGAAGCTGTCTTTTTGACTTGGTCGATTTGTGTCACGTATATAAAGCCGAAATAAACAAGGCATGCGCACAACAAAGTTAGGATTAATGTCTGGATGAACTTCACTGTAATCTCCTGTTTTATTCAATATTTTTATGTATTATAGCACGTTCTTTCACCGAACATGCAGAAAAGGGACAGGTGTCACTTGAATGTAATAATTCCACAAATTTTTCATGAAAATAGAGAGAAAATAAAAATGATTGATTTAATCACTTTATTTTGTTAGCATATTATCATATTAGCGAACTAAAGGATTCGGAATTTTTTGTTTTAATGTGTTGGAGGTGTAGAAGAACATGTTTATGTTTGAGAAACCGTATGGTATGCGGGATTCATTACCAGGATTGTATGAGACGAAGAAAAAAGTGAGACATTCCTTAACAGAGGTCATGAATGGTTGGGGTTACCGGTTGATGGAGACACCAACGCTTGAATTTTACGATACAGTCGGTGTTCAATCGGCGATTACAGATACACAGCTCTTTAAGCTTTTAGATCAGAACGCGCAAACCCTAGTACTCAGACCTGATATGACGGGACCTATTGCGAGAGTAGCGGCATCAAAGCTCCATGAACAGGCGTTTCCGCTTCGCGTTGGGTATGCGGCCAATGTGTTCCGGGCACAGGAAAGAGAAGGCGGAAGACCATCAGAATTTGAGCAGGTCGGAATCGAGTTGATTGGAGATGGTTCGATTAGTGCAGATGCTGAAGTGATCGCGCTTGTCGTATTCGCATTAAAAAATGCTGGGCTCAATTCCTTCAAAATCGCAATTGGGCATGTCGCTTTAGCAGAGACGTTATTTGTAGATGTGCTGGGAAATACAGAGCGTGCAAACGTCCTTCGCCGATTCTTATATGAAAAGAATTATGTAGGATACCGTCAGCATGTGAAGCAATTGCCACTCTCCTCCATCGATAAAACGAGGCTGTTACAGCTTTTAGAGTTAAGAGGAGGCCGGGAAGTCACGGAGCGGGCAGAGGAAATCGTCGTTTCACAAGAAGGAAAAGAGGTGCTCGCGCAGTTAAAGTCGCTTTGGGAGACACTTGAAGATTACGGCTGTACGGAATATATCCGTCTCGATTTAAGCATGGTGAGTCATATGAGCTACTACACGGGCATTTTGTTTGAAGTATTTGCTGATCATGTTGGGTCAGTCATCGGAAGTGGCGGCAGATATAACCAATTGCTTGCTCATTTTGATGCACCTGCACCGGCTACAGGGTTCGGACTTCGATTAGACCGTCTGCTTGAAGCGCTCGATGCAAAAGAAATCAATGAGCCGCAGGAGGCAGTGATTTTTAGTAAAGAACAAAGACTGGAAGCTTTTGCTTTTGCAGAAAAGGAGCGGTCAAAAGGGAAAAAGATCGTGCTGCAAGACCTAGCAGGGATTGAAAATATTGACGCGATGACAAAGGCATTTGAGCAGGTGACTTATTTTATCGGCGCTAGAAAGGGAGAGCAAAATGGGTAAAGTGTTGACGATGGCGATGCCAAAGGGCCGAATATTTGAAGAGGCTGCAGGGCTGTTAAGGCAGGCGGGTTATCAACTGCCAGAGGAATTCGAGGATTCAAGAAAGTTAATCATTGATGTACCGGAAGAAAGCCTCCGCTTTATTTTAGCGAAACCAATGGATGTGACGACTTATGTAGAGCACGGTGTAGCCGATGTGGGCATTGCAGGAAAGGATGTCATGCTCGAAGAAGCTCGTGATGTGTACGAGGTGCTTGATTTAAACATCAGTAAATGCCATTTAGCAGTTGCTGGATTGCCAGGAGCCAGCTGGGGTGGTGTTGCGCCGCGTGTCGCCACAAAGTACCCAAATGTCGCATCTTCCTATTTTAGAGAACAAGGGGAGCAAGTAGAAATCATTAAGCTGAATGGTTCCATTGAATTAGCACCGCTCATCGGACTCGCCGATCGTATTGTTGATATTGTCTCTACAGGTCAAACACTTAAGGAAAACGGTCTTGTTGAAACGGAGCATATTTGTGATATTACGTCACGGTTTATAGTCAATCCTGTGAGCTATCGGATGAAGGATGCGGTGATTGATGAAATGGCGCAACGCCTTGCAAGAATCATTGAAGGGGAGGAAACATCATGAACATCACCTACATAAAAGAAGGTGACACAGACACACTCTCACTCAAACGGACTTTAGATACGGGCAAGGAAGAGCAGCGCTTGGCTGTTCAGCGGATTATACAAGAAGTGAGAATAAATGGCGATCCAGCGGTCCAGTCTTTTACAAAGCAATTTGATGGGGTGCTGCTTGAAGATCCGCTTGTCACAGAGGAGGAAATGACAAAAGCCTTCGAACGCATGGACCCAGCCATGGTTCAGGTGATCCAAACAGCTATCCGCAATATTCGCACATACCATGAGCGTCAGTTAACATCCTCGTGGTTTTATCATCAGCAAGATGGCTCGATGCTTGGACAAAAGGTGACACCGCTTGATGCAGTTGGTGTGTATGTCCCCGGCGGAACAGCTGCTTATCCATCATCTGTTCTAATGAATGTCATTCCGGCGCTTGTCGCTGGTGTTCAGCGAATTGTCCTTGTGACACCACCAGGGAAAGACGGTTGCCTATCTGATGCTGTACTCGTTGCTGCGAAGGAGCTCGGTATTTCTGAGATGTATAAAATGGGCGGTGCACAGGCGATTGCGACACTTGCCTATGGAACAGAAACCATTCAGCCTGTTGATAAAATTACAGGTCCAGGTAACATCTATGTCGCACTGGCAAAGCGGGAAGTATTTGGTCAGGTCGATATTGATATGATTGCGGGTCCAAGTGAAATTGCGGTTCTAGCAGACGACACGGCTATAGCACATGAGGTGGCGGCTGATTTACTTTCTCAGGCAGAGCATGATGCGCTAGCATCTAGTATTTTGGTCACCCCGTCTAAGACACTTGCGGAAAACGTGCAAGCTGAGGTGCAAGCGCAGCTAGACACCTTACCAAGAAAATCAATAGCCACACAATCCATAAAACATCATGGCCGTATATACGTGACGGATTCCATGGATCGTGCAGTAGACGTCGTCAATCAGTTAGCGCCAGAGCATTTAGAGGTGCTAACAGCCTATCCAGAATCATTTCTTGGTCAAATTAAGCATGCAGGGGCGATTTTTTTAGGGCGTTATAGCCCTGAGCCGGTAGGCGATTATTTTGCAGGACCGAATCACGTGCTGCCAACCAACGGAACAGCTAGATTTTCTAGCCCACTCGGTGTGACCGATTTTCAAAAGAAAACGAGCATTATTTCGTATAGTCAAGAAGCCTTTGAGACACACAGGGATAGCATTGCGGCTTTTGCCAGATTAGAAGGGCTCGAAGCGCATGCAAGATCGATTGAATCGAGAAAGCGGGAGGAATCGTCATGAGACAGGCGGAAACAGAGAGAAAAACAAATGAAACGAATATTTCATTAGCGTTAGAGATTGATGGAGAAGGAAAAGCGGATATTCAAACAGATGTCCCTTTTATGACACACATGCTCGATCTATTCACGAAGCATGGACACTTTAATTTGACCGTCGATGCGAAAGGAGATACGGATGTTGATGATCACCACACAACAGAAGATATTGGCATCGTTCTTGGGCAAATGTTTAAGGAAGCGTTAGGTGATAAAAAAGGAATCAAGCGATATGGATCGAGTTTTGTTCCAATGGATGAAACGCTTGCTCAGGTCGTGGTTGATTTAAGCAATCGTCCTCATTTGGAAATGAGAGCGGCCTTCCCAAGTCAAAAGGTCGGTACATTTGATACAGAGCTCGTGCATGAATTTCTTTGGAAGTTTGCGTTAGAAGCCCGTATAAATCTTCATGTCATTGTTCACTACGGAACCAATACGCACCACATGATTGAAGCGATTTTTAAAGCGATGGCACGTGCTTTAGATGAAGCAACAACCATTGATCCACGTGTGAAAGGGATTCCTTCAACAAAGGGGATGCTCTAATGATCGGCGTCATTGATTACGGAATGGGAAATTTGTTTAGCGTATCAAAAGCACTGGCACGAGCAGGTGCCCGTTATATTGTCTCCGCTGATGTGGAGGAGCTCAAAAAGGCAGATGCTTATATTTTGCCTGGGGTCGGTTCGTTTCGTGATGCGATGCAGTTGTTAAAACAGACAGGACTTGAGGGATTTATCCACCAAGTCGTGCAGGAAGGAAAGCTGCTATTTGGCATTTGCCTTGGGATGCAACTTTTATTTGAAGAAAGTGAAGAGGCAGGACGTACGAAAGGGTTGGGACTGCTAAAAGGACGGGTCGTTCTTTTAAAGGATCGTGAACAAGATGGGCAAAGGCTGAAGGTGCCTCATATGGGGTGGAATGAGCTCACATTTCATCAGCCCTCCCCATTGTTTGACGGAGTACCAGAAGGATTTGCGTACTTTGTTCACTCTTATTATGTGAGGGATATGAATCCAGAAGAGCAATTAGCAAGCGCAGACTATGGCGTTCAAGTGCCAGCAATTGTCGGTAAGGGAAATGTGCTAGGCGCACAGTTTCACCCTGAAAAAAGCAGTACAACGGGCATGGCGCTGCTCAAACAATTTATTCAACTAGCAAACGAACAGAGGGTGAACAAATGAGTGAATTTACATTGTATCCAGCGATTGATATGAGGAATGGCAAATGTGTACGGCTCGTGCAAGGAGATTATGATCAAGAAACCATTTATGGAGATTCACCGCTCGATATGGCGACGCGATTTGCAAATGAAGGAGCAAAGTGGATTCATCTCGTTGACCTAGATGGTGCGAAGGCGGGGAATCGCGTCAATCATGAGCATGTGCTGGCAATTGCTTCATCCTTAGATGTAAAAGTACAAATTGGTGGCGGTATTCGGACAGAAGAAGACGTTGCCTTTTATATAAACAATGGCGTAGCTCGGGTCATCCTTGGCAGCTCGGCTGTTTCTAACCCTGCTTTTGTGAAAAAAATGCTTGCGCAATATGGGGAGAAAATAGCGATTGGCATTGATGCGAGAAATGGATTCGTATCGACTGAGGGGTGGCTTGAAACGTCGAAAGTGAAGGCAGAGGATCTCGGCAAAGAATTGGCAAAGGAAGGCGCAGAGGTCTTTATTTTCACAGATATTCAAATGGACGGCATGCTGGCGGGTCCCAATGTGGAAAGTACAGTTCGCTTAGCAGAAGCGACTGGCAAACAAGTCATTGCTTCAGGTGGTATCAGTTCGGTAGCTGATCTTCAAAAGCTGTCAGCACAAAAGCAGACAGGCGTTTCTGGTGCGATCATTGGAAAGGCACTTTATACGGAGCGGTTTACTTTAGCAGAAGCAATTGAAGGGCTTGACCGCGTATGATGACAAAACGAATCATCCCATGTCTCGATGTGAAGGAAGGGCGTGTGGTCAAAGGGGTGCAATTCCTCGGTTTAAAGGATGCTGGTGATCCGGTAGAATTAGCGCAGATATATGATGAGGAAGGGGCGGATGAACTCGTCTTTCTTGATATTTCTGCCTCTCATGAAGGCCGGAAAACGATGGTGGATGTGGTCAAGCAAGTGGCGTCCACTCTTGCCATCCCTTTTACGGTAGGCGGTGGAATTAACCACCTTGATGATATGAAGCGCATATTAAGAGCGGGTGCAGACAAAGTATCTGTGAACACAGCGGCAGTTTTAAGACCAGAATTGATTTCAGAAGGTGCCGATTTTTTTGGTTCCCAGTGCATCGTCGTCGCAATAGATGCAAAGTACGTTGAAGAGAAAAAAGCGTACATGGTTTATACACACGGAGGGCGTCGTCAAACGGATATAGAGGTAAGCGATTGGGCAAAAGAAGCCGTGCTGAGGGGGGCAGGAGAGATCTTGCTCACAAGTATGGATGCCGACGGTGAGAAAAAGGGCTTTGATCATCGATTAACAAAGCTTGTGTCAGAAGCTGTCACTGTGCCTGTCATTGCTTCAGGAGGCGCTGGCAATGCTCAGCATATGCTGGAGGCATTTACAAAAGGAGAAGCGGATGCAGCTTTAGCAGCCTCCATTTTTCATTATAAAGAGACTTCAATTCAAGAGGTAAAGACATACTTGAAAGAACACGGGGTGAAGGTCAGATGAAACAGGCAAACGAATTATCCTTTAATGAGGCAGGCTTGATACCTGCGATTGTACAGGATGCTCAAAGTAAGGAAGTCTTGACATTGGCGTATATGAATCAAGAATCCTATGAAAAAACAATAGAGACAGGGGAAACATGGTTTTACAGCCGGTCAAGAAACGAGCTTTGGCACAAAGGCGCCACATCTGGACATACTCAGCGCGTCACATCCATTCGATATGACTGTGACAAGGATGCGCTGCTTGTTCTTGTCACACCAAGTGGACCAGCGTGCCATACTGGTAGTTATAGCTGCTTTTCGGAAGAAGGCGAGAAACGTCAAACGGAAGAGCAGGATCGTTTTTCGATTTTAAATGAACTTGAACAGGTGATTGCGAAACGTCAGGCTGAAATGCCAGAAGGCGCTTATACAACCTATCTATTTGAAAAAGGGGTCGATAAAATCCTGAAAAAGGTAGGGGAAGAAGCGTCAGAGGTCATCATTGCTGCGAAAAACCGGGATCAAGAAGAATTGAAATGGGAAACAGCCGATCTTCTGTATCACCTGCTTGTGTTATTGTGTGAACAGCAATTGCCTCTTGATGATGTTTTAAAAGTATTAAAAAAACGTCATCAAGGTGAGTGAAAAGCCGGGGATACCTCTGGCTTTTTATTTTCCAATTGAAAAACAAATCCTTCCTTTTCTTTTGTTCTATGTGACGACTCTTGAAGTATGTTATACTACACACGGTACACTGTTCGAAATGGAGGGTATCAGTGAGTAAATACACTTCTCAAAATAATCACACACAAGTGGTCCAGCTATTCCAAGATGGGCATTACTTTTTTCATAAAGGTCTAAAAGCTTATAGAGAAAGAAATCTATCTAGAGCAAGTAAGCTAATACAGCGGGCGATCGTACTTGAGCCTGAAAATGTAGAAATGCTGTCACAGCTAGCTATTATTTATACTGAAATGGGTCATTACCAACAATCAAATGAACTGCTTGATTTCATCCTTGAGCATATTGATGAAAATATGTCTGAGTGTCATTATTTTAAAGCCAATAATTATGCGAATCTAGGACTCTTTCAAGAGGCATATAAGTCAGCGACTGCTTATGCTTCATTAGAAGAGAACGGGGAATTTGCAGATGAAAATGATGACCTTCTCGATCTGCTCGATATGAGTGACGAAGAGGACGAAGATTTCCCTTACGATCAGGACGACCTGATTGTGAAGCAGGATCAAGCAAATCACTTGCTAGAAAGCGGCAGGCTTGATGAAGCCATTGAGATGCTGGAACAGATGATTGTCGAGTATCCAGAATTTTGGTCAGCGTATAATAATCTCGCATTGGCCTATTTTTATTCTGGTCAAATCCATCAGGCGAAAGAGATGCTGAACCGGGTTCTACATGAAAATCCGGGTAATCTGCATGCACTTTGCAACCAGCTAGTCTTCTATCATTATGAAAAAGAAGAAGAGAAGGTCAATACGTTAGCAAAGCAATTAACGCACGTGTATCCAATATTAAGTGAACAGCGTTATAAGCTTGGCGCAACATTTGCCCTAGTTGGAGAATTTGAATGGGCTTTTAAATGGCTTTATTCTTTGTATAAAACAGGCTTTCAAGGTGATAGTACATTTCTATATTGGCTCGCAAGCGCAGCTTATTATACAGGTCACAAAACACTTGCACAGACGGTTTGGGATAAGATGGTCGAAGAAGATATCGATGCAGATGAAATCAAGCCGTGGCAGGATAAACCTGAGGAGACTGAGCCGATGGTTTCCATTGAGGAGCGGCTGACGGCGTACTATGTAAGCAAACAAAAAGGAGAACGTGACGTTCTTCAATCTGTCCTTGATGCACGCGCAGCGAAAACAGCCTTCGAACAGCAATTCATTGAACTGCTCTTATACGAAGGTGAAATGGAAGAACGGTCTTTTTCAGAAGATGCGGTTTTTGCAAAACAGGCGGCATCCAGCTTGGAAGAAGCTGTTCAGCCTGACAGTCATATGCCTTATTTTTGGTTATTCCATATTATTCAGCAGGCACGTGCTTCTGGCGTAGATAAGAAAAATGCGCCTGCATGGGCAGCAGCATCTTATTATGTATGGATGCAGGAGCAAGAAGAGTCTATTAGCAAAAAAGAGATTGCATCCTCTTTTCAAATCAGTGTTCAAACACTGTCTAAATACGAACAAGTCATTTGCTCATTAATTGAATAAATAGGTAAATAGATTTATGAGATTGAAGCGTGGCCGAAAAGGTCATGCTTTTTTCTTGGTTAAAAAGGTGGGATTTGCAAGGATTTGGCGAAGTATGACAATCACGACATGTTTTTGAAACATAAATGTAATAAAAATATTAGCTCATTTTGTCGATGTCTCATGTATAATGAAAATCGTGGATTAAAACAAAGACATATATTTAAATATTTTACTATACATAATGAAACACCTAGTGATAGAAACAATCTGGTCAACATCTGACTGATCAATCAGGAAGAAAGACATAGATAGCACAGATTGGTCGCAGAGAATTTGCTGCTTTCTCATGTCGCTTGGAAATTGTCAAAGGAGGAACTATTCGTGAAAAAGTTTATTACTTTCGGTTTAGCTTCGGTGATCGGAGCGAGCGGTTTATTTATCCCATTTACTCATGAAGCAAACGCACAGAACTTTGAACAAAAGAAACAAGAACTGGACAGCAAGCAATCTGAGGTTAACAAAAACCTTCAAAAGAAAAAAGATGAGCTTTCAAAGCTTGAAGCAAAACAAGAGGCACTTGCACTAAAGCTAAAAGAAATTGACGAGAAAGCTTTAAAAACAAGTGATCAAATTGAAGAAAAACAAAAAGAAAATGAACAAACGAAAAAAGAAATCAACGCACTGAAAAAAGACATTGCTGATACTGAAAAACGTATTGAAGATAGAAACAAATTCTTGAAAAAGCGTGTACGTGCGCTTCAAGAAAGCGGCGGTTCTACGAAATACATAGATGTATTACTAGGAGCAAAAAGCTTTAGCGATTTCATCAGTCGTGCAGGTGCAGTGTCTACACTGATCAATGCAGACAGCGAAATCATTAAAGAGCAAGAAAAAGACAAAGCTGAGCTTCAAAAGTCTGAAAACGAATTAAACACAAAGCTTGAAGATGTTCAAAAGACACTTGCAAAGCTTGAAACACTTCAAACTGACTTGAATAAACAGCTTGATGAAAAAGACAAGCTATTCAAGCAAGTGAAAAAGCAAAAAGGAAGTGCTTCTTCTCAAATCAGCGAGTTAAACAGTGAGGCTAACAGCATTGCATCTGAAAAAGACGCAACAATCGCTGCTCAAAAACAAGCTGAAAAAGAAGCGAGAGAAGCAGCTCAAAAAGCAAAAGAAGAAAAAGTACAAAGACAACAGCAGCGTCAAGCTAGTGTTCAAGCAGAAGACAATAGCTCAACTAACGACAGCAGCCCGTCTTCAAATAACAGTAACAGTGGATCTTCAAACAACAACAATAATAACAGCAACAGCAGTTCACCAAGCAAGAAGCCATCTACTGGCGGTGGATCACCTGTCAGCAGTAACGTAGGCGGAATCGAAGGGGCGATCAGCACAGGTTCTACTATTGTTGGACAATCTCCATATAAATGGGCTGGCGGCAGATCACAAGCTGATATTGACGCACGTCGTTTTGACTGTTCTTCATTCGTTCGCTGGGCATTTGCATCAGCAGGCATCAACCTTGGACCAGTTGGCGGTACAACAACAGATACGCTTGTAGGTAAAGGAAGAGCTGTAAGTGCATCTGACATGAAACGCGGAGACCTTGTGTTCTTTGATACGTATAAAGTAAATGGACACGTTGGTATTTACTTAGGAAACGGTACATTCTTGAACGATAACAGCTCTCGCGGTGTTTCAGTTGACTCTATGAGCAATGTTTACTGGAAAAAAGCTTTCAATGGCGTTGTAAGAAGAGTCGTTGAATAAATCATTACTTACTATATAACCGTAAACAGGCTTCCTTAAACAGCAGTTTAAGGAAGCTTTTTCTTTTTTTGAAGATATGAGCAAATGATTCGCTTATTATCCGCAGATTTAATAGGATATGGGTAAGGAATAAAAGTAAGAGTGGAATTGATGCTTTCTGTCATGAATGGAAGCATCACCCAAGGGCATTCTAATAAGAAATGCTAGCAGCAATTGAAGAGGGAGTGACAGTTGTGTCAGAAGAAAAAATCTACGATACGATCATCATTGGAGCGGGACCTGCCGGAATGACAGCCGCTGTTTATACATCACGTGGAAATCTTTCAACATTGATGATTGAAAGAGGGATTCCAGGCGGTCAAATGGCTAATACGGAAGATGTCGAGAACTATCCTGGCTTTGAAAGCATTTTAGGGCCAGAACTTTCAAATAAAATGTTTGACCATGCGAAGAAATTCGGTGCTGAGTATGCATATGGCGATATCAAAGAAATCGTCGACGGTGAAGAGTACAAAATCGTCAAAGCCGGTTCAAAAGAATACAAAGGACGCTCTGTCATTATTTCAGCAGGTGCGGAATACAAAAAAATCGGTGCACCAGGTGAAAAAGAACTTGGCGGACGAGGCGTCTCTTACTGTGCAGTATGTGACGGTGCTTTCTTCAAAAACAAAGAGCTCGTCGTCATTGGTGGAGGAGACTCTGCGGTAGAAGAGGGTGTGTACCTCACACGCTTTGCGTCAAAAGTAACAATCGTTCATAGACGCGATAAGCTTCGTGCCCAAAGCATTTTACAAGCGCGTGCTTTTGATAATGAAAAAATCGACTTCATGTGGAACAAAACCGTTAAACAGATTAATGAAGAGAACGGTAAAGTCGGCAGTGTAACCTTGATTGATACGGTGACTGGTGAAGAAGAAGACTTTAAAACAGACGGGGTCTTTATCTATATTGGGATGCTTCCATTATCTAAACCATTTGAAAATCTCGGCATTACAAATGAAGAAGGATATATCGAGACAAACGAAAGAATGGAAACAAGAGTGGAAGGTATTTTCGCCGCTGGTGACATTCGTGAAAAAACACTTCGTCAAATTGTGACAGCAACAGGTGACGGAAGTATTGCCGCACAAAGCGCTCAGCATTATGTAGAAGAGCTTGCTGAAAAGCTGAAAGCAGCGAAATAAAAGGCTGTCGTAAATCCTTAATATAGCGTCATGGGCTTTTAACTGGAATGTAACACGGGTGAAATAATTTTCCGTTATGATAAAACTAGTAATTGACCCCCTTTTATAAGGAATACATGTTTGGCACGGATGAGAATCCGTGTCCTTTTTTTTGCTTAAAATCAGAAATTCAAGAGATGTTCACAAATGACGCATGGAGAACCATTCGTTGCTGTAAAATAAAGAGTAGAGTAATTGTCCGCCACTCCTTTCAGAGGAAATTCGATCTGTTTTCGATGAAGAAGGGGCATGTTCATTGTGGGAGTCAGGATGAACCTGTATAATAAGTTAAAGACATAAAAGAGTAGGTGACAGCTGATGCAACGAGTAACCAATTGTGTGCTGCATCACGAAGATCAAGTTCTCTTGCTGCAAAAGCCAAGACGGGGCTGGTGGGTAGCGCCGGGCGGCAAAATGGAAAGCGGAGAATCGGTCAAGGATTCAGTCGTTCGAGAGTATAGAGAAGAAACAGGAATTTATATTTTAAATCCTCAGTTAAAAGGTGTTTTTACCTTTATCATAAAAGAAGGCGATCAAATCGTTCAAGAGTGGATGATGTTCACCTTTATGGCAGATTCATTTACTGGAAAAAACGTGACAGAGTCAGAGGAAGGCATTTTAAAGTGGCATGAAGCAAAGGATGTGCCGCATTTACCGATGGCGCCAGGAGATTCCCATATTCTTGATTTCATGCTAAAGGGAAAAGGACTTCTGCATGGTACTTTTACGTATACACCTGATTTTGAATTGATTGCTTATCGGTTAGATCCTCAAGGAGACTAATACATGAACCGTTTTTATAAAGAAGGAGAGGAAGCAGGCATGAATACACACAAACAAGAAGATATTCAGCTTGTGATTATTACTGGAATGTCAGGTGCGGGGAAAACCGTTGCCATTCAAAGCTTTGAAGATTTAGGGTACTTCTGTGTAGATAACTTGCCGCCATCACTTTTACCTAAATTCCTAGAACTCATGAAGGAATCGAATTCGAAGATGAGCAAGGTTGCCCTTGTGATGGATTTGCGAGGACGTGAATTCTTTGACAGCTTAATTGCAGCCTTAGATGAAATGAGTGATCTTGGTTGGATCACACCAAGGATATTATTTCTAGATGCAAACGATAAGGTGCTTGTCTCAAGATACAAAGAAACGAGACGTTCGCATCCTCTTGCGACAACAGGTTTGCCGCTCGAAGGAATCGCGATGGAACGCGATCTGTTAGAAGAGTTAAAAGGCCGAGCTCAGATGATTTTTGATACATCGGATTTAAAGCCAAAACAGCTTCGAGAAAAAATTGTCGCGCACTTTGCCACAAGCCAAGGACAGGTGTTTACAGTGAATGTGATGTCCTTCGGTTTTAAATACGGTCTGCCGATTGATGCTGATCTTGTATTTGATGTAAGATTCCTGCCGAATCCTTACTATATTGAGAGCATGCGTCCACAGACTGGAAACGATGAAGAAGTGCGCTCCTATGTAATGAAATGGAGCGAGACACAAAAATTCACAGAGAAATTAATTGATCTTCTCAGCTTTATGCTTCCGTCCTATAAACGGGAAGGAAAAAGTCAGCTTGTGATCGCTATTGGCTGTACAGGTGGACAGCACCGATCAGTGACGCTAGCGAACTACTTATCGGAGTATTT
Organism: Bacillus pumilus; assembly: GCF_009937765.1. Classification (NCBI taxonomy): domain Bacteria; kingdom Bacillati; phylum Bacillota; class Bacilli; order Caryophanales; family Bacillaceae; genus Bacillus; species Bacillus pumilus. The sequence continues at coordinate 866,353 of NZ_CP047089.1, read as the reverse complement.
TAAAAATGACTACTACACTCATGTCACTCACCGGGACATTGAAAAGAGAAGTAGAAAATAGATGACGACACTTCCAAAGGTGGTCATTCTTGGCGGGGGCACTGGCTTATCTGTTTTGCTCAGAGGGCTAAAAACAAAGCCAGTGGACATTACCGCTATTGTAACGGTTGCTGATGACGGAGGCAGTTCAGGCAGACTGCGCCATGATTTGAATATTCCGCCTCCAGGCGATATTCGAAATGTCCTTGCAGCTCTCTCTGATGTTGAACCGCTTGTAGAAGACTTATTTCAGCACCGTTTTAACAAAGGGAATGACTTAACAGGTCACTCTCTTGGCAACCTCATTCTTGCGGCCATGACAAATATAACCGGTGATTTTTTTCATGCCGTCACAGAAATGAGCAAGGTCTTAAATGTGAGAGGAAAAGTCTTGCCAGCAGCGAATTCAAGTGTTGTTCTACACGCTGAATTAGAAAATGGGCAAGTGGTAACAGGAGAATCAAAAATCCCAACCTACGGTGAGCGAATTAAACGAGTGTTCCTCACACCTGATACGATTGAGCCGCTCCCAGAATCGATTCAAGTCATTCGTGAAGCGGATTTGATTGTGATTGGACCAGGCAGCTTGTATACAAGTATCTTGCCAAACTTGCTTGTACCGCATATTGGTGAAGAGGTCATTCGCTCAAAGGCGAAAAAAGTGTATATTTGCAATGTCATGACGCAGCCAGGGGAAACGCTTTCCTACAGTGCAGCTGATCATGTGCAAGCATTAAACGATCATATGGTTCGTCCATTTATTGATACCATTTTTGTGAACAATAAAGAAATTCCAGAAGAGATCAAAGCAAAATATGCAGAAGAACAGGCACAGCCTGTACAGTTCGACACAGATGTACTCAAGGCAATGGGACTGGAAGTCATCCCTGGGGAAATTATTACATATGACCAGCATGTGATTCGTCACGACACGCTGAAAGTAGCCGCGCTGCTTGTCGACCTGCTGCATAAGAAAAAATAGGAATGGGGGTGGCAAGGATGTCATTTGCATCCGAAACAAAAAAAGAGCTGACTAATCTGGACGTGAAGGACTGCTGCACAAAAGCAGAGCTTTCTGCCCTCATCCGTATGAACGGTTCATTATCTTTCTCTAATCGAAAATTAATTCTAGATATACAGACGGAGAACGCAGCGATCGCAAGGCGGATTTATACGCTGCTAAAAAAGAAATATGATGTCACAGTCGAGTTGCTCGTTCGTAAGAAAATGAGATTAAAAAAGAATAATGTGTATATTGTCAGACTGGTAGAACGAGCGAAAACCATTTTAGAGGATTTGAAAATATTAGGTGAACAATTTGTATTTGAGCGTAATATTTCAGAAGAGCTTGTAAAGAAAAGATGCTGTAAGCGCTCGTATATGAGAGGTGCTTTTTTAGCAGGCGGTTCTGTGAATAACCCAGAAACGTCTTCCTATCACCTTGAGATTTTTTCACTCTATAAAGAACACAATGATGCCCTTTGTGAGTTGATGAACCAATTTCATCTCAACAGTAAAACACTTGAGCGGAAAAAAGGCTACATCACATATATGAAAGAAGCCGAAAAAATCACTGAATTCTTAAGTGTTGTAGGTGCGCATAATTCACTTCTTCGCTTCGAAGACGTTCGGATCGTCCGTGATATGCGGAACTCCGTGAACCGGCTCGTCAATTGTGAAACAGCAAACTTGAATAAAACGATTGGTGCATCGCTCCGTCAGGTCGAAAACATTCAATTCATTGATGAAAAAATTGGACTTGATGCCCTGCCAGATAAGCTGCGTGAAATTGCAAAGCTAAGAGTCGACTATCAAGAGGTCACGCTAAAGGAACTGGGAGAAATGGTGGAAAGCGGTAAGATCAGCAAATCAGGCATTAATCACCGCTTAAGAAAGCTAGATCAAATTGCAGAACAATTACGAAACGGACAAGCTGTTACACTCAAATAGGAGAATGAAAAAGGGAGGCAGATCATATGGTGGAAAAAACGGTCACCATCCAGTTGAAAACAGGCTTGCAGGCTCGTCCCGCTGCTTTGTTTGTACAGGAAGCGAATCGCTTTGGGGCTGAAATTTTTCTAGAGAAGGACGGAAAAAGAGTCAATGCGAAGAGCATTATGGGTCTCATGAGCCTTGCGATCAGCTCTGGGGTCACTGTTACACTGATAGCAGATGGTGCAGATGAACAAGAAGCCATTGATGCGTTAACGGATTTTATCAATCAAGAAAACTGAGTCTCTTCATAGACTCAGTTTTTTTAGAAGGGAATGAACATGATGCAATCAGCATTTTTACAGAAAATCGGATACGAAGGACAGTCCATCACCTTTGATGACCTACCTGCTTTATTAAAAAAGATGGCCTACACCTTTCCATTTGAAAATAGATCTGTGCTGAACAAACAATCCTATGCCCTGAATCAAGAAGGGTTGAATCAGCATCTTATTGAAGGAAACAGAGGAGGTCTTTGTTACGATCTCAATCCTCTTTTATATTATGTGTTAAAAGAGACAGGACTTGCTGTACAGCTCGTTCAAGGGACTGTGTATAACAAGGAAGCAGGAGCATGGGCAATTGATGGTACACATGTAGCCATGACGTTGAATCATCACAACGAACGGTATCTGATTGATGCGGGTTTTGGTGTGAATTTACCTCTCCAGCCTGTACCTTTTACGGAAGAATGGATCAAAGGAGCGTCTATTCGGTTTCGAGTCAAAGAGGAGGAAACCGAAAAAGGGACACATCTTCTCCAATTAGATAGAGGAGAAGGCGCTGAAATAGGCTACGCATTCACATTGCAAGAGGTGAGCGAGCCTACATTGGTCCAAATGAGACAGGAGATTTATGAAAATGAAGCCTCTCCTTTTAACAAAAGACCGCTTGCTTCAAAGCTTACACCAACAGGACGTGTCATTGTCACGGAGGAACATGTCACCACACATGAACACGAAGAAGTGTCGAAAAAACCGCTACCCCTTCCTTTTGACGAATATGTGAAAACCCTGTTGCCGAAGTAGCATTAAAAAAACAGCCCTGCGTCAAATGGGCTGTTTTTTTGATTGATTATCGAATACGTGTGAATGTTGCGTAATGGTCTGTTGTTTTGTAAATGAGCCAGTCACTTGAATACACGAGGCGGTCAGCATTGCGGAAGCCTGAGACGTAGTTGATATCTGCTTCACGCCATGTGCGTCCGCTTGCTGAAGGAAGACGCCCCTCCCGGTTAGAGAAAACATCTCCACCAATGCTTTTGCCTGGGGCAACCTCTGCTAGATTTCCCTTTGACGCCACCCAACCAAGGGCACTTGCTTGTGATTTTGTGATGTAGTTATCGGGCAGTCGTTTGTAGCGAATCAAATAATCGGCTACACCATCAAACGTATTAATGACGGCAAGAGTATGGACATCTGATGTCAGTTGAATAGAAGCTGTTTCATTTGTGGCGGTCGGTGTAAGTGGTGTTTCAGCATAGGCTTGCTGCGGAATAAAACCAGAAAACAGAATAGCAGCGATCAGAGCAAACATAGTAAAAACCGAACTGATTTTTTTCATCTTCATCCTCCTATTAAGGAAATCGGAAGCTGTCCTCTTGATGCTTGTCTACCTCATATTATAGCACCCGAACATGAAGGAAATGTAAAGAAACAGGATCTTTGCTAAAATGAGGCTTTTCTCCTGATACCCTTCTGATGAAATAAAGAAAAAGACGCAGCTCTTAATTCTGCGTCTTTTCCGATTAAAATCAAGCAAGCTCTTTCACAATATCTATAGGGGCTTTGCCATCAATTCCATGAATCACATTATGAATGGCTCGTTTCAGCATAAGATCCCGTGTTGTTTCAGTAGCGGAACCGATGTGAGGGACAAGGGTGACATTGTTCATTTCTTTGAAAGGATGATTCTCCTGAAGCGGTTCCTGTTCAAACACATCAAGACCTGCACCTTTAATCCATCCCTCTTGAAGTGCTTGAATGAGGCTTTTTTCATCCACTGTTTTCCCGCGGGAGATGTTTACAAATAAAGCCGTTTGCTTCATTAACTTCAATTCTCGTTCGCCAATCATATGATACGTTTCATCGGTCAGCGGTGTAATCAAGACAATGATATCAGCTTGTTTTAACAAGTCATCAAGTGTGCAATATAAAGCGCCATATGCTGATTCAGCCTTTTCATTCCGGCTGCGGTTATGATACAGGACATTCATATCAAAACCATGAGCAGCTCGTTTGGCGACTTGCTCTCCGATTCGTCCCATGCCAATAATGCCAAGCGATTGATGATGGACATCGATGCCAAAAATATCTTCTTCCTGTACAAATTTCGTCCAATTCCCCTCACGGATAAAACGATCAAGCTCGGCAATTCTTCGTGCAGAGGAAAGAATGAGTGAAAATGCAAGGTCTGCGACAGTATGGTCGAGTGTATGGGGCGTGTGCGTCCCAATTACGCCTCTTTGCCTCATCACTTCTATATCGAAATTGTCATAGCCAACAGAGTTATTGCTCACTACCTTAAGTTTGGGAGCGTGATCTAATAGCTCTTGATCGATTTTCGTTCCAGACGTTAAAAGACCATCAGCATGCTGCAGTTTTTGAAACAAAATATCTTTTGGAATGGGGTCTTTGGATTGCCACACCTCGTATGTACAGTGTTCCTTTAGTAATTCCTCAAATGAGGCGGGTAATGGTTTGGCGACAAAAATGTGTGGTGTCAATGTCAACTCGCTCCTTTCACATGATCATCTTGCTCCTTTTATTATAAAGCAACCATTTCGGTTGAACACGTTTGAAGGTTATCTGCTCAATATTTAATATACTAAAATAACGGAAAAGAGAGACAGTTTCTTAGTGAAAAGGTATATTCATATGCCATCTGATGCATTTTTTACTTATATGGAAATCAGCTAATGGGAGATGTGACATATGAAAAAGCTTGTTTTTCTGAGAGATTATCTAACAAACTGGAAAATAGATCGAGATTTTTTGATAGAAAAATGATTATATTTGAAACATATTAAACGGGAAGGTTGTTTTCTACTAAACCATTTCATCGTCTTTTGGCGATCAGAGAACGATAGATTGAAAGGAATGCCGCGCCCCTCTTGCGATGAATCGTAAATGATAGAAAATGATCACAAGTCTTCTCATCGTTTTCTCATTTTTTTCTTTTTTTTCTATCATTTTTCCTCTTTATGCTTGAGAACACACGAAAGAAAAGGAGGCCAAGCAGGAGCTTACGTGACTTATAAAGAGATGGGAGATGGCAAAATGGGATCAAAATTAGAACAGATTCTTCAGCACAATTCAGAGTTCGTACATGAGAGACATTATGAGCCTTACAAAGCGGGGAAATTTCCCGAAAAGAAACTCGTTATATTAACTTGCATGGATACACGTCTTTTGGAATTATTGCCGCAATCCATGGGACTGCGCAACGGTGATGCGAAGGTCATTAAAAATGCGGGCGCCATCGTCACACATCCTTTTGGCAGTGTGATGCGGAGTATTCTTCTAGCTATCTATGAACTAAAGGCAGAAGAGGTATGCATTGTAGGACATCATGAATGCGGAATGGCAGGTCTTGCGGCAGATCCTTTACTTGAAAAGGCGAAAGCGCGCGGTATTGAAGAGAAATGTTTGAGCATTGTGAAAAACTCAGGGGTTGATTTAAAGGGATGGCTGACAGGCTTTGATTCGGTTGAAGAGAGCGTGTCCCAAAGTGTGAAATTGGTCAAAGAGCATCCACTTATGCCAAGTGATGTGGCTGTTCATGGACTTGTCATTCATCCAGCAACGGGAAAGCTGGATGTCGTTGTGAAAGATAAACAGATTGACGCGCAGTATACCTAAATCATCTACACATACTTGAAGGAGGCCAACACATACCATGCGTTTTTATGGAAGATTTGAAGGATATGATACATCAAAGTTGAGACGTGATTTAATCGCTGGGCTTGTCGTGGGCGTTGTGGCAATTCCTTTAGGCATGGCTTTTGCCATTGCATCTGGTGTCGGACCAGAATATGGATTATATACAGTCATCGTTGCCGGCATTTTGATTTCATTGTTTGGTGGTTCAAAGTATCAGATTGGCGGGCCGACTGGGGCGTTTGTTCCGATTTTATTTGGTATCGTCAGCCAATATGGTATCGAAAACTTACTCATTGCCGGTTTTATGGCAGGGTGTATACTTGTCTTATTCGGAATATTCAAACTAGGAAAGCTCATGAAATTTATTCCTCGTCCGGTTATCATCGGCTTTACTGCTGGCATTGCTGTCATTATTTTTTCAGGGCAGATTGCCAACTTCCTCGGATTAAAGGGTGTTGAAAAGCATGAAAGCTTTTTCCTCAATATGAGAGAAATTGTGGTCCATCTCGGTACCGTAAACAGTCTTGCCATCCTCACAGCTGTGATTGGGCTCATTGTGATTTTGGCGGCACAAAAATACATTCCAAAAATACCTGGTGCTCTATTAGGTTTATTGGCTTCAACGTTTCTAGCTGTTCTCTTTTTCCAAGGACAAGTTGAAACGATCGGCTCGGCATACGGGGAAATTCCTCGTCAGCTACCAAGCTTTGCTTTTCCTGAATTAACGATTGAAAAAATGATCTATCTCCTCCCTCCAGCGATTATCATTGCGCTTTTAGGCGGCGTGGAATCAATTTTATCCGCAATGGTCGCAGACAATATGAAAGGCTCAAAGCATGACAGCAATAAAGAGCTTGTCGGGCAAGGAATTGCCAATATGGCGGCACCGTTGTTTGGAGGAATTCCAGCGACTGGGGCGATTGCCCGTACGGCAACAAACATCAAAAATGGCGGAGCAAGCCCGATTTCAGGTGTTGTGCATGGCGTCGTCGTCTTGCTTATCTTAATGCTATTTGCACCATATGCGTCGATGATTCCACTTGCTGCGATGGCACCGATTTTAATGTTTGTAGCTTGGAATATGAGTGAGAAAAAAGAGTTTATCAATATTGTAAAAGTGAAAAATGCGGATTCCCTTGTACTTGTCGTTACCTTCTTGCTGACGGTCATCGGTGATTTGATAATTGGCGTCACCGCAGGGCTCATTTTAGCCTTTATCGCTTTTATCAAAAAAATGAGCCAGATAACCAGCATTCGTCCAAATGTTGTGGTTCCCCAAATGGAAACGGCAGCTGCTTTAGAAAAACAGACAGACCAGCAAGGCATCAGTATGTACGCCATTGAAGGGCCGCTGTTTTTCGGAACAACAGATTCACTCGAAAATTCAATTTTGGACCATGTTCAGACAAAGCCGAAAACGCTCATTCTGCTCATGAATAAAGTCAATTATATGGACACATCAGCAGAAGCGGTGCTGATGAATATCTCCAATCGGTTAAAGCATCATAATGGTAAGCTGATGATTGTCGGACTTCAATCACAGCCGAAAGAGCTTTTGCGTCGAACAGGTCTTTTCCATCATATTGGAAAACAGTATTTCTTTGAACGAACTGATGATATTTCACCTCAGCATCTATAGGGGTGGAAAAAAGCACGTGACAATGTGGTCACGTGCTTTTCAGTTCTGAAAAACGCTTTGTGAGTTTCTGTTGATGCGAGGAGAAAATCTCTTCTACTGTGACATCATAGAGATCGGCTAAAATAAGTAGATTCCCTAATACATCTCCCATTTCTTCAACGAGTTCTCTCTTCAACTCAGCTGATTTTTGTTTTTGCTCGTCAGGCCGGTCACGTCCGATCTCAATGGCTCTAACAGCGCGCGCGAGTTCGCCTGTTTCTTCCATCAGGAACCCTAACCGGATAAACGGTCCGTATTCTGCCCAATTTCTCTTTTTGTAAAAATCCTTGATCCATTTCTCCATCTCATTTGTTTGCATTCTCTTTAAACAGCTCCTTATATGGTGTGCACCTTTTGATTTTACACTATATATAGATGGAGCGGCTGTTTTTTGAAAAACAATTATAGTAGAATGAGTGGGTGAAGAAATCATAGAGAGAGATGGAGCTGTTTTTGATGAAAACGATTTGTGTGTTTGCTGGTTCGAATCCAGGCGTGAAGGACGTCTACAAAGAAAAGGCTGTAGAGCTAGGGGCTTATATGGCAGAGCAAGACATCCGACTTGTATACGGCGGTTCACGAATTGGATTAATGGGTGCCATTGCAGATGAGATCTTAAGACATGGCGGGCAAGTCATTGGGGTGATGCCTAAAGGGCTTTTTAGAGGAGAAGTGGTGCATCAAGAGCTGACAGAATTAATCGAAGTAACAGGAATGCACGAACGAAAAGCGAAAATGAGTGAGCTGGCTGATGGATTTATTGCAATGCCAGGCGGCTTTGGTACATATGAAGAATTATTTGAGGTGCTATGCTGGGCTCAAATCGGCATTCACCAAAAGCCAATCGGCTTGTATCAAGTGAATGACTATTTCAATCCGCTTATAGACATGGTGAAGTTTAGTGTACAGGAAGGTTTTTCGAATGAATCACATCTTCAATTGTTACATGCTTCCAGCGAACCGGAGGAATTAATTACACAGATGTCTTCTTATCAAACACCAACTCTTGAGCAGAAATGGACGGAGTTGTCGTAAAGCGTATTTTCAACACAAAAAACCGTCTGTTCAAGGAGCAGACGGTTTATTTTGTCATATTATTTTTGTTCTTCTGTATTACGGGTCAAGACTTTGTCAATGAGTCCGTATTGAAGTGCTTCTTCCGCTGTTTTGAAGTTGTCACGATCTGTATCGCGCTCAATGACTTCAATTGGCTGACCAGTACGTTCAGCAAGTACTTGGTTCAGTTTATCGCGTAAAGAAAGGATTCGTTTTGCCGCAATTTCAATTTCTGTTGCTTGACCTTGGGCACCACCTAGTGGTTGGTGAATCATGACTTCACTGTTTGGAAGGGCATAACGCTTACCTTTTTCACCAGCAGCAAGCAGGAACGCACCCATAGATGCAGCCATACCAATACAAATGGTTGATACCTTTGGTTTAATAAATTGCATCGTATCGTAAATGGCCATACCAGCTGTGATTGAACCGCCAGGGCTGTTAATGTAGATAGAAATATCTTTTTCTGGATCTTCAGCTTCTAAGAAAAGCAGCTGTGACACGATGGAGTTGGCAACATTGTCATCGATCGCAGAACCAAGCATGATAATACGGTCTTTTAAAAGACGAGAATAAATGTCGTAAGCTCTTTCCCCACGATTTGTTTGTTCAATGACTGTAGGTATTAAATTCATAATGTTCCTCCTTCACCTTTTAGGTAAGTATGTAATTCAATGATACATTTTTGGTCAATAAAGGTCAAACAAAACGCAATCAAAAAATTCGACAACCACATGTTATTTTTCCCAAAATTTATTTTCTTAAACCATGGAAAAGTTTTAAAAAAATATGGTAAAACTTTCTGCTATGAGGTAATATTACCTATGTCATCATTATATAGTCAGAAAGAAGGAAAAAGAGTGGATAATCTTTTGGAGAAAAGTAATTTGACTGATCAACAACGTATTGTTGTATCAACCGAACTTCAAGCCAAAAAAAAGTCGAAATTAGTTGTATTTATTTTGTGGTGGTTCCTTGGAGCGATTGCCGTTCATCGTTTTTATCTTGATGAAAAGAAAGGCTATGCAGTGACTATGCTTCTACTAGGATGGTTGACATTGTTCATTTGGCCATTTATTGATGGGATCATTTGTCTTGTCAAAACAGTGGATGAAGTAAATGAAAACATAGAACGAAAAATTATTGCATCAGTTAAAAGTGCATAAGTAGACATGTCTGCATCTTTTCGGTGCAGGCTTCTTCTTTGAAGACATCAGAATATCATTGCTTTCTTGCAGCATTTCCCTTATAATTTGATATGCTGACGTTCAAAAACATATCGTGCGCTCGTAGCTCAGTTGGATAGAGCGGTGGTTTCCGGTACCACGTCTGCCGGGGGTTCGAATCCCTCCGAGCGCGTACTTGACCTTGTTTACGATGATAAAGGTCTTTCATGAACCCCTCTTCATTTGATGAGGGTTTTTTGTATGTTCAATCGGATTGATCGTTAGTGAAAAAATGATCTTGTAGCAACACAGCAACATCTATCCGAGTATAATAAAATAACCCCCACTCTTAACATAAGAATGGGGGTTATTGCTATAAAGGGGTTACCTGCCTTTTTGGCCTTTCCTGTAAATAGCCGCAGGTATAATTGTAAGAAGAACAATGATAAATCCAATCACGGATACAGTATTTTTTATTGTATTGTCATTCACAGTGAAGTTTGTCACGATCATTGCCGCCAGACAAAGAATGATGATTAAATAACTGTATTTCTCCAAGACTTTCACAAAATATCCCTCCAATATGAATCTATAAAATTGAAACAATTATTATAATATGATATTTTTACCTCATATACAAAAAATAAACAAGAAAGGGGTATATTGGATGACAACTATTTTTCATAAGAAGAGTGTTATATGCTTCATAACAGCTCTTTTCATGTTATTGTCAACGATTTTTACAGCGAATGCAACAGCAATTAGTCCTAATTCAGAAGTGGATGAAGAGTATCAAGAGTTGCTAGAGGTTTTATTGACGATTGAAGCTTTACCTGACAGCGTTATTGCAAAAGGAGATGAAGCCGTAGTTAAATGGTTGAAAGAGAACTCTAATATCCCTCTTCAACGACATGGTGAGGTTGTTACTATGGGTGTAGTTGGTTGTATTTCTGCGGTTGGAACTGCTATTATAACCAATGTTATACCAATAGCAAAAATTGCAAAAGTCAAGTCCGCAATAAAAGCTGCAGGAGGCGCGACAAAATTTGTTAAAACATTGATTCCAGCGTATAAAGCCGCCAGACAGGCGGGGAAAAGTAAGTGGAATGCTGTAAAGGCAGCTGTAAATAAAGCAGCGAAAAATGCTAGTCCTGAAGCAAAAAGAGCACTGCTTGAATTTTTCAATATAGGAAATGTGTATTCAGCGTGCTTTGAATAAATATCAAAACATTAGATCCGATCTCCATTGAAAAAACAGTCTGATGTATTTAAAAAAAATGCTTCTCAAATCATAATGTGAAAAAGACAAAGTTCTTATTAGGAGACTTTGTCTTTTTTCCTGCCACTTTATCATGAAATACTAGCCATAAGACTCATTTCTTCCCTTTACAGGCGTATTTGTTGAGCCTGCTGGCTGTATATGATTAACATGGAAGAGAATTGACAATGAGGAGGTATTTCTGTGGCGAAGGTTTTATTGATTACATTTCCTGCTGAAGGGCATGTGAATCCTATGTTAGGAATTATCAAAGCATGGGTAGATCGTGGAGATGAAGTGCATGCGGTCACAACTGTACATTATGAGGAACGAATGAAACGCTTAGGCGCTCACGTACATAAACATCCAGACTATATTCGGACATTACACGTGGATGAAGGAAATCTTGATTCCATGCAGCCGTTCTTTCATGCCATGCTGCAAACATCATTTGATATTTTAGAGGTGGTGGAAACACTATCTCAGCAGCATTCATTTGATTTTGTCTATTTTGATATGTTTGGGGCAGGGGAGCTTGTTCGAGATTACTTACAAATTCCAGGGATCGGTTCAAATCCATCCTTTGTGCTGCAAGAGGCGCATTTTGATACACCGCTATACAGAAAGGATGAGAGAGCTGATCATCTGTTAGAAAGCATACAAGAGCGTTTTGGCGTTCAGCCAACGCGTTTGATGCAATTTATGAAAAATCGCGGAGAACTGAATATCGTGTATACAAGTGAATATTTTCAGCCTTCTGTCGATGCAGTGAACGACTCATTTGTTTTCATTGGACCGAGCTTTCTAAAAAGGGCAGATCAGCATGATTTCCCGCTGGAAGCTCTTGAGCGAGAAAAAGTTGTCTTTATTTCGATGGGAACTGTTCTTGGAGATACAGAGGCATTTTTTAATATGTGTATTGATGCCTTTGCCGATTTTGATGGAAAAGTGGTACTCGCAACAGGTGAAAAAGTGGATCGGTCTCTCTTAAAAGAAGCACCTTCTCATTTTCTGATCGAGTCTTATGTGCCGCAGCTTGAAGTGCTTGAACTGACAGACGTGTTTGTGACACATGGCGGAATGAACAGTGTCAATGAAGGCATTCATTATCACGTGCCAATGGTTGTCATTCCGGTCGACAAAGATCAGCCGATGGTCGCACAAAGACTGACCGAGCTATCTGCTGCCCGAGCACTTGATAAAGATCAACTGACAGCAAAGCAGCTAAGAGAAACCGTAGAATCTGTTCTAGGAAGCGACACGTACCGTGCTGGAATTGAAAAAATTGAAGAAAGCTTCCAAACAGCAGGTGGAACCGATAAAGCATTGCGGACGATCGATCAATGGATGCAGACGAAACAGACTCAATTATGAGTCTGTCAGACCGTAGACAAACCCCACTTTTACTTCAAGTAAAAGTGGGGTTTTCACATTTTTTGAAAAAACATCATGTGTTTTACGCTGGACATGGTACTTTCCATGTCCAGTTTGCTAGCTTTTTAAGGTTCATGGCAGCGAAAGTAAGCATCGCTTGCATTGAAACTTTTTTTAGTCCACGAAGTTTCGTCCAACGCATACCATGCTTTTCTTTTGCATCCGCAAAAACGCGTTCAATCGTTTCTTTCCGTTTTGCGTAGATGCTCTTATTTATTTCAGTGAGTCTCAGATTGTCTGCTTCATCTAGATAATCCTGCCAAATATGCCGATGAATTTGTTTGGTGTGGTTTTGACTTTGGGTACACTTATCTAAAAACGAGCAGGACTCACATACTTCTGAATCGGATGCATATTGCTTATAGCCTTCTCTAGTCGTTGTACGATAAGAGAGAATTTGCCCGTTGGGGCAAATGTAACAATCAAAATATGCATCATATACGTATTCATTCTTTTTCAAATAACCAGCTTTTGTTCTTGGACGAGTGTAGGGCATGACAGGTCTTATCTCTTGATCCATTAAGAACTTAGCGATGTAAGGTGTTTTATATCCCGCATCTACTGCGACTACATTTGGTTTTCCGACTTTCTCTGTCACTTTTGATACGAGTGAATCCAACATACGACTATCATGAACATTTCCGCCTGTGACCAGCGAGCCTAAAATAAATCCTTTTGAATCACAAGCTGTATGAAATGAATAAGCAAATGACTTTTCACGTTCATACTTTACATAATAGCCACTCTCTGGGTCAGTTGTACTGACCTTGATTTCTTTTGTTTCTTCTTTATTCTGTAGGGGTAAGGGCTTTTTTCCATGTTCTTCACGATCAATATTGATCTCCTCATGAAGCTGATTTTGATAACTTCTTGTCTCAACTCGAACGATTTTCTTTTCAAGTTTTTTCTTATTGGCGTTCGCTTTGACATGAGTCGAATCAATGAAGGCGATAGACGGGTCAACGAGCCCTTTTTTCATCGCTTCTCTTAAGATTCGATAAAAAATTTGTTCGAATAAATCTGTATCGTGGAAGCGTCTCACGTAGTTTTTACCGAAGGTAGAAAAGTGCGGAATTTTCTCCGAAAATCCATACCCAATAAACCAACGATAAGCCACATTGGTTTCAATTTCTTTAATGGTTTGACGCATAGAGCGAATACCAAATAGATATTGGATTAAGACCATCTTAATGAGAACAACAGGATCAACACTTGGTCTACCATTATTAGAACTATAATGATCTTTGACAAGATCATAAATGAAGTCGAAATCGATTGCTTGTTCAATTTTCCGCACAAGATGATCTTCAGGCACTAATTCATCTAAAGCCACTACTTCTAATTGATTTCTTCTTTCTTCTTCACGTTTCGATAACATGTTTATCCCCCACAGATTATTGTTATTACCCTTATTATACAAAAAAGCTTGTAGACTTTGTCTACAAGCTGACAGACTCAATTATGAGTCTGTTTTTTGATGAAAAAAGTGATTGTATTCCCGATTCCTGTATGCTATTATTCAATTCGTAATCATTTCGATTAATAATCGTAATGATTACGATAATACAAGATTCGGAGGTAGTACATATGAGTGATCAGCCTGTTTACATAAAGAAAAAGCAAACCTATGTGACATACACCTTGATGCTTTTTTCAGTCATGGCTTGTTTTTTGTTGGCATCATGTTCTGATAACAAAGCATCTTCCGGTATGAATGACAGAGAAGAAGATGAGCTGGTGTATGCAAGTACAAAAGATATAAGGGATATCAATCCCCATTTATATGGCGGAGAGATGGCCGCTCAAAATATGGTGTTTGAATCGCTTGTCGTCAATACAGAGAAGGGCGTTCAGCCTGCCTTAGCCAAAAGTTGGGACATTTCAAAGGATGGGAGGACCTACACCTTTCACCTTCGAAAAGGCGTGACTTTTTCAGACGGTGAGCCTTTTAATGCAAAGGCAGTGAAAATGAATATGGACGCCGTCGTTAAAAACATTGAAAAGAACGCTTGGCTGAATCTCGTATCCGAAATCAAATCCACAAAGGCGGTGGACGAATATACTTTTATTCTCACATTAAAAGAGCCTTATTATCCTACGTTAGAAGAATTGGGCTTAACACGTCCCTTCCGTTTTATTTCTCCAAAAAGCTTCATTGATGGAACGACTGCAAAAGGAGTTCAAAGCTATGCAGGCACAGGTCCTTATGTGCTAAAGGAACATAAAAAAAATCAATATGCCGTTTTTAAAGCGAATGACCACTACTGGGGGAGAAAGCCAAACATTTCAACAGTGAAATGGAAAGTCATGCCGGATCATCAAACGATTTTACTTGCTCTGCAAAAAGGAGAAATAGATCTCTTATTTGGAGCGGATGGTGACATGATCGACGGAGACTCATTCCAGGCTTTAAAGGAAGCAGGTCAATATGGTGTGACCGTGAGTCCACCTGTTGGTTCGAGGTCGATTGTCATCAATTCAAACCAGCCAATGACAAAAGATCCGAAAGTCAGAGAAGCGTTTCAATATGCCATTCAAAAAGAGATGATCACAAAAGGCATTTTAAATGGAACGGAACAGGTGGCCCATACGCTGCTTGCCCCGTCAGTCCCTTACGCGGATATCCCTCTGAAAAAGAAAACCTATCAAAAAGAGAAAGCAGAGACATTATTGGATGAGGCAGGCTGGAAGCTGAAAGAAGATGGCTACCGCTATCAAAATGGCAAAAGGCTGAGTGTCGCCATTTACTATAATTCCGATAATGCAGGCGAAAGAACGATAAGTGAATCGATTCAACAAGATTTCAAGCAGGTTGGAGTTAATCTGGATATTAGAGGAGAAGAAAAACAGGCATTTCTAGATCGACAAAAAACAGGGAAATTCGACCTGATGTACTCACTATCATGGGGACTTCCTTATGATCCTCAAACCTATGTTTCTTCGTTCCGCGTAGCATCACATGCTGATTACCAAGCCCAATTAGGGTTGAAGAAGAAAAAGTGGCTGGACGAGACGATTACGAAAGTATTGGTAGAACCAGATGAGAAAAAGCGGAAACAAATGTATCGAGACGTCTTGACGTATATTCATGATGAAAATGTCTACATTCCAATCTCTTATTCTGTGACAAAGGCTGTTTATAATAAGCGCCTGAAAGGCATTGGTTTTCACGTGTCACAGTATGAAATTCCCTTTGACCGTATGTATTTTTCGTCATAAAGAGGAGGCGCACACATGACACGCTATCTCTTCAAACGAATATTGCTTCTTTTCCCACTCATGGTGTTCATTACTTTCTTTGCCTTTGTCCTGCTGACGATGCGGGCAAGTGATCCAGCTGAAGTCGCTTTGCGGGTGAATCAAGTCACTCCAACAGAAGACATGATTGAATCGATGCGGCAGGAGCTAGGCTTAGATCAGCCATTTCTAATACGGTATGTCACATGGCTTAAAGATGGATTATCAGGTGATTTTGGCAGGAGTTATGTCACACAAGAACCGGTTTTTGATCTCATCATGGGGGCGATGCCTGCTACATTGCAGCTTGCAGGAGCAGCGCTCTTTTTCATCATTGTGCTGAGTTTGTTATTCGGAGTGATCTGTGCGTATGCAGCGCATACCTGGTTGGACCGAGTACTGAGAGCCTTTGTGTTTATCGCTGCTTCAATGCCTAGTTTTTGGTTAGGGATTTTATTTATTTGGCTTTTTTCTGTCAAATTCAATTGGGTTAATACAAGTGGTATGGAAGGGTTCAAATCGCTTCTTCTCCCAGCTGTCACACTATCGCTTGGCTACTTATCCACCTATGTGAGACTGATCCGAAATCAAATCCTGAAATTTCAGCACGAGCCCTTTGTTTTTTATGCAAGAGCTCGCGGGTTAAAGGAACGCGCTATTCAATTGAAAGTAATGAGACATGCGCTTCAATTAGCAGTTACAGCACTTGGTATGTCTATTCCTAAGCTTATTGCTGGCACGGTTATTATTGAAAATCTTTTTGCTTGGCCAGGGGTTGGCCGGTTGTGTGTAACAGCTATTTTTCACGCTGATTTTCCGATTATTCAAGCTTATTTATTTGTGATGGGGTTCCTTTTTGTTGTGTGTAACCTCGTGGCTGATGTTGTACAAATGATGATGAATCCTCAACTGCGAAAGGAGGCGTGAAAGTGAAGATAGGTTGGCAACAATTAAAAAAAGATCGTATGGCGGTTGTTTCTATCTGGTTATTAGTACTTGTCGCTTTAGCAGGACTGCTTGCACCAGTGCTCGCACCACATGACCCAACCGAAACGAACATTCTTCAAAAATATGCCGGCATCAGTCTGACTTATCCGCTTGGAACGGATCAGCTCGGGAGGTGCGTATTGTCACGGCTTTTATATGGGGTTCGCACCACAATGCTTACGGCGATGCTGACGATGTGTATAACGATGCTCATTGGCAGTTTACTTGGAATCATGGCGGGTTTTTACCGAGGAAAGGTGGACGGCTTGTTGATGAGGGTGTGTGATGTCATGCTCTCTTTCCCAGCAGAAGTGATGATTCTAGCGATTGTCGGGATACTGGGGCCTGGACTGTTCAATATAATTTTGGCAAATGTCCTAGCGAAATGGGCTTGGTATACAAGGATGATTCGTTCATCTGTTCTACAATATGTGAATGAACCATCTGTTCAGTTTGTAAAAGTGTCTGGCGGCTCTTCATTTTACATCCTGAGAAAGCATTTATTTCCTCGCATTTCAGGAGAAATAGCTGTTTTTGCGACACTTGATGCGGGATGGGTCATTTTAAATATATCAGCCTTGTCTTTTCTGGGATTAGGTGTGAGCGCACCTACCCCGGAATGGGGGATGATGCTCAACGAAGCGAAAAATGTCATGGTGACCCATCCAGCCCATATGCTTGCGCCTGGGCTCGCCATCTTATTTGTGGTCATGGCGCTGAACTTTTTAGGAGACAGCCTGCAACAGGCTACGACCCCTGCGATGTATCATCACAATAAGAAGGGAGCGAGACCATTTGCCTTTCATCGACGTAAAAAACCTGTCCGTACATGATCCAGTCCAGCAAAAGAGTATCGTGACGAACATGACATTCTCCCTACAGCAGCAACACTGTTTAGCCATAATTGGAGAAAGTGGGAGCGGAAAATCAACCGTCGCAAAAGCGTTAATTGGCTTGATTCCACCTTCGCTAGAAGTAGAGGGAACGATCCTATTTGATGACGAAACATTGACAATTCAGACGGCTGAGCAGTGGCGAGGCAAGCGAATTGGCTTCATCTCACAGGATGCGATGAATGCGTTCAACCCCATCGAAACCATTGGTCATCAAATGATGGAAACATTCCAGCGACATTTGGGCTTACACGGAAATAAAGGGAAAGCACATGCCATCGCGGGACTGGAGCGAGTTCATTTGAATAATCCAAATGAATTATTGAAGAAATATCCTCATGAATTATCTGGAGGTATGCTTCAGCGAGTGATGATTGCAATCGCGATGATGCTTTCTCCTGATGTGATTATTGCCGATGAGCCAACTTCGTCGCTTGATTCGTATAATCGGCGTGAAGTTATCATGCAATTACAGAGGCTGAAAGAAGAAACAGGCGCGGTCTTGATCATCATTTCGCATGATTTAGGCGTCGTTCAGGCAATTGCTGACGAGGTGTTGGTGATGCATCAAGGGGAGATGCTTGAGCATCGCCCAGCTGAGAAGATATTCACAGTGCCTGAGCATCAACAAACGAAGCATCTACTTGAGACGAGGCGCCGATTATCTGCCCCCCTGGAAACGTTGCGGCAGCAGAGGTTGAGGGCATTTCCATGTTGATCACAGCTGATAGTCTCATCAAACATGGAGAGAAGAAAGGTTTCTTTCCTCGGCAAATGCGGTCAACACCACGCATCTCAAACGTTTCGTTTGAAATCGAAAAGGGACAATGTGCCGGATTAGTCGGTGAAAGCGGCAGCGGTAAAAGTACATTGGCACGAATCCTGCTCGGTTTAGAAAAAATAGATCACGGCAAGGTGCAGATTGATAGGAAGTCAGCTGACACATGGCGGAAGATGAACCGTGGAAAAATGAGTGTTGTCTTTCAGGATTATCGATCTTCAGTTCACCCTTCCTTTACGGTGAAAGAGATCGTTGCGGAACCTATGCGATTGTTAAAGCAGGAAAAAAATGTGGATCAGAAGATTTTATCGTTGCTTGAACAAGTCAGATTACCCTCTTCTTTACTAAATCAGTATGCTCATCAGCTAAGCGGTGGTCAGCTCCAGCGAGTGTGTATCGCACGAGCAATTTCAACGCATCCATCCATTCTCATACTAGACGAAGTTCTGAGCTCACTAGATGTCTCTGTTCAGGTGCAAATATTGGAGCTGCTCGAGACATTAAAACAAGAGCTAGACATGACCATCCTTATGATTACTCATGATATAGAAGCGGCAGTGTATCTATGTGATCGTCTCCTTTTCTTACATGAAGGAAGCATAGTGGAAGAATGTAATAAGAATGAACTGCTTGATGCGGTTCATCCATTTACGCTGAAATTAATGGACTCACTTATGCCATTTCAACTTGACAAAAAATAACCAATCTTTTATCGTATACGTAACAAACGACGGAAGGGTGACCCAATGCAATGAAGTACTAATCCTATGACCTGTAAGCAAAATGAAAAAACAAAGGCAGTGAGCAAACAATTAGTTTGCCATGTTTGCTGCGTTTTCATTTTTTAGCTTCGGAATAGGATGGTACAGCATGGGAATCAAAGAATGACGTGATTGATACGGGGGATGTGTGTGTTCAGGTAGGAACGGCACGTCATCCGGGATTGATCCGCTTATTTTTGTACACCATTTTGCCTCCTATTCTGAGAATGGGAGGCTTTTTCATGTCTCCTGATACGAAAGGAGAGGGTTGGATGTTAGTAAAAGCCAATCAGTTAAAAGTATTTCGAAAAGACCGATTGTTATTTGATATTGAGGAACTTACCATCCATCAAAGTGACCGTATTGGACTTGTCGGGGCAAATGGAAGCGGGAAAACGACACTATTACACGTGCTCACGGGGCAAGAGAAACCAGACAGTGGCACGTTTGCTGCCACAACGACCTGCACACTGCTACCTCAGCTAAAACAAGCAGAAGGCACACAGAGTGGTGGTGAGATGACCCAGACTTATATTGAGCGCGCGTTAAATCGTCCTTCTGCCCTTTTATTAGCAGATGAACCAACGACTCATTTAGATACTGAGCACATTGAGTGGTTGGAAGAAAAGCTTCACACTTATCAAGGAGCTCTCATCGTCGTTTCACATGATCGTGCTTTTTTAGATGCGGTATGTACGGAAATTTGGGAGCTGGATCATGGACGTCTCAATCAATACAAAGGCAACTACACGCATTTTGCACAGCAAAAAGAGTTAGCGCATCGTCAGCAGATGGAAGCGTATGAAGCTTATACACAAAAGAAAAAACAGTTAGAGCATGCGCTGGAAAAGAAAAAGAAAAAAGCCGACAAAGCGACAAAGCCATCTCAAAAGCTGAAATCCTCAGGGCCAAAAATTGCAAAGCCCTACTATGCAAATAAGCAAAAAAAGCTGCAAAAAACCGCCAAATCAATTGAAACAAGGATGGAGAAATTAGAAAAAGTTGAAAAAGTAAAAGACATTCAGCCCATTCAAATGACGCAGCATTCAATGAAGGAAGTAGCGAGCCGTACCATTTTGCGAGTGAAAAATGTAGATGGCAAGGTTGGCGATCAATTGCTTTGGAAGCAGGCGAATGTGGAAGTGAGAGGCGGGGACAAGGTTGCCATCATTGGCAAGAATGGGAGCGGAAAAACGACATTTCTCCGAATGCTGGTGAATGGACATCCCGGAGTTTCTCGCTCAGAAGCTGTCAAGCTAGGCTATTTTCGTCAAGATCTTTCAGGATTAACGGTAGATGAATCAATTTTACAAAATGCGCTGAAAGAGGCAGTTCAAGATGAGACAGTGGTACGAACGGTTTTAGCGAGACTTGGATTTCGAGGAGATGACGTGCATAAACCTGTTGGGGTGTTAAGCGGGGGAGAACGGGTGAAGACCATGCTGGCGTCCTTACTTGTCAGCGATGCCAATGTTCTTATGCTGGATGAACCGACGAACTTTCTAGATCTGGCGGCAGTTGAAGCGCTTGAAGGTCTCTTGAGGGATTACCCAGGTACTGTTGTGTTCATTTCCCACGACCGCAGACTGATTGAGAAGGTGGCAACTCGCATTTTTCATGTTCATGAAAAGCGTATTGAAGCATTTGACGGAACATATGAAGCGTATAAACAAAAAGACGACAAACCAGCTGTGACCCAAAGAGAAGAGGAGCTGCTGTTAATTGATTTACAGCTGTCTGAAGTGCTCAGCCGGTTAAGTATTGAGCCGTCTCAGGAGCTGGAGGAGACATTTCAAGCATTATTGAAACAAAAAAAATCTTTGGAGTCATAAAGAAAACCCCTGTGTTATTGCACAGGGGCTTGTTCATGTCGCTCTTTTTTTAATTCATCAAGTTCGCTGACTGTGACGAGCTGATACCCTTGTTTGGTGAGTTCATGAATGATCTTCACTGCTGCTTGAGCTGAGCTGTCATAAATATCGTGCATCAATACCGTTCTACCATCTGCTGCATGTGAGAGAACGTGGTTTGTGATCTGCTGGCTGTTGCGAACTTTCCAATCCTCTGGATCAACATCCCATAAAGAGACCTTCATCCCAACCGCTTGATTGATGTTTTGATTTGTTCCACCATATGGCGGTCTAAAGTGAGTAGGTGTATAGCCGCTCGCTTTCTCAATCAGCTTCTGAGTGTCCTTTACTTGTTTCACCGCCTCTTTTAAAGGAAGTCTTGTTAATAAAGGATGACTGTAAGAGTGGTTCCCGATTTCATTCCCGCCTTTTAGAATATCGGCAAGCATACCAGGGTAATACTGCACCCTGCTGCCTAATACGAAAAAGGTCGCATGTCCTTTATTTTCCTTCAGTGCTTCTAAAATTTTTGAGGTGGTCGCAGGGTTCGGACCATCATCAAATGTAAGGGCAATGGCTTTTTGATTTAGATCAAGTTTTGATTTTTGCGGCAGCTTGACGGCTTTTCTTTTCGGATTTGGTTCTTTCATTTCATTTTGATTTTTGGTTTTATTCATATATTCTGGCTTCATTATATCTTTCAGCAGCGTCTTTTTAATCGCGAGTGTTTGCGGACCAAGATCCTCGTCGGCGACTTGCGAGGCTGGGAAATAAAATTCTACATATTTCTCTTTCAAGGCAAATTGACTGAAGTTTTGAGCAGTCGGGGCTGTTCCTTTCTGAAGGAGCGCTTGATCCTTAGATAAGGTTTTGTCCTTTTGAAGCTCCGAATATGTAATGTAGGATAATTTCTTCAAAAAGTTGGTTTTAGGCAGAAATAGATCTTTTGTGTCAAGAAAGGTTTTTTTCTGAAAATCATAGTTGATCGTGAGATGATTAGTGGTCCCATTTTGCTGACCTGTATAGGTATAAGTGGTAAAGCGAATCGCAGCAGACTGCTTCGCATAATGCACCATATCATAATCAATATTCAATTCAAAGCGTTTGTTTTCATCGACGTCCTTGGCTTCACTAAACGTCTTTTTGAAATGCTCTAAAGCTGAATTGGCGTAGCTTTGAATCTTGTCATCTAGCTTCTTTTGATGAAAAAGAGGATAGTTGACTGCATATCTCATAAATTTCCCGTCATTTACGAGAGTAACGATTTCGACGTTTTTATAGTTCGTATCCTGTTTTACATTTTTCTTCTCGGTTCCACTTGCTTGTTGATTCTGAAAGAAAGCAACGACTCCAATGACGATCGCAAGTGCAAATAGGCCGATACTCCATTTTCCCTTTAGTGACACAACGTTCAAATCTCCTCTCAAGACGGGCCATTCTTTATCAGTTTGACATCTGTTTGTAATATTTTTATAACATTTGACTTACTTTTGTAATTTTAGAGGATATCCAGGCGGAATGTCAACTATTTTCCTATTAAACTATGAGAAAAAATGATAGGCCGTTTGAAATGAGCAAAGGCTGTCACCTGAATACCTTCATTAATTAAAAAATAAGGCGTAGATTGATTTTTGACAGGCAGGCAGATATAATTTTGATGATTATGATTCTCATTTTCAAACAGACTTTTAATGAAGAAAAGGATGACACCGATTTTGCAGGATAAGCGAACACCTCAACAAAAACGATCATCATATATTTTGTTCTTTTTGATATTTTTTCTCGCCGTCATTGGTTTGGCGGCTGCCATGTTTTTGGCTGTGTCATATGGTGCCAAAACATTGTCTCTGCAAACGGTTTGGACAGCTGTATTTAATTATCAGTCAGATGTCACAGAGCAACAGATCATCCATGAATTAAGACTTCCACGTGTTTTAGGAGCAGCTCTTGTTGGAGCGGCATTTGCCGTAGCGGGTGCGCTCATGCAGGGAATAACAAGAAACCCGCTGGCCGATGCGGGGATTTTGGGCATCAATGGCGGTGCGATGTTTGTGGTCGCTCTCTGTTTTGCTTTTTTCCCAGGCATCCCTTATTCGGCATTGATGTTGTTTTCCTTTATTGGTGCAGTGCTTAGTACGCTGCTGATCTTTGCGATTGGTGCGGCTGGTGGCGTTTTGACACCACTGCGCTTAACAGTAGCAGGAGCCGTAGTGGCTGCATTGCTTCATGCACTTAGCTCTGGAATCGCGATTTATTTTGACTTAAGTCAGGACCTTGCGTTTTGGTATGCAGGCGGAGTGGCTGGTGTGAAATGGCCGCAGCTGACTATTCTTGCCCCGGTCATTCTCATAGTGATCGTATGGGCGATGCTATTAGGACGGTCACTTTCGCTACTGTCGCTTGGTGAAGATGTTGCGGCAAATTTTGGGGTGAAAACGCGACAAGTGCGAATACTAGGAATGGTAGCTGCTGTATTATTAGCAGGGGTTTCTGTATCAGCAGTCGGCTCCATTGGATTTGTCGGTCTTGTTATCCCGCATATCGCACGAAAGCTGGTTGGTGTAAACTATCGTTTCGTCATTCCGATGTCAGCGATATTAGGCGCGGTGCTGCTTGTCTTTGCTGACCTTGCCAGCCGCACCGTTAATCCGCCGCGAGAGCTTGCTATTGGCGTGATGGTGGCACTTGTCGGTGTTCCTTTCTTCTTATATATTGCCAGAAAAGAAGGGAGGAACCTGTCGTGAGAGAGAAAAAGCGAGCTCTTGCTGTGACAGTCGTTTTGCTTTGTCTAAGTGCGGCTGTTGTGCTGTATAGCTTAAATACCGGTACGCTGAAACTGAATCCTCTTGTGGTCGTCAAAACGTTATTCGGCTTTGGAGATTTTCAAAGTGAAACGGTGCTGTTTGACTATCGTCTGCCCCGAATCGTGGTAACGATGCTAGCGGGAATTGGTCTTGGTATTGCGGGAGGCATTTTGCAAAGTCTATCTCGTAACCCGCTGGCCGATCCAGGGATTATTGGACTGAATGCAGGCGCCGCTTTTGGCTTAATCGTGTTTGTGACGTATTTTCACGCACTAGAAGGCAATCCCTCTCTTCTTATTCCGCTCTTCACATTTGGCGGGGGACTTCTTGCGGCAGCGGTCATCGTGCTTTTGGCGTATGACCGGCAGGAAGGTCTCGTTCCCATTCGGCTGATCCTAGTAGGAATTGCGGTGGCAGCGGGATTCAGTGCTTTGACATTATTTTTGTCACTCAAGCTAGATGAAGATACTTATACATTTGCTTCAAGATGGCTTGTTGGCAATGTATGGGGGAGAGACTGGATTCATGTGTTAGCGCTTTTGCCTTGGATTGTATGTCTTGTACCGCTTACGTTGATGCAGTCAAGCACGCTCAATGCGTTGACATTAGGAGATGCTGTTGCCTCAAGTGTCGGTGTACGTGTCCAGCGTCAGCGTCTCCTTTTGCTAACCTTAGCTGTTGGTTTGGCGAGTGCAAGTGTTTCGATGACAGGTGGTATTGGTTTTATTGGACTTGTCGCCCCGCATTTGGCAAGGCGGCTTGTCGGCTCACTTCATCAATATTTTTTACCTGTTAGTGGGCTCATCGGCTTGTTGATTTTGGTTAGTGCCGATACAATCGGACGTTCCATCTTTGCCCCAAATGCTATACCAGCGGGTGTCGTTGTGGCTTTTATCGGCGCTCCTTATTTTCTCTATTTATTAGCAAAAACGAAATAAACAAGAAAGAGGAACTCATCATGAAAAAATTACTTGTACTTGGTTTAACGCTCTGTTTCATCATACTTGCTGCTTGTGGTCAACAGGAAACAAAGAATAAAGCAACTCAAAATGATCATGGAACACCGAAAATTGCTTCCTTGTCTATTCATTTAACGAATGACTTATTAGCACTCGGTATCAAGCCGGCAGGCTCTGTTGTAGGAGGGGATTTAAAGGATTTCCTTCCACATGCGAAAAAGCAGCTGAGTGGTACGAAGAAGCTTGGTATCGCAGCCGATCCCGATATGGAGTCTCTGCTTGCCCTACAACCAGATGTTATTTACGTTGATGAAGAACTAGCTGGACAAGATTTATCGAAATATAAGAAAATCGCCAAAACAGAAGTATTTAATTTAAATAACGGCACTTGGCGCGATCATTTGAAAAAAATCGGCAAGCTCGTCAATAAAGAGAAAGAAGCCGATCAATATATTCAGGATTACAATCAAGAAGCAAAAGAAGTCAAATCACTCATCAAACAAAAGATTGGAAACGGAAAAGTAATGGCGATCCGTGTGACGGCAAAAGAGCTTCGAGTATTTAGCATGAAGCGCCCAATGGGTCCAATCTTGTACGAGGATTTAGGCCTTACACCTGTCGATGGTGTGAAGAAACTGGACAGCAAGCGTCCATTTGAAGTGATTTCTCAAGAGGTTCTTCCTGACTATGATGCAGATGCTATCTTTGTCGTCGTGAACCGCGATGATAAAGCGCAGCAAGCATTCAAGCAACTAGAAAAGACACCGATTTGGAAGGGTCTAAAAGCTGTGAAGAACAATCAGGTCTATCCGATTGTCGATCAGCCATGGCTCGATTACTCAGCACTAGGCAATAAAATGGCATTGGATGAAGCGAAAGAGATGTTCTCTACATCAAAATAAGATGAAATCAGGCATCATTCCTTATATAGGTATGATGTCTCTTTTTTTGATCCGGTCTTCTATTCATTCGGCTTTTGCATACATATGAGAAAGAACGAGCCGTATCACCCGTGAAGGGGAAGAAAGGGAGGGGTTACAGTTGGAGGTTCAAAAAATTAGTGCAGGTACAATCGCAAGGCTTGTACTGCTTTTGCTCGCACTTGTCAACAGTGCGCTAACCGCTGCGGGAAAAAGCCCAATTCCTATTGATGAAGAAGGTATTCAACAATTCATCACGTTAGCCTTTCTTGGGATTACATCTCTCTGGGCCTATTGGAAAAACAATGATATAACGAAAAAAGCACGAACAAAAAAAGCAGAATAAGAGGAAAAAGAGCCTTTTCATGATAAAAGGCTCTTTTTCAGCGAAGCGTCAAACGCCTCTCCCCGCAATTTGACTCTTCCTGAAAGGCTTACGCCCGTCGTTCTCCCATGTTGGCAAGGAATGCTTTTACTTCCTCAATGCTTAAGCCGATAGCCTTTGCTTCACTCATCAGACCCTTCCACTCTGATATATTCGAATCCGTCAGCTTTCTATGAGTGACATGTAACGTTCTATCTTCCTGCTCCTTTCGAGACGTTTGGAGAAGCTGATAGAGTTCTTCTTTTGGCATGCCGGATTGGACGGCATTGACGATATGCTCCCGCCATTCGTGTTCACCACTCTCAGCGTCATGAAACATCATCGTCTCTGCATCAAACAGCTCTTGTAAATCAATCTCTAGCGAAGAGGATACCTTTTTTAAAAACTGGACAGATGGATTTCTGTGGACACCGCGCTCAATCTTACTCAAATACGATTTAGAGACATGGGCATCTTCAGCCAGCTGCTGAATGGAGTATCCTTTCCTCTTTCGGTAAATGCGTATCACCTTTCCTATCATTCGATCAATGATCTCCCTTCTCCCTAGCTAATCGTAGTGCGACCTTTTCGTTCATTATAAGAAATAAATTGTTCTTTATAAAATTCAAAAACGTAAGAATCAGGAAGTAAACAAAAGAAAACGAACGATTTCGTTCTTTAAAAAGAACTATAAGACCTATTATGACATTTTTCTTTGCGGGTATTATCTTTTATAATCCAATCATTAACAAAAAGAAACCATATATAACCTTTTTATGATGAAATCGGGAGGTATCTATGAATGAGAATATAGGTTTTAAGCAGCTGTTTTCTGTCATTAAAGAGAAAATGGCCCTTCTGATCCTGATTGTCCTGATCGTAACGGGCATTTCAGCCTACTATCAGTTCTATGTCTCGACTCCTGTATATCAGGCAACCACTCAAATTCTTGTTCATAAACGCAGCAATGACGCACAAGCAAACTTAAACGATATTCAGATGAACCTTCAATATACACGTACCTTTCAAGTTTTATTAAAAAGTCCAATCGTCATTGAAAAAGTAAAAGAAACACTCAACCTCACAGAATCAGCTGAAGGATTAAAACACAAAATTGCCACAAGTACAGAAAATGAGTCAGAGGTCATTAATATTTCTGTACAAGATGAGGATCGCGCAAAGGCAGTTGCCATTGCGAATACTGCAACAGAGGTGCTGCAAGAAGAAATCAAAAAAACCATGAATATGGATCGCATTAATGTTTTGTCTGAAGCCAAACTGTCCAATACGATTCTTATGAATTCAAGAAAATTCGTTCATATCGTACTGGCACTAGGCGCCTCTTTATTAGGGGGGGTAACACTCATTTTCTTAATGAACTTACTCGATGATACTGTAAAACGAACACATCAAATAAGAGAAGAGATCGGATTGCCGTCGCTCGGCAGCGTCTATCAGATGCAGGCAGACAGGAGGGCAAAAAAAGACAAGCAGTCCGTCATAACGGGAGGACAGAACATTGATCTTTAAGAGAAAGAAAAGAGAAAAGAGAGATTTATCCTGTATTTCAGTATTAAATCCTCACTCTGTCATAGCAGAACAATTCCGTACGATCCGAACGAACATTGAATTCACATCCATCCAAACAAGGTTGAAATCTATATTGGTGACATCCTCCTTGCCGAAGGAAGGGAAATCATTTACGGCTGCAAACCTAGCAGCTGTTTTTGCACAGCAGAAAAAGCGGGTGCTGCTGATGGATGCTGATTTGCGAAAGCCGGCTGTTCATGAATATTTTGACCTGAGTCATCATACGGGCTTGACCAATGTGCTATTAAATAATTGCAGCTTGGAGGAAGCCATTTTACCCACACCCATTGAGCATTTAGAGCTGCTTCCGAGCGGAACCATTCCGCCGAATCCAGCTGAGCTGCTCTCCTCTTCTGTCATGAAGCAGCTGTTTTATGAAATCGAACAGCAATATGACATGGTGATTGTGGATTCTGCGCCGCTTCTGCCAGTGGCCGATGCAAAGATCCTGGCGAACCGGACAGATGGAAGCATTCTCGTTGTCTTAAGCGGCAAAACAAAGATAGCTGCAGTGAAGAAATCAAAAGAAGTATTAGACGGGACAACAGGTAAACTACTTGGAGCTATGCTAAATGGAAAAAAAGAGAAAAAGGGAAGGCTGTATATGTATTAACAAGATTGATAGGTGATGTCTCCTAATCTTTAACAATGGAGGCACTCGATCCTGCTGTGGGCATGACAATGCCTTAGATGCTCGTCATCAATAGTGGGATGTGAGGACGGGTTTGATGCCCATTTTACGTAAGAATAGTGATGTTTTAAAAAGGGGGAGGAGCGTTGACTTACGCCCAAAGATTATCAATCATCGTGGCACTAGATTCATATCTCATCTTAGTGGCTGTCTTTTTTGGTTTTCAATTTGTCCAAGAAGCGGCGTTAACTGTTTATACATTTGAAATGCTCGTCATTTCTTCGCTCAGTCTACTCATTGGGCACCATTTGTTTTCGTATATTTTTCACGTGTACAAGCAAGTATGGGCTTATACAGGAGTAAGAGAGTTATTTTCTTTAATGAAGACCTTTGTATGTTCTTTTTTATTTTCAATGGCAATGCTGTACCTTTTCGTGCAGACATGGCCCTTTCGTTTTTTATTCATCGTGTGGCTTTTCCACGTATTATTCATCGGTGCATCTCGAATGGCGTCCAGGCTACTCCATGATGGGGCAAAGCGGCTACAGGTAGAAAAAGAGCGGGCTTTAATCATTGGCGCCGGATCGGCTGGGACCATTATCGTTCGTCAGCTTCAGCAATCGAGTGATGTACATATTGAACCCGTCGCCTTCATAGATGATGACAAGACGAAGCATAAGCTTGAAATCATGGGACTGCCTGTTCTAGGAGGAAAAGAACAGATTCAAACAGCTGTTGTGATGATGGATATACAAAAGATCATCATCGCCATTCCGTCCAAAAGCAGTCATACGTTAAAAGGGCTGTATAAGGAGTGCGTAGCGACGGGGGTCAAAACGCAGATCATGCCGGAGATGGAGCAGATTTTAAAAGGAACCCATGCGCTGAATCAATTACGAGATGTACAGCCAGAGGATTTATTAGGGAGAGAACCGATTCAATTAGATTCAAGCCGTCTATCTGTCCATTTAAAGGGGAAAACGATCATGGTTACAGGGGCAGGCGGATCAATTGGATCAGAAATCTGTCGTCAAATTTGTGTGTTTGCTCCTCAAGCGATTGTGCTTGTGGGACATGGAGAATTTAGCATTCATTCTATTTTACTAGAGCTGAAAGAAATTTATGGGGACACCATCAGTCTCTATCCGCAAATTGCGGATATCCAAGATAAACAAAAAATGAGTGAAATCGTTGGTCAGTTTCAGCCGGATATGATTTATCATGCCGCGGCACATAAGCATGTCCCGCTCATGGAGATCAGTCCAAAAGAAGCCGTGAAAAACAATATTATCGGGACAAAAAATGTCGCAGAAGCTGCACATGAGCATGGCATTGAAACATTTGTCCTCATTTCCTCTGACAAAGCGGTCAATCCTGCCAATGTCATGGGCGCCACAAAACGATTTGCTGAAATGCTAATCATGCAAATGGGGGCAAGCAGTGACACAAAATTTGTCGCGGTTCGGTTTGGAAATGTACTCGGAAGCAGGGGAAGCGTCATTCCAATTTTTAAGAAACAGATTGAACAAGGGGGGCCGGTCACGGTCACACACCCAGCCATGACAAGATATTTTATGACCATTCCAGAAGCATCAAGACTTGTCATTCAGGCGGGAGCCCTAGCAGAAGGAAGACAGATTTTTGTATTAGATATGGGGGAGCCAGTGAAAATTGTCGACCTCGCAGAAAACCTCATTCACCTCTCAGGCTACACTACAGACCAGATTCCGATTACGTTCACAGGCATTCGCCCTGGGGAGAAAATGTATGAGGAACTACTCAACCAACATGAAAAAGCACAGGAACAAATTTTCCCGAAAATTCATATCGGCCATGCGCTGGATGGGGACCCATATGTGCTGAACCGCTTTATCCATGAATTTGACATGATGAGTGAAGAGCAAATGAGAGAAGCATTGTTTGCTGCCATCGAATCACATGATTTGTTGTCTGAACAGATGACAAGAGAGGGGGAAGCGCTTGCCGATGAAGAAAAAAGTCTTGTTTTGCGCAACGGTTGACTATCATTTTCAGGCATTTCACCTTCCGTATTTTCGGTGGTTTCAGGAACAAGGATGGGAAGTGCATACAGCGGCAAATGGTCAGCTGGAGCTTCCCTATGTGGATCAAGCGCACTCGATTCCGATTCAGCGCTCTCCTTTTCATGTGCACAACCGGCTTGCGTATGTTGAGCTGAAGAAGCTGTTAGCGAAAGAGCACTACGACTTCATCCATTGTCACACACCAATGGGCAGTGTGATTGGTAGACTTGCAGCCAAAAGCGCGCGCAGAAAAGGGACGAAGGTACTTTACACAGCACATGGCTTTCACTTTTGGCAAGGAGCGCCGCTTCAAAACTGGTTGCTCTATTATCCAATTGAGCGATGGCTCGCCCGCCATACAGACGCTCTGATCACCATTAATGGAGAAGATTTTAAAAGAGCTGATCGTCTATCAAAAGAGCGGGCATCTGTTTATTATGTTCCTGGTATGGGTGTGGATATGAAACGATTTGCACCAGTTAATGAAAAAGAAAAGCAGCGTCTTCGTGCAGTCCATGGCTTTTCTTCAGCAGATTTTATTGTGCTGTGCGCTGGCGAATTAAATGCGAATAAAAACCAAGGGATGCTCATCAAAGCATGTGCCAAGCTATATAGGAAAATACCAAATGTGAAGATCGTGTTTGCCGGGGAAGGGGCCATGCGGCCGACGTATGAAAAGCTAGTTCATGAGCTCCATCTTGAAAAGCAGGTCCAATTTGCTGGTTTTTGCAAACAAATTGAAGAATGGATGCATTTGAGTGATGTATGTGTATCGACTAGTTTGAGAGAAGGGCTTGGCATGAATCTGCTTGAAGCCATGTCTGCAGAAAAGCCGGTCATTGCTACAGAGAATAGAGGACACTGTGAACTGATCAGACATGGCGTGAATGGCTTTTTAGTCAAACCACATGATGTGAATGACTTGGCTGAATATTTGCACCAGCTTTATCACAAAAGGGATCAGCTGCCCCTCATGGGAAAAGCAGGGCGCTCCTTAGCACATGCATTTGCACAGGAGCAGACGGTGAGTGCGATGGAAGAAATTTATACCACTTATATGGATCAAGCAGAGAAGGTGATGTGAGCATGCGTAAGCCAAAAGTGTCTATCATCATGGGCGTCTACAATTGCCAAGACACAGTAGAAGAAAGTATTGAATCCATTCTTCAGCAAACATATGACAACTGGGAGTTCATCATATGTGATGACGCATCAACAGACGGCACCTATGAAAAAGTGCTGTCTTATACAAAACGAGACCCTGAAAGAATTCGCCTTATCCGCAATGAGCATAATCAAAGGCTCGCTGCCAGTCTGAATCGCTGTCTAGCTGAAGCGAGGGGAGACTTGATTGCAAGGCAGGATGGCGACGATATATCAGTACCTGATCGTTTAGAAAAACAGGTGCATTTCCTTGAATCACATCCTGAATATGATGTGGTTGGGACGGCGATGACCGTGTTTGATGAATCGGGCACAAAAGGTGTACGTGCACTGATTTCAGCGCCTGATCGAAAAGTGCTGGCAAGAGGAACGCCTTTTTGTCATGGAACCATTATGATGAGAGCTACTGCGTACAAGGATTTAAATGGATATCGCTCTGTGAAAACAACGAGGCGGATGGAAGATATCGATCTGTGGATTCGTTTTTTTGCTGCGGGGAGAAAAGGCTTTAATTTACAAGAGCCGTTATACCTTGTAAGAGAGGATGAAGCGGCTTTTCATCGTCGTAAGTTTCAATATTCGATAGATAATGCTTGGCTCGTTTTAAAAGCATGCTGGATATTAAAATTGTCGCCGATTCATTATCTGTTTGCGCTAAAGCCGGTAGTCCGCGCCTGTTTATCACCGAAGATCATGAAATTTTATCACCAGCGGAAGCTAGAGGCGTCTTTGTTGAAAAGGAGGCCGATTCGGGATGAGTGAGCCAAAGCGTGTCCTTCATATTGTGGGCGGGATGAACCGCGGCGGAGCTGAAACGATGATCATGAACATCTATCGTGCACTCGATCGAAATGTCCTTCAATTTGACTTTATTACCCACCGGAAGGATGTCTGTGATTATGATGAGGAAATTCAGAAACTCGGTGGACGTATTTTTTATGTCCCGAGTATTGGAGCTTCCTCCCCTTTTGCATTTGTCAGAACTTTGACAAAGACAATCAAGCGAACAGGACCGTATCAAGCAGTGCATGCACATACAGATTTTCAAACAGGCTTCTCTGCCCTTGCTGCGAAATTGGCGGGTGTGAAGGTACGTATTTGTCATTCGCATAATACTGCTTGGAAACAGTCGCCAAATGGGATAGACCATATGATGCTCAAAGGATTTCGCCGGCTGATTTTTGCATTTTCTACAAAGCTTGTTGCATGTGGTGAGGATGCCGGTGCCTTTTTATTTGGTCAGAAAAAAATGAAGAATGGACAGGTTGAGGTGCTGCCGAATGGGATTGATTTATCCCTTTTCTTTCAGCCTGATCCAGAAGAAAAGGTGAAGATCAAGAAGCAGCTAGGTCTTCACGAAAAGAGCATGGTGATAGGTCATATTGGCCGCTTTCATGAACAAAAAAATCACGTTTTTTTTATGGAACTGGCACAGACCTTAAAGAGGCAGGGGGTCTCATTTCAGCTTGTCCTTGTAGGAGATGGACCGCTGAAGCAGGTGGTTGAATCGTATGCGGACAAGGCCGGCTTGTTAGACGACATTGTCTTTACAGGCGTCGTATCGGACATTCCACAATATATGAAAGCATTTGATGTTTTTGTCATGCCTTCCTTGTTTGAAGGACTTCCGCTCGTTTTAGTGGAAGCACAGGCATCTGGATTGCCTTGTGTGATTTCAGATCATATTACAGAGGAAGTAGATTTGGGCTGCGGTCTTGTGAAAAGAATGTCGCTTCGGGATTCCGCGCATGAATGGATGAAGGCGGTGCTTGAAGCGTATCATGCAGAGCCGCCTCTTCAAGAGACCATTACGTCCCAGCTTGAACAAAGAGGATTTGATGTCAAACAGAACATCACACGTGTGATGAATGGATATGGACTGTAAGGAAGGAATGGCAGATGGCGGTATATTTGGTGAACATGATCATGGTCTATTTATGGTCGAGCTTTGCTGCATTTTACGGCAGGCGAGATGATACCATTCAAAGCGGATGGCGACCTAACAAGATTCTCGTGTTATTTCCGTTTTTGTTTCTTTGTATTGTCGCTGGTATTCGGTACAAAGTAGGAACCGATTTTGTCACGTATGGACAGATGTATGAGTTCTCCGTCAATTATGAAAAGCCTTGGCATATCTTCGGATTTGGTGTGGATAAGGCGGCCACTGACCCAGGATTTACGTTTATTTTATGGATGCTCAATCAACTGTCCCATGATCCGCAAATTATGTATATCTCAGTTGGGGCGATCACCTATTTTTTTATCATCAAGACGCTCATTCAATATGGCCGTCCCTTTGAGCTAAGTATGCTGCTTTTTCTCGGCACCTTTCATTATTACGCTTCGTTTAATGGCATGCGTCAATATATGGTGGCGGCGATTCTTTTTTATGCCATCCGTCTTGTGATCAATGGTCAGTGGAAATTGTATTTTCCGCTTGTCCTCGTATGTTCCTTGTTTCATTCATCGGCTCTTATCATGATTCCTGTGTATTTTATCGTGAGAACTAAATCGTGGTCGTGGATGATGCTTGTCTTATGCATGATTTTCTTAGGGTTAACCGCTCTTTATGACCGCTTTGTTTCCGTGTTTGTCGTGATGCTACAGGGCAGTTCATATGGGCATTACGAGGAATGGCTCACAACGAATACAAATGGAATGAATGTGACAAAAATCGGTGTATTGATTTTGCCGCTTTTGCTTGCCTTCTTTTATCGAAAACGGCTTCGTGAGCTGACGCCAGAGAGTGATTACGTTGTGAATTTTTGTTTGCTCGGTTTCTTGTTTGGCATCCTTGCCACAAAGGATGTCATTTATGCAAGATTTCATATCTATTTTGGTTTGTATCAGCTTATTTTACTGCCATATTTCACACGTATTTTTGATCAGCGGTCTAATGTCTTTATCTATGTAGGGATTGCTGTTTGCTATATTCTGTACAGCATCATGCTGATGCCGTTCGATTCATCTGTGTTGCCGTATAGGACGATATTTACAAAGTAGATTTTAAGAAAGGTGGAGCATGTTGTCATGCCAGCTATCAGTCTATTGGTCGCAGTCTACAATACGAGTCAATATTTGGAGCAATGCCTTCAATCAATTGTAGATCAAAGTTTTTCAGATATTGAGGTCATTCTCGTGAATGATGGATCTACAGATCGTAGCGGAGAATATCTTGAAGCATTTGCTGCGCAAGATCAGCGGTTTCGGGTCATTCATCAAACCAATCAAGGGTTAGGCGCTGTGAGAAACCGGGGCATCGAAGAAGCAAAGGGCACGTATATTGCCTTTATTGATTCAGACGATGTTCTCGCACCACATTACTGCGAAGCCTTATATGAAAAAGCTAAAATGACCGGCGCAGATCTAGTAATCAGTGAATACTGGATTCAATTTGAACAGTCAAAGCGAACCATACCAACGACGCTGTTAGCCGAGCGATCAGCCGAAAAAACAAGTTTAATTGAAGCGTTATTGCACGGAGACATCACGGGGTTCTCATGGAATAAGCTGTATCGGCGTGCCTTTATCGAAGAACACGACATCCGATTTCCGCTGAGGGGGGAACTTGAGAACATAGAAGATCAATATGTGACGCTGCGCTGTTTTTCTTTATCACGCGGCATTGCCTTTGTTCATGAACCTCTTTATTACTACCGGGTCCATCTGTCTTCTATTGTGCAACGATATCAGAAGCAGTATTTTCATCATGGACTCACTTTTTATCATGCGCAGCGCTTGTTTTTGACAGAATATGATGACATCTCTTTGTATGAGAAGGCACTTGATTTTTTTATTGTCAATCATACCCTTCATTGTATGCTCAACGAATGGAAGAGCCAAAATGCACTCTCTCTTCGGGAAAAACTTGATCACATGCGGGAAATGGTGACACACGAGGCTTTTCAGGATGCTGTCAAACAAGTGGAACCATCGAAGCTGACCGCTCGAAAGCGAATGATTTTATTCCTTGCGAAGTGCCGGCTGGTCTATCCACTATCTGCCGCCGCTTCTAGCTATCAAAAATGGATCGAATATCAAACAAGGAAATAGGGGTGATGAGATTGACATTGCAGCAATTGAAGGCGCACGCCGCAGAGTGGCTGCTCTTAAAGGTTAAATATCCACTTGAATACCGACTAAGCCGCCAAAGCCTGCCAGAGCGAAGTCATCAGAAGAAAATCATTCTCACGCTGCTGCCAGGGCATGATAATTTAGGCGATCATGCCATTGCCTATGCGAGTTATTGTTTTTTAAAAGAGCACTTTCCTGCCTACGATATCATGGAAGTGGACATGAAAGAGATCTATCGCCTCGCCCGTCCGTTAAAGCGTATGCGGCATCCAGAGGACATCGTTTGTATCATCGGTGGGGGCAATATGGGAGACTTATACCGTTATGAAGAATGGACGAGACAATTTATCATGAAAACCTTCAAGTCCTACCCCGTGATTCAATTGCCGGCAACTGTCCATTTTACAGAAACAAAGAGAGGGAAAAGAGAGGAACGCCGCGCCATTCAAACATACAAACACCATCCAAGGCTGCTTCTCATGGCAAGAGATCAAACAACCTACACTTGGATGAAACAGCACTTCCCTGATCAAGATGTATGGAAACAGCCTGATATGGTGCTGACATTAGATGAATCGACTAAGGAACCAAAACGTGAAGGGGTTCTACTTTGTTTGCGAGAGGATAAGGAAGCGTATCTCACTGAAAAGGAGCGGCAGCAGCTAAAGCAGCATATTCAAGAGACGTATGATCCAGTCGGTTTGATTACAACGACAATTGGCAAACGAGTTGATCGAACGACTCGCCTAGATGAATTATCTGCGTTATGGACAGAGTTACGTAAGGCGCAGGTCGTCGTCACAGATCGGCTTCACGGTATGATTTTTTGTGCGATTACAAAAACACCGTGTGTTGTCCTCAGGTCGTTTGATCATAAGGTGATGGAAGGGTATGAATGGGTGGCACATCTTCCTTTTTTGACGCTATTGAAAGAACCGAATGAGGCGTCTGTGAAAGAGGCGATTCATCAACTGATGAAAACGAGCGGACAAAAGGGAGAGGAAGCTGGATGAAGGCTTTTACACGCTGCGTGAAATCAAAATGAATCGAGCATTTCTTTACAACGCCAGTGCAAACATCATGACGTTTGTCTTGATGATGCTTATGTCTGTTTGTTTAACGCCGTACATCGTTCATACACTTGGAGTCGAAGCATTCGGCTTAATCCATCTGACGCAAAATATGATCAACTATTTATCGGTTATCACGGCTTCATTAAGTGCTGTTGTGGTGCGCTTTTTTTCTGTGGCGGCTCATAAAGGGGAAATCGAGAAGGCGCAGCGCTATCTCTCATCTTATTTCGTCAGTTCTGTTTTTTTATCGATCAGTCTGTTTCTGTTTTGTCTGTTCATGTCCCGCCAGTTAGTAGAGTGGCTTCATGTGCCTGGTGATCTCGCAAAGGATACACAGACCGCCTTTATATTAGGGGGTCTTTTATTTATGCTCAATTTTGTCATGTCGGGCATTGGGGCTGCGCCGTTTTATGCGAATAAGTTATATGTATCAAGTATTGGTCAGGCCATTCAAATGTTTTTGAGGGCACTGATGATTGTGATGCTGTTTACATGGACGGCACCCGCCATCTGGCATATTCCACTTGCGGCTGTGATAGGAAGCTTGGCAGCTATGGGAATAGGTATCTATTATTTTAAAAAACTCATCCCTTGGTTTTCGTTTAAGTGGCGGCACGTTTCACTATCTTCTAGTCTCACTCTTGTTCGATCAGGGGTCTGGCATTCTTTTGAGCAAATGGGGATTTTACTATTTCTACAGATTGATTTATTGATGACGAATCTGCTCATTGGAGCGGAAGCGACGGGACAGTATGCGGCGATATTACAATTTCCATTACTATTACGCACACTCGCAGGAACATTGGCGGTTGTGTTTGCCCCAACGATTACCAAATTTTACTCGAATCAAGATGAAGAAGGTCTCATCCAATATGCAGCGAGTGCCATTAAGTGGAGCGGTTTATTTGTCGCGTTTCCAGCCGCTCTGCTCGGAGGACTTGCCGGTCCACTCATGCTTTTATGGCTTGGACCTGCCTTTGAAGAGCTGAAATGGCTTCTCATGATTCATGCTGCTTATTTATGCTTGACCTTGATGTTTTTACCGCTGACATATGTGCCGACCGCTTTTAATCGATTGAAGGTTCCGGCGGTGGTCACGCTCATATTAGGTGTATCCAATGTGCTTTTTGCCTATGGATTGACTCATATGCTTCAGCTTGGTTTATATGGCATTGCATCAGCGGGAGCGATTGTATTATTGATCAAAAATATCGTGTTTCTGCCATTTTATACGGCCCGCATCACGAAACAGAAACGGACCATCTTTTATAAACATACAATCGTTCCACTTGCAGGAGCGCTCATGATTTGGGGTGTCTGTGCAGGAATTCAAGCGATTTATAATGTGACCTCATGGTGGGAGCTGTTTTGTATTGGCGGTTTTTGTTTCTTTCTTTATATGGGCTACTTGTATCAATTTGCAGGAACAAAACGAGAGCGGCAGCAGCTGGTGAGTAAGGTGAAACAAGCTGTTTCCCGCTAGTGAGATAAGGAGATTTCATGATGAAAAGAATGTTAGATGTGATGGTGGCATTGACGCTGCTCATCGCAGGCAGTCTTCTTTTTCTTCTGCTGTATGGACTGATTCGGTGGAAAATTGGGAAGCCTGTGTTGTTTCGGCAGAAGCGGCCTGGTCTATATGGCCGGCCATTTATGCTGTATAAATTTCGGACGATGACCGATGAACGCGACGAGCATGGGGTGCTCCTGCCAGATCATCTTCGATTAACAAAAACCGGCGCCTTGATTCGCAAGCTCAGTCTTGATGAATTGCCGCAGCTAGTCAATGTCCTAAAAGGAGAGCTTAGTCTCGTTGGACCAAGGCCGCTTTTGATGGAGTATTTGCCAATGTATACAGAGGAGCAAGCAAGGCGCCATCTTGTCAAGCCTGGCATTACTGGATGGGCACAGGTGAATGGAAGGAACACGATCTCCTGGGAGGAGAAATTCACCTATGACCTCTGGTATGTCGAGCATCAATCATTTTGGCTTGATATGAAAATTTTATGGATGACCTTGCTGAAAGTGATCAAAACAGAGGGGGTGCAGCAGCCGCATCATGCCACAGCTGAAAAATTCAAAGGAACCGATATGTAAAGAGCAACCGATTGGTTTAATTGGTGCTGGTGGGCATAGCAAAGTCATTCAAGAAATGATTGCTGCCCATCCCGATTACTCATTATGCGCTGTATTAGATGATCAATTTGAAGAAACTACGACTAAAAGCAGTATCTTGTATGGACCGATCTCTATGAGTCAAGAGCTGAGAGAGACAATACCGCATATGAAATGGCTGATTGCGATTGGACAAAATGAGAGCAGACAGTTAGTAAAGGAACGCCTCGCTTTTGGAAACACGGCATTTGCCACACTCATCCATCCACGGGCGGTCGTAAGTCCATCAGCGATCATTGGAAGGGGAGCTGTCGTGATGGCAACGGCAGTCGTTCAAGCAGATGCAGCAATCGGTGAACATGCGATTATCAACACAGGATCAATCGTAGAGCATGACTGTATACTCGAATCGTTTGTGCATCTGTCACCGGGAGCAGTGTTAACTGGCTGTGTGTCTGTACGAAAGGGTACACATATAGGGGCAGGTGCTGTTGTGATTCCCGGGACAACGATCGGAAGCTGGACAATCATTGGCGCAGGAGCCACAGTCACAAAAGATATACACGATCAGAAAGTCGCTGTAGGCATACCTGCAAGAGAAATCAAAGATCGGAGAGAGGGTGGGAAATGATGCAAGAAAGGAAACGAATTTACTTATCACCTCCGCATATGAGCGGAAAAGAGTATTTGAAAATAGAGGAAGCCTTCAAGAGCAACTGGATTGCACCGCTGGGACCTCTTGTGAATGAATTTGAGCAGGCAGTTGCGCACTATGCAGGAGTGAAGGCAGGAGCGGCTTTATCTTCTGGAACAGCAGCCATTCACCTCGCATTAAAGCTTATTGGTGTTCAAAAAGGGGACATGGTCTTTTGTTCCACCCTCACATTTGTGGCAACTGCAAATCCAATTTTATATGAACAAGCGACACCCGTTTTTATTGATTCTGAAAAGGATACATGGAATATGTGCCCGCTTGCTTTAGAGAAAGCCTTTGAGGAATCAAAACGACTCGGAAAAAGACCACGTGCAGTCATAGTCGTGCATTTATATGGACAAAGCGCAAAAATGGACGAGATCATGGCGTTGTGTGAAGCATACGATGTACCAGTCATTGAGGATGCGGCTGAATCGTTAGGCGCTCTATATAAAGGAGAAAAAAGCGGCTCAATGGGCAGGTTCGGTGTCTATTCGTTTAATGGAAATAAAATCATTACAACATCAGGCGGCGGAATGCTTGTGAGTGATGATGAAGCTGCGATCGAACGCTGCCGCTTTCTCGCTTCACAGGCTAGAGAGCCCGCGATGCATTATGAGCATCAAGAGATAGGATATAACTATCGCATGAGCAACCTGCTAGCAGGCGTCGGGATCGCTCAAATGGAAATATTGGACGAGCGTGTTGAACAAAAGCGTCACATTTTCAAGCGGTACCAGGATGCATTATCTAAAGTAGAAGGTCTTTATTTCATGCCAGAATATAAAAACACCAAGTCTAACCGTTGGCTGACGACATTGACTATTGATTGTGAAAAGCAAACATCTCCAGTGGACATCATTGCTGCACTAGAAAAAGAACAGATCGAAGCAAGGCGTGTATGGAAGCCGCTGCACCAGCAGCCGCTCTTTCGTGATTGCCTCTTTTATTCGGCTGCGAAAGGCACTCCCGTATCTGAGTTGTTATTTGAAACAGGGCTTTGTCTCCCCTCTGGAACAAGTATGACAGAAGCTGAACAGGATCGTATCATTGACATACTTCGTCATGCCCTGCGAGAAAAAACAATCCCCTCTTCACAGGCTGCTCACTCGTAAGCAGCCTGCCTCTCTTTTTATCAAATTCACCATTTAGTGGGATAAATAGGAATAAGTATTGTCAATTCGATTTAAATATGATATTGACAACGAGGACCTTCCTCCTTAAAATGAAAATGATTATCAGCATCAATTAGGAGGAACATCTTATGTCGATTTGGAGCCATTTTTTTCCGAAAATTAAAATAAATACAGTCATCCCTTTCCTGATTATCTTTTTATTAGTAGGCTGCTCTCAAGCAAACAATGGAGCAGGTGGAGATAAGGATCATCCTGACATGATCACGATGGCCTGGCCGAGAGATATTGGCGAAATGAATCCGCACGTATACAACCCATCACAATTGTTCGCGCAATCAATGATTTACGAGCCATTGGTCAGCTATCAAAAGAATGGAAAGCTAAAACCTGAATTAGCGAAATCATGGGATGTGTCAAAGGATGGCAAGGTGTACACGTTCCATCTAAGAGACAAAGTGACATTTTCAGATGGATCTGAGTTTAATGCAAACATTGTGAAAAAGAACTTTGATTCCATCTTGAAAAACAAGGATATACATAGCTGGTTAGGTGTGATAAAAAAAATCAAAAAAACAGAAGCAGTAGACAAGAAAACGTTTAAACTCACATTAACAGAGCCATATTATCCAACTGTTCAAGAATTAGCCGTTGTCCGCCCGGTTCGTTTTCTAGGCGAAGCAGGCTTCCCTAAAAACGGAGATACATCAAAAGGAATTGAAAAACCAGTAGGGACAGGCCCTTGGGTATTAAAAACATATCAAAAAGATGACTATGCCATTTTTGAACGGAATGATCATTATTGGGGAGAAAAACCAAAGATCAAAGAAATCAAAGTCAAGGTCATCCCAGATGCGGAAACGAGAGTTATGGCATTTGAAAAAGGTGATGTAGATGTCCTTTATGGAGAAGGAACCATTAGCTTAGATGCCTACAAACAGTTAGAGGCAAGCGGCAAGTATGAAACAAAAATGTCAGAGCCTGTAGCAACGAGACAGCTTGTCATGAACACAAAAGTCGATCAGCTGTCAGATGAGAAAGTGCGACACGCCCTTCAATATGCGATCAATAAGAAATCAATGGTAGAAGGTGTCACCTCTGGCTTAGAGGATGAAGCAGATCACATATTGCCGACCAACATGCCTTACACATCCGATATTAAGGTGAAGTCGTTCCAATATGATGTAGACAAAGCGAAAGCATTGCTGGATGAAGCAGGATGGACACTTCCAAAAGGAAAAACCGTTCGTGAAAAAGATGGAAAAACGCTTGAATTTAGTATGATGTATGATTCAGCAGAATCAATTCAAAAAGCGATGGCGGAGACGCTTCAAGCAGAATGGGGTGCCATCGGTGTTGGCGTCAAACTTGAAGGTGTGGAGCTGGCAACACAGGTGCAGCGCTTTAAAGCCAACAAGTTTGATATGAACTTCTTTAGCAACTACGGAGCGCCATATGATCCGCATACATTTATGAACGTCGTCTCATCAGATGGTTTTGGATTCAAAGAAGCCATCTCAGCCTATCCAAATAAGGACAAGCTGATCAAAGAAATGAGCGAAATTCCATCAACAACCAATGAAAACAAACGAAAAGCACTTTATTCGTCTGTCTTATCTTCATTACAGGATCAAGGAGCGATTGTGCCAATCTCTTATTTTAAAAAGACAGCCGTTTATCAAAAAAATGTGAAGGACTTTGAGTTCCCAGCAAATCGCGATGAACATCCATTCACAGGTATTAAGCTGAAGTAATAGAAGGAAGGTTAGGAAATGGGCCGCTATATCGTCAAACGCATGCTATCAATCATCCCTGTATTTTTATTAGCCACTCTTTTCACGACTGGTATGATTCACCTTTCTCCAGTTGACCCGGCGGAGGCATATTTAGCAGCGGCTCATATCCAGCCAACGGATGAAATATTATCGCAAAAACGAAGTGAATTTGGATTAGACCAACCGTTTTATATGCAATATCTTCACACCATTGAAAAAGTCATTCACCTTGATTTTGGTAAGTCATATATGTCTAACCAGCCTGTGCTTCATGAGGTGATCTATAGAATACCCGCGACGATTCAGTTGGCGCTGACTAGTCTACTGATCGCTATCTGTGTCAGCATTCCACTCGGATTTTTCAGCGGCATGAGGAAAAATGGAATTGTTGATCATGTGAGCCGGCTCGTTTCTTTCTTAGGAGCATCTATCCCGACGTTTGTCTTGGGGTATTTGCTCATCTTCTTTTTTTCCGTGAAGCTCGATCTTCTACCGGTTGAAGGGGTCGGAACATGGGCGCATCTCATCCTGCCGTCGGTCACACTGGCCGTCCCTTTAATTGCGATGTATACAAGGCTATTACGATCAAGTGTGAGTGAGGCGCTACAAGAGCCGTTTGTTCAATATGCGAGAATCAGAGGATTAAAGGAACGGTCAATCATGTTCAAGCATGTATTGAGAATTGCGATATCGCCCATGCTGACAGGGCTTGGGGTGAATCTTGGCAAGCTGCTCACAGGAACCATTATCGTCGAGGCAGTTTTTTCATGGCCAGGGTTTGGACGCTTCTTTATTGAAGCGATCTTTAACCGGGATCTGCCGGTCATTCAATTCTATGTCCTCATGGCAGCATGTATCTTTATCTTGAGCAGCTTGATTGTGGACTTACTTCAGCTGATCATTGACCCCCGTATTTCCAGAAAGGAAGGCCGCCAGTCATGATGACAAAAGGAAAATATCTCTTCTCTCATCAAAAGATGATCTCGATCTGCGTGGTGTTCCTTGGTCTATTGCTGATTGTCACAATATGTGCACCGTGGATTGCCCCGCATGATCCGGCGGCTGTCAATCTAGCGATGAAGCTAAAGGGGTCTTCGTGGGAGTATCCTCTTGGGACAGATCAATTAGGCCGGTGCAATTTATCACGAATTTTATATGGTGCCCGTGTTTCACTAGGCTGTGCGTTATTAATCTTTCTCTCTTCTTTATTGATTGGGTTAATCGTTGGGGTGTTGTCAGGTTATAAAGGCGGCTGGATCGATCACGTCTTAATGAGAATCTGCGACGGGATCATGGCATTCCCGAACCTAGTGCTGATCCTCGGACTAGTCGGCATCTTCGGTCCTGGACTGTCTCAAGTTGTGCTGGCTTTGATGCTTGTACAATGGGTATACTATGCTCGCGTCTTCAGAGGAATGGTACTGAGTTTAAAGGAACAGAACTTTATTGCCGCGGCGAAAATTAGCGGGACATCCCACTGGAATATCATGAGAAAGCATATGATTCCAAATGTCTTGCCGCCACTCGCTGTCATTGGCACACTTGAAATGGGCTGGGCGATTATGGACATTTCAGCAATGTCCTTTCTCGGATTAGGCGTTCAGCCTCCTATGCCAGAATGGGGAGCGATGATCCATGAAGGAAAATCGTATATTCAAACGAATCCGCAGTTGATGCTGTATCCAGGTCTTGTCATCATGGCTGTCGTCGTTCTTTTTAATTTACTAGGAGAAGCCCTTTCAGAGAAATATGGTATCAAACGCCGAGTGTAAAGGAATGATCAATGTGCAAGAGTCCATTTTACAAATAGAGAACCTGCATGTGCAGACGAAAACGCCTCATGGGACAACCTCTCTTATTCAGGACGTATCGTTTGAAGTAGGGCGTGGTCAAATCGTTGGATTAATAGGTGAGAGCGGCTGCGGGAAAACAGTCACAAGTATGTCGATCTTACATATGCTTGACCGGAAAACAACGGATGTTACTGGCAGCATCACATTACAAGGACGAGAATTGATCGGTATGAGTGAAAGGGATATGCGTTCTATTCGGGGTAAGGACATCTCGTATATTATGCAAAATCCAATGAACAGCTTTACTCCTGTATGGACGATCGGTCATCAGCTGATTGAAACCATCCGCCGGCATACCACTGTTAGTAAAAGGCAGGCAAAAGCGAAGGCGATGGATGCGTTAGCGCAGATGAATCTGCCGCAGCCAGACAAGCTATTAAACAAGTATCCTTTTGAACTAAGCGGCGGCATGCTGCAACGTGTCATGATTGCCATGGCTGCCTGTATGCACCCGCCTCTCCTCATAGCAGATGAACCAACAACTGCTTTAGATGTACACACGCAGAAACTGGTGCTGGAGCATCTGAACCACATTCGTCATGAGTATGGAACCGCCATTTTGCTCATTACTCACGACCTTGGCGTCATTGCAGAAATGGCAGATCAGGTTGTTGTCATGAGGCAGGGAGAAATGGTAGAGAAAGCAGAAGTGCTGGAGCTTTTTGAAAACCCAAAGCATGATTATACA
Organism: Bacillus pumilus; assembly: GCF_009937765.1. NCBI lineage: Bacteria > Bacillati > Bacillota > Bacilli > Caryophanales > Bacillaceae > Bacillus > Bacillus pumilus. The sequence continues at coordinate 821,461 of NZ_CP047089.1, read as the reverse complement.
AAGAAACTATTAGCAGCTCGTCCATCCATCCCAGCTGTTTGCCCGATTTGAGGTGAGAAGACCCTTGCATTTATTAGAAGTGAAAGCAGTTAGTCATTCATACAACAACCGGTCGTTTCTGATGAAAAAAAAAGGCGCAGACCAAGTTTTAAACGGCGTCGATTTAATCATTGAAGAAGGCACGTGCGTCGGATTGCTGGGGCAAAGCGGCGCAGGGAAAAGCACGCTAGGCCGTATCATACTTGGTCTAGAGAAGCCAAAAGCCGGTCAGGTTCTCTTTGAAGGGCAGGATATATATTGTGCAGATCAACGAACACGCAAACATTATCGCCGGCATGTGCAAGCGGTGTTTCAAGATTCGTACTCGGCGGTCAATCCAAGGTGGACAGTCGAACAAATTTTATCCGAGCCGCTTGAAAACTATGAAACCATGAGCCGAAAAGAACGTAAAAGCGTGCTCATCCATTGGCTGGAAAGAGTCGGGCTCAGTGAAAAGGATTTGTCTAAATATCCGCATCAATTCAGCGGTGGTCAGCTGCAAAGGATCAACATTGCTAGAGCCTTATTGCTGCAGCCAAAGCTCGTCGTACTGGATGAATCCGTCAGCAGTCTAGACATGGTCACACAGGGTGTCATTTTAGATTTATTAGTAGAATTAAAGAAGGAACTAGGTGTCGCTTACTTATTTATTACACATGATATGACAGCAGCCTATCACTTAAGTGATCAATTGGCGATATTGGATCAAGGTGAACTTGTTGCTCAATTTCAATCAAAGGATGATTTCTTTTCATCAGAAGAGAAAGCGGTGCAAAAAATGAGAGATGCAATGCTCGCAGACCATCCTTTGTCCCGAACAATTGGTAGACCGTTTCGATAATTCTTTATTTCAGCAATGCCTCTTTTAGAAGAGGCTATTTTTCATGAAAGGCAGGTGGCATCGTGAACCATCGAGCGTATTTAGCTTTAGCCATTCCTTTAACCATCTCAACGATGACCACTCCATTACTTGGAGCTGTTGATACAGCTGTTGTCGGTCAGCTTGCCAATCCCGCATATATTGGAGGCGTCGCGGTTGGCAGTCTTATTTTCAGTACACTCTATTGGCTCTTTGGTTTTTTGCGGGTGAGTACATCTGCGTTTGCCGCTCAGGCAAACGGGGCGCAGAGTGAAGAGCAGGGCGTACTTGCTTTTCTAAGACCCTTTTTAATCGCCATCATTGTCGGCCTTTGTTTTATTGCTCTGCAATGGCCTATTATTCAATCTGCTTTTCTCGTGATCTCTCCCGCTGCGGATGTTCGGCAATTTGCAGCAGATTACTTTCATATTCGAATTTGGGGTGCGCCGTTTACCTTGATGAATTATGTGATATTAGGCTGGCTGATGGGAATGGCAAAAATGAAAGAAGCCCTCTCTTTACAAATCTTGATCAATGTCATGAATATGGTACTTGCCCTTCTGCTTGTTCATGTGTTTTCGTTTGCAGTCAAAGGGGTGGCGGCTGCGACATTGATATCTGAATTAACCGCCTTTGTGCTAGGCGCATGGATCATCATGAAGCATTCAAAAAACGGGTTCCAAATGCCGTCTCTTAAAAAAATCATGGATACACAGGCAGTGCAGAAAATGTTTCATGTGAATAAAGATTTGTTTATTCGAACGATTTGTCTGCTCGTCGTGATTAACATGTTTACAGCAAAAGGAGCTTCTTTTGGAACAGAGATGCTGGCGGCCAATGCCATCTTATTTCAAATTCACTACATCATGGCTTATTTGTTCGATGGTTTTGCCAATGCATCCAGCATCCTTGTGGGCAGATCAGTTGGAGCAAATGACCGCACCCTTTATGAGAGAACTTTAACCCTTTCAAGGCAGTGGGCACTTGTTATGGCATGCCTCATTGCGTCGGTTTATTTTCTCTTAAAAGAGCCGATCTTGGGCTTGTTTACAAATCTTCCGCGTCTTCTAGATGTGACATTAGGCTATGCAGACTGGCTCGTTCTCTATCCGTTTGCCGCTTGTTTCGGTTTGGTCATATACGGCGTATTTACAGGTGCAACAGAAATTGCCCCTGTCAGAAATTCGATGCTGTTTGCGATGGTCTTGTTTATCGTTGTTCAAGCAGCAGTTACGCCTATTTGGCACAATCATGGTTTATGGTTTTCCTTTATCATCTATACAGTTGGACGGTCTGGCTTTTTGATGATGTACAAATCAAGGCTTGATCAGAAACTTTTTGCAAAAGAAAAACACCCTTTGCCATTATGACAAAGGGTGTGCTTATTCAATCATTCACTTTCTTTTTTCACCTTTTGATACGCCTCATCAAGATGCTGAATACGCTTCAAAACCACAGCGTTTTTGGTCAGCTGATCTTGTACAAGTGTTGACACCACTGAGCGGTAATAGGCATTCATCGCATGAATTTTGTCTTCATTTTGATTCATGGCGATGTGCTGTTTCAAGTTGTCAACAAAGTATGGAACGGAAAAAAGTTCAGACATGGAAATCACTCCTATTTCGTATATACGGTCCGTCAATCTTCATGTAAAATGATGAGAGGGAGGGGAGACAATGAGCCTTAATCTGCAACAAGAACAAGTATTAAAGCAGGTGCTCACACAAGAACTCAGGCAGGCCATTACATTGCTCCAGCTGAATAGCACTGAGCTTGGCGAGTATCTTGACCAGTTAGCGCTTGAGAACCCTCTGATTGAGCGGAAAGACACGGACAGCTATCAACCAGTTTATCATAAAAAATCTCAAGACCGAATGACAGAGCCGTATCGAACGCATCAAAAAGAAAGCCTGCAAATGTATTTAAAGAAACAAGCCATTGATTTAAATCTAAATGAAAAGAATCAAAAAATCTTTCATTTTATGATCGAGTCCATTGATTCCAACGGCTATTTAAATGAACCGGTTGACGAAATGGCAGCTGTCTTAAAGGTGTCAGCTGAAGAAGTAGAAGCCGTCCTTCATCAGCTTCAATCACTAGAGCCTGCTGGTATTGGGGCGAGATCATTACAAGAATGCATCCTGCTTCAACTAAGAAGAAAAAAGGAACGCTGGTACGAAGCCGAGCTGATCATCGATGAGCACTTTTTTCTCTTTGCAAGAAAGGCTTGGAAGGAAATCGCGGCGAAAACAGGCATTTCCATGAAAACACTACAAGCAGTACAAGATGAGGTGTCGCAGCTTGAACCAAGACCAGGCATCCATTTCTCATACGAAGAAGATCATATGTATATAGAGCCAGATGTAACAATTACTGTCGTGCAGGATCACATTACATTTGAGCTGAATCAGCGCGCTTTCCCAGATGTTGAAATGAATGAAAGATACTTCGCCATGATTCAAGACCAAAAGCGTCATGAAGCATATGTGTATCTAAAGGAAAAAGAGCAGCAGTACAATTGGCTTGTCCAAGCGCTGAAGCAAAGAAAACAAACGATGACCCATGTCGTTCGTGAGATTATCTTACACCAGACAGATTTTTTCCTTACAGGGAAACATAAAATGAAACCGCTTACGATGAGGCGGATCGCAGATATCTTGCAAGTGCATGAGTCCACAGTCAGCCGAACAGTGAAAGGGAAAATGGTGCAAACCCCTTATGGTCTCATGGAAATGAAACAATTTTTCCAAGCAAAGCTAGAAGGACCCTCGCTGGAAGAGGCATCTAGCTATACAGTCAAGACGTACATCACAGAGCTGATCCAAACGGAAAATAAGAAAAAACCGTATTCAGATCAGCAAATGATGACGAAACTACAGCAAACCTTTGGCATCCGAGTGTCGCGCAGAACCATTGCGAAATACCGTGAACAAATGAATCTTCCATCATCTACACTGCGGAAGCGCTATGATTAAAATGAAGTACTTGCCAGAAACATGGCAGGTGCTTTTTTTAGTTGGAAGCGAGGTACGCAGAAGATTTTTTGAAAATTAAATCGGGGAGACGTGTGAACGGAAATTTTGGGGTAAAGTATAAGATAGGGCATGAGCCGAGAAGGGTAGACAACAGTGATGAGGTGAGACCAATTGAAATATAAACAAATAAAAACCAAAAAAATATATGAAGAAATTGCGGATGCATTAATCGAATCCATTCGTACTGGTGAGCTTCTTCCGGGAGAAAAATTAGATTCGGTTCAAGCGCTTTCAGAAAGCTTTCAAGTCAGCCGTTCCGCTGTGAGAGAGGCGCTGTCTGCTCTCAAGGCAATCGGATTAATAGAAATGAAACAAGGGGAAGGCACATATGTGAAGCAGTTCGATCCGGAACAGCTCGCATTTTCTTTATCTCCTGCATTTTTAATGAAGCAGCATGATGTCAGACAGCTCCTTGAAGTGAGAACGATTATTGAAACAGGTGCTGTCAAAAAGGCGGCGCTGCTTCGGACGGACGATGACCTTCATCAGCTGCGTGATGCACTCGAACAAATGAAGCAAGCAGAAGCCCGTGAAGAAATTGGTGAAGAGGCAGATCTCACCTTCCATCTTGCATTAGCCAAAGCCTCGAAGAATGACATATTAAAGGTGTTAATGAATCAAGTCTCAACCTTGTTAGTCGAAACGATGCGGGAAACGAGAAAAGTTGTGTTATTCTCAACGAAAGCCTCGATTCGGAAGCTTTACGAAGAACATGAACAAATTTACAAAGCCGTCATGGCCAGGCAGCCAGAAGAAGCAGAGAAAGCGATGCTTACGCATTTGAAAAATGTAGAAACCTTGCTCGGTGATGTGCTACAAAAACCAGCAGAACAGTCAGATACACAATAAGCTGTGCCGAATGATGGCACAGCTCTATTATTGACGAGAAATATGTAGCTTTTTCATTCGATATTGCAGACTTTGCCTGCTCATGCCCAATAACTTAGCAGTCTGTGAAATATTATCGTCCATTTTTTCTAAGTAATGGACGATGTATTGTTTTTCGAATCGTTCCATTTGGGTTTGAAAATCAGTCGTTTGTTCAGGGCTTGTATAGACAAAGGTGTCAGCAGCTACGGTTTGCTGCAAAGAATTAGTTTGCAATTGCGCAGGAGGACGGCCTTCCATTTGCTTAAATCGAAAATGATAGGGAAGGTGATGCATACTTAATTCGTCTTCATCCATCATCATATTCATCCCCGCCTCAATCACATGCTCCAGTTCTCTTACATTGCCTGGCCAATCATACGCCTTAAAAAGGGCAAGTACCTCTTCATCAGCTGCCTTCACCTTCATTTGAAACAGCTCATTATATTTTTGAATAAAATGATTCACAAACGTAGGAATGTCCTCTTTTCGTTCAGAAAGCGGCGGAATAAATAAGGTGACAATACCGAGACGATAAAATAAATCTTTACGCATGCGTCCACCTGCGATGGCATCCACAGGGTCCTCGTTCATATTGGCAATCACTCTTACATCAACAGCGATTTCCTTTGTGCTGCCAAGCCTTCTCACGCGTTTCTCCTGTAAGACGCGCAGTAGTTTTGCTTGAAGATGAGGATTTAATGAGTTGATCTCATCTAAAAGCAAGGTTCCTCCTTGCGCCTGCTCAAATAAGCCAGGCTGATCAGCTGCTCCCGTAAAAGCTCCTTTTTGTGTACCAAAAAGCAGGCTTTCAATCAGATTATCAGGCAGTGCCGCACAATTTTGGGTAATAAATGGTCCAGATGACCGGCTGCTGCCGTTATGAATGCTTTGAGCAAACAGTTCTTTCCCAGTCCCTGTTTCGCCAACAATGAGCACATAAGAAGAGGTGCGTGTCACTCGTTTCGCATGCTCAATCACCTCTAAAAATGCAGGGCTTTGTCCAATAATGGATTCGAAGGTAAAGCGAGTGCTTCCTTTTTTCTTCATATTGTGATGAATCAGCCGTTCCAGCTTGGTGACATCATTCGAAATTTCAACAGCCCCTTGAATGAGACCGTCTCGAACGAGCGGATATGTATGGTTAATCGTTGTAATTTCTTTTCCATTGTAATTATGATACGTCTGCTTGGCATGTACGGTTTGTTTTCCGGTACGCAGCGCTTGGACAAGTGTACTGTGCATTTCATCTTGAAAGGCGAAGAAATCGAGTACATTTTTATGGAGAACATCAGAGCGTTTTAAAGACTCAATCTCCATCATTTTTTTATTATAAACAACCGTATGTCCATTCTCATCAATTGCATGAACCCCGACATCAATTAAATCGAGCATTTGTTTATATAAATCAATCTCATTTTCAAGCTTTGCGGTATGCAGATCTTTTTTCACTTGCGCCACCTCCTGACGTTACTTCTATTTTACATGAAAAATTTTGCGGTTTCCTCTAAAAAATTTGGCATGTGCAAAGAAATTTTGCTCAATGAGTGATTTAGATCCTTGTGATCAAGCGGTCAGAAAGTTGGCACGATCCTTGCATAACATATGGATGAAGATGTATCCAAATGAAAGAAGCTACCTGATAGAAGGAGGAATAGATGATGACACAGACAAAAGAATTGATTCAACAAACAGAACAATATGGAGCGGCAAACTATCATCCACTGCCAATTGTCATTTCAGAGGCTGAGGGAGTGTGGGTGACAGACCCTGAAGGCAATCGATATATGGATATGCTAAGTGCGTATTCTGCAGTGAACCAAGGACATCGCCACCCTCGCATCATTGAAGCGCTAAAAAAACAGGCAGACCGTGTGACACTCACGTCGAGAGCCTTTCATAATGATCAGCTTGGCCCTTGGTATGAGAAAATTTGCAAACTGACGAATAAAGACATGGCACTCCCAATGAATACAGGTGCTGAGGCTGTAGAAACAGCCATAAAAGCCGCAAGACGCTGGGGCTATGATGTAAAGGGAATCGAAGAGAACCGTGCAGAAATCATTGCGTGTGTTGGCAATTTCCATGGGAGAACGATGACGGCTGTGTCTCTTTCCTCAGAAGCAGAATATCAAAGAGGTTTCGGTCCAATGCTTCCTGGAATTAAGCTGATTCCTTACGGAGATATTGAAGCGTTACGTGAAGCAATCACACCACAGACAGCGGCTTTCCTCATAGAACCGATTCAAGGTGAAGCAGGTATTGTCATGCCACCAGAAGGATTCTTGAAAGATGCAAAAGCGCTTTGTGAACAAAACCATGTGCTGTTCATTGCAGATGAAATTCAAGTGGGATTAGCACGAACAGGTAAGATGTTTGCTTGTGATTGGGAAGACATTGAGCCAGATATGCTGATTCTTGGGAAAGCTTTAGGCGGCGGAGTATTCCCAATCTCATGTGTCGTAGCAAACCGTGATATTTTAGGTGTGTTTAACCCCGGTTCTCATGGGTCTACTTTTGGAGGAAATCCACTTGCATGTGCGGTGTCGCTTGCTGCACTGGATGTCTTAATCGACGAAAAACTTGCAGCACGCTCTATGGAGCTTGGTGAATACTTCAAAGACAAATTGTCACGCATTCAAAGTCCTATGATTAAAGAAGTGCGTGGACGCGGACTATTTATAGGCATGGAGCTGACAGAGGCAGCTAGACCTTATTGTGAAAAGCTAAAACAAGCAGGTTTGTTATGTAAGGAAACCCATGAAACCGTCATCCGTTTTGCACCACCGCTGACCATTTCAAAAGAAGATTTAGACTGGGCGATTGGTCATATTGAAGCATTGTTTCAAGCTTAAATGGCAAAGGGGGAGAAGGCTTCACTTTCTCCCTTTCTTTTTCAACAAACAGCGAATTTTGTCAAAGGATGCTGAATAGAAGAGAGAAAGTGGGGAAGTGGATTTGATGCAAGAACAGCATAATGAATTAGAGCGTTCCATGAAAAGCAGACATCTCTTTATGATTGCCCTAGGCGGGGTCATCGGTACGGGTCTTTTCCTTGGATCAGGACTGATTATCCATCAGGCAGGACCAGGGGGAGCCATTCTATCGTTTATCATTGGCGGATTTTTAATGTATTTGGTCATGCTGTGTCTTGGAGAATTAGCAGTGGCGATGCCGACCGCCGGTTCCTTTCAGGAATATGCAACCAAATATATCGGCCCGTCCACAGGTTTTATGATCGGCTGGCTGTATTGGTTTAGCTGGGCGTGTACAATTGGTCTGGAGTTTACATCAGCAGGCATATTGCTCCAAAGGTGGTTTCCAGATATCCCGGTTTGGCTTTGGTGTCTAGCATTTAGCGTCATATTATTTGCCGTGAATGCCATCTCTGCTCGCAGCTTCGCTGAAACGGAGTTTTGGTTTTCAGCCATCAAGGTTGCGGCCATCCTATTGTTTATTATCATCGGAATTGGCGCAATTTTCGGAATGATTCATTTAAAAGGCGGAGAACCAGCCCCTTTATTTCATCATTTGACGGATCATGGCGGACTATTTCCTAATGGTGTTTTTGCTATTTTATTAACCATGGTCACGGTCAATTTCTCCTTTCAAGGAACAGAGCTTGTAGGGATCGCAGCAGGTGAGAGTGAAAGCCCTGAAAAAACATTGCCTCGATCAATACGAAATATTATTTGGAGAACAATGGTCTTTTTCGTTTTATCCATTGCGGTTCTAGCCGCACTTCTTCCATGGCAGACAGCAGGCGCAGTCGACAGTCCGTTTGTGGTCGTGCTGGACAAGGTCGGCATCCCATATGCTGCAGATATCATGAATTTTATTATCATCACAGCGGTCTTATCTGTAGCAAACTCTGGATTGTATGCATCATCACGTATGCTCTGGTCACTTTCAAAGGACGGAAAAGGACCCGACTTTACGAAAAAACTGTCCAAGCGTAAAATCCCGATCAATGCATTATTGGTGACAATGGGTGTATCTGCTCTATCTCTGCTTACAAGTGTCGTGGCACCAAAAACGGTGTATGTGTGGCTTATTTCAATTTCTGGAATGGTTCTTGTTGTCGTGTGGATGTCCATTTGTTTGTCTCAATATTTCTTTAGAAAACAATTCATAAAAGACGGTGGAGATGTAAAGGATCTCGTCTTCCGTACACCGCTCTATCCATTTGTCCCACTAGCAGGCTTCATTGCCTTTGGCATCGTGCTTATCAGCTTATTCTTTATTGAGGAACAGCGGATTGGCCTTTATTGCGGCGTACCGTTTATGGCCGCCTGCTACATCATTTATTATCTCAAAATCAAACCGAAGGAAGAGGCAAAGCGTTTCGCCGAAGAGGAAGGAATTCCAAAAACATAAAAGACCGACTATACAAAAAATGTGCATGCGGACCTCTTACGCATGCACACTTTCATGGATGAATTCATTCAATATAGAAGAAAATAAAATATTTTGAAAAGAAATATCATAGCAAGAACCTTGATGACAAGCAGGTTATCGGTGAAAATGTGTCTATTTTTTGTCTAAATGTGTTTGTAGGAGTTGAAAATGCAAGATTATCCTGTTAAAATAATTAAAGAAAGCAGGGATTGATTTTTTTTGGCTGTGGCGGGACGTTTTTTGTCACAGTGGGACGTTTTTAGTCCAACGTGAAAAGAAAGGGTCGTTAGCCATGAATCGTTTATTGGAAGCTCAAAAAAAATTATTGCCAGATCTTCTCACAGTTATGCAAAAACGCTACGACATTTTGCAATACATCAGGTTAGCTGAACCAATCGGCCGCAGAAGCCTTGCGACGAGTCTAGGTCTCAGTGAACGCATCTTAAGAGCTGAAGTTCAGTTTTTAAAAGAGCAAAATTTGCTGGATGTCAAAACGAGCGGCATGATGCTGACGAGTGAAGGTCACGCTTTGCTTGAAATGCTTGAAGGAATGATGAAGGACGTTTTAGGTTTAACCTTTTTGGAAAATACATTAAAGAGGAAGTTAGGCCTAGAAGAAGTCATGATCGTTTCTGGTGACAGTGACGAATCCCCGTGGGTGAAGCAAGAGATGGGAAGAGCTGCTGTGCAATGTATGAAAAAAAGGTTTACTGGAAATAATATCGTCGCCGTCACTGGCGGAACGACGATGGAAGCCGTTGCCGAAATGATGACCCCTGATGCTAAAAACAGAGACATGATGTTTGTCCCTGCAAGAGGCGGTCTTGGGGAGAATGTAAAAAATCAGGCAAACACCATTTGTGCCCACATGGCTGAAAAAGCTTCCGGTACTTACAAACTGCTGTTTGTTCCAGGACAGTTGTCAGAAGGTGCTTACTCTTCCATTATTGAAGAGCCGTCCGTCAAAGAAGTGCTTCAAACGATTAAATCATCCACGATGCTCATTCATGGAATCGGTGAAGCAAAAACAATGGCGATGAGACGAAACACACCAGCTGAAGATTTAAAAAAGATTGATGAGCATGACGCAGTGACAGAGGCCTTTGGCTATTACTTTAACCGTGATGGTGAGGTCGTCCACAAAGTGCACTCCGTCGGCATGCAGCTAGATGATTTAGAAAGCATTCCACACATCATTGCTGTTGCAGGTGGATCATCAAAGGCAGGGGCCATTGAAGCTTATTTCAAAAAACCCCGCCGAACGGTTCTTGTCACAGACGAAGGAGCCGCAAAAGAGTTATTAAGGGAGTCAATTGATCCCTCAATATAAAACATTGTGACCTATAAAAGGAGGAAACATCATGGCAGTAAAAGTCGGTATTAACGGATTTGGACGTATTGGACGTAACGTATTTCGTGCAGCATTAAACAATCCTGAAGTTGAGGTAGTAGCGGTTAACGATCTAACAGACGCTAACATGCTTGCACACCTTTTACAATATGACTCTGTTCACGGAAAACTAGATGCAGAGGTTTCTGTAGATGGTACGAACTTAGTAGTGAACGGTAAAACAATCGAAGTATCAGCTGAGCGTGACCCTGCGAAATTAAGCTGGGGTAAACAAGGCGTAGAAATCGTTGTTGAATCTACTGGATTCTTCACAAAACGTGCAGACGCTGCTAAACACTTAGAAGCTGGCGCTAAAAAAGTCATCATCTCTGCTCCTGCTAACGAAGAAGATATCACAATCGTTATGGGTGTAAACGAAGACAAATACGATGCAGCTAGCCACGATGTCATCTCTAATGCATCTTGTACAACAAACTGCTTAGCTCCATTTGCAAAAGTACTTAACGATAAATTTGGTATTAAACGCGGTATGATGACAACAGTTCACTCATACACAAATGACCAACAAATTCTTGATCTTCCGCACAAAGACTACCGTCGTGCTCGTGCAGCTGCGGAAAACATCATCCCAACTTCTACAGGTGCTGCAAAAGCTGTTTCACTTGTATTGCCTGAACTTAAAGGTAAATTAAACGGTGGCGCTATGCGTGTTCCAACACCTAACGTTTCTTTAGTTGACCTTGTAGCTGAATTAAACCAAGATGTAACGGCTGAAGATGTAAATGCAGCACTTAAAGAAGCAGCTGAAGGAGAACTTAATGGAATCCTTGGCTACAGCGAAGAGCCATTAGTATCTGGTGACTATAATGGTAATGCAAACTCTTCAACAATCGATGCTCTTTCTACAATGGTAATGGAAGGCAGCATGGTGAAAGTCATTTCTTGGTACGATAACGAGAGTGGATATTCTCACCGCGTTGTTGACCTTGCAGCTTACATTGCAAAACAAGGTCTTTAATTTGTCACACTGAAGGAACTCACTTGGTTCTTTCCTAGAGACACGATATAATGAAGACGGACAAGGGAAGGGGAAGCATCCCTTTCCCTTTTTCTCTGTTTTTATCCGTTCTGCACGATTTCTCGTTTTGATGAGGGCAAAATGGGAAAAGGATAAAGAGAGACTTGTCCAATGCGTAAGGAAACCAGAATAAAGGAGGATCTCCTGACGAGCATGAATAAGAAATCAGTAAAAGACATTGACGTAAAAGGTAAAGTTGTGTTCTGCCGCGTAGATTTTAACGTTCCAATGAAAGACGGAAAAGTGACGGATGATACTCGTATTCGCGCAGCATTACCAACGATTGAGTATTTAACAGGACAAGGCGCAAAGGTACTACTAGCTAGTCATTTGGGTCGTCCGAAGGGTCAAGTTACTGAAGAATTGCGTCTGACACCTGTAGCGAAACGTCTGCAAGAGCTTCTTGGACAAGAAGTGAAAAAAGCGGATGAAGCTTACGGCGACAACGTGAAAAAGCAAATCTCTGACTTAAAAGATGGAGATGTGCTAGTGCTTGAAAACGTTCGTTTCTATCCTGGTGAAGAAAAGAACGATCCTGAACTATCAAAAGCATTTGCTGATTTAGCTGATGTGTATGTCAATGATGCGTTCGGTGCTGCACACCGTGCACATGCATCCACTGCTGGAATTGCAGCATATCTTCCGGCTGTTTCGGGCTTCCTCATGCAAAAAGAGCTTGAGGTTCTAGGAAAAGCCATTTCAAACCCTGATCGCCCATTTACAGCGATTATTGGTGGCGCAAAAGTAAAGGATAAAATCGGTGTGATTGAAAGTCTTCTTGATAAAGTGGACAACCTCATCATCGGCGGCGGACTTGCTTATACATTTGTAAAAGCACTTGGCCACGAAGTAGGGAAATCTCTATTAGAAGAAGACAAAGTAGATTTAGCGAAATCCTTTATGGACCGTGCAAAAGAAAAAGGCGTGAACTTCCTGATTCCAACAGATGTTCTGGTAGCCGACGACTTTTCAAATGATGCGAATACAAGCATTGTGCCAATCTCTGAAATTCCAAGTGATCTAGAAGCACTTGATATTGGAACAGAGACAAGAGAGAAGTATGCTGATGTCATTAAAAACAGCAAACTTGTTGTTTGGAACGGACCAATGGGTGTATTTGAAATCGATGCATTCGCTAAAGGAACAAAAGCAATCGCAGAAGCACTGGCAGAAGCAAAAGATACATATTCTGTCATTGGCGGTGGAGATTCAGCAGCAGCTGTTGAGAAATTTGGTCTTGCCGATCAGATGAGCCATATTTCTACAGGCGGCGGCGCTTCACTTGAATTTATGGAAGGCAAAGAGCTTCCAGGTGTTACTGCATTAAACGATAAATAAGACCAAAACTGCTATAAGGAAGTGTCAATCATGAGAAAACCAATTATAGCTGGGAACTGGAAAATGAACAAAACACTTGGCGAAGCGGTTAGCTTCGTTGAAGAAGTCAAGTCATCCATTCCATCTCCTGACAAAGTGGAAGCAATTGTCTGTGCGCCAGCCCTTTTCCTTGAAAAGCTCAACAGCCTTTCTAACGGAACAGACCTTAAAATTGGTGCACAAAACATGCACTTTGAAGAAAACGGTGCATTCACTGGTGAAATCAGCCCTGCTGCACTAAAAGATCTTGGCATCGGCTACTCAGTGATCGGTCATTCAGAGCGCCGGGAGTTCTTTGCTGAAACAGATGAAACAGTGAACAAAAAAGCACATGCTGCATTCAAGCATGGCATCGTTCCAATTATCTGTGTAGGTGAAACGCTTGAAGAGCGTGAAGCTGGCAAAACAAATGAACTTGTCGCTGATCAAGTGAAGAAAGCACTAGCTGGTTTCACAACTCAGCAAGTCGCTGAATCTGTTATCGCATATGAGCCAATTTGGGCTATTGGTACAGGGAAATCTTCTACAGCGAAAGATGCAAACGACGTTTGCGCGCATATCCGTCAAACGGTTGCAAGCGAATATGGTCAAGAAGCGGCAGACAGCCTTCGCATTCAATATGGCGGAAGCGTGAAACCTGCGAATATTAAAGAATATATGGCAGAATCCGATATTGACGGTGCTTTGGTAGGCGGCGCAAGCTTAGAACCTCAGTCTTTCGTTCAATTATTGGAGGAAGGTCAATATGAGTAAGAAACCAGCTGCATTAATCATCTTAGATGGATTCGGTTTAAGAGGCGAAACAGTCGGTAACGCTGTTGCCCAAGCAAAGAAACCGAACTTCGACCGCTACTGGAACGAATTCCCGCATCAAACCTTAACGGCTTCAGGTGAGGCAGTAGGCCTCCCGCAAGGTCAAATGGGGAACTCTGAAGTTGGGCATTTGAACATCGGTGCAGGACGCATTGTGTATCAAAGCTTAACAAGAGTGAATGTTGCCATTCGTGATGGGGAATTTGAGAAAAATGAAACGTTCCTAGAGGCAATGACTTATGCAAAAGAGAATGACAAGGCCCTTCATTTATTCGGTCTTCTGTCAGACGGCGGTGTGCACAGCCACATCCAGCATCTTTTTGCCTTGCTGAAACTAGCGAAAAAAGAAGGCTTAACAAAAGTATACATTCATGGCTTCTTGGACGGACGTGATGTTGGTCAAAAGACAGCTAAAGTGTACTTAAAACAGCTTGAAGAACAAATCAAAGAAATCGGTGTCGGAGAAGTGGCAACACTTTCTGGACGCTATTACTCAATGGACCGTGACAAACGCTGGGATCGTGTGGAGAAAGCATATCGCGCGATGGCGTATGGTGAAGGCCCAAGTTATCAAAACATCTATGATGTCGTTGATGACTCCTATGAAAATGGAATCTACGATGAATTCGTTATTCCATCTGTCATCACGAGAGAAAATGGTGAGCCAGTTGCCAAAGTAAACGACGGCGATTCTGTGATTTTCTATAACTTCCGCCCAGACCGTGCGATCCAAATTTCGAACACTTTCACAAATGAAGATTTCCGCTCGTTTGATCGCGGAGAAGCACATCCGAAGAATTTACACTTCGTCTGCTTCACACACTTCAGTGAAACGGTTGATGGCTATGTTGCCTTCAAACCAGTGAATTTGGATAACACAGTAGGAGAAGTGCTAGCGCAAAATGGATTGAAACAGCTGCGGATTGCTGAAACAGAGAAATATCCTCACGTGACGTTCTTTATGAGCGGTGGACGTGAAGAAGAATTTCCTGGTGAAGACCGTATCTTGATCAATTCTCCAGATGTGGCAACCTATGACCTCAAGCCAGAAATGAGCGCTTATGAAGTAAAGGATGCACTTGTTGCAGACATCAATGCTGACAAGCATGATGCGATCATCTTGAACTTTGCTAACCCGGATATGGTTGGTCATTCAGGTATGCTCGAGCCAACAATCAAAGCCATTGAAGCAGTAGATGAGTGCTTAGGAGCTGTTGTCGACGCAATCCTAGCAAAAGGCGGACATGCCATCATCACGGCAGACCACGGTAACGCAGACGTGCTCATTACCGAAGAAGGAAAGCCGCATACTGCACATACGACAAACCCTGTTCCAGTGATCGTAACGAAAAAAGGGGCAACGCTTAGAGAAGGCGGTATTCTAGCCGATCTATCTCCAACGCTTTTAGACTTACTTGGTGTTGAAAAACCAAAAGAGATGACAGGAACATCATTGATTCAGAAATAACAAATTGATTCAAAAGGAGAGAAATAACGATGCCATACATTGTTGACGTATATGCACGCGAAGTATTAGACTCTCGCGGTAACCCAACAGTTGAAGTAGAAGTTTACACAGAATCTGGCGGCTTTGGCCGTGCACTAGTACCAAGTGGTGCTTCTACAGGTGAATATGAAGCAGTAGAACTACGTGACGGAGACAAAGACCGTTACCTAGGAAAAGGTGTTCTGACAGCTGTAAACAACGTAAACGAAATCATTGCACCAGAGCTTTTAGGCTTTGATGTCACTGAACAAGTAGCAATTGACAAAATGTTAATCGAACTTGATGGAACAGAAAATAAAGGGAAATTAGGCGCAAACGCAATCCTTGGCGTATCTATCGCTGTAGCACGTGCGGCTGCTGATTTCTTACAAATTCCACTTTACCAATACCTTGGTGGATTCAACTCCAAAACGCTTCCAGTACCAATGATGAACATCGTCAATGGCGGAGAGCATGCGGATAACAATGTAGACATTCAAGAATTCATGATTATGCCTGTAGGTGCACCGAACTTCCGTGAAGCACTTCGCATGGGCGCACAAATCTTCCATAGCCTAAAATCTGTATTAAGTGCAAAAGGCTTAAACACAGCTGTAGGTGACGAAGGTGGATTCGCTCCAAACCTTGGTTCTAACGAAGAAGCACTTCAAACAATCGTAGAAGCGATTGAAAAAGCTGGTTTCAAACCAGGTGAAGAAGTGAAACTTGCAATGGATGCTGCATCTTCTGAGTTCTACAACAAAGAAGACGGTAAATATCATTTATCAGGCGAAGGTGTTGTGAAAACATCTGCTGAAATGGTTGACTGGTATGAAGATATGGTATCGAAATACCCAATCATCTCAATCGAAGACGGCCTTGATGAAAACGACTGGGAAGGTCACAAACTATTAACTGAGCGCCTTGGCAGCAAGGTTCAGCTAGTAGGAGATGACTTGTTCGTGACAAACACGAAGAAGCTTTCTGAAGGAATCAAAAACGGCGTTGGTAACTCAATCCTAAT
This sequence comes from Bacillus pumilus, assembly GCF_009937765.1. Lineage (NCBI taxonomy): Bacteria > Bacillati > Bacillota > Bacilli > Caryophanales > Bacillaceae > Bacillus > Bacillus pumilus. The sequence continues at coordinate 805,134 of NZ_CP047089.1, read as the reverse complement.
CAAAGTAAACCAAATCGGTACATTAACTGAAACATTTGATGCAATCGAAATGGCAAAACGTGCAGGATACACAGCTGTTATCTCTCACCGCTCTGGTGAAACAGAAGATAGCACAATTGCAGACATCGCTGTTGCAACAAACGCTGGACAAATCAAAACAGGTGCTCCGTCTCGTACGGACCGTGTGGCGAAATACAACCAATTACTTCGCATCGAAGATCAATTGGCTGAAACAGCTCAATACCACGGCATTGAAACATTCTATAACTTGAATAAATAATGCCAGCAACGCGCTGCGTTCCGCTCTTATATTAGAGTGGGCGCAGCGTTTTTTTTTGGTTGATAGAGATTCCGCAGCTGTTTCAATAGTCACATCCTATTTTTGTAAAAAATCGTCCTTCAGTCAGAGGGAAAGCGCACAGCTTTACCATTTATAAGCAATAGATCATGAAAAATCGACTAAAAATATGATCTGAAATGAACTTATGTTTTCTGTATGCGGGATAGTATCATTTTACATATATTAGGGGGTGATGAGATGCTGAATCCTTTTAGCCTTCGTTTTCCAGTAGGTGTGTATATGTATGTCCTTCACCTATTGGCGGCTTATGATGAAAGGAAGCAACGAATTCTAACTTCTAAGAACGTACAGAAAAATGCATTTTGGATTTATGTCCTTGCCGCTATTTTAGGTATTGTGACAGTCGCAGCATTGATTTGGGCATGCAAGACCTTTGGAAAAGGCTCTAAATTTTTAGGCGAATTCAAGTTCTTAGGCATGTACGTGAAAATCAAATGCGGTTTCTAACACGGATGAGAACAGATGCAAGGTCATCTGTTCCATCTGAAACAAACGGAGGAATATGATGCTGACATTACAATTACAAGAAAAAACGTATAGCCGCACCTTCTCTCTTCGTCATATACAACTGAACGTGAAGAAAGGCCAGACGATGCTTCTTTTAGGACACAATGGGGCAGGAAAGACAACCATGATCCAAGCTATGTTTGGACTCACGCCATTTACTGGCTACGTTTCCTTACATGGTGAACAGCTGAACCTTCAATCCTCAGCACATATTTCCCTTTTGAAAAAACACGTTTCTTATATTCCTGACGATCATGCATTGTTCGATTATTTAACACCAAGGGAATACTTTCAATTACTTCAGCTGCCACATGAGCAAGATGTTACACGTGAAGAGACATTTACCGATTTGTTTGAGCTGAGTCCGTATATGGATCAGCCAATCGCTCAGCTGTCCCATGGCAATCAAAAGAAAACACAGATTATTTCGCAGCTCCTCAGACCGTGTGATTATTATGTATTTGACGAGCCAACGAACGGACTTGATCCAGATATGATGATCATCTTAAAAAAGGTGCTCATGAAGCTGAGAGATCAAGGCGCTGGCATCCTGATATCAACTCATCATTTGAGCTTTGGTGATACATTATATGATCATCTCATGATCTTAAGGAATGGTGATATCAAGCTGAATATGTCCCGCCAAGAAACGAAAGAGACATATCCTCATCAGGCACTTGAAGAGATTTATAAAGAAGTAAATCGAGATTACTATATGCAGGTGGAGAGGTTACTCAATGATTTGGACACGACACGTTCTTCATAAAATAGAATGGGGCATGCTGACAACGAAAGGAAAGCAGCTTGGAAAAAAGTATCCTTTGCAGCTTCTCGCAGCCGCCGTTTTTTTCTTGCTCATCTATGCGATATATGTTGTCATCAGCCTGCGCTTTTACATGCAGGTAGGTGAAAGGGAGCCGGCTGCGCTATACACCCAATTTGTCAAAATGTCGCTCTTACTATTAGGAGCAGGGATTGTGTTATCCCGGAATAAACTGAAGCGCCAAGAATATCAATTCTACTTTTTGAACAGTGCGATACAAAGTGTACCATTTGTCCTTTGTGCCTATTTCTTTCCAGTGCTTTTTTGCTTTCTCATGGCTGGACTGCTTTTTTTACCGCTTGTATTAGGTCTTTTGATCACCGGTGTCACCCCATCTCTGTATTGGATCATCGTTGTTTGCATCACATGCGGCATGTTGGCACTTTATACGCTCTCTTCATGGATGCTGATGAGGATCGGTATAAGCCGTTTCATATCAAAAACAAAGGAACATTTACTGCTACAAACGATCGGCTTTGCGGGATTTCAATTATTTATATTTCTTCTTTTTCAAAAAGCGGTACAGATGATCCATGTATGGCCGGCTGTCTATCTGACGTTGCTGGTGATCCTTCTAAGCGCTGGATGGCTATGGGTGAAGGGATTAGCAGCTTGCTATGTACATCAAATGTTTATGCAGTTGAAAACAGAGATAAAGTCATTTTCTTATCAGAAAATCAGAATGACCTCTTCCTTTTTGACGCATTTGCGGCAGGAAATGGTCTATTTCATCCGATCAGCCGTTTTTAAAGAACAAGGCATTTTGTTCCTCTTTCTCGTTTGTTTGACGGTTGGGCTGCCATTTTTTTTTACACCGGAAGAAACTGGATGGCTATATGCCTTTATTGTGCAGTTTGCGTTAAAGGAAATATTGATCATGCTTCCGCTGATGATTGGCAGAGAATATCATCTCAATCAACGGGCTATCTTTATGTTAAATACATCAAAGGGCGCGTATATATTGTCGAGAATTTTATTTTATTACACAATCAATTTATTCATTTATTTTATGTATATTGGCCTTGCTTATTTGGTGATCGGTATTGAAAGTGAAGGTCATGGCTTGGCGAGCTTGTCCATTTTATTCATGACCGTCATGGCAGCCTGTACGGGGTTTGTCGTGAAAATCAGTGATTTTAATAAACTGTTTGTCATCGTGATGATGATTGCTGTATTCAGCTTCATCGATATGCTTTTATTACAATGGCTGTCAGCTAATATGTTTCTTCTTGCCACCGCTTATCTATTTGGTTCATTTGCCTTTTTCAGTTGTATATATGCTGTGATGGTAAAAAGGCCGATATTGCGATGATCGGGCTGATCCTCAGTTTACTAGCTGTTGTGCTCATTCATGAAATCGGTCATATGCTGATGATCATGGGGTGTAACAAACTCGAAAAAAGGCAGCTCTTTGATTTTGTGGTAACGATTGATTGGAAGCATGTGGCGATCGTCCATGAGACATTTGCCAGGCCGTGCTTTAATCTGATGGTGGCGCTTGCAGGTCCGTTGTTTCCGGTGCTTAGCTCGATTGTGCTTTTTTTGATATGGAAGCATCCGATGAGTCATCAGCTGCTGTTTTTTTCTTTACTGAACACTGTGATGCTGCATCCAGCTTGCCCAGACGGACAAAATATCACAGCCAGTTTAAAAGAGATGAAGGAGAGAAAGAGATGATTAAAGTATTTCATTCGTTTTCTAGCGGCTTAACACTTGCGATGCTGTATATATTTGCTGTGTTTATGACCCCTGTCTTTTTACTGCTGCTAGAGGTCAATCAAATCGAATCAAGTCCAACGCTGTTTGGCATGCCATTTTATATCATGAAAATTGAAGAGTATCAGTTCAGCTCTGAGGCGACTCTTTTTGGATGCGTAGTCTGCTTTTTAGCTGGCGCAGTGCTTTATTTTTTCATTCAATATGTGATTCATGCTATGAAGAAAAGAAGAGCATAAAAAAAGCAGGCTGAAAAAAATCAGTCTGCTTGAAATGTGAGAGACAGCCGTACCATATCCATACACTGAATCCCATTTTCATAAATTGGTTCATCATAGTGCTTCAGAAAGAAATCGTGATCGATCGATGCAATACGAAAACCACATTTTTGATAAAGTGCGAGCTGCTGAATACTGGAGTTGCCAGTGCCAATTTCAATCGATTGAAATCCAGCGACTTTCGCTTCAGCGATCGCATGGTGGATCAGCTGCTTCCCAATTCCCCTTCCTTGCCATGACTCCTTTACCGCAACATTCATGATTTCCACTGTATGCCGAGAGAGCGGTGTCAATACATAGACACCAATCACAGCCTCTTCATGAAAGGCGGCATAACAAGAACCAGATTGTACATAAGCAAGAACCTTTTCCTTTGAAGGATCAGCTAATAGTAAAAGTTCCATTGGGAGAGATTCATCATGAGATAATCGTCGAATCTGTATCACATTTTTTCATCCTTTCTATTCTTTAATATACCCTTGTTTCACGCCCCAATCGTATTGGTCCTGTACCCACTGTGAGGGAGGATGATGAGTGACATTCGGGTCTTTTTTGACAGTTGGTTTCCTTGTAGACTGAGTGGTCTGCTGATTTGCTTGAGCAGTAGCTTTTGCTGCTGCCAGCTCTTTTTGAAGCTGGTCGATTTTTACCTCAAGCGCTTTACGCTGTTTGACCTCTTTTTCATAGGCTTTCTTTTCTTTTTTGAGCTTTTTTGTGACCTTGGCTATTCGCTTTTTTTGTTCATCGTTTTTATGCTTCATATCTGTTTGATCTGATGTTAACTGCTTGAGCTTCAGATCGCTCGTTTTGCTTTCTTGTTGATGAGTTTTCTCTGCCTTTTCGATGGTTTGCTGTTGCCAAACAATCCAGCCACCTAAGGCAATAACTGCTACAGAAAGAAGAATGACCGTCATTGTTTTCTTCATGTGTGAACCCCTTTCTTTAAACCTCTATTATCATCGGTTAAAGATATACAGGTTTTAACATCACAAGGGAATATTCACATCAGAATGGCAGACACTATGAAAAAAGGAGGGTGTCTGTTGATTTCCTTTATGATTCATGTTGTCGTCTCATTATTTGCTGTATCAAACCCCATTGGAAACGTACCGCTTTTCATTACCTTAACAGAGGGCTATACAGAGAAAGAGCGCTCCCAGACAGCCAAAAAAGCCATCGTGGTCTCTTTTATTATTTTGATTGCCTTTTTATTGGCAGGCAGGCTCATTTTCAAATTGTTTGGGATCGATATTCATGCACTTCGTATCGCTGGCGGTATTTTTATTTTTGGTATCGCTTACAATTTGCTGAATGCAAAAGAATCACACGTCCAAAATCCTCATTCAGAGGAGAAGGCAGAAAGCAAAGAGAAGGCAGATATCTCCGTTACGCCGCTCGCCATTCCGATCATCGCTGGTCCTGGTACAATCGCGACAGTCATGAGTTTAACCCCCGGAAGTCAAGGGATGCTTCACATGTTTTCGATTCTAATTGGCATTGTCATTGTTCTTGCGATGACGTATTATGCCTTTCATTATTCAAGTTTTATTATGCGAAAAATGGGGAAAACAGAGATGAATGTCGTGACGCGTTTGATGGGATTAATTCTGGCTGTAGTGGCAGTTGAAATGATCGGCGCAGGCTTAAAAGGGATGTTTCCGATGTTTATGTCATAAGTGTATATAAAAAAGCTGTTTTTTTCTACAATGATGTAAAATAAAACAGCTTTTTTTAAGGTTTCGGCACATGCTTAAACACTTCTTCACTTTCAAAGAACTCAATTAAGCGGCTAATCCAATCATAGTAATCAAGACTTTCCTTGATTTCTGACAGAAGCAGATTGATTTTATCCTCTGTTTCTTCTGGTAAATCTTCCTGTTCAAGCAACTCTTGCAATTCCTTGCACGTTTTCTTATGTGCTTTACGGTTTTTACTGACAACACGTGTCCAATTGGCTGCAAACAATGAAATAAACGTTTGGTACTGATCTTGCTCAACGTCATAAAGATCTTTACGTATTCCTTTTTCATAAACCTTTTCCGCAATATTTAAATCGAGCATTTCTCGAACGACTTGACTCATCCTCGTTTTGCTCATGCCGGTCGCCTCTGATAGCTCTTCCAGCGTCATTGGTTTACGGTTCATGTGAATGATACCAAGCACTCTACCCACTGTAGAAGAAAGACCAAAGGCATTCATGTTCTCTGCAGCTTTTTCAATATAATGATCCTGTGCTTTTTGAATGGCGCCTAGCGCTTGCTTGTCCACTCCCCGCTTCATCCCTTCACGACTGACAATTTGTAACACAATATATCATATACCTGTTTGTTGATGAAAACAATAAATATTGAGTAATTGCTAGTAATTTGGAGAAAAAAGGAGAGATCTTTAGATATTATGGCGTTAACTGAAAATTTTATATATATGTTATACAATATAAACACATCATAAACTTTTTATTTTATAAAGTTTGCACTATAATTAATAAGGTGGAAATTTTCTGAATATATAGATCCAACTAATTGGAGGTGTCTCATTTGCTGAAACTAGAGAATGTATCTAAGACGTATAAAGGTGGAAAAAAAGCTGTCAAAAATATTGATTTAGACATAGCAAAAGGAGAATTTATTTGTTTTATTGGACCGAGTGGCTGTGGTAAGACCACAACCATGAAGATGATCAACCGACTCATCGAACCTTCCTCAGGAAACATTTTCATCGAGGGAGAAAATATTATGAAAAAAGACCCAGTTCAATTAAGAAGAGAAATCGGTTATGTGATTCAGCAAATTGGACTGTTTCCCCATATGACCATCGCGCAAAACATCTCACTTGTGCCAAAGCTCTTAAAATGGCCGGAAGAAAAACGGAACGAACGAGCACGCGAACTGCTGAAGCTCGTCGACATGGGCCCAGAATTTTTAGAGCGCTATCCTCATGAACTGAGTGGAGGACAGCAGCAGCGTATCGGAGTTCTCCGCGCACTGGCAGCAGAACCCCCTCTGATCCTCATGGACGAACCTTTTGGTGCACTTGATCCTATTACACGAGATACATTGCAGGAAGAATTTAAGAAACTGCAAAAAACATTAAATAAAACCATCGTCTTCGTCACACATGACATGGATGAAGCGATTAAACTAGCTGATCGAATTGTGATTTTAAAAGATGGAAAGATTGTCCAAGTAGGCACACCTGACGATATTTTACGTAACCCAGCCAACGAGTTCGTAGAAGAATTCATTGGAAAAGAACGCCTGCTTCAATCAAATCCGAATATGGAACGTGTAGAACAAATGATGAACACGTCACCAGTCACCATTACTGTCGAACAAACATTGACTGATGCCATCTACATCATGAGAGAAAAACGGGTCGATTCCTTGCTTGTAGTAGACGAAAATGGTGTGTTAAAAGGCTATATCGATATTGAAACAATTGATGCGAATCGCAGAAAAGCGGCTTTCGTTGGTGAGATCCTAAATACAGAGTTCTATACTGTACAAGAAGGCGCACTTCTCAGAGACACCGTTCGGAAAATCTTAATACGCGGTATTAAATATGTACCGGTTGTCGATGCCAAAGGGCATTTAAAAGGCATTGTGACACGGGCAAGTCTTGTAGATGTTGTGTACGACTCCATTTGGGGAGACGATACGCCAGCGTCTGCCATTGAAATGAACTAAGGGAGGTGGACACATGGATCAAATCATCGATTTTCTAGAGAAAAATGGTGGGGAACTCCTCACAAAAATGTGGGAGCATTTATATATTTCCTTAATTGCTGTCGTACTAGGAATTATCGTTGCCGTTCCTTTAGGCGTCGTTCTCACGCGAATGAAACGAGGCGCAGGTTTTGTCATCGGTGTCGTGAATATCTTTCAAACACTCCCTAGTTTAGCGATTCTTGCATTTTTTATTCCTATTTTGGGAGTTGGGAAAATACCTGCAATCGTTGCTCTCTTTTTCTATTCAGTATTGCCTATTTTGAGAAATACGTATGCCGGCGTGCAAGGTGTGAACAAAAATCTCCTTGAATCCGGTAAAGGAATCGGCATGACGACATGGGAGCAAATTCGTCTTGTGGAACTTCCGCTTGCTGTACCGATCATTATGGCAGGTGTCCGTACGTCAACGATTTATTTAATTGGCTGGACAACACTTGCTGCTTTTATCGGTGGAGGCGGTCTTGGTGACTACATTCTCATTGGACTTCAGCTATATCAGCCGGAATACATTATTGCAGGTGCCATCCCAGTTACTATTTTAGCGGTCATCATCGACTTTACCTTGATGAAGCTGGAGAAAAAAGTAACACCAGAAGGCTTAAAAGGATTGAAGGAAGTTTCATAAGGAGTTGGCTTATGTGAAGAATCGAAAAACAAAATGGATTAGTGCACTGCTTGCCGGATGCTTGCTATTGATAAGCGGCTGTTCACTTCCTGGACTAGCCGGCTCCTCAGGCAACACGCTGCGGGTGGGAGCACAAAACTTTACCGAATCAGAAATCATGGCCTATATAGTGAGCGATATCATCGAACATTACACAGATAAAAAGACAACCATTGTGAAGAACTTAGGCTCTAATACCGTACAGCAGAAAGCAATGGAAAATGGAGATATCGACATTGCTGCGACTAGATATACAGGGACAGATTTGACGAGTACGCTTGGAATGGATGCGGAAAAAGATCCGGAGCGTGCAATGGAAATCGTTCAAAAAGAATTTAAGAAACGCTATGATTACAAATGGTTTGATTCCTATGGCTTTGATAATACGTATGCCTTTGCCGTGACGCAAAAGATGGCGAAGGAAAATAAGTTAGAAACGGTATCTGACTTGAAAAAGAATGCGAAGAATTATCGGTTCGGGGTCGATAATATTTGGCTCAAAAAGAAAGGCGACGGTTATGAAGGGTTCGTGAAAACTTACGGAATTGAATTTGGAAGCACGTATCCAATGCAGATTGGTTTAGTCTACGATGCATTAAAAAATGAAAAAATGGATATTGTGCTTGCCTATTCAACAGATGGACGAATCAAAGCTTATGACCTCAAAATTTTAAAAGATGATAAGCGATTTTTCCCGCCATATGATGCATCGCCAGTTGTCCCAGAAAAAGTCTTAAAAGAAAACCCAGGGCTTGATAAGGTGATCAACAGACTGATCGGAAAAATCGATACAGAACAAATGCAAGAGCTGAACTATCAAGTTGACGGAGAGCTTCAAGAACCAGCCACCGTTGCGAAGAATTTCCTGAAAAAGCACAATTACTTTGAGTAAGATGGGGAGGTGTCACGGCTGATGGACACACTGCAGCAATTATGGACGTATTATCAGCAGAACGGTTCATATGTGTTAGAAGAATTTTATCGGCATTTTCTCATGTCAGCGTATGGGGTGCTGTTTGCGGCAATAGTCGGAATTCCAGTAGGCATCTTTGTGGCGCATTACCGTAAGCTAAGCAATTGGATCTTTGCCATTACCAATGTCATTCAAACCATACCGGCGTTAGCGATGCTTTCCGTGTTAATGCTTGTGTTAGGACTTGGCTCAAATACAGTCATCTTATCACTCTTTCTGTATTCGCTTCTGCCGATTATCCGCAACACGTATACAGGGATTGTCAGCATTGAACATGCGTATTTAGAATCGGGTAAAGCGATGGGCATGACGAAATGGCAAGTGCTGAGAATGGTTGAATTACCGCTTGCTTTATCGGTCATAATGGCTGGTTTAAGAACGGCACTGGTCATTGCCATCGGTATTACAGCGATTGGGACATTTGTTGGTGCAGGAGGTCTAGGTGATATCATCATCAGAGGATCAAACGCCACAAACGGAACAGCCATCATTTTAGCAGGTGCGATTCCAACTGCACTCATGGCCATTATCGCTGACCTAGTCATGGGCTGGCTCGAACGTTATTTAAGCCCAACGAACAAGAAAAAAGAAAGAAAAGCATTAGCTGAAAAAAACATGACATCTGCTTAAGCGGTTGAAAAGATAAAACCTCCCTTACAATCTGTAAGGGAGGTTGTTTTATGATGATCAGGCAGTTCACATGCAGTTATTTTATGATTCAAGCGTGATCCATTCAGTAGACCACTTCGAAATTTCCTCAAAAACGGGTGCAAGGGAACGCCCCATATCAGTTAAAGAATACTCAATACGCACGGGTGTTTCAGCAAAAACTTCCCGTTTTACAATGCCTGCTGCTTCCAGTTCTTTTAATCTCTCAGATAATACTCTTCCGCTTAAATTTGTCAGAGCGGCCTCAATTTCACTAAAGCGCTGCGGACCTGAGAGAAGCTGAAAAACAATCAGTGCAACCCAGCGTTTACTCAATAACTCAACTGCTTTTTCAAACCGCGGGCACATATCAGATTGATTCATCTTTCTTCACTCCAATCTGAACCCATTATACCGTAAATTTGTCATAAATCAGCTCAAAAAGCTTGTCAATGATCAAAACATTCTAAGACGAACGGCTGTTGATTATAAATAACAGATAGCGATTGAGATCTTCTATTTCTTTTTTCGAAAGAGTTGACCAAATGTCTCCATCAAATAGTTCGAGATCGCCAAGTTCGTATTGCGCTGCGGCTTCCTTTATTTTGGATAGTGCCATTTCCTCTTCCTTCAACTGATGGACAGAAGAGGCTTCCTCAATATAGCCCGCTGCCTGCATCATATCCTCATAAGGAACCTTTAATGCACTGGCTAGTTTTTTTATCGTAGGAGGCTTTGGAATGCCGCGTTTCCCATTCTCAATACGAGAAATACCAGCAGCACTGACCTCTGAATACATGGCTAATTGGTTCACTGACAGCTTCTTTTCCTCACGTAATGCTCTTAAATATGCACCAAATTTCATCAAGGCAAAACCTCACATGGTTATAGATTAGATATGTCTATTTTACTTGATTTATTGACTATTGGCAACAAGTATACCATGAAAATATTGACATTAGTTAATGGTGAATGTATCTTAGGGATATGCCCCGCTATTTATTCGTCTTTTTTTGGTTAATGAGCGTAAGAAAGTATTCATTCAGCTGGCTGATGTCTTGTGCGGATAGCCTTTCCCATAGGTCTCCGTCAAACATGGGAAGATGTTCTACATCCTTTTGAAGCGCCGTTTGATAGATTTTCAACACGGATTCATATTTTGGTTTCATTTCATGAACTTGTTCCTGTTCAATATGACCGGCAAGCAGCATTAAATCCTCATAAGGCACCTTCAAGGCGTGTGCTAATTTTTTTATGGTTAAAGGCTTCGGCACACCACGCTTTCCATTTTCAATACGAGAAATACCAGCAGCGCTTACACCTGAATACATGGCGAGTTGATTGACAGACATTTTTCTATTTTCTCTTAAAATGCGTAATTGTTCACCAAAGTGATTCATGACATCAAACCTCACATTTCAGTATATGACTTATTTTAGTATGATCATTGACCAAAGGAAATAGTAGAAGGGCAAAAGTGTTGACTTAAGTAAATGAATCTGATTCATGTGAGCACCTACACGTTGTACATATTGATTCCATAGGAGGTTGTAATGATGGTCGAAAAGATTCAGATCAGGCGGACTTTTGTCATGCAGTATATGATCGAAAACGATATGTCTTTAAATCAGCTCGCTGATGAAATTGGCATCTCTCCTGCCACACTTAGCAGGGTATTAAATGGTCACCGGAAACCAGGCCAACTTGTCATTGGCAAAATGATTCATTACTTTGATAAAAAATTTGAAGATCTATTTTACTATGAAAACATTGACAAAAGTCAATAAATGAAATGATCAAGGAGGCAATGTCGTTGAAAAGGACTGGGATGGTCAGACATATTGATTCACTAGGCAGAATTGTTCTGCCTTCAGAAATGCGCAAGGTACTCAATATTAAAGAAGAACAACTGTTAGAAATTTCCATTGAAGATCAAACCATTATGCTGAAAAGATATGATGCAGATAAGAGCTGCCTGTTAACTGGACAAGTGACGAAGTACAACAAAAGCTATGGAAATGGGAAAGTGATGCTGAGTCCTGAAGGAGCTGAACGTTTGTTAGTAGAATTAAAACAGCTATTGAAAGAAGAAGCAACCCGTTAAAAACATGTTTTTAATTGAAAATTGCATATAAAAAATGCTGCATACTACTCTTTGGAATGAAATTGAATCAAAATAACGAATAAAGTCGACAATATAGAGGGAATCTTTATTTTGATGTTTCGTGACATGCACCTTGTTTTCATGTAAAATAAAGTTATGTGTACCAGTTTGTCTGGAGGTGTTTTTATGCACGCATTTGTTATCACATTACTCGTAATTGTCAGTATCGCACTTATCATCGTTGTATTGTTACAATCTAGTAAAAGTGCTGGACTGTCAGGCGCTATTTCAGGTGGAGCCGAGCAGCTTTTCGGTAAGCAAAAAGCGAGAGGTCTTGACTTGATACTTCACCGTTTAACGGTTATTTTGTCAGTGCTTTTCTTCATCTTAACACTTGCATTGGCATATTTAGGCGTGTAAAGCGCGAGTAACAGAAGGTCTGATCTTTTTTCAGACCTTTTTTTATTATCAGCACTCTTTTGTGTTTGTTTCATACATACAAGTGGAAAATATAAACCATATCAGAAGGAAAGGAAGTCACATCATGAAAGTTGTTACACCAAAACCATTTACGTTTAAAGGTGGAGAAAAGGCGGTGCTTCTTCTTCACGGTTTTACTGGGAATACAGCCGATGTTCGAATGCTAGGCCGTTATTTGAACGAAAGAGGCTATACGTGTCATGCACCACAATATAAAGGACACGGTGTGCCACCAGAAGAGCTTGTCCATTTTGGACCGGATGACTGGTGGAAGGATGTACAAGAAGCCTATCAATTCTTGAAAGATGAAGGCTTTGAGGAAATTGCGGTTTGCGGACTATCCCTCGGAGGAGTTTTTTCATTGAAATTAGGTTACACTGTACCTGTAAAGGGAATTGTACCTATGTGTGCACCTATGTACATAAAAAGTGAAGAAGTCATGTACCAGGGTGTACTAGAATATGCCCGTAACTATAAGAAATTCGAGGGTAAGTCAGAGGACCAAATTGAACAGGAAATGGAAGAGTTCAAGAAAACGCCAATGGATACACTTAAGAGCCTTCAAGCACTCATTGCAGATGTTAGAAACAATGTCGACATGATTTATTCACCTACTTTTGTTGTTCAGGCACGTCACGATCATATGATTAATACAGACAGTGCGAATATCATCTATAACGAAGTAGAGACAGATCAAAAGCATTTGACATGGTATGAAGAATCAGGCCATGCGATCACGCTTGATAAAGAGCGCGAGAAGGTTCATCAGGATGTATATGCATTCTTAGAATCACTTGATTGGTCAATTTAAATATATAGGGGGTTAGAGTGTGCAAAAAGAAGAATTTATGGATGAATTACTCGCTTTTATGAAAGATGAAGCGTATAAACCGTTAACCGTTCAAGAGCTGGAAGTGATGATGGAGATTACCAATCCAGATGATTATAAAGAGCTCGTCAAAGCACTTGTAATACTGGAAGATCAAGGACTCATCGTTCGCACGCGCAGCGATCGCTACGGTGTACCAGAAAAAATGAACCTGATAAAAGGAAAGCTGTCTGCTCATGCAAAAGGCTTTGCATTTGTGACACCAGAAGAGTTTGGACAGGATGATATTTTCATTCCGCCAAATGAGCTAGGCACAGCGATGAATGGTGATACGGTTATGGTTCGTGTCAGCCATAAATCAAACGGCACAAAAAAAGAAGGGACGGTCATCCGAATTCTGGAGCGTAATACTCAGACGGTTGTCGGTACCTATACAGAAACGAAAAGCTTTGGCTTTGTCATTCCTGATGATAAAAAAATCACAACCGATATCTTCATCCCGAAATCCGCTAAAAATGGAGCGGTAGAGGGGCATAAAGTGGTTGTGACGCTGACTAGCTACCCAGAAGGAAGAATGAGTGCAGAGGGCGAAGTGACTGAAATCCTCGGTCATAAAAATGACCCTGGCATTGATATCCTATCAATTATTCATAAACATGGCTTGCCAGGGGAGTTCCCAGAAGAAGCGCTCCAGCAGGCAGTAGACACACCTGAAACGATTGATGAAAAAGACCTCGAAGGCAGACGTGATCTGCGTAACGAAACGATTGTCACCATCGACGGAGCAGATGCGAAGGACTTAGATGATGCCGTTACGGTGCAAAAGCTGGATGATGGCAAATATAAGCTAGGCGTGCATATTGCAGATGTCTCTCATTATGTCACAGAGAACTCTCCGATTGATCAGGAAGCTTATGAGCGTGGAACGAGTGTATATCTCGTAGACCGCGTCATTCCGATGATCCCGCATCGCCTCTCAAACGGAATTTGCTCATTGAATCCGAAGGTCGATCGTCTCACACTATCTTGTGAAATGGTCATTGATCGAAATGGAAAGGTCGTCAAACATGAGATTTTCCAAAGTGTGATCAAAACGACGGAAAGAATGACTTATTCTGATGTGAATAAGATTCTAGTCGATCAAGACGAAGAGCTTTTAGACAAATACGAGCCGCTTGTGCCAATGTTCCAAGAGATGGAGAAACTTGCAGAGATTCTTCGCGAGAAACGAATGGAGCGCGGGGCTGTAGACTTTGACTTCAAAGAAGCAAAAGTGCTTGTGGATGAAGAAGGAGCAGCGAAAGACGTTGTTGTTCGTGAACGTTCAGTCGCCGAGAAATTAATTGAAGAATTCATGCTTGTAGCAAACGAAACGGTTGCAGAGCATATCCACTGGATGAATGTACCTTTCATCTATCGAATTCACGAAGAACCAAATCCTGAGAAGCTTCAGCGCTTTTTAGAGTTCGTGACAACGTTTGGTTACATTGTGAAAGGAACGTCGACAAACATCCATCCACGTGCACTTCAAAGTGTACTTGATGCTGTGAGGGATCAACCAGAAGAAGTTGTGATACAAACTGTCATGCTTCGTTCGATGAAACAGGCGAAGTATGATCCGGAAAGCATCGGCCATTTTGGTTTATCAACGGAATTCTATACACATTTCACATCACCGATCCGCCGTTATCCGGACTTAATCGTGCATAGACTGATTAGAACCTATTTGATTCAGAAAAAGACAGACGAAGTAACCCTAGAAAAGTGGGGCCAGTTGCTTCCTGAAATTGCAGATCATGCGTCTACCATGGAACGCCGCTCAGTCGATGCAGAGCGTGAAACAGATGATCTCAAGAAGGCAGAATTTATGCTTGATAAAATCGGTGAAGAGTTTGATGGCATGATTAGTTCCGTGACGAACTTCGGGCTATTTGTTGAACTGCCGAATACAATTGAAGGTCTTGTCCATGTCAGCTACATGACCGACGACTACTATCGCTTTGATGAGCAGCACTTTGCCATGATCGGTGAACGAACAGGGAATGTCTACCGTATCGGTGATGAAATCACAGTCAAAGTGGTGAATGTCAATAAAGATGAACACTCCATTGATTTTGAAATCGTCGGTATGAAAGGCACCCGCCGTAAATCACCAAAAGATTTTAAGTTTAAAAAACGGACAGATTCACCAGCGAAAAAAGGGCGCGGAGGTCAAAATGCCTCTGGTGATAAAGCCAAAGAGGATAAAGGCGGAAGTGACTGGTTCACAGGCCGTAAAAAGAAGAAAAAGAAAAAACGCGTCTTTGATAACGCACCAAAACAAAAGCGTAAAAAGAAAAAGTAATGTGACAAAAAGCAAATAGGGCATCACGCTCTATTTGCTTTTTGACCACATAGCGTCATTATTGTCGAAAGCTGGATTGTTTGATAAAATAATCCGTACGATTTGGACCGTGTTTGTGTCAAAAGGAGGGTGTACGCTAATGCCAAAGGGAGAGGGAAAGGTTGTTTCCCAAAACAAAAAAGCAAATCATGACTATTTTATAGAAGAAACATATGAAGCTGGCCTTGTGTTACAAGGAACTGAAATCAAATCGATTCGGGCAGGAAAAGTGAATTTAAAAGATTCCTTTGCCAAAATCGAGCGAGGAGAAGTGTTTCTTCACAACATGCACGTGAGCCCATACGAGCAGGGGAATCGTTATAACCATGATCCGCTGAGAACGAGAAAGCTACTGCTTCATCGCAAGCAAATCAGCAAATTGATTGGTGCAACAAAGGAAGAAGGCTACTCACTCGTACCTCTGAAACTCTATTTGAAAAATGGATTTGCCAAAGTGTTGATTGGAATTGGGAAAGGGAAAAAGAAATACGATAAACGTGAAGATCTGAAGAAAAAAGATGCAAAACGTGAAATCGAGCGTGCCTTCCGTGATCGTCAAAAGCAATTCTAGCCTGATGCAGATGGCTTGCTGAGAGCGGAAGCATTATGCTACAATATGTTATGCAATAAACAATCATTGTTGTTTTTACAGAAACCACCAGTTGTTTCAAGCGATGAGATTGTTATAATAGTTATATACGGAAGCAGTGAAGCTGAACTTCCATCCCGTATATCCCTTTTACAAGGGGACGTTACGGATTCGACAGGGATGGTTCGAGCTTAGGCCGCGAGCCGAGAGGCGATCTCGTTAACACGCACCTAAATGTAACTGGCAAAACTAAAAGTTTTAACCAAAACTTAGCACTAGCTGCCTAATAAGCGCAGCGAGCTCTTCCTGACATCGCCTATGTGTCTGTGAGGAGCCCAATGAAGTAGGCTACGCTTACGTTTTCGTCTGAGGACGTTAGAAGAGATCCATCAGACTAGCTCTCCAAGCGCCCGTCAGCAGGCATGCGGATGAGTGAACACCAAATATGTTGACTACGCTCGTAGACGCTTAAGTAATCGATGTCTCTGGACGTGGGTTCGACTCCCACCGTCTCCATATGAAAAAAAGTGCCAAGACCGTTATTTATAATGGGTTTGGGCACTTTTTTAATTTGCGGAATTCATTATCTAGTTGCTATGAACGATTTAGGTATTATTGAGATGAAGTTGTTTATATATAAGTGAGCTTCGTTCTTGAATCGCTTTATTGACAAAAATTAAAAATTCAATCAGATTATTTTCATCTTTAGTACTAACGGTTCCTTTAAAGTGATTGTTCCAAAATTCTTTTGGGTTACTGGATAAATCTTTTGGATTTTCTAAAAAGCTTTGTAAAAAATTCTTCTCCACAAATTTAGGCCAAGTATTAAAACTTAAAATCCACTTTGCAGATTCAAAAATATATTTTGCATACTTAACACTGCTATTGTAAAACGGATTTTCTAAAAAATTATCAATAGAATCATTACTATTTTCAAAATCATCTAAAATTATTTTAATTTGATTCAACGATATATCCCAATAATCATAGGTAGAACTGTAACGTTTACTATTAAAAGGAGAAAACCAACGTTTTTTATTTTTGATAGCGTATACAGGTATAAAATTACCTACTGTGTGGGTTAGTTTTGCATATTCTTTAAAATGAGGATTAGATAAGTTATATGTTTCCTTATAAAATGCTTTGTAAGGAGTTACGAATGAATTCATTGTTTCTCCATTTGCCTCAACAAAATTTGTTTCTTTAGTATCCCAGAATATAAATTCATTACCCCATAAGCTTTTGTATATTTCAAGGGTTAAAGGTAATCTATCACAGTCAGATCGAGATCCATAAATATTACCTTTATATAGAATCATATTTGCAATAGGGTTGTTTTCATCATATGTTAAATTTCTCAAATCGAAAATCTCTCTTTTGAAATCATAATTTATAAAATCTACTTCTGAAAGTTCCAATAACTCATCGAAAGTCATTAGTAAGTTCTCCTTCTTGTTCAGTCTTTTTTGAATGATTAACTAAATTTCCTTAAACTTAAAATAAAGTTATTTGAGTTTAGGTAATTAAAAAATAAATTACTCCTATGCATTTACATCAATAGCTTTATAACACTCAAGTTCTTTCATAAAACTAACCTAAAGTTTTTCATGATCAATTCACGTTAAATGACTATAATTACTAATACCACCTTTATTTTTTATAATTCTAGCTACGTAGAAAATAAGTCCAGAATAACTCTTTTTTTGTTAAGTGTATAGGGAAAATATATAAATATATCCACTTTTTAACCGATAATTAAATGTAGGGGTGTTCATTTCAATGAACAAAGTATAAACTAAATCACTATTCTCAATGATGATTATGTATGCCGTACTGTTGGTATTCTATACAACTGCAGCAACGAAAAGGTAGAAAAACTTTGTGCCAAGTGGTACGAGAATACAGTCGTGATATCGAAATCACAATGCTCATGATTGTTAAAAGATACTGCCATTAATACAGGTAATGCCATCTATTCGATAAAAAAGTATATGAGTAATTGCTAAAAACAAAAGATATCAATAAACTCATAGATTAATCACCGAAAGCACTTAAAAATCTTGATCTTAACAAAGCATACGATCACAGAGCTAAAGCTAATGATCAAGTAGAAAAATTCTCAAAAAGGTAAGGAGTAATTGACACATGAAAACAAACAAAAGGACAATGATTTCTATATTTCTTCTAGTATTAACATTGATGCTGAGTACAGCATGCGGAAAAAATGAAACAGTAAACGGTTCTGCGTCAGATAAAGAGCCGGCAAAAATTGAAAAGATGACCGATAAAGAATATGCTTCATGGTATAAAGGGTATCTAAAACGTTTTGAAGATAGAGTTATGCCTTTCTTTTTTTCATTAGTTCCAATGGATGATCGCTATGATAAAGAATGGGCTAGTGAACTTGAGAAGAAAATTGATAGCCTGCGAGAATTACTTAACGAAGCCAAAGAAAATGAAAACAAAGTTCCTGATACGTATAAAAAAGCAAATAGTTACTTAGTGAAAACATATGACAACTTAGAGCCGATTTTCAAAGATATCTTAAAGGTTGCAAAGCAAGATAAGGTAGACGGTGATGATTTGAATTTTGTTGATTCTAGGATGACGAAAGCATTAGAAGATATGGTTCATGCAAAAGCAGAAGTTACTAAAATTAATGATGAGAAAGCAAGTGAAAAGCCAAAGAGTAAATAAAGAAGGCTATTTTTTTTAAAAGTAGCTGTTCATATAAGCTGAAGAAAGCACGTGTCTAGGTCCATTATTATCCCACGTCTAATCAACTTGGCGCACAGCAGAACCAGAGATTCTAGTTCATGCAATCTCTGGTTCTTATTATGTACGTTTCCTTGAAGAAGACGTCACCAACCGAAAAAACAAAGGACAAACCACAATCATCGCAATTATCATTAACAAACCATTCGATACAATTTTCACAAACGTTGTTTGAACCACATAAACTGCGATCAGCAGTATATAACTCACCAAAAATATCAATCCAGATGCTCTCTTCTCAAACGGTTTCTCCAAAAGAATCAGCATAAACAGCCCCGCCATTATAATCAAAAAAGTCATATACCTTGCAAGCCTCCTCTTCATTGATCCCAATCTCCACATTGTACAGATATTTCTCCGATCGCAACATATCTCTCCCTCAAATTAAGCAAAAAGTAGTGGAAATATAAGGCCTCACAAACAAAAAATGCTGGAAACTGTACAAAAACCTCCACCCAAATCAAAATCACATCTTCCCATTTGTGACTTCCTCATATATAGTAAGATTAGACTAGTTCTAAATAACTGAAATTGGGGCGTTTACATGGATTCGATTGTTTTACATTTTATTGTGATCATGAGTGTTTCTGGCATTCTGTCCGTGATATTATCAATCATTGCTCATGCGAACCGCCACCGGTATATTGGCTGTCAATTGTTTATGTACATGTCTGGAGCAACTGCGATTTATATCTTTGGGCACACATTTGAATTACTAGCAAGTACACCTAGGGAGATTATGTTCTGGGTTTGTTTTCAATACATTGGTCTTCCGTTCATTGCGCCATTTAGTCTGATGATTGTGCTGCAATTTACGGGGTTCCATCAATATTTCACAAAGCGCCGCGTGCTTCTCATCTTACTGATTCCAACTCTCACCACCATTATGGTGTTCACCAACTCTTTTCATTCACTCTTTTATCGAAGCATTACGATGAATCCAGTAGACGGATTTTTATTGGCTGACTTTACGATTGGCTATTGGTATATCATTCATGGCGTCTATACGTTTGGCTGTTCGATGCTCGCTATTTTTATGCTGGTTTGGTTTTTGCGTGTGACAAAAAAAGAGTATTTAAAGCAGATCCTTATTTTGCTAGTGGGGATGTTACTGCCAATCACGACATCTTTTATCTATTTATTAGGCGTGACACCTCTTCATATTGATCCGGTTCCTGTGGTGATGTTTTTAACCAATGCGCTCTACTTATGGGCGATTATGTCGTTCCAGCTCTTTAAGCTTTCTCCCATTGCGATGGAGCGTGTGTTTGAGCATATGTCTGAGGGAGTTCTCATTTTAGATCGATACCGAACACTCATCGATTACAATCCCGCTGCTGCATCGATCATTCCATCCCTTTCAAATAAAAAGGGGATTGGTTTTAAAATAGACGATATATTCTCGGGATTCATCAAAGATCATGACTTCATTCAATGGCTGCGTTCTCCGCAGGATCATTCGCAATATGATTTAATGTTGGAAAGGGAAAAAGATCATTCCAGCTATTATCACTTGACCGCGTCGTCTCTATTTAATAGAAGAGGAGAGGTCGAGGGCAGGCAAATTGTGATCAGTGATGTAACAGAGCAGCGTTTATTGCAGGAAGAGCTGGAGCGTCGAGCGTATATTGATGGATTGACGAATATCTTCAATCGTTCTTCATTTATTGAACGAACGCAGATGATCCTGGAAGAGGATGCGCAGGATACGGCTGTTATGCTGTTTGACATTGATTTCTTTAAACAAATCAATGACACGCACGGACATCATATTGGAGACGAGGCGTTGCGTCATGTTGTCACCATTTGTCAGCAGCATTTACAGATGGACGATTTATTCGGACGATATGGCGGAGAAGAGTTTGCTATTTGTCTGCCGCATCATTCTTTTGAAGAGGCCTGTCATATCGCAGAGCGAATTAGACATTCGTTTGAGATGAGTTTCTTTGAGAATGAGGAGGAAAAAGTACGGGTGACAGCAAGCTTTGGAATAGCTCACACAGCTTATGATCCCAATGTATTAGAAACTCTTCTATTTGAAGCGGATCAAGCCTTGTATATGTCAAAACGCCAAGGACGCAACCGGATTTATGCGTCCACCGGAGCGGACTATATGCTTTATGAAGAGAATTGAACTACCACTTGCTTCTCATTGACGGTTGTCCTAACATTCGATATGATAAACATAACATTTGAACGGTTTCCTAAAGGGGAGTAGCTTTTACGGTCTGGTCGTCATTACAGAAACATTCGTTGTTTCTCGGCCATTCCGGCATGAACAATGTTAGCCAGACCTTTGCCTATCACACATGGGGCAAAGGTCTGGCTATTTTTAAGGTCTTTTTGCATCTGTGTGATAGAGAAGCGGAACCAATGATGTTTTTAATCCCACAGATGAAAGGATGATCGATCATGAAAAAATATGTGATGGCTTTCCTATTTTCCGGAACGCTTGTATTAAGCGGGTGCTCCGGCTTGCTTGATCAGGTCAACGATACAGCGACATATGTCACTGAGGCAAATGAATATGTGACAGACATTCAGCAATTTACAGAGGACTTTCCAAAACTTGCTGAAGAAGCTGTGCAAAATGCCGCCAAAAAGGCAGAATTAACCCAGCAGCTAGAATCATTGAAGGCAGACATTCAAGAATTTAATGAAGTCACAGCACCTAAAATAGCAGAAGACCTGCATGCGCAGATCATTGAAAAAAATGAGGTGCTGTCAGAGGAAATTCAGACGTATTTACAGCAATTGAAAGCAGACAACATTGACATTGCTGCGATGCTTGAGGACCAGCAAGGGTTGATCAAGCAGCTTCAGCAGTCCGTCAATCTATTGCAGGACATTGAACAATTAACAAACTAAAGCAAGCACGATAGAGTATATTTAGCATATCTTTGCCTTTTTCGGTGGAGATATGCTTTAATTTAGGTAAAGATAAGTCATATTAGAAAAAAGGTGATCACATGACAGAACATGAAGAAAGACATATGGCTTCACCTAGAGCCGAGAAGGAAAAAGACCAATTGATCAATCGGTTGAAACGAGTGGAAGGACAAGTGCGCGGGATTCAGCAAATGATTGAAAACGATCGTTACTGTATAGATGTTGTGAATCAAATCTCCGCTGTCAATGCGGCTTTGAAAAAGGTCAGTCTTCATTTGATGGAAAAGCATACACATCATTGCGTAGCAGATGCAATCAAGAGCGGCAATGGGGATGAAGCCATTGAAGAGTTAATGACGGTCTTTACGAAACTGACAAAATCGTAGCATTTATGTTTACATTGATACCCTACTAGGGTATAGTAAATTGTAGAAATTGATTGATGGAGGCGATGAGAAGTGGAACAAGCAACACTTCAAGTGCAGGGCATGTCTTGCGGACATTGCGTGAAAGCAGTCGAAGGAAATGTAGGAGAACTAGCAGGTGTTGAAACTGTGAAAGTCCATTTAGACAAAGGAGAGGTGGAAGTTTCTTTTCACCCAGATCAAGTCACGTTGCACCGTATCTCTGATATAATTGAAGAACAGGGATATGATGTCGTTTAAATGAACATTCGTGCTGCATAACAGCACGTATTTTTTTCAAAATATAATACCCCCATGGTGTATATGGAGAGGTGAGGTCAATGAAGAAGGAAATCGACTTTCAAATTACGGGGATGACCTGTGCTGCCTGTGCAGGACGCATTGAAAAGGGATTGAACAGGCTGGAAGGTGTGGAGGATGCCAATGTGAATTTGGCGCTGGAAACATCTCATGTTGTGTATGAAGCAGAACAACTCACACCAGATGATCTCAAGAAAAAAATTCAATCCCTCGGCTACGATGTGGTGATGGAGCAAGCAGAATTTGATATAGAGGGAATGACGTGTGCAGCGTGTGCCAACCGAATCGAGAAAAAAATCAATCGGATGGCTGGTGTTGATCACGGATCTGTGAACTTTGCGCTGGAGACCCTTCAGGTCACGTATCACCCAGGGCAAACGTCTACAAGTGATATAAAGGAAGCGGTTCAGTCCATTGGGTATTCTTTAATTGAACCAGCTGTAGATGAAGCAGAGGAAGGAAAGAAAGATCATCGCCAAGCAGCAATAGAGAAGCAGACGGCGCGCTTTCTATTTTCAATGATCCTGTCACTGCCGCTTCTTTGGGCAATGGTCAGCCATTTTTCTTTCACGTCTTTTATTTGGCTGCCTGAAGCGTTCATGAATCCTTGGGTTCAGCTGGCGTTAGCAGCACCCGTTCAGTTCATTGTCGGCTGGCCCTTCTATGTAGGTGCGTATAAAGCGTTACGTAATAAAAGTGCCAACATGGATGTTCTTGTCGCACTTGGGACATCAGCTGCGTTTTTCTATAGTTTATATGAAAGCATTCAGTCAGCGGTTCAAGGCACACATGAGGCAGCCCTCTATTATGAAACAAGTGCTGTACTCATTACGTTGATCGTACTCGGTAAATTAATGGAAGCAAGAGCAAAAGGGAGATCATCAGAAGCGATTCAAAAGCTGATGGGTCTACAAGCGAAAGAAGCGGTCATTGAGCGAGATGGGAAAGAGATGACCGTGCCTATTTCTGAAGTGAAAGTAAATGACCTTGTGTTTGTCAAACCGGGAGAGAAAGTACCGGTCGATGGAGAGATCGTGGAGGGCACAACCGCAATCGATGAGTCCATGATAACTGGCGAAAGTTTGCCTGTTGATAAAACGGCTGGTGATTCGGTCATCGGGGCAACCATCAATAAAAATGGGTTTGTAAAAGTGAAAGCGACAAAGGTTGGGAAAGAGACCGCCCTTTCACAGATTATCCGAGTCGTAGAACAAGCACAGGGCTCAAAAGCACCGATTCAAAGGATGGCCGATCAAATATCAGGTATATTCGTTCCTATCGTTGTAGGAATTGCAGTGCTCACCTTCCTGATTTGGTTTTTCTTTGTTGATCCAGGAAATGTGACAGCAGCCCTTGAAACCTTTATAGCGGTCATCGTTATCGCATGTCCGTGTGCACTCGGCCTTGCTACACCAACCTCGATTATGGCTGGAAGCGGCCGTGCCGCTGAATCAGGCATCCTGTTTAAAGGCGGGGAGCATTTAGAAGTGACTCAATCACTCGACACGGTGGTGTTAGATAAAACGGGAACTGTGACAAAAGGGGAACCGAGTCTGACAGATGTGCAGGCATATGCTAATTGGACAGAAGATGCGTTGCTTCAGTTAGTAGGATCAGCTGAACAGCAGTCGGAACACCCGCTTGCTAGAGCCATCACAGATGGAATGAAGGAACAAGGTCTTGAAGTGGTCGAGATTGAAGCCTTCCAAGCGGACCCAGGTCATGGGATTGAAGCAAAGGCAGCAGGACACAAGCTTTTGGTTGGAACGCGTAAGCTATTACAGAAACATCATATCCCATATGATCAAGTCGAAGCATCCGTCACGACACTGGAGCAGCAAGGGAAAACGGCTATGCTTGTCGCAATTGACGGCGAAGTTGCTGGTATTGTTGCGGTCGCAGATACGATCAAATCATCCTCGTCTCAAGCAATCAAGCGTCTAAAAGAGCAAGGGATTCACGTCGTGATGATGACAGGCGATAACAAGCTGACAGCAGAGGCGATTGCGAAACAGGCGGGCATTGATCATATCATTGCTGAAGTCTTGCCTGAGGAAAAGGCAGCACACATTGCGGCGCTTCAGGAAGAAGGAAAGAAAGTCGCCATGGTTGGAGATGGCATCAATGATGCACCGGCCCTTGCGACAGCGAATATTGGGATGGCAGTGGGAACAGGGACAGATGTCGCCATGGAAGCAGCAGATATCACACTCATGACAGGAGATCTCCATGCGATTGCGGATGCGCTTGAATTTAGTCAAAAAACGATGAGAAACATTAAGCAAAATCTTTTTTGGGCGCTTGCTTATAATTGTATTGGGATACCGATAGCTGCTTTTGGGCTCCTTGCGCCATGGCTTGCAGGAGCAGCAATGGCATTTAGCTCCGTGTCCGTTGTATTGAACGCGCTCAGATTGCAGCGATTGAAGCCTGTGAGAGAGGAAGTGGCACAATGAAACTGAATGTCAAATGGATTTGGACGATTAGTGCATTGTTCTACGTTGCTCTTGTCCTCATTGGATATGCGACGTACGATCGATTTTCTCCACAACAAGATACACCAAGTGAACAAATGCAAAATCATTAGGACTTCGCCCAAAAGCGGAGTCTTTTTTTAACAATTTTGTGGAAAAACCCACCTTTTAAAAGATTTTTCATAAAAAATTCACTTCTTTTTGTTCCTTTTTGTCGTTTTTTGTAGGTTCATCGTTAAGATGCGATTAAGCAACAAAGAAAGCGTTATCAAAAAAAGGGGGTTCACGTATGAAAAAGTTAGGGTTAGCTTCTCAAATACTCATCGCGCTTGTTCTGGGTGTTATCGTGGGAGCGCTGTTTTATCAAAATGAAACCGTTATTAATGTGTTAACGCCGATTGGCGATATATTCATCCACTTAATTAAAATGATCGTTCTGCCAATTGTTATTGCTGCGTTGATTGTCGCAGTAGCTGGTGTAGGGGATATGAAAACCATCGGAAGACTCGGTGGGAAAACGATTCTTTACTTCGAAATTGTGACAACGATTGCATTAGCAGTAGGACTGCTTGCAGCAAACTTCTTCCATCCTGGTACAGGAATTGACATGAGCAACATGGAAAAAGGCGATATCTCTAAATATGAAGAGACATCAAAAGCTTCTTCCGAAAAAGCAAGTTTCTCTGAAACGATTGTGCATCTAGTGCCAACAAACGTGTTCCAATCTATTGCAGAAGGTGATCTATTACCAACGATCTTCTTTACCGTCTTATTCGGATTAGGAATTGCCGCAGTAGGAGACAAAGGAAAACCAGTATTAGGATTCTTTGAGGGGATACTCGAAGCCATGTTCTGGGTGACCAATAAAGTGATGAAGTTTGCACCATTTGGTGTATTCGCGCTCATCAGTGTGACGGTGATCAAATTCGGGGTCGGAGCGCTTCTCCCGCTAGGTAAGCTGGTACTTGTCGTTTACGGCACAATGGCATTCTTCGTGATTGTCGTACTTGGCATTATCGCAAAATTAGCTGGAACAAGCGTCTTTACACTATTTAAAGTGCTAAAAGAAGAAATCATTCTTGCATTCTCAACAGCAAGTTCAGAAGCTGTACTGCCTAGACTAATGGATAAAATGGAGAAGTTCGGCTGCCCGAAAGCGATCACGTCGTTCGTTATCCCAACAGGCTACACCTTTAACTTAGATGGAAGTGCCATCTATCAATCCATTGCCGCCATATTTGTTGCACAAATGTACGGCATGCCACTTTCAATCTATGAGCAAATTACGTTACTATTAATCTTGATGCTGACATCTAAAGGAATGGCTGGTGTACCAGGTGCATCCATCGTTGTTGTCATCACAACACTTGGTGCAATGGGACTGCCGCTTGAAGGACTTGCCTTCATCGTTGGGATCGACCGTATTCTTGACATGGTTCGTACAACTGTTAACGTATTTGGTAACTCACTTGCAGCCATTGTCATGTCTAAGTGGGAAAAAGTGTTTGATCAAGAGAAATCGAAGAAGTATATTGAGGAATTAAAACAACAAACAAAAGCAGCGTAAAAGGAGATCTTTTCAAATGACGAAGCTACAGGACAAGCAAGTTCGAATCGAACGAGACTTTCTAGGTGAAAAGGAAGTAGACACTCAAGCGTATTATGGAATTCAAACATTACGTGCAGTAGAGAACTTTCCAATTACTGGCTACCATGTTCATGAGGAACTCATCAAAGCATTAGGGATTGTCAAAAAGGCAGCCGCACTTGCAAATATGGATACAAAGCGACTCTATTCTGGTCTTGGAGAAAAAATTGTCCAAGCTGCCGATGAGGTTATTGAAGGAAAATGGAACAATCAATTTATAGTCGATCCAATTCAAGGCGGGGCTGGCACTTCAATGAATATGAATGCCAATGAAGTCATTGCAAACAGAGCGCTTGAATTACTAGGAAAGGAAAAAGGCGCTTATACTGAGCTAAGTCCAAACACGCATGTGAACATGTCGCAGTCAACAAACGACGTTTTCCCAACAGCGATTCATATTTCAACATTGAATATGATTGAAAAACTACTTTATACGATGGAAAACATGCATCAAGTCATGACAGAAAAAGCACAAGAATTCGATCATGTGATCAAAATGGGACGTACGCATCTTCAGGACGCTGTTCCAATTAGACTTGGTCAAGAGTTTAGTGCTTATGCAAAGGTTCTTGCTCGTGATATTAAACGGATCAAGCAGTCTAAACAGCATTTATATGAAGTCAATATGGGTGCAACAGCAGTCGGAACTGGCTTGAATGCTGATCCTAAATATATTCGCCAAGTGGTCGGCTATCTATCTGACATTAGCGGATTACCGTTAGTTGGAGCAGAAGATTTAGTCGATGCCACTCAAAATACGGATGCTTATACTGAAGTATCGGCTGCACTGAAAGTATGTATGATGAATATGTCCAAAATGGCGAACGATATTCGCTTGATGGCATCAGGTCCAAGAGCAGGCTTTGGTGAGCTTCACTTGCCGCCGAGACAGCCGGGTTCATCCATCATGCCAGGGAAAGTCAACCCAGTGATGCCTGAGGTCATGAACCAAGTGGCATTCCAAGTCATCGGAAATGACCACACGATCTGTCTTGCATCAGAGGCGGGTCAGCTGGAACTGAACGTCATGGAGCCAGTTTTAATATTCAACTTACTACAATCTCTCAGCATGATGAAGAATGTATTTGAGTCATTCATGGACAACTGCTTGCGTGATCTAAAAGCAGATGAAACGAGATTAAAAGAATATGTAGAAAAAAGTGCTGGTGTCATGACAGCAGTGAATCCGCATATTGGTTATGAAGCTGCTGCACGAATTGCAAGAGAAGCGATTCTTACAGGCGCATCTGTACGTGAGCTTTGTCTGCAAAATGATGTGTTAACAGAGGAAGAGCTTGACGTCATCTTGAATCCTTTTGAAATGACCAAACCAGGTATTGCTGGCGCATCACTTTTAGAAAAGGATCGTTTAGAAGATTAAGCGGCATCATGAGAAGCGCACACCGACAAAGTTCCGGTGTGCGCTTTTTTATGGATGTTTGTTTTTCTCAAGCCCACATAGTATACTATCGTCAATTATTAGGGATGTGACTGCGTTTGAATCTACTGAAAAAATGGCTAAATACAGAGCCTTATTTAATTGTCATGCTCATTGTACTGACACCGATTGGCGGAGAGTTTAAATTTTATCCATTTGAGGACAGCTTTCGGGTCAGCTTTGGAACCGTTGTCTTTTTCTTTATCCTGCTTCAAATGAAAAAATTCCCGGCATGGGCAAGCGGTATCATTGCAGGGGTTTCTGTTTTTGCATTTCGTGTGCTTCTTGATACAGCCGTCACAGGTCATCTTCCGCTGGAAGAAGCGGTTTCGTTAAGATTTCCTCCCCTGCTTTATTATGTCGTCTACGGCACGCTCTTTTATTTATTAAAGGTCAAACGTTTCCGCGATCAGCCTTGGCTGATTGGAGCGACTGGTATCATCATGGAGCTGTGTGCGAGCGTTGTTGAAATGATTACGCTTCGCGGTACCATCGATGAAATTTTAACGATGCGGACGCTGTTTCAGCTTTTCGTTTTAGCGATTTTCAGAAGCTTTTTCGTGTTGGCTTGTTATACAATGATTCGCTTGTATGAAGAGCAGGCGAGAGAGCGTCAGATGAAAAAGGAAAAGGAACATCTGCTCATGCTCCTGTCTAACCTTTATACGGAATCTACATACTTTCATAAAACACTTGCACATGCTGAGCACATTACAGCGACATCCTACCAATTGTATCAATCCCTGCATCACGCAAAGGATGCGGAATCTTTGGATTTGAAAAAGCTCGGAAAAACAGCCCTGCAAATCGCAGGAGAGGTGCATGAGATCAAAAAGGATAACCAGCGGATTTTTTCTGCCTTATCAAAGCTGATTCATGAAGAAAATTTTCAGGCGTATGCAAATCCTGCGCATATTGCTGGGCTTGTGATCCGTATTCATGAAAATTACGCAGAATCTCTTAAAAAAAACATTGTCTTTCATTATGATGAAGATGGGCAGCATCCCGTCTATCACGTGTATACCATTCTATCTTTGTTAAACAATATCGTTTCCAATGCTGTCGAAGCCATTCCGGTGGATGGAGAGGTGTCACTCTCTATTTCTCAGAAAGAGAACCATGTGGTCTTTCAAATTAGTGACAACGGGCCTGGTATTAAAGAGCGCAATCACCATGTGATTTTTAAACCCGGTTTTACTTTAAAATACGATCAGGCTGGGAATCCATCAAGCGGTATTGGGCTTTCCTATGTAAAGGATACAGCGGAGAAGCTTGGCGGAAGTGTTGAGATGCAGAGTGTCCCAAATAAACAAACGACTTTCACGTTAACGATACCAATGGATCAAGTCAGTAGAAAAGAGGGGATTGGGAGATGAGATTTTTTATTGTGGATGATGATGAAGCCGTGCGTTCTTCACTGGCTCAGCTCATTGAAGATGAAGAGCTTGGTATTGTCGCAGGGGAAGCAGAGGATGGCGCAGAGTTAACAGCAAGCTACTTAAATGATTTGCACATTGATATCTTATGTATTGATCTATTAATGCCAGAAAGAGACGGTCTTGAAACGATTCGAGCCATAAAAGATGAGTTTCATGGGAAATACTTAATGCTGTCACAGGTAGAAACAAAGGAATTAATCGGTCAGGCATATACGCTTGGTGTCGAGTATTATGTGACAAAGCCAATCAATCGTGTAGAGGTGTTAAGTGTGCTCCACCTCATGATTGAGCGGCTTCATTTAGAGCATTCCATTGAAAATATTCAGCATTCACTCAAATCTGTCATGCAGTTTCAGCAGCGCGGTCAGACGAAAACGAAGCAGCGGGGTAAAACGCTTGCAGAAGCAGGTCAGTTCTTGCTTGCAGAGCTTGGGATTGTGGGTGAAAAGGGGTCTAAAGATTTATTAGATATGATTCTCTTCACAGATCAGTATTTAGCACTGCATACCGAACATCATGATTCCTTTCCTTCTTTAAAGGTCATTTTCAATGGTGTTACGGAGGATAAATTAAATGAGCCTTACACATCGGCAGACATTGCAAGAGAAGCGAAGGCAGCGGAACAGCGGGTGAGGCGTGCGATCAACCAATCATTGAAACACATCGCATCACTTGGGTTAACTGATTTTTCTCATCCGACTTTTGAAAATTACGCCTCTAAATTCTTTGATTTCACCATCGTGCGAAAGAAAATGAGTGAATTAACAAAAGAGACAAGCGGAAGAGAAGAACATACCCGTATCAATGTGAAGAAATTTGTGCAGGTGCTCTATTACGAAGCAAAACGTATTTTTATGGAAGATTAAAAAAGACATGCTCCCTTATGAGGGAGACATGTCTTTTTTGGTGATGGATTGCAGATGCATCTGCAGCACTGAGCGTATGAGCTGAGGCGGTAAGCGATGAGGCTGCAAGATTCCATTCAATGCAAGTCCGTTGATGACCGCATAAAGCCGCTCAGTTTCGACGAAAAGATCGATATGATCAAGCAAAAGCCCATCCTCTTTTAATGTCATTAAACAATATTGGGTCATTTGGAAAAGCTCGTCATACATCTTTGCATTGAGTGGCTGTAAATCTGGTTCAGTCATCGACTTAACCGTAAAAGCCTGCCACACCTCCATTTCAAATCTTCGTTCTTCATCAAGTGGAAGAACCTGCTCCAATAACGCGAGAACATTTTCTTCCGTTGAACCATTCAGCTGAAGTCCTGTCATTCGCTCTTTGACTCTTTCCTGAATCAATGTCATAGAGAAGAGAAATAGCTCCTGCTGTGTGGAGAAATAATGACGCATAGAGCCAGCTGAAATGCCAGCTTCTACCGCTACTTTTCGTACAGAAGCGTTTTCCAATCCATCCTGTTTAATCACTCTCATAGCAGCTTGAGCGACTTTTTGTTTTTGTTTATGGTGATCGACGATTTTTGGCATACATTGATTTTAGCACAGCTATTGTTTTTTTAACACAGTTGTGTTATTTTTTATTTAATACAATTGTGTTAAAAAGGATGTGGGGAATATTGGTCGGGTTATTGATTGTGGCATGTGAAATTGGCTTTTGGCTGTTTATTCTAGTGGGGTTAACACTGCGTTATGTGTTTAGACAGAAAAAGTGGGGCGCATTCTTTCTCATTTGTACACCAATTTTGGATCTCATTCTTCTGGCAGCGACGTATTTGGATTTAAGACAGGGGGCTGTGGCGAGTGTCATTCATGGGCTCGCGGCTGTTTATATTGGGGTGAGTCTCGCTTTTGGACATCAGATGGTGAAATGGGCAGATGTCCGGTTTGCTTATCGATTTGCAGGAGGCCCTAAGCCGAAGGAAAGACCAAAATACGGGAAGGAACGGTCTGTGTATGAAATAGTCGGCTGGACGCGGCATCTCGTCTCTTATGTCATCGGAGCTGGTCTACTATTTGGGCTATCCTATCTCATCCAAGCACCAGAACGGACGGAAGCACTGATACAGCTAGCAAGAGTATGGGGAATGGTCTTAGGCATTGATTTCGTCATTAGCATCAGCTATGTGATTTGGCCAAAAAAACACCCGCAAAATATAGCCAGCTAATAAAAAAACAGGCGAAATCATTTCGCCTGTTTTTTTATGATGAAAGCCCTTTGTAAATGGTGTCAATATTCCATTTCATCATCTTATAGTAGCTGTCTCCATCTTCACCTTTCTTTCCAATGGAGTCAGTGAATACTTTTCCTTTAATCGGAACACCAGTTTCTTCAGATAGGCTTTCAAGGCTACGTTGATCGACACTTGTTTCAAGGAAGAGCGCAGGTACTTGATGATCTTTGACGAAATGAATGATACGTTTCATTTGTCCAGGTGTTCCTTCATTCTCTGTGTTGATCTCCCAAATGTATCCAGCCTCTAGTCCATAAGCATCTGCAAAATACTTGAAGGCTCCCTCACTTGTCACAAGACGTTTTTTATCTTTTGGCAGCTGATCGAACTTGTCTTTTGCTTCATTATGAAGCGTTTGAAGTTTTTTGATATAGGCTTCTGCATTTTTTTCGTAATCCTCTTGATGCTCAGGGTCCGCCTTAATAAGTGCATCTCTAGCATTTTTAGCATACAGAATCCCATTTTCGACATTTAGCCAAGCATGTGGATCCTGCTGGCTTTCGAGTCCTTTTGAAGATAAATGTTTGACTTTGACACCTTTACTCATTTCGGCTACAGGTGCATCATCCCCGTCCTTGCCACTCGATTCGAGCAGCTTTTGAAACCAGCCATTCCCTGTTTCAAGGTTTAAACCATTATATAGAACAAGGTCTGCATCCGTTGTATGCTGAACATCCTTTGGCAGTGGATCAAATTCATGTGGGTCTGTACCAATGGGAACAATGCTGTGAATAGAGACGTGCTCTCCGCCTACTTCCTTCACAATGTCATAAAGAATGGAGTAGGTCGTGACGACTTTTAATGTGCCGTCATCTTTGCCGGAATTATTTTGCTTAGTAGAACAGCCTGTGATGATCATAAGGGCAATGAATACTGCGGTTAAACGGATTGCAAATACCTTCTTCATATATGTCCTCCTTTTACATAGACGCATCCTTTTTTAGCTGCGTTCGTTTTTGTTTAGATTTTAATGATCTCCATAGAATGCCTTGTTTTGGTGAAAAGATAAAGGCACTCCCGAATAAAATAGTCGCGACCAGCACGATAGAAGCGCCAGATGACAAATTATACGTAAAACTAAGTCCAAGTCCGGCGACAGCAGAAACTGCCCCGAAAAAAGCAGATAGATAGATCATGATCCATAGCCGGTCTGTTAAAAGATACGCAGTGGCTGCCGGCGTAATAAGCATAGCAACGACAAGAATAATCCCCACAGTTTGCAGTGAAGCAACGGTCACAAGGGTCAACAAGGTCATGAGAAAATAATGGATCATACGATTCGGTAAACCGTAAACCGAAGAAATGACCGGATCAAATGAACTAATGAGCAATTCTTTGTAGAAAACGATGACGGCCAGCAGGATAAAAATGCCGATGCCAAGCGTAATCCACATATCAGATGATCGAACAGCTAGAACGTTTCCAAACAAGATATGATATAAATCACT
The DNA here is from genome assembly GCF_009937765.1 of Bacillus pumilus. Classification (NCBI taxonomy): domain Bacteria; kingdom Bacillati; phylum Bacillota; class Bacilli; order Caryophanales; family Bacillaceae; genus Bacillus; species Bacillus pumilus. The sequence continues at coordinate 772,021 of NZ_CP047089.1, read as the reverse complement.
GGAACTTTTCAAAAATGTGATCAAAATGATCCCAATTGAGAAAAAAGCGGTGAAGACAATCCCAATCGCAGAGTCATTTTTGATGCGACTGTTTTGACTCACGTATCCGATCCCAATCGCTGTTAATACGCCAGTTAAGACGGCTCCAAAGAAAAAATTAATGCCTAGCATATAAGAGATGGCGACACCTGGCAGTACAGCATGTGATATGGCGTCTCCCATCAAGGCCATGCCCCGTAAAATGATAAAGCAGCCAATGACCCCGCAAATAATGCCTACCATCACGGATGTAAATAACGCTTTTTGTAAAAACGCATATTCAAAGAGTCCGGTTAAAAATTCCATTACACGTCTCCTCCTGCTGATTTTAAGAATGGTAGCTGCGTTTCATATGCCTCCAGCATGACCTCTGGACGTAGGATATCGTGTACAGGTCCTGCTTTGATGAGTTTTTTATTTAATAGAACGAGATGGCTGAAGTAATCATCGGCTTTACTTAAATCATGATGGACCACTAAAATGGTTTTTCCTTCATCTCGTAATTCCTTCAAAATGCGAACCATCGTTTCTTCACTCGCCATATCAATCCCAACAAACGGTTCATCCAAACAGAAGAGCTGTGCATTTTGCGCAAGTGCTCTTGCAAGGAAGACACGCTGCTGCTGACCGCCGGATAACTCACCAATCTGTCTTTTAGCAAAATCCTGCATGCCCACTTTTTCTAAACAGTGGTACGCATAAGCCCGGTCTTCTTTTTTGGGACGTTTGATCAGGCCAAGCTTCGGATATGTTCCAAGTAGGACGGTATCCAGCACATGAATAGGAAACGTCCAGTCTAGATCATTTCTCTGTGGTACATACGCAATCTGTTTTCTCACTTGTTTAAAGGGCTGTTCAAAAAAGCGAATATCTCCCTGGTCTTTTTCAATTAAATCCAAGCATGCCTTGAGTAAAGTCGACTTGCCGGCACCATTTGGACCTATGATTCCTGTCATCGTTCCTTCCTGTATGGAAAGAGAAATGTTCTCTAAAGCATCCTGTCCGTGATATGAGACATGAAGACGGTCGATTGTTAAAGCATTTGGCATCTCTTGCGGCCCCTTTCAATCTTCATTGCACTTCCTAAAGTTATATGCATACATTAAATAATTTTGACTAAAGGATGAAATGATTCTCTAACGCTAATTTGTTTCCTTAGGGAAACTTTTATTTTATTCTAAGCGTATGTCCTCTTTTTGTAAAGAGAAAAACTGTACTTATTCTTATAAGAGGTGAAACGATCGTTTTTATGTTATGCGTAGAGCGGAGGACATGAGCTTGGTTTATTGAAAATCAGCGTGACAAAATGGGACACAAAAAACCCATTTATTTCTTCATAAATGATTGACAGAAGATAAGAATGCCTCATATAATAAGGGTAATCTAATATATGAATATATGCTCATATATAAAGTTTTTAATAAGTTGAATCGATCCAGGGAACGTTACTTATCATATAGAAAAAGGTGAGAACATGAAAAAGATAAAGGATGAATACGTATTAAACGGTCTTGATTGCGGCAACTGTGCACGTAAAATAGAAACAGGTGTCAGCAAAATGGATGGAGTGGAAGCTTGCTCTGTTAACTTTGCGACAGGCACCTTGACTGTCACCCATGCAGATAAGCAAGAAACGATGTCGAAGAGAATTGAAAAAACTGTTCAATCCATAGAACCTCATGTGAGTGTATCACCGAAAGAAGAGGGACATCATCACGATCATGATCATGGGACGAAAAATTTAAGAACGATTGTACTGAAATTAATTGGCGGAGCAGTCATTGGAACAGCCGCTTTCTTTATCCCTGAAGATGGTGTATTAAAGTTCCTTATGTTCTTCGCAGCATATTTACTGGTCGGCGGTGATGTGGTTTTTAAAGCCCTGAAAAATATCGTGCGCGGTCAAGTATTTGATGAGAACTTCTTAATGACCATTGCAACAGTTGGCGCTTTTGTGATTCAGCAATATCCAGAGGCACTGGCAGTGATGCTCTTTTACCAAATTGGAGAGCTCTTCCAAGGGGCGGCAGTAAACCGTTCAAGACGCTCAATTAGTGAATTAATGAATATACGTCCAGAATATGCGAATCTAAAAGTCGGAAATGAAACGAAAAAAGTGAATCCAGAAGAAGTGAAAGCCGGGGACCGTATTGTCGTGAAGCCTGGTGAAAAAATTCCGCTAGATGGGCTTGTTATCGAAGGATTCTCTCTTGTTGATACCTCTGCACTAACAGGGGAGTCAGTGCCGCGGGATGTAGAAGCAGGAAAAGAGGTTCTTGCAGGATTTGTGAATCAAAACAGTATACTTGAAATTGAAGTCCAAAAAGAGTTAAGCGAATCGGCCGTGACGAAAATTTTAGATTTGGTTGAGAATGCAAGCAGCCGAAAAGCACAGACAGAAAATTTCATCACAAAGTTTGCAAAATATTATACACCGGCTGTCGTCGTGCTCGCCTTATTGCTTGCTTTTGTGCCACCGCTACTTATTCCATCAGCACAATTGTCTGACTGGGTGTACCGGGCACTTGTCTTTCTCGTCATTTCTTGTCCTTGTGCTCTTGTTGTATCCATTCCATTAGGGTTTTTCGGGGGAATTGGGGCAGCGTCTAAACGAGGCATCCTTGTCAAAGGCAGTAACTATTTAGAAGCATTAAATTCTGTGAAATATGCGGTATTTGATAAGACAGGCACGCTCACAAAAGGAAACTTTACCGTGACCAATATTTCCACAGCCAGTGACAAGTGGTCAGAAGAAGAGCTGCTTTCTTTTGCCGCACTAGCAGAAGCCCATTCCTCTCATCCTATTGCAGAATCGATTAAAGCGGCATACAGCTTACCACTTGATGAAAGCCAGATCGAAGCATATGAGGATATCGCGGGACATGGAATTAAAGCGACCATCAGCGGTTCTCACGTCTTAGCGGGAAATCACCGCTTGATGGAGCGAGAAGGCATTGTGTATGAAAAAGAAAAAAGAAGCGGAACCGTTGTTTATATGGCGATTAACGGTGAATTTGCCGGATCAATTTTGATCGCAGACGAATTGAAAGACGATGCAATCGAAGCCGTATCTGCTTTAAAAGCGTCTGGTATTCAAACCGTCATGCTCACAGGTGATGCTAAACAAGTCGGAACTGCGGTCGCCAATCAAATTGGCATTGATGAAGTACATGCAGAATTATTACCGCAAGATAAAGTAACGAAATTAGAAGAAATTGATCAGAAAAAGGCGCCTCAAGAAAAGCTATTATTTGTTGGGGACGGCATTAATGATACACCGGTATTAGCAAGAGCGGACATAGGAATTGCAATGGGCGGGCTTGGTTCAGATGCAGCTGTCGAAGCGGCTGATATTGTCATCATGACGGACCAGCCATCAAAGGTAGCAGAAGCCATCGCTGTCGCAAAACGAACAAGAAGGATTGTCTGGCAGAATATCGCATTTGCCCTTGGCGTTAAAGGCATCTTCCTTTTACTCGGTGCATTCGGTATTGCAACGATGTGGGAAGCCGTCTTCTCGGATGTCGGTGTCACCGTACTCGCTGTTTTAAATGCGATGAGGGTCATGAAATAAAATTGTAAGGAAAATTTCATGAATACCATCTTTCATAATAGATCCCCTCTTGTTAAAATAGAAGAAGTTGGATAATGGCATTCTTCTAAGCTATTATCCTTTTTCTTTTGTAAAAGGAATGAAAAAGATAAGGTAGGTGCTTATGTGAGTAAGAAAAATAATCAATCTTCATCCATTAAATTTGCTGTCATTTTAACCATTATTGCCGCTCTTCTCATCGGTATATTTGTTGTGATTGGAAACAAGAACAGCCAAGAAGCACAAACAGTTGACAGTAAGCCTTCGATTCAAGGACAACCTGTCATAGGAGACAAAAATGCAGCAGTGCAAATTGTCGAGTTTGGAGACTACAAATGTCCGTCATGTAAATCATTTGAAACAGACATTTTCCCAAAACTGAAAGCAGACTACATAGATAAAGGCGATGTATCTTTCTCATTTATTAACTTACCACTGCCTGTTCATGGAGATGGCGCAGTGTTAGCAGCACTTGCTTCTGAAGAAGTGTGGAAAGAAGATCCAAAAAACTTCTGGGCATTCCATGAAGCTGTCTATCAAGCACAGCCAGATAGTGAAGCAGAATGGGTGACCCCTGCTAAGCTGACTGAACTGGCGAAAAAGACAACAAAAATTGATACGGACAAACTCAAAGATCATTTATCAAAGAAAACGTATCAGCCGCAGCTGAACACAGACAATCAGCTTGTGAACAAATACAAAGTGAATTCAACACCAACGATCTTTATTAACAATAAACAAGTTCAAAATTTCTATGACTATGATGAAATCAAAGAATTAATTGATCAAGAGCTTAAAGGGAAGAAATCATGAAGAATAAGCTTATTTACTTGTACAGTGCTTGGATTGTCTCGATCGTTGCGACGATGAGCAGCCTGTATTTAAGTGAAATCAAAAAGTTTATTCCATGCGATATGTGCTGGTTCCAGCGCATTTTCATGTACCCGCTCGTGCTTTTACTAGGAATTGCTACGTTCCGGGGTGATGTTAAAGTGAAGTATTACGTACTGCCTTTGGCTGTCATCGGTGCTTGCTTTTCCATCTATCATTATATGGAACAAAAAATCCCAGGCTTTGCGTCGATTCGCCCTTGTCTCAGCGGCATTCCTTGTTCTGTAGATTATTTGAACTGGTTTGGTTTTATCACCATTCCGCTATTAGCACTTATTGCATTTATTCTGATCATCATCAGTATGCTGCTGTTAAATGCAAAAGAAGATTAAGAGATGGCCTGCTTTTTAGCAGGCTGTTTTTTATTTTTGCAAAAAGATAAAATTTAAAGAAAATTTGTATTGCTTTTCGCTTATGTCAGATATACATTAAGGGAGTAGTATGAGATGATCAGATCATGTAAGGAGATAAGCGGAAAATGGCATGGGAAGTCTTAAGTATCATTGGTATTATTGCATTCGCCATTAGTGGTGCGATAGTAGCAATGGAGGAAGAGTACGATATTCTTGGTGTGTACATTTTAGGGATTGTGACAGCTTTTGGCGGTGGAGCGATTCGGAATCTATTAATCGGTCTTCCAGTGTCTGCTTTATGGTCACAGGGCAAAATGTTTACCATTGCTCTTGTATCCATTACGATTGTGTTTCTTTTTCCAAAGCTTTTGCTCAAGCACTGGAGCACATGGGGGAATTTCTCGGATGCAATTGGCTTAGCAGCGTTTGCGATTCAAGGTGCATTATTTGCGGTGCAAAGAGAGCTTCCACTCAGTGCGGTCATTGTGGCAGCCATTCTGACTGGGAGCGGTGGCGGAATTGTGCGTGATTTATTAGCAGGGCGAAAGCCACTTGTGCTAAAAGCAGAGATTTACGCAGTTTGGGCAGCGCTTGGTGGCTTATTCGTAGGACTCGGTTTAGCACAAGGAGAGATTGCTTTGTATTTGCTGTTTCTCATCCTCGTCGTATGCAGGGTGTGTTCCTACCTATTCAAATGGCGGCTTCCCGCTAGGTCTTATTTTTTAAATAAAGGGTAAAACGAGAAAAGAGCGATTTCGCTCTTTTTTTGTGTTTAATACGAGCTGGATCTCAGCAGGTGATAGAGTTTTCGTGTAAAATAAAAACAGGATCTTTTGTTCATCATTAGAACAATACATGTGATGAAAATTTTGTCAGTTGGCTGAATATGTGGATTCAGTCTTTTTTTGCCTAAATGGATTGTTATGTGTTGGTTTCTCTTTTTGCGGAATACTAAGAAGGCATATATCACTGAACGGATGAATGCTTGAAATGAACACATCACTGCATGTAAGCAAAACTTGACGAAAACATGAATTAAGGAGGGACACGTATTAGTGGAGATTTTTTTAGCAGTGCTCGTACTACTCGCACTCATTGCATCATCTAATATTATCAATCGTTTTGTCCCCTTTATTCCAGTCCCATTAATTCAAGTGGGCTTAGGAATACTGGTGGCAGCTTTTCCTTCAGGTTTACATATTTCGTTAAATCCTGAACTATTCTTCGTTTTATTCATTGCGCCGCTGTTATTTAATGACGGGAAGCGTACCCCAAGGGACGAACTGTGGAAATTAAGAGCGCCGATTCTTTTGTTAGCCCTAGGATTGGTCTTTGCGACAGTCATTGTCGCGGGATATACCATCCATTGGATGATCCCAAGCATTCCGCTTCCAGCCGCCTTTGCGCTAGCAGCGATTTTATCACCGACAGATGTGGTAGCAGTCAGTGCTCTTTCCAGCCGTGTGAATATGCCAAAGGGCATCATGAGACTTTTGGAAGGCGAAGGATTGATGAACGATGCATCAGGACTTGTCGCCTTTAAATTTGCCATTGCTGCAACAGTGACTGGCGCTTTTTCAATTGCTGAGGCATCCTTTAGCTTTGTCCTAATTGCCGCAGGTGGTCTATTGACTGGATTTATTCTATCCTTTTTTATCATTCGTTTTCGCTATTTTCTCCGCCGTTTAGGAATGGACGATGTCACGATGCACATCATCCTGCAAATCCTTACACCATTTGTCATCTATTTAGCCGCTGAAGAAATTGGTGTATCCGGCATTTTAGCCGTTGTTGCTGGCGGTGTGACACACGCTATTGAGCAGGATCGAATGGAGGCAAATTTAGCCAAACTACAAATTGCTTCATCAAACACATGGAATATTATTTTATTTATTTTAAATGGACTTGTTTTCGTTATTCTTGGATTGCAGATTCCTGATGTATCGACAGTCATTTTCCAAGATGAAGCGTTTAATAATATGCAGGTCATCAGTTACATCTTAATCATCACGCTGTGTCTCATGATTCTGAGGTTCTTATGGGTATGGCTCTTCTGGGCAGGGAAATGGAGCGCAACGAAAAAGCAAAACGTGAAAAAACCGAAACTTCGCGCCTCGATGCTCATGACATTCTCTGGTGTACGCGGGGCCGTGACATTAGCCGGTGCCTTCTCCATCCCATTTACACTTGCGGACGGATCACCGTTTCCTGAACGACATTTGATTATTTTCCTCGCAGCAGGCGTCATCCTATGTACACTCATTTTAGCTAGTGTGCTACTGCCTCTTCTATCCGAGAAAAAAGACAAACAAATCGCTGTCGATTTGGATACAAAGATTCAGCATGCGAAACGAAAGCTGCTGAGAAGTGCTATTAAAACGTTAAGAGAAGGAATGAATGAAGACAACAGGGAAGTGTCTCTTGCACTCATCAATGATTACCGAATGAAGCTGCGTAATATCCAGCGTGAGCCGTACCAATTCGGGATGAGAAGACAAGAGAAAAAGATTAGGCTACACGGAATTAAAGCGGAGCAGATGAAGCTCCAACAACTCATTGAGGAAGAGAAAATCGATCAACAAGAAGCCTATGAGCTGCAAGAAAGATTCCATGAGCTCGAAATGCTGTACTCAAACTCCTTCAAAATTCGATTTTCAAAAGTGAAGTTTCTACGCTTGCTTCAATGGCTCCAATTATGGCGGCCGAATCAGCTCGTTTCCAGTGGTATTTTAGAAAACGAGGACTCGTACAAACAAATCCGTAAGAAAACGGCAGAGGCTGCTGTTGACTCGATCAAGCAGCATATGAACGATGAAAATAAACAAACGTGTCATCAAGTGATTGGCTTTTACAACCAAGTCATTTATCGCTGTGAACACGGCCCAAGCTTCTTTCAGCAAAAAGATCGTTCATTTGACCGGAAGAAAAAAGAGCTTAACTTCCAAGCTGTACAGACGATTCGAAATGAAATTCAAACGTTGTATGAAAATGGTGAAATCAATCGTGATATTGCCCATCATCTAAGGGAGTATATCAATGATATGGAAGCTGTTCTCTTGACCAATACGTAATGTTGTCATCTCCTCCTCTATGTTTTATGATGAAGAAAGAGAACAAGCAGGGGGAGATCAATGATGGCGTTTTATGGAGCAATTGAAGCTGGCGGTACAAAGTTTTGTTGTGCAATCGGCAATGAGCACGGGGATATTCTCGAAGAAATGACGATTCCTACAGAGCACCCAGAAAAAACATTACAAAAGCTCATCCCATTTTTCGAGCAGCATGACATTGAAGCATTAGGGGTCGGCTCCTTTGGACCGATCTGTGTCCAAAAGGACGACCCTTCTTACGGTTATATCATGAACACGCCGAAAGTAGAGTGGAAGCATTATCCGTTCATCCCAGAGCTAGAGAAACAATTAAAAGTCCCAGTATCTTTTACAACAGATGTCAATGCGGCAGCCTTAGGTGAATTAACAAAAGGAGCAGCCAAAGGGCTGAATAGCTGTATGTATATCACGGTCGGTACGGGTATCGGTGCAGGCGCTGTTGTAAAAAACGAACTTCTTCACGGACATTCGCATCCAGAGATGGGACACATCCTTGTCAGGCAGCATGAATCAGACGTTTTTGAAGGAGTTTGCCCAGCGCATGGGACATGCTTAGAAGGACTGGCAGCTGGACCAGCGATTGAAAAAAGATGGGGGAAATCTGCTAAAGAACTGACAGAGGAAGAATCAGTTTGGGCACTTGAAGCCGATTATTTGGCGCAGGCGCTAATGCAGTACTCGCTCATTTTAAGCCCAGAACGCATCATTATGGGCGGGGGCGTCATGAAACAAAAACAGCTGTTTCCATTAATTCGAGAGAAGCTTGCTGCTTATCTCAATGATTATGTAGACCTGCCGCCGCTTGATTCATACATTGTCTCTCCTGGACTTGAGGATAAGGCCGGCATGACAGGTGCTTTGCTGTTAGCCATCGAAGCGAAGAAAAACGCCTGATAATAGAGTTTTAATGGACAACGTGAGATAATGAAAAAGATGGAATCTATGAAAAAGGTGGTTGTTAAAATGGTCAAAAGCTTGAATGATACCGTAACACTGAATAACGGAGTAGAAATGCCTTGGTTTGGTTTAGGTGTATTCAAAGTGGAGGACGGCAATCAAGTGGTAGATGCCGTAAAAGCAGCCATACGAAACGGATACCGCAGTATTGATACGGCTGCCGTTTATAAAAATGAGACAGGCGTAGGCAAAGCAATTAAAGAATCTGGCGTGAAACGAGAAGATTTGTTCATTACGTCTAAAGTATGGAATACGGATCAAGGCTATGACAAAGCGCTGGCTGCATTTGACGCAAGCTTGAATCGATTAGGTCTTGATTACCTAGACCTCTATTTGATCCATTGGCCTGGTCCAAATGCAGAAACATTTAAAGACACATGGCGTGCGCTTGAGAAGCTTTACAAGGATGGGAAAGTGAGAGCCATTGGCGTCAGCAACTTCTATATTCAGCATTTAGAAGAGCTGTTAAAAGATGCAGAGGTTGTTCCAGCCGTGAACCAAGTTGAATTTCATCCGAAACTGACACTTGTCGAACTACGTCAATATGCAAAAGAAAAAGGCATTCAAATTGAAGCGTGGTCTCCGCTTATGCAAGGAAAGCTATTAGATCATGACGTATTAAAGGACATGGCTGCACGCTACAACAAATCTGTTGCGCAAGTCATCTTGCGTTGGGATCTACAAAGCGGCGTCGTGACGATTCCTAAATCAATCAACGAAGAACGTATTAAACAAAATGCAGATATTTTTGATTTCGAACTTTCCAAAGAAGACATGGAAAAAATTGATGCATTAAACAATAACGAACGCGTCGGCTCGAATCCAGAGACGATGACGGTTGGGTTTGAATAAATAAAAAAATCCTCTTTCTCATGTGAGAAAGGGGATTTTTTTATTTATTTCTACGCACAGCCAAAAGCATTATAAAAGATAAGATCACGATACAGATTGTCCAGGCCCAAGCAAGCTCCATGCGTCCAGAATCAATCGCCACATAGATAGCGGTTGGGAGTGTTTGGGTTTTTCCTGGAATGTTGCCAGCAAACATTAAGGTCGCTCCGAATTCTCCAAGGGCTCTTGCAAAGCTAAGGATGCTGCCAGACAAGAGGGATGGCAGGGCAAGAGGTACAGTAATATAGGCAAAGACTTGGAATGAATGAGCACCATCTACTTTTGCAGCCCCTTCAATATCTGACTCAATTGTAGAAAAGCCCGCCTTTGCTGATTGATACATGAGCGGAAATGCGACGACTGTCGAAGCGATGACCGCCGCCCACCATGTGAAAATGACCGGCTGATGGAAGATCCATTCAATCGCGCCCCCTATTAAGCTATGTTTTCCGAATACGACGAGCAATAAAAAGCCAACGACTGTTGGTGGGAGAACGAGTGGCATCATCAGAAGCGTTTCCACAAGCATTTTCCCTTTAAAAGTTGTTCGCGCCATCCAAAAGCCAATCGTTGTGCCAAAAACAGTGGCCAACAGTCCGCTAACGATCGCCACTTGAATGGACAGCCAAATGGGTGATAGAAAGTCTTCAGTCAGCATAGGCATTACGACACTTGAAAGCCATATTTCTTAAAAATAGATTTGGCTTTATCAGATTGAAGAAATTGAAAAAAGACCTTGGCTTCCGTTAGATGTTTTGTCCCTTTGACAATCCCTACTGGATATATAACCGGAGAGTGCATGTCCGAATTTGCTTCAGCTGCGATTTTTACTTTTTTAGAAACGAGGGCGTCTGTTTTATACACAACACCAGCGTCTACATTTCCTGTTTCGACGTAGCTTAGAACTTGACGTACATCTTTGGCATAGACAGCATTCTTTTTCACTTGGTCCCATATGTTCAGTTTTGTAAAGATCTCTTTGCCATATGTACCAGCAGGAACCGATTCAGGTGTGCCAAGAGCAATCTTTCCTTTTATGTGCTGGACGTCTTGAAAGCTTTTAATAGAGGAAGAGCCATCTTTTGGCACAATAAGGACTAACTCGTTTTGTATAGCATCCTTGATATAATCTTGATCAATGTCTCCAGATTGAACAAGTTCATCGAAGGGCTCTTCTGCTGCTGAGAAAAAGAGATCGGCTTTTGCTCCTTGAGCGATTTGCTGCTTCAATGCGCCGGATGACCCGAAGTTATTTGTTAATGTCACATGTGGATGCTGTTTGTGAAAGGAGGCTTCAATCTCCTTTAGCGCATCCTGAAGACTTGCCGCTGCTGAAATCACAAGCTCTGTTTTTTTCTTCGTATTAGATGGCTTCATCTCAGTTTGGCATCCACTCAGGAGCAAACATATGGAGATTAGGGCTAAGAATGTATACTTCATGTTCACACCTCTTATCATTCATTATCATGTATTTCCCTTTATTATAAGCAAACTTATTTGGGCATTCATAGACTTTCAGTAAAAAGAGAAAAGAAAAAGCCGCCTGATGGCGACTTTCAGTGTGATGACTAAAGAGATCGTTTGATCCTGTTTATTGCTGATAAAAACGCAGTAAATTCCCATTGATTACCTTGTCTGATAAAGAGAGCTCTTTATTGGCTTTTTCTATATAGGGCTGACATACTTCATCCTGCTTCACGGGTTCTTTTGTTTTTTGATCATAGCAGGTGTTTTTTGTATAGAGATACTCATCTGTAATAAAGTTCCCGTTTCTCAATACAGCGAAAGGCGTCCGTTCATCTGAAAATAAATCGTTACCGAATTGAATGGAATTCTTTGTTTCAATCCCTAGTAAGTGAAGAAGTGTCGGCTTGACATCCATTTGACCTGCTGTTTCAGAAATGGTCTGTGGTGCTTGATCCGTGACACCAGGAATGTAAATCAAAAATGGAACACGCTGCAGTTTGACCGCATCAAACGGTGTGATTTCCTCTTGATTGAGCAGCTGTGCCATTGCCTCATGATGTGCCTCAGAGATGCCATAATGGTCACCCATGAGAACAAACATCGTATTGTCATACAATCCTTCTTCTTTCATACGATCAAAGAACATCTTAATTGCTTCATCTTGATAGCGGACGGTCGTCACATAGCGGTTTAAAATGGTACTGGACGAATCATATTCATCAATAAACTGATCCTGCGGGTCAATTTCAAATGGAAAATGATTGGTCAAAGTGATGAACGTACTGTAATAAGGCTGCTTCAACTTTTTTAAATAATCAATGGATTGATCAAAGAAGTCGATATCCTTTAAGCCCCAGCCAGTGGAATTCCGTTCATTGACATGATAAGAATCGACATCATAGAAACGATCAATTCCTAGTGATTCATACATCACATCACGATTCCAAAACGTTTTGTTATTCGCATGAAATTGGACGGATTGATAGTTTTCCTTTTTCAACTGCTTGTATAACGTGTCATATTTATTATCACTCGCTGTGAAAAAGACAGCGCCACTGCTAGAAGGATAGAGGGAATTAGCAACAATAAACTCTGAATCGGACGTCTTTCCCTGCTCTGTCTGCTGATAAAATTCATCAAAATAAAAACTCTTTTTAGCCAATTGATTTAAAAAGGGAGTGATATATTGTCCATTTACCTTTTGGTTCATGACAAATTGCTGCGTCGATTCAAGTGAAATGAACACAACGTTCTTGCCTTTAGCAAGCCCAAAGTACTCTTCGTTTGGTGCACTGTAATCAGCCTTTGTATAGTTTGCTACAGTAGAAAGCGTATCTTCATCTGCAAAGGCCTTTTGTCCAATGCGTGCTGTTTGGGCAGCACCGTCGTACAGATGGAATTGGAACAGCCCGAGGTTTCTAACAATGACTTCACGATCATAAGAGCTTGTCAGAAATCGAGGGTGATCCATCATAGCTGAGCTGATATGAAACAATAGGAAACTACAGCAGATCGCATAATATGTTTTGATCGTCTTGTATGACGCTTTTGGGGCTAATGGTTTGCGTTTGAGCAGCCAAGCAAGTACGACAAAATCAACGAGCATCAACACAAAAAGCGGGTGGAATAATTCCGTCATACTGCTACCCATATCTCCCATGTTCTTCGCTTGGAATAGCACGGGAATGGTAATGAAATCAATATAAAAGCCATAAAAGATCGTATTCGATATCAATATCGCCGTGAGAATAAAATTTGCAGTCAATAAAAAAACCTTTTGTTTGGTTTCATTTAAAAAGAGAGCTATCCCAAACAAAGGAAGTAGAAAGCTAAGTGGATTGATCAAAAGCAGCCATTCATGAAACAGATTGGCCGTTCGTATGTGAAAACCTAGTTGATAAATGATGTATGTTTTCATCCACATGAAAAGGATGGAATACACTAAAAACCAGTGATTTTTGAAAAACGCTTTCATTTATGTATCTCCTCACCATTCTGTATTCAGCTGCAAGGCAAAAACACTTATCTTAAACCTACTAAAAAAATGAGGAATGATCAATTCATAACTTATCTTTTTCGCAAAACTCTTTTTTATTCTGTTAGAACTGAATGGGGATCGATATGCCGCAAATGACGGCGATGTAATAACAGGTGACGACAGTGAGAGCAGCTAGTACGACTTGTTCTCCTGTGCTGCCTGTTTTGACATAGAAGGGGAGACGCACTTTAATGGAAGCTGGAAATAAGAATTTAATGCCGTTCACTGTCCCAGCATCAAGGATAAGGTGGCTCGCCATTCCAACTAGTAAACCGATACTTAGGCTGTCATTTGGAATGTATGTTGTCGCGAGAAAATAAATGATCAGTAGAAATAATAAACTGTGTGTAAATGTGCGATGACCGAACACGCTGCTGATCAGGGCCGAGAGCAGCGGAAATTTTCTACCGATTTTACTTTTTGTATGGCAAAGATCAGGAATCAAAGCACCTGCTGATCCAGCTGCAGCCATGATCACTGGGTCGAATCCGTAGTAGTAGGCGACGGCCGTTGAGGCGGCGATTCCGCCCATAATGTGTGTTTTTCCTGTCATGATGCGTACTCCTGTTCTGTTTTTTTGTTCAAGTATTCACTATATCAAGGGTGAATTTATTCAGCAAGGCTTATTTCTAAAGAAAAAAAGGACAAAAGGGTTGGCTGATTGGAAAAACATTCTATAATAGGGGGGAAGTCATGTTGATACTAACGATAAGGATGCGATTCGGATGGGTAATGCAGACATTTTAAAAGAAATTGTTCTTGTACATTATGAAGTCAGCCGTAAATTAAACCGCAAGTTACTTGAGTTAGAAAAAGACATCACGCCTCCGCAGATATATGCTCTTTCTATTTTGATACAAGGCAAAGTATCAGATGCCGAAGAGCTGAAACAAAGACTCTCTTTAAACCCAGGTGCAGCCTCCATTGCACTCAACAAATTGTGTGAGCAGGGCTATATTCAGAGAGAACGGGACAAAGATGACCCCTCACTCATCCGATTAGAAGCCACCGAAAAAGGGAAGGCGATTTATGAGAAACATACACGCCTTTTTGGGAAGGTGATTCAGCATATGATGTCAGACTTCACAAAGGAAGACTTAAAGACCTTTTTGATGTATCTGCAAAAAATGAGACAGACCTTTCATGATGATTAAGCCTTTCCACTTTGTATAATGCGGCGCACTGTAGCACAAATTAATCGGGCAACCGCATTTTATGAAAAGGGAGGAAACAGCGATGTCATTTTTCCAAAAGGATAAAAAGGCGAAAAGCGAGAAAGACCACAAGCAAGTAGATCAGCTGTTAGAAGAAGCAAGCAAAGAGCTAGCAGGCGATCCGCTTCAGGAAGCTGTACAAAAGAAGAAAAACAACGATCAATAAGCAGGTATAGGGCAGAGAAAAGCATCTCTGCCCTTTTTCTATGTTTTACCCTTTGACAGAAATGAGAATGTTTGATAACCTTCGTGTAGTAAAAATGAATAGAAATCCTCACGCTATGTCTCAGTGAGGTAGAGGTTGCGCGGATGATGAGTCACTCATGGGAGAGATGGAATCGAAGATCATGAGAAAAAAGGCATCAGCGCCGAAGTGTATAGAGAGCTCCAACTTTCTTTATGCTGGGTCTGCATTGAATAAATGCAGGACTGCCACGTCTTTGAAGCGTGGAGGGCTATCCGGAGATCAAGGTGTATGTTTTGAAAAGCATGGACTGTTGTTCAGGCTTTTTTTTATGTTCTGAGTACCGAAGATAAGGGTATGCTGTTAAGAAAGTGACCCATGAACATAAAGAATACAAGTCATTGCTTCACAAATATATCAATGAAGATACTGCCGGGTCTGGTCCGAAGTGAATATAACGGAGGTACGGAAATGGAACAGACAAAAAAATGGGGTTTTTGGTTATTGACGGCATTTGTCGTCGGAAATATGGTAGGTTCAGGCATCTTTATGCTGCCAAGTACGCTTGCCCAGCATGCTAGTCCTTTAGGTGTGACGATGGCATGGCTTGTCACAGGTGGCGGTGTGCTGATGATTGCACTTGTTTTTGGGCATTTGTCCATTCATAAGCCGCAGCTAACGGCTGGACCACAAAGTTATGCAAGAGCACTTTTTAACGATCCGAAAAAAGGGAAAGCGGCCGGTTTTACAATGGTTTGGGGATATTGGGTAGCAAGTTGGATTAGTAATGTCGCAATTATTACGAGTCTTGCCGGTTATTTAACGACATTTTTCCCTATTCTCACCGTGAAGACGGAGATTTTCACCTTTGGAAAAGAAGCGATCACACTTGGTCAGCTGACAACGTTTATTGTATGTACCATTCTTCTTTGGGGAACACATACGATCTTAATTACAAGCTTAAGCGCTGCAAGTAAATTAAACTTTATTACGACCTTTTCAAAGGTACTTGGGTTCGTCCTTTTTATTGTTGCGGGATTATTTGCATTCCAAACGGCATTATTTGAACATTATTACTTCCCAGTTGCAGCAGAAGGTGAAGGAATGCTCGGACTTGGAGGCCAAGTTCATCATGCGGCCATTTCCACACTATGGGCATTTATTGGCATCGAATCTGCTGTCATTTTATCAGGAAGAGCGTCCTCGCAGCGTGATGTGAAACGTGCAACGATTACAGGTCTTTTAATTGCACTCTCTATCTACATGATTATTACTTTGATTACAATGGGCGTCCTGCCGCACGATCAGTTGCAAGGCTCAGATAAACCATTCGTTGACGTACTACAGCTTATTATTGGGCCGGCTGGCGGAATTGTGATGGCACTGCTTGCGATTATTTGTTTATTTGGTTCGATGCTCGGCTGGATCTTACTTGGTTCAGAAGTACCGTATCAAGCAGCAAAGGCTGGCGATTTCCCAGCAGTATTTGCAAAAACAAACAAAAAAGGCAGTCCTGTTTTTGCTTTAACGGTTACAAATATCATGTCACAGCTGTTTATTTTCTCAGTAATGTCTCGTACGATTAATGAAGCTTTTACCTTTTTAACGACATCAGCGACACTTGCGTATCTCATTCCGTATATTGTGTCTTCGATCTATAGCTTTAAAGTCATTATGCAAGGTGACACGTATGACCTTCAAAAAGGGAAGCGAACAAGAGACGGAATCATTGCGCTGATTGCAATGGGATATTCCGCTTGGGTTATTATTTCAGGAACAGCTGATTTGAAAACATTTGGACTTGGCATCGGCCTGTTCTTAGTAGGTATTTTGCTTTATCCATTCATGTCAAAAGGATTTGCGAAAGGAACGGAATAAGGGAAACGTTTCTCCACATTTGGAGAAACGTTTTTTTATGATGCAGATGTTAAACGATCGACAATAAACTCAAGCTGTCCTTCTAATGAAACTGGGTCATTAAAGAAGTACCCGACAGGATCGATTTCAAATACGTGTTTATTTTGTACAGCAGGAAGTGATGCCCAAATGCTGCTTTCATACACCTGGTCCCCTTTACTTTTTGAACCGCTCCATGGACTAGTGAAAATAAAGTCGCCTGCGTATTCTGGCAGCTTTTCAAGAGAAATGTTTGCATAGCCGACGCCGCTGTCGATGGCATCTTTTTTCACTGCCTTTGGCGCACGTAATTTCAGCTCGTCATAAATAATTTCGCCTCCGCGTGCAAAGGTGTTTCCAAAGATATAGATCCCTTTATCAAAAGGTGACACGATAGAAACAGTTTTGTTGCCGATTGCTTTTGTGACTTTAGGCTTTACCTCACTTATTTTTGTATCCCATTTTGTGATCCATTCTGTTGCTTTTTTCGGTGTACCTGTCATTTTACCGAATTCTTTCAGTTGATCTTTAAAGGAATATTGATTGTATTTAATGGCAACGGTTGTCGCAATTTTTTTGTATTGATCAAATTTTTCATCTTCACCCCAAGCGATAATCATATCTGGCTTCAAAGCGGCGACCTTTTCGACAGAAGGGGTTGTTCCAAGGTTTTTGACACCATCCGTTTTGCCTTTATAGAAAGGGTTTTTAAAGATAGGTGCAGTTGCAGCAATTGGCGTCTTGCCAAGTGTCACGAGGTCACCGTAGTAGCTTTCAGCGAGAAGCACAATTCGTTTTGGATCTTTAGGGAGTTTGACTTCACCTTTTACATCCTGATAGGTGATGGTGTCATCCTGGTTGGCGCCAGATTTTTTATTTGAAGTGCTGCTGCAAGCAACTGTAAAAAGCATGAGAATGGCTAAGGATATCAAAAGAAATCCAGATCGGTTTTTCACAAAGTTTCTCTCCTATTCACGTTCATATGATAATGATTCTCAATTTCAATTATATCGTAACATGATGGAATGAAAAATGCATCGGCTATTTTAGGACCAAAAGAAAAATGGTGAATTTCTCCCGGTTTTTTGATGAAAATAAAGAAAATGTTCAGAACAATGATTTCAAAAAGGAAAGAAAATGATATACTAGACTTCGAGATTGATAATCATTATCATTGATAACGAATAGATATGAACGGAAAGGAAGAGACTGGTTTTGGGCTCACAATCGAATAAACAGCTGCCAGCCAAGGACGATGAAATGGATATTGTTACGAAGCCCTTTGGAACAGCAGCTGTTGTCATCATAGGAAGTATCGCTTTAGCATTTGGTCTTTTTTTATCGGTATCATTAGGAGCAGCAAATATCCATCTACACACGGTATGGGAAGCCATTTTTCAATTTGATCCACAACAAACGTCACATCAAATCATTCGAGAATTAAGGCTGCCTCGTACAGCTGGGGCTGCACTCGTCGGTGCCTTTTTAGCTGTATCTGGTGCCATCATGCAAGGGATGACTAGAAATGCGCTTGCGTCTCCTGAAATTATGGGTGTGACAAATGGCTCTGCATTTGCAATTGCGATAGCATTTGCCTTTTTCCCAGGTCAATCTTCTTTCACATTAATTCTTTGGTCATTTGCTGGAGCCGCACTGGGTGCATCGATCGTGTTTGGTGTCGGTACTCTGTCTAAGGGAGGACTGACACCAGTGAAGCTCGCACTGGCGGGTACGGCGGTTGGAGCCCTTTTAAGCTCGATCTCTACAGCAATTGCCATTCGGTTTGACGTCGCTCAGGACATGAGCTTTTGGTACGCAGGCGGCGTGGCAGGCTTAAATTGGAGCAACATTCAGGTCGTTATTCCAGTCGCCATTGCAGGACTTGTGGTTGCGATGATCCTTGCACGCTCGATCACTGTACTGAGCTTAGGTGATGAATTGGCTAAAGGACTCGGGCAGTATACGAAAACGGTCAAAGTGCTAGGCATATTGGTCGTGATTCTTTTAACCGGTGCTGCTGTGTCGGTGGCAGGTTCAATTGGCTTTATCGGGCTTGTCATACCCCATGTCACTCGATTCTTGGTCGGAGTGGACTACCGGTGGATTATCCCTTGCTCAGCTATTTTAGGGGCCATTTTGTTAATTTATGCAGACATTGCTGCAAGACTGGTCAATGCGCCATTTGAAACGCCAGTTGGTGCCATTACTGCGATTATAGGCGTTCCTTTCTTCTTATATTTAGCTAGACGTGAAAGGAGCGGAATTTAAATGGAAATGGTGCAGCAGGCAAAGATAAAGAAATATAAACGAACGATGCTGATGATCTTTTTAGCCATCGTCGTGGTATTTTTGATTAGTTTAAATACCGGGGAAATTCGTATTTCTCCGATAGATACATTGAAAACATTTTTTGGATTCGGAAGCGAAATGGATGAGCTGGTGCTGTTCGAATTCAGACTTCCAAGAATGATCATCGCTTTACTTGTTGGTGCTTCTATCGCTGTTTCAGGAGCTATTTGGCAAGGTGTTTCTCAAAACGGCTTAGCTGATCCTGGAATTCTTGGTGTGAATGCGGGCGCAGGCTTTGCTGTTGTGCTTTTTATCTTTGTATTTCAAGGCACGATGTCGAACTTAGGTCAATTGACGATTTTTATCCTGCCGCTTTTCGCATTTGCAGGAGCAGCCTTTGCTGCATTTCTCATCTATGTGTTAGCGTGGAAAAAAGGCATCACACCTGTTCGATTAATTTTAACGGGTATTGGCGTCAACGCTGCGTTTTCAGCAGCAATTGTGGTCATTCAATTAAAAATGAGCCCAAATGATTTTAACCAAGCCATCGTGTGGCTATCAGGAAGTATTTGGGGCTCAAGCTGGACGTATGTCTTATCAGTTCTGCCATGGATGCTTATTTTCCTTGTGTTAGCGCTTGTGAGAGCACGCTACTTAAATATCATGAATTTAGGTGACCAGCTGTCCTATGGATTAGGGATTTCAGTTCATAAAGAAAGAAGCTTCATGATGCTAATTGCCGTTGCATTAGCAGGTGCAAGTGTCGCTGTTGCAGGTAGTATCTCTTTCTTAGGGTTAGCCGCACCGCACCTTGCGAGAAAGCTTGTTGGACCAAAGCACCAAGGAATGATACCAGCCTCCGCGTTGATTGGCGCACTGTTATTATTACTGGCAGATACACTTGGTCGCGTCATACTTGCACCATCAGAGGTGCCAGTTGGTCTAGTCGTTTCTGCTTTAGGTGCACCTTACTTCATTTACTTATTGATGAAAACGAATTAATGAGGGAGGAGAAAAACATATGAAATCGCTCGAAACAGAAAAGCTATGTATCGGTTATCAGGACCGTTTGATTGTAGAGGATTTAAATATCAGTATCCCAAAAGGCAAGGTGACAACATTGATCGGACCGAATGGGTGCGGGAAATCAACGATATTAAAAACAATGTCCCGTATCATGAAGTCCAACCGAGGCGCTGTTTACTTAAATGGTCAAGCTATTCATCAAACGCCTACAAAAGAAATTTCAAAACAGATGGCGATCCTACCGCAAACGCCCGAAGCACCAAGCGGACTGACAGTGTATGAGCTTGTGTCATATGGACGTTTCCCGCATCAAAATGGATTTGGTCGCTTATCAAATGAAGATAAACGAATCATCAGATGGGCACTTGAGGAAACGGGCATGATTGCTTTTCATGACCGGCCAATTGAAGCACTTTCTGGTGGACAGCGTCAGCGTGTATGGATTGCGATGGCACTTGCCCAGGAAACAGAGCTGCTTTTATTGGATGAGCCGACGACGTATTTGGATCTCGCACATCAACTCGAGATTCTTCAGCTGTTAGAACGGTTAAACAGAGAGCAAGGACGAACTGTGTTGATGGTCATTCATGATTTAAATCATGCGGCACGTTTTTCTCATTATATGATTGCCCTCAATCAAGGAAAAGTGATCAAAGATGGGACGCCTCATGAGGTCATGACCAAAGAGGTGCTTGGTCAGGTATTCCACATTGATGCAGAAATCGTACTTGACCCTAGAACGAATAAGCCGATTTGTTTAACATATGACTTAATGAATCACGAAAGAAAGCTAGAAGCTGTGAATGGATAATAGAAGTAAAAGGAACTCGGTGGAATAGCCGAGTTTTTTTGCGTCTCTGAATCTTCCTAGTAATGCCATTTCCCCCAGTTGATATTTTTTCGCTTTTATGCAGAAAAGAGGTACTTTTTTACTTTAGACAATGGTAATATACGGTTAGAGATCATAGCTAGAAAGGAAAGAGATGCGTGGAAACAGCAAAAATATTGATTGCAGATGACGAAGAAGCAATTGTCAAAATGGTTGAACGCGTATTAAAAAAAGAAGGATTCAAGCATATATATAAAGCTTACCATGCAGATGAAGCATTAGATGTTGTCAAAAACGAGGACATCCATCTCTTACTTCTAGATGTGATGATGCCGGGTAAGTCTGGTTTTGATGTTCTTCCTGAAATGAGAAAATTTACGAAAGCACCCATTTTCTATTTAACTGCAAGAACGTCTGATGTAGATAAACTGACCGGTTTTGCTCAAGGGGCAGATGATTACATCACAAAGCCATTTAATCCGCTAGAGCTTGTGGCTAGAATTAAGGCTCACTTAAACCGAACATATATCTCTTTAAAGGAAGACCAAGATGAGGCTCAAAGTCCATACGAATATGCCCATTTCTCTTATCATCCTCATTCAGCTGAATTGAAAGTAAGAGGAGAGGTGACTGCATGCTCTGCTCAGCTACTCTCTTTACTGAAGTACTTTTGTGATCATCCGAATGTGGTTCTCTCAAAAGACCAAATCTATGAGAAAGTATGGGGCGTTCCATCATATGGTGATAACAACACCGTGATGGTACATATTCGAAAGCTGAGAGAAAAGATCGAGTTAGATCCAAGTCAGCCCGAATATATTGTGACGATCCGTGGAATGGGATATAAATTTATACCACACCCAGTAAAGGTTCATCAATAATTTATGAATTTACGAGCAAAACTCTTCTTTCACTTTGTCGGACAAATGTTTATTGTGATTGCCGTTTTTATCATCGGAAATACGTTCTCTGATAATTTATATTTAAAAAAATACTACGAGAACATGGCTGAAACTGGTTTAACAAAAGCTGATGGAGATACACTCATGAGCTGGCTTTATTTTAACGAGGATGGAGAAATGGAGGCCGATGATCAGCTCAAGCAAGCAGTGAGAAAACGAGACGGCTGGCTGCAAGTGATTGATTCAAAAAAACATAACGTCTATAGCTATCACCGACCTAAGTCCATTCCAACTTCCTATCAAAAGGATGAAATGATCCAGATCTTTGAAAAAAGACAATTCAAAGATTATAAGATGTACTTCTGGCCAATTGAGATTGATCAAAAAAGCTTTATCGTGTTGTATGGGTTTAAAACAAACAGCACAAAGGTCGCCAATTATTTGAAGCAGAACGAGAAAAATTTGGCTGCACTCTCTCAATATTCGGTTGAAACGAAAGAATTCTTGAAGAGAATGAATGGGTCGGTGCATCTGTTCAATGATGAAGGGAAATATTTAAAAGGCATTCGAGCCAATACCAATTTGAAACATGATGTAACAGATGTTGAACTACTTAAGTATCAATCAAAGCCTTGGGAGTTTAGAAGTGATCTATCTTATATTAGAGTGAATAAAAACCTGTATATGATCATTTCTGTACCAAATAAAGTATACAGCCCAGATGGCTTATACGATAAAGAAACAGACGCTTTAAATCAATATACGACCATTTTAATTGCAGGTCTTGCGATTACAATTATTATCGTCATGACATTATGGTATTCGTATCGCTATGGACTGCCGATCTATCACATTATTCGCTGGCTGATTTTCTTATCTAGAAATAAATTGCAGGAACCAACGAATAGAAAAGGAATCCCAATTAGTAAAAATAAAAAAGGGCGTATTAAGCGGGAATACCGATTATTTGAGGATATCCTCAAAACAATGGATCAGCTCACGCTTACATTAAAAGAGAATGAAGAAAACCGAAGAAAAATTCAAACCACAAGGGAAGAATGGATTGCAGGATTGTCTCATGATTTGAAAACACCCCTTAGTACCATCTACGGCTACGGGCTCATGCTTGAATCTGATCAATATCAATGGTCCAAGGAAGAAGTCATGGAAATGGGACAGGTGATTCGTGAGAAATCAGAATACATGTCGACCTTGATTGAAGATTTAAACCTCACGTATCGATTGAAAAATGGGGCCTTACCTATCAATCGAAAGCCGGTCGAGCTGGGTGAATTTTTAGCCTCTATTATGGACGAGTTTTCAAGAAGCTCTTTTTCTGAGGATTTTTCATCCTCTTTTGAAGACCAAACTAACGGTGTCATCTTTGAGATAGACAAAGCTTGGTTCAGACGAGTGATTGAGAACCTGCTTGCGAATGCAGTCAAGCATAACCAAAAAGGCACGCATATTACTGCTGTTTTGTCTGAAACAAATGAAGAAATTCGGATCGAAATGAAAGACAACGGATGCGGTATGGCACAAGAAACGGTCGATCACTTATTTAACCGCTACTATAGAGGGACAAATACAAATGACCCAACGAATGGAACAGGACTTGGTCTGGCAATAGCAAAAGAGCTTGTCTTACTGCATGACGGCGATATTCAAGTGGAAAGTGAACCTGGTGCTGGAACAACTATTGCGATTATCCTAAAAAAATCACCTTCTGTAAAATAGCCAAAAAACGATTTTCCTTTCTGAAGGAGATCGTTTTTTCCTGTTTTAGGATTGAAATCAACTTTGTAAACGATTACAATTAAATTGTTAACGTGAACAAATCGTTTTCATACGATAAGAAGGATGGGGGAATTTGATGAAAGCC
Source organism: Bacillus pumilus (assembly GCF_009937765.1). NCBI lineage: Bacteria > Bacillati > Bacillota > Bacilli > Caryophanales > Bacillaceae > Bacillus > Bacillus pumilus. The sequence goes on along the minus strand of NZ_CP047089.1, from coordinate 748,461 downwards.
TTTTTAAATGAGCAGTTTTTACTAAACAGTCCAACGGCGGAAAAGTTATATCATGAGTTTGCAAAGGACCTTCCAATCATAGATTACCATTGCCATTTAAGTCCTAAAGACATCTATGAAAATAAAACCTTCCGAAATATCACTGAGGCATGGCTTTATGGAGATCATTACAAATGGCGCGCCATGAGAGCAAATGGCATTCCCGAAACGCATGTCACGGGTGATGCATCTGATTATGATAAATTTTTGGCGTGGGCGAAGACCGTCCCTATGACCATAGGAAATCCGCTCTATCATTGGACTCATCTAGAGCTGAGAAGGTATTTCGAAGTCCAAGACCTATTAAATGAAAAAAATGCAGACACCATTTGGCAGAAAGTCAATGAAAAGCTGCAAGAAGAGGGATTTGGAGCGAGAGACTTCATCATGAAATCAAACGTTGAAACTGTTGTGACAACAGATGATCCAATCGATTCACTTCAATATCATCAAAAACTGCGGGAAGAGGGATTCTCTGTACAAGTGCTTCCAGGGTTTCGACCTGATAAAGCACTCGATATAGCGAATGATCTGTTTGAAAAATATGTTCATGAGCTGGCAGAGGCTTCAGCTATTTCAATACAATCCTACCAAGATTTTTTAAATGCTCTCCGCGCGAGAATTGATTTTTTCCATGAACACGGCTGCTTGATCTCAGATCATGCTATTAATGAAATGACATATGAAGAAACGACACAAGAAGAAGTGGAGACCATCTTTCATAAAAGAATGTCTGGTTATCCATTGACAGAAAAAGAGAAGATCAAATTTAAAACAGAGACTTTCATTATGCTAGGTCAGGCTTACTGTGAGCGTGGCTGGGCAATGCAGCTTCATATCAATGCACTTAGAAACAATAATACGAAAATGTTTGAGAGGCTTGGGCCAGATACGGGGTACGATGCGATGAATGACGAAGATATTGCAAAGCCGCTTTGCCGTATATTAGATCGTTTAGAACAAGAAGATGCACTGCCAAACACGATTCTGTATTCCTTAAATCCAAGAGACAATGTCGTGATATCAACATTGGCTGGAAGCTTTCAAGACGGGAAGACACCGGGGAAGATGCAGCACGGCACAGCCTGGTGGTTTAATGATACGAAGCAAGGAATGACAGAGCAGATGATGACTCTTTCCAGTATCGGACTGATCAGCCGTTTTATCGGGATGATGACAGATTCACGAAGTTTTTTATCCTATACAAGGCATGAATATTTCCGAAGACTGCTTTGTGATATCATCGGGGATTGGGTAGAAAAAGGAGAAGTCCCCTATGACCTAGAGCTGTTAGGGGAGATCGTGAAAGGAATCAGTTATGAAAATGCCAAGCAATATTTTCAATTTGACCGAGTAAAGCAGCTCCATCATCAAAGTAAAATCACATGAGGAAAAAGGTAAGAAAATGAAAGCGGTTTTATGATAAGATGGAAAAAAATCATAAAAGGCGGAATAGCATGACAGTCACAATTAAAGACATAGCAAAATTGGCAAATGTCTCTCATACCACAGTATCAAGGGCTTTGAATAATAGTCCTTTTATTAAAGAGAAGACAAAACAAAAGATTTTGTCGATTGCAAAACAGCTGAACTATTCACCAAATGTCCATGCCAGAGGCCTTGTATCACAAAAATCTTTTACGATCGGTCTGTTTTTTACGAGTTTAACAGAAGGCACATCCTCAAGCTTCTTTGTGGATGCGTTAAAAGGCGTCAATAGCGTCATGACAGAGCATTACAATCTGTTTGTTAGGGGTATTGACGATTTTCATGATTACACAACCATTCATAAACAGCGCTACGATGGTATTTTGCTGATGAGCCAAAGTGAACATGATGAAGCGTTTATCCATCATGTCAAGAAACAGGGCATTCCAATCATTGTGCTGAATCGCCGTGTAGAAAGTCATGAAGTGATGAATATATTAGCAGATGATAGTCAAGGAGCATACCAGGCAGCGCACTATTTCATTCAGCAAGGCCACCAACAAATCGCCATCATTGAAGGAAAAGAAGGCTTTAAATCGACTCAGGAGAGAAAAGCTGGTTTTCTTCAAGCGTTAATTGATCACCATATTCCGATGAAAAAAGAATATATGATCAAGGGTGACTACCATATGAAAAGCGGCTATGAATCAATGGAATCCCTGCTGACCCTTGATCATCCGCCAACAGCTCTTTTTTGCTCTAACGATGATATGGCCATTGGTGCAATGAATGCTTTATATGCAAAGGGTAAGACGTGTCCGGGCGATGTCTCTATTATCGGTTTTGATGATATTGCATTTTCATCCTATACCACGCCTGCACTGACAACGGTTAAAAAGCCAATCGAAAAAATGTGTGCACTTGGAGCAGATGCCATTCTATCTGTCATAAACGGAGAAGAGCAGGAAGAGGATCATATGGAAAAAATGTATGTCCATACAGAGCTCATGATCAGAGATTCAGTCAAAAAGGTGCAGTAATCAGCACCTTTTTAAGAAAAATGTTCACGTGTGCATAGAATGCAGAGAGGGGAATCCATTTGAAACGTTTATCAAAAAGCATATACCCAGTGTCTGAATATCCGGAAACGATTTTGCAGATCGGTGAAGGGAATTTTATGCGAGGCTTTATGAATTGGCACATTCAAAAGCTGAACGACTGCACAGATTTTAAAGGAAGGGCTGTTGTTGTTCCTCCGAGAAAAGGATCTGTTGCAGCTTTAAATGAACAAGATGGCTTATACACATTATGTATTCAGGGCTATCATGACGGTCAAGAAATGAATGAGCGCATGATCATTCAATCGATCAGCAGAGGAATCAGTACGTATATGGATTATGATGTTTTTTTACAAGTAGCTGAAAACCCCGATCTCCGCTTTGTTTTCTCAAATACGACAGAGGCAGGACTTATGTTCAGAAAGGAGGATCGCTTGGAGGATCGACCACAAGCGAGTTTTCCGGGAAAGCTGACAGCGTTCCTATATCACCGGTTTAAATCATTTGCTGGAGATGAACAAAAAGGGATGATCATCCTTCCTTGTGAACTGGTTGAACATAACGGTGACCGTTTGAAGGAATATGTGGTAGACATGGCAATTGAGTGGGAGCTTCCGCTTGCGTTTATCACATGGATCAAGGAAGCCAATACGTTTTGCAATACGCTTGTGGATCGGATTGTTCCCGGGTTTTCTAAGGAAGTAGCTGAAATGGTTCAAAAGGAAGAGGGATATATCGACGAGTTGCTTGTCACGGCAGAATACTATCACCTCTTTGTTATTGAAGCACCTGTTTTCGTACAAAAAGAGCTTCCCTTTCAAAAAGCAGGTTTAAATGTTCTTTTTGTAGAGGATATTGCGCCTTATCGCATAAGCAAGGTACGGATTTTAAACGGTGCTCATACAGCGATGGTGCCAATCGCTTACTCATGCGGGATAGAAACTGTAAACGAAGCTGTGGGTGATGAAGATGTTGGGCCGTTCATCCGGCGGATGCTGGAGGAGGAAGTACTACCAGGGCTTGAGCTCTCTCGAGATGAGCTTCTTCTTTATACACAATCGGTCTGGGATCGCTTTTGCAATCCATTTGTGCAGCATCAATTGCTGGATATTGCGCTTAATGGTGTATCGAAGTTCCGAACTCGTATTCTTCCGTCATTGCTTGATTATGTTGAGCAAAAGAAACAGCTTCCAATGAAACTCGTGTTTTCACTCAGCAGCCTCATTTATTTTTACAGAGCACATGCAGAAAAGATAAAGGATGATGAGACGGTACTGGCATTCATGAAGGATGTCTTTGAAGAAGTGAACAAATCTAATGAAGCGATCGCAGCTAAGGTTCTATCATGTGAGTCATTATGGGGGAGAAATTTAACGGATATACATGATTTGGTTCACGCTGTAGCTGATCAGCTTACTTTCATACAGGAGGAAGGAATGAGAGCGGCTGTTCAAAGAATGCTGCAACATCAATATGAAAGTCAGGGGGAAAAGGCATGAAAGATTTTATTGTGATTCACCCTTCAGATAATGTCGGTATTGCTTTAAAAGTACTTGAACAAGGGGAGGAGCTGCATCATCAAGATCATGCTGTTGTTTTAAAAGAAACCATCGCCAAAGGTCATAAGTTTGCATTGGTTGATATCAAGCAGAGAGAGAATATCATGAAATACGGTTACCCCATCGGGCACGCAACGACTGCCATTTCTGCTGGAGAATGGGTGCATACACATAACATTAAAACCAATCTATCAGGAAAGCTTAATTATGAATACGAGCCTTCATTTACAAAGAACCCCTATGGAAAAACGAATCTTACTTTTAAAGGATATAAGCGGAAAAATGGGGAAAGTGGGATACGCAATGAGCTTTGGATAGTCCCAACCGTTGGATGCGTAAATGGCATCGCCGATCAAATTATCCAAATATTCACCGCTGAAATGGGCGGAAGCATCCATCCGTTTGAAACAGCTCTTGTATTAAAGCACAATTACGGATGCTCACAGCTTGGAGACGATCATGAAAATACAAAAACCATTTTACAAAATGCCGTGAAGCATCCCAATGCTGGGGGCGTGCTTGTCCTCGGACTGGGTTGTGAAAATAACGACATTGGAGATTTTCAGTCTACATTAGGTGAATATGACCATGAGAGAGTGAAGTTTTTAAGAAGCCAAGAAGTAGGAGATGAGATTGAGACGGGAGTCGCTTTACTCAAAGAAATTTATGAGGCAGCGAAAGAGGATCACCGTGAAGAAATCCCGTTATCTGAGCTGAAAATCGGCTTGAAGTGCGGGGGATCAGATGGATTCTCCGGTATTACCGCAAATCCGCTTTTAGGAAGGCTGTCCGATTTTATTGTTGCTCAAGGCGGTACGACAGTGTTAACAGAAGTGCCAGAAATGTTTGGAGCAGAAACGATTTTGATGGAAAGAGCAGAATCAGAAGCGACTTTCGACAATATTGTGCAAATGATCAATGACTTTAAACAATACTTCATGGATCATCGACAGCCAGTATATGAAAATCCTTCCCCGGGAAATAAAGCAGGGGGAATTTCGACATTAGAAGATAAATCTCTCGGATGTACACAAAAAGCAGGGACTTCTGACATTCAAGATGTATTGAAATATGGGGAATTGCTAAAGCGAAAGGGTCTAAATTTATTAAGTGCGCCAGGAAATGATTTGGTTGCTTCATCTGCTCTTGCCGCTTCTGGCTGTCAGTTGGTTCTTTTTACAACAGGCAGAGGGACACCATTCGGCACGTTTGTCCCAACAATGAAAGTCTCGACGAATACAGCCTTGTATGAAACAAAAAAACATTGGATTGACTTTAATGCGGGAGAATTGCTTGAAGATGTACCAGAAGATGTTGTGTTAGAAAAATTCATTTCAACTGTCATTGATGTGGCGAGTGGAAAGTTATTAAATCATGAAAAAAACAATTTTAGAGAGCTAGCTATTTTCAAAACAGGTGTCACACTTTAAGGCGACTGGGGGATGAGAATGTGTCTAGAAAACGGGATTTAATGTATATCACAGCAGGAACGGTACTCACAGGAATCGGACTCACACGTTTAGCAAGACAAGGGAAGAAAGACAAAGAAGCAAACGGAATCGATCAAGTGTTAAAACAGATCAAAGCACCACTGTTCCCTGATCGTGAATTTAATGTGGTTCATTATGGTGCAGATGCACAAGGAATCGAGCTTTCAACAGAAGCTATCCAGTCTGCCATTGATGATGCGCACCGTTTGAAAGGGGGGCGTGTGCTCATTCCAGAAGGGACATTTGTGACAGGTGCGCTAGAATTGAAGAGTCATGTAGAGTTGCATTTGCATGAGAAAGCGTATGTGTCATTCAGTCAAAACCCAAAGGATTATCTGCCGCTTGTCCTGACAAGATATGAAGGGGTCGAGCTTTATAATTATTCACCTCTCATTTATGCACACCATGCAGAAAACATTGCCATTACAGGAGCTGGAACGCTTGATGGTAGGGGGGATGAGCATCATTGGTGGCCTTGGAAATATGGCACGAATGGCCAGCCCTCTCAAGAGCGAGATCGTCAGCTTCTATTTGACATGGCTGAAAAGAGAAGACCAGTAGAAGAAAGAGTGTTTGGTGAAGGTCATTATTTAAGATCAAGTTTTATCCAGCCCTACCAATGTCAGCAAGTTCTTATTGAAGGAGTGACAGTGAAGGATTCACCGATGTGGCAAATTCACCCTGTACTAAGTGAACATGTGATTGTTCGTGGAGTCCATATTATCGGGCATGGACCAAATACAGATGGTGTGAATCCAGAGTCTTGCCGGAATGTACTCATTGAAGATTGTTATTTTGATAATGGCGACGACTGTATTGCCATCAAATCTGGAAGGAACGAGGACGGTCGAAGAATAGGGATTCCATCTGAAAACATTGTCATTCGTAGAAATGAGATGCGTGATGGACACGGGGGAGTAACGATCGGGAGTGAAATCTCTGGCGGTGTAAGGTATATCTATGCAGAGAATAATGTAATGGATAGTCCGAACCTTGACCGGGCACTGCGGATTAAAACCAACTCTGTCAGGGGCGGTACCATTGAACATATTTACTTTAAAAACAACACAGTCAAGAGTTTAAAGCATGAAGTGGTCTGTATCGATATGATGTATGAAGAAGGGGATGCGGGTCCACATCGTCCTGTTGTACGTCATATTGAAGTAGAAGGACTGAAAAGCAGCGGCGGACGATATGGAGTGAAAATAGCCGCCTACTCACATTCCCCCGTGACAAACTTCAACATGAAAAATTGTGTCATAGATCATGTGACGTATCCACTTTCTTTGGAGCATGCAATAGCGCCTTCTTTTCAGAACGTTGTCATCAATGGCGAACAAATTAATAAATAGATGATGTGAAAAACAGTCTTTTTAGAGGCTGTTTTTTCTTTTATCAGAAGGAAAAAGACGCTTTTAGAAATCACATATACAACCTATCTGCACTGTAGTATAATATTCCCGAAATTAGAAAAGAATTGACGGAAGAGATTTCGTCAAGCAGTACATAAATCAGGGGGTTCATTCATGAAAAAGTTAACGGCCATTTGGCTATCGCTCCTGCTTGTGATGGGTGTTTTAGCAGGATGTGCAGGTGCTGAGACAGACCATAAAGCAAAGAGTTCACAAAATAACGAAACAGCGACTGCGGCATTTCCTGTCTCAATTAAAGATGCAGCTGGTAAAACAGTCGAAATCAAAGAACAGCCAAAACGAATTGTTTCATTAATTCCAAGTAATACAGAGGTTGCGTATGCGCTCGGTCTTGGAGAGAAAATGGTTGGACGATCTGATTTTGACAATTATCCAAAGGAAGTTGAAAAGGTAGAGAAAATTGGCGGACTTGAATTCAATGTCGAGAAAGTCATTTCCTTAAAACCTGATCTGGTACTAGCTCATGCCTCGCAGATGGGATCAAAAGATGGATTTAAACAGCTAGAGGATGCAGGGATTCAAGTACTGACTGTAAATGATGCCACTTCCTTTAAGGATGTGTACAAATCGATCAATATGATCGGTGAAGCAACAGGTGCAAAAAAAGCATCAACAAAGCTTGTAGACGAGATGAAAGCAAAATTGAATAACATCAAGAAACAAGCAGAGGCGATCTCTAAAGACAAACAAAAAACAGTCTTTGTTGAAGTATCAGGTACTCCTGAAATTTATACAACAGGAACTCATACATTTATGGACGAAATGTTATCTGAGATCCATGCGAAAAATGCTGCTGGTGATCAAACTGGCTGGGTGCAAATGACAGAAGAATCGATTATTAAACGAAACCCTGACGTAATCGTCACAATTGATGGGTCCAGTTTAGCTGATCTGAAAAAGAGAGATGGCTGGAATGCGATCAAAGCAGTAAAGGAAAAACAAGTCTTTCAATTGAATACGGATCTCGCATCAAGACCGGGACCGCGATTGGTTGAAGGAGTCGAGGCTCTTGCGAAAAGCATCTATCCTGACACGTTCAAATAAATTCATCATCGCATACACACTAAGTTCTTTACTTCTTGTGGTGAGCATTGGAATGGGAATCTCCTTTGGAAGCTTAGGGATTCCCATTCCTTCTATTCTCCGTATATTTGTTCATGAACTATTCGGTGTGCAGATAGGCACAATAGATTCAATTGATCGCAATATTATGATGAATATCCGGCTGCCGAGAGTGATATTAGCGGCACTAGTCGGAGCAGCGCTGGCGTTATCTGGAGCAGCTTTTCAGGGGTTATTAAAAAATCCTCTAGCTGACCCATATACACTCGGTGTATCTCAAGGGGCATCAGTTGGAGCCGTCGCGACCCTATTTTTCAGTTTGCAGCTCCCTTTGCTCGGTAGTTTCACGCTCCCTTTTTTCAGCATGACAACAGCACTTGTGACCCTATGTCTCGTTCTCTTTTTTGCGCGTCTTGTTCATCGGGGGATGAGCATCTCCTCTTTAATTTTAACAGGGGTGATTTTCAGTTCTTTTTTGGGCGCGCTTATTTCATTGATGATTGCTTTAACGGGTGATGATTTAAAAGAGATTATTCATTGGCTTCTTGGCAGTGTGTCCATGAGGGGCTGGCGCTATATTGTGCTTTTCCTTCCTTTCTTTCTGATTGGGACCTTTGCATTATTGCTAATGGGACGAGATTTGAATGTCATGACGTATGGCGAGGAGAAGGCAAAGCTATTAGGTGTACATGTGAAAAGGAGCAAATATATCGTGCTACTTGCTGGATCGATTTTGACTGGTAGTGCAGTAGCAGTATCAGGAACGATCGGATTTGTGGGACTTGTGATTCCGCATTTTATTCGCCTCTTAGCTATCACAGACCACCGGCACCTCCTGCCGTTGTCGATGCTGAATGGCGCTTCCTTTCTTGTTTTAGCAGACGTGTTATCGCGTACGATCATTGAGCCGACTGAATTACCGATCGGCATCATCACAGCGTTAATTGGTGCTCCTGTATTCGGCATCATCCTCATCCGTAAATATAGAGGAGGGACGCATCTATGATTCAAGTGAAAGAAGTCAAAGGTGGATATGGAGAGAAAGAGGTCATACGTGGCATCAGTCTTGAAGTAAAACAAGGAGAATTTCTCGGTATTCTTGGTCCAAATGGAAGCGGGAAGTCGACCTTGCTTAAAATGATCTCCGGGCTGCTGGAACCTGACAGTGGAGAGGTACGCCTGAGCGGTCAACTGGTTCAATCCTACCGTCCAAAAGCGCTTGCGCAAAAAATGGCTGTTCTACCGCAGAAAACGGACCAAGCCTTCTCATTTACAGTGGAAGAAACGATTCAATTCGGTCGTTACCCGTATCAAAAAGGATGGCTGCAATCTGTTACGCAAGAAGATGTACAGGTCGTCAGCAAAGTCATGGAACAAACGGGTGTTGCACAGTTTAAGAATCAATCCATTCATGAGCTAAGCGGGGGAGAACAACAGCGTGTGTACTTGGCACAGGCACTAGCCCAGCAGCCTGACTATTTATTGCTTGATGAACCAACCAGTTTTCTTGATTTGGCCTATCAAAAAGATTTGCTTGATTTAATTAAAGAAGAAACGACTTCCTCTAGATTAACGGTCATTGGTGTATTTCATGATGTGAACATCGCCAGTTTGTATTGTGATCGGCTACTCCTGCTTGATGAAGGAAAGACCGATATGTTAGGGTTGCCGCATCACGTCTTGACCACTGAACGAATCAACCGTGTGTATAAAACAAATGTGACACCGCTCCAGCATCCATTTAGGGCAAACCCTCAGCTGATCGTTGAGCCTGCGGCCTCTTCTAAAGCATCTATTGTAAACATAATGGATGGTTGGAGGACATATGGCTCAGAAGGAATGACGTTTTCCGTGAATCAGCCTCTTCGCATCCTTTCCTCACATAAGAAAAACGGCGGATTCTTTTGGAAAAGGTCTATTGGAACGGGATCGAAGATGCTTCATGAACAGCTAGAGCCAACTGAAGATATGCTGTTTTTCGAGAAAGGTAACGGATTAGCGGAATATGCCGCAGAAGATGCCGAAGACGATATGATCCTTTACGGCATGCTTCAGCAGGAAGAGTTGACTATTTGGCTTATCTTGAAACGATCTTTATCGGACGGAGCAGCTGTTCAGCTCATGGGGCAGCTTATGTACATCATGAAGCAAGAAACAAGTTATCCGTTCCATCATCTTTGTATCGCAGCATCCAATACGCAGGAAACGGAAGATGACCTCTTACGTGAAAGATTAGGACAAAAGATGCAAGGGCTTCTTCATACGTTGAAAGTCATTCAAAAGTGAACCGAAATGGTTCGCTTTTTTTGTTGAAAACATCAACAATTATCATAAGAAATGAACTGAATATAGGAAAAAACCTAAAATATGTTGCTAAATAAATCAAAATTCTTTTATAATAAGAAACATGAAAGCGTTTAAATAATATAGTGTTTAAAAATGCAACATAAAAGAGAGGGAGGATGATTTGAATATTCACGGAATCATACCAGCTATTTTGACACCGCTTACAAAAGGGGAACAGTTTCATTCAGAAGTGACAAAACAATTAGTGAATCGTTTGATCGACTCAGGTGTACACGGCATCTTTGCCTTAGGCACAAATGGCGAGTTTCATTTGTTTTCAGAGGAAGAAAAGCTTCAAATTGCTGAAACAGTGGTGAATGCTGTCGGAGGACGAGTGCCGGTATTTATTGGAGCAGGCGAAAATAGTACGGAGGCAACCATCAGTCTGTCAAACAAACTGGCAGATCTAGGGGTAGATGTTCTGTCTATCATTACACCTTACTTTGTTGCACCAACCCAAGAAGAGCTGTATGAGCACTTTCGCCACATATCTGAGAATGTGAATATTCCGATTCTGCTTTATAACATTCCATCGAGAACAGGGGTATCTCTTGCACCAGAGACGGTTGCGCGGCTCAGTATACTTCCAAATGTGTTAGGCATTAAAGATAGCAGTGGCAACATTGAAAATATCAAGGCTTATCTGGATGTAACAAAAGACGAAGATTTTGTCGTCCTTGCAGGTACAGACTCACTTATTTTAGAGACATTGAAACTCGGCGGAGCAGGGGCAGTAGCGGCAACGGCAAATGTGCTTCCTGAAACGGTCGTTGGACTCTATGAATCTTTTCAAAAAGGGGAATTTAACCAAAGTGAGCACCTCCAGCAGCAATTGCAGCCATTAAGAGCGACTTTTTCTTTAGGGACATTACCAGCACCTTTGAAAAAGGCAGCAGAGCTTTCGGGGATACCAGTTGGACCGCCAAAGAGTCCTGTAAAAGAGCTTTCCGGGGAAGCATTAGAAACGGTGGCACAAATGGTAGAGAACTATCGCTTGCAAGTGAACTCAGTAAAGGAGTAGTGAAGAGATGACAATCACGCATTATCACTTTCAGACGGCATCGCACATCGTATCTGGCGCGCATTCTTTAGATCTTCTTGGGGAGAAGTTAGATGGATTAGGGCTGAGCGGACTCACATCCATTTTTATATTAACACAGCCATCCATCGTATCACTTGGTTATGCAGATCACATCAAAAGTGAACTTACGAAAAAAGGAATCACAAGTGAGATCAGTACAGCGATTAAACCGGAACCAACAGAAGAAAATATAGAAGAGGTATTTCAGACATTTTTACAAGGGGAGCATGATGCCATTATTGGGATTGGTGGAGGGAGTGTACTTGATGCTGCAAAGATTTTAGCTGTGCTTAAGACGAACGATGAGCCGATATCTGCTCTCGTTGGCACCAATCTTGTCAAAAGAAGAGGGGTTCCAACGATTCTGATTCCGACAACCTCTGGTACGGGTTCTGAGGTGACACCTAACGCAATTGTGACCTTTCCAGAGAAGGAACTGAAAATTGGAATGGTCAGCCCGCACCTTCTACCAGACCTTGTAATCTTAGATCCAGCTCTAACTCTCAACTTGCCAAAGGCTATTACCGCAGCTACAGGGATGGACGCGTTTACACATGCGCTTGAATCGTATATTTCAAATAAAGCAAATCCATTCAGTGATATGTTTGCGCTTGAATCAATGCGGCTGATTTCAGGAAGTATTCAGGAGGCATATCATCACGGAGAGAATATGAAGGCAAGAGAAGATATGCTTGTTGGTGCAATGTATGGGGGAATGGCACTGACAAGTGCAGGGACTGCGGCTGTTCATGCCATGGCTTATCCATTAGGGGGGAAATACAAGATTTCTCACGGTGTTGCTAATTCTATGCTACTTCCTCATGTGACGGCTTTTAACGCAGATCACATCATTGATCGGCTGGAACAGGTAGCAGGAGTGATCGGGATTGCGAAGACAGATGCTAAGCGACCGCTTGCAGAGCAAGTAGTGCGTCAGATTGAAGCGTGGACAGCGGATCTACACATTCCTCAACAACTCAAAGCTTTTGGTGTGTCCAAAGAGGATGTGCCTGCACTTGCTCAAGCAGCTTCAGAGGTAAGGAGGTTAATGGACAACAATCCAAAGCCAATGTCTATATCCGATATCGAACAGGTATACATGAAACTGCTTGGCGCATAACACTTCATATGTCACTGGGATGATGGGGATCAGAAGTTGCAGCACACGGCTTGCACACAAAGGGGGATCTTAAGTGAATGTCTTAAGCAGTTCTGTTATCACATTTATTTTAATCGTCATTATTATCTATATTCTGTTTACGACTTGGCTGACGATGCGTTTCCGCAGTAAGTCTAATTCAGAATTTAACAATGCCGCTAAATCACTTCCAGCCATTGTTGTCGGTATTTTGCTCATGAGTGAATTCATTGGAACGAAATCTACTGTTGGAACAGCAGAATCCGCCTTTACGCATGGGCTTTCTGCTTCATGGTCTATTGTAACCGTCGCCATTGCTTTTTTTATTTTTTCCTTTTTCTTAGTCGGTAAGTTTTATCGAACAGGCCAATATACCATTTCTGGTATTATTGATCAGAAGTTTGGGAAATCAACGAAACTTGTTGTGTCAGTCATTATGATTGCCGCTTTGCTGCTTGTGAATCTAGGAAACTATTTGAGTGGATCAGCTGCCATTGCATCCATTCTGGGGCTGCCTTTAATAACCTGTGCAATCATTACGGCGGTTGTGAGTACATTTTATTTTACATTCGGGGGAATGAAAGGGGTAGCATGGGTCACGATCCTTCATTCGACCGTAAAGTATGCGGGGATATTAATTACACTAGGGGTAGCCCTTTATTTAACGAAAGGCTTTGAACCAATGAAACAAACCCTGCCTGATCATTTCTTTACATGGGACGGGACAATTGGCTGGGGGACAATTGGAGCTTGGTTTATTGGAAACATGGGAGCCATTTTTGCCACGCAGTTTATCATTCAAGCGATCACTTCGTCGAAAAGTGAGCGTGAGGCGAAGAAATCAACGCTTTATGCGGCGTTGCTTTGTTTACCGCTTGCTATTGCGATCGGTGTAATTGGTGTCGCATCACGTTATTTGTATCCAGACATAGATCCTATTTATGCATTCCCTGTCTTTTTACAGCACATGAATCCGATTTTAAGTGCGATTGTGGCAACTTCGCTTGTAGCATCTATTTTTGTCGGTGTATCAACGGTTGCGCTTGCTACCACAACGTTAATCATTGATGATTTTTATGTACCGAAAATGAAACCAACACCCGAGCAGCGAATGAAAATGACAAGGTATGTGGCTGTATTCGTTGGAATTGTGCCTCTAGTAGGAGTAGCCCTTGCACCAGAACTGCTGTCTCTTTCCTTTTTTACAAGAGCGCTTCGAACATCAATCGCTGTTGTAGCGGCAATGGGTTTTTACTTGCCTTACTTTAATTCAAATAGAGGGGCAACTATTGGTCTAGCTGCTTCAGGGATTGCCACGACGGTTTGGTATTTGCTCGATAATCCATTCGGAATCGATAATATGTATATCGCCATTATCATTCCTTTCCTTGTGCTGGTGATCGACCGATTTTTCAGCCCGCCTGCTAAAAAGGATCAACCATTGAAAGGAGAATTATCATGACAAAAGAAGAGTCCATAATTAAAATAGATGGAATATTGCGACTAAATAAACAAGATACAGAGAGAAAAGAAGCCTTTCTGCCAACAGAGTGCGTACAAAATCATGCAGCTAATATCGTGGAGATGGATAATGGAGATGTATTATGTGTGTGGTTTGGCGGGACACAGGAGGGGATACCTGATATCTCAATCTATATGTCAAGGCTCAAGCGTGGGAGTAACAAGTGGACAAAGGCAGTGAAGTTGTCCAGCGACCCGACCCGTTCAGAACAAAATCCAGTTTTGTTTCAAGAAAAAGATGGCAGACTATGGCTTCTTTACACAGCGCAGCTATCCGGGAATCAAGATACAGCGATTGTGAGATACCGATTGTCAGAGGATAGAGGAGAGACATGGGGAGAGATTGATACTCTGTTTGATCAGCCAGGGACGTTTATTCGTCAGCCGATCGTTGTACTAGATAATCAAGATTGGCTGCTACCCGTCTTCTATTGTAAGACGATTCCAGGCGTGAAATGGACAGGGAACCGTGATGTCAGTGCTGTGAAGATTTCAGGTGATCAAGGAAAAACGTGGGAGGAAGTCATTGTACCAAACAGCACGGGCTATGTTCATATGAATATTGGAAAGTGTGCAGATGGTTCTCTTCTTGCCCTATTTAGAAGCAGGTTTGCTGATTCAATTTATATCAGCCGTTCCGTCGATCATGGACGGACATGGTCTGATCCTAAGGCAACAGAGCTGCCAAATAATAACTCATCCATTCAATTTACAGTACTCAATAATGGTCATCTTGCTCTCGTCTATAACCATATCAATGCGGATGAGCAAACAGAAAGAAGAGCTTCTTTATATGATGAAATCGAGGATGAAGGCGATACGCGTACAGCCGTTGATACAGAAGCACGTCCAGCTTTTTGGGGAACTCCGCGAGCACCAATGACATTGGCGGTATCGGTGGATAATGGCGAAACATGGCCTATCAGACGTAACCTTGAAGTGGGTGATGGATATGCCATGACAAACAATTCAAAGGATAAACTAAATCGCGAATATTCCTATCCATCCATCACAGAAGGAAAAGATGGGAAGCTGCATATTGCATTTACGTATTATCGGCAGGCGATTAAATATGTGTGTGTGTCAGAAGGATGGGCAATCCGCTCACATTAACCACAAGAGGGCACTGTTTCCTTGAATTGTAACCCTCATTTGCTTCATTTATAATTAATGTTTGGAGGGTTGTCCCCATTTTCTAACGGCTGGACTCCCTCAATGTATGTCTCACGATGAAGAGATAAAAAATGGGGGTCCTTTTCATGAATATCAAAGTGTTAGGTGTGGCGCCGTATAAAGGATTGGGCGATGTATTAATCGATCTTGCCAAAGAAGAAAAAAATATCACATTCCAACTTGAAGTAGGAGATCTTAGGTCTGGTGTTGCTCTTGCAGAACAAGCAGAGGCTGAGGGAATGGATATCATTATGAGCCGAGGCGGAACAGCTGCGCTCATTCAACAGCATGTTAATATCCCAGTAGTTGATATCCCTGTGTCAGGATACGACTTGCTCCGTGCGTTAACGCTGATAAAAGATTATCACGGGCAAAAAGCGGTCGTGGGTTTTGAAAATATTACACAAGGTGTACGCACCATAGGTGATCTATATGGGATTAAAATCGATATTTACACCATACAGCAAGAGGAAGAGGTATGGGATCTTTTAAAACAATTACAAGAACAAGGCACAAAAGTTGTGCTTGGAGATGTGATTACAGATAAAGCGGCCAAGGAGCTGGGAATGCAAAGTATGCTCATTACATCAGGTCGTGAATCGGTCAAAGAAGCATTTCATCAAGCGAAACAAATGTATCGTTTATATAAAGAGGCAACAGCAGAGCAGCGTCTTTTTCGTGAAATGATTGATCAAGCTCCAAAAGGCATGCTAATCATCAATCCACAAAATCAGCTTTATTTTATGAATCAACAAATGAAACATTGGATGGAAAAAGGATTATTTGCACCGTTTTTTCCTCATGATGATGTGATTGCATGGTGCCCAGCACTTGAACCTGCCATCAAGGCGATTCGAGAAGGAAAACAAAATGGCTTTTCTCAAATATCCCATCAGCAGCAAGAATGGCATGTTAAAGGAAACATACTCTCGAAAGGAGAATTGCTTGTCACGATTGAAAAGCCTTCTACTGTGATGAATCGAGAGGATCATCGTATATGGACGCTTGCATCACCTGTTCACTCAGAGCATCCATTTTCCTTTTTTACAGAGCAAAACCCGAAAATGCAAGGGGTAATCAAAAGGGCAAAAGCGTTCAGTCAGACATCCCGATCGATTTGTCTCTATGGTGAACAAGGAAGTGGCAAATCAAGCCTTGCTTTCGCAATTCATCAAATGAGCGAGAGAAAAAATGAGAGCTTTACGACAGTTCATTGCAGACATATAACAGAGCCGGATGACGTGCGTTCAATTCCTCTTTACCAAAAAGGGACGATGTTTCTGAAGGATATTGAGTGCGTTCCAATGGAGTTACAGCTACTCATTGCAGGGCAGATACATCATCATCAGAATATTCGCTGGATAGCTGGAACGACAGTGGACTTATTCAAATTGATGCAATCTGGAACGTTTAGTGAGGAATTATATACGTGCTTGCAGGAGCTCACGATTCATGTCCCTCCGTTGTCTGAACGCCCAGAAGATATTGAAGATATAAGCAGGTTATTTATTGCAGAGCTGAATTCTCTATACGGGACGCAGGTTGTTGGGTTGTCAGTAGATGTGATTGAAGCCTTTCAACACAAGAAATTTAGAGAAAACGTCAGGCAGTTCAAACGGATCATTGAGGAACTAGTGCTGACGACAAAAAGTGGATATATCACTTTGAATGAGGCAAAGGCAGTGATGAATCAACTCGCTTTTGAAAATGAAGAAAAGCAGCTGTCTAGCTACTTGAATGGAACGCTCGATGAAATTGAAAGACGAATAATCAAGACAGTGCTGGAAGAAGAGAATATGAATCAATCAAAAGCGGCAAAGCGGTTAAATATTAACCGTACAACGCTATGGAGAAAGCTAAAGGAATAATACGCAATGAGGCCGAGGTGTCTATATGACAAACGATCTATTAAAAAAAGGAGCGAATTTAGAGCAAAAGGTGATCATTATGGCGGATGATTTAACTGGTGCTAACGATACGGGCGTTCAATTTGTGAAAGCGGGTTTAACAGCTTCTGTGCTTTTTCAGTCGTCATTTGGCGACATTGACCAGTATAAGGAGGATGTGCTGATTGTGGATACCGATTCGCGAAGTATGTCTTCAGAGAACGCCTACAATGAAGTCAGCCAAATGGTGCAGCCATTTCTCCAAGATGAATCGCACCTTTTCTTTAAAAAAATAGATTCTACGTTAAGAGGAAATATAGGAATTGAGCTGCAAGCACTAATGGACATTGGTCAATTTGATGCGGCAGTTATCGCACCTGCCTACCCCGATGCAAAAAGAACAACAGCCTATGGCATTCATTATGTGGATGGCGTACCTGTTCATTTATCAGAAGCAGCAAACGATCCGAAAACACCAGTTTTGACGTCCAGCATTTCAGGTTTAATTGCCGAGCAGACGAACGTCACGCCCAAAAATCTTACTCAACAAACAATCAGTGCAGAGCTGAAAGAAACGAGTGACGAGGTGTCTTCCTTATTAAAGCATGGTCACCAATGGTTTGTGTGTGATGCAGAAACGAGCGGTGATCTCGCGCAAATTGTTGAGTTGTTTATGAAGATGGAGAAAAGATTACTATGGGTTGGCTCGGCTGGACTGGCTGGTGCATTAGCGGCTTCTGTCGAAAAAAAGAGAGAGGCTTCTCAACTTAAAAAACATAGGCCTGTCCTTATCGTATCAGGGAGTGCCTCTCAAAAAACAAACAAGCAGTTTGCTTATGTAAGGGAAACACATCATTGTCTTGAAGTGAAGGTGAACCCGCTAAACATATTAAACGGTCGTGAAGCATGGGAGCGAAAATCAGTGCTCGATCAACTGCGCACGCATCAGAACGAAGACATTCTTCTTTACACAGATGCCAGGCCGGAAATAGTTGAAAAGATGCTTGCTTATGGGGAAACTAAGGGGCTGTCAAGGCAAGAAGTTGGTAGTGCTTTGTCCGTCTGTCTTGGAAGGATTACGAAAGACATTGTTCAATTATCAGGAATCACACGTCTTTTTCTAACTGGCGGAGATACAGCGAGGGCAATTTGTCAGGAACTGGGCGCAGCAGGTATTCGGCTGCTGAAAGAAATTGAACCTGGCATCCCGCTCGGACAGCTCGTCGATACCAATTTATATGCGGTCACAAAAGCAGGGGCTTACGGTCAAAAAGATTCAGTACTCCATGCGATAGAAGTACTGAAAAACATAGAGGGGGAAGTCGAATGTCAAAACCAATCATTGCTGTAACGATGGGAGATGCGGCTGGTGTTGGTCCTGAAATTATCTTAAAAGCTTTTCAGCAAACCCGTTTACATGAAGAAGCCGTTCTATTTGTGATTGGAGACACGAGTATATTAAATAGGGCGAAAGACTTTGTGAAGGCAAATATAGAGATTGTGAGGATCACAGAACCAGAGGAAGCGGAGCAAGTCAAAGCTGGAGCTGTTCCCTGCCTAGACCTTGAGCTGTTAACAAGTGAGATACCGATTGGGGACATATCAAAAGAAGCAGGGAATGCGGCTTTCCGGTATCTTGAAAAAGCCATTACCCTTGCGAATGACCGCAGAATTAAAGGCATTTGTACAGCGCCGCTAAACAAAGAAGCCCTTCATAAAGCAGGTCATATGTACCCAGGTCATACAGAAATTTTAGCAGACCTGACGGGTACAGAAGATTATGCGATGATGCTGGCAGCTCCTAACTTAAAGGTAGTGCATGTCACCACACATATTGGGTTAATGGATGCTATTTTAAAAATTAATGCCGAGCGTGTATACACAACAATTAAATTGGCTCATGACACACTCGTCCGTTCTGGAATCTCTGCCCCTAGGATTGCTGTATGCGGGATTAATCCGCATGCTGGCGAGAATGGGCTGTTTGGAAACGGAGAGGAAGAGGAGAAGGTCATTCCAGCGGTTGAACGGGCGCAGCGGGAAGGAATTCAAGTGTTTGGACCGCTTCCGGCTGATACCTTGTTCTTTAGGGCGACGAGAGGTGATTTTGATATTGTTGTGGCAATGTATCATGATCAAGGGCATGGACCGATTAAAGTGCTTGGTTTAGAATCAGGTGTCAACATTACAGTCGGGCTCCCGATTATTCGTACAAGTGTCGATCATGGGACAGCATTTGATATCGCAGGAACAGGAAAGGCTGATTCTGCGAGCATGGAGGAAGCCATTAGACAGGCGATCATGCTATCTGGTACGAGAGAAAATTCATTTGAAAAGAAAAAGAGCCTGTAAGTGAAGGCTCTTTTTTTCTAGTTCATATACGTTCCACCATTCATATTGATGGTTTCTCCTGTGATGAAATCAGACTGGTCAGAGGCTAAAAATGTCACGACATGTGCGACCTGTTCTGGTGTTCCAATTTGTTTCAAAGGAATTCTGTCTAAAACAGAACGGCGGTATTCATCGCTCCATTGCTTGCTCATGTCTGTTTCAATTGGACCTGGGCAGACAGCATTGACATGGATATGATGCTCAGCTAATTCTTTCGCAAGATGCATCGTTAAATAGTTGATACCAGCTTTTGAAGCGCCGTATGCAGGCGATGCATTTTGATGAGGGGTTTTGCCAGTTGTAGAACTCATGTTGACAATTTTTCCGCTCTTTTGTTTGATCATCTCAGGGATGACAGCTTGGCACATCAGGAACGTGCCAGTCAAATTAATATCAATTAATCGTTTCCATTCCTCAAGGGAGGTCTCCACTGTAGATTTCCGTAAATTGATACCGGCGTTGTTCACCAACAGATCAATTTGTCCAAAATGTGTTTTCGCTTGTTCTACAAGAGCAGCCGATGTCTCTGGTAAACTAGCATCACCAGCAACATAAATGGCTCGTTTCTCTTCTTTATTTAGTGATGAACAAACATCTTGTAGCAACAGTTCGTTCGTTCCATTGATAACGACGCGCGCCCCTTCTCCAGCAAGTGCCTCTGCAATGGCACGGCCGATCCCTCTGCTAGCACCTGTAATAATTGCTACTTTATTTTGTAAAGTCACATACATCCCACCCATCTGTCATAATTGAAAAGCGCTTACATCTATTATAAATCGGGATGTTTCATCATTCAACACGTTTAGTGGAAATGAAGAAGGTTTGATCAAAAGTGTTTCAAAGTTAAACAAATAAATTCTTTTCACTTCAGGTTATACTAAAAGGACAAAGCAGTAGAAAAGGGGGAAAACCGTTGAAACTTTATACAAAAACAGGCGATCAAGGTCAAACAGGCTTGATCGGCGGCAGAACTGATAAAGATGATGTGAGGGTAGAGGCTTACGGCACGTTAGATGAGGCGAATAGTTTCATTGGACTCGCACATGCAAAATTACGTCAGCATGGTGAATTGTTTCAAGACATTATGTCAGAGCTGATTGTGATACAGCACGAGCTGTTTGACTGCGGCGGTGATTTAGCAGCAGTGAAACTACCGAAAGAAGGTAAATTAACTGAAGCATCTGTAGCAGTCCTTGAGCAAAGAATGGATGTCTATGTAGAAGAAGCCGAGCCGCTCACGAAATTTATTTTACCAGGCGGTCAGGAAGGTGCAGCTCTCTTACATGTGGCGCGCACAGTCGTCAGAAGAGCAGAGCGGCAGATGGTGACGCTTGCGAAGGAGGAGGAGATTCCACCAGTTGCGCTCACGTATGTAAACCGGCTATCTGACTATTTATTTGCAGCCGCCCGAATCGTGAATCATCGGCTCGGTGAAGCAGATGTCGAATATGAACGAAGTGCAAACGTATTTCGGTCTAATTAAAGAAAAGCACTCTTCTCATTGAAAAGTGTTTCAGCGTGTAAACAAACCTTCGCACTCGTTGTCAGGACTGTGCGCCGGTGCTCGTCCTTCCCAGACTTCAAAGGTTTTCTATCACGCTGAAAAGAAGACAAAGGGCTAAAATCAAGATCATTTTAGCGCATTGTCAACAATCTGAGCACTCTTCTCATTGAAGAGTGCTTTTTTATTGGATTCTACCGCTCAGTCTGAGCGAAGTTACGACTCTGGTCGCAATGAAAGATCAATCTGCGACACGTTTTGCCAGCTTTCTTTTTTGACTATAGTAAAGGCAAGGAGCAAGAAAGGAGGCATGAAGATGAAAATAACAAGTAAAACCATCATCGGTTCGATTTTAATGTTTGTCGGTCTATCCATCTTCTTCGGTGGTTCGCTAGGAGGGCTGATCCCGATTCTGATTGGGGCGTGGCTCATCTATGTAGGTGTAAAGAAATACGAGAAAGGCAGTAAAACTTTCGGCATCATTCTTGCCGTCATTGGTGTCATGATCGTTGTGCAAGGTCTGCCATTTATCCTTGGAATCGCCCTAGCTGGGGGGCTTCTCTACTTCGGCTGGAGGATGATCAATGGTGAAGTGGCAAAAGGATCATCAAGCAGATCATATATGGAACCAAACACGTCACCGAAAATGGAAGAACCTATGCACACGTCATTTGATCAAGAATGGGAAGACTTTTTAAAGAAAAAATAAGAGGAGGAAATTCAAATGGTATTTAGAAGAATGAGAGATATGTTTGTTGCAACGGTCAATGAGGGCTTAGATAAAATGGAGAATCCGCGTGTCATGCTAAATCAGTACGTTCGTGATATGGAGGACGATATTGCCAAAGCGAAACATGCGATCATCAAACAGCAGACGATACAACAAGGTTTCCTGCGCAAAGCAGAAGAGACGGAAGCATTTGCTGAAAAAAGAAAGAAGCAGGCTGAGCTGGCATTTCACGCAGGAGAAGAAGAGTTAGCACGAAAAGCGCTCACAGAAATGAAGTATTTTGAAGAAAAGCATCAGGAATATCAGGAAGCTTATCAGCAATCTGTGAAACAACTAAAAGAACTAAAAGAGCAAATGCAGCAGTTAGAAACGAAGCTGCGTGATATTAAAGACAAGAAGCAGGCGCTCATAGCAAGAGCAAATGCCGCACAGGCAAAGCAGCATATGAACGAATCTATGAATAAAGTAGATAGTGAAAGTGCATATAAAGAATTTCTTCGAATGGAGAACCGTATCGAAGAAATGGAGACAAAAGCAGGCAGCTATGCACAATTTGCAGATCAAGGAGCATATGCTCACTTAAACTATGCCGATGAGGTGGAAAAAGAATGGCAGAAGCTCAAGCTAGAGAAGAAGCCTGAGCAGCAGCAAGCAAACTAAGAAATCAATGACAAATCGGAAGAAAAGCAGGATTTTTCTTCCGATATTTGATTTCTTTCTGTTTCGCTTTTCCTTATAATGAAAAGGTCAGAAGATAAAGGGATGGTATGAATGAAGCGATTAATTGGTCTAATTTGTATACTCGTAGGTGTCTTTTTAATGATTGGGATGCTTTTCAAAAACGAAAATCTCTTTCATTTGAGTTTCTCCCGTGAAAAACCAGTCACAACGGCTTCAGCAAAAAAAGATGAAATTGATCAATTAGATATTTCTCTTTCTGGATTTCGCGTGAAGGTACAGCCTGAAAATCGTTCCGATATTTCCGTGATGGTCGTAGGTGGAAAAGGGAAAATGTATGCGGAACAAACAGGTAGTACATTTAACGTCCGTGCTGAAAATAAAGGATTCTTGTTTTTCACTTCATTTGAAAAAGGAGAACTCTTAGTTAAAATCCCAACAGATTATCATAAAAATGTGAAGATTACGGGTGGAAGCGGGGTCAGTGAGATCGACGGCGAAGGGAAGCTTTCTCTTGAAGATGTGATCCTCAAATCAACAAGCGGAAACCTTAATGCTGAGAATTTCTCAGCAAACAATGTAGAAATCAAAGCGACATCTGGCAGACTCTCTGCGTCTCACATTGATGCGAAAAATAGCGATATTGGAGCAACCTCAGGCCGTGTCGATATTAAAGATGTCAAAGGCGAAATGCAGCTAGAAATGACGAGTGGTAGATTGACGGCAAGCTTTGATACCATTGAATCACCTGTCTCCTTTCATATGACATCAGGCAGCGCAAAATTTAACCTGCCAGATGAAGGAGATTTTAATGTCCAAGTGAAAAAAACAAGTGGAAGTGTCGACCACACCTATCACTTTGATCAAGCAGATAGTGAAGGACGGGGCTTTACAGGTACGCGGGGAAAAGGGACACATTTAGTCGATATTGAAATGACAAGTGGAAACTTAAAGCTGCGGTAATGAACGAAACAAAGGAAGGAGGCGAGTCAACTGCGTTTTTCAAGGAATCAAATTTTAGGCATCATTGTCGTGATTTTTGGTATTAATCTATTTCTCAAAATTATTGGGATCGGAGCCGATTTGTTTTGGCCTGTGTTTTTTGCGCTTGCGGGCTATTGGCTGCACTCGAGATCCAAACGTTGGCTCGGTTCAGTTTCCTATATTTTTGCCGGCTTTCTCTTTTTAAAATTCCTGCTCAATATTACATTTAGCCTCACAGGATATTTATTTGCCGCCTTTTTGATCTATGCCGGCTATCGCTTATTGAAAAACAAACCCGTTTTTGATATCGATAAAAAGGAAGCACCGGAGAACGATAAACCTTCTCTGAAAGTCAATCTTGAAAAAGAGGGCGAGCAAAAGAAAACAAAGAGCCAGACAAAGCCGCACAAGGAGCATGATTTCTTTATCGGTGAAGTCAGACTGATGAAAAAGCCGTTTCAATTAAGTGATTTGACGATTTCTGGTTTTATTGGGGATGTCAAAATCGATTTATCAAAAGCCATTATCGCAGAAGAAGAGAGCACGATCGTGATAAGCGGGCTCATCGGAGATGTGGATATTTTCGTTCCGCAGGATATTGAAGTATGTGTGAGCGCTTCGGCTGCCATTGGTGATATGAAAATTATTGATGAAAAAAGAAGCGGATTCGGCAGTAAAGTGTATGTGATGACCGACAATTATGATGAGAGCAAACGTAAAGTGAAAATCTCCATCTCTTTACTGATCGGAGATGTGGATGTGAGATACTTATGAGGAAACTCCATCTAGGTATCCAGTGGCAATCTATTCGTCTTGGAGTAGGGATCTCGCTTGGTGTTGTCATCATGACGATGCTGCCCATGTTTTTTTATTACCAGCTTGATCCGATGATTCTCCTCTCTACCCGCTGGTTCGGCATCCCGTTTTTTTGTATTTTACTGATCATTAGTCTTGCCATTGGGTTTTCTGCCTCACATGTATTTGGTTATCAGCATAAAAAGCGTCTTGATCAGCTTGTAGAGTCGATTTTAAAGTTTGAAAATGGGAACTTTGCATACAGACTGCCGTCTCTTGGCGACGATGAAATTGGCTTAGCAGCAGACCAATTAAATGAAATGGCAAAACGAGTGGAAGGTCAAGTAGCCTCTTTGCAAAAGCTCTCGAATGAACGGGCTGAATGGCAGGTGCAAATGAAAAAATCGGTCGTCTCAGAAGAACGTCAGCGTCTAGCACGAGAACTGCATGATGCGGTCAGCCAGCAGTTGTTTGCGATTTCAATGATGACCTCTGCAATTCTTGAGGGTATGAAGGAAAAGGATGAAAAGATTTTAAAGCAGATGCGTCTAGTCGAACGAATGGCTGGCGATGCACAGAATGAAATGCGAGCGCTTTTGCTACATCTCAGACCGATCACCCTTGAAGGAAAAGACTTGAAAAAAGGCTTGATTGAACTCCTAAATGAATTTCAAGCAAAGCAGCCGATTGATATCGATTGGGAAATAGAAGATGATGTTCCGCTGTCAAAAGGGGTAGAGGATCACCTCTTCCGAATCGTACAGGAAGCCTTGTCAAATGTGTTCAGACATGCAAAGGCGACAAAGGTGACAGTGCGTCTGCTTATTCGAAATCGGCAGGTGCAGCTGAAGATTATCGACAATGGCATCGGCTTTCAAACAGATCATGTGAAGACGGCCTCCTACGGACTGGAATCCATTCGTGAAAGAACAAGTGAAGTAGGCGGTGTCGCAGAGATTATGTCATTTGAAGGAAAAGGAACACAAATTGATGTGAAGGTTCCCATTTTTGATGAAGGAAAAGGAGAGAACGTTCGATGATTCGAGTGCTTTTAATCGACGATCACGAAATGGTGAGAATGGGGCTTGCTGCTTTTTTAGAGGCACAAGCTGATATTGAAGTCATTGGTGAAGCGTCAGATGGACAAAAAGGTGTAGAGCTAGCAGTTGAATTACGGCCAGATGTCATATTAATGGATCTTGTCATGGAAGGCATGGATGGCATCGAAGCAACGAAAAGAATTTGTCAGGAAATTGAAGATGCTCGAATTATCGTTCTGACGAGCTTTATTGATGATGATAAAGTTTATCCAGTGATTGAGGCAGGTGCTTTAAGTTATTTATTAAAAACATCCAAGGCAGGAGAAATTGCAGATGCCATTCGGTCTGCAAGTATCGGCGAACCAAGACTAGAATCAAAAGTAGCTGGAAAGGTGATGAATAAACTTCGTCATTCCTCAAATGGATCAATCCTTCATGATGCATTAACAGCAAGGGAAATGGAAATCTTGAAGCTGATTGCCGATGGGAAATCGAATAAGGTCATCGCTGAGGAACTATTCATTACAATTAAAACAGTGAAGACACATATTACGAACATTCTTTCCAAACTCGATGTAGAAGACCGGACGCAAGCGGCTGTGTATGCGCATCGTCATAAGCTGATTCAATAAAATAAAAAAACAGCTTTCAAAAGAAAGCTGCTAGAACATGCGTAAATTTAGTCCTTCTGTCCTGTGATTGGACGTTCGGATAGTTGATGGAGCTCAGGAACTGGAAAAGCCTCCTGCTCCTCGGCCGATTTGTCTTCTAGGGCTTTCTTCATCTCGGATAATAGCTTTACGCTCTCCTTTGCCAATGCTGCCTTTTTCTCTTGCAAACCAATGATCTGTGAAAGTCCGACGAATATACCGCCTCCTATCAGAAGGAGCGCAGGGGTTTGTCCATAATAGATCACGATCAAAAATGTGCTCGAAAAGCTGTCGGCTTCAATGAAGAAATCTTCTTTTGATTGCATGAATACAACGACTAACAGGAGTATTCCTAGAATCAAAAATAGAATGCCGGCCGAAAGTAAAGCTCGTTTCATGATTGACACCCTTTTTTTCTTACCATTTTAACATACTCTATAAGGATTGTGTTGCGCCCTTAGTCCCGAAGTCACGGATTTTCACTTTTGCTTTGTAATGAATATCTGATTCACTAAAAATTTCATCCCAATGTTTTGCTTCTTTTCGAAAATCCTTCGGGTAGGCAATACTCGCCTTTTGATAGAATCCGCAAATATCTGCTTTGATCTCATGCTGTAATTCCTTGATGAAATCTTTCACATCACTTTCTAATCGACGTTTGACAACGCCTTCGATTTCTCGGAGATATTTTTCATTAAAAGCATTTTCACGTTCATTCCAATCTTCAGACAATCGCCCATCAAGCGTCACTGACACATCAAATTGGTATCTTCCACTGGCTGATTTATGGGTTTTGATATGATGCTTCATTTTGAAAATCTCAAAAGAATAGATGCTGTGATCATATTTAAATTCAATGACGCCGCCTTTTCCGTCGCCAGTTAACAAATTGTATGACTGAACCGCTAACGGAGAGATATTGGTGAGAAATCGTCTGTTCTTAATAATAGAGGCGCCGTCGAGTATCAATTTTCCTTGATCGACGCTAACTTTCGGAACAGCAAAGGATACATTGTTCTGCATGGCTGAAGAAATATCTCCTAATGAGACCGTTTTGAACATACGAATGGTCGTTTTTCTATTTTCTGAAAGGTCGTATAAGGTTGATGAGGCTGGCTGTCCGTCGTCATTGATTTTGAGCATGTCTCCAGGCTTCTCAGATGTCATAAAGACGAGGCTACCTCTTCGCGTTTCGTTGTCTCGAATGAATTGATTAATGACGAGATCGAAATTATTCTCATTGATGAGTTTCTCAGAAAATAAATACACCCTAAGCTGCTGCGCGAAAATGCGGTGGCTTTTTAGCGCCGTTGTGCGGAAAATTTGATGCATAGAATCCCCGCTCGTTTCA
The DNA here is from genome assembly GCF_009937765.1 of Bacillus pumilus. NCBI lineage: Bacteria > Bacillati > Bacillota > Bacilli > Caryophanales > Bacillaceae > Bacillus > Bacillus pumilus. The sequence goes on along the minus strand of NZ_CP047089.1, from coordinate 721,127 downwards.
ATGATTTTCGTAGGGTCTTTGACACTTGCTTCCTGATCAATCTTTTGAGGAACAAGGACTTGCATAGACAGCTTTAATTTATGTCCTTGATCTCCTTTATCTACCGCAAACCCAATTGCCATGTTGAGCTCCTCAATATTTGTACTATCCCAGCAACCACTTAACAAAACCAGCGTCAAAAGAGCACAAGCTGCTTTCTTTTTCATGCTGTTTTCCGCCTCCTTTTGAAATAAACAATAAAAAATAAGAGAAACGGGAGAATACCGAACAGTAGGAAAAAGAGGTTGTTCACATAGGTTAAATAATCTCGCACTGTATCGACATCCTTTGGGAAAATAGCTGCAAAGTAAATCACAATTCCCATTAAAGCGAGGACGACCTTTTTGGGAAACTTAGTCAGTTTAGATACACCGATTGCAGCAAAAAATGTATACCCGACAAAGCTTGTATACAGCTGAACGAGCCAAACGATCAGCAAAAAGGAGTCAATTCGTTCAATAAAAACCCCTTGAATATCAAAGGCTTGAAACAAGGCAATGGTTGGCCAAGTCAAAGTCGCCGTTTCTTTGACAGTCAACGCACCAACCACAAGAATATAAGTGAAAATATAGATAATCGCAGGAATCAAAAAGCCGACGGTTCCATAAGCAAAGGTGTGTTTTTGCGTGTTCATATAAGCAGGCATAAACAGCATCATTTCAATGCCGACAAACGATATGGCTGATGCATTAAAGGAATTGAAGACAGGGGAGAATCCCTCTCCTAAAACGGGTCGAAGGTTATCTAACTTAAATTCTTGCAAGCTAAGTCCGTAAGCGACAAATAAGATGATGAGCGTCACAATCAGAATAAAAGGAAAAAGCCTCGCTAAATCACCAATCCCGCCAATCACAAGATAAAAACCAACCACAATAAAACTGATCATTGTCACCGCTACAGGTGTGTTTTGAAGCAGAAAGAATTTCACCATTTCCGACATCGCTCGAACTTCATAGCTGGCTACTCCTAGAAAATAAATAATAATGAGGAGGTTGGCAAGCGCACCAATCCACTTTCCAAGGCCCTCATTCGTATAATCGTAATATGAGGAGAAGGGGACTTTTTTCATCATGAGGACATTCGCAAAAATAAACACAATGTAAATGACACTCATGAGTAAGAGTGCAATCCAGCCGTCAGGTGTAGCCGCAGCCTGAGCCATTGAACGTGGTAGAATCATCATACTCGCACCTAGTGTTGTATTCGCAATAATGGCACTTGCCTGATAGCTTGATATCGACTCTTTATGATTGACCATCTCGTTCTCCTTTCTGTTGATTTTTTAAGGGCAATCGAATAATGGAATTGTCTTCGTTTTTATAGCTGAACACAAAATCTGGTGAGAAATACGGTGTGCCAAAACTTTTTTGCCGCGTGAGATGAGTAAGGAGGACGAGCATAAACAGCGCAATCCCGTATAAACCAAAGGTCGCCGCAGCAAACATGGACACAAAACGAAGCACACGAAAGGACATGCCCATCCCATATTGAGGAACAGTAAAGGATGCAAGTGCAATGACACTCACGATAATCACCATAATCGAGCTGACAATATGTGCCTGAACGGCAGCCTGTCCAATAACAACGCCGCCAACAAGTCCGATCGTCTGTCCAAGTGGATTTGGCAGCCTTAAGCCAGCTTCCCGCAGCAGTTCAATCGTTATTTCCATGATGAGAGCTTCGACAATGGGTGAAAATGGGACATTTTCCCTTGTGCTCGAGATTGTAATCGCCAAAGTGGTTGGCAAAAGACCTTGATGGAATGACACAAGTGCAATATAAATGGCTGATAAAAATAACGTCAGAAAGATTGAGGTAAACCGCAGCATACGAATGAGTGAGGCAGCGATCCACCTTTCATAATAATCATCAGGTGATTGCATAATTGTCGCGAGCGAAGCAGGTACAACGAGCACAAAAGGTGAATGATCGACAAAGATGGCAACCCGGCCATTATTTAAAGCAGACGCCACTTTATCTGGCCTTTCTGTATTTTGAATTTGTGGAAAAGGAGAGTATACATTATCTTCAATGAGCTCCTCAAGAACACCAGAGTCCTGTATATCATCAATGGTTACTTGCTTGAGCCGCTTTTTGACTTCCTTTAAAACAGGTACTTGTACGATACCGTCGATATACATGATGGCGACTTGGGTGTATTTCTGTAGACCAATCTTCATATCGACGGTTTTGACATCAGGATTTTTCAAGCGCTGTCTTACAAGCGCTAAATTCGTATTTAAATCTTCAATAAAGCCAATTTTGGGTCCTCTTACGACTGTTTCAGAGGTAGCATCCCCTAAACTGCGTTTCTTCGTTCCATTTGTTTCTAATATATAAGCATGCTTAAATCCGTTAATTAGCACTACGCAATGACCTTCAAAAATTGCATCAACCAATTCTTCAGAGGTCTTGACCGAACGAGTGGTCATCATGGATAAATTAGATTCGAGCTTCTCTTTCGTCAGAGACGTATGATCTTGGAGAAGCAGCTTTAAAAAGGTTTGAATCTCCATCTTTTTGTTCATTTCTTTTATGTATAAATAGTAAACAACTTGCCCGTGAGGCAGCATTTTTTTCTCATGGACCAAATCATCCATTTCCTTTAATTGCGGGAGAATGACGGAGAGATTATCGTATAAGTGCTCTTTCAATGGAGTCTGATTCAAAAGGATCACCCGCCTCAAATAACTTTTTTTTAGCATTACCTGCTTGAAAAAACAATATTCTGTGTTACATTATTTTGTGGTAAAAGAAAGAATGAGGGTTTTGGAGGAAACAAGATGGCACAAATTCGTTTAGCAGGAACAAAAGAGGAGATTGACCGTATTCTACAGTCGTTTGACAAGCATTATGAAGTGACATATACATCAAAAGATTACGGAAAAACGAACCCAAAATACAAATATTCGAAAGATGTCCGCGTTTATATTGAACTAAAATTAAAATAAAGATAAAATTTTAATTGAAAACGCTTAAAGGATTTTGGTTTTTTGTATAGAATAGAGTTGAGTGTATAGAAGTTATGGAGGGATACATAATGACAGAATTTAGAATCGAAAAAGATACAATGGGCGAAATCAAGGTGCCAAAGGACAAGTTCTGGGGTGCACAAACACAACGAAGCAAAGAAAATTTCAAAATCGGTTCTGAGAAAATGCCAAAGGAAGTTGTGAATGCGTTTGCAATTTTGAAACGTAGCACAGCGATTGCCAACGAACGTCTTGGCAACCTTGAGAGCGAAAAAGCAGAAGCAATTGCTACTGTATGTGACGACATCATCAGCGGAAAGTATGACGAGCATTTCCCGCTTGTTGTATGGCAGACAGGTAGTGGAACACAAAGTAACATGAACATGAACGAAGTCGTTGCAAATAGAGCAACTGCTTACTTGAAAGATAAAAATAGTGAGTTCAGTATTCACCCGAATGATGACGTCAACCGCAGCCAAAGCTCAAACGACACATTCCCAACTGCTATGCACGTGGCAGCTGTTTTAGCTGTGTACAAAAAGTTATTACCTGCGATTGATCAATTAAGAGCCACTCTTGATGAGAAAGCAAAAGCCTATCAAGAGATTGTGAAAATCGGTCGTACGCATTTGCAAGACGCAACACCACTGACAGTAGGACAAGAAATTAGCGGCTGGGTGTACATGCTGGACCGTTCAAAAGAAATGATTCTAGAATCAACTGAAAAAATGAGAGAGCTTGCGATTGGCGGAACAGCTGTTGGTACAGGAATTAACGCCCATCCTGAGTTTGGTCAATATGTTGCTGAGGAAATCAGCAAGCTGACAGGTCAAAATTTCAATTCTTCACCAAACAAATTCCATGCGCTAACAAGCCATGATGAAATTACGTATGCACACGGTGCCCTAAAAGCACTTGCAGCTGATTTAATGAAAATTGCCAACGATGTGAGATGGCTAGCAAGTGGTCCTCGCTGCGGTATTGGCGAATTGATCATTCCTGAAAATGAGCCAGGAAGCTCTATTATGCCGGGTAAAGTCAACCCAACTCAAAGTGAAGCTTTAACAATGATTGCAGCACAAATTATGGGGAATGATGCAACGATCGGTTTTGCTGCCAGCCAAGGAAACTTTGAGCTGAACGTATTTAAGCCGGTCATCATCTATAACTTCTTACAATCAGTTGAATTACTTGCTGACGGTATGAATTCATTCCATGACAAGTGTGCAGTTGGAATCGAACCAAACCTAGAAACAATTGAGAAAAACTTGAACAATTCATTGATGCTTGTGACGGCACTTAACCCGCACATCGGATATGAAAATGCAGCGAAAATTGCAAAACTTGCTCATAAAGAAGGTTTAACGTTAAAAGAAGCAGCACTTCAATTAGAGCTGTTAACAGAAGAGCAGTTTGAAGAGTTTGTGAAACCAGAAGAAATGGTGACACCGAAAGCAAAATAAGAAACCAGGGGCGTTTGCCCCTGGTTTTTCCATTGAATGTGATGTGAACAAAAATAAAACCCAAGGAATGCCTTGGGTTTTACAAATGATCCTCTTTCAAAATACGCAAAAGTGATTCAGAGTGGGTCTGAAGAGGTGTGTATAATTTTAATTGATACAGCATGCCTTTCACGATGACTTGTCTAGGTTTCTGTTTGTTTAATTCATTTTCTAAAATGCCGAGTGCTTCAAATAAATCAGGCTCGTCTTTCACTGCATAGTGTGCTTCAGCCTGCTCTCTTAATTCTTTTAGAAGAGATTCTGTCAGCGGGTCGAATGACCTTTCATATATAGGACCAAACCAATTGCTCGCTTGATCTACAGAGATAAGCGGAAGATCATCTCGCTCCATCATACCGCCCATCAAATCATCGATACGGTGAATCATCGTTGCGGCAAGCTCCTCAGCCTCTAGCTGAAAATCATATAAAATCGCAAGCTCGAAATAAACGTGGCTCATGCCCTCAATTGTCAAACAAAGATCAGCGATATAAGGAATCGCTACATCTCCATATACCTGTTTAATGTTATCAATGTGAAGCTGAACGGTGGCAAGCCGGATTTGTTTTGCGAGCTGCTGCGTTTCTTCATTCATTGGCAGTGCTCGATCGCTTAGCTGCATTTTAATAAAATCCTTTTGCTGCAAAATATTATCGTAGTAGACAGTGAGCTGTTTACGGTAGGCTTCCTTTGGTGTGCCGCCCTCTGTTTGAACCTCATGAATCCGGGTAAATACCTTATCATAATAGTAATGCAAGATTGAAATGAGCAGTGCTTCCTTTGATTTAAAATAAAGATAAAAAGCACCCTTTGACATGTGGCATTCATCCGCAATTTCCTGAACAGACGTTGTATTGTAGCCTTTGCTGGCAAACAATTTCATGCCGGCCTCAATGATCATTTTCTCTTTCTTTTTCAATATGAATGTCATCCTTTCTTACCGAGAGACAAATGTCTTAGGAAACGTGCGCAAAGAGATGTGACTTATCGGTCATAAACGACGAAAGTTTTCAAAAATTAATCAGATTGTAACTTGTTTTTTACAGTGTAATTCTTTATATTATAAAGTAAGGTGACCAACTGGTCAAAATATGTGAAAGGATGATGTTCCATGAGAGAAATCGATGATATGATGAGACGCTTGAAAGCAAAAGGAATTCAAGTAGAAAAAGTCAAAATGCCGAAAGAGACAACCATTGAAAAGAAATGGATGTATCAAGCTGGCAAGAAAATCAAAGCCACATACCGTGATTTCAATGGGTATTCATTCATCTAAAAAAGACTGCGGTCAAAAACCTACAGTCTCTTCTTTGGAACCGTGATCGTATAACATACACCTAGATCATCATTTTCAATAGATATAGACGCTTGATGCATGGAGAGAATTTTTTTGACAATGCTTAATCCGATACCGAATTCACCCTTTTTTCCCTTACTAAAAGGTTCATATAGGTTGGATAGCATATGTTCTTCAATTGGAGGACCGTCATTACGAATGACAATGCGTATTTGATCCTCTTCCTGTTTCATTTGAATGTCAATTTTACTTTTTGCGTAGCGAAGTTGATTTTCTAGTACATTCTCAAATAGTTTGCTCCATTGTTCTGGATCGCCTTCAAGAGCAGCCTCATCATCTAAGTCCACGTTCCACTGCAATTCATTTTTCGACCAACGTATTCGGTCGACCACTTCCAGCATCGTATTACTGAGCAGGAAGGAAGCATGTGCAGGGTGTTGATTTGATAAATAATCAAGCTTTGTTAAGTACAGCAAATCCTTGATTTTCTTCTCAAGCTTTTCCGCTTCACCTTCAATGACTTCCACCGTTTGTTCAAGATCTCCCTTAGGAAAAATACCATCTTTAATCGACTGCGTATAGCCGCGGATGACCATGACAGGTGTCTTTAAGTCATGTGAGATATTTTGCAAAAGAGTCCGTTCTGTTTCATCCTTTTGAATGAGTTTTTGTCTCATTTCTTCAATGGTATGACCAAGCTTTCCGATTTCATCTTGCCGGTCAACGATGACAGGATCGTCCCAGTCCTCTTGTGCAATCCGCTTCACGTGCTTTTCAAACGCAACGATTGGACGGGATAAATAGCGGGCAAGCCAAATCGATGGAATCCAGCTTAATAAAATAACGGTGCTCAAGATAAAGATCAGCTGTTTAAACAGTGTAAAAGACAGGTCGTCTCGATAAGAATCTGGCGCATAAGACAACAGAATATATTGTGTATTGCCTGTTGATACTTTTTTGATGACAAAAAAGATGTGCTGGCCGTTCACCTCTTCAGAATAGCGTTTCGTTGCGCTTTTTTGTTTTTTCACAAAGGATTGGATTTTCTCAATAAAAGCGTGCGGAAAAAATTGCGCCATTTGGTTTAATTCATCTGACGGAATCAGAATGTGCTGCACCGATCGGTTTTCCGGTGTCGACTTTGGCGAGCCGTCTCGGTTCAATGGATATTCTGTGAGCACCTGTTGTTCGTTTTCGATATTTTTATAAATTTCATTCGTGAAAAAGTTTCGTAATGTATTCGAAAATAAGATGATCAGGACAATCGAGATGGTGAGCAAAATACCAGAGATGACGATCCAAATTTGAAAAGCGAGTGGTTTGTTCTTCATCCTTTTAGCATCCTATAGCCAAATCCATAGATGGTCTCGACCTTTAAGTCGGGCATTTTTTTGCGCAATCGTCTGACAAGGTCATCCACCACACGATCTGTCCCGAAGTAATCGTGTCCCCAAATTTTGACGAGAATATCTTCACGAGAAAAAGCATGTCCTTGGTGGTGTGTAAATAAAAGCAGCAAGTCAAATTCCTTAGAAGTTAAATTAATGAGCTGATCTCCTTCATACACCTCTCTTACATCCTCATGAATGACATAGGAGGAGACGGGTGTGACACTTTGCTGCTGCGGTGTATCGCTGTTTTTGTATACAAGCTCAAGCAGCTTTTGCACCCGAATGATCAGCTCGCGTGGAAGAAATGGCTTCGCAATATAATCACTGCTTCCCAGCTCTAACCCAAGGACACGATCGATATCTGCATCGCGTGCTGAAATGAAAATGACCGGTACGTCAGGTGATGCGGCTTTAATTTCTTTAATGAGTGTGTAGCCATCAGTATCAGGCAGCATGATATCTAAAATCCATAGATGCGGCGGCTTGTTCATTGCTTCGCGTGCCGTTTCTCCGGTTAAAAAAGAGGAAACATTCCAATTTTCACTTTCTAAATATTTGGTTAAAAGTTCGTTTAAGTTTTGTTCATCTTCCACTAAATAAATGGTGTACGACAAAGTCTTCCACATCCTCTCAACGTCATTATAACGGGATACAAAGGCGGCATGTCAACAATCACACGCTTTTTTCACAATTTCACATATTCTTCTCATCATTATCCCATAATGTTTGTTTATGATAAGCTCAAGGGAAAAAAGGGCATAGACAAAAGGCAGTTCAATAGGTGCTTTTCACGAATGTGCGCACCTTGCTTTTTTTCTATGAATAAGTATTATATAATTTGACATATTGTCATGTAGTATCTTCAATGATATTGCCATTAAGAGGACATGAGTCCTATCTACACATATGAATCAAGCAAGTCATGAACATGATGTAAAGGAGTGTAAGCGATGGATTTTCGAAGAGAAGATGAAGAGAAGAAGTTGAATCAACAAGAAGATGTACATCAAGAGAATGAGAAACAAATAGACGAACCTGAAAAAGAAAAGGAACTCGTTTTTCAACCTCATGAAAACGAAGCTTCTGCCACTCAGGAGAGTGTGACAAACCATTCTCCTCAAATGGGAGATGACCGTGCGTCGAAAAAGGAGAAAAAGCGGAAAGCAGCATGGCTCAGTCCGATCCTTGGAGGAATTATTGGCGGAGGCCTTGTGCTTGGCATTACACCGCTTTTGCCGCAGTCACAGGACACTGCCGCAAATAATCAAACGCAAACAGCGTCAAGTGAACCGGCGACCTCTGAGAATTTCTCAACAAAACAAATCACCAATGCCACGAATGTCTCTGATATGGTAGAAGATTTAGAGCCAACCATTGTGGGTGTCTCAAACTATCAAACTACTCAAAATTCGTTTGGCCTTAGCGGCGATTCTACAGAAGCAGAAGCTGGAACGGGTTCTGGTGTCATCTTTAAAAAAGATGGCAAAAAAGCATACATTATTACAAATAACCACGTAGTCGAGGGTGCCAATAAACTGAAGGTCACACTGTATGACGGAAAAACAAAAGATGCGAAGCTTGTCGGCAGTGACGTGATGACAGATTTAGCTGTTGTAGAAATCAATGCAGATGGCATTGATAAAGTGGCGAGCTTTGGTGATTCTTCTAAGCTCCGTGCTGGAGACAAAGTAATCGCAATTGGGAACCCGCTTGGTGCCCAATTCTCTGGTACTGTGACAGAAGGAATTATCAGTGGTCTTGATCGTACAGTTGAAGCGAACACGTCATCTGGTACGGTGGAAATGAATGTACTGCAAACAGATGCAGCGATCAATCCAGGAAACAGCGGTGGACCGCTTATCAATACAGATGGTCAAGTCATCGGTATCAACAGCTTGAAAATTAGCGAAAGCGGTGTGGAATCACTCGGCTTTGCGATTCCAAGTAACGATGTCAAACCGATTGTAGATGAGCTGTTGAAAAACGGAAAGGTTGAACGTCCTTACCTTGGCGTACAAATGATTGACCTTGAGCAAGTGCCTGAAACGTATCAAGAAAATACGCTTGGCCTATTTGATAAACAAATCGGCAAAGGGATTTACGTAAAGGATGTATCAAAAGGATCACCTGCACAAAAAGCAGGCTTGAAGTCTGGAGATGTCATCATCAAGTTTAAAGGGAAAAACGTGGCGAACAGCTCTCAGCTAAAAGAAATTTTGTACAAAGAAACAAAAGTTGGCGATAAAACAACAATGACTGTTATTCGTGAAGGGAAAAACAAGAACTTAGATATTACTCTTGGACAGTCTGAAACTGAATAAATGAAAAAAACAGGTGGACGTTAAAGGTCTACCTGTTTTTTTATGCTTATTTTTTTGAAGAGAGTGTACGTAATATGATTTTTTCCCACATGCTCCAAGGTAAGAGCTGCTTTGCGGTAAATGAAAGTCGCACTCCTTTCCCAATTGGATATCTCAGCTTTTTCAGCCGCTTCTTCTCGGCTAATCGAATCACAAGCTCTGCGACTTCACGCGGGTCCCCGTAGTTTGATTTTTGAGCATTGATATGAGCCATCATCTTTTGATAGAGGTGTATGTATTTTGAGCCTTCTTCTGGTTGTAACATGTGCTCGTTCATAGACGTGTTCCAAATATTCGTTTGGAAAGAGCCTGGTTCGATCAAGGCTGCCTGTATACCGAACGAGGCAAGTTCAATGCGTAAGCTCTCTGTGTAGCCCTCTAAAGCAAACTTGGAGGATACATAAGGAGAAAGTGCGGGCATTCCCATTAATCCGCTGATGCTGCTCATATTGAATATCTTTGCACCATTTGTCATAAACGGAAGGACGGCTTGTGTCACTTCCATGACTCCGAAAACATTGACATTAAATTGCTGGCGGAACGTATCAACAGGAACCTCTTCAGCAAAACCGGCATAGGCTGTTCCGGCATTGTTGACAAGCAAGGTAATGGGGGCGTAAGTATGTAGCTTTTTCTGAAATACTTGAATCGACTGCGTGTCGGTCACATCTAATGCTGCAATATGTATTGCTTCAGATAAAGAGGCTTGCTCGATTTCTTCGGCAAGCTTTTTCGCATTGGCTTCCTGCCTGACACCTGCAATCACTGTATAGCCTTGTTTGGCGAGGCCTATCGTGATGAGCTTGCCAAAGCCGCTATTGGCACCAGTTACAATGGCTGTCCTTTTCATCATCTCGTACCTCCTTTTTGTTTCAATTTACCATAGCCTGATCTTTTATTGAATAACGAAAAGAAGGATGGAGAAGAATAAAAAGCGATGATAAGAAATAGGAGGAAGCACATGATGTGTTGGAAGAAGGCGGGACAAATAGGAGTGCTGCTTTTTATGCTGTCTGGCTGTCAATCGATCGAGCCGCTCCAGCAAACAAAGGAAGCAGAAGCAGAGAGTCTCTCAGCGGTTCAAATGAAGGAACTTCCATTTGAGCATCTCCACCTGCATGTTCAATACGGGCAGAAAAGCGAATTATACGAAGCCACCTATCGTCAGGTAAAAGGCAAAGAAGAAGCACTGATTCGTGATCATATGAACGGTGTCCGCTATGAAGGTGAAGAAGCATTACGCGAGATGAAGATGAAGCTAAATGATATGTCTGTTCCTAGTGCGAAGATCAATGAAACGTATGTAAATGAGCTATTAGCTGCTTTTAATTTAGATGACGATTATCAGCGAATTCAAGTCGATATGAAGCTGGAAGATGGGACCAAACGTACATTCCAAAAGAAGAAGTGAAACGGAACTTTCTCATTTTTTAATTGAAAATGATTTTCAAAATCACTTAAATCTGATACACTAAATGGAGATAAGTGATCTTTTGCGTCTATAAATAGACGATATTTCATACAAAAAATTTGCATGAGAAAAGGAGCGTTTGAGCGGAATGAGTGCCATTTCTACTGAAGGTTTAAGCTTAGGCTACGGAGAAACAATGATCATAGATGAACTAAATGTATCGATCCCTAAGGGTGAAATCACAGTATTTATTGGCAGCAATGGATGCGGTAAATCCACGCTACTTCGCTCTTTGGCCCGTCTCATGAAGCCAATGGGTGGTTCTGTCCTGCTTGAAGGTCATTCCATTGCAAAATTACCAACAAAGGAAGTAGCGAAACAGCTTGCTATTCTTCCGCAAGGACCAGAAGCGCCAGAAGGATTAACCGTGCATCAGCTAGTGAAGCAAGGCAGATATCCTTATCAAAATTGGCTGAAGCAGTGGTCAAAGCAAGACGAGGAAGCAGTGAATCGTGCTTTGAAGTCAACGAAGATGGAAGACCTTGCTGATCGAACGGTCGATTCATTATCAGGTGGACAAAGACAGCGTGCATGGATTGCGATGACGTTAGCGCAGGAGACGGATATCATCTTGTTAGATGAGCCGACGACGTATTTAGACATGACGCATCAAATTGAAATTCTTGACCTTCTGTTTGACTTAAATGAAAAAGAGCAGCGCACGATTGTCATGGTCCTTCATGACCTGAATCTCGCATGTAGATATGCTCATCACCTTGTAGCGATTAAAGACAAGACGATTTATGCAGAAGGAAGACCAGAAACGGTCATTAATTGTGATCTTGTGAAAAATGTCTTTGATATGAACTGCCAAGTGACAACAGATCCTTTATTCGGAACGCCATTATGTATTCCGCATGGCAGAGGACGCTGTATTGTGCAGCAAGCGCAAGCGGAGACATTTCTCGCTGCAAGATAATCGTATGTCAAAAGCCTGACATCTGTTACGTACAGAGTCAGGCTTTTTTCTAAAAAAAGGAGCGGAAGATCAATGGGAAATGAACTAGATGAAAAGCTGGAAGGCTTGCTTGAGAAATATACTGAGCTGCTGCTCGGCGAATCAACAGACGCACTGAAACAAGAGGTGAAACAGTGGATCATCTATTCTCATATTGCCAAAAGTATGCCGCCTCTAGCAAAGCATTTCAATGAAACATATCCAGAAGCAAAAGAAGAAATCAAACACACGATTCAACGAATCAAACAGTTGAACGAAGCTCATCGCGCCAATAAAGGTAAATTTTAAGATAAATAAAAAACTACCCCACACGAAGAGGTAGTTTGGTGAAATTACTTTTTTTTAATGCCAAAAAACAAAAGAAGAAGAGATATTATAATTATAATGTAAATAGGTGTAATCCAAATTTCATAAACTGAGTTTGGATTATCTTTTACAAACCCAGTGTCTATGAGGATGTAATTCCATTTGATGCTAATCGGATTATCTACTTCGTATGAAAATTTATTTAAGTATAATTTGGGTTTTGTTATTCTGAAAATTAAATAAATTATACTACCTAGTAATAAAGTGATAGCTATAAAGATTTTCTTCATATAGGTCACATCTTTTCACTATCTTTTTCTTCCACCTGAAGTTGTTTCAACAAATTTATTTACATACTTTGTTTTAACGCCATCTAAAACTCTGTCTGCTTTACCTGAAGTGTAAGTTCGTATGCGAACTTTTTTTCCTTTAGATACTGTATCAGCAACGATTTGAGTTAACTGAACATCATTATAGTCTTTATATGTAGTTCCATCAAGCCTACCTCTATAATTGTTGGTGATATCCATTTTTGTATCCAAATCAGGAGCCTTTTCACCGGGTTTTAAATTTTCGTGTGCATAACCTACTTGGTAAGCCCAATCCCTACTGATATTTTTAGTCATTATGGCATTCCATAAAGCGTGTCTATAAGCGTCCCCATTCCCTTGCCATAGCGTATACTTAGAATATCGTTTTGCAGCTTCTCTTGAAGCGACATCTGCAATGTTTTTAGTTTTGGCAGCATTATGAGGATGTTTTGCAAAAAGGTTAATTTCTTTAGCATTAGCACCTAATTTGCCTAATGAATATTCAACATAGGAGCTTTTTATAGATATTGTATTTATTTTTGATTTTTCTTCACTTAATTCAAGAGCAACTTGATCGTCAGAATTTTTTAAGGCTGGGGAAATGTTTTCTTTAATTAATTTTTCTAATTCTTTTTCGTTGATCTCTCTGTTTTCGAACATATCAAAATATGTCATTATGTTATTTCTAATACTTTCATAGAAAAATTTTGTGGATGCCCTTGATTGTGCAGTTTTATTTAGTGAAGAAATTACTTTTTTATTATCTAAAGAATTTACTTCTGCAACTGCAATATTTCCCTTAAAAAATAATGTTGATAAAACCAAAGAAAAAAATATTATTAATAAGCTTTTTTTGTACATTTATTCCTAAACTCCCTTTTCTTATAATATGTTCTATATTATAGTATATATTAGGTAGAATAAATAGTTTAATTTCTAATATTATATAAAAATTGCTGAATCTTCATTGTGTGTAAATTGTCATTTTGAAAATAATGGATCCGGATAAAATCGGATCCATTATTTTATGAATATCCATCTTCATTTTACTGGCAGTTTTTTTCTTATGACATTTGTGATGGTCCGTATGGAGATTGATCTGTCAGTGTTTGCTGGAACTTCTGGTGTGCCTGCTGGAGTTTTTGCTCTTCAGCGGCTTCAACAGAATACCATCCATATCGGAACATGACATCATATAAATGTCTTTGTGTTTTCTGAGTTTCTAGCGCAATTCGCTGAATATCCTGATAAAGGGATTCATGACTGAATTCGTTGAGCGCTGTGTTGTATCCGCTTGTCATATATTTTTCAGTCGACAAGAGATCTGTGACAAAATCACGATCATTCATGTTTGTTGTCGTGGGAACCGGAGTTTGAGGATTCCCGATTTTTTGTTGGTTTTGTTGTTCCATGTTTTTTTCCTCCTATTGCATAAAGCCAGTAGACTGGCCTTGCCCTGAGCTGCCTAAATGCTGAAGAATTTGTGTGTAATGCTGATGGTGCATTTGGCCCACTTGGTTTAATTCTTGTTTCAATGTTTGGTCTTGGCAATGCTCAGCCATAAAGTGAGCCTTTTTCATAGCGATCAAGTTCCAATTCAACATATCCTCTAAGTACAAGGAATCCTTTACTGAAATGACTTGCGGGGGCATATTCATTTGCTGATTGTTCAAGGTGTGTTCCTCCTTACAATTTTGTTTCCTTACTGATTCTTTTTATATTGCTGATTTTGACTGGTCTTTTTTCCGCCTAGGTCTGCTTCCTGTGATGGACCTGCGTTTCCTTTTACACTTGCAGCACTTACGCCTGCTTTCGATGGATTTTTCTTCAAACGAGACATGTGGACATCACCTCCATTCTTACAATGCCCTCTCCTCTTTAATTCATACGCCGTAAAATAAGGCACATGAGAATGTGTAATATTTTGAAATCCACTCTTGAACTGTTTCGGAAAATCTTTTAAGATAAAGAAAGAGGCATTGCTTTTTTTTGCACAAAAAATGAATGACTGTTCATTCAAAATGTTTAGGGGGATATTTATGGGCAAACATATTCGCAAGGCAGCTGTCATTGGTTCAGGTGTCATGGGTTCAGGCATTGCTGCGCATCTAGCCAATATCGGGATACCAGTCACATTGCTAGATATTGTGCCAAACGAACTGACAAAGGAAGAAACGGCAAAAAAGCGAACGCTTGATCACCCTAGTGTTCGGAATAGATTAAGTCAAGAAGCGATGGAAAAATTATTAAAGCAAAAGCCAGCACCTCTTACTTCAGCAAAAAACCTATCATACATCACACCGGGAAATCTCACAGACCACCTTTCCTTATTACATGAAGCTGACTGGATTATTGAAGTCGTTACTGAAAAGCTCAGCATCAAAAAGCACGTATTCTCTCTCATCGACGAACACCGCAAAGAAGGCAGTATCGTATCAAGCAATACATCCGGAATTTCGGTTGAAAAAATGGCAGAAGGCCGATCAGAGGATTTTAAACGCCACTTTTTAGGCACACATTTTTTTAACCCAGCTCGTTATTTAAAGCTTTTAGAAATCATTCCTATTCAAGAAACAGATCCAGAAGTACTTCAATTTATGAAAACGTTTGGCGAGGATGTACTTGGGAAAGGCGTCGTTGAAGCGAAAGATACGCCGAACTTTATTGCCAATCGCATTGGTACTTATGGACTCCTTGTAACAGTGCGTGAAATGCTTGAAAACAAATACACCATTGGAGAGGTGGATTCGGTCACAGGACCCCTCATTGGAAGACCGAAGAGTGCGACGTTCCGTACACTTGATGTCGTAGGGCTCGACACGTTTTTCCATGTAGCCCGCAACGTATATGACCAAGTCGAAGGTAAGGAAAAAGATATTTTCCAGCTGCCTGAGTTTATTGAAAGAATGCTTGAAAAAGGATGGATTGGCAGCAAGGCAGGGCAAGGGTTTTATCAAAAAAATGGAAAGGCCATTTTAGAAATTGATCCTGTGACTCTCACATACGGAGAACGAACGAAGCTGAAAGATCCAGGCATTGAGATGGCGAAGCAGCAAAAGGGAACGAAAGCGAAATTGAAAGCGCTTATTTATCAAGATGGGCGTGCAGGCCAATTGCTCTGGAACATGACGGCACCTGTGCTCCTTTATTCAGCTCAGTTAACAGGCGAAATTGCGGATGATATCCAGTCCATCGATAACGCAATGAAATGGGGATTTGGCTGGCAGCACGGTCCATTTGAGCTCTGGGATGCAATTGGTGTGAAAAAAGCAGTCGATCGCATGGAAGCAGAAGGTCACAGCATCCCGCAGTGGGTGCAAGACATGCTGTCAGAAGGACACGACACATTCTATCAAGAGAATGCAGATGGAGAGCGCTCGTTTTATCACAACGGGGCTTATGAACAGGAAAAAGGAAACGAAAAGAATATTTCCTTAGCGAGATTGAAAAAGAAACACGGCGTGATTTTTAAAAATGCTGGTGCGAGCTTGATTGATATCGGTGACGATGTCGCCTTGCTCGAATTTCACTCCAAAAGCAATGCCATTGGACTAGATGTCATTGACATGATCAATCGCGCTGTCGATGAGGTGGAACAGAATTATAGAGGGCTTGTCATCGGAAACCAAGGCAAGAACTTCTGTGTTGGTGCCAACCTTGCGTTGATTTTAATGGAAGCTCAGGACGATAATTTCTTTGAAATTGACTTTGTGATCCGCCGCTTCCAACAGGCAATGATGAAGGTGAAATATAGCGACCGTCCAGTCGTTGCTGCACCGTTCGGTATGACACTCGGAGGCGGAACAGAGGTTTGTCTGCCGGCCGCAGCTATTCAGGCGTCCAGTGAAGCATACATGGGTCTTGTCGAAGCGGGAGTAGGGCTGATTCCAGGCGGCGGTGGAAACAAAGAATTATATCTTCGCCATCTGCAAGGGGCAGCTAAGCCGTCAGAGACCGCTATACAAGATGCCACGCTGAAAACATTTGAAACCATTGCAATGGCTAAAGTATCCACTTCGGCAGAGGAAGCGCGGGATATGAACATGCTGCGCGCGAGTGACCGAATCAGTATGAACGGTGATCACCTGATCTATGATGCGAAACAACTTGTGCTCTCTCTTGATGAAGCAGGTTATCGTGCGCCGCTCAAGCAAAAGGTGCCCGTCATGGGAGAAACAGGCTATGCAGCAATGATATTGGCGGCTGAAAATATGAGATTGTCTGGATACATTTCAGAGCATGACATGACCATTGTTAAAAAATTAGCTCATGTTATTTCCGGCGGAAAACTGCCATTTGGAACAGAGGTAGAGGAGCAATACTTATTAGAGCTTGAAAGAGAAGCATTTTTAAGTCTTGTAGGAGAAGTAAAATCACAAGCACGCATGCAGCACATGCTCGTCAAAGGAAAACCTTTACGTAACTAAGGGGGAGTCAAAATGAGAGAAGCAGTCATTGTCGCTGGCGCGAGAACACCAGTAGGGAAGGCGAAAAAAGGATCGTTAAAACATGTTCGACCCGATGATATGGGCGCATTGTGTGTAAAAGAAACATTAAAGCGTGCTGGTGATTACGACGGACAGATAGATGATTTGATCATCGGATGTGCGACACCAGAAGCGGAGCAGGGGTTAAATGTGGCTCGGAATATTGGAGCGTTAGCAGGACTTCCGTATACAGTCCCTGCCATCACCATTAACCGCTACTGTTCATCTGGTCTTCAGTCCATCGCTTATGCGGGTGAACGAATCATGCTCGGTCAGGCAGAAACAATCTTAGCCGGTGGAGTCGAATCAATGTCACAAGTACCAATGATGGGTCATTCCATTCGTCCGAATGCTCATTTGGCAGAGCAAGCACCTGAATACTATATGAGCATGGGCCACACGGCAGAGCAGGTGGCGCAAAAGTATCAGGTCACTCGTCAAGATCAAGACGCCTTTGCGGTAAGAAGTCATCAAAAGGCAGCCAAGGCATTACAGGAAGGGAAATTTACAGATGAAATTGTATCCGTTGATGTAACAGAGCGACGGGTAGGGGAGCAATTTCAATTAGAAGAACATCAATTCACGTTCTCACAGGATGAAGGCGTAAGAGCGGGGACAACGGAAGAGATTCTTTCCACTTTGCGTCCGGCTTTTTCAACAAAAGGCACGGTGACCGCAGGGAACTCTTCACAAACAAGTGACGGAGCTGCGTGTGTGATGATGATGGATCGTGAGAAAGCATCCTCACTTTCCCTTCAGCCGCTCGCCAAGTTCAGAGCGTTTGCTGTTGGTGGTGTACCGCCTGAAGTGATGGGGATCGGTCCAATTGAAGCCATTCCACGTGCGCTGAAAATCGCTGGACTTGAGCTGAAGGATATCGGACTGTTTGAATTAAACGAAGCGTTTGCCTCTCAGGCCATTCAAGTCATTCGTCATTTAGGAATTGATGAAGAGAAAGTGAATGTCAATGGCGGGGCAATCGCACTAGGACATCCGCTCGGCTGTACAGGAACGAAATTGACACTGTCACTCATTCATGAAATGAAACGGCGAAACGAGCAATTTGGCATCGTCACAATGTGTATCGGCGGGGGCATGGGAGCAGCAGGAATTTTTGAATTGATCTAAAGGGGGAAAACAGAATGAAAGCAATGGAAGAGGTAAAAAAGGGTGGAAGCTTCTTAATTGATGAGACGAATTATGAGCATATCTTTACACCAGAGGATTTCTCTGATGAGCATCAAATGATTGGAAAGACAACAGAGGATTATATTTTACAAGACGTTGTTCCATATATAGACCAAATTGAAAAGCATGAATTTGAGCATTCCGTCAGGCTTCTTAAAAAGGCTGGAGAGCTTGGGCTGCTAGGAGCCGACGTGCCTGAAGAATTCGGAGGGCTCGGATTAGATAAAATCAGCTCAGCCATTATTACTGAGAAATTTTCCAGAGCAGGGAGCTTCTCGCTTTCCTATGGCGCCCATGTCGGCATTGGATCTCTGCCAATCGTACTGTTCGGAAATCAAGCGCAAAAGGAAACGTATCTGCCAGGACTCGCTTCTGGAGAAGCGATTGCGGCGTATGCCCTAACTGAACCAGGATCAGGCTCTGACGCTCTTGGAGCAAAGACAACTGCGGTGTTAAATGAAGCCGGAACCCATTATGTGTTGAATGGGGAAAAACAGTGGATCACAAACTCCGCATTTGCCGACGTCTTTGTCGTATATGCGAAAATTGATGGTGAACACTTCTCTGCTTTTATCGTAGAAAAGGATTTCCCTGGTGTCAAAACGGGACCTGAAGAGAAAAAGATGGGCATTAAAGGGTCCTCAACGAGAACGTTAATCCTTGAGGATGCTCAAGTGCCAAAAGAGAATTTACTAGGTGAGGCTGGCAGAGGTCATGTCATTGCCTTTAACATTTTAAATATCGGACGCTACAAGCTGGCTGTCGGGACAGTTGGCGCGTCAAAACGTGTCATTCAATTATCGGCAGAATACGCAAACCAGCGTAAGCAATTCCAAACGCCCATTTCTCGATTTAGCTTAATTGGTGAAAAGGTAGCCAACATGTCGGCAAAGCTCTATGCGATGGAAAGTGCTGTTTACCGCACAGTCGGATTATTTGAACAGCGTATGGGTCTATTAAGTGAAGAAGACCAAAAGGATGGCAAACAAATTGCCCAGTCCATTGCAGAATATGCCATTGAATGCTCTCTTTGTAAAGTGCTTGGCTCTGAAACTTTAGACTATATTGCGGATGAGGGTGTGCAGATTCACGGTGGATATGGATTTATGCAAGAATACGAGGTCGAAAGAGCCTATCGTGACTCCCGGATTAACCGTATTTTTGAAGGAACAAACGAAATCAACCGTCTGCTAGTCCCAGGCACATTTCTGAAGAAAGCGATGAAGGGAGAGCTTCCTCTTCTTCAAAAGGCGCAAACCTTACAGGAAGAGCTCATGATGATGATGCCGGTAGAGCCGGGTGATCAGCCGCTCGATCAAGAAAAATATTTGCTTGCCCATGCGAAAAAGATCGCCTTAATGGTATCTGGAATGGCGGCGATGAAGTATGGAAAAGCATTAGACAAAGAGCAAGAGATTCTTGTGAACATAGCGGATATCGTCAATGAAATTTTTGCTGCTGAATCGGCGATTCTGCGTACTGAAAAGGCAATCGCTGCATCAGGGCTAGATAAGAATACTCAAAAGCTTGCTTACACACAAATATTCACGCAGGAGGCCTTCTTAAAAATTGAAGCCCATGCAAAAGAATCCTTGATCGCGATGGAAGAAGGAGATGCACTCCGCATGAGTCTGTCAGCTCTTCGCAAACTGACAAGATTCACCCCGATCAATGTCATCGCCAAAAAGCGCGAAGTGGCGAAACGAATCTTTGAAGCAGAGAAATATATCGTATAAGACGGCTGAAATTTGCGGATATCATTCCGCACCTCAGATTGTTGACAAAGGGCTAAAATGATCTTTATTTTAGCCCTTTGTCTTCTTTCCGCACCTTTTTGTAAGCATACATTTAGGTTTTTAAAATATTTTGTGATAAAATGTTGTCACTATTTGCAGGAGGTGAAAATGGTGGCTTTAGATTTTTATGAATACCCATCTTGCGGTACATGTCGAAAAGCAAAAAAATGGCTGGAAGAACACAATAAAGACATCAACAGCATACATATCGTCGAAGAGACGCCTAATAAAGAAACATTAAAAGCCCTTTACGAAAAAAGCGGCTTAGAGTTGAAGAAGTTCTTTAATACAAGTGGACAGAAATACCGAGAGCTACAGCTGAAAGATCAACTTCCTGCAATGTCAGAGGACGAGCAGCTAGAATTACTCGCATCTAATGGAATGCTGATCAAGCGTCCGATTACAACAGACGGTAAACGAGTCACGATTGGATTTAATGAAGATACATTTAAAAGCGTCTGGAAATGATGTAACTTTCATTCAGATTGTGGTATCTTCAATATAGATTGAAAGAAAAGACTGGAGGGGTATTGAATGAGCACACCAAAAGATTTACGTTATTCAGAAGAACATGAATGGGTCAAAGTAGAAGGGGAAAAGGTGCGTATCGGTATTACGCATTTTGCTCAATCTGAGCTAGGCGATATCGTGTTCGTTGAGCTTCCTGAAGTAGGAGACAAAATTACAGCGGACGAGCCTTTCGGAAGTGTAGAATCAGTGAAAACAGTTTCTGAGCTTTACGCACCGATCAACGGTACAATTGTTGAAGTGAACGATGAGCTGGATGACAGCCCTGAATTCGTCAACGACTCTCCATACGAAAAAGCATGGATGATCGTGGTAGAGCCAGCTGATACATCTGAAATTGAGAACTTGATGACTGCTGAGCAATATGAAGAAATGACAAAAGAAGACTAATTCACGTGAAATTGGACACTCTACCTTTATGGGGGGTGTCCAATTTGTCTTTTCAAAAAGAACAGGTGGATATAACAGATCATGTCACTGGACGATTCAAAGAAAGCGGCATGGTGCTGTATCATCAAAATGAAGAGATTGGCACGATGATTAGTGAAAACCAATATGAGTTAAAATCAGGTTATTCCTATGATCAAAATCGTTTTTATCGTCTGACGGATACACTGACCCACGGGACAGAAAAATATGTAGACTGTGATGATGAAAATGGCTGGTGCTAATCACAGATGAGGCTGCAGTGAGCATAAGCTGCAGTCTTTTTAGTGCAAGTGCCCAATCTTTACAACCTTGATGAAAGATTGTAATCTAAGGGAGAACTGAACAACGTCAAAAGGGCCGGGTGATCGTGATGAATGTAGAGGTAGAAAAGGTCATCATAGTAGAAGGTAAAACAGACAAACAAAAGCTAAAAGAAGTCATAAGTGAACCTGTTACCATCATTTGCACCAATGGCACGATCAGTACATCGAAGCTGGATCAGCTCGTAGACGAATTATTGGGGAAAGACGTTTACATATTAGCAGACAGTGACGATGCAGGCGACAAACTGCGGAAGCAATTTCGAAAAGAATTCCCTGAAGCGCTTCATCTTTTTGTCGACAGAACGTACCGTGAAGTGGCCGCTTCACCGTCAGCCCACATTGCATCTATCCTATTAGCTGCAAACATTGATGTTCATTCGAAATATTTATGAGGGTGGACGTATATGAAAGAGATTGAAGAACATGATTTCAAGGAAATAAAGGACGATTTATTTCTTTTATACTTATATACACCGTTTTGCGGGACATGCCAGCTGGCAAAGAAAATGCTCGCTGTCGTAGACACCATGCAGCCGGATGTACCTTTTTACGAAAATAACTTAAACTACTCACCAGGCTTTGCGAAGGCTTTTGAGATCGAAAGCGTTCCTTGCTTTCTACTGTTTAAAAAAGGCGAACTGGTGCAAAAAGGCTATGCCTTTCACTCTGTTCCATATCTTCATGAAATGATTGAAACCGCTAAATAAAGCGGTTTTTTGTCATATTTCAAGCAATTCATCTGAAAATTTGTCGAGTTATTTATAAAGGACAAGGGAATGTTTGTAGAGAAATGTTATGTATAACCAAATGACAGGGAGGTTATACATGTGGAAAAAGTGAAAACCCATGGTAACAAAGGGCAGCGCTTATTGCTAAAACCGCTGCTCTCATCATCATCCTTGAAGATTACATTTGAGGCGGAAACTGACTCTTGTACATTGATTGTGGATGAGCGTGGTGAAGTGAAGAAACTACCTGCAATTGAGTTATCGGATCTTATCTTTTATGGTGAGAGAAAAGAAATACTACAATTATTAGATGGAGATATGTCCTTACAGCAGTTAATTAGCAGGGGACAAGTGAAAGTAAAAGGGTCATTCCGCGCGCTCCTAAGACTAGAGGCGGTGCTCTGGCTGACGAACGGTTTTTTTCGAAAAATGATAACGTAGTCGTTTACTAGGAAATTAGCGATTTACAGCGTTGACATATCTCGGGTAGCATGATATTCTACGTTAGTAAAAACATGAACATCACATAAAACAACATATTTTCTCTTATTAAGAGAGGTGGAGGGACGTGCCCTATGAAACCCGGCAACCGTCAGCATAGCTGAAATTGGTGCCAATTCACTCAAAGCCGCAATGCTTTGAAAGATGAGAGAAAGGCGTATTGAACATAAAAGGCCTTTCTGCTTGCATTGCAGTTAGGTCTTTTTTACTGACCTCAAGCCAGGCGCGGAGCATGGCATCAGGAAGAATAAATAATGTTTGTGATGGCAACCTATAGATTCAGCAAGAAAGCAGGTGAACAGACTGTGATCCATTTACAGAATGTATCAAAAACGTATCATTCAAAAAGCGGAAATGTTGATGCCGTGAAAGACGTCAACTTGGATATTGGTAAAGGTGAAATATTCGGAATTATTGGGTATAGCGGTGCCGGAAAAAGCTCGCTGATTCGCCTATTAAACGGTCTGGAGCTGCCAACAGAAGGAATTGTTGAAGTGGCAGGCAACCGGATCAATGAAGTATCGAATGCGAAACTTCGGAAAGCAAGACAAGAAATCAGCATGATTTTCCAGCACTTTAACCTACTTTGGTCAAGAACAGTGAGACAAAATATTATGTTCCCACTTGAGATCGCAGGTGTACCGACATCGAAACGGAGAGAGCGTGCGAATGAACTGATTAAATTAGTCGGTTTAGAAGGAAAAGAAAATGCGTATCCGTCTCAGCTTAGCGGCGGACAAAAACAGCGTGTGGGGATTGCGAGAGCATTAGCAAATGATCCAAAGGTTCTTCTTTGTGACGAAGCAACGTCAGCGCTTGATCCGCAAACAACGGATTCTATCCTTGATCTTTTAGCAGATATCAATAAACGACTTGGGCTGACGATTGTGCTGATTACACACGAAATGCATGTCATTCGCAAAATTTGTCATCGCGTGGCGGTGATGGAGAATGGACGCATTGTCGAAGAAGGCGAAGTATTACGCGTTTTCAGACAGCCGAAGGAAGAAATGACGAAGCGATTCGTCCAGCAGCTTGCTGAACCAGAGGAAGCGAAAGAAACAATCGAACACGTCTTAGAGCGCGTAAAAGAAGGTCAGGTCGTACGGTTGTCCTTTATTGGTGATTCTGCCGAGCAGCCGCTCATCACTGAAATCATTCGATCCTTCAAGGTCGATGTAAATATCCTTCAAGGGAAGATTTCTCAAACGCAGGAAGGCGCGTTTGGAACACTCTTTATCCATATTAATGGAGAAGAGACTGAGGTAGAAAAAGCCATCGCCTATATCCAAAGCAAACAGGTTGAAATTGAGGTGATGACACATGTTTGAGAAATGGTTTCCGAACGTTGATTTAGAAGTCATTTGGAATGCAACGGGTGAAACGGTTTATATGACACTCATTTCATTGGCGTTTGCCTTTGTGATCGGAATTATTCTTGGACTCCTGCTTTTCCTTACTGGAAAAGGTGGTCTTTGGGAAAATAAACCGATCAATGCTGTCATCGGTGCAGTCGTCAACATTTTCAGATCGATTCCTTTTATCATTTTAATTATTCTTTTATTAGGGTTCACGAAATTCTTAATGCATACAATTCTAGGTCCAAATGCAGCACTGCCTGCCCTTGTCATTGGGTCAGCTCCATTCTATGCACGTCTTGTCGAAATTGCGCTGCGTGAGGTAGACAAAGGAGTCATTGAAGCAGCACGCTCAATGGGAGCGAAAACGTCGACCATCATATTCAAAGTATTGCTGCCAGAATCATTGCCAGCCCTCATTTCAGGTATTACCGTAACAGCGATTGCTTTAATTGGCTCAACTGCGATTGCAGGTGCAATTGGAGCAGGTGGACTTGGTGACCTTGCCTATGTGGAAGGATACCAATCTGGTAATACAGATGTCACACTTTTTGCCACTGTGTTTATTCTCATCATCGTCTTTATTATTCAAATAATCGGTGATTTGATTACAAATAAAATTGATAAACGATAAGGGAGGATTTATTTATGAAGAAATTGATTTTAAGTGCACTATTTCTAGCATTTGCAGGCATTTTGGCTGCATGCGGTTCATCTAATAACGCAAGTGATAGCAAAACCATTACGGTTGCCGCTTCAAAAACACCACATGCCGAAATTCTTGAAGAAGCAAAACCACTTCTAAAAGAAAAAGGCTACGATCTCAAAGTGAAAGTACTTAGTGATTATAAAATGTACAACAAAGCGTTAGCTGAAAAAGAAGTGGATGCAAACTTTTTCCAACATATCCCTTACTTAAATGAAGAAAATAAATCAAACAAAGATTACGACCTAGTGAGTGCAGGTGCGGTTCACCTTGAGCCATTCGGTATCTACTCTAAGAAATACAAATCAGTAAAAGATATTCCAAACGGTGGCACGATCATCATGACAAACAACGTAGCTGAGCAAGGACGTATGCTTGCCCTGCTTCAACATGCTGGTGTCATCAAACTCGATCCAAAGGTTGATACAATCAACGCTACTGTAAAGAACATCAAAGAAAATCCAAAGAACCTAAAGTTCAAAAAAATCGCTCCTGAACTAACAGCGAAAGCTTATGAAAACAGTGAAGGCGATGCTGTGTTTATCAACGTTAACTATGCGATCCAAAATAAATTGAATCCGAAAAACGATTCAATCGAACTTGAGCAAACAAAGAACAACCCATATGCAAACATTGTGGCGGTTCGCAAAGGTGAAGAAAAATCAGATAAGATCAAGACTTTAATGGAAGTTCTTCACTCTGATAAAATCAAAGAATTCATCGATAAAAAATATGACGGTGCTGTACTACCGGTATCTGAATAACGATGTGTTAACCTCGCTTTCGTCAAAGCGAGGTTTTTTGTGTATTTTTTCAAATCTCGCTCATAATAAAAATGTACAAATGACCTGAAGGGATGGAATAGAAAATGAATGAACAGCATATGAGCGGATCCATGCAGCAGTCACTGACTGATTATAAAACGGCAATGGGTGAATTTCAGAAGAAAATGCCGGTGTTTGGGAAGAAATTCAATGAATTCACGGAGCAATGTTTTCAGAGCGATTCATTGACGCAAAAGGAAAAACAAATGATTGCCCTTGGCATCAGTATTCATGCACAGGATGAATACTGCATGATTTATCATACAAAGGGAGCGCTCGACCAAGGCGCAACAGAAGAAAATTTGCTAGAGGTTGTCAGCGTAGCAGCAGCATTTGGCGGCGGGGCAGCATTGAGCCAAGGGATTACTGTCGTTCAGCAATGTATTGATGAATTTGGAGGACAGACGCATTAAGGGAAGGAAAGGGCGGTATTTTTCCATATCAGGGAGTTGAGTTCTTCTCAGCCGATTGTGTGAGAAAATATGCCAGCATAGCGCACTATATCCCTTTTGAGTGAAGCCGCAAGCCTTTGATACAATGAAGCTACACTTAAAGAAGGGAATGGTTTATTATTTGTTCGGACCATAGTACACTGGGATTGGATTATACCGCCGAGATGGAAAAGGCCATGCATAAGGCTCATGGCATGAGCTATGCAGAGTACGAAAGAGACCATGACTTACGGATGAAAGTGGAATATAAACGAGAGCAGTCCTATCGAGATGAGAAAAGGCAGCTCGCAAAAATGAATATACAAGGCTATTAAATAGCTAAGGGACGGGGAGAACAGTTTCCCGTCCTTTCTTTATGAAAACAGTCTTTTCGACATAAATCCTTTTATCTACCGGCTTTTTTTGTTAGAATTTTGAGAGCATCCTCTCACGCTTATCGTGAATGTGTTGTATTCACTTTTAATTTGTTATAAAATTAGAATGAGAATAAATTGAGAATAATGATTATTTTGGAGGTATCGATATATGACTGCTTCGACATTAACAATTAAGGACTTGCACGTTGAGATTGAAGGGAAAGAAATCTTAAAGGGTGTAAACCTCGAGATAAAAGGTGGAGAATTCCACGCAGTAATGGGGCCAAATGGTACAGGTAAATCAACTTTATCTGCTGCCATTATGGGTCACCCTAAATATGAAGTAACAAAAGGCAGCATTTTGCTTGATGGCGAAGATGTACTTGAAATGGAAGTAGATGAGCGCGCTCAAGCAGGTCTTTTCCTTGCAATGCAATACCCATCTGAAATTAGTGGTGTGACAAATGCGGACTTCCTTCGTTCTGCTATTAACGCTCGCAGAGAAGAAGGCGATGAAATTTCTCTCATGAAATTCATTCGCAAAATGGACGAAAACATGGAGTTCCTTGAAATGGACCCAGACATGGCGCAACGCTACCTAAACGAAGGTTTCTCAGGCGGGGAGAAAAAACGCAATGAAATTCTTCAATTAATGATGATTGAACCAAAAATTGCGATCCTTGACGAAATCGATTCTGGTCTTGATATCGATGCGTTGAAAGTGGTTTCTAAAGGAATTAACAGAATGCGCGGCGAAAGCTTCGGCTGCTTAATGATCACTCACTATCAGCGTCTATTGAACTACATCACACCAGATCATGTTCATGTCATGATGCAAGGACGTATCGTGAAATCTGGCGGACCAGAGCTTGCACAACGTCTAGAAGCAGAAGGCTATGATTGGATTAAAAAAGAGTTAGGAATTGAAGACGAAACTGTTGGTCAAGAAGCGTAAGCGTTAGGAGGATTATTGATGACATTAGAAACGAAATTATCAGTAGATCAAGATTATGTCAAAAGCTTCTCCGAGAAGCATCAGGAACCGGCATGGATGAGTTCCCTTCGCTTACAGGCTCTTGAAAAAGCAGAAGACCTTCCAATGCCAAAGCCTGACAAAACGAATATTTCTAAATGGAATTTAACCAATTTCAAACAGCATACAGTCGAAAGTGCACCATTTGGATCATTAGAAGAGCTTCCTGAAGAAGTGAAATCTCTCATTGATTTAGAGGACACCGATAAGACAGTTTACATTCAGCGTGATCAAACGCCAGCATATTTGTCTCTTTCAACAGAAGCGAAAGACAAAGGCGTGATCTTCACTGATCTTCATACAGCGCTTCGTGAACATGGCGATCTAGTGAAGAAATACTTCATGACGGATGCAGTGAAAGTAGATGAGCATAAACTAACAGCTTTACATGCTGCTTTAGTGAATGGTGGAGCTTTCCTCTATGTACCGAAAAATGTAGAACTTGAAGCGCCAATTCAAGCCGTCTACCTACATGAAAACGACGACACGACTTTGTTCAACCATGTCATCGTTGTAGCTGACGATCATAGTGCAGTGACTTATGTAGAAAACTACATCAGTACAGCAAAACCTGAAGAAGCCATCTTCAATATTGTGTCCGAAGTGTTCACGGGTGCTAATGCTCGCGTCACTTACGGTGCAGTAGATAACCTTTCAGAAGGTGTCACAGTCTATGTGAATAGACGCGGTATGGCAAGTGGCCGTGACAGTAAAATCGAATGGGCGCTTGGCTTAATGAATGATGGAGACGTCGTGTCTGAAAACATCACAAAGCTTATGGGCGACGGGACATTCGGTGATACAAAATCAGTTGTTGTCGGCCGCGGGAATCAAACGGAAAACTTTACAACAAGCATCATCCACTTCGGTAAAAACTCTGAAGGGTATATCTTGAAGCATGGTGTCATGAAGGATCAAGCATCCTCTATCTTTAACGGAATCGGTAAAATCGAGCATGGCGCAACGAAGTCAAATGCTGAACAGGAATCACGTGTTCTCATGCTGAGTGAGAAAGCACGCGGTGACGCAAACCCAATTCTATTAATTGATGAAGATGACGTAACAGCAGGGCATGCTGCTTCTGTTGGACGTGTCGATCCAATTCAACTGTATTACCTCATGAGCCGCGGGATTTCCAAAGAAGATGCAGAAAGACTTGTGATTTATGGCTTCTTAAATCCAGTCGTCAAAGAACTGCCGATTGAAGGAGTTAAAAAACAGCTCGTTTCTGTGATTGAAAGGAAAGTAAAATAATGAATATCAAAGACGTTCGTGAGCAATTTCCAATCCTTCATCAGCAAGTGAACGGTCATGATTTGGTGTATTTGGACAGTGCAGCGACTTCTCAAAAACCAAGAGTGGTCATTGATGCAATGAATGAGTATTACCGGTCTTACAACTCGAACGTCCACAGGGGTGTTCATACCCTTGGCACAAGAGCAACGGACGCATACGAGGGTGCGAGAGAGAAAGTTCGTGCATTCATCCGTGCTTCATCTGTCCAGGAGATTATTTTTACTAGAGGTACAACAACTGCACTAAACACAGTGGCGATCAGCTATGCTAGAGCAAACCTCAAAGAAGGCGATGAGATTGTCATTACGCACATGGAGCACCATGCGAATATCATCCCTTGGCAGCAAGCAGCAAAAGCAACTGGCGCCACATTGAAATACATTCCGTTACAGGAAGACGGCACGCTATCGCTTGAAGATGTGAAGCAAACGATCACACATCAAACGAAAATCGTCGCTGTCACACATGTTTCAAACGTATTAGGAACCATCAACCCGATTAAAGACATCGCAAAAATTGCCCACGATCACGGTGCTATTATCGTTGTCGATGGTGCGCAGAGCACCCCGCACATGCAAATTGATGTTCAGGATCTAGATTGTGACTTTTTCGCATTCTCTGGGCATAAAATGTGTGGACCGACTGGCATCGGTGTACTTTACGGGAAGAAGGACCTTTTGAATAATATGGAGCCTGCTGAGTTTGGCGGTGAAATGATCGACTTTGTGGATCTGTATGATTCTACTTGGAAAGAGCTTCCGTGGAAATTTGAAGCGGGAACACCGATTATTGCCGGAGCAGTTGGACTCGGAAAAGCGATTGATTTCTTAAATGACATTGGTATGGAGGAAGTCAGCCGTTACGAGCATCAGCTTGCCACTTATGCGCTTGAACGCTTTAAGGAGCTTGATGGTGCGACTGTTTATGGACCGCAGCACCGAGCTGGGCTTGTGACGTTTAATTTAGATGACGTCCATCCGCATGATGCGTCTACTGTTCTGGATACGGAAGGTGTCGCCATTCGTGCTGGACACCATTGTGCACAGCCGCTCATGAAATGGCTTGGTGTATCAGCGACTGCAAGAGCAAGCTTCTATCTGTATAATACAGAAGAAGAGATTGACCAACTCATTGCAGCGCTCCGTAAGACAAAGGAGTATTTTACGAATGTCTTTTAATGTAAACTTAGACACACTGTACAGACAAGTGATTATGGATCATTATAAAAATCCGAGAAACAAAGGTGTGTTAAACGACAGCATTGTCGTCGATATGAACAACCCTACGTGTGGTGACCGCATTCGTCTCACGATGAAAATCGAAGACGAAAAAGTCACCGATGCGAAATTTGAAGGAGAAGGATGCTCGATTTCGATGGCATCTGCCTCTATGATGACGCAGGCGATTAAAGGGAAAGATATTGAAACAGCTTTGAAAATGTCTCAGATTTTCTCCGATATGATGCTAGGAAAAGAATACGACGATTCCATTGATCTTGGTGATATTGAGGCGCTGCAAGGAGTGGCAAAATTCCCTGCCCGCATTAAATGTGCAACATTATCATGGAAGGCGCTTGAAAAAGGCGCATCTGCCGAAGATAACGGCAAATCATAAGATTGGAGTGAAAATGGATGGCTAAAAAAATGCCAGATGTTGGTGAATATAAATACGGCTTTTCTGATAAAGACGTTTCCATTTTCCGTTCAGAGCGCGGACTAACAAAAGAGATCGTTGAAGAAATTTCTCGTATGAAAGAAGAGCCTCAGTGGATGCTCGATTTCCGTTTGAAATCTCTTGAGCACTTTTACAACATGCCGATGCCACAATGGGGCGGAGATTTAAATGCATTAAACTTTGATGAAATTACGTACTACGTAAAGCCATCAGAGCGCTCTGAGCGTTCTTGGGATGAAGTACCAGAAGAAATCAAACAAACCTTTGATAAGCTTGGGATCCCAGAAGCAGAGCAAAAGTACTTAGCAGGTGTATCTGCTCAGTATGAATCTGAAGTTGTGTATCATAACATGAAGCAAGACCTTGAAGATCTAGGCATTGTGTTTAAAGATACAGACAGCGCATTAAAAGAAAACGAAGACATCTTCCGTGAGCACTGGGCAAAAGTCATTCCTCCGACTGACAACAAATTTGCTGCGCTTAACTCGGCTGTATGGTCTGGTGGTTCATTTATCTACGTACCAAAAGGGGTAAAAGTAGATACTCCACTTCAAGCATACTTCCGTATCAACTCTGAGAACATGGGTCAGTTCGAGCGTACACTGATCATTGTTGATGAAGGCGCACATGTGCATTACGTAGAAGGCTGTACAGCTCCAGTTTACACAACAAACTCACTTCACAGTGCGGTTGTTGAAATCATCGTGAAAAAAGGCGGCTACTGCCGTTATACAACGATTCAAAACTGGGCAAACAACGTCTTCAACCTTGTGACGAAACGTACAGTATGTGAAGAAAATGCAACGATGGAATGGATTGATGGAAACATCGGTTCTAAGCTGACAATGAAATACCCAGCCGTCATCCTAAAAGGTGAAGGCGCACGTGGTATGACATTAAGTATTGCCCTAGCAGGTAAAGGTCAGCACCAAGATGCAGGTGCAAAAATGATTCACCTTGCACCAAACACATCTTCAACGATCGTATCGAAATCGATTTCCAAACAAGGTGGTAAAGTCACATACCGCGGAATCGTTCACTTCGGACGTAAAGCAGAGGGTGCACGCTCAAACATCGAGTGTGACACACTCATCATGGATAACAAATCAACATCTGATACGATCCCTTACAATGAAATCTTAAACGACAACATTTCATTAGAGCACGAAGCGAAGGTATCAAAAGTATCAGAAGAGCAGCTATTCTACTTGATGAGCCGCGGAATTTCTGAAGAAGAAGCAACAGAAATGATCGTCATGGGCTTCATCGAGCCATTCACAAAAGAACTACCAATGGAATACGCCGTTGAAATGAACCGTTTGATTAAGTTTGAGATGGAAGGTTCTATTGGTTAACCTTTATATATCAAAGGTTTGAGGGGTTTCATCCCGCGCCAATTTGGTGTCGTGCCAAGTTGAAATTATCTTTTAGTGTAGGAGGCGAACTTTTTAAGTTCGTCTTCTTCTATTTTTCGGTTACATCAACATGAGTATCATCAGCTTAATAAATCAGTATTTACTTCTCTTGTTCGAAGGAAATTGGCTAATTCATCTACACTAGCAATTGAAGTAGAGACCTCATGATGCATAAGTAGATACAAGCGGACAACCTCCAATTTTTAATCTGTTTCCTTTTCTAACAGACTTCTTATACGTTCAATTTCCTTATCGATATTTACAATATCCGTAGATGTTGCCAAGTTATCTTCTGTTAAAGTATTCATCTTCTACCTCCTACCCAAAAATTTATTTACTAAGTTTTTCGTACTAAAAGTAGAGAATGTATCAAAAAAATTGTATGTTAAAATCATTCTATGGAGATCTATTGAAAACGGGGGAAAACGATGGATAAAAAAGAAGAATTAAAAAAACTCGTTGAAAAATTTAAAAGTAATGAAAAGTATTATACCGAAGCTAAAAGCAGATATAACGAAACTGATACTAGAAATGAATTTATTGATCCTTTTTTTGAAATTTTGGGTTGGGATATTCATAACAGAAATAATGTAAGACCTAATTTAAGAGAAGTAATGCGTGAAAACTATTTGACTTCAACATCCAGACCAGACTATGCATTTACACTGTCGGGAGTAAAGAAATTTTTTACCGAAGCAAAAAAACCGGCAGTTAGAATTCTTTCCGATATGGAATCAATCTTACAAGCTAGACGTTACGGATACAATGCGAAACACTTAATTACGGTACTTACAAACTTTGAGTACCTTCTTATATACGACGCAACCGTAGAGCCGAAGGAAACAGATAATCCTTATACTGCTTTATTAATGCAACCTATACATTATAGTAAGTATGAAGAAAATTTTGACGAAATTGAAAAACTGCTTTCGAAAGAAACTGTCTATAGTGGGAGTTTTGAGAATAATCTCGAAGATTTGGTGAACCAAGGAGTACATATGCCAATTGACGAGCTATTCCTACAACAAATTAGGCAATGGAGATTACTATTAGCAAATGAACTGTATAAAAGTCACCCCGAATATTCGCTTGCTATAATAAGTGACTTAATACAAAAATTTATTAATCAAATGATATTTTTACGCTTGTGTGAAGACAGGAATTTACCAATATATCATAACCTACAAAAAACCATTGAAGATCCAAATGAAGTCCAAGAAAAGATGCTAAAAATGTTTGAAGAAGCTGATAAAAAGTACAATTCAGGTTTGTTTAATGGAGATCATATTATCATTGATCTAAATAATCAGATAATAATGGATATTGTAAACAAATTGTATAGACCTCAGAGTCCATATGAATTTGCAGTGATAGAAGCGAATTTGTTAGGCGAAATATACGAATACTTTTTAACCGAAAAATTATATATAAAAGAAGATGGGACAATTGGTCTGACAAAAAAGGCGGAGAATGTAAATCGAGATGTTGTATCAACACCAACAGAAATTGTCAGATATATGGTGAATAAAACTTTAGCACCAACAATTGAAGGGAAAGCTCCACAAGAAATACTAAAAATAAAAATTGCTGATATTGCATGTGGTTCAGGTGTATTTCTTTTAGAGGTACTTGATTATTTAATTCAATATTGTACCAATTGGTACCAAGATCATGAACCGGAACATTTAATTCCTGGTGAAGATGGAATAGGACATATACCTTTTGAAGATAAAAAAGAGATACTAACTTCTTGTATTTATGGTATTGATATAGACGCCAATGCAGTGGAAGCAGCAAAGTTTAGTCTTTTGATAAGTTTATTAGATAATGAAACTACTCCAACCCTAGAGGGATACAATGAAATTCTCCCAATGTTGGATGAAAACATACAAGCTGGAAATTCACTTATTCAAACTGATTATTTAGGAAAGAAGAAAATAACTGATGAAGATAGAAACAACATTTTCCCATTTGATTTTGAATTTGCAAATGGAGTTCGAGATTTTGATGTTATTATTGGAAATCCTCCATATGTAACAACAGACGATATGATAAACATATTGCCTAAACAAGAAGTTGCAATATACAAAAATAAATATGAGTCATCTTATAAGCAATTTGATAAATATTTTATATTTATTGAACGAGCTTTGGAAATGCTCAAAGAAGGTGGAGTTCTTTGTTATATCGTTCCATCTAAGTTTTCAAAAATTTCTTCCGGTGTTTATTTGCGTAAAATTTTAACTGAGAATAGCTATGTTTCGGAATTTATTGATTTTGGGTCAACACAATTGTTTGCACACAAAAAAATATTAACCTATAGCTGTATTCTAACAGCTAAGAAAGAACAACAAGAAGAGTTCGTCTTTGAAGAGGTTACTGATTTACAAGAATGGTGGGTAAACCAACAAGATCTTAGTAAACTTAAACGGGTAAAATACGCTAGTCATGTGATTAGTGATGCACCTTGGATTTTAGTTACTAATCCAAATGAAAAACTTCTTCTGGAAAAGTTATATGAAAATTCTGTTAAATTAAAGGATATTACAGAAGTTTTAAATGGTATTCAAACTAGCGCAGAAGATGTGTACCCTTTTGGTTTAAAAGAAATTATTGGCGAAACAAAAACTAATTATGAAATCCAAAAAAACGGAAAGACATATCAAATAGAAAAAGGAATTGTTCGTGATTACTTTAAACCCGTAGGAAAAGAAAAAGGTAAGGGGACATATGATTATGAGCTCCCAAGAATGTATTTAATATTCCCTTATGACATGGATGGGGAAATTATCGATAAAGAAACATTGGAATCTGAATTCCCCGGAACGTGGGAGTACTTAAAAGATAATTATGATCGGTTGTTACCAAAGCAGTTAAGTCCCTCTAAAAAAGGAAGGGACGTAAAACATGCTACATCAGACACTTGGTATCATTATGGTCGAAGTCAACACCTTACTAGCTTTAATAATAAAGATAAGTTAATTGTAAAGGTCATGAAAAACGAAGTTCCATTGTATAGAATGGACAAAAATGATATGCTTATTGCTTCGGGAGGAACTGCTGGTTATGTTGCAATTGCTCAAAAAGATGGTAGTCCATATGAACTTGAGTACATTCAGGCAGTACTAAGCCACCCTGCGTATCAAATCTTATCATCTATAATAGGTAGTGACTTTGAAGGTGGATTTAACGCAACAGGTACTGCTGTTCTTTATGATATGCCTGTTCGAACTATAGATTTTGAAAACAAGGTGCAAGTTTGCTTTTATAATGATATTGTTGAAGCAACAAGGAAGATTTATCAAATTAATGATAAGCTTGCTAAAAAATTAAGTAATAAGGAAAGAACTGCATTACTTCGTGAAAGAAGAGGTTTGATTAGAGAAATAACTGATAATGTAACTAAATTATACGGTATAGAAGAATTAATGCGAGTTTTAATGAAGGAAACAAAGGTGATGTAAATGAAATTAAAGGCTCAAAATTCAGCGCAAAAATTACGTGGGGGCTACTACACGCCAAAAGAATTAACTGACTTCATAGTAAAATGGGCACTCCATAATGATCAAACAACTACTGTCTTTGAGCCAAGTTGTGGGGATGGAGCATTTCTCGAGTCACTCTCTGTACATCCTCGGATTTCTCAATTAAAATGTCTAGCTGTTGAATTTGATGAAGAAGAGTCTAAAAAGGCGAAAGTGAGAGTTAAAAATTGCCCTAATATAGATGTTATTAATGCAGACTTTTACAATGTCTATGAAGAAAAAAAAGATTCCCTTTTTGGAACACAACAGCGCTTTGACGCCATTGTGGGAAATCCACCTTATATTAGGTATCAGTATTTAACCGCAGCACAGAGAGAAACTCAATCAGATATATTAGTTTCAAATGGGATGAAATCGAATAAACTTATTAATTCCTGGGTTTCATTTGTAGTGGCGTGTGTGGAGTTGTTAAATGATAACGGTAAAATCGGATTAGTTATCCCAGCAGAATTATTACAAGTAGCCTATGCTGAGGATCTTAGATTATTTTTAGTCAATAATTTATCCCGAACTACTGTTATAACTTTTAAAGAACTTGTCTTTCCTGATGTACAGCAGGAAGTTGTTATTCTTCTTGGAGAGAAAGATAAGGACAAGCTCTCAACTTCTAAAAGTACTATAAGGGTTATTGAATGGCAAAATACAGATTTCCTTAATGAAGAAGAGGTTTTTCGTACACCTATAAATTACCAGAGAGCAATGCAAGACAAGGATAAATGGACAAAATATTTCTTAGAGCCAGAAGAAGCTAATCTGATTTATCAGATTCAAGAAGATGAGCGTTTTGTTGCATTTTCTGAAATTGCAGATGTTGATATCGGAATTACAACAGGAAATAATGAATATTTCTCAGTTAATAAAAATGTTGTTGAGGAATATGAGCTACAAAATGTTGTACGCCCCCTTATTGGGAGGAGTTCCCATGCTAGTGGCTTATATTTTACAGAACAAGATTGGTTGGGTAATGTCAATAAAGGAACAGCAGCTCATCTTATAGATTTTCCGAATATTCCTTATGAAGAATATCCAGAAGGACATAAAGCATATATCCGACGTGGGGAAGAAGAAGAAGCACATATAGGGTATAAATGTAGTATCAGAGAGAGATGGTATCGTGTTCCATCTATATGGGTACCTGACGCATTCTTTCTTCGTAGAAATAACACTTTTCCTAAGTTTGTTCTAAACGATATCAATGCTGTTAGCACTGATACAATGCATAGAGTAAAGTTTAATGAGGAAATTAATAGAGAAAAAGTATTGTTATCTTATTATAATAGCATTACGTTTGCATTCACTGAAATTGAGGGCAGAAGTTATGGTGGAGGAGTATTAGAAATATTGCCAGGGGAAGTTGAAAAGGTAATGCTTCCAAACCTTCAATCCTTAAATTCGGGGATTGTTGAAGATTTAATTGAAAAAATTGACCGAACGATTAGAGCTAAGAAAGATATAGAGCCTATCTTGGATGAGATAGATCAATTAGTTTTACGTGACCATTTAGGGATAGAAGAAGAAACTATTTTATCGTTTCGGATAATATGGAAAAAATTAATGAACAGAAGATTGAGCCGCAAACAAAAACGAAAAGGCAAAGCAAAATTATAAGAGCCCTTTCTTTAAGTATGGTACAACACAGTATAGTATAGAACCCACGTTTTGATGGTGGGTTCTAAAGCTATAACATCTACTTAGATTTTTTTATAAGTTGAAAACTCTTATGCCAACAACCTTCGAGCCAAAATCGTGCTAAATCCGTGCCAACTCGATATTATAATTCATTTTAAACCTTTTGAAGAAATGGCTTTCTATCAAAGGTTTGAGTGGTTTTGTTGCAAATCAATTCGTGTCATTTCGAGCAAAGTTAATCAAGTTCGAAATGGAAGGTTCAATCGGCTAATAATAAAAGACCAAAAACGTGATATCAAACGTTTTTGGTCTTTTTATTTTTGAAAAAATCCAATTCATATCTCGCCATGCGAGTAAAACTCATCAAAAGCTTTAGACAAATCGTCAGCTGCAGTTGTCAAGATCGTTTCTTCTTCTAAAATCGCTGTTCCTTGTGCTCGGACAATATGAAATTGTTGAAAGCCCATCAAGTTTTGGAATATTTCTTTTAGGTAGTAATGTGAGAATTCCAGAGGTGTGTAGCGATCGTTATTTGTGAAAATTGAGCCGCTTGCTTGAAGCAAAAGTACACGATAATCGTCAGTCATCAGACCAACTGAACCATTTTCTGTATATTTGAATGTTTCTCTAGCAATTAAGATATTATCTATATAATCTTTCATATGTGACGTCACATTAAAATTATGAACAGGTGAAATAATCACAATTCGATGATGTGCTTTGAATTGAGCCAATAAAGCAGAGGAAGCAGCAGCGATTTTTTCTTCGGTAGCTGTTAATGTTTGTTCAGATGCTTGCTTATCCCAAATACGTAGCAGCTGGTCTTTTTCGATACGAGGAATTTCAGTTTCATGTAAATGTAAAATGGTTGGTTCTTCATGAGGGAATTTCTCTTTAAACTGTTCTAAAAATAGTGTTTGCAGTTTATTTGAATAACTTTCTCGATGAGTGAAATCAGGGTGCGCGTTAATGATTAATGTTTGCATATACATGCTCCTTTTCTTTTGATAAACTAATTATAAAATATAAAGGTGACAAAAAATGTCACCTATTTTAGAAGGAAAATCAAAATGAAAAAATCAGAACGATTAAACCAAGAACTTATTTTTTTAAGCGATAAACACTCTTTTCAGTTAAAGGACTTACAATCCGAATTTGGCATTTCTAAAAGGACGGCTTTAAGAGATATAGAAGAGCTAGAGTCCATGGGTTTAGCTTTTTATGTTGAACCTGGCAGACATGGAGGATATCGACTGGTGAATCAATCTCCATTAGTGCCTATTTATTTCAATACCGATGAAGTTCAAGCTATTTTTTTCGCACTTAAAGCGCTAGACTTGCTGTCAGCCACTCCATTTAAAAAGTCCTACTCGCAAATTCGGCAAAAACTGTTTGCCACAATGTCTGATGAGAGAAAACAAATGATTACAGAGACTTTGGAAGTGATTCATTACTATAATGTCGCACCAGTGAGTGAGCAAAATCATTTGGAATTGATTTTACAGGCGATGATGGAAGATCAAATCGTGAAGATGACGTACACTCAATATGAAAATAAAAGGATGAGGCTGCAATTTCTTGAGTTGTTTTATCGAAATGGGATTTGGTTCACCGAAGCATATGATGTTCAAAATAAAAAGTGGGGCATCTATAGATGTGATTTTATGAAGGACTTGATCATTGAAGAAGAAGGCAGTGACACCTATACGAAGGAAGAATTAAAAGCAATGCAGGTGGAGTACGAAAAAACTTATCATGATATCTCATTTAAATGTCGATTAACGGAACAAGGGAAAGAAAAATTTTTGAAAAATCATTATCCAAATATGAGATTGGAGATCGTTGATGATACTCCTTATATTATGGGTGGGTACAACCAAGAAGAATTATCGTATATGACTCATTATTTGATCACATTTGGGAAACATGTGAAAATAGAATACCCAGATGAATTAAAAGAGAGTTATTTGACTCAATTGCAAGAAATGATTGATCAGTATTGAAAGAGAACGGATTGTCTCTGAAT
This sequence comes from Bacillus pumilus, assembly GCF_009937765.1. Classification (NCBI taxonomy): domain Bacteria; kingdom Bacillati; phylum Bacillota; class Bacilli; order Caryophanales; family Bacillaceae; genus Bacillus; species Bacillus pumilus. Next base: position 682,226 of record NZ_CP047089.1, on the reverse strand, counting down.
CACAAAAAACTCATCATATTAAAAAAGGCGAATTGTAGCCATTCGCCTTTTTGCTTTTACTTCGCCGCATGAAATGTATTTGTTTTCGATTGGTCAGTGACCTTCCCATACGTCAGCTGACGCCAAATAAATTCCATCGGTCCATACTTAAACCGTTTTAACCAAAACGTACTGAAAAGCACAAGAAAGACATACACGCCAATAGCCATGAAGAACGTACCAGCCGGCTGAAGATGATCGACAAGCCCCGCTCCATACTTTAGAAATAGCAGAGTTCCAATGATCGAGTGAAGCAAATAACAGGTCAGGGACATCCGTCCTACTTTTGTAAAGACCATCAAAGCACCTCGCAGCTGAGGAACGTGCAGAAACAGCATCGCAAGTGTACTCATATAAAACATACTGCCAGTTAGTCCCCCGTTTTGTTCCAGAGCAGTGGCAATGCTCACCCAGAGTGTATTTTCAAAAGGATTGATTGCTACAATGATCGTACTGCTTTGAGTGATGAGAAAAGCGATTGTACAGATGAGCCAAATCCGATTCCAAATCGTTTTTTTCGCCTCCATGTTTTTGAAAAACGCCATTTTCACAAAATACACACCAAGTAAAAACATGAAAAACATAGAATAGACAGTAGAAAAAGAACTTGAAGCCATCGTTATCATATCTGTCCACCGATCACCAATCGATGCTAAATAAGTCAGACTGTTGTGGCTGATTAATTCAAAATCAGCAAAGTCCGGCTTGCCTGATGATCCTGAACTGACGGTATTGAGCAGCATCGTGAAAAAGGGCGTGAGCAATTGAATCACAAAGAGTGCGATCAACCAGTATCCGATGGTTTTGGCTGTGCGTTTGTAAAAGAAAAGCAATAAAAAGCCAGCGACTGCATAATACGCTAAAATATCACCAATCCAAACAAAAGTTAAATGCAGAAGACCAAATCCTAAGAGAATGGTTAATCTGCGGGCAAACAGCTTGTTCGGACTGTCCACCTTCTGAGCGGCTCGGTCCATAAAAATCATAAAACCAACACCGAATAGGAAGGAGAACAGCGTAATGAATTTCCCTGAGGCGAACCAATTCACCAAGTTGTGAAAGACATCATTTGCTCCCAGATCAAACCCTTTCGCCGAATCCACAATCAAAAAGTAATTCACCAAAATAATACCCATTAAAGCAAATCCCCGTACGATGTCTAAGAAATGAACCCGATCTTTCAAACTCATCGCGTGTGCTACTTTGTTTTCATTCATATCCATGCTCCTTTTCTTGTTATGATAAAAGTCATTCGGATCAATCCATCGATCCTTACAATGATTCAATATACATCCCAATTCTTAACAAATTATGAAGATCCATTTCTTTGAAAATAAATGTGACAAATTGATGGAGAACGGTCAATTTCATAAACTGTTAAGATTTAAGCTGTATCTTTTCACATAGCTAGATGATATATAGTAAAGACATAAAAGAAAGTACATCACGTATCATGAGGTGAGAGAGACATGACGCATCGAATATTAGTCGTAGAAGATGATCAGGATATTGGAGACCTTTTGCAAGAATCCCTTACACGTGCTGGATATGAGGTGCTGAGAGCGATGAATGGCGAGCAAGCATTGAAGTTTGTGGACGATTCGCTCGATTTGGTGATTTTGGATGTGATGATGCCGGGGCTCTCAGGCATCGAAACGTGCCAGCAGATGAGAGCCTCTTCAAATGTCCCAATTCTATTTCTAACAGCCAAATCAAGTACATTCGATAAAACCGAAGGCTTACTTGCCGGCGGGGATGATTATATGACAAAACCTTTTTCACAAGAAGAGCTTCATGCTAGAGTCATTGCACAATTACGCAGGTACACCGTCTATCAGGAAAAAAAGGAACAGGAAGAAACTTTTCTTGTTGGGGGTAAGCTAAGGGTGAGCGAAGAATTTAATGAAGTGTGGAAAGAAAATCAACAAATCAAGCTGTCTGATTTAGAATATCGTATGTTGAAACTGCTGATGAGCAGGCGAAACAAAATCTTTTCAGCCCAAAATATTTATGAGAGCGTGTGGGGACAGCCTTATTTCTATTGTTCCAACAATACGGTGATGGTGCATATTCGAAAGTTGCGTGCCAAAATTGAGGATGATCCTGCACGTCCTTTCTATATCAAAACCGAATGGGGAAGAGGATACCGATTTGGCACATCGTAAATATACGCTAGCTAAGAAGCTGGCATGGCTGATTTTGGCGGCTGCCATTGTGAGCGGTCTTGTTTTTATGACGCTGCAAAAGATCACCAATGAGCTCATTGACGGATACTTGAGTTCGGACGAGTATTACGAGGAGGAGTCAGCTAAATATATTCAAAAATTCAGTCGTTATGTGTCTGAGAATAAGCTGTCTTCAACAGATCGACAAGCGTTTGGTGAGTGGGTGAAAAAAGAGAATTACATTAATTTGACCATCTTCAAGGATGAGGTGCTACAATATGACTCCATCTATTCGGCTGCGGATGAATCGGCGTATGGAAAAGAAAAGGTGACCCAGTACGCCGAGCATCATTCGTTTCCGGTTCAGTTTAGCGACGGTGAAGGTCGGGTCATGGTGGATGGTTTCTATTCGTCTCGTTACCACGATCTTGCGTTTACACTCGAGCTGCTCGGAGCAACGCTTATTTTTCTCCTCATTGTTCTTCTCGGTATTCGCAAAAGTTTACGCTACTTGCAAACGATTCATCAAGACATTCATATTCTTGAAGGCGGCGAGCTGGACTATGAGATGACAGTGAAAGGGCATGACGAATTAGCGATGATTGCCAAAAGTATTGAGGACCTTCGTAAAGCTTTTTTGGACAAGCTTCAAGCGATCGATGAGCTGCAAGAAGAGAGCCGCAGCTTGGTTACTGAAATGTCACACGATATGAGAACACCGCTGACGTCGCTAATGATGAATTTGGAGTTTGCGAAAAAAGAGGAGGCTGGAGCGGATACCCGTAAAGATCAATATATAGCAAGTGCTTATGAAAAAGCACTGCAATTGAAAAATCTATCTGATAACCTGTTCGCCTATTTTCTACTTGATAAAGAACATGAACCTGAGCTTGAGACAGTTGCAGTCAAAGAGGTTATTTACGATCTCTTATCAGATCAGGTGGCGATTTTGCAGCAAGAGACATTTAAGGTTCATCTTTTAGGAGAGCTGCCAGACAGCTATATCAACGTGAATGTCGAGGAGCTTGGCCGAGTGTTTGATAATCTGATGTCGAACATACTGAAATACGCTGACCCGAAAAAGGACATCAATCTCACATTTTTATCCGATCAAGAAATCTTTGAGATCCATATCAGCAATGCGATAAACGAGACAAATGACACGCAGGAAAGCACTAGACTTGGTGAACGAAGCATAATACGAATGATGTCCCGTATGCACGGGCAGTTTGAAAGGATGGAAAAGAACGGCGTTTACTACATTGTGCTGCGTTTCTGGCACATTAAAATATAGGTGACAAATGAATAACATGGAATGGAGAGACAATCTAATGAAACGATTCAACAACTTCCAAAAGGTACCCGATCTCTTGCAAGGTCTTCTGAATATTTGTCTATTCTTTCTGGCCATTGCTTTAAGTGTCCTCTTAATTAGTGAGACTTGGTATATTGTCCAATTCGTCTACAAGAATGTGGTCAACAAAGGAGAAAGCTATTATGAAATGCTTGGTGAGCTGCTGATCTTCTTTATGTACTTTGAGTTTATTGCCTTAATTATTAAGTACTTTAAATCAAACTTTCATTTTCCACTTCGCTATTTTATTTATATTGGCATCACAGCCGTCATCCGTTTGATTATCATCGATCATAAAGAGGCTGTATCGACCTTCTGGTGGGCGCTGACCATTTTAGCCATGACCGTTGCCCTCTTTATCGCTAGTAAACGACATGCGGTTCAGGAGCATGAAGAAGTGAAGTGAGGGAAGAAGACGAACGATGACCGTTCGTCTTTTTTCGTGTCTGGACATTGATGAACACTCAGTCGTTATCTGTCTATTAATAAACGGTTAAGGTCAGATTGACAATTGATTGACATGCATCTAAAAAGTAGAATATGAGTAACAGTAAACAAACAGTTGTTCATTAATGAATAACTGTTTGTTATGGTGAATGATCAGTTGGATAAAAAGGTTTTTTCCTGATGTACATCTTCATATGGTATGCTTTAGAAGCCTTATCTTTCCATCGACATTGGTCATCATGATTCAATGAATAGGGGTCGATCATATGCGAAGCATTCAAAGTTTTTTAGTAGAAAAGCTGCTTGTTTTGACGAAAAAGAAACTCAATGTAAATGATTATCTAGAAGAAAGAAGAAGGGCAAATGAATTACCTTATGAATTGCCTGAAAAAATTAAGAATAAGTACAAAATCACTAAAAATCACTCGTTTCCAGTCGATACGTATATGTTGAAATCAAATGTCCAGCCGGATGACCATCAGGTGTTGTTTATACACGGTGGGGGCTATATTGAACAGCCTTTGACTTGGCATTGGCGTTTTTTAGATCGATTAACGAAGCAATTAAATAGTACGGTGTATGTGCCGGTTTATCCAAAAGCACCGAACTATCAGTATATGGATGCGATCGAGAGTGTCCTTCCTGTGTACCAAGCTCTTTTAGAGAAAGGAACACCTGAAAATATCGTCATCATGGGTGATTCTGCTGGTGGAGGTTTATCGTTAGCTTTTGCTCAATACTTGGCAAAAAAGGGCTTGCCGCAGCCAGGGAATATCATTCTTTTATCACCATGGCTAGATGTTACATTAAGCAACCCAGATATCGCTGCTGAACCAATGCTCAATCTAGCCTTATTAATTGAAGCAGGAAAAAGATATGCTGGTGACATGGATGAAACACACCACTTAGTCAGTCCAATCTACGGGGAGATCAAAGCACTGGGACGAATTTCTGTTTTTATAGGCACTCACGAATTCTTCCTTCCAGATGCCCGTAAATTCAAAGAGATAGCAGATAAGCAGGGGTTTCCAATAAACTATATAGAATATCCTAAAATGAATCATGTGTTTCCTGTTTTCCCTATACCAGAAGCAAAAAAAGCGTTAAACCAAATTGTCACGATTATTGAAAGTAATACCTTCCCTTTGAAAGAATGCAATGAATAAGATATAGGAATGAGGATGACTAGCGCAGCTGGCCATTCTCGTTTCTGTTTGAAGGAGCGAAAAAATTGACAGACACCAAGACCGAACCATTCTCATTTGCAAGTATGCAGCAGGCAGCCCCTGTACATATTCCAGAAAGACAATTCATTTCATCACATGATGGTACAAGCCTTGCGTATTATCCATTTTTATCAGAAGAGAAGACGCAGGCCAATGTCATCTTGATTCATGGCGGTGGTGCTCATAGTTTAGCTGGTTACGAGCATATCGCCTATACGCTTCAGCATGATTTTCAAGTGAATACGTTTTTAATCGATTTAAGAGGTCACGGCCATTCGGATGGAAAAAAAGGTGATACACCTACTGTCACAGATGTGTGGCAAGATATTTCGCAGTTTGTGGATACGGTCAAACAGCAGCATCAAGGAGCTGTTTATCTTTGCGGGCATTCATCTGGAGCGGGATTACTGCTAAACTACCTATCTTGGCCGAAAAAAAGAGAAGTAGATGGTTACTTTTTTATTGCACCTGAATTTGGTTATCAATCAGACACTGCAAGGCCTGATCAAATTCCTTTTGCGAGCGTTCAAGTATGGAAATTCTTTTTGTCTGCCATGACAAAAGGAAGGCTGATGGGTCATTCTGAAGCCGTGCGTTTTCATTATCCAGCATGGGTAGTTGAGCAAGACCAGCTTTTATTGACGGCCATCACCGTCAATCTATCCCTTGCCTTAACCCCGTCCGCACCTAAAAAGAAATTTGCTGGGATTGATCAGCCCTATGCGATGTTAGTAGGCAGCGAGGATGAGCTGTATGATATAGAAAAAATGTCTGCCTATCATGAACTGCCACATGAAGAGATCAAGCAACAATCAGTCTATGAAGTGCTGGATGGACATACCCATTTGTCGGTGTTACTCGAAGCGGGAAAACAAATCGGCAAGACGGTCCAAATGTGGAGTCGTTCTATTTAGTATGAACAACCAGTCAACTCTCTCCCTTTTTCTTAAAAATTTACATTGACACCATCCTTTTCTATGATAAAATCATAGTGTGATAATGAGAATCGTTATCAAATGATATGACTACATATAGAATGGATAGGTGAGGTACATGTTCAAAAAATCTTTTTGGTCGCTATTAGTTGTGCTCTCCATCGTTTTACTTGCAGCTTGCGGCAGCAATAGCAATGAAGGCAAGTCAAATAGTAAAGAAAAAACAAGAACCGTTGAAAGCGCTATCGGTTCAACTGAAATTAAAGGATCGCCTAAACGTGTGGTGACGCTGTACCAAGGAGCAACCGATGCAGCAGTCGCGATGGGCATTAAACCAGTGGGTGTTGTTGAATCATGGCTAGAAGCACCTACGTATAAATATTTAAGAGATGACTTAAAGGATGTCAAAATTGTTGGGCAAGAAACACAGCCAAACTTAGAGGAAATTGAAAAACTGAACCCAGATTTGATCATTGCATCAAAAATCCGCCACGAGCAAATTTTTGATCAGCTGAAAGAAATCGCTCCAACGGTTGCAACAGAAACCGTATTCACATTTAAAGATACAGTGAAATTAATGGGTGATGCTTTAAATGAGCAAGACAAATCAAAAGAATTGCTAACGAAGTGGGATGACCGTGTCGCTGACTTCAAAGAAAAAGCGAAAAAAGATATCAAAAACTGGCCAATGAGTGTGTCTGTGGTGAACTTCCGTGCAGATCATGCTAGAATCTATCAAACTGGATTCGCAGGGTCCATTTTAACAGAGCTAGGCTTTGAAGGACCTAAGAATGTCAAAGATAAGAAGCAAGACATCATAACACTGACAGACAAAGAAAGCATTCCGCAAATGGATGCAGATGTGATCTATTACTTCATGGATGATCAGGATAAAGCGGTTGAAAAGGCTTATAAAGAGTGGACGAGTCATCCTTTATGGAAGCAGCTTGACGCAGTGAAAGCGAAACAAGTGCATAAAGTGGATGAAATCACTTGGAACATGGGTGGCGGTATTATCGCTGCAAACATGATGCTTGATGATATTTATGATCGTCTCGGAATTGATAAATAAGGATAACAGAGGAGAAAATGTGAAAAACCATTTTCTCCTTTTTCCATAACAGATTGAAAGCGGGAATCAGATGAGAAGTTTATTAAAAAAAGATTCGAGCAAGGCGCTGCTTTTTGCTGGATTCGTCGTATTGATGTTGGTCTTTTTTATGCTCAGCATTTCTCTTGGGCAAACCTCGATTTCCCTCAAAGCCACCATCCATGCGTTTCTTCATTTTGATGAATCGGATCCAAACAGTGTCATTGTCATGACATCCAGATTATCAAGAGCTTTAATTGCAACGGTTGTTGGATCAAGTCTAGCCATCTCAGGTGCATTGATGCAGGCATTAACGAGAAATCCGCTTGCGGCGCCAGATTTGTTAGGAATTAATGCAGGTGGACTATTTTTTATCGTCATTTCAATTGTCTTCTTTTCAACAGAGTCATTAACAGGCTATATGTGGACAGCCTTTTTAGGTGCGGCAATTGCAGGGATGCTTGTTTTTCTTTTGGGCTCCATTGGAAGAGATGGATTGACACCGGTCAAAATTGTCCTTGCAGGTGCGGCGATATCTGCACTGTTTGCGTCTTTTACACAAGGTCTTTTGATTGTAAATGAACAATCAATTCAAAGCATTCTGTTCTGGATGGCGGGTTCAGTGTCTGGTAGAAGCATTGATATGCTGCTCCCTGTTTTGCCTTATATTTTAGGTGCGACAGTTGTGGCGCTGCTTCTTGGACGCTCCATCAATGTCCTTTTGTCAGGAGATGATATTGCGAAGGGACTTGGTCAACGTACGCTGATGCTGAAAATCACGATGGGAGTTCTCGTCGTCTTTTTAGCGGGTGGCTCCGTCGCTGTCGCAGGATCGATTGGATTTGTTGGTTTTCTAGTGCCGCATATTGTGAAAAAGCTTGTCGGACCTGACCACCGCTGGGTACTGCCGTATTGTGCCGTAGTGGGGGCATCTCTTTTACTTGTCGCAGACCTTGCGGCTCGTTTTTTGATCATGCCGCAGGAAGTACCGATTGGTGTCATGACGGCGGTAGCAGGAGCGCCTCTATTTGTTTATCTCGTGCGCAAGGGGTTGAAGACAGGTGGCTAAAACATATACAGTGCGTTCAAAGGGCGGGCGCATTTCATTTCAATTTTCAAAGCGGACGTTTTTGATTTTACTTTTATTGACGGCCATTGCTTTTGGATTATTTATTCTCAGTCTCTGTATGGGTAGCCGGTTTATTTCGCCTATGGATGTGCTTCTTCATTTAATCGGTCAAGGAGAGGGAAATACCTTTGTGCTCAATACACTGAGAATTCCAAGAACATTGCTGGCTGTCTTAGTGGGGGCTGCGCTTGCGGTATCAGGGCTTATTTTGCAAGGATTAATCCGCAATCCGCTTGCATCGCCTGACATCATTGGGATTACGAGTGGTGCTTCGTTCGGTGCGATTATGTTTATTGTTTTTTGGATGGGCACTGTACCTATTGCGTATCAATCCTTATGGGCGATTGCAGGGGCTTTTGCTGTCTCGTGTCTGATTTATTTGCTTTCATGGAAAAAAGGGGTGAAGCCGATCACACTTGTCCTCATGGGCATCGGGATTTCTGCCATCATGAAGGCGTGTGTGACGTTTACTCTAGTTCTTAGTGATACGATGACGACGACAAAATCATATATTTGGCTGACAGGCAGTTTATATGGTTCTACGATGAAGGACGTCATGTCGATGCTTCCTTGGATCATGATCATTTTACCGATTGTCATGGTGTTAGCAAGAACGATGAATGTGAAGGAGCTTGGGGATGATCTTGCCACAGGGCTTGGGGTGAAAGTGCAGGCAAAAAGGCTATTCTTTCTACTGATGAGTGTGACATTGGCGGGGATTGCCGTTGCCTTTGCTGGCGGTATTGAATTTGTTGGACTGATGGCGCCGCATGTTGCACGGATGATCATCGGCCGTTTTTTCATTGCGCTGGTCCCGGCATCTGCGCTTGTTGGGAGTATTCTCGTGATGCTCGCAGATTTAGTCGCTAGAACGGCTTTTCTACCATTAGATGTACCAGCAGGTGTATTCACAGCTGCAATTGGGGCACCGTTCTTTATTTATTTGTTATACCAGCAGAGAAATCGATAAACAGAAGATGGAGGTTTTGATATGAGGCCAGAGTGGGTGGAGAGAGAATTACTTGATTTCGGCGTACACATCACAAATGGACCAATGACATCTGATCGCACACTTGCTGCGCTTTTTTCAGAAGCATCTGTCCTGCGTTTATTAGAAGCTGAAAAAGAAGCGATGCATGCACCGAATGTAGCTGTAGCAGCGTCGATGTTTTCAAAGCGTTATGCCTACTTAGCGGTCAGTTCCTCTTTGTACATGATGACGCTGTATGACGTTGTCTATCAATTTCCACCAGAAGCATGTGTCTTTAGAGAGGATCGGAAAATCGAAATTGATGAGTCATTATGTTCGTTTGTTCCATTAGAAGGAGATCGGAATGAATGGAGAGAGCAGGTTGTACATGCGCTGTTTACGGAGTGTGTTACACCTCTTTTAGATGTACTGAAGCGCACGTCAAGACTTCCATACACTATTTTGTGGGAGAATGTAGCAGTTCGTATCAATTCTCTTTATCGTAGCATGATGCGGGAGGCTGAAGACCTTGCGGTGAAGCAGCGCGTGCGAGAGGACTATCTGTATCTGAAGCAAGCAGCGGGTGATGTATTCGGAGCAAAACAAAATCCATTTCATCACAGCTTAAACTTAGATGACAGTTTACTAGAAACATCCAATCGAAAGACTTGCTGTATGTATTATAAGCTCGAGAAAAAATCGGAGAGTCTCGATTATTGTCTTGTCTGTCCGCTTGATAAAAAGAAAGGCACTGCCTGTTCGTAGCAGTGCCTTTCTTTTTATTCCCAAATCTCACTTGCCCATTCTGGGTGATCGATAAAGGGATTGCGGTTGTTCTGGTAGTTTTGATAAATGATCTCGTTGCGGTTCCGTTCGATTTGATCGACAGGGTCTTGTTTGTGCCACTTGAGAAGTATGGACATTTTACCGTGAAGAGGGGCGCTGCCGTTATTCACTTTGTCGTTTAATTCTAAATCAGGAAAGCGGTCATCACCTTCGTATCGCACCGCCATATAAAAGAGCATTCTTGCCACATCCCCTTTCACCCGGCTATGAGGTTCGAATGAGTCGCTATCGTAGAAATTGCCTGGTGCTCCCTTGTATTCATTTCCGCCCATATCAAAATCTAAATTTCCACGAGTGCTATTCGTTTGTACGTCTGTTGCCCGCAGATGATGGAGGTCTGTACCTGGGCCTTGGCTTGTCCCAAAATTTCCGTGTGACTTAGCCCACACATGCTCCCGGTTCCACTGGCCGACATTACCGCCATTTGATTGCTTTGAGCGAGAGACACCGCTATAGAGTAAGAGCACGTTGTTTGGATTTTTTGGATCTTCATCCGTTTTCTTTAAGGCATCCCAAACCTGGCTGTAGGATAGCTGCTTATGATCATCAATAATATCGTGTAAAGCTTTCTTGAGAGCGGGTCCTGATTTGCCATTAGCAGATTGATAATAGGAATCGATTTGACTTGAAGCGGTAGTTTTCGCTTGTTGTGCAGATGTTTCGTTTTGAAGCTGTAACGGGGAAAATGTGATCGTTTGGCTCGGTTCATTCAGAGTAAAGTTTTGAGCATTCGCAGCTTGCGGTAGCGGGGCGGCTAACGTACCGAATATCATGATACCGGCAGCGACAGTTCCAAATATGGTTCTCTTCATTCGATTTCCTCCTTGATAGGGAATGTATTCTCTTTATTTCTATCATATTGTCAGAAAGAAATAAATGGATTTATCGTAAATTTTATGTAATAAATTCGTAGGAAAAGAGATTGCTATTTTATCAGCATTACGGTATAAGTGGGCATATAGGATGACAGCAAGGGAAAGGATGGATAACGTGAAAGAACTGCAAATACCTTCAAGAACAATTATGACACCAGGACCTGTTGAAGTAGATCCAAGGGTGCTCCGTGTAATGAGTACGCCTATTCTCGGTCAATTTGATCCAGCATTTACACAGATCATGAATGAGACGATGACCTTATTGCGATCCCTTTTCCAAACAGAAAATGAATGGGCTTTTCCGATTGACGGCACATCTCGTTCAGGGCTAGAAGCTGTACTTGCCAGTGTCATTGAGCCGGGTGATTCGATGCTTGTGCCTGTCTTTGGCCGGTTCGGTCATCTTCTCATTGAAATAGGACAGCGTTATGGGGCTGATGTACATACAATGGAATGTGAATGGGGAACGGTTTTTGACCCTAGTGATATCATTCAGGAAATGAAACAGGTGAGACCTAAAATCGTTGCGATGGTCCATGGTGAAACATCCACAGGACGATTGCAGCCGCTTGAGCAAATTGGTGAAGCGTGCCGAGAACTGGATGCGTTGTTCATAGTAGACGCTGTAGCAACCATTGGCGGGGCCGAGGTAAAAGTGGACGAATGGAAGATTGATGCAGCGATTGGCGGTACGCAGAAGTGCTTGTCGGTTCCATCAGGTATGTCTCCTATCACGTATAATGACCGGGTGGCAGCTGTCGTTGAATCGAGAAAGAAAGTGGAAAAGGGAATTGCAACACAGGATGAATTGCAGGAGCAAATGGATATTTCTCCAATCAAAAGCAATTACTTTGACCTTAGCCAGCTTCAGGATTATTGGAGCCCTAGGCGATTAAATCACCATACAGAAGCGACAACAATGCTCTATGCACTTCGTGAAGGGGTTCGTGTTGTGTTGGAAGAAGGTCTGTCTGAGCGTTTCAAAAGGCATGCATATCACGAGAAAGCCTTGATGAAAGGCCTTGAAGCGATGGGACTTGAATTGTTCGGTGATCCACATTGTAAAATGCCAGTTGTGACATGTATTGAGATTCCAAGTGGTATAGATGGAGAGGCGGTACGTTCCGATCTGCTTAAGCATTTTGGCATTGAAATTGCCAGCTCCTTTGGACCGCTAGCTGGACGTATATGGAGAATTGGCACAATGGGCTATAGTTGCAGAAAAGAAAATGTGCTTTTTGTGTTAGCAGGGCTAGAAGCAATTCTAATCAAACACGGTGCATCCATCCATTGCGGCGCAGGGCTTCAGGCGGCTCTTTCTATCTATGAACAAGGTGAATAATGTCATAAGAATACTCGCTATTTGCGGGTATTTTTTTATTTGGAAAAGAAAACTAAATTTTGAAAAACTAGACTTATAGATAGTGATATCGCTATACTGAAGAAGTTCTGATCATTTTTGTCATCATTTTCATTTATTTAGCAGAAAGAGGTTTTTTGATATGAAGAAAATGGGCAGATTATATATTTTAATGCTCAATATTTTTATTGCCATGCTTGGCTTTGGCCTTATTGTCCCTGTCATGCCAAGTTACATTGAAGCTTTTGGCGCAACAGGAAAAACACTCGGTTTTCTTGTCGCTGCAACAGGTCTTACGCAATTTGCTTTATCACCGGTCGCAGGCGCACTGACCGATCGATTTGGACGTAGAAAATTGATCATTGCTGGGATCGCAGGCTTTACAATTGCCCAGTTTATTTTTGCATTTGCTGATCAGCTTTGGATGCTGTTTGTGTCTCGATTTTTAGGCGGTGCTGCCGGAGCTTTACTCATGCCAGCCATGTTTGCATACATCGCTGATATCACAAGTGAGAAAGATCGAGGGAAAGGAATGGGGCTATTTAGTGCAGCGATGACGTTAGGCTTTGTCATTGGACCTGGCGTAGGCGGCTATTTGGTGGAGTATGGGATTGCTTTTCCTTTTCTCATCGCAGGTTCCTTTGCCGCTCTTTCTACCCTATTGTCCATCCTGTTCTTACCTGAAACATTAACAAAGGAAAAGCAGGAGGAGGCGCGGCTAAACAAAGACATTCATTTCAACCCGTTTGTACAAATGATGCAAGCTTTAAAGACATCCTACGGTTTTTTGTTTATATTGGCGTTTGTCCTCAATTTTGGCATCATTCACTTTGAATCGATTTTCGGCTTATATGTAGACCAAAAACATGGATTTACACCGAAAGATATTGCGTTTGTGATTACGGTTGCGGGCCTTGCTGGCGTGCTTGTCCAAGGTGCGTTGGTGAATGCTTTTGTGAAACGATTTGGTGAAATGCGCGTCGTACGTTATGCACTGCTAGGTGCGGCTTTAATGCTCATCGTTTGCCGGATTGCGCCGTCCTTTTGGCTAATCTTTGCAGGCTCTATTTTATTTTTGTCGGCCACATCATTTGTTCGTCCAGCCCTCAATACATTGCTGTCGAAAATGGCAGGTAATCAGCAAGGAGTAGCAGGCGGTCTCAATACGTCCTTTATGAGCCTTGCCAATATTGTTGGACCGAGCCTTGCGGGGATTTTATTTGATGTGAATATTGAGTTTCCTTTTATGCTTGGAACACTAGTGCTGTGCATAAGCTTCATTGCATCCATCGTGTGGGGGAAAAAAGTGCAGCAGCGTTCTGTGATTTCCTAAAATTTAATTATCAAAAAACCGATCAGCACAGATGGATCGGTTTTTTTATGTTCATGACCTTTTATATGTCACGACAGGTGATTTTTCTTTATGAAGCGCACGAATCATGGCATCATCTACATGCAAATGCTCTTTCACTAATTGATGAGGAGTTAAGGCCATCCACTGATTCAACGAAATATCTGCAAAGCGATCACTTTTAAACATTTCTAAAAACCAAAGGCTCGTTTGACCGGTATTTTGGATGTAATGTCCCATACCAAAGGGAACATATCCAACATCACCTGCTCTATAATTAAAGGTGCGGGCAGTGCCCCCGGCTCCAAAGACCGTCATTTTGGCTGTACCGGTTAAATAGTATTGCCACTCATCATTATTAGGGTGCCAGTGCATTTCTCTCATGCCGCCAGGCTTTACTTCAACAAGCGCAGCTGCAATGGTTTTTGAAACAGGGAAGTTTCGTGAATCGACAATACGGACAGTTCCCCCAGAGGTCGTCAGCGGTTTTTGGCGAAGCAGCTGGTACGTAAATGGCGGCTCGATGCTTCCGTATGGATCAGATACCGCTTGGCTTTCTAATGATGCTGGCGAAGAGCCTTGAAACATGTAGCGCTGTTTATTCGGAATATGGTCAAACAGCTTCTCAGGAACGCCAAAATTTTCGGAGAGAATGTGTTTCGGTGTATGGGCAAACCAGTCTGTGATGGTGAACGTATCAAATTCAGAAAAAGCACCATCATCAAAGACTAAAAGAAATTCACACCCGTTCTCAAGTCCTTGAATGGAGTGCGGAATACCTGGGGGGAAATACCATAAATCTCCTTCTGCTACATCAGCGATCATATTTCGCCCTTCTGCATCTACAGAGGTGATGCGGGCTTTCCCTAAAATCATATACGCCCATTCAGCCTGCTTGTGCCAATGAAGCTCTCGTACTCCGCCCCGAGTCAGCCGCATGTTGACACCTGCAATCGTTGTGGAAACAGGTAGCTCTCGCTTCGTAATTTCTCTTGACCAGCCGCCATGATTCAAATGCATATGTGTATCGGAATATGAAAATTTTAAGTTGGGAATGGTTCCGGCATCTGTTTTAGGTGGAACAAGCATATCCGGGTTCTCGATATCTCGAAGGACGTCCCGCGGGCCTATATCGGTTGCACCTGCACCATCCTCTCGAATTGGCTGCGGGATGTGACGCAGCTCATCATCCATTGATTATCCCTCCTCTTGTATCACTTTTCTCCTCCAAACTATATGAAGCTTCGGAAGAAAACATTCAATCAGGATGGGGGGAAAGAAGCATTTGAATACGTAATGCTAAACGCAGCCTTAATGTGGCTTCAGGGTCTTTTAAGCTGATTCGAAGCAGCTCTTCACACTTTTCCAATCGATAAATGACCGTGTTGCGATGAATAGACAAACGTTTCGCTGTTTCTGAAATGTGGCAATGCGTTTCTAAATAGACAGATATGGTGTGGAGGAGGTTTTGACCAGCTTCATATAACGGGTGAAGGTGCATCTGGTGAAACGTGACTAAATCCTTTCTTGGAATAAGCTTTAATAAATCTGGCACATCCTTTGCTTGGTAGAACTGAATATATTCGGACTGTGCCGAGAGATGCCCGGCTTGAAGCGCTTCTAATGCTTCACTGTAGCCCTCAGACAGATGGGTAATGCGACAACTAGTCAAGCTCGCGCCAAAGGAAATGGTGTGATTCACTTGTATGCTAACGAGTATCTGCATTTGTTTCAAAAAAGAAAGAAGTTTTTCACTCATCTCTGACCAATTGCCCGTCTCTTCCATTAATACAATGACCATATCCCCTTTGACGAATAAAAAGGAAGGGAAAGGAGAGTGTGGAAGTGCGCTGTCGAGCAGATCAACGACTTGTTCTATCATCAGTTGCTGCTCTAAAAAATGAGTGTTCTCATGATACGGATCAAGCTGACAGATCATACATAGATAGCTGCTATCTACATTTAATCCAAATGATTTCGCAATGTGTGCATCGTCTCGCTGAGAAGACGATGCACCCTCTATCCATCTGCGAAACCCTTCGTTTCTGGCACGCTTGGCCGTTTGCTGGGCAGTATATTGCCTCATTCGCGCAATCGAAATACCGTGTACTGCTTGTTCAATGATGACTTGCAGTGTTTCATCAAGCGGAAGAAAGAACGATGGGATGACCACATACTCATATGTTTGTGCGTTTAGATCGATCGAAAAAACAGAATAGGTTTGCTTCGTATCTATTATCGAAAAATAATGGGGTGTCCTGCTTTGGAAAAAGGGGAGAATGCGAATCCAATCTGGGCTCGTGCTGGTGATGTGCGAGTTGCAGAGAAGACGCCCATGCTGGTTACACAAATAGACAGGGTGGCGAATCCTTTCAGCGATTTTTTGCAATGTTTCAAATTGGTTATCGTCTAAGTTCATATCCACTAAGTCTCCTTTATTGAAAACTAAAGCTCTTGGTGAAGATGAATCAATAAATGGACAATCACTGTTTATTTCTCTGATATATAGTATGTTATCAGTTCACATCATTTTAGATAGAATATTGTCAACTAACATGACAAACAAACATAACTCATGATAAAATCACGCACCATCAGTCATCTTCATTCAGAATTACCGGCAAATATGATATGTTGTAGACAGAAGAATTTCTTTTAGAAAGATGGGTATGACAAGAGAAAAAGGCTTTCATGTGAGGAAGCCGTCTATATATGAAAGTGGCAAGAGGTGAGAAACATGATTTATATCGGATTAACTGGCTGGGGTGACCATGACAGTCTTTATCCGCCGAAAATCGGCAGCGCGCAAAAGCTGTTTCACTATTCGTCTACGTTTCCCATTGTGGAACTGGATGCCAGCTTTTATGCCGTTCAGCCTGAACGTAATCATGAAAAGTGGATCAAGGATACGCCAGATACCTTTCAATTTGTTGTAAAGGCATATCAAGGGATGACCGGTCATCAGAGAGGCGAAATTCCGTTTGCTTCAAAGGAAGAGATGTTTGACGCATTTATTCTTTCATTGACTCCGCTGATTCGTGAAGGGAAACTAGCCATGGTTCTGTTTCAATTTCCACCATGGTTTGATTGCAAAAAAGAGCACGTCCTTTATTTAAGATGGTGCAAAGAGAAGATGGGTGACATTCCATGTGCCCTCGAATTCCGTAACCGCACATGGTTCTCAGATGAATTTTATGAGCAGACCTTGTCCTTTATGGAAAAAGAAGGATGGATTCATTCTGTTTGTGATGAGCCGCAAGTGGGAGAAGGCTCCATTCCGCCCGTCATACAAGCTACGCACCGTGATAAAACATTGGTTCGTTTTCACGGGAGAAATAAACAGGGCTGGCTTCACCCAGCAGATCATGAAAATTGGCGAGAAGTGCGATACTTATATTTATATAATGAAGCTGAATTAAAAGAGTGGAAAAAGAAACTCGACATTCTGCATCAGCAATCAAAAGATGTCTATGTCGTGTTTAATAATAACTCCGGCGGAGATGCAGCGGCGAATGGTCAGCAGATGATTGATTTGCTGGATATTACGTATTCAAGCCTTTCTCCGAAGCAGTTAGATTTATTTAGTTAAATGAGAGCTGCGGCTTTCAACCTGAATGAAACGGTTCAGTGACAACTTGAGGGAGAGATCAACATGCTGCAGAAGCTATGGATATATCATACAAACGACTTGCACAGCCACTTTGAGAACTGGCCAAAAATCGCAGCTTATATTGAGGAAAAGCGTCAAATTCACGATCAGATGCTCTTGTTTGATATTGGCGACCATATGGACAGGGTGAACCTTGTGTCAGAAGCTGATTATGGAAAGGTAAACGTCAAGCTTCTCAATCAACTTGGCTATGATGGGGTCACGATTGGGAATAATGAAGGTATTACGCTGCCTCATGATCAGCTCGATCAATTGTACGAGCATGCACAATTTCCAGTGATCCTGTCTAATTTATTTGAGAAAGGCAAAAGGCCATCGTGGGCAAAGCCTTATCATATGATCCAAATGGAAAATGGACTGAAAATATGTCTCTTAGGCGTGACCATTGCGTATACACCTGTCTATGAAAAGCTGGGCTGGGAGATTACAGATCCGTTTGACAGCATACGGGACATGTTGAAGGAAGTGAAGGGACAAGCGGATGTCATTGTGCTCTTATCACATCTAGGTATTCTCCATGATCGGGAGGTTGCCCGTGATTTTCCTGACATCGATATGATTCTAGGTTCACATACGCATCACTTGTTAGAACAGGGTGAAATGGACAATGGAGTGCTGCTTGCATGCGCTGAAAAGTATGGGCATTATATTGGCTGTGTCGAGGTGACTATTGATACAGCGAGCAAAGAGTTAATCGAGAAAAAAGCGACGGTGCAGTCAGTGGACCAGCTGATCAGTGAATCAGATGAAGCGATCACTACCTTACAACAAGCAGAGAGAAGAGCGAAAGCCCTCATGCAGGAAAAAGTAACAGAGATTGAGTCAAGATTAGAAACGAAGTGGTTTGATGAATCTCCGCTTCCGCAGATCTTAACAGATGCCATTAAAGATTGGTGCGGAGTAGATATCGGCATGATGAATGCAGGAATGGTGCTGGATTCATTAGAGGCGGGAATTGTGACAAGAGAAGAAGTCCACCGAATCTGCCCGCATCCCATTAACCCTATTCGTGTGACGCTTACCGGTCAACAGCTCATCGAAACCGTTCGGCGTGCATGTGAAGAAAAAATGGAACAGCTGCGCATCAAGGGCTTTGGCTTTAGAGGGGAACTGATGGGGAAAATGCTGTATAGCGGCCTCACTTATACAGTAGAAGAAGGCGAAACCAAACGGGTGAAGGATGTTTTTGTGCATGATCAATTGATCAATAAAGATGCTTCCTATACAATTGGCACAGTCGATATGTATACATTAGGCTCTCTATTTCCTCATATTCGTGACCATGAACACATTGAATATTTCATGCCGGAATTTTTACGTGATGTCCTTACTTGGCGTCTGAAGGAAGCCACATGAAATCCGCTTTAGCCTAACAACACTCGCCCTCTTGTCACATAGATTGTGATGAGAGGAGTGAAGGGATTTGGTGAATTTAACACCTATTAATATTGATGGACATTCCTTTACAGCCGTCACCGTCAAACTGCCGAAGACGAATTTTATGGCAGTGACAAATGAACATGGGTATATTATGTGCGGTGCACTGGATGTCGGGCTCTTAAATGAAAAGCTTGCAGATAGAGGCATTATCGCAGGGAGAGCAGTTGGTGTGAGAACGATAGAGCAATTGCTTGATGCCCCTTTAGAATCTGTGACATACGCTGCAGAAGCATTAGGCATTACAGCTGGAACCATTGGAAGAGACGCCTTGTTAAAAATGGTGAAATAAAATGGAGAGATGATTCCTATCCCCCCGCCTGTCTGCATACACTTGTAATGGAGAAGGGGGGATTTTTTATTGAGAATGAACCGCCGCTATCGCCCCTATAAAAAGGGCCCTTTGCCATTTCGATACGTCATGCTGCTTGCGATCTTATTCTTTGTGCTCTCAACCGTCATCAGTCTATTTTTTATTAACCGTTCCATTAAACCAACCCTTATTCATATTGCTGAACTAGAAACAGAGCGTATCGCCAATCATCTGATTCAATATTCCGTCCAAGACTTTGCAGAAGATCAGGAGAATATGAAGGATATGGTGGTCATGAATACAAGTGAGAACGGAAAAGTAACGACTATCGATTTTAATGCGCAAGCAACATCGAAAGCAATGGCTGACCTGTCACGTCATCTTCAAAAAAATTTAGAGGACATTGAAAAGGGGAACTTTCAAAAAGAGGCAAAAGAAGCATTAAAGGATCAAACAGATGGACATGACGGCATTATATATAACATTCCGCTTGGGCAAGCATCCGGAAATGCACTTATCGCTAATCTAGGACCAAAAGTGCCTGTCCGCTTCAGTGTCATTGGTGACCCGCATACGGACGTTGAAAAAAACATTAAGCCTTATGGTATCAATAATGCCTTGATTGATATTAGTGTTCTAATCGAGGTCAAGGTGAGGGTCATCATCCCGTTTGCATCTGAAACAATCGTGGTCAAAAATTCAGTTCCCGTCTCTATTCAAGCCGTTCAAGGAGACGTACCAGATTATTACAATGGGAGCGGAACGAACTCAGGCGCTCCACCGATTGTTCTCCCAGAGAAAAAGGGGAAGAAAGAATAACAGCCCAAGGAATGATTGGGCTGTTTTTTTATATGACTTTATTGTAAATAAAAACCTCATTATCTACTTGATTCCAAATGGATGGATGTGTCATGATCAATTTTAATTGTTATTAGGGGGAGCTTTATGAAGAAACTTTATGTAAGTGGTATTTGTTTTTTGGTTTTTGCTATAGTATTTAGTGCTAAATACATCACAGCAGCCATTTTACTGATCAGAAATGAAAGCTTAAGTATCGATATTTTTAGAGGTATATTTGACATGATTCCATTGGAAGTAACCGTTGTGTATTTCAGTTTCCTCATCATGGGAATTCTATTTTTAATTTTAGGTTTGAAGGAGAAAAATGAGCAGTAATTTGTTAGACATGAAAAAGGAGAAGAGAGCGACAACGCTAAACTTCTCCTTTTTCTTTAATGCCGTTTCCGCTCAGCTCTCTCCCATGCCCTTAAATGAGGGTACGGATCAAAAGACCATTCAGTTCTGCCGTTGTCTTTATACATCCCATAGTGAAGATGCGGCGGAAATTTTCCTGCTGTGCCTGGGGGGCCATAACCGGAGCTACCGACAGATCCAATGACCTGTCCAGGTTCAACAATTTGACCTGTTTTGAGTCCTTTTGCAAAGCCATTTAAATGAGCGAAGTAATGATAATGGTTATGAATATCTCGAATACCAATCCGCCAGCCGCCAAAGCGGTTCCAGCCTTTCATTTCAATCACACCATACGATGTCGCACGAACGGGAAGTCCATAATGGGCAAATAAATCTGTACCCTCATGAATTCTCCTGCCTCCAAATCCTCTTGCATCTCCCCATGTACTCCGGTAGCTGTAGTCAGCTCCAACCGGAAGAGGGAAAGCGTGCTTTCCGAGGTCAAGATGGCCATAGTGCTGATATAGCTTCATAAAAGATGAAATGATTCCAACGGTTTGATCTCGTCCATAATAGTCCCATAAAGCAATTTTTAATTGATCAATGCTGTTGCCGTAATGAAGCAAGTATTGAGCAAACGTGAATAATACATCCTCATCGTCATCGCTGCTTGCTTTTCCATCCCCGTTTCCATCAAGTCCAATTCCATCAAACACTTTAATGCTTAAAGGAGAGGTATCCTGCTTATTCGGGTTTTCAGGACCGATCCACATTTCCCGGGGAATGTAGATGCCAATGACGCCTTTTTGTTTCGGTAAATCTCTTCTGCTTTTTCGAATATTGTGCTCATACTGATCAACCGCAGCAAGTACATACCATGGAACTTGTGTCGTGATGGCGACTTTTTCGTATAGTGCCATTCGCTGCTTTAGTACATCTGGCTGCTTGGCTGCCCCTTGTGCATGAACAGGTAAAGGAAGCATTGAAAGAGCGATTATGATGGCTAAAACCACTTTCACAAACGTCCATCTCCTTTCATTAAGCATCGTCTTCTACCGTTTAGTGTGGTTAGATCACCCTATTTCATAAGAAGAAAATGTTAGTAATTTTCTTCTGATTTTTTAGGAGGCTTTTGGGTATTTTTGCAGCTCATTCCCTTGTTGTTCAATCTGTACTATGTTAAAGTGTCTAAAGAAAAGGCTTTAGGCCGAAGATTCAATTTTTTGCAGCTTCTTAGCTGCATCCATCGTATATAGCAGGAAGATTTTTGTAGATGCACCTTTAACGAATTCATATGGAGATGATGGAATTGGCAAAGAAGGAAGAGCACGTAAGAAAACCGGACTGGCTTAAAATTAAGCTGAATACGAATGAAAACTATACCGGTTTGAAAAAAATGATGCGGGAAAACAACCTGAATACCGTTTGTGAGGAAGCAAAATGTCCGAATATTCATGAATGCTGGGCAGTGAGAAGAACCGCGACATTTATGATTCTTGGATCTGTTTGTACGCGCGCATGCCGTTTCTGTGCGGTGAAAACTGGACTTCCAACTGAGCTTGACCTGCAAGAGCCAGAACGTGTGGCAGATTCAGTTGCGTTAATGAACTTAAAACATGCTGTGATAACAGCGGTTGCAAGGGATGACCAAAAGGATGGCGGAGCAGGTGTGTTTGCTGAAACCGTTCGTGCCATTAGAAGAAAAAGCCCATTTACGACAATTGAAGTTCTCCCTTCAGATATGGGCGGTAATTACGATAACTTGAAGACGTTAATGGACACACGTCCTGACATTTTAAATCACAATATTGAAACCGTTCGTAGATTAACGCCAAGGGTTCGTGCGCGTGCTACATATGATCGTTCATTAGAATTCTTGCGCCGTGCAAAAGAAATGCAGCCTGACATTCCAACGAAATCAAGCATTATGATTGGACTCGGCGAAACGAAGGAAGAAATCATTGAAGTGATGGATGATCTTCTTGCTAACAACGTCGATATTATGGCGATTGGTCAGTATTTACAGCCTTCGAAAAAACATCTAAAAGTGCAAAAATACTATCATCCGGATGAGTTTGCAGAGCTGAAAGAAATTGCGATGTCAAAAGGCTTTAGCCATTGTGAAGCTGGACCGCTTGTGCGCTCTTCCTACCATGCAGATGAACAAGTAAACGAAGCGTCTAAAAAGCGTCAGGCGCAAGCATAACAAAGAAAACGCCAGAGATCTCTGGCGTTTTTTCTCGTATTAATTTTGGCCGTAAGGGGCGTTTCTTCTCATGGTACGATCGGAATTTGTCATCCCGTTTGCATCTTCTTTCGTAGAAATATCTCCACCTTGAGGGGAATATTTCATTTGTTGTATGGTTTTCGTTAAGATTTGATCAAAATCACGTGAATTGGTTTGAAGACGTGAAAAATTGGCAATGGATTGAAAGTGCTCTGGATTATCAGAGACGTATACATGATAATAACGAGGGAGAACAGAAACCGCCGTTTTCTTTACTTGATCGGCAGATTCATCCCGGTTTTTGTTTCCTGTTCGATACACAATCAGTGCATCCTCATCTGTCACAAGTGTGGCTGCATCTTTGATGTTTGGCAGTTGCACAGTTAAACTTGTAATGACATGGGCAAGATGCTCGCGATTTAAAGCAGGTGTTCTTTCTTTCTGATCCGTTACTTGCTGGCGCTGATAACGAACATACCCTGCTCTGTTTGTGTCTGCATCTGGCATGTTGGAATTATTTCCTTCATGACGATCCGACAGTCGGATGGTTTTACTTGAAGAATCTTCATCCACTTGCCGGTTCATACCTGATTGAAAGCCGCACCCGCCTAAAAGCATGCTGAGGAGAATTGCGGCTGTCAGTTGTTTCTTCATAAATGTGACCTCCTTTTTTCATTAGCTTCGGCTAAATCGGAAAAAACATGCTTTAGCAATTGATGGAGTTCTTCCAATGAATTATCATTAAAGATGGATCGTTTAAAAAGAGGTGAGAAGATGATCGTCATTCAGAATGCTACTTTTGATCTTGTAAGAGACATTAAAGACGGTTTTGATGAAGAAGCGTTTAAAGCAAGGTACTCAGATATCTTAAATAAGTATGATTATATTGTGGGGGACTGGGGCTACAATCAGCTGAGATTGAAGGGGTTCTTTGATGACCAAAACCAAAAGGCCACATTTGATACAAAAATCAGCACACTCGATGAATACATTTATGAATACTGTAATTTTGGCTGTGCCTATTTTGTCTTAAAACGAATCAGAAAATAACGCAAAGGGGAGCGTCATGATGTATTTCGTAGACAGAAAAAAAATTGAAGAGACATTACGTTTTTTCGAGGAGCAATATGAGTTGATGCAGAGCCATCAAACATGGACAAGTCCACTAGAGAAAAAAGCGCTGGAACGAATTGTTCATTTGCTCGTCGAATGTATTCTTGATACGGGAAATGACATGATTGATGGCTTTATTATGCGTGATCCAGGAAGCTATGATGACATCATGGATATTCTTGTTGATGAAAAGGTTGTACCCGAAGAGGAAGGCAGTCAGCTGAAAAAGCTTGTCTCGTGCCGCAAAACACTTGTACAGCAATACCAAGAAGTGGATCATCACGACTTGCTGCAGGTGATTAGCGAGGTTGAGCATGCGCTACAGGTTTTCCCAAACCGCATCCGTACCTACTTAGAGCAGGAGCTTGGCCCAGTATCAGCGTTTAAATAATCCATTGGAGTTGTGAGCATCATGAAATACAAAGGCTACTTAATTGATTTAGACGGAACAATGTATAAAGGAACAGAAAAGATCGAGGAAGCAGGTCAATTTGTTCAAAAGTTAAACGAACTAAATATTCCCTACTTGTTTGTCACGAATAACTCGTCACGCACGCCAAAGCAGGTAGCGGAAAAACTGGTTTCATTCGATATCCCAGCAACTGAAGAACAAGTCTTTACAACAAGTATGGCAACAGCCAATTATATTGCTGAACAAAAGAAAGACGCGTCTGTTTACGTCATCGGTGAAGAAGGAATCAAGCAGGCCATTGAAGAAAAAGGGCTGACATTTGGTCAGGAGGATGCTGATTTCGTTGTGGTTGGAATTGATCGATGCATGACATATGAAAAATTCGCAGTAGGTGCGATTGCTATCCGTCAAGGCGCACAATTTGTCTCAACAAATGGAGACATTGCCATTCCAACAGAAAGAGGGCTTCTGCCAGGTAACGGCTCATTAACATCTGTATTGACCGTCACCACGACAGTCCAGCCAACATTTATCGGAAAGCCAGAATCCATCATCATGGAACAAGCCATGCGGGTGCTCGGGACCGATGTGTCTGAGACGCTCATGGTAGGTGATAACTATGATACGGATATTATGGCAGGAATGAATGCAGGAATGGACACATTGCTTGTTCATACAGGCGTGACAACAAAAGAGCTGCTTCAGAACTATGATAAACAGCCAACCTATGTCATTGATTCATTATCTGAGTGGATTGAACGATTATCATAAAAAAAGAGGACAAGCGTTACGCGCGCGTCCTCTTTTTTGCTTTATTCCACATTTCTCACACTATGTGCCAACCTGCTTGATGCTGCTGCCGCAATGGCGCCGACAATGTCATCTAAAAAGGTGTGGCATTCTCCTGTGGATTTATCGTTGAGTCTCCCGAGAATTCCTGGTTTTTCTTTATCGATATATCCGTAATTCGTAAAGCCGATCGAACCATAAATATTAACGATAGCAAACGATAAAATTTCATCAACACCGTACAGGCTTTCGTCTGTTTCTAGAATAGACTGAAGCGGCTCGGTCAGTTTTTTTTGCTCGGCTAGTACGTCTAGTTCAATGCCTGTTAATATCGCATTTTGGACTTCTCGTTTTGCGATGACACGCTCCACATTGTGGATGCATTCTGTCATGTCTAAGCCAGGATGATATTTTTCCTGTAAAAAGTAGACAAGGTCTGCTATATCTTGAATGGATACGCCTCGTTCTTGTAAACGGCGTCTTGCTGTTTTTTCTACTTCGTTCATCTCGTGATGATGCGGCATATATTCCTCACCCAATCCTCGTAATTTGTCCACAACGTGTAGAAAGCTTCGGATAGTAAATAGTATTCATAAATCCCTCAACCTGCGACTACGATATGATAAGAGATTGATCTTATGAACGCAGGTGAAAACATGAAAGAAACCATTTATCACACATTTGGTATTGATGTGCGTCAACTTATGCCATACGGCAGTTATCAGAGCTTTCAAACGTCGGAGGCTCTCTTTATCATTGTTCCTGTGTCTCATTTGCGAGAAGAAGAACTCACAGAGCTGTTTCATATCAGTCAGTATTTACTGAATGCCGGAGACCCATACGTCGCTGTGTTTGAATTAACAAATGAAGAGAAACCCACCTTTACTCATGGAAAGGAGCTGTATGCTTTATTAAAGGCAGCCCCGCCGATATCAAGCCGCTCGTTTCAACAGGCGTCAGAGCTGGCGACCTTTCATGTCAGGGGAAGAGGATTTCCATATGAGGTGTCTGAAACAAAACGTGTGGGAGCTTGGAAGGAATTATGGGCAAAACGGTTAGATCAGCTTGAAGGTTTTTGGATGCAGCAAATGCACCAAAAACCACTAGAACGGTTTGAAAAAAAATTCATCGAATCCTTTCCGTACTATCTTGGATTAACAGAAAACGCCATTCAATATTTAGTGGATACTGAGCTGGATGATGAACCGAAAGAATGTGACTCAGGCACTGTCTGCCACCAGCGTTTTTCGCGGAGAACATGGCCGCTTGAGCAGCCGCTGCGTTTACCTGTAGATTGGGTCTTTGATCATCCAACTCGGGATATCGCCGAATACTTAAGAGAAACCTTTGTCCAGCATAAGGAAGATTTAATTGAAGAGGGCTTTTCCTTTCTTCAGCAATATGAGCAGGTGACACCACTATCTTCTTTTTCTAAGCGTTTGTTATACAGTCGCTTGTTGTTTCCGCTTCATTATTTTGAAATTGTGGAAGGTTACTATATGTCGGGAGAAACTGAAAAATCATATTATGAAGAACGGCTAGATTACGTCTTAAATGATGCGAATCGCTATGAATACTTTCTAAAGGTCTTTCAAGAAATGAGCGCCATGCGAAGCGGCGGGAGCCTTATTCCACCTGTTGGCTGGATCACAGGTCCACTGATTTGAAGTTTTCGTGAACAGATGAAACGTCTCTTTTCTCTTGAGGCGTTTTTCGTTATGCTTAAAGAAATTAATCAAAGGAGTGTTCTTCTTGACGAAACCTTATGTCTATATCACAAGAAAGCTGGATGAAGCATCACTTACACCACTAAAAGAAGTCGCTCATATCGAGATGTGGCCGAGCGAGGATGAGCCATGTCCACGGGAAGAATTAGAGAAACAAGCAGCGAAAGCGGATGCGCTTCTCACCATGCTGTCAGATCAAGTAGATGAAGCCCTTTTATCAAAGGCTCCACATGTTAAGGTGATCGCAAACCTTGCTGTGGGTTATGACAATATTGATGTTGAAGCGGCTAAAAAGCAAAATATCACCATTTGTCATACGCCTGATGTACTAACAGAATCCACGGCTGATTTAGCCTTTGCCCTTCTGATGGCTTCAGCGAGACGGATTGTCGAGGCGAGTGATTGGGTGAAGGACGGAAATTGGACAGGCTGGGGACCGCTTCTTCTTGCAGGAGCTGATGTTCACCACAAAACCCTCGGAATTGTCGGCATGGGCAGCATCGGAACAGCGCTTGCCAAGCGGGCAGCAGGCTTTGACATGAAGGTGCTGTATCATAACCGGTCAAGAAAGCCGGAGGCAGAAGCGCAGCTCGGCGTGACCTATGCGGCTTTTGAGGACTTGCTCACGCAGTCTGATTTCATCGTCTGCCTGACGCCGTTAACCCCGGAAACGAAAGACATGTTTAATGAAAAGGCATTTGATCTGATGAAGAACTCTGCTTATTTTATAAACGTATCAAGAGGACAAACTGTGGATGAGGATGCTTTATATGAGGCAGTTACGACAGGAAAAATTGCCGGCGCTGGTCTGGATGTATTTAGGGAGGAGCCTGTCAGCCCATCTCATCTGTTAACAACATTACCTAACGTTACGGTTCTCCCTCATATTGGAAGTGCGAGTGTCGAAACGAGAAAAACGATGATGCGTTTATGTGCAGATAATATTGCGCTTGTCCTACAAGGTCAGCAAGCCAAAACTCCGGTTCGCTCATTATATCAGGCTCCCTGAGTTTCGGGAGCTTTTCTGACAAAAATATTTTGAAAATATAGAATCTTGATATAAATAGCTGTTAAGCGGTTTCATTCTAACAATCTCTTATTTTATTACCTTGTCAAAACGAGGATACCCCTTTATAATGTGTGTACATTGAATGTCTGCGTTAGGTTAACAAATGTCCTTTTAGAGAGGACATTTACGGAGAAAGGTGGAATTTCAGGTGAAGGCAATTCGAGTTGGACTATTAGGATTAGGAACAGTGGGAAGTGGTGTCGTCAAGATTATCCAAGATCATCAGGATAAATTAATGCACCAAATCGGCTGTCCGGTATTAATACAAAAAGTGCTTGTGAGCAATCCCGATAAAAAGAGAGATGTGGATGTGGCAAGAGAGGTCTTCACAACTGAAGTATACGATGTGATTAGAGATCCAGAAGTCGACGTCATTATTGAAGTGATGGGCGGCATTGAAGAGACAAAACAATATTTAATAGATGCATTAAATGAGAAAAAGCATGTCATTACCGCCAATAAAGATTTAATGGCACTTTATGGAACAGAGCTTTTACATGTGGCGAAAGAAAATGGCTGTGATCTTTATTATGAAGCAAGTGTTGCCGGAGGAATTCCGATTCTGCGTACTTTGGAGGAAGGATTAGCCTCTGACCGAATTACGAAGATGATGGGAATTGTGAACGGCACAACGAATTTTATTTTAACAAAAATGAACGTCGATAAAAGCGCATATGAAGATGTCTTAAAAGAAGCACAGGATCTTGGCTTTGCAGAATCAGATCCAACAGCTGATGTAGAAGGACTAGATGCAGCAAGGAAAATGGCGATTCTTGCAAGACTCGGATTTTCCATGAATGTGGAATTAGAGGATGTAAAGGTGAGAGGCATCTCTGACGTTTCTGATGAAGATATTAATTTCAGTAAACGATTCGGCTACACAATGAAGCTAATCGGAATTGCCCAGCGAGACGGAGAAAAAGTAGAAGTCAGTGTCCAGCCCACTTTACTTCCTGATCACCATCCGCTTTCATCGGTCAACAATGAATTCAATGCGGTGTATGTCTATGGAAGTGCTGTGGGAGAAACGATGTTTTATGGACCTGGAGCTGGAAGTCTGCCAACGGCAACCGCTGTTGTATCAGACTTAGTCGCAGTCATGAAAAACATGCGCCTTGGCGTGAACGGAAGTGGATTTATTGCACCGCAGTTTGAGAAAAAGATCAAATCACCATCGGAAGTATTTGCTCAGCAATTTTTAAGAATTCATGTGAGAGATCAAGTTGGAGCATTTTCCCGCATTACATCTATTTTTTCTGAAAGAGGTATCAGCTTTGAAAAGATCCTTCAGCTTCCTGTGAAAGGGCATGATGAGCTGGCTGAAATTGTGATTATTACGCACCGGACCTCAGAAGAAGATTTCTCAAATATCCTGCAAAAATTAAACGATCTCGACGTGGTGGTTCAAGTGAAGAGCACGTACCGAGTAGAAGGGAACGGTTTAAGCTGATGAAGTGGAATGGACTTATTGAAGAATTTCAAGAATTCTTACCAGTAAACGAATCAACACCAAAACTAACATTAAATGAAGGGAATACACCGCTGATCCACCTCTCCAAGCTTTCGGAAAAGCTAGGGATTG
This sequence comes from Bacillus pumilus, assembly GCF_009937765.1. NCBI lineage: Bacteria > Bacillati > Bacillota > Bacilli > Caryophanales > Bacillaceae > Bacillus > Bacillus pumilus. Next base: position 652,906 of record NZ_CP047089.1, on the reverse strand, counting down.
AGCTTCATGTGAAAACAGAAGGCGTCAATCCAACAGGCTCTTTTAAGGATCGCGGGATGGTCATGGCTGTTGCAAAGGCAAAAGAAGAGGGCAATGATACGGTCATGTGTGCTTCGACAGGGAATACTTCTGCAGCGGCAGCCGCTTATGCAGCCCGTGCTGATATGAAATGTATCGTCATCATTCCAGACGGAAAAATTGCCTTCGGTAAGCTCGCGCAGGCGGTGATGTATGGAGCAGAGATCATTGCGATTGACGGAAACTTTGATGATGCACTGAAAATCGTTCGCAGCATCTGTGAAAAATCGCCGATTGCCCTTGTGAACTCTGTCAATCCATACCGAATTGAAGGACAAAAGACGGCGGCATTTGAAATCTGTGAGCAGCTAGGCTCGGCTCCTGACGTACTGGCGATTCCTGTTGGAAATGCAGGGAATATCACTGCCTACTGGAAAGGCTTCAAGGAATATCATGAGAAAAAAGGAACGGGACTGCCTGTTATGCGCGGCTTTGAAGCAGAAGGCGCAGCAGCGATCGTACGAAACGAAGTGATTGAACAGCCAGAAACAGTGGCAACTGCCATCCGTATCGGAAATCCTGCAAGCTGGAAACAAGCTGTGGCAGCGGCAGATGAATCAAACGGAAAGATTGATGAAGTGACAGACGAAGAAATTCTTCATGCATATCAATTGATTGCTCGTGAAGAAGGCGTGTTTGCAGAGCCAGGCTCATGTGCGTCTATCGCAGGTGTTCTAAATCAAGTGAAATCCGGAGAGATCAAGCGAGGCAGTAAAGTTGTGGCGGTATTAACAGGCAATGGATTGAAAGATCCAAATACAGCCATTGATATTTCACAAATCAAACCGGTTACACTCGATGCAGATGAAGATCAAATTCTTGAACACTTGGAAAAGGCTGCGCGCGTATGAGTAAAGCCTCCATGCTTTTTTCAATCACAGTACCGGGAAGCACTGCCAATTTAGGACCAGGCTTTGATTCAGTTGGAATGGCGCTCAGCCGTTATTTAAAGCTATCGGTCTTTGACCATGATAGTTGGCTGTTTGAAGCAGAATCAGATGTCGTGTCTGGGATTCCACCCGGCACCGACAACCTCATTTATCAAACAGCCAAAAAGGTCGCAGATCACTTTGGAAAAACACTCCCGCCTGTTTATGTCAAAGTGTGGAGTGATATTCCATTGGCACGGGGGCTGGGCAGCAGTGCGGCTGCCATTGTGGCAGCCATTGAGCTAGCCAACCAGCTTCTCGAATTAAATATGACGGATGATCAAAAGCTCTTTTTTGCAAGTGAGGTAGAAGGTCATCCAGATAATGCGGGTGCTTCTTTATTTGGCGGTTTACTGATTGGTCTTCATGAAGAAGACAAGACACATGCCGTCAAAGTGAAACATGTGGATATAGATGTTGTTGTCGTGATTCCTTTTTATGAAGTGCTGACAAAGGATGCCCGTGATGTCCTGCCGGAGGATTTTTCCTATAAACATGCTGTTAGTGCGAGTGCTGTGAGCAATGTGCTTGTTGCCGCCTTAATGACGCAAAACTGGCCGCTTGTTGGAGAAATGATGAATAAGGATTTATTTCATCAGCCTTATCGTACAATGCTCGTTCCAGAGCTGTCGAAGGTAGAGCATGTCGCTTCGCTAAAAGGAGCGTATGGAACGGCATTAAGCGGTGCTGGTCCGACAATCTTAACCTTAATTGAAAAAGGGAAGGGAGAAGGGCTGAAAAAGCAGCTTGCCCAAAACTTCCCACATTGCGAAGTAGATCTGTTGACGGTACCAGTAGAAGGTGTTGTCGTGGAGCATGATCCTGTCAATCAAGTAAAGAACGTGCTATAAAATGCACGTTCTCAGCGTGTAGACAAACCTTCGCATTCGGTGTCAGATCTGTGCTTCGGTGCTCACGAATGTTCAATTCGCTCCGCTCCGATGCTCGTCCTTCCTAGACTGCAAAGGTTTTCTATCACGCTGAAAAGAAGACAAAGGGCTAAAATCAAGATCATTTTAGCCCTTTGTCAACAATCTGAGAACGTGCTGTAAAAATGCACGTTCTTTTTTTATTTTTGTTTTTATAAAATGAAGCAGGGATTATTATTTAGAGGATCGAACTATTTTTTATGCATAAAAGGAGGAGATACATTCATGAAGAAATTGATGACAGCAGAAGATTTAACGAAAATTGTTTCTGTTTCTCATCCGGTTTATTCACCAGATGGAAAAAAGGCGGTTTTTACAAAGGTCACGGTGAATGACAAAAAGGACGATTACAACATCCATTTATGGGTTCGAGATGAAGAGACAGAGGAGCTGTCACAATGGACATTTGAGGAAGGAAAGCATTATCAGCCGGTGTGGTCAAAAGACAGCAGACAGCTCGCGTTTATTTTGCAAAAGCCAAAGGAAGCTCCTCAGCTTGCACTGATTCAGTGCGAGGGAGGCGGTGTACGCACCTTAACGGCGATTCCTTACGGGGTATCTCATCCTGTCTTTTCACTAGATGGAGCTTTCATTTATGCGGCTGTGTCACTGAAACCATCAGAATCTGTTCATGATGAAAAGAAGGAAGAGCGGGATGAGTTCGCTCCTGCGGTATATGATGATTTGACCTATAAAGCAGATGGCAGAGGCTTTTTAGATGGGCGTTTTACGCAGATTATTCTAGTAAATGTTCATTCAGGAGAGATCGAGGCAGTTACGAGCGGACAGCATCATCATGTGAATCACACGCTCTCTCCATGCGGGAAATGGCTTGCCTATATTCAATCAAATCCTCAAAAACCTTACATAAGTGACGTGTGCCTCCGATCATTAGAGGACGGTACGACAAAGAAAATCACACAATCATCAGGCGCTTATTCTACCGTATCTTTTGCTCCTAATGGAGAGAGCCTCGTGTATATCGGACATGAGCGCGAATTTCAAAATGCTACTTTCCCAGCATTATGGCTGTATGATCTGAAGGAGGGAAATGTCGTTCAGTTGTCAGAAATGCTCGATATGTATGTGGGCAACTGTATGGCAGGGGATAGCTTTATGGGAGAAGCCAATCAGCTTCCGCAGTGGACAAAGGATAGCCAGGGGTTTTATGCGCTTGTTTCCGATCAAGGCAGTACAGGGATTTATTATTTCTCCGTTGAAGGCTTAGCCTATCCTGTTCGATTAGAGGCAGAACATATCACAAACTTCAGCCTTCATCCGGATGAATCCAAATTGCTGCTGAGCCGGCTGTCACCCGTTTCTCCAAGTGAGCTGTATGAGATGACATTAGGAGAGGCGGATCTAATGCAAATCACGTTCGAGCATGATGAATTCCTCAAGGAGCATGTCCTATCGGTACCAGAGCCATTTTCGTTTCAGTCTAAAGAAGGTGTCGAGGTGCATGGCTGGTTTATGAAGCCTTCCGAGATGGAAGAGGGGAAGACTTATCCACTTATTTTAGAAATTCATGGCGGACCGCATGCCATGTATGGTTATACGTATTTTCATGAATTTCAAATGCTCGCTGCTGAAGGCTATGCCATCGTGTATATCAATCCTCATGGCAGTCATGGATATGGACAAATGTTTACCAACCGTGTGAGAGGGAGCTATGGTGGCGTTGATTATGAGGATGTCATGCAGGCTGTTGATCATGTGCTGAAAGCCTATGATTTCCTTGATGAAACAAGACTTGGGGTGACAGGCGGCAGCTATGGCGGTTTTATGACCAACTGGATTGTCGGACAGACTGACCGTTTTCGCGCAGCCGTCACACAGCGGTCCATTTCAAACTGGATTAGCTTTTATGGCATCAGTGATATCGGTTATTACTTTACAAGGTGGCAGATCGAAGGCGATATCTATGATTCAGCCGATAAGCTATGGGATCGTTCACCGCTAAAGTATGTGAAACAAGTAAATACGCCGCTTCTTATCCTGCACAGTGACGAAGACTATCGCTGCCCAGTCGATCAAGCAGAACAGCTATTTGTAGCACTGAAGGAGCTTGGGAAAGACACAAGGCTCGTCAAATTCCCGAAGGCATCTCATGATTTATCGAGAAGTGGCCACCCAGGGCAGCGTATTCAAAGACTGACCTTTATCAAGGATTGGTTTAGAGAGAAGTTAAAATAAAAAAAACGACCCAAATTCGGGTCGTTTTTATCTCATATATGAATTAGAAAACCTGTTCAACTTCTACAACGCCAGGCACTTCTTCTAATAATGCACGCTCAATACCGGCTTTCAATGTAATGGTTGAACTTGGGCAGCTGCCGCATGCACCAAGAAGACGTAATTTCACAATGCCATCTTCAATGTCTACAAGCTCACAGTCTCCGCCATCACGTAATAGAAATGGACGAAGTTTGTCCAGTACTTCCTGTACTTGGTCTTTCATTTCGACTTCAGTCATTGGATATAATCGCTCCTTTCACAACATATCACCATTATATTCATCTGGACGATAAAAATCTATTGATTGGTTTCAAAGTTTCCTTCTCATTATAGCACAATCTCATCTTGAAACAAAAAGTGATTTTGACTTTTTTTATACAGAAAATTCAGCTAAAATAAAGAAAGAATAGGGGGCTTGCCAAATGAATCAAACCGTCGATCTTTATGTATATGGAAGAGATGTACTTTGCGCTAGCTGCGTGAATCTGCCTTCTTCAAAAGACACATTTGAGTGGTTAGATGCAGCGTTAAAACGAAAATATCCGAATCAGCCGTTTCGCATCACATATATTGATATTGAGCACCCACCAGAAAACGAACACCAAAAGGAATTGTCTGAACGAATTCTTGATGATGAATCCTTTTATCCGCTTGTCTTAGTGGAAGATCAAATTGTTGGAGAAGGTAATCCAAAATTAAAAGACATTTATCAAGAAATGGAGAAATACGGTTACACGGAGAGCAGTGATTAAACTGTTCTTTTTTTGAGAAAATAAACAGAACAAACGTTCCTTTTTGGGTTGAAAAAGAACGTTTGTTCGATTATAATGAAATGAAAGGAGCGTGAGCATCATGAATTATTTACTGAAACAATCTCTTCAACAGCAAATACCAATTGAGATGATTTATATGAAGAAAAACGGAGAGTGCACGAAGCGAAAAATCATTGTCCAACGTCAAACGGACCAGCTCATCCAAGCGTATTGTTTATCGAAAAAGACGATGAGAACGTTTCGTAAAGACTGCATCCTTGCCCTTGCTCCGATCAAATTGACCCGTTCATCGGCACATGCCGTTTCATAAAAAAAAGCTCCCTCGACGAGAAGGAGCTTTGAGATCAAATTCACATGATGTTAGCCATTGTGATGCTTATACATCCAAAGAAGTCCGGATTTTAGTAGTCTAGGTACACGACCAACAAGTGGACGATCTGCTACTAAGCCAAAGCCAGCTTTTTTCCCTAAAGATCCTAAGACACCTTTTAGCTTAAACTGAGGATAAGCCTCAGGAAGCGGCTCGTTTTTCCAGCGTTTTTGCAGAGATTGGACAATTTGTTCTGCCTGCGCCTCGGCAAGCTGGGCACTTGGAGCATGCGGAAGACTTGCGCAATCACCCACAACATAGACGTGCTCATCTCCAGGGAGATTGTGATGAGGTGTTAATACGACGCGGCCTTGTGCGTCCTTTTCAACATCCATCTCTCGTATCACTTTACTTGGCTGAATACCTGCTGTCCATACGATGACCTCTGCTTCAATGGCATCATCATGGTTATAAACAACACCTTCTTCAACCTTCGTAATATTCGCACAGTTAATGATCTTTACGTCATTTTCTTCAAACCACTTTTGCACATATAAACTTAATCTTTTTGGGAAGCTTGATAGAATCAGCTCTCCACGGTCGAAAAGAATAATGTTTAAATCAGCACGGCTCTCTCTTAATTCACTGGCTAGCTCTACCCCGCTAAGTCCAGCACCGACGATACCAACCGTTGCACCTGCACTCAAATTGTTTAATTTGTTGTACGTATGTCTTGACTGATCAATGGTTTGAATGCTGTATGTATGCTCTTTCGCACCAGGGACATTATGATACTTGTCCTCACAGCCGAGTCCAATCACCGTGTCGTCATAAGGAATGGGTTCACGGTCGCTAAATAAGATTTGTTTGTTTTCAATATCAATTTTTTCTACTTCCCCATATTGAATATCCAGCTTCGGATGCTCTGGAAATGATACTCGAATGTGGTGATCAGAGATCGTTCCAGCAGCGAGTGCATAATATTCTGTTTTTAAACAGTGGTAAGGATTTCGATCAATTAATGTGATAGTAACATCATCAGGTAATTGATTTGGCAATAAGCGGTGGAGAACCCGCATATTCCCGTAACCTCCGCCGATCAAGACTAAATTTTTCATGACGATTCTCCTTTTCCCCGTAGACATTGAAAAACACTTATACTAAAAAACTTTAAGTTAAAATACCAAATAAAATTATATCGAATTTACTGTGAAACCACAATAATTGTTTCAAAATAACCTACATATTCATTAGTTAGTCCTAAATAGTAAAACATTTTACGAGGAATAGGCGTAACGATACAGGTGAAGCTCATGTTTTGACTAATAGAAGGAATTTCGGTAGGATGGTAAAGCAATGTGAGGTGAAGCAAAGTGTTCCCACTGATAGAATTTTGTGTAAGTAATCTTGCGCAAGGGTCTCAAGAAGCAAAAGAGAAGCTTGATAAAGACCCAAACCTAGACGTTATGGAATACGGCTGTTTAAGCTACTGCGGCAAATGTATGGACTCCCCATTTGCACTCGTGAATGGAGAATTTGTTTCCGGAGAAAATGCAGAGCAGCTAGTCGAGCGTATTTATGCTTTTATAGAGGAAAATGAGATGTTTTAAATGCACCACATGGGTCATGAGGTGCATTTTTTTCATATTTTTGGTTTCCATTTTTAAGGAGAATGAATAGAAAGCGCATCCAATATGTTATGCTAATAAAATATCACCAAAATGAAGCATCACACGAGAGAAAATGAGGCATATGCATAATAAAAGCCCCTTGCCATGGCAGCAAAGAGCTTTTATGTATGAAAAACGGGGGATGATAAGATTGTCTCCTGAATCGACTCCTTTTATACTATAAAGAAACAACATTTTTGGAGGAAGCTCATGACATCATTTCAATTCACGAAAATGCACGGATTAGGAAATAATTATATATACGTCAATCAGATGAAGGAACAGCTTCCAGAAGAGCAGCTATCAGAGATAGCAATCCAGGTTTCTTCTGTTTACACAGGAATCGGTTCAGACGGAATGATCCTTATTTGCTCATCAGATGTTGCACCTGTGAAAATGCGCATTTTCAACAATGATGGATCAGAGGGGAAAAACTGCGGCAACGGTCTGCGCTGTGTCGCAAAATATGTGTATGAGCATCAAATCGTTACAGACACAACGTTCCAGATTGAGACATTGTCAGGACTCGTTGAAGCGACCGTTCATGTGCAGGATGACCACGTTCATTTAGTAACAGTAGATATGGGGAAGCCTCGTTTTGAAAAAGAAGCGATGCCGATGCTTGGTGAACCAGCAAGCACAACGATTAATGAATCGCTTGATTTTGGCACGACGACCTTAAATGGAACGGCTATTTCAATGGGTAATCCTCACATCGTGTTTTATTTAGAGGACATTGAAAAGGCACCGCTGGATACAATTGGGCCAATCATCGAAAAACACGATATGTTCCCAGAAGGCGTCAATGTGGAATTTGTAGAAGTGGTGAGTGAAACAGAGCTGCATTTTCGCGTGTGGGAAAGAGGATCTGGCATTACTCAAGCCTGCGGAACGGGTGCTTGTGCGGCTGCCGTATCCACGATTATGAATGGACAGGCGAAAAAGGAAACAGACATGACGGTTCACTTAGCAGGCGGAGATCTCATCATTCGCTGGAAAGACAATGAGCATGTGCTGATGACAGGACCTGCTGAAACGATTTGTGACGGCACATTTTATCTGTAAACCATTTATTTGAGAAAAGGCACCATCACGTTTATAATTGAAAAGAAACATCCAGTCAAAAGGAGGGATGATCATGAGTACACCAGTAACCATTACAGAAGCTGCTGCACTGCAGATTAAAGATATGATGAAAGAACATGAAGAAGAAAATGCGTTTCTGCGAGTAGGCGTAAAAGGCGGCGGATGCAGCGGTCTTTCATACGGCATGGGCTTTGACCATGAAGTTTCAGAGAAAGACACGCAGTTCGAACAGCAAGGCATTCAGGTCCTTGTCGACTCCGAAAGCCTTGATATCATGAATGGAACCATCATTGATTTCAAACAATCACTAATGGGCGGCGGTTTCACCATTGACAACCCGAACGCAATTGCTTCATGCGGATGCGGTTCTTCTTTCAGAACAGCGACGAATACCGGTACGCCGGAAGAGTGTTAACAACTGATCGTGAATGAAGATAAGCCTTCTTGTTCGTTTGTTTTTTGTAAACAACACGATTGAGGAGGCTTTTTTGATGAAGAAAGCCATAAAAAAAGACACTCATGCAGTGTCTCTTTCTCATATTGCTTCTTCTATTTTCAACAGCTCTTTATCCAAGACATCCACAAGCTCCTGAGTGCTAAACATATAGATCACCACTTCTTTATTGCCATCTTCCACATGAACTTCAATCACCATTTTAATCTTTGCTGGTTTTTCATGGTACACCACTTCAAAAGTGCCCATTTTTTTCGTTTCATTGTTTTGATTCATTTTTTGAACTTTGGAGAGTATCTGTTTGATTTCTTGAACACTCAAACCAGAATCTAAAATTGAAGTGGACACACGCTTTAAAAAAGGTTCTAGTTGATCAATATCCATATTCAATCCTGCTGCGAACTGCGCATAATGTTTGTTATAGTCTTTTGCAAACAGTTCAACTGAGCCACCAATCATCAGTAACAAGATCAAACTGATTATGAAACGTTTTAGCATCTTTCCACCTATCCTTCATTAAGATCTTCTTCCTTTCCTATATCGGTTGATCAGATGAAACCTTCATTCTCACTTCAACTATTTATAAATCGCTCAAATTTGTTACAGCTTGCTCTCACAACTGGCTATTTCCACCCGAAAAGAGTATCATGAGAACCAAACATAAACTGTAGGTAGAAAAGAGGTTGCTGAGGTTTGAGTGAACAAATCAATTGCAGGAACTGTCATGAACTGATTCCGTATCGGTCCAAAACGTGTCCAGCTTGCGGGATTGAGAAGCCGCTTCCGAAAAAGGAACGTGTGAAGGATCGGGTGATTTTGGTTGTGGCAGGGATTGTTGTGGTGCTACTTGCTGCAATGGTACTTGGAATGGCGAATGCCTATATTGGGGTTTTTAAATAGACGAAAAAGGAGTTCCGTTTGTGGGAACTCCTTTTTTTGCTTTCGCTTATTTGTTTTCAAATAAGCTTGTGGAATGAAGAGGCTGTACACGGGCTTTCGGGTCCATGTAGGCTTTCGCATTGTTGACAGCCGTTGGTGCTTCACCAAATCCGCTGGCAATCAATTTGACTTTTCCTTCATACGTACAGATGTCTCCTGCCGCATAGAAGCCTTCAATATTTGTTTCCATTGTGGATTTCACGACGATCGAGTTCTTTTCGATTTCAAGGCCCCATTGTTTAATTGGTCCAAGGGAGGAAACAAAGCCGAAGTTGACGATCACGTCATCTACATCAAGCACTTGTTTTTTGTCGCCTTTGACTTCTTCTAGCACAATCTGTTCAATGCGGTCTTCACCAATAAGCTCCGTTGGGACAAATGGCGTCACGACATTGACTTTCGAGTTGTGAAGGTTTTCTACACTGTGCTCATGTGCGCGGAATTTATCTCGGCGGTGAATAATGGAAACCTCTTTTGCGATAGGTTCAAGCATCAGCGCCCAGTCCACTGCAGAGTCTCCGCCGCCAAGAACGGCCACACGTCTCCCGGCAAATTGGTTCAAATCATTAATGAAGTAATGCAGGTTGCTTCCTTCAAATGATTCTGCTGCATCTAGCTCAAGCTTTCTCGGTTGGAATGCACCGTTACCAGCTGTGATGATGATCGTTTTAGAATAATGAATCTCTTGATTTGTTACAAGTTTAAAGATCCCATCTGCCTGCTTTTCAACCGTTTCAACTGCTTGCTCTAAGCAAATGGTTTGATCAAATTTATCCATTTGTTCCTTTAAGTTATCAACTAATTCTTGTGCGCGGATTTTTGGAAAACCAGCCACATCATAAATGTATTTTTCAGGGTAAAGAGCGGATAATTGACCGCCGAGCTGAGGAAGGCTTTCAATGATTTTCACACTTGCCTGTCTCATGCCACCGTAAAACGCAGTAAACAATCCTACTGGGCCGCCCCCGATAACGGTAATGTCATATACCTTAGAATCTTCTTGCATTCCTTTAATCCTCCCAAATGAAAATTGTTATCACTATATCATATCATACCACATATCGTCGTTTGACTTGTTTTGAAAAACTTGTCGTTTTTTGATGCCGTAGCTTTGAAAAAGAGGAAAAAGTGAGAAAGACCGTTTAACATAAGGATTTTCAGTTTAAAGCCTTGAAAATTGGATCAGAACTCGCTATTATTGTTAAGGGAACTAAATATTAATTTTTTATGAATTTTTGTCGGAAACGGTCAAATGCTTTCGTTTTATGTAGGTGAAAGTTCAGATTTTCACATACTTATTTTTTGTTTAAATTTCATAAAATGCCGGAAAGCGGTTGAGAATAACGATATGTAATTCTTTATCCGTTTTACAGCAAATTTAAAAAAGGTGGATGTGATTCCAGTGAATAAACCGAAAATCGTTGTATTAGGTGCAGGTTATGGCGGATTAATGACTGTAACAAGATTAACAAAACAGCTTGGCACAAATGATGCGGACATTACTCTTGTGAACAAGCATAATTATCATTACGAAACAACATGGTTACATGAAGCAAGTGCAGGTACGCTTCATCATGACCGCTGTCGTTACCAAATCAAAGATGTGATTAACAGTTCCCGTGTCAACTTTGTACAAGCAACAGTTGAAAGCATTAATAAGGAAGAGAAGAAAGTTGTGACATCAGATGGCGAACTTTCTTACGACTACCTTGTTGTTGCGCTTGGTGCTGTTCCTGAAACATTTGGTATTGCAGGACTGAAAGAGTATGCATTCTCAATCTCTAACATCAACTCTGCTCGTCAGCTTCGTGAGCACATTGAACTTCAATTTGCGACGTATAATACGGAAGCTGAAAAACGTCCAGAGCGCTTGACAATCGTTGTCGGCGGTGCGGGCTTCACAGGTATTGAGTTCCTTGGTGAGCTTGGAAATCGTGTGCCTGAGCTTTGCAAAGAGTATGATATTGATCAAAAAGACGTACGTATCATCTGTGTAGAAGCTGCACCAACAGCTCTTCCAGGATTCGATCCTGAATTGATCGACTATGCAATGAACTACCTTCAAGGTAAAGGTGTTGAGTTCAAAATTGGTACAGCGATCAAAGAATGTACGCCTGAAGGCATCATTGTTGGAAAAGACGATGATACTGAAGAAATCAAAGCTGAAACTGTTGTTTGGGCTGCTGGTGTACGCGGTAACCCAATCGTTGAAGAAGCTGGATTTGAAAACATGCGCGGCCGCGTAAAAGTTTCTCCAGATCTTCGTGTACCAGAAAATGATGATGTATTCATTATCGGTGACTGTTCATTGATCATCAATGAAGAAATCAACCGTCCATACCCACCAACTGCACAAATCGCAATGCAGCAAGGTGAAACAGTAGCGAAAAACCTTGGAGCACTAGTGAAAGGTGGTTCTCTTGAAAGCTTTAAGCCAGACATCAAAGGAACAGTTGCTTCTCTTGGTGAACATGACGCTGTAGGTGTTGCGTTTGGAAAAAAACTTCAAGGAACAAAAGCTTCAGCAATGAAGAAAATTATCGACAACCGTTCTTTATTCATGGTTGGCGGACCAGGACTTGTTCTGAAAAAAGGAAAATTCAAGTTCTTCTAAACCGATATAGACAAAAACGTGTATCCTCGTGATGCACGTTTTTTTTTGACAGATTTTCTTACTTGGTGATCGGGAATAAAGTATGGTATGATGAATTGTCAGAAAATTTAGATAAGGGAGTGAGCAATATGAACGCACATACAAAAGAAAAAAAGTCCACCTGTCAATATTGTTCGGGGAAAGGATATTTTCAGCTATTGCTCGGCGGATCTGAAACATGTGAGGAATGTAAAGGGACAGGGAAGAAGCTTTAATCTAACTGCTTTTTCCATTGATTGACTTCATCTCTATTTCCAAGTTAAACTAATGATGGGATATTTGGGGGTGGAGATGAAGTGATCAGTTTACCAGTCGTTATTATTTCCGTTATTTTATTTTTCGTGTTATTCTTCGGCATTGGCTTTTTGCTCAATATGCTGCTGAGAATGTCATGGATAATGGCTATTTTATATCCAATTGTATGCCTTTTCATTATCAACAATCAAAAGATGATCGCTTATGTGAGAGAACCGGGCATCGCTTTTTCAGGTATAGGAGACCGCATAGTCTCTCTCGCTGCGGCTGATATTATTATCTTGTTAAGCGGTCTGATTGGTGCAATTGTATCAGGTGTTGTCATTAATGCACTTCGAAAAAGAGGATATCAAATGTTTTAACTCACTTGTAGATAGGCAAGTGGGTTTTTTTTGTTTCTCCTTTGTATAGTTTCCATTTTGTTTGGAAACAAATAGATGGGTAGAGGAGTGACAAATAAAGATGAAAACATGGATGAAACGATTGTTCATGACAGCCCTTTTTATGCTTGCTCTTTTGACAAGCTTTACGGGCATATCTGGAGTTGAAGCAAGTGATGTAGCTGCCTGGGTGAAAGAGGCGGATCCTGGCAAGCAAGTATCTTCTTTTTTCCAACAGCAAAAAAGAGAAACGATGGCACTCAAAAGTGATGAGTTGCGGGCTAATTCTCTCGAAGAAGCGTTTAATTGGAATGATTACCCGAAGCAAAAGGTTGTTGCCACAGGTTATACAGCAGGTGTGGAATCAACAGGTAAAACTAAAGAACACCATGCATATGGCATTACATATTCAGGCGTCAAAGTAAAACGTGATTTATATTCAACTGTGGCGGCGGACCCATCCGTCTTTCCAATTGGAACGGTGCTCTTTATCCCAAACTATGGCTACGGAGTGGTCGCAGATACGGGAAAAGCCATTAAAGGTCATAAGCTTGATTTATACTATGAAACCGTAGATGATGTGTATAGAGAATGGGGCAAAAAAGTGCTCGATGTGTATGTCATCAAGAAGGGCGAAGGAACGTTAACGGAAAAAGACTTGAACGAGCTGAATGAAGCAAAATCAATGCAAGTATTCCGTCAGCAGTTTCAAGCCAATAAAGAATAAAAAAAGCTTTGGACAAGTTTTAGGTCCAAAGCTTTTTTCGCTTCTACATGAAGTAATAGTCTAAGATGAGTGTCAGTAAGATCCCTGTTAAGCCGCCAAAGAAGACTTCAATCGGCTTATGACCAAGAAGCTCTTTCAATTTCTTTTGCTTTTCTTTTTCTTCCGCACTCGGGAAATTCTTTGCTTCAGAAACAAATCGGTTAAAATCTGTTACGAGCTTGTTCAGTACAGTCGCCTGTTCTCCTGCCTGTCTGCGTACACCTGTTGCATCGAACATGGTAATAATCGCAAAGATGGCGGAAATCGCAAAGATCGATGTATTGAGCCCGTGCTCTAAAGCCACTGCTGTTGAGAGTGCTGTTACGGCTGCGGAGTGTGAACTTGGCATTCCGCCTGTGCTTGTAATGAGCGACCAATCTAGTCGTCTAGAAATGATAAATTGAATCGGTACTTTTACAAATTGAGCAAAAAAGATGGCTGCAAGACTGGCAAGCAGCGGAAAATTCGTCAGTACGCTCATGAACAAGAAACATCCTCTCTGTAAGAAAAAATATCGTGCAAAATGATGGACTGTGTATCCTAGTATGATGAAAAAATGATAGCAGATTCAAAAGCTGCCAAGTCCATGTTCAATTATAACATTAAAGAAAGTAGATGTGGAACGAGGAGACGCGGACGGGCTGTCCAAGTTTTCATCGCTTTTTCATGATGCCCTTCCGCGTGTGAAAATATAAATGTTCATCAAGTAAAGACAGACTGGCAATGATCGTATAGACCCGCAAATTTTGATATAATAGAAGTTCCAATGTGAAAAATGGAGTTCATTGAAGGAGCGTGTGATAAATATGTTTTTCTCGACAAATGAATTGCAACATAAAGATACACTGGCGATCGGACTTTTTCAAAAGAGCCAATTATCAGGAAAAGCAAAAGAAATGGATGAATTACTTGAAGGACGAATCACTGAATTATTAAAAGAAGGCGATATTTCATCTAAACGAAATCAGCTTTCGAAGTTTTTCCCATCCCCTGAAACAGGCATCAAACGCATTTATTTTGTCGGCCTTGGGAAGGAATCAGATTACACGTTTGAAGAGGCAAAAGAAGGTTTTGCGCATTTATTTAGAAAGCTTCATCAAGATAAAAAGCAAGCGGTTTCGGTTTTACTGGATACGTTTATTGGAAAGGATTTGCCTGCCCAAGATGCAGCCCATACCCTTTCTGAAAGCTGCCTTTTAGCTACATATGAATTACAAGATTTTAAACATAAAACAAATGAACCGGATCGCTTTATTGAGTTTGTTTATGCAATGACGGATCATGATACGACTGAAATTCAGGCAAGTCTGAAAGTGGGCGAGGTCTACGGACAGTCCGTCAATTCGGCTCGTACCCTCGTGAACATGCCGCCGAATATGCTCACATCCTCTGATCTGGCTTCGTACGCGGCAGAGCTTGCATATAAATACGAATTTGAAATTGAAATTTTAGATAAAGAACAAATGGAAGAGCTCGGAATGGGCGGGATTCTAGCTGTCAATAGAGGCTCAACAGAACCACCAAAGCTCATCGTTCTGAAATATCAAGGCAAGGAAGAATGGACGGACGTGATTGGGCTTGTCGGTAAAGGCATCACATATGATACCGGTGGCTATTCATTAAAGCCAAGAGCCAGTATGATTGGGATGAAAACTGATATGGGCGGCTCAGCGTCTGTTTTAGGTGCCATGGAAATCATCGGTGAACTGCGCCCAGAGCAAAATGTCATTGCTGTCATTGCTTCAACCGATAATATGATCTCAGCTGATGCCATGAAACCGGATGACGTCATTGTGTCGCTTAGTGGTAAAACAATCGAGGTACTGAATACGGATGCAGAGGGTCGTTTTGTTTTAGCAGATGGGGTGACATATGCGAAACAGCACGGTGCCTCTGTTCTTATAGACGTGGCGACATTAACCGGCGGAGTCATTGTGGCACTTGGAAATGAGACAACAGGCGTCATGACGAATAACGATGAACTGTATGCCCAGTTTAAAGAGGCATCAGAAGAATGCGGAGAAATGATTTGGCAGCTGCCAATCACCGAAAAAGATAAAAAGCGCGTACGAAACAGCAAAATGGCGGATCTCAATAACTCACCAGGCCGTGATGGACATGCGATCATGGCAGGAGCATTCATTGGTGAATTCGCTGAGAATACGCCTTGGGTTCACTTGGATATTGCAGGAACAGCCACAACAGAAAAGCCTTCATGCTTTGGGCCAACAGGTGCGACAGGTGTGATGGTACGGTCATTGGCCACCTTTGTGGAAAGATTTGAAGGTAAGAAATAAAGGATGAGGCTCTGCCAACTGGCGGGGCCTTTTTTATGTAGGCCATACGCCATTTGACGAAGAAAATTTTCTATGGTAACATACGTTGGTACTTTAATTATCTACTACATTAGTAAACTAAAGGATTTCGGGGGTTTCATCATGAATGCAGTTGTGATAGCGGTTCTTTTAATGTTGATATTAAGCTTGCTGCGGGTCAATGTGGTTATTGCCCTAGCACTTGGTGCTTTAGCTGGCGGACTTGCAGGTGGATTAGGCCTTGGAGGAACAGTTGAAGCCTTTACGGATGGTCTCGGAGGAAATGCGACAGTGGCGATTAGTTATGCGCTATTAGGGGCATTTGCTGCGGCGCTGACGAAAACAGGTCTTCCAGACGCCATGGTTGAAGGGGCAGTGAAGCTTCTAGGAAAAGAAGGCGACTCAAGAAGAAAAACATTATCAAAAGTACTGATCATTCTTGTGATTTTGATCGTATCTTGTTTTTCACAAAACGTCGTTCCAGTTCACATTGCCTTTATTCCAGTCTTAATTCCGCCATTATTAAAAGTGTTTAACGAGCTTCAAATTGACCGCAGACTGCTAGCGTGTGTCATGACCTTCGGACTCACTGCACCATATATTTTACTTCCAGTCGGTTTTGGACAGATTTTCCACGGAATGCTTCGTGATAACATGAAAGAGGCAGGATTAACTGTACAATTATCAGATGTTCCACTAGCCATGCTTATTCCTGTAGGGGGCATGATGCTCGGACTTCTTATTTCACTTTTCGTGTATCGGAAACCAAGGGTATATGAGGATCGAGATATCACGGACGTAGAAAAATCAGCTTATACGAAAAAGAGTTTATTGCTTGCAGTGCTGGCTATCCTTGTTTCACTTATTGTCCAGCTTTATTTATCTCAAAGCCTTGGTGTGGAAGGTATGATCTTCGGTGCACTGGCAGGCCTTCTTGTTCTGTTTGCCACAGGCATGATGAAACGAGATGAAGCGGATGCGCTAATTACTTCCGGTATGAATATGATGGCATTTATCGGCTTTGTCATGCTTGTAGCGGCTGGGTTTGCCAACGTATTAACGAAAACAGGAGATATTGAACAACTAGTGAAAGCATCTTCTCAGTTCATTGGAAACAATCAAAGCGTAGCGGCCATTTTAATGCTATTAGTTGGTTTACTTGTGACAATGGGGATCGGTTCATCCTTTGCGACGATTCCAATCATTACAACCATTTTTGTTCCGTTATGTATGCACCTAGGATTTAGCCCACTAGCTACCATTGCTATTATTGGTTCAGCTGCGGCTGTTGGGGATGCAGGTTCACCTGCAAGTGACAGTACGCTTGGACCGACATCTGGATTGAATATGGATGGACAGCATCACCACATTTGGGGTACTTGTGTTCCAACCTTCGTATTTTATAATGTTCCGCTTGTCCTATTCGGCTGGCTTGCGGCAATTATTCTTTAACATGAAAGCTTGTAGAGAAAACGTTGTTTTTTCTATAAGCTTTTTTGTGTGATGTTTTTTCATTTATTTACTTTGTGAAGATTGAAAATAATTAGGACTAAAGTATGAATGAAATGAATCTTTCTTTCTCTTTCTTACGTATATATGCTGATAAAAATGAAAAGGGGAAGATGCGAGATGTCATTTTTTAAAAAGCTAGCGGCAAGTGCTGGGATTGGTGCAGCGAAAGTAGATACCATTTTGGAGAAAAACGCCTATTATCCAGGACAAGATGTAAGGGGAACCGTCCATGTAAAGGGCGGGAAAATCTCTCAGGACATTCGCTATATCAATGTCAAGATTCAAACACAGTATGTGATTGTAAAAGATGATGAAGAGCATAGAAAATATGTGAATATCTTTACTTTACGGGTGACGGATTCTTTTACCATCCAGCCTGAAGAAAAACATGAATTTCCGTTTTCATTTATTCTTCCTATCGATACCCCGATGACGATCGGAAAAGTAGAAATTGCAGTAATGACAGACCTTGATATCCAAGGCGGAATTGATAAATCGGACTATGACCGCATTTTCGTTGAAGCACATCCTTGGGTGAGAAATGTACTGGAGGCCACTAGAAATCTTGGCTTCCACCTGAACGAAGCAGACTGTGAGCAAGCCCCTTACTTCCAGCGCCGCCTGCCATTCGTCCAAGAATTCGAGTTCATTCCGACATCAGATGTCTATCGTTATATGCTTGATGAATTAGAGTTGATTTTTCTAATAGATGAAGGCGGCTTAGACATTGTGTTTGAAGTCGACCGCAGAGCAAGAGGCCTCAGAGGGTGGCTTGAGGAGATGTATAACGATGGAGAACAGCTGGTACGCTATCGTTTCAGTCCAGCAGATCTTGAAGATATAGAAGTGCTTGAAGGGATGCTAGAAGGAATCATCGATCAATACGCAGAGTAATGATGAAAAAAGAGCCTAATGCATCAGGCTCTTTTTTTCTATGATCAAT
Source organism: Bacillus pumilus (assembly GCF_009937765.1). NCBI lineage: Bacteria > Bacillati > Bacillota > Bacilli > Caryophanales > Bacillaceae > Bacillus > Bacillus pumilus. The sequence goes on along the minus strand of NZ_CP047089.1, from coordinate 634,676 downwards.
GTCTGCCCTTATGATGCAGCTTGTTGTTTTCGAAAGGACGTGGCTTTTGAAACAGAGCGATAAATTTTAGGTGCCAGCATCGCAAGTAATATCGTCAATGCGTAATCTTTCACCATAAACCAGATCATAAAGAACCACGTGGTTTGATAAGAAATCGGAGCATTCAGCCACACATTTAATGCGAAGTACGTATAAGTCGTTCCGATCAGATACATGACGGTCGTACCAGCAATAGCTGCAAGTAAAAAGAGGCCAAATCCAGGATTTTTTCTTTTTTCTAAGATGAATCCAGCTAGCCAAGCAGCAGGAATATACGATAAGACAAAACCACCGCTTTTGCCTAAAATCACCCCAAAGCCTGCTGAGAACTGTGCGAATACAGGTGCGCCAGCAATTCCAACCAAGGCATATACAATCATCGCTAATGCGCCAAGCCGTCTGCCAAGCAAAAGACCAGCAAGTACGCAAAAAAACGGCTGCATCGTAAGTGGAATTCCGCCGACCTGTAAAAACGGTACAATGGATGTGATATTCGCTCCAATCGCCATGAGTGCAGCAAACATTCCGACTAATACAAAATCAGCGGTTCTTGTTTTCTGTTGCATGATGTTTCCCCCTGTCTTATCTGTACAAATAGATTAAGGGGATGAGGGTTATTTGTCAACCTGTTTTTTATATTAGTTAACAATAAAACCCGCCCATCAAAAGGGCGGGTCTGTATTAAGCTTCTGTCATAGAAGACGCATCAATCGCTTGATGAACAGGCACATAATCATAGCCAAGATCACGTGCGACTGCTTCATATGTGATATGTCCGTTCATGACATTCACACCTTCTGCAATGGTTTTGTTTTCTTGAATAGCTTTTGCAGCGCCTTTATGAGCAATTTGCAGCGCATATGGAACGGTGACATTTGTTAAAGCAACAGTCGATGTCCGTGGAACGGCTCCAGGCATATTGGCGACAGCATAATGTAAAATACCGTGTTTTTCATAAGTAGGCTGATCATGTGTTGTGATATGATCGATTGTTTCGACAATGCCGCCTTGGTCTATGGCTACGTCTACGATGACGGAACCAGGCTTCATTTGTTTGACCATTTCTTCCGTCACAAGCGTCGGTGCTTTGGCACCTGGGATCAATACCGCACAAATGAGAAGGTCTGCCTCGCTGACTGAATCGGCGATGTTGACAGGGTTAGACATTAACGTTTTCATTTGATGACCAAATTGATCGTCCAGCTGACGTAAGCGTTCTGCGTTTACGTCAATCAGAGTGACATCTGCGCCAAGTCCAATCGCCATTTTCGCTGCGTTTGTTCCAACAACACCGCCGCCTATAATCGTGACCTTTCCTCTTGATACCCCTGGTACGCCTGCGAGCAAGATGCCTTTACCGCCTTTTGGCTTTTCTAAAAATTGTGCGCCGATTTGAGCGGCCATTCTACCTGCCACTTCAGACATAGGTGTTAAGAGAGGGAGTGATTTTCCGTCCGTTACTGTTTCATAAGCAATAGCTGTGACGCCTTTTTGTTTTAAAGCTTCAGCCAAGGAGGGCTCTGCCGCAAGATGCAGGTACGTAAATAAGATGAGTCCTTCTCTGAAATATGAATATTCCTCAGGTAATGGTTCTTTTACCTTCATGATCATATCAGAAGACGCCCACACATCTTTCGCGTGATCAAGAATTTCTGCACCAACAGATACATAATCGTCATCAGTGAATCCGCTTCCAAAACCAGCGTTTGTTTCAATCAAAATCTGATGTCCAGCTGAAAGTAATTGAGAAGCTGCTCCTGGTGTTAATGCCACTCGGTTTTCATTGTTCTTAATCTCTTTCGGAATGCCGATGATCATGTTTATTCCTCCCATGCTTATCTATTCATATTGTATGTCTAGTGTATCCTGAATGTTTAAAAAATGCTTCGGTTGAAATAAAAAATAAAAAAACGCCTCTTTGTGAAATTTCACAAATGGACGTTTTTTAGCTTCATATCAAGGTATATGGTCATTTTCTCATTCATGTTTTTTAAATCGATTTCTGCAATGTCTGTAATACGTTTTAATCTGTAATTCAATGTATTGATGTGGATGTTTAATTGCTTTGCCGCAATATTGGCATTGCTATCACAGTCAATAAACCGTTCAAGGGTTTCAACTAGGTTGGAATGATGCCTCAGGTCGTAATCTTCCAGCTTTGATAAAGAGTAACTGGAGTAAGATGAGCCCCTTCGTTTTTCAGCGAGGACATCTAAATATTGATAAATACCGAGTTCAGAAAAACTGTGTAAACGTTCGGTTTCAACAGGGAAGCGCTCCTTTGTTTTTAATACAGCGAGTGCTTCTTTATAGGATGGCTGAATATGAGAGATGTTATCGTAAATCCCACCAATCGCTGCTTGAACGTGATGGATATGATAACGGTCAGACAGCTGCTGCAGCATGCCGCTTGTGAATTGTTTAATATCCTGCAGCGGGTGCTCTGTTTTTGGTGAGACAAGAATAATGAATTCGTGAAAATCCACAGTCGTTAACAACACTTGGACTTGCTGCGTTGTTTCAAGTAAATAAGATAGCTTTTTTTCTGTGTCATCTGTGAGTTCGTCACGAAGCCGGAAGATGATGATGGCATACGTGTCTGGACATCTGATACCGAGTCTTAAAAATAGGTCGAGCATCTCATCTTTTTCATGAATATGACCAGTGAGCATCTTCCAAAAAAGTTCCTGATTGCGTTCCTCTGTTTTCGATTTGCGAATTTGTAAGTTAAGTAATTTGTTTTTTACAGCATGTGCTGCCATCTTCAGAAGGTCCATGTCTTCTTCTGAAAAAGGTTGTGTGGATTCAATTGCCCAGATAAAACCGAGTACTTCTTTGTCCTTCCAGATTGAAATGGCAACCCTGCTAGATAAACCCACCTCTGCAATTTGAGGGACACGAAGCGGTTCGTCTGTTTTAAGAAGTGTAGGAATGATGCCGTCCTTCCAAAGCCGATTAATGACTTTTTCCGGTACACGGCGGGAGATAATGGTTGAAGTTCTGGCGGGATCCGTAAAATCATTATGTGTACTATAGGCCAACAATCGATGATGCGTATCTTCTATAGTAATAGGGCAATTGAGCACATCACTAATTTGGTCTGCCACATCCTCTAAACGATCAAGACTATACTTAAATGGATCTGTCTTTTTTTTCATAAAAACCCCTGCTTTTTCGAATATTTCACGTACTTACATTATGAAGAGAAAGCGGTACGTAAATCAATAACAAAATGCCAGAAATTAAAAAAAGAGATCGCTATGAGAAGCGAGCGCATCATGCTGAAAGAAGGCGAAAAAGAAATAGTACAATAATAACGTAGTAATAAATCAATAGGCGGAAAGATTCAGTGATGTGTGTCTACTCTTATTAAGAATATATGACCAAAAAAATGTTAAATACTAGATAAAAAGCGAAAATACAGTAATTCTATAGACTCATTTTGTAAAATAAAAACAGATTTGTTTGACTGTGTATCATTTCTGTTTTTATAATAATAACGTTAAAAAATAAGTGGATTAGCCCATTATATGGCGGCTATGCACGGGAGGTAATGAGGAATATGTCAGGAATTATTCGCGTAACCCCAGAAGAACTAAGAGCGACCGCTAAGCAATATGGTGTTGAAAGTCAAGAAGTGTTAAACCAAGTTGATCGTCTAAATAGAATGATCTCAGATTTAAAAGGTATGTGGGAAGGTGCTTCTAGTGAAGCGTTTGCTGATCAATACGAGCAGTTAAAGCCTTCATTCATCAAAATGTCTGATCTATTAACAGATGTCAGCAATCAGCTTGATCAAACGGCAAATACACTTGAAAGCACTGACCAAGACATCGCCAGCCAAATCCGCGGCTAATCAAAGGGAATTCCTTTCTAAGTGTGAAAAGCAGAAAAAGCGCCGAGTCTGTCAATGGATGCCGGCGCTCTTTCTATTTTGTGAGGTGGAAATTTGTGTATATCGATATTACCATCGACTTAAAAAATTATGATGGCAGTGTGTTTGATTTGAGACTATCAAATTATTTACATATTAAACAAGTCATCCATATCGCCTGGCAGGCAAAACAAATCTCACTTCCTAAGCGAGAAGGCGGCTGGGTGCGAGTAGTCAATAAGAAAGCTGTGTTTTCAGGCGAATATAAGCTGTCAGACTGTGGAATCACCACAGGAGACAGGCTGGAAATACTATGAAAGGACTTTTGTAAATGGCAGATAAAAAGAGTTCCTATTTAGAAGAACAATTAGAAGCAGTGATGAAAAAAGAGGGCGGCATCTACAGCTTCATTTTTCAAAGAGAGACCATTAAACTCTTAGACGGTTTAGAAGCGGCACCGATCAAAGACATCAACCCTTCATTTAAAAAAGAGATTCAATTAACTGAAGATGAGGTCATTATTTCTATTCAACCCCCTCCTGCCTATCAGGAATTTCGTTTCATCCATGCGAAGGATGAAAAAAGCAAATGGATTTTTTCATACCAGCTTGTCGATGCAGTGTGCAAACACGACGTGAAGCGGCTGCATCCTATTGTTTCTCCTGAAAACATTGTTTTTCATCAAGGCTTAGCTCCTGCATTTTTGCATTACGGCGTCAAAGAAAGCATCCCGCCATATGAAACGGATGAGCAACGTTTACTAAAAGAGGTCAAAGCCGTCATTCTTCGAGTGGTGGACCATGAGTACCAGTTTCAAGAATATGTGGCTTACAGCGAAACGCTGAAACTATCTGAATTGGCAAAAGAAATCAGCGAAACGCAGTCTCTGGAAGAATTGTCTGCCCTCATTCAGCAAAAGATCGAAGCGATTGAAACGAAAGAGAAAACGTTATTAACCATTCCGAAAAAGAAATGGAAGATCGAACGATATATCGGACTAGGTCTGCTTGTCCTATTAATTCCTGCATTGGTGTACACCATTTATACCTTCTTTTTTGCGATGCCGAAACAAGAAGCGTATGTGGAGGCAAACAAATATTATCTCAACAAACAGTACAGCCAAGTGGTGGATACGTTAGAAAAATATTCAGCCAATCAAATGCCGGTTTCCCTTCAATATGAACTGGCCATTTCGTATGTACAAACAAATCAAGGCAATCTGTTACTCGATCAACATAAAAAAGAAATCACAGATACATACACATTGCAGACTGATCCGCAATATTTTCTTTTCTGGATTCATATTGGACAAGGCAATAGCAAGGAAGCACTTGATATTGCACGTGTCCTTGGAGACGACCGGTACATATTTACGGCACTCGTCGCCTATCGCAATGACATTCAAAACGATGACAGTCTTTCTGCAGAAGAAAAACAAAAACAGCTAGATCCAATTATTAAGGAAATGGCGAAATATGAAGAAAAAGAAACAACGGAGACAAGCACCAATGACTCCTCAGGCGCAAGCCAAACAGATGAAGCTGCTGAACAAAAAGAGCAGTCAAAAGCTGATCAAGAGAAAAAAGAGAAAGAATCTGAAGTGAAAAAGAAAACCTCTCAGACGAAAAAAGATGAGAAAAAATAATTCTTTCGATACAACTGACAGTTGGTGCTGTCCTATGAGGAGGTGGAGCGTTTGAGTCTTCTTTGGGTTTTTTATGAGGAGGATTATCAAACCGTCCGTTTAGACGAGCAGTTCAATCGAGAAGCTGTGATTGGACCTGAAATAGAGCATACGGTGACAATCCCTTCACTTTCGTTTGATGAAGGAGTCATCCGTTTAACTCCCGATGAACCGAATGATGGCTTTTCCATTTATCAGGGTGAAGAGAAGAAAGGCACATTGCTTCCACATGAACCATATAAGCTTGGACCACTGACCCTTATTTTAATGGAAGCACATCATGATCAACACATTTATTACCTAGGAAATAGAGTCGAGCTGTCTTTTTCACGTGAGAAAAAAGATGAGATCGATGTGTGGAAAGAACAAGCGCATCCTATGTTTCAAGATGCGAACCAGTTTACTTTAGAGAAAATCGAAGGAACTTGGTATGTCATGCCTCAGGACGAAACGATTTATGTGAACGGGAAAAAAATTCACGGGCCAGAGCGAATTGATGCCGGGGATGAGTTGTTCTGGAACTTTCTAACGGTGACATTGAAAGATGATGATTTATTGCAGGTGACTGCATATGAACCCTTTCAAACACGTTTGGAAAAAACAAGAGCACCAAGCACAGAAACAAAACAAAAGTATCCTTTATATAGACGAACACCCCGTTTAATTTATGATCTGCCAGATGACCGGGTTTCCTTTAGCTTTCCTTCGCAGGAGAGTGAAAATAACAGCAGAGGGCTTTGGCTTGTTGTCCTCCCGCCACTTGTGATGCTTCTTGTGATGGGAATTGTTGCGCTTGTCCAGCCGCGCGGAATCTTTATTGTCGTGTCGATGGCAATGTTTATCATGACATTAATCACATCGTCTGTTCAATACTTTAAAGAGAAATCACAACGCAAAAGACGGGAAGAGAAACGGCAGAGAGTCTATTCTCTTTACTTAGAAAATAAACGAAAAGAGCTGCAAGAGCTCTACGACCGCCAGCAATATATTTTGACATATCATTATCCGTCATTTGAACAAATGAAGTATTTAACGTCAGAAATTAGCGGCCGAATTTGGGAAAAAACACTTGTGAGTGATGATTTCTTGCAGCTACGTCTTGGGACGGGTGCAGTCCCGTCAAGCTATGAACTATCGATGAGCGGCGGTGATATGGCCAATCGAGACATTGATGATTTAATGGAACAAACGCAGCACATGCAACAGGTTTATCGTGAAGTGAAGGATGTACCCATCACATTTGGTCTTGCCGATGGCCCAACTGGATTGATTGGAAAGCCAGCAATTGTAAAAAAGGAGCTTCATCAACTTGTCGGACAGCTTGCTTTCTCGCACAGCTATCATGATTTAAGATTTGTGTTTATTTTTCATGAGCAGGAGTATGAGAATTGGGAATGGATGAAATGGCTTCCGCATTTCCAGCTACCTCATACATACGGCAAAGGGTTTATTTACAACGAACAAACACGTGATCAGCTGTTGTCCTCGATTTATGAAATTTTACGTGAGCGTGATTTAGAAGAAGAAAAAGAGAAGAAGATCTTTACGCCTCACTTTGTGTTTATCGTGACAAATCATGAGCTCATTGCTGAACATGTGATTTTAGAGTATTTAGAAGGCAGCCGAACGGACCTTGGCATCTCCATTATTTTTGCTGCTGAAACAAAGGAAAGCTTAGCTGAAAATATCTCGACGCTTGTCCGTTATATTAACGAAGAAGAAGGAGATATTCTCATTCAGCACAAAAAAGCCGTCCGAATTCCATTTCAGCTTGATACACATGAGCGCATGGACAATGAGCTGTTTGCCAGAACGCTGAGAACATTAGATCATCAAGTTGGCATGACCAATTCGATTCCTGAAACGGTCTCTTTCCTTGATCTATTTCATGCCAAACAGGTAGAAGAGATCGGCATTCGTGATAAATGGCTCACATCAGAAACGGCCAAATCACTATCTGTACCAATCGGTTATAAAGGGAAAAATGACATTGTGGATCTGAACCTGCACGAAAAAGCACATGGCCCGCATGGTCTGTTGGCGGGAACAACAGGATCGGGGAAAAGTGAATTTTTACAGACGTACATTTTATCGCTCGCTGTACACTTTCATCCGCATGAAGTCGCTTTCCTATTGATTGACTATAAAGGAGGCGGAATGGCGCAGCCGTTCCGAAATATTCCTCATTTACTTGGCACGATCACCAATATTGAAGGCAGTAAGAACTTTAGTGAAAGGGCGCTTGCCTCAATTAAAAGTGAGTTGAAGAAAAGACAACGCTTGTTTGATCAATATCATGTGAATCACATCAATGATTATACGAAGCTCTATAAGGAGAAAAAGGCTGAACAGGCAATGCCTCATTTATTCTTAATCTCTGATGAGTTCGCCGAATTAAAAAGTGAAGAGCCCGACTTTATTAGAGAGCTTGTCAGTGCGGCACGTATCGGCCGAAGCCTCGGGGTTCATCTCATTTTGGCTACCCAAAAACCAGGCGGGGTCATCGATGATCAGATTTGGAGTAACTCCCGCTTTAAGGTCGCACTCAAAGTACAAGATGCGTCAGACAGTAAGGAGATATTGAAAAATAGTGATGCGGCGTCCATTACCGTGACAGGACGCGGCTACTTACAAGTAGGAAACAATGAAATTTATGAATTGTTCCAATCAGCTTGGAGCGGTGCGCCGTATATGGAAGATGGCTACGGATCAGAAGATGATATTGCCATTGTGACAGATACTGGGCTTATTCCGCTTTCAGGAGTTAGTACCGAACCGGCTGTCAAAAAAGAGACAGTGTCGGAGATTTCTGCTGTTGTAGATGAAATTGAACGTATGCAGCAGGAGCTTGGGATTGAGAAGCTCCCAAGTCCATGGCTTCCACCGCTCGAAGAACGGATTCCAAAATCACGTTATGCGTCGAGTGAAGAGCATGTCTTCCATTTTGCGCTTGTCGATGAGCCAGATCAGCAGAGCCAGCATCCACTTTCTTATCAAATGATGGAAGATGGGAACATTGGGATCTTTGGTTCCTCTGGCTACGGAAAATCACTTGCTGCAACAACACTCCTCATGAGCTTTGCGGAGAGATATTCACCAGAAGAATGGCATGCTTATATTTATGACTTCGGAAACGGAACATTGCTTCCATTAGCCAAGCTGCCACACACAGCAGATTATTTCTTAATGGATCAAATGAGAAAGATTCAAAAGTCGATGACGCGTCTGCGGGAAGAGGTTGAATACCGCAAGCGGTTATTCAGGCAGCAAGAAATGAGTCATATCAAAATGTACAACGCTTTAAATGAGAAAAAGCTCCCATTCATTTTCATCGTGATCGATAACTTTGACATAGTCAAAGACGAAATGCATGAACTTGAATCAGAATTTATCCAACTGAGCCGTGATGGACAATCATTAGGAATTTACTTCTTGATTACAGCAACTCGGGTAAACGCAGTCCGTCAATCTCTTATGAACAACTTGAAAACAAAGGTCGTCCATTACTTAATGGATCAAGGAGAGGCGTACTCGATTATTGGCAGACCGAAATTTAGCTTAGAGCCAATTCCAGGCCGCGTCATTATCAACAAAGAGGAGCTTTACTTTGCACAAATGTTCCTGCCAGTTGAAGGAGAGAACGATCTCGAGCTGTTTGAGCATTTGAAACAAGAGATCCAGCTTCTTCATGATCGCTTTGCATCAGCTGAAAAACCAAAACCTGTACCAATGCTTCCTGATAAACTAACCATTTGGGAGCTAGAGAGTCGCTTAGAAGAACAAAAACAGCCGTATGACATTCCAGTCGGACTAGATGAAGAATCTGTTGCACCTGTTTACTTTGACTTGAAGAAGAATAAACATTGCCTCATCATCGGTCAAACGCAGCGAGGAAAGACAAATGTGACAAAACTGATGCTTGATCAGCTATTAGCAGCAAAACCTGAGAAGCTAGCCGTCTTTGATTCGATAGATCGGGGTCTCTCTCATTACGCAAAAGAAGAGAACATTGATTACCTTGAAACAAAGGATGATATCACCGAATGGGCAGAGGAAATAGACCGTTTATTCAAGGGACGTGAAGAGGTGTACGTCGAAGCTGTGCGCCGTGGAGAGACTGATCAGTTGTCGTTTTCTCAAATTGTGCTTGTGATTGATGGCATTACACGTTTTCAGCAGACGATCGATCCGCGTCTTCAAGACCAATTGGCTGATTTCATGAAGTCATATGCACATCTAGGCTTTAGCCTGATCGCATCAGGGAATCATACCGAATTTAGCAAAGGCTATGATGCACTCACAAACGAAATCAAACAAGTTCGTCATGCCATGTTACTCATGAAAAAATCAGAACAAAACATCATACCGCTTCCGTATGCAAGACAAGAACCAGATATTCAGCCAGGTTTCGGATATTTGGTTGAAAACGGGAAAGAGAAGAAAATCCAAGTTCCTTTATGTGCGGTAGAAAGGAAGAGTGTTCAATGACAGAGCAGCAAAAAAGCTCCATCAAAATCATATCGACGATGATATTGATTCTGGTTCTGCCGGTTTTATTTTTCCACCTCATTGGAGATGATCCGGCAAAACAGAAAAAGAATGCCACACGTAATATTGCTGTGGTCAATGAGGATATGGGGGCGAGCGAAAGTGAAAACACCGCTCGTTTCGGACAAGATGTCGTCGCTGCCTTATCAGAGCGTCCAGATTATACATGGACTGTAGTGAACCGGAGTGCGGCGGAAAATGGATTGAAAAGCAGAAAGTATGACGCTGTCCTCTATATTCCGTCTGATTTCTCTAAAAATGTGCTGAGCTATGATAAAGACCATCCTGAGAAGGCATCCATTCAATTTTCCATTCAAGATCAGCTCAATTCAGTCAATAAAGAGAAAGTGCAAAGAGAGCTGGAAAATGCGCAGAAGAAAATGAATGAACAGATGTCGACGTTATATTGGAGTTTTGTATCACAGGAAATCGGCAATGTTAGAGAAGAGTTTGAGCATATTGTCGGCAAAGAAGTTGAATTCCAAAACACGATGTATAACTTCTATAAGCCGAACTCAAACAAACTATCAGATGCGGTTCAGCAACAGAAGAAACAAATAGAAGAATTAAAAAATGCAATGACCGACTCGCAGAAGCAATATAAAGACGGTCTGAGTACGACAGAAGAAGCAAAGAACCAGTTAAAGGATTTTGTAAAAGTAGTCGATCAATACCAGCAGTATCAAGACAAACAAAAGGACCTCTTGATCAAAGCGCAATCGACAAACCAAAAACAAATTCAGCAGGGGCTCAAACAGCTCGCTGATATTCAAAACCAAAATGCCCGCAGCTTCAGTGATCAAATGGGTGGACTCAAAACAGATATCAACGGAGTACAAAGTCAGTTAAACACAACGGACAGCGCCATCCAAACTGTTCAAAAGTCGAGAGAAGACGCTATTCCTAAGCAATCAACGGGATTAACGGAACTTGTAAAGACGTCTCAGGAAGAACTGATTAAAAAGTATGAAGACCGTTACTTAGAAGACTATCGAAATAAAATATCAGCCTTGCAGACAAAGCTATTGGCAAAAAGGCAAGAGTTGATGGACGAGCCTGAGCCTCCAGTTGATTCTGAAGATGACGGGCAATCAGATCAAGATAATGAAACCCCTGAAGAGATTGGAATTAACCTAGATGAAGAAACAAATGAGCTCTCGCAAATTTCAATAGAAATGAACGACCTTGCAGATCAATTAGTAGAACAGGAGACACCGCCTTCTTCTGAAGATGGGGAAGTAGGAGAAAATGATGAAAATCCTGCTCAGCCAGATACCGGCAGCAAGAATTCATCGCAGGATGACCTAAAAGCACTCTCAACTCGCTTAGATGAAGTGAAAAAGAAAATTCAAGAGAAAGCTTCCGCTCATAATGATGAATTAAAAGACAAAGTGAGTCAAATGAGTAAAGAGCTCGAGAAGCTTACGAAAAAAGTAGAAAAGCTTGAAAAGATGTTCCTATGGTTACAAGATCGATATAATGTGATTCCAAATGAAATCAAAAGCCAGGAATCCACTATTTTAAGCAAAGTAAAAGAGCTGAAACGCAGAAACTCACCGATTGGTGGAGCATTTAATGACAATCTTTTTGAGAAAAAATTCGAAACAAAATCAACAAGAACTAAAAAATTAATGGAGTATTCCAATCAACTCTCTCAGCTAGAGCTGATGATCGCAAACGTCTATCAACCATCTAATAACTCTTCTTTATATGACACAAAAGAAGAGAATATCCAGTCCATCCTCTCCATCAAAAAAGAGGAAACGGAAAACTGGGATACGCTCAAAAAACAAATGCTGACGTCAAACGATGATGTGTCTACTTTTATTGATGAGATGCAGAAGTTTTCAGATGGCTATGCAGAATACATTTCGACTCAGCAGGCAAGCATGGAACAGGAATTAAACACAATTTCTGAAAGTGCGGACAATGTTGCGGAGCAAATGGCTGATCAAGGAGATGCAGTGTATACAGCGGACCTTGCAGGCAGTTCAATTGTTGTCAGTGCGCAGGATTCAATTGGTCAAGAAGTGCTTCGACTTTCTGAAAATATGAGTTCGTTAACCGACCGCCAAAAAGGAGTGGCAGATTATACGAATAACATTGAAGAGAGTGTGACAACGGTCCAAGAAAAAGCGGATACGCTGAATGAAAACTGGAGCAAGAATGTTCATTCCACGAAACTTGTTCAGCAAGATTTGAAAGGTATTTTAGGAAACACATTAAGTGATCAAGGCAACAGCAACTATGTGTATAATCACTTAGCCAATCCGCTGAAAATCAGTGGTGATGTACCAGAAGAAAAAACGCAGACTGTACCCCCAGTGGTCATTTTGATCATTGTGATGATCAGTAGTTTGTTAATAGGCTTTTTCAGCTCGTATTATGCGGCCGCTCCGATGCTGGTGAAAGGTGCACTGTTTGGCATCTTAAATCTATTAGTCGGGCTCATGATCAGCTTATTTGGACTAAACATTTACAAGCTTGCAGATGATCAAGCGATTCAGTGGTCCATTTTCACGATTTTACTATTAGTGGCTTGTTCCGCCTTTATTCGCACGGCGTTCCTATTCGGCTCTATTGCCGGATGGATGGCAGCAACGGCGCTTATTTTCTTCTTTGTCGCACCATTAATTGATTTGGTGATGCCGAATTTCCATTTCACCAACCCAGTGACAGACGTGTACTTGTCCATCCAATATGGAAATGGAGATCACTTTGGAATGGGTGTGATAGGATTAATGATTTTAACTGTCCTCTTCATGGTCATCCCGTTTGTGACAAAGCTATGGAAAGATAAAACGGAGGAACGTGATGTGACTCATGAGGCTTAATCTGTTCGTGAAAGGGATGGCACTTGGTGTCATGTCCCTTTTTCTCCTCATTCCTGCTGCTTTCGCTGCTGGTGAAGATACGGATACAAACGTCAAGCCGAATGAATATCAAGAAAAAAAACTTGATATTAACTCAAGTATATTGAGGGATCAAACGAAATACGAACAAAGCAAAAAGACATCAACAGTTAAAACAGACATTCATTTTGCTGAACCGCCTAAAACTCCGGGAGGGTCTCTTTCACCGCAGCTTTTCAGTGATCTAAAAGAGAACCCGCCCAAAACATCAGCTCACATGATGGAAGAGATGAATATCTCTTTTCGTGATGCCGCAGTATCGACACCTTCTGGCGAAGATCAAGAGAAGCAGTCATCTGCACTGCTTCCGATCATCTTTGGTTTCTTCATCGTCTTTGGTATCGTTGTGATGTTTATTCTGATTCCAAAGGTCAATGTGAAGGCTGAAAAGAAATAGCCTGTCTCTTTAAAGGAGGCAGGCTTTTCTTTATGCAGATTGCTTGAAGTCGTACCGTTTCACTACGTAAAATAAGGTTATCAAGGGAGGAGATTGTCATTCGAATTTCAATCGTTACAGGCGGATCAAAAGGATTTGGTCTAGCACTTGTGAACCGGCTGCTTGCGCGCGGAGATTATGTGTACACAGCAGCAAGAAGTGCATCACCGATTTCTCATCCGAAACTTACACATACACAGGTCGATCTGACAGATGAGAAAGCAGCAGCCCAATGGCTTCAAGATTGTCTCGTGCCGCAAACACTGGCAGCAGCTGATGACATCTTATTTGTCAATAATGCAGGCATGGTGACCCCAATCAAGCGTGTGGGGCAAGGCGGACAGGATATGCTTCATCAGCATTATACGTTGAATCTTGTGATTCCTGTTTTGCTGAGTCATGTATTTGTTCAGCAGACTCAATCATTTAATGGAAAGAAAATGATCGTTCACCTTTCTTCTGGAGCGGCGAAAAATCCTTATAAAGGCTGGAGTGCGTATTGCAGCTCAAAGGCAGGGCTTGATATGTTTATGAGGACTTTGCATGAGGAGCAGAAGGACGAGGCATATCCAATTAACACGTTTTCATTTTCCCCAGGCACGATTGATACAGATATGCAGGGAGAGATTCGAAAATCATCAAAACAGGACTTCGAACAGATTGACCGTTTTCAGCAATTATATGAAACAGGCACACTAAAGAGTCCAGATGAAGTCGCATGTATTTTGCTTGATCTTTTAGCGGATGATCCAGCTGGCGGCGTCGTATATGATGCACGTGAGTATGGAAAAAAGCAGTCATAACGACTGCTTTTTTCCGTCTTGTACAAGCAAAACCGGCTGATTTGACATAAGCTAATCTTGAGACTCATAGAAAATATAACAGAACATTTGAGTTTCTTTTCAGAATATGTTAGGATGCTAAAAATATAGATAAGGAGGGGTTTCCATGAGAAAGGTTACATTAATGGATGTTTACACCCATCCAGTTGCTCAAAAATATTTAAATCGTTCAGGAAAAGCCCATGCGATTGCTTGTGCTTATCACGCATTCAAGCTGGCGATGAAGGCTGGAATTAATCCAGATCTGGCTGTGAAAGCAGCGCTCCTACATGACATTGGCCATTATGAATGGTATACAGCCGGCGGAGAATGGGATTACGAGACATATAGACGAAATGATATTCATGCCATTAAAGGTGCAGAGCGGGCACATAAACTACTCATACGGCTCGGCGAGGAACCAAAAGCAGCCAAGGATATTGCTCTTGCCATTCTGCTTCATACAGACTCATATTTGCCAGAGGGTGACCTTCATAAGGACACACTCCAACAAATTGTGAAGAAAGCAGATGAAATGGATGAAGAGCCAGGCGGGCACCATCATTACAGACAAATAGATGAATCACTCGCAATGAAAAAAATTGCCGATTTGGATCAGAAAGTGCAGCAGGCACTTCAGCCCATGAAACGCTCTGTTTAATATGGAATGTCACCATGAATCGTTCCGTGCTGATCGACATACATTGTGCGAATAACGGTACGGTTAAACGCAGATGTCCCTGACGTAGTGAGTCCAGTGTATTGTACCGTGACGGAATAGGCACCTTCTTTTTTCAATTGAATAGCTGATGAACTACTTGTTTTCACTGGATGATCCTTTTGTGCGTCTTTAAAGTAATTGGTTTCCACTGACTTGCTTAACCGTTTAATCAGACCGCTTGAATGGGTCGATGCACCCCCTGACTTCGAAGCAGCTTCTTTAATTTCTTCATTTAATGGTGAATCAAAAGATACAAGCAGCAAATAAGGAGCCATTTTTCCAGAGTTCGATTGAATCGTCCATTTTCCAGGAACGGGTTTATTGATTTTCACATGGTGTGAATATGCGCCTTCATATGGGAAAGAAGCTTCCGATGTCTTAAGATTTGTTAAGACGTCTCCATTTGGGGCTATGATTTCGGGCTGCGTCTCCTGCCTTTCATTTAACCACTGGATCGATAAGCCATTCGTTCCTTCCTCTACATAGAACACTTCTGTTTTATCCTTTTCACTTTCTCCACCTTTCACATAAACATCTGTATTGAGCTCAGCAGAGACGGGCTCTTGTTCCTCTTTAGGTTTATTTTCAGCGCTCGAGGCATTTGCCAGCAACTGATGCTGGAACACAGGAAACATACTTGTGCCGTTTTTGATTGAATAGTGATCCCATTTTCCAGTTAAGATATTGTTTGCATATGATAATTTTGTGCTGTTTACCGTGACGGCACCATCATTTGTACCAAAGCTCTTTAAATACATGCCGCCTAAATACAGCGCACCGCCAAATGTACCCCATTCTGAACCAGAGTAGGTGACATATTTATTGGGGAACGCCTCTAGCTGATCGGTTTCACTTCGAAAAGCTGCCATCAGACCAGTTTGCAAAGAATAAAGCGCTTCGCTTTTTTGTCCAAGAATTTGCGCGAGCCAGCCCCCACCCTTGCTATATGCTAGATCCGCAAGCGGTGTCCCGTTATGAGGAGAGCCAAGCGTAATGACCTTTTCCACATAGGGATGGGCTTTGAAATACACCAAGGCGGACTGTGTATCGATCCCTCCTTTACTATGACCAATCACAATGAGTTTTCTACCAAATGCGTCATAGATTTCTTTGAGCTTTTCCGCTAATAGTTTGCCGTTCTTTTTCATGTCCTGATCTGGGTGCAAATCTATGAATGCGCTTTCGTATCCATTCTGAACAGCCTGCTTTGCCATATCGTTTCGATTGGACCAAGTGGAGGAGGAGCTGTTAATACCATGAACAAAAACAAGTGGTGGTTTTGACCCGTCTTTTTGAATGGGCTCTTCTCCTTTATACCACTTTCCTGGCGTCCCTGGGGGATCTCCAATTGTCCCTGCATACACATAACTTGCAGAGGATAGAAAGAGCATGACAGCAACAATACAAATGAGTTTTTTCAAGACAATTCACCTCTTCAAATGATTTAAATTGTTGGCAGCACCAATCTATTATACTTCTAAAAAATGTAAAAACGTACAATTGTTAAAATATGGTATTAATGTTGTGTGGTTGCCATGAGTGACATTCACATGGGTTCATGCATACGCTGTGGGTAAATACACAAGTAAAGGGGCGGGTAGTATGGCACAACAAGGAAGTCCGCAGCTTGTTTCATTAGTTGATCCATATGTTTATCAAACATTGCAGAAAGTGGTCGGTATGAGATTAATTGTGCAAACAGTGAAAGATACGGTCCGTGGGAAATTGAAGGAAGTCATGCCGGATCATATTGTGATAGAAGCGGGGGCAAAATCAGTTTTTTATGTGCGGATCCAGCAAATCGTGTCGGTGATGCCTGATCACAGTGAAAGAGTGTAACAAGCAGACGCATAGGTGTCTGCTTTTTTTCATGCTTATAGAATGTATATCTGGGGAAAGTGCATGATATACCAATTGTTCTTTTTTTTTCAAAAAATGAGGTTCTAAAAACAAGAAGCAGTTGACAGAAGGTGGGTTGAATAGTAGTTTTTTAATAAGATCAATACGTAACAGGAGGAGCATCTTTGTTAAAATCTAAAGTCCATTTTTGGACATTCCAAATATTACTTGTTTTACTCATTGTGTATGTATCAACAAAGGTTTCGTTTTTATTTCAGCCGATTATTTTATTTGCATCAACGCTGTTTGTCCCCATCTTGCTGGCGGGTATTCTGTTTTTCATCTTTAATCCAATTGTTCGATTTTTGTCCAAGAAAATCCCTAGAACTCTCGCTATCCTGATCATTTATCTCCTGTTCATTGGACTCATCACGTTTATCGTCAATGCTGCTGGGCCGGTGATTATTTCGCAGGTCGGTGGACTTGTCAAAAGCTTCCCTGGTTATGTAACGGACATGCAGAAATTTATCAATGACTTTTCGCATTCTAAAACATTTACTTGGATGATGAGCCAAGATTATGTGTCTGTCTCAAAATTTGAACAGACGGTCGTTTCGACATTAAAGGCATTACCGGAAAACATTGCTTCAAGTATGTCTGCGGTGTTTGGTGTGATTGCGAATATTGCCTTAGCCGTCATCACCGTTCCATTTATTTTATTTTATATGCTGAAAGACGGGCATAAGTTTCCAGACAAGCTCGTTCAGTTTTTACCAATGCCTTACCGCAAGGAAGGGCTGAAAATCTTCAAAGAATTAAACGACACGCTCGCAGCTTACATACAGGGGCAGATTATTGTCTGTTTGTTTGTTGGAGTCGCTTGTTTTATTGGATACTTATTAATTGGTGTGAAATATGCGCTTATTCTCGGTATTATCATTGCGGTGACAAATGTGATTCCATACCTTGGACCATATCTTGGCGCGGCACCTGCTGTACTGATTGCCTTTCTTGATTCGCCTGGAAAAGCAGTAGTGACAGTGATTGTCATTCTTGTTGTGCAGCAAATTGACGGAAATGTCATTTCTCCATTGATCATTGGAAAACGTCTGAACACACATCCTTTGACCATTATCCTGTTATTAATTGGGGCAGGAAGCTTTGGCGGCATCCTTGGCATGATTTTTGCAGTGCCTGTCTATGCGCTGCTCAAAGCGATCACCCTGAATATTGTCAGATTGGTTCAGCTGCGTCAGCGCTCTCGCAAAGAGCAGCACTTAAACGTCTAGGGCAGATGCACAACGCTCCCCTTTTTGCATAAGATGATTGTCATAAGCAGATAGGGGGAGATTCTGATGCCTGCAATCGTTGGACCTATTCATATCGAGTCATTAGGAGGCAATGGTGCAGCTACTTTCGGTGATGTACTGGCCATTGCCCCATTAGCTGTAGACCACTCGACTGGCGGGGCAGGAGCCTTTAATTCAGGTGATTATATGTCTCTTACAAGTGATCCGAATGCGACGATGCTTTGGGATTTCACATTGTTTGGCCAGCCTCAATCATTTAATGCATAGAAAGACAGCTGATGCTCACATATCAGCTGTCTTTTTTTATTTGAGATACACGTATTATTGAGCTAGGCATATGATGTGGATAGAAAAGGTGGTGGAGCAATGCCAGCGATTGTTGGACCTATTCATATAGATCGTGTGTACGGAAATGGGGCGGCACATTTCGGTGATGTTTTTGCCATTTCGCCAAAAAGTGTAGATCACTCCGCCGGTGGTTCAGGTACCTATAATGCAGGGGACCTCGTCCAATTTTTTAGCAGTCCAAACGTCACATTTGTTTGGGATTCAAATCTTATTAGTCAGCAGAAGAGTTTCAATGCGTAGCCAGCTTTGAAAGGGAATTCCTTTTCTGAAGCTGGCTTTTTTTATGGTACAATGGATATGGAAGTAAGAAGGAAAAAGAGGTGTGAACAGAGCCAAATGAAAATTAGAAAAGCACACATCACAAGCGGACAACCAAAGACCTACAATGTATATTTACATGAAAATAAAAAAGAATATAAAACGCTTGTTGCCGTACCTGATATTGAATGGAGTATCTCCATTGCGTACGAGGATGAAAAAGAGCAGCTAATCCATACGCTCGAGCATTCCTTAATGGAAAGAGCAGAAACAGACGAAGCCCGTGAACTTGCACTAAAGATTGTGCACTGGGTCACAGAAATGTAAATATAAAACCAGGAGTGAAAACAGCGATGAAAGAAGAATCCGTAGACTTTTATTTGCAGCAAGGGATATTTGGACATGCTGAAACAAAACCCGATGAACGAAGAATGTTTCTCGGTTCATTAAGAGAACGAGCGCTTCTTGCCCTGACAAAGGGACAGGTATCACGAAATAAACCGTATCAAGAGGTCGAACAAGTATTAAAGGCCAACCGCCAGTCCACTGTTCTTTTAAATGGTGAGTTGTCCTATGCTTCTTATTCTCAGTATGTGAAAATGGCTAATGCCGCGGGATGTTCCTTTAAAGTGGTGAATCATCATGAGGCACATTCTCCTTTTGGTCTTGTGATAGAGCTGCCGAATGCGGTCAATCAAGAGCACATCTATATAGAAGATGAGCTGTTTCAAAAGGCTTTTTCTCAAGAATCTGTTGAATAGGTTTCCCTAGTGAAATGAATAAGCTATAATGAGTCAAAAGAGCATATGGGAGAGATGCGGATGGGCAAAGCATTGATTTGTATTGATTATACAGTTGATTTTGTTGCAGACGATGGAAAATTGACATGCGGAAAGCCTGGACAGGCGATTGAGCCTAAGATCACAGAGATCACTTCTTCGTTTATTGATGAAGGGCACTTTGTCGTCTTTGCAGTCGATCATCATGAGGAGCAAGACCCTTATCATCCAGAGACAAAGTTATTTCCGCCCCATAATATTCGCGGGACAAAGGGAATTGAACTTTATGGCAAACTAAGTTCACTATTTCACACGTCAAAGCATTTAAAACATGTCTACTATATGGAAAAAACAAGATACTCTGCTTTTGCAGGCACTCAATTAGAAATGAAACTGCGCGAGCGTGGCATCACTGAACTTCATTTAGCCGGCGTATGTACCGATATTTGTGTACTTCATACAGCTGTTGATGCGTACAATAAAGGCTTCGAACTTGTGATTCACGAGAATGCTGTAGCGAGTTTTAATGAAGCGGGGCACGAGTGGGCACTTTCTCACTTTGAGCAGTCGCTTGGTGCGAAAGTGGTTAAGTAAGGGAAGGAGAATGGAAGTTGGAGCATCGGTTTATTGACGACAGTTTATCACTACATACAGACCTTTATCAAATTAACATGGCAGAAACGTATTGGAGAGACGGCATTCATGAGAAGAAGGCAGTTTTTGAACTCTTCTTCAGAAAGCTTCCATTTGACAATGGCTTCGCTGTATTTGCTGGTTTAGAGAAAGCGATTGAATATTTATCGGATTTCTCCTTCACCGAAAGTGATCTAGCGTATTTAAAAGACGAACTCGGTTATAAAAGCGATTTCATTGATTATTTAAGCGGGTTATCCTTTACAGGCTCCCTTCATTCTATGCGAGAAGGCGAAATTGTTTTTGCCAATGAGCCAATTATGCGCATTGAGGCAACGCTTGTCGAAGCCCAGCTAATTGAAACCGCCTTGCTAAATATTGTAAACTTCCAGACGCTGATAGCGACAAAGGCAGCTCGGATTAAAGGAATCATTGAAGACGAGACAGCACTAGAATTTGGGACAAGACGTGCACATGAAATGGATGCTGCGATGTGGGGAGCAAGAGCGGCTCTTATCGGCGGCTTTCAGGCGACAAGTAATGTTCGTGCTGGGAAGCGCTTCAACATCCCAGTGTCAGGAACACATGCTCACGCACTTGTGCAAGCATATCGCGATGAATATACGGCATTTAAAAAATATGCTGAAACTCATACAGACTGTGTCTTTTTAGTCGATACGTATGATACCGTGAGATCCGGTATTCCGAATGCCATTAAGGTAGCGAAAGAATTCGGAGACAAGATCAATTTTATTGGTGTCAGACTAGATAGTGGTGACCTTGCCTACTTGTCTAAAAAAGCTAGAACGATGCTGGATGAAGCTGGATTCCATGATGCAAAAGTCATTGCATCAAGTGATCTTGATGAACATACCATCATGAATTTAAAAGCACAGGGTGCCAAAATTGATGTGTGGGGTGTTGGGACAAAACTGATCACAGCATTTGATCAGCCAGCTCTCGGTGCAGTGTATAAGCTTGTGTCGATTGAAGAGAATGGTCAGATGAATGACACCATCAAAATTTCATCCAACCCAGAGAAAGTGACAACACCAGGACGTAAACGTGTGTACCGCATTATCAATCAATTGAATCATCACTCAGAGGGTGACTACATTGCGCTCGAAGACGAAGATGTTCATAGTGAGGATAAGCTAAAAATGTTCCACCCAGTGCATACATTTATCAGCAAGTTTGTCACAAACTTTGTGGCGAAGGATCTACATGTCCCGATTTTCGAACAAGGAAAACTTGTATATGACAATCCGGATATTCAAACGATTCAAGCCTATGTGCAGGACAGCCTCGGACTTTTCTGGGAGGAATATAAACGAATCAGCAAACCAGAAGAATATCCAGTCGATTTGAGTCAAAAATGCTGGGATAACAAGATGCAGTTTATTCATGACGTGAAAAATAAAATTAAACTAGAGCTTTATGAAAGCTAACGTTGAAGAAAGGAGATCATCAAGTCAGGTGATCTCTTTTTTTTATTTTTTGACCGATTCAAAATGAACCATAAGCACAATCATTTGGTATACTGAAAGCACATCTTGTTTGTCATGGCATAAAGGAGGATTGGAGCAGTTGAGGGTGTTTGTTGCGAGACAGCCTATTTTTAACAGAAAAGAACAAGTCGTATCATACGAGCTGCTTTATAGAGATAGTGAAACCAATACATATAGCGCTGAAGATGGTGACCAAGCGACAACGGACCTCATTATTAACAGTTTTTTAAATATCGGCATCGAAACATTGACAGAAGGCAAAAGATGCTACATTAATTTCACCGAAAGCTTACTTTCGTCTGATCTGCTCACCTATTTTGATCCGCATCAGCTTGTGATCGAGATATTAGAAAATGTCCCGATTACCCCAGCACTTATTATGAGATGTAAGGAATTAAAAAAATGGGGATATACGATTGCACTTGATGACTTTTTTCTAAGCGGATCACATTTCAGTGACAAGTTGCTTGAGGAACTCCTCTATTGCATTGATATTTTAAAAATCGACTTTCTAAAGACCACATCGGAAGAACGTAGAAAAATTCTACACACCTATAAAAAATATCGACTTCGTTTCCTTGCAGAAAAGGTGGAAACGCGAAGAGAATATGAAGAAGCGCTAGAAGCCGGCTTCCATTTGTTTCAAGGGTATTTCTTTAGTGAGCCGCATGTGATATCAGGACGAGCATTATCGACCAGCTTCCATGCGTATCACCAGCTATTAAATGAGCTGAGCAAGGAACAACCGAATATCCAGGTCGTTACCCATTTTATTGAAAGTGACCTTTCGCTATCATACCAATTATTAAAAATGCTCAATTCAGGCGGCATGAGACGCCTATATCAAATCAAAAGTATCCGGCAGGCGATTATTCTGCTTGGTTTTAATGAAATTAGGCGTTGGATCTTTATTCTTTCATTTAAAGAATTGAATGTTCAAGCCAATTCAAGTCAAAAAGAAATTATTAAAATGTCCTTCATTCGGGCGAAAACATGTGAACTGATTGCGAGTCGTACCGAACGAGAGCACCCAGCCTCTTATATGCTGACAGGTATGTTTTCTCTCATTGATACACTTGTCAGGGCAGATATTACAGAACTTGTAAAAGAGCTGCCACTTTCTGATGAAGTGGGCGAGGCACTGCTTGGTTATGAAAATGATTATTCATTTGTGCTAGATGTCGCCAAACGGATTGAACGAAATGAATGGGATCATGAGATGTTAGATGGGAATCTCCCGAAACAAGAAGCCTACGGATGTTATATAGAAGCCATTGAATGGTGTCATAAAATGTTTGAATCGTAAAAGCCGCCCACGCTGAGAGCGGCTTTTTTTGTTATGCCCACTGTAAAAGAAGAAAAAGTCTGCTAGAGGCAAGAGACAAGTAGATCCGAATGCCTTCTGGACTAAAGCGGATGTCGATCCCACTTTTCACACCGATTTGTTTCAGCATTCTGATGACACTTGTCGAATCAGAGCGCTCAGCAGCCTCCATTATCCGTTGTGCAAACGAAAGGGAGCTGGAAATCTGCTGTGTAATAAGTGAAGCATCAGCAACAAGTCGGGCGGATTCCTTTGCGGCTCGCTGAAATGAGTGGGCATCTACTGGAGGAAAAGTCATAGGTGTGCGCGAATGTGCACGGCTCATTGCGGGACCCTGCAAAGCAGGATAAGGAACATAGTAAAACACTTCGTCACCTCTTCTCTCATTGACGTGAAATTGGACGGATATCTGTTCTAAATGTATGTAGAAAATCAGAATAAAGAATCAAAATGATCTTTCTATCTGTATAAATCCAACATAAAAATAGGTACTTTTGCGGTCAATTTCGGTGAATGTCGTCAAAAAATTGCGGTGTCCACAATAGGGTCTGTCGTCTGACCTATAAGACTCAAAACCGAGGTTACAGGAGGGATCGTATGTTCTGTTGTGAGAGAAGTGTGACGAATGATGCCTATTCTTGTCGCAAAAATGACGCAGTTCCTTTGAAATTGAGATAAAAGTATGATTTGAAAAGTCAGAAAATGATGAAAAAAGACCTATTGAATTTTGCGGTATCACGCACACATTTTGTGCATACTTTTCGGTGAAAAAATACTCAATTACATTTACACTGTTATTAACAGATCAAATACTTATGACCCAATCACCATACACAAATACATTGATCTTCCAAAAAAGGAGAGTGGAATCGATGGAAAAGTATGAAATCGAAGAACTTAAACAATTATTATGGAAACTTGAAAACGAAATTAGAGAAACAACGGCTTCTCTTCATAACATTAACAAAAGCATTGATCAGTACGACAAATATGAATATGTGAAAATTTCTTAAAGACTTGATCATCATCAAGTCTTTTTTTTATCCAAATACATACAAAAAAAGGATATATTATTATATAATTGTTAAATAGTGATGTCAGTGGACATTTGCTCATGTCTTTTTAGTAAAATAAAAGGCGGAAGGGTGAGGGACAAGACCGAGTATGCTAAACTATCTAGAGAATACAAAAATCAAGCAGAATATGTCTGATTTTATTCAACATGCAGTCAGGCAGAAGGATTTACAAAAGCTGCTTCTAGAATTTACTGATATAAAGAATGAATTTCCCTTTGGGCAATTAGCTTACAAGCATTATGAGGCATTTGGCGGGCAAGACAAGCAAGCGATTACACAATTGGCAGCAGGGATTGAACTTCTCATCTTATCAGCCGATATATTAGATGATATTGAAGATCAGGATAAAGATTCGTATCCTTGGATGAGGTGTCAGAGCGGAGTTGCGATGAATGCGGCAAATGTTCTTTTTGCATTGAGCTTTGGAGTCTTTTCGAAGCTTGATCATGCAACGGAGCTTATAAACAGTGTATATTCCTATTCCATTCAGTCAATGCAAGGACAGCATTTGGATATGACAGTGGAGCCGGAAAATGAGCAGGATTGTTTAAATATCATGAGATTAAAGGCAGGATCACTGTTTGTGTTACCCTGTATGTTAGGGGTTATCTTGGCAACAGGTTCTTTTGAAAAGAAGGTAGAAGAATATGCTTATTACCTAGGAATGGCGGAACAGCTTGAAAATGACTATCTAGGTCTTTTTAATAAAGATAATATTGACTTTAAAAGAATGCAAACATTACCGCTAGTTTATTTGAAAAATGAGTTTAATCCATCTAGTTCAGACTTGCTCAGTTATTTTCAATCAAAGGATAAGAGCGTCGGCTCTGAAGAATTAAAGGATAAATTAAAGAAATCAGGTGCTCAACAATATGTATTTATTATGAGAAACCTTCTCAGAAATAAGTGTAAAGAAGCGTTCAAGAAACTACATTTAGAGGCTTCAAAAAAGAAAAAACTGATACTCTTTTTAATTGGAGATGGAGAAGATGAAAATTCAGGAATTGGTTAGTTATTTAGTGGAGAATCCTTCAACATTAAATCAAATCGTTAATGGGAACGCATCATTGCTTCACGTTGATCAAGAAACTGCAAGTATAATTGTTGACGGATTCCAGAAAGAAGACGTTATTAAAGCAATCATATGGTCAACTGCTTGAGTAGATAAATATTATGAGAAAGTTATATTCTAAGTTAACAGTTATATTAGTAATCCTTAGCTTCATCTATGTGATTTACATCTCTTATATCAACGTATTTAATATTTTTGTTGGAGCAGCTGTTAAAGAAAATAGTCATGGTCAACTTGAGGTAGTGGATGTCGATAATTTTACAGATAGCTATCTAGCTGGAGTTAGGAAAGGCGATATCATACTTGAAGTAAATGGGAATAAAAAACCAGTTGAAGAAGTTAAAAGAGGTTTTTTAGCTAATGTTAAAAGTTTAGTCGTTGATAGACATGGTGATAAAATTGATTTAGAGAATGTAAGGTTATTGAGTCAAGCGAATCTGTTTATTTATCTAATACCAGTCATTCTTTATTCCATCTGTCTATTTTGTATATTTATGATTTTAAAAATGAATAAAGTAAACCAAAAAAAATCAGCTTATATTTTAGCTTTATTTCTTTTGGCGGTGTCTATAGGTTATGTAAGTTCTGGTGGTTCTGGAAAAGGAGAGGCTATCAGTCGTATTCTTGTAATCGTTACAATGAATAGTGTACCTCCACTATATATGCACTTTATGTATCAATATTTAAAAGAATTAGGAACAGAAATTATTCGTCGTCGAGTTCTTTTTTATTTGTATCTAGTTCCAGTTACTAACGTTTTATTAGTTTTATTCTATAAAAATAAAGCAGGACCAGTAGATCTATTAGCATATGTCAATTTACTTTCATTTTTTGTTCTGGCTTTCCTTTCGATTATTATCACTATAAGGGCTGCTAAAAAATTGAAAGACAATGAAGTCAGCAATGTACTTCGAGCATTTGCACTCATTTTAATCTCATCATTCAGTCCATTCATGCTATTTTTTATCATTCCTTATTTTTTTGGTATATATTTTATTTCACCTTATGTTGTTGCATCGTTTGTTCTTTTAATTCCTTTTTTCCTAGTCTATCAATTTATGTCAAATAAGCTGTATAATGTTGATTTCTTTATGGGGAGGATTAAATACTACGGTTTTTTAGCGATTACACCAACAATACTAGTGGTTGTTGTTTTTGATTTTCTTCAAAAACCGAATGCAAATTTCTATACAGTGAAATTTACAATCATCACGTACATTCTTATGCTCACCGTTTTCTACTTTAAAGAAATTATCGATTTCCGCTTTCGTTTGAAGCGTTTTTCAGAGAAGCATAATTATCAGGATAGTGTATTTAAATTTACACAGCTCATTCGTGAGGCGTCATCACTGCATCAAGTATTGTATCATTTAAAATACACCATCTTAGAAGTACTTGTTGTGAACAAAGCCTTTGTGCTTGAAGTGAAGGCAGATGGACAAATTGTTGAAATTGATGAATCAATAGAAGAAAGCCAGCTATGGAAAGATTATGTGGATCAATTTCAAGATATTTTAGGTGAAGTTGGTAAAATCATCGCGCTTGATAAAGGGTTTATGATGAAAATTGGTGAGCGGGGCGGTCACTCTTTTGTGATTTGCTGTTTATCTAATTTACGGACACCTAAGCTGACCCGAGATGAAATCTCATGGCTAAAAACATTGGCGTTTTACACAAGTGTCAGTTTAGAAAACGTCGTCAAGATCGAAGAACTGATGGAGCATCTTGAGGATTTGAAGCAGCGTGAAGCGAACCCTGCTTGGTTGAAAAAAGTGATGTTTGCGATGGAAGAAAAACAGCGCTCCGATTTAGCGAGGGATCTTCATGATTCCGTGTTGCAGGATTTGATATCGCTAAAAAGACAGTCAGAGATGTTTTTAACGAATTTCCAAAACGATCAATGTCCAACCTCTATTGAACAATCGCTTATTTCTTGGAATGAACAAATGTCTAAAGTGATTCAAACGACGAGAGAAACATGTCATGAACTTCGGCCACAGCTGCTGTACGATTTAGGTTTAGTGAAGGCGATATCGAAGCTGACTTCTCAAATTCAGGAGGAAGCACCATTTCATATTCGGCTGAATACGACACGCTTTGATAAGGAGCTGGACATTGATATTGACTCCCAGCTTAATATTTATCGGATTGTTCAGGAGCTGTTATCCAATGCCTTGAAACATTCTCAAGCCAGCCAAGTGCTCGTGATGCTGATTTGTATTAAAGATCAGGTTGTTCTTCACTATGAGGATGATGGAGTTGGTTTTGATGCAAGGCACCTTGATCAGCACACGATGAGCATGGGTCTCTCTGGAATCAGAGAACGAGTCAAGGCGTTAAATGGGAAGCTTCACATTCATACAGCACCAGAAAAAGGGCTGAAGGTGAAAATTGAAATGGAATTGTAACGTTTTATTAAGGAATAAGACTTGGCATCTGCCAAGTCTTTTATATAAAATGGAAGTGAGTGATTTAAAGGGAGGAAGACATGAAGAAGATATTGGTCATTGATGATCATCCGGCTGTCATGGAAGGGACAAAAAGCATTTTAGAATCAGATCAGCAGCTATCAGTCGATTGTTTAAGTCCTGATGCAGAAGCCGCCTTTTTAAAGACGCATGACTTTTCCATCTATGATGTGATTTTGATGGATTTAAATCTCGGGGATATCAATGGAATGGACATTGCGAAACAAATTCTAGAAACCAACCAACAAGTGAAAATCATCATTTATACAGGGTATGAAGTTGATGATTATTTTGAAGAGGCCATTCGGGCTGGATTGCACGGTGCAATTAGTAAAACAGAGACAAAAGGCAAAATTATTGAATACATACACCGCACATTGCAAGGAGAAGTTGTCATTCAGCTATCCTATTTAAAGAAATTAATTTCACAGCAGCAAGAAAAGCCAGAACAGGCGCAGGAGACCGATCACGAGTTGTTAACAGAGCGAGAGTGTCTCATCCTGAGAGAAGTGGAAAAAGGATACACGAACCAAGAGATTGCTGACGTGCTACATTTGAGCAAACGCTCGATTGAATACAGCTTGACGTCCATCTTTAATAAGCTGAATGTTGGCTCTCGAACCGAAGCGGTGTTAATTGCAAAATCTGAAAGTGTGCTGTAAACGTGTGAAGGGAGAGAACCCTGATGGAAGTGAGTGGATCAAATACACTGCTTGAGGCACTGGGGATTGAGATTGTAGAGTGTAATGAGTCTAGGTGCGTAGCGACAATGCCAGTCGACCACAGAACAAAACAGCCTTTTGGACTGCTGCACGGAGGTGCATCTGCTGCTCTAGCAGAAACAGTGGCAAGCATGGGGGCTGCGGCTCATTTAGACTTAACTCAGCAAGTTTGCTCAGGGATTGAAATCAATGCCAATCACTTAAAATCTGTACGTGATGGAGTAGTGACAGCGACGGCTGTTCCTGTACATGTAGGGCGCCGTACAATGGTATTTCAAATTGATATTAAAGATGATCGAGACCGGCACATCTGTACGTCAAGATGCACACTTGCAGTCATTGATCGCATATAAAAAAGCTCCCGGTGCAGCGGAAGCTTTTTTTAGTTGGATTCCATTCATAAAAAGAAGCTCCTCGCATGTGAGGAGCTTCTTTCGTTTTATAAGTACGAGTCTTCTTTTCGTTTAATCACGAAGTTACGAAAACCGCCATAATCATCTTGTACACTTCGTTTGTCCATCTTGACTCCAGTATTGTAGGCGGCTCTTCCAATCAAGTGTGCACCGACCGGAGCTGTTAAAAAGATAAAGACAATCCCAAGTAGAATCTTCGCAGAAATAATGCCTGCAAGAAACCATTCGTGAAAGAACACCCCAACTAATATGAGGACAACACCAAGTGTCGATGCTTTGGATGCAGCATGCATCCGTGTATAAACATCCGGCAGGCGAAGAACACCAATGGCTGAAATAAGACAAAGGATGGCGCCAAGCAGAATGAAGAAAATGACTATAGCTTTAGCGATGACGATCATTTTCAATCACTTCCCCTTTCTCAAGGAATTTGGAAAAAGCGACAGTGCCGATAAATGCAAGGATACCGAGCAGTAAAATAATTTCAAAGAACGTTGTCGTTTTCAGCAAAATGGAAACGATGGCTGTCATTCCAATTAAATTGATTCCTATCGCATCAAGTGCACTTACACGGTCAGGGATAGAGGGACCTTTGATCACTCTTATAACAAACAGAAGGGTGGACAGGGCAAGAATCCCAAGTGAAATTTGTAAGATGATCTCCATTACTTACCACTCACCTCCTGAATCGCTTTTTCAAATGAAACCCGAATATCATGAATGGCTTTTTCTGCATCTTCAATATCCATTGCATGAATGTATAAAATCGACCGATCATCAGAAATATCTATGACCAGCGTACCTGGTGTCAATGTAATCATGTTAGAAAGGATGCTAATTTCCCAATCCGTTTTCAAGTCCGTACGAAAAGCGAAAATACCGGGCTTAATGGTGAGCTTTGGAGACAATACAGTCTTTAATACACTTAAATTGGCAAGAAGCAACTCCCGAATAAATATCAAGACGAGCTTAAAAATTGCATAAAGGGCATAGCCGTAAAAACGCTGAGGGAAAAATCGCCGAAGCATAAAAATGGCGACCATCCCTAGTACAAAGCCTGATACAAAGTCTGCTGCTCTGTATGTATCATTCATAAACATCCAGGTAAAGGCGAGGAGAGCGTTTAATAATATTTGAAAGGCCATGTTCATCTACTCCTTCAGCACAGCTTGAATATATTTTTCTGGTGTTGAGAGCATTTCCGCAGCTTGATTAATATAAGGGGAAATGAATTCTGTCCCTAACCCAATGGCAAGTGACAAGATCACAAGCATTACGCCAGGGTACACCATTCCTTTAATCGACGGTTTCCTTCTTCTCGTATCTTGTTCCTCGCCCCAAAATGCGAGCGTGAAAATCCTCATAATGGAATAAAGGACAAGAAGGCTGGACAGTAAGACAAGGATAGAAAAGGTCATGTAACCAGCAGAAAAGCCGCCTTCTACAATCTTTAACTTTCCAACAAACCCACTCAGAGGTGGGATACCTGCTAGAGATAAAGCCGATATGAAAAACATCCACCCTAGTAAGGGCTTAGATTGAATCAGTCCGCCCATCTTTTTCAAGTGATTTGTGCCAGCATACACAAATAGTGCACCTGCCAGCATAAATAAAGCGCCTTTGATCACCATGTCATGAATGAGATAGTAAATGGCACCTTGGAGTGAGGCGGGTGTATTGGCTGCAATGCCAAACAAAATGACCCCAACGGCTGTGACAATGTTATAGATCACTATCTTTTGCACATCGGAATAGGCGAGTGAGCCTATCACACCAAATATCACCGTCAGTGCGGCTAGCCACGCCATAAGTGTATGGGTGAACCCTGTATCGTGTATAAAAATTAATGTAAAGACTCTGGCAATCGCATATAAGCCAACCTTTGTGAGCAAAGCACCAAATAGAGCGGAAATCGCCGCTGGCGGTGCATGATATGATCCTGGCAGCCAGAAATAAAGCGGGAAGATTCCAGCTTTTAAGCCAAATACAATCATGAACAGAATGGAAATAACAGTGATTAATCCTGTTTGCCCTGATTCAGCAATCTTTACACTTAAATCAGCCATATTCAGTGTACCAGTGACTGCATATAAACAAGCGACACCGACGATAAATAAAGCCGATGAGATGATATTAAATACAATGTATTTGAGCGATTCTCGAAGCTGCGGTTTTGATCCACCCAGCACAATGAGCATGTATGATGCCATTAGCAGCAGTTCAAAGAATACAAACAGGTTGAAAATATCACCTGTTAAGAAGGCACCACTTACGCCAGCTAACAAAAATTGCACGCCAGAGTAATAGAACAGCCGCTCCTTTTCCTTCCCAATCGTTTGAAAGGAGAAAAGAACTGTCACTAGCCCGACGACGGAAGCGGTCAGTACAAGGAGCGCAGCAAATTGATCGGCTACAAGGGCAATCCCAAATGGTGCTTTCCAACCTCCTAAATAGAGGGTTTGAATCCCGCTAGTAAAGATGGTTTGGACTAAATACACATTGCAGACAATGGCTGAGAGTGAAGCAAACACACTAAAGCCTCTTGAGAGCAGGATGTTCTTATTCATAAAGATCAATAGTGTAGCAGCTAATAATGGTATTAAAATTGGCAGGATCACGAGATTATTCATGCTGATCATTTCCTCTCATTTGATCCATGTCATCTGTTCGTAGCTCTTGGAAGGCACGGAAGGCCATGACAAGTAAAAAGGATGTCACACCAAAAGCAATGACAATGGCTGTTAAAATTAATGCTTGTGGTAATGGGTCTACATAGGATGTGAGCCCCTTAGTTAAAATGGGTGGAGCTCCTTTTTTTAAGCCACCCATTGTTAAAAGAAGCAAATGGACGCCGTGACTTAAAACAGCAGTGCCGACGATGACCCGCAGTAGGCTTTTTGAAAGCATCAAATAGGTCGCCGTCATAAAAATAATACCGACGATAATAGACATTAGAAATTCCATTATTCCTTCTCTCCAATCGTTTGAATAATGGTCATGGTGACACCGACAACAACCAGATAGACACCGATATCAAACAGTACGGCTGTCGCCAGTTCTGTCTTTCCTAAAAACGGCAGTTGGAAATAACCAAATGCATGGGATAGAAAAGGTGCACCGAATAGAAATGATCCCATACCTGTCAGGATTGCGATGAGAAGCCCAGTCCCGGCAACATAGATAAAGTTGAACGGCAGAATGCGTCTAACTGTCTTCAGATCGTAGGCTAAGAGCAGAAGGACGACAGCACTGGCACTCATTAATCCGCCAATAAATCCTCCGCCTGGATTATTATGTCCCGCAAGAAACAGGTGAAGGGAGAAGAGCAGGATGATGAATGCAGTGATTTTGGTTGTGACTTGTAAAAGCATATCATTCGTATCAATTTTTCTCATCGGCGCACTCCTCTCTTCCGTTTTCCTTGTGTCTTTAATAATCCATAAATACCGAGTGCCGCAATCGCCAGCACGGTAATTTCAAACATTGTATCAAAGCCCCTGAAATCAACAAGGATGACATTGACAATATTGTTTCCGCCTGCAAGCTTGTAGCTGTTTTCAATAAAGTAAGACGCAATCGTATCAAGTGACTGATTGCTTGTGGAAGCGAAAGCAAGGCATGTCACAATGACGCCAACACCTACTGAAATGATGAGATTGGTCATTTTAAATTTCCTCGTTTTTTGCTTCATGCTCAGTTGTGGCAAGTGGTAGAAGCAAAGTAAAAACAGTGCAACAGAAATTGTTTCAATAATTAACTGGGTGAGGGCAAGATCAGGTGCCCTGAAAATAACAAAAAATAGTGACAGTGTGTACCCCATGACACCTAATCCGATAATGGCTGTTAAGCGAGAACGAGCAAACACAGTCGTGAGGGTTGCTGCTATCATCACTAATGAGAGAATGACCTCATACGTGCCGATTGGAGCAGCATTCTTCATATTAAATGAAAAGGCATTCTGATAAAACATTACGCCCCCAAGCACGATAATCATGAACCCAAACACATAGACAAGGTAATCACGAAGGAAACCGGTCATATAGCTGCTTGTTAGACGATAGGAGCCTTTTTCTAAGCCTATAAGTGAGCGATCATATAAGGAGTTAAATGACCATTTTTTCTTGAATATATTATATATCGGACGCCATTTTGACAACGTCAAATATCCGATAATTCCTAAAGCGACAACACCCATTGTCATATAGAGCTCTGGCTGAAAACCGTGCCATGCTTCAATTTTGACAACAAACCGTTTTCCTGGATCAATCGCATCTGGAATAATGGCTGCAATTGCAGGTTCAATGACAGAATAAGCTAGAATATTTGGGAAGAAGAAAAAGGTGACCACAAGTGCAGCAAGGATAATTGGCGGGATGAGCATACCAATCGGTGCTTCATGCGGCTTTTTCTCTAATTGATCTAACTGAAGATTGCCTCTAAATGTTTTAAAGAGAAGCATCATACTGTAAATGAACGTAAAGACACTAGCGAGCCAAGCAATTGCTGGAAAAATAGCGCCCCATGTCGAAATGTCTGTAAAGCTGATTTCAGAAATGCGTATCATACTTGTGAAAAACAGCTCTTTACTTAAGAAACCATTAAATGGCGGGAGACCAGCCATTGAAAATGTACCGATTAACGTAATCGTAAAGGTAATCGGCATAATGGTCATTAAACCGCCTAACTTCCGAATGTCCCGAGTGCCGGTTTCGTGATCAATGATACCAGCCGCCATAAAGAGACTGCCTTTAAACGTGGCATGATTAATTAAATGGAAAATCGCAGCGAGAACGGCCGCGCCGAAATAGGCGGGTTCATTTTCATGGATTGCAGCTGCTCCAACACCAAGCATAAGCATAATCATCCCGAGCTGACTAACGGTAGAAAAGGCGAGGATGGCTTTTAAATCGTTTTGACGAACAGCGTGGAATGATCCCCAAAATAACGTCACAAGTCCAACGATGGATATGGTCCAAAACCAAACCTCTGATATAGCAAAGATGGGACTAAAGCGGGCTACAAGGTAGATACCGGCTTTTACCATTGTGGCAGAATGTAAATAACTGCTCACAGGGGTAGGTGCTTCCATTGCATCAGGCAGCCAGATATAAAATGGGAACTGCGCTGATTTTGTAAAGGCACCTAGTAAGATCAGGATCATGGCAGGGATAAAGTAAGGTGATGCCATAATGAGCTGAAGCTGATTAACTGCTTCACGAATACTAAATGAATCAGTAATCAGATAGAGGAGGATAAAACCACCGAGCATAGCCAATCCGCCAAAAACGGTAATCAGCAGTGATTTTGTCGCTCCATAACGTGAGCGATCCCGTTTATACCAATATCCAATAAGTAGAAAAGAAGAGATACTTGTCAGCTCCCAAAACAAGTAAAGAACCACCATATTGTCAGATAGAACGACACCGAGCATAGCGGTCATAAACATTAACAAATACGTATAAAAAGAGCCGAGTTGTTCTTTTTCCTTCGATAAGTAGAAAATACTGTACAAGACGACAAGTGCACCAATACCTGTAATCAATAGCGCAAATAACAAACTAAGACCGTCTACATACACAGTGAAATTCATCCCTAGAGAAGGAATCCACTCTACCTGTGAAAATAACGTTCGTCCATTTGATGTCATCGTCATCATTTGGACAAAATAGCTAAATAATAAAATAGGCAAGATAAGAACAAACCACCCTGTATGTATACGCTTTACGTATTTAAAAAGAAAAGGCACAACAAACGCAAGCAAAAAAGGCGATAGGATGGCGAAGTGAATAAGCTGCAAGAAAATAAACCTCCTTCAATCAATATAAATTCACGTTCTAAAGAACTGGTAAATAAAATTATAGCGTAAATACAGACATAGTGCATTGGTTTGAACTGAATTACAGCAAACTGTATTTGTTTTGAGTTCTTTTGACCACAAAAAATATTTTATCAAAAATTAAACTCAATGTATATTGTTTTGTATTTCGTACATGCTTTTCTTAAAGGAGCTGATTACATGAAACTAAAAGCGGGCATCAGCTTAAGCATATTCTGCACGATTTTAGGAGGAGCATTCTTCATAGAACGAAATGATCAAAAAAGGTGGCAGGCGGAAAGTGAATGGCCGTTGTTTTCAGAACATCTTCTCTATATGACCTATCAAGAAGCACGACAATATCCATTTCAGCCAAGAGAATATATACGCGTAGTTTCTGCTGAAGAATAAATCCTTATAGGAGAAAAGAAATATAAAAAAAGCATGTGCCCATAATAGAGCCCATGCTTTTTATTGTT
The DNA here is from genome assembly GCF_009937765.1 of Bacillus pumilus. Taxonomy (NCBI): domain Bacteria; kingdom Bacillati; phylum Bacillota; class Bacilli; order Caryophanales; family Bacillaceae; genus Bacillus; species Bacillus pumilus. Next base: position 599,597 of record NZ_CP047089.1, on the reverse strand, counting down.
TGATTAAGTAAACATTCTAAGTAAGATTGTTGCACAGATCACAGTTGCTGCTCCGCCAAGACGTGTAGAAACTTGTGCGAAAGGCATAAGACCCATTCTTCCAGAAGCTGAAAGGATCGCAACGTCACCAGTACCGCCAAGTCCACTGTGACAGCCTGTCACAATCGCAGATTCTACTGGGTACATGTTCATCAATTTCCCAACGAAGTAACCAGAACCTACCATTCCAAGAACGACAGCGATACATACACAAACGAATGGAATAGAAATCACTGTTGCTACATCATCAAGTGGAATGTATAGAATCCCTAGACCGACCATAAGCGGCCATGTAAAGCTTCTTGATACAAACTTGTAGAACTGCTGTGAGCCATCTTGCAAATGCTGAGGCATCACGTTTAAGTATTTGATTAAAGCGGCAAGGATAATCATTAAGATTGGACCTGGAATATGAACAAAGCTTTCTAATAAACCACCAAAAATGAACGTTGTACAAGCAACAAGTACACCAGCACCCATTAACCCAAAATCAACTTTTGGATTCATATCAGGCTGTTCAAAAATTTCATTTGCTTCTTTAGATTTGACAAGACGACCATTCCCGTTTAGTTCAGGACGTTTTTCACCAAGCTTCTTCATTGCGCCAGCACAGATAATGGCAATGACGTTCCCAATGACGGCAGCAGGAATTAATTGAGAAATTAATGACTCTGCTGATACACCAAGAATTTGTGAATAAGCAATAGATAATGGCAAAATCCCTTCTCCAACACCACCAGCAATAATTGGAACAATAATAAAGAAGAACGAATGATGCGGTGTGTAACCAACTAAAAGACCAACAAGAATTCCGGCAGTCACAGCTGCAATTGTTCCTGCAACAAGAGGAACAAACATACGAATAAGGCCTTGTACTAAAACAGTACGTTGCATCCCAAGAATACTACCTACTACAAGAGCAGAAATATAGAAGTAAAGGAAGTTCGACGTTTTCATAAGAGACGTAACCGCTTCCAACGAGTTCGGATTCAGAACATGAAAAAAGACCAGGAACGATGGTACGAATAAAGAAAGAATCGCCGGTCCACCAATATCTTTTAATATTGGAATACGTTGTCCTATATCTCCAAGGAAAATCCCCAAAATCATAATAACAGCGAAACCACCAAGCATATTAGCTGGAATTTTATTAAAATAAGCGGCAGTTAAAATAATCGCTGCAAGTACTAAATACACAGGTAAGTCAATAACACCAATTTTCCAAGACATGATCTTACGGAAAACGCTTTTATTATTGTCAGAATCGTCTGTAATCGATTTCAATTGTTGTGTATTAGCCACATAAACACCCCCAAATGCTATTTGTCTCAATTGTAGAAGATTCTGTGACACTCATCTATTTATTAAACTAAATTAAGTGTAATAAAAGTAAAATAAACAGGAGTTTTTATGTTTTTATCATACAAAAATCCCCTGAAGGTAGTTTATCCTTCAGGGGATTGATCATACATCGTAATTATCGTTTTCCTTTTAAATAAGGTGTCCCAAGTGCTTTCGGTGCATCTGCCCTTCCGATGAAACCAGTAAGTGCTAAGATGGTCAGCACATATGGTGCAATGAGCATATACACGTTCGGTATATCTTGGAATAGCGGCAGGAGAGAGCCAATAATACTTAAACTTTGAGCAAATCCAAAGAATAAAGCAGCGCCCATAGCGCCGAATGGGTGCCATTTACCGAAGACAAGTGCGGCTAGTGCAATAAATCCTTGTCCAGTAATGGTCGCATGTGAGAAATCAAGCGCGATGGTTGACGCATAAACAGCTCCGCCAAGCCCACCAAATAGTCCACTAATAAAGACGCCGATATAGCGCATCCGGTACACTTTGATTCCCATTGTATCAGCAGCCATTGGATGTTCTCCGACTGCACGAAGACGAAGACCAAAAGGCATTTTAAATAAAACAAACCAAGCAACAACCGCAAGCGCTAAAGCGAGTATGGACGTATAATAAACATCTTTAAAGAAAATATCGCCAATAATCGGAATGTCACTTAAAAGGGGAATATCACCTTTATAGAAAGGTTCTGTAATTTTATCTGTTTGAGCTTTCCCATAAATCAGTTTCACGACAAACAGCGTAGCGCCAAGTGCCAGCATGTTAATTGCAACACCACTAACCGTTTGATCAGCACGGAATGTAATGGTCGCAACAGCATGAATCAAAGAGAACAATCCGCCAATCGCCATTCCGACGAGGAGCCCAAGCCACGGGGTCAAGGCACCAAACGTATCAGCAAAAAACAAGTTAAAGATAATACTGGAAAATGCTCCGACGACCATCAAACCTTCAAGACCGATATTCACAACACCTGATCTTTCTGAAAAGACGCCTCCAAGAGCGGTTAAAATAAGTGGTGCAGCATAGACAAGTGTTGCCGGGACGATGATTTCAAGAATTTGCAGAAATCCCACTTATTTTCCCCCCTTTTTCTTCATTTGGTTCATCACAAGACGGATAATATAGCTTGAGGCGACGAAAAGAATAATGATCGCAATGACAATATCAACGACCTCAGTCGGTACGCCAGATTCAAGCGGCATATTTAAAGCACCGACTTTCAATCCACCAAGCAGCAGTGCCGCAAGAACAACACCAACAGCAGTGTTTCCACCTAATAAAGCGACAGCGATTCCATCAAATCCTACACCGGTAAACGAGCCTTTAATTGAAGCATATTCAAATGTACCAAGACCTTCCATAGCGCCTGCAAGACCTGCAAAAGCACCTGAAATGAGCATCGCATAAATGATATTGCGGCGAACGTTCATACCGGCATAATGGGATGCCTGCTGGTTCATTCCAACAGCCCGCAATTCAAAGCCTTTAGAGGTTTTTTGAATAATGACCCACATCACGACTGCAGCGATAATGGCGACAAAAATACCATTATGCATCCGGGAGAAATCGGTGATTTGTTCAAAGAAACCAGAGCGAAGTGAGGCAGTGGCATCGATTTTTTCTGTTTTATCTTTATTATTCGTTAAGACATTTGAGATCAAATAGTTTGTCACATGAAGGGCAATGTAGTTCATCATGATCGTGACAATCACTTCATGAACATAAAAACGAGCCTTTAAAAACCCGGGAATAAAGCCCCATAATGCACCAGCAGCAGCTGCGGTGATAAGTGCAAGCGGCAGATGGATGTACATAGGTGCATGGACAGTTGTACCGATCCATACAGCAGCTACCCAGCCAATGAGCATTTGACCTTCTACACCGATATTAAAGAGACCTGTCCGAAATGCAAAAGCAACAGCAAGTCCTGATAATATGTAAGGTGTCACTTGTCTGATGGTTTCTCCCATATAATAGGTTTCACCGAAGACGCCATTCCAAAGGGCGCCATAGCCTTCGATGACACTATAACCGCTTGCCAGCATAATAATGGCCCCAACAAAAAGACCAAGTACGATGGCTATAAGCGGAATGAGCAGATTTGTTAAGCGATTAGACATTTGCTTCTTTCCCCACTTCCTGTTGCGTACTTCCAGCCATTAATAGACCAAGTTCTTGCTCTGTTGTTTCTTTTGGATCAACGATGGCAATAATGCTGCCTTCAAAAATAACTGCAATTTTATCACTGACATTGATAATTTCATCAAGCTCAAATGAGATGAGCAGGACGGCTTTGCCTGTGTCTCTTTGCTCAATGAGGCGCTTATGGACAAATTCAATCGCACCAACATCAAGTCCACGTGTCGGCTGAGCGGCAATTAATAAATCAGGATTGCGGTCAACTTCACGGCCAATAATAGCTTTTTGCTGATTCCCGCCTGATAGGGCGCGCGCCTCTGTATATTCACTCGGTGTTCTGACATCATACTCGGCAATGATCCGCTTTGCCTTTTGGTAAATATTTTTCATATTCATCAAACCGAATTTTGAGTATGGACGCTGATAATACGTTTGTAAGGAAATATTTTCTCCTATTGAAAAATCAAGCACTAGTCCGTGTTTATGACGGTCTTGAGGAATATGTCCAATTCCAGATTCGGTCACCTTACGAGGCGGAAGATTTTGAATGGCTTTCCCGTTTAGCATGATCGTGCCAGCCTCTGACTTTTTTAAACCAGTAATGGCTTCAATTAATTCAGATTGACCATTGCCATCGACTCCAGCGATACCGACTATTTCTCCAGCCTTTACTGAGAGGTTGAGATGTTTCACCGCTTCAATACCTCGCGCGTCTTTTACAGTAAGATCTTGAATGTGAAGTACTTCCTCAGCAGGAGCGGCTTCTTTTTTGTCTGTCTTAAATGAAACTTCACGACCGACCATGAGGCTTGCAAGCTCATCTTTGTTTGTGCTTTCCACATCAAGTGTGCGAATGCCTTGGCCTTTTCGAATAATGGTGACGCGGTGACAGGCATCCATAATTTCTTTCAGTTTATGCGTAATTAAAATAATGGATTTTCCTTCATTGATTAAGTTTTTCATAATTTGTATGAGTTCTTTAATTTCTTGAGGTGTTAAGACGGCTGTTGGTTCGTCGAAGATCAAAATATCAGCGCCGCGATAAAGTGTTTTTAAAATTTCTGCACGCTGCTGCATACCAACTGAGATGTCAGATACTTTTGCGGCAGGGTCTATTTTTAAGCCATAGCGGTCAGAAAGCTCTTGTACTTGCTGTATGGCTTGTTCTTTGTCGATCTTTCCAAATTTCTTGGGCTCTTTTCCTAAAATGATGTTTTCAGCGACGGTGAAGGTATCGACAAGCATAAAGTGTTGATGCACCATACCGATGCCTAAATCACTTGCATCATTCGGGCTAGAGATGGTCACAGGTTTTCCATGAACCTTGATTTCACCTTTTTCAGGCTGGTAAAGACCGAAAAGCACGTTCATGAGCGTTGATTTTCCAGCGCCGTTTTCACCAAGCAGCGCATGAATTTCGCCCTTTTTTAGCTGCAGCGTAATGTTGTCGTTTGCTACAATGCCAGGGAATTCTTTGCGTATATTCAACATTTCAATGACATAATCCACAGGTTTAACCGCTCCTTTTTTAGGGTGCTGATGAAGATAAAAACTAGCAAAAGAAAAGCTGCAAAACGAGGCTGCAGCTTTTCTTTTACCACCTTTTACGAATAAAGAGGAGGTAAAGAAGAAACAAGGGGATAAGACGCGCTTATCCCGATGCTCAAATTAAGCTTTAAAATCTTTTAGTTCATCACGTGTTGCAGGGATTTTAATTTCACCCTTGATGATTTTTTGTTTCCATTCTTCCACTTTCTTTAATACATCTTTACTAAGGTTTTCCTGAGATGGAGAAATGTCAAGAGCGCCTTCTTTCAGACCGTATGTGATCACTTCGCCGCCAGGGAACTTACCATCTTTTGCTTTCGTTGTTAAGTCTTGTACCGCTGTGTCGACTTTCTTCACCATAGAAGTAAGCGTGACACTTTGTTTTGTTCCAGGTACTTTTCCTTCGTCATACTGGTCTTTATCTACACCGATGACCCAAACTTTACGGTTAGGATCCGCTTTTTTCAGGTTTTTCGCTTCTGTGAAGACACCAGTTCCAGTGCCGCCAGCTGCATGATAGATGATGTCAACGCCAGATTTGTACATGCTTTCAGCTGTTGCTTTCCCGATGTCTGCTTTATCGAATGCACCTGCATATTTCACTTCTACTTTTGCTTTCGGGTTAGCTGCTTCAACGCCTGCACGGAAACCGACTTCGAATTTTCTGACTAATTCAGAATCAACACCGCCAACAAAACCAATTTTGTTTGATTTTGTAGAAAGAGCAGCCGCAACACCCACAAGGAATGATCCTTCGTTTTCGTTGAATACAATGCTAGCTACGTTGTCTTTTTTCACGACTGCATCAACGATAGCAAAGTGGTTTTTCTTACGTTGGTCTGCAATTTCAGATATAGCATCTTCCATTAAGAAACCAATTCCGTAAATCAAATCGAATTTCTCACGAGCAAGAGTGTTTAAGTTTGTTGTATAGTCAGCGTCTGATTTAGATTGTAAGTAATCAAAGCCGTTTTTACCTTTTTTAAGATTGTTGTCTTTTCCAAATGCTTGTAAACCTTCCCAAGCTGATTGGTTAAACGATTTGTCATCGACACCACCGACATCAGTTACCATTGCAACAGTGAATTGATCTTTATCTTTTTTGTTTTCACCGCTGTTTGAGCCAGAGTTGCCGCATGCTCCAAGGATGGTTCCTGCTGCTACGACTAAGGACAATGCTAGTCCAATTTTGCGCTTCTTCAAAACATAACCCCCTATAAAATTTAAAAGTTTCAGAAAAGTCTCGCGAAAAAAGACCGATCTACCTCTTCTCACCCGTCTGAATAGGGTATTTTATCCTGCTTTCTCCTGAAACTTATGGATGGCAGGAGAGAAGATGTAAGACATCAGACTTATATCTCGTTGAACTAATCAATCATAATTTATCATTTCCAATCGAATAAATAAATAGAAATTTGTTTTATTTTTAAAAAAATGTTAAAAGGCGAAATTCAATGTCTTTTTATGTGCTGAAATATGATATAATGCCGCTTTTGTGATGTGCTCTACTACAGTGGAACCACTGATATCAAGGGGTTTGTCACATCGTGTTCCATAAAAAAACATCTGGCCTCTGTACAAGGTCAGATGTGTCAAATTATAGATATTGCTGAATTAAATTCATATTTGTTGTACTGAGTTTATATTGGAAAACAGGACGTCCAATGGTCCCGTATGCCATTTCAACATCAACTACTTCGATGTCCTCAAGGAATTTCAAGTATTTTCTAATGGAGACTTGAGAGATTTCTGTATGATTCGCTAGGTCTTCGGTCGTGAAAGCCTGATGACCGAATGACTGAATACTTGTCCAGATGAGTTTGAGTGTGCTTTTGGTCAGGCCTTTTGGCAGAAGGACTTTTTCCGTCTCTGCTTTTTTATGAAAGAGCTTCGCATCTAAATCATTTTGCGAGATGCTGTTCATCGTTTGGTACAAGGCGTGTTTCCGTTTATATTCTGAGAGTGCCGATTGGAAACGTTCAAACTCAAATGGCTTGATTAAATAATCAACGGCTCCGTTTCGCATCGTTTGCTGGACCACGTCGACTTCATTTGCAGCTGAAATGACAATGACATCAACCGAATGATTTTGTTTGCGAATTTCTGATAATAATGCCAGTCCATTTTGTCCAGGCATATAAATATCGAGCAATACGAGGTGAATGGCTTCTGTTTTTAACATATCCAGTGCCTGCTGAAAAGAGGTGGCGATTCCCTTTAATTCAAAGCCCTCAATTTGGGTCAGGTAGCGTTTGTTCAGCTCCCCAACCATTGGGTCGTCTTCTACTATTAACACATTAATCATGTGAATCCTCCTTTTGTTTATACGGAATGCGGAGACTAAAGGTCGTTCCTTCTCCTTTTTCACTCGTGACAATTAGATGTCCGTTCAATTTTTTGATGCTTTGGTCAACGAAATAGAGACCGAATCCTCTGTCTTGTCCTTTCGTTGAAAAGCCTTGATCGAACATGATGTCTTGTTCTTCTTTTGTGAGACCAACACCCGTGTCTGTAATCTCAATATGAAGCTGCTCCTGAACGTATCGGAATGAGATCGAGATGTTTTTTGTCTCAGTTTGAGAAACCGCATCGAGTGCGTTATTTAACAGGTTGCCAATGACGGTAATGAGATCATGCGTCACTGCTGGGTCCTCTGAATTTGGGACTTGTGTGCTGCATATGACTTCTAAGGTCGCGCCTTGTTCCCTGATATAGCTTTGTTTTCCTAGTAAAAATCCTGCTAAAACAGAGTTTTTCACATGGTTGATGATCTCATTTGTTTCCGTCTGCTGATAGATTGCAATATCTTTGATATAAGTGCCAAGGTCATCGTAGTTTTTGAGCTGTACCAATCCTAAAATGACATGAAGCTTGTTCATGAATTCATGTGACTGGGCACGGAGGGCGTTTGCATACATTTTGACTCCGCTTAGCTGCTCCGCCAAATGTTTGACTTCTGTTTTGTCGCGGAAGGTGGCGATTGCCCCGACAATTTCACCTTTTACCGTAATCGGGACTTCATTAAAGACGAGCTCCAGTCCGTTCATTCTCACGTCGCGGTCAAGCAGCGGCTTGCGTGTATCAATGACTTGCTTTAAGCCGCTTGAAGGGAGGAGAACCTGAACATCTTGTTCTCTAGGATCAACCATAATGCCCATATTATGAAAGAGTCGTTTCGCTTCAGCATTGGCGAGCTTGATTTTACCGTGCTGATCGACGGCAAGAATCCCTTCTTTTGTTGATTCTAGCATGGCGCTTCGTTCTTTTAATAATGTAGCAATCTCATCTGGCTCTAGTCCAAACATGATTTTCTTCACTTTTCTTGCCACAATGAGTGCTCCGATGATTCCAGAAAGAAGACTGAGCGATGTGACGAAGTAGAGTGGAAGTAAGCTTTGATGAATGATCAAGTCAATTTCCTTTAACGTAATCCCTACTGCCACAGCCCCGAGCTGCTTTCCATCTTGATCATAAACCGGGACAAAAGCACGCATAGATCTGCCAAGTGTTCCAGAAGCCGTACTAATATGTTCTTTACCCTGTAATGCTGGCTCTTCATCACCGCCAGCAAACCGTTTTCCGATCTTCTGCGGATTTGGATGGGTTTTGCGAATGCCGTTCATATCCATTACGACAACGAATTCGGTTTTGGTGATTCGCTGAACACTTGTTGTATATTGACGCAGTGCTGAATACGATTGGTTTTCTTTTAATGATTTAGCTGTGATCGGAGCCTCTGCGACCATCTTGGCAGTGGAGAGGGCGATGTCACGTTCCTGCTGATGAATGTTCTTCGCTGTTTCTGACCAGATCGTAAAGAAAGTAATACAAAGGGAGATCAGGACAACAATACAAACAAAAATCGTCAGACGTGTTTGCAGTCTTAAAGTTTTTTTCACGAGTATACCCCTAACGCACGATTTTTTCGTAATAGTAATACTTTAACGGGAAAATGTAAGTTTGTGAAGGAATGTACGTGCAAAATCACAAATTTGATTTTGCTGTCAGTTTACTTTGAAAGCATCTTGTCAATCTGTTTTAAGTGAGCCATAATAAATGTGAGCTTATGAGAAAGGATCTATTTATGAAAAATACATATTTGACTGGATATTTTCCGCTGATTTCGATTTTACTATTCAGCTCTGCTTTTTCGATTTTCACAGTAGGGATTACGACTGATTTCTTGAATCAAGCAGGTATTTTAAAAGGGATGCTGGAATTCTTCTCGGAACAGGGCATCAGACTTGCTCTTTTTGCTGCTTTTGCACTTGTTTATTTTATGATTTTATCTGCCTTGAAACTGATTGCAGATACGGTATTAGAGCTGGCACTACTCTTTTTCGCGAAAGATCCTGAAGGGGAGAACTTAAAGAAAATTCGGATTGCATCCGTTGTTTATTTATTTGCTGGCTTACTTGCATTTCTACTGACGCAGCAGTTGATTCTGCTTGTCGGACTATTTGTCTTAGCAGGTCTTGTCTATTTTATCTGGGTTGTGGTTCGCATTTATCAATCGCTTTCCATGCTGAATTTAATTGGTTTTATGATGTTTATGTTGCTGTTTTGGGCCACGTTTTTAATCGGCATTTTGTACTTATTTATTAAGCTTTATAACAGTGTTATGGCAAGTCTGCCTTCATAAACAGACAAAGAAAGCATCCTCCACGATCGGAGGATGCTTTTTTTATGATAGAAACCGTTTTTGTATATCGGGTGTTGGCATCATACAAGATGTTTTTTGACCGAACCATTTGTAGCGATTTTTCGCTATCTGCTCATAAAACCAATCACGGATAGGGCGCGGAATGGCAAGGAATACATAACTCCATCTGTAGATCCCTTTTAACTGCCGCATGGCTTTTAAGATGCCTGTCGACTTCGTATAAAGGGTGCCATTTTCAATATAAATAAATGAATTGAATTCATCTAGAGGCAAACCGTTTTCTTTTAAAATGCGCTGTCCTGTCTCTGATTGTAATGAAGCAAACATCATTCGCTCATTTGGATCACGTTTAATCACAAACTGAACAGCGCCGCTGCACACGTTGCAGACACCATCAAATAAAATTAAATGGGGTGGATGTGTTGAATGCATGGCAATCAAACCTCCTGTTTATCTGGCGTATTGCATCGTATTTTTCCAAATACGTAAGTGCGGACTTGAGCTGTAAATAGATTCAACCGTTCCTCTATCTCTTCCAACCCATACACCCATTGTATATTGATCTGTCAGTCCGACAAACCAAATGTCTTTGTAGTCATTGGATGTCCCTGTTTTACCACCGATGTAAGGGGCACTGAAATTCGCTTTTTTCCCTGTCCCGCTTTTTACAACAGAGGCAAGCAATTTACGCATAGTCTCATTTGTCCGCTGAGAATACACTTGCTTCGGTGATTCTTTCCACTTGTAAAGGGTCTTACCATTTAAGTCTGTTACCTTTGTGATTGAATGACTTTGCGTGTAAGCTCCTTGATTACCAAAGACGGTATATGCGTCTGTTATTTCTAGCGGCGAGAAGCCCTTCGTAAATCCACCAAGTGCAGAAGGAAGGCGATAATCATCCGCGACGATATGTTCGAATGAGAATTTCTCTAAGTAGCTAAAGCCTTTTTTGACACCAACTGTATCCAGCATTCGGATCGCAGGAGTATTGTAAGAGTTCTTAAAGGCTGTTTCAAGTGTGACGGTTCCGTATGTTTTGTGACTATAGTTCTGCGGACAGTATCCGCTGCTGCAAAACTTGCCGGCACTGATTTTGCTTGAAGCTGTTGCACCGGTTTGGTCGATATAAGGACCATAGTCTAAAAGCGGCTTAATCGCAGAACCAGGCTGTCTTTGTGCTTGATAGGCGTAGTTGAAATCAAATTTTTTATAGTTCTTTCCGCCAGCAAGTGCGACTATTTGATGCGTTTCATGATTAATGACCGCTGATCCGCCTTCTACACCTTGGTAAGGTAATTGCGCATTAAGCTGATAGACGGCTCGTTGCTGTAAGGAAGGATCAAGTGCCGTATAAATTTTGACACCATCTTGAAGCAGGGCACTAACCTTTTCAGATAATTCTTTTTGAATGGCTTTTTTTGCACCATCTGTTTTCGCTTTCTTCAAGCGTTTTGTAAAGCCTTCCTGATCTGACACAAGATCGGTAAATTCCTCATTGGCATATGTCACATAGTCAGGGTAAAGGTTTTTCTTTTCACTTACGGACAGGCTGATTTTTTGTTTGACGGCTTTTTTGTATTGCTTTTTGGTGATCACACCGTCTTTCTCTAAAATACCAAGTAGTCGTTCTTGGCGCTTCTTTGTGTGTTTGAATTGCTTCAATGGATCATACAGTGTTGGGTTGTTTGGAATCGCAGAGATAAATGCCATCTGTGCAAGCGTTAAAGAACTAAGCGGCTTATCAAAATAGTAATTAGCCGCAGAACCGACACCGTAAACACCATTACTGAAATAAATCGTATTTAAATAGCTTTCGAGTATTTCATCTTTCGAGAATTTCCGCTCTAATTCGTAGGAATAGAGCAGCTCTGTAAACTTTCGGGTGAACGAACGTTCATGGCTTAAATATAAATTACGAGATAATTGCTGTGTGATCGTACTTGCGCCTTGACTGATGCCATGGTTTTTCACATTTGAAGCAAGGGCACGCACAACCCCCATAAAGTCAATGCCTTTATGGTCATAAAAGTTCCGATCCTCTGAGCGGAGGAACAGCTCCTTCACATGATCAGGGATTTTATCATACGTGACGAATACGCGGTTCTCATCGTTTGATACGATCTCGGAGATGAGAGAACCATCCCGATCATACATATAACTGTTTTGGGAAAAATCTATCTTTTCCAGCTTGATTTTTTGATCAAGCACTTCGTTCACAGGCTTCACACTTGCAGCTTCTTCCTTTGATAGATAAAAAGTCAGAGCAAACAATGGAATGAGGGCAGCAAGTAATAACCAACCAATTATTGCACGAAACATGAGGTCACTCACTTTCTTCAATTTTCTAGCCATATCGTACCATTCTTTTGCGAATACGAGAAGGTTATTTTTAGAAAAGAATGGGCTTGAAGTCTAGTGAATAAGGCTTCTACACAAGAAAAAAGAGTATCTGAAGTTGGTTCAGACACTCCTTTCTTTTGCCTTCGACTGTGAGCGAACCGCCCATAAAAATAATGCTCCAAACAGAAAAATTCCGGCGGTGACATAAAAGACAGCTGGAATTCCGTAATGACTCGCGACAATGCCACCAATCACCGGACCGACAACATTCCCAAGAAAACGGAAGCTAACATTGTATCCGAGCACTTCCCCTTGCATAGAGGCAGGCGCTTTGATCCGAATATACGCCGTTGTACATGGGATAATCCCGCCGAGTGCCATCCCGTATAGAAAACGGAAAAGGACTAACATCGCATAGGAATCCGCCATTGCTTGCGGGATGAATAAAATAGAGGAGAGGATCAGAAGGGCGAGCAGCACCTTGTCATGACCAATTCGATCTCCGAGATCTCCCCACTTTCGTGTAAAGAGCAAATTGCCAAGTCCAGTTGCAGAGAACGCAAGACCCGCATAAAATGCGAGATTAACAGGGCCGTGTAAATCATGAATGTATAAAGCCAAAAGAGGCTGAATGCTAAAGTTCCCTACTTGTGTAATAAACGTTAAGAGCATCGTAACGACTAGCAAAGGCTGTTTGAAAATATGAACGAGTACTTCCTTCCGTGAATAAGAAACGCGCTTCGCTTCTTTTGAACGGATGGGCTGTTCTTTCACTCCGAAAATAATCACAATGGCTGACGCATAAATGACAGCCGCTGTGAGGAAAAACGTATAAATAAATCCGACGCTGTCTGCCATGAATCCGCCCATTAATGGGCCAAACAATCCTCCGGCAACATTACTCATCTGCATCGTACCAAGGGTTTTACCCGCAGTTGCCTTTTTCGTCTGTGCAGAGATGAGTGCCATTGAAGTCGAGATAAAGCCTGTGACAAGCCCCATAAAGAGCCTCAGGGCGAATAGTTGATAAACAGTTTGCACAAGCCCCATTAATAGAATACTTGTCGCTATTCCAATCCCGTTAATAAGCAAAATCTTTTTATAGCCATGCCGGTCTCCAATTCGTCCCCAAATCGGAGAAATTAGAAAGGCCGTTAAAAACGTGACGCCAAAGACATAACCGCTCCATCTCTGGACAAATTCATTTGAATAACTGCTATCAAGAGATTCTATGTAAAGTGATAAAAAAGGGACGATCATTGTAATGCTGGCAGATACAAAAAAGTTCACAAACCACATGATGTACAAGTTTTTCTTCCTGTTTGTGATAGAGACCACCTTCTTTAAATATTTCGTGTTCCTTAATAATTATAAAGGAAAATAACCAATCTTTCATCTGATGGATAGGTTGGGCATAGTGAATCTGCATTATTTTCAAGAAAATGAAGTGATTTCAAGGTCCGTCTTAATATAATGGTATGAGAATGAAAAACTGACGAAAAAGTGAGGTGAGAATGGTGGAACAGAAGACGGTGCTTGTGGTCGATTTTGAATTTACGATGCCTGATGGAAAGTATCATCCGCAAAATTTTTTTCCTGAAATTATTGAAGCTGGAGTAGTGAAAGCGGCAAGTGAAACGATCATAGACACGTTCTCTAGCTACGTCAAACCAAAAAAGTTCCCGAAGCTGACGAAGCGATGTAAATCGTTTCTCGGTATTACGCAGCAGGATGTAGAGAGCGGAATTTCCTTTGAGGCGTTTATCGAGAAGCTTGTGTCGCTTGATGGGGGAGAGGACTGTGAGATTATTACATGGGGCAATATGGACATGAAAGTGCTGAAGCAAAACTGTATGCTCAATCATATTGGCTTTCCATTTAAGGGCAAGCTGAGGGACCTTGCCTTTGAATATAAGACCTTTTTTGGTGATCGCACACTGACGGGGCTTCGCAAGGCGGCAAAGGAATACGGCAGCGAAGGAGCTGGTAAGCATCATAAAGCACTTGATGATGCCATGACGACTTATCAGCTGTTCACCCTTTTTGAAAAAGACAGATCCTATGTGGAAAATCCGCAAACAACCAAAATTGGTGAGCTGATCGATTTCTCTCACTTTTTTGATTCGGCTGATTAGCGGGCGTCTTCTGGAAAATAATCTTTTTCGAGAGAAGATAGGCATGCCCTTGATTTTTCTGCCCATTTTGAATCATCTGCATGAAGCGCTTGTTTTAATTTTTCTACAGCTTCTTTTAGTGATACTTGATAATCTGGTATATCGCCATCATAAGGCTTCACCATATGATGAGGGATATTCGTCTGTTCACGATAGGCCAAAGCCCGTCTTTCTTGGAAAAAAGGCACGTCTGCTTCTTTTGGGTGATGCAGGTCGCCTTGAGTGGGATGTGTCAGAACGGCTTTCACTTGAACGAGATAGGCCGATGGTTTTACTGCTGTCACTTCCCCAACGTAAACACCTGTTTTATAAAATCCTTTCACAACTTGTCCAATTTGAATGTCTGTCATGTGAAATTCCTCCATTTCCTTCTCGCAGGAAGGTATTTCATTTCTTTTAGCCAATATAGTGAAGTAAACGAGCAAAAGGGGGGAATGGCGAATGCTGTCGTTCATCGCACTCTTTCTACTGTATTTTCCTGAAGATAAAAGGGAGTACATCCCAGCGGCAATCACCACGGTGATTTTCTTTATGGCTGCATTTATTTGCTTTCGTCTGATCGTTCGTGCGTCTAAGAAGCAGGAGCGAATAGATGAAAAAAAGACAAAAAAAATGGATTGATCATTTTCTTCTTGTATCTTCAGGAAACTTCACGGTAACGGTTGTACCAGACTGCAGCGAGCTTTTGAAACGAATGGTCCCATGATGATTTTCAATGATAGAAAATGTCACGGTCAGTCCAAGTCCTGTCCCTTTATTTTTTAAGGTGTAATAGGGTTCGCCAAGCTTTTTCATTTGGCTTTCTGTCATTCCTACACCGTTATCCACAAAATAAATGCATATTTTATGATTTTCTTTTGAAGCAAAAAGTTCAATTTTCCCTTCGTGTTCTGGGGCTGCTTCAATCGCATTTTTGATTAAATTAATCATGACTTGTTTGATCTTCGTTTCATCACCTTGAATGTATAAGTCTGGTTCAATGGATTGATGAATCGTGACCGATTTGAAATTCGCATAGGATGTCATCAGTGATGCACATTCCTCGAGTAATTTAGATAGGTTGAGAGATTCAATTTGATAATAATTTTGTTTCGCAATGTCAAGATAACTCGTAATAATATCCTGCGCTCTGTCTAACTCTGACAAAACGAGATTTTTATAATCTTTATTGGCAGCCGGCTCTTTTGTATTTTCACTAGAAAAGAGCAATTGAATAAAGCCTCTCACCACTGTCAGTGGATTGCGTACTTCATGGGCAACGCTTGCAGCGAGTTCACTTACAATGGTCAGCTTTTCTGATTGGACGAGCTGTGTTCTCATTTGCGCATTTTCTTTGACGAATTCAATGGAATAGATACTTAGCACGAGAAAGAATATGTAGTAAAGAGTTGAGAAAAACAACTCAAGTAACTTCTGCTGCATGATAAAGGCCGGGCTGTATTCCATTAAGCTGACCGCAAATAGTCCAATGTAAATAAAGAATCCTTTGGATAAACCGATAAGCACTCCATACATCAGCTTTTTCAGCTTCGAATATTGACGCCATTTCCGGTAAAACAGAAATGGGATGAAAAAGTAAATTGGTACGACAATGAGTCCAACCCATAAAAAAGAGCCATACATCACGAATTTGACCATGGAACTTATCAAGATAGCAACGATCCCAGCTGTGTAACCTCCGTATAAAATGGCAAGTACAAGAGGGATAGATTGAAGGCCAGTCTGCAAGTCTAAAATCGAACCAACTGGATACATAATACATAGTGCTGAAGAGATGGATGCGAATACTGTGACGAGCAGTTTATTCGTTTTTGGGAAATGAGCAGGGGTCCGGCTTAGCCATAGTGCATGATATAAAAAAATTGGAAATAGAATAAAAGATACATGGAGCAGAAAATCCTTGAACATTTCCATTTAAATGCTCTCCTCGTAAATAATTGTAATTCCTCTCATTATATCATTTCATGTACAAAGTAGATATGATAAAAGGAGGGTTTTTTTCTTTAAAAAGAACACCCGTGAGGATGTTCTTTCGATCATATAAGTCTTATTCAGATGATGGCGTAAACGCTTGATGAAGGCGTTTCAATCCTTCTTTGACTGTTGAAGCAGGGCAGCCGAGATTCATCCGAATAAAGCCATCTCCCTCGAGTCCATACACGTGACCAAGCTCTAGGATCACTTTGCCCTTTTTGAGCAAATTGCGTTTCAATTCCGCTTGACTGAATTGATAATCCCGAATGTCCATCCATAATAAATAAGAAGCATCTGGTTTCATATAACGCATGTTTGGAAGATGTTCGTCAATATAGTCCATTGCCATTTTCATATTGTTTTCGAGATAAAGAACAAGTGCATCCAGCCACTCATCCCCATGGCGGTATGCTGCTTCCATCGCAGGAATCGCAAATGCATTCAGTTTAGCCAGTCCGTTTCTTTGCATTTCATTGTTAAAAAGGGTTCTTTTTTCTTCATCGGAAATAATAATGGCTGATGCTTGGAGGCCAGCTAAATTAAATGTTTTACTTGGTGCAATGCATGTCACTGTGATATGTGCTATGTCATCAGAAAGACTAGCAAATGGCACATGCGGCTTTCCGTATAGCATTAAATCAGAATGAATCTCATCTGAAACGACTGTAACACCGTGCTTGATACAGAGGTTTCCTACTCGCTTTAATTCTTCTTTAGACCATGCTCTTCCGGACGGATTATGCGGATGACAGAGGAACATGAGCTTCGCTTCTGGTCTGCTTAATTTTTTCTCTAAATCATCAAAATCCATCACATAGCGGTTGTTTTCTATTTTTAAAGGATTGGTTGAGACTGTTCGTTCATTTCGTTCAATCATTTGATAAAAAGGTGTATACACAGGGGACTGTATGACGACTTCGTCACTTGGTTCTGTATAGGCTTGGACTGCAAAACTAAGTGCAGTGACAATCCCAGGTGTGAAGGTGACGGCTTCTGTCTGGATCGACCATCCGTGCCTTCTTTTGAGCCATTCAGCTACTGCCTGCTGCGTATCCTGATCTTGAAAAGCATAGCCAAATACACCGTGATCCAATCGCTTTTTTAATGCATCAAGGACGACCTGCGGCGCTTTAAAATCCATATCTGCTACCCACATTGGCAGCGCATCTGTTGTAAGGAATAAAGACTCTGCTTGATCCCATTTCACTGATTTTGAACCTTTACGTATGATCTGTTCGTCGAAATTCATGAAACCCACCTCTAGCCGTTTTTCAACCATTGTTGGTTGTGCTAAAATAAACATCACAAAATTTATTATAAGCGGTGATACCGATGAAAGATAGTCAAGCTGTAGAAGAGATGATTCAACTTATTAAGGCATGGGACCCTTTTCAATATGGGGAGGACTTTTATGAAACGGAGCCTGCTGACGTCATCAGTGCATTATACGACGCAGAAGACCCTTTATCTTTAGCAAAAGACATTCAAGCCATTTATCATCACTCATTTGAGCAGCTCCTGCCACTCGAGAGCTGTCAACATATAGCGAATCAGCTTTTCGTCATACGAGACAGCAGCTCCTGCACACGCTAAGACAGACTGAAATGTCCAATTTGATCAGACACAAAGACCGGATTTTCCTCAGGAACGAGGTGCCCGGTTTTTTTTAATGCATGTAAGGTCGAGTTTGGCAGGTCCTTGTGCAGCCTTTCTCCTATTTGGATCGGAACAATTCGATCTTCCTCACCCCAAATGAGTAGCACAGGTGTCTCCATTTTCTTGAGGACATCAGAGGTCAAATCCCCTTCGCGATGCCGAATCAAACGGAAAATCCCTCGGAAAATTTGATCATCAGAAAAAGGCTTTAAATATCCGTCCACCATCTCTTGATCAATAATGGAATGATCATGCACAACAGCCGTCAAATTTTTCATGATGCCTTGCTTCAAGAGCTTTCTTTTTAGATAGAGATAAAAATAAGGAATATATGTGCTGTAAACAAGTGATCTCTTTGATTTATTTAAATATCCTGAGCTGCATAAAAGGACTGCCTTTTCAAATAGGTCTGGCCGTTCAGATGCGGCGTATAAAGCAATTTGGCCGCCCATCGAATGACCCACAAGGATTGCATGCTGAATCTGTAAGTGACCAGCTAGCTCGATAATGATCTTTGCCATGTTGCGATAGCTGTAAATAAACGTATTCGACTTCTCGGACTGTCCAAATGGCGGCAGATCGATTGCGATTAAATTGAAGTCTTGTTTCAAAAGCGGGATGAGCTTTCGATAGCTGAAGGTAGAAGAGAAAAGACCATGAATTAAGATCAATGTTTTCTTCCCCTGATTTGGATAGTGCTCGTAATAGATGTCTAAACCGAATTTACTTTTCATATAAGCTGGCTGAACAATGTCCACACTCATCACTCCGATACTTGATACTCTCTCTGTTAGGTGACTGTATTGTACCCTAAAAAGTGGATTTTAAGCTATGGTTAGCATCTTTTCCCTGCTTAGCATAATGGGAAAAACGTGCTATAATGTTCAGAAGATTTTTTAAAACTAGCTTTTTACAATCTGAGGTGTGAAATCAAATGAAACTAACAGAAAAAGAAACTGAAATATTAGAGATTTTAGATGAAAACAGCCGTGCCGATTTAAATACCATTGCAAAAATGGCAGGCGTGACAACAGAAGAAGCAGAAGCGATTATTCAAAAACTTGAAGATCAAAAAGTCATTATTGATTATTCAACCATGATTGATTGGCGTAAAGTAGATGGTCACGAAGGCGTCACAGCAATGATTGATGTCAAAGTGACACCCAAAAGAGGCGTCGGATTTGATGAAATTGCTGAACGTATTTATCGCTTTCAGGAAGTGGAGTCTGTCTATCTCATGTCAGGCGTTTATGATCTATCTGTTGTGATCCGCGGAAGATCTATGTCTGATATTGCCCGCTTTGTGTCTGAAAAATTATCGACACTTGATTCCGTTGTTTCAACAACTACCCACTTTATTTTGAAAAGATATAAACATGATGGGAAAGTGTTTGAAACAGGAGACGATGACAAAAGAATCGTGGTGTCACCTTAAATGAAAAAGTCTTATTTATCTGAAACGGTACAAAGCATTCAGCCGTCAGGTATTCGGAAATTCTTTGATTTGGCAGCCACAATGGAAGGGGTTATTTCCCTTGGTGTCGGCGAGCCAGATTTCGTGACAGCTTGGAATGTCAGAGAAGCCAGTATTATGTCATTAGAACAAGGACTTACCTCTTATACGGCGAACGCAGGCTTGTTATCTTTGCGAAAAGAATTGAGCGACTATTTATATAAGCGGTTTCACATTGATTACAGTCCTGAAGAAGAACTGATTATCACAGTTGGCGGAAGTCAGGCACTTGATTTGGCATTTCGTGCGATTTTAAACAGCGGCGATGAAGTGATCATTCCAGAGCCTTGTTTCGTAGCATATGGGGCCCTTACGACACTTGCAGGCGGAGTTCCTGTCTATTTAAGTACCTCGGCTGAAAAAGATTTCAAAGCAGACTCTGCGGATCTTCGCACGAAGTTGACGCCGAAGACAAAAGCAATCCTGCTTTGTTCACCATCAAATCCAACTGGCTCTGTTTATTCAAAGGAAGAGCTTGAAGATATTGCTCAATTTGCAAAAGAGCATGACCTTCTCGTTATCACAGATGAGATTTACGCAGAGCTGACATACGATGAAGCTTTTACAAGCGTTGCGGCCATTCAAGATATGAAAGAAAGAACGATCCTGATTTCAGGCTTTTCAAAAGGGTTTGCTATGACAGGCTGGCGCTTAGGATATGTGGCAGCACCACCTGTACTACGCGATGCCATGCTGAAAATACACCAATATTCTATGATGTGCGCGCCTGCTATGGCACAATATGCAGCAGAAGAAGCGTTAAAAAATGGGCTAGAAGATGTAGAAAAAATGAAGAAAAGCTACAGAAGACGTCGGAATTTGTTTGTCGGCTCTTTGAATGAACTGGGGCTCGCATGTCACCAGCCAAACGGCGCATTTTACGCTTTCCCGTCCATTAAAAGCACGGGCATGACGTCAGAACAATTTGCTGAGGAGCTGCTCCTAAGTGAAAAAGTAGCCGTTGTCCCTGGTAATGTCTTCGGACCGAGTGGTGAAGGTCATATTCGTTGTTCTTATGCTTCGTCTCTTGACCATCTTCAGGAATCCCTTTCAAGAATTCAGCGCTTTTTGCAAGAACGACAAGTGAAAGCAGAAGCACCTGTCATTATTAAATAAAAAAAGGCATCAATCCATTTGGACTCATGCCTCTCAAATTAGGGGGGAATACTAGAAAGCATTCTTGTTTTCAGGTATTCCCCCTTTTGAACGGATCTAAACCCAATTAAAAAATATTTTGCGTAAAAGACCGTTCTGTGATATAGTTTTTAATTGCGTATAAACGAATATTAAAACATTTATTTAGGAGTTGTTATCATGGCGACAAAGTTTGAAGTAGGCAGTGTTTACACTGGTAAAGTAACAGGATTACAAGCGTATGGTGCGTTTGTTGCATTAGATGAAGAAACTCAAGGACTTGTGCATATTTCTGAAGTAACACATGGCTTTGTAAAAGACATCAACGAGCACCTTTCAATTGGTGACGAAGTACAAGTAAAAGTTCTTTCTGTTGATGAAAATGCAGGTAAAATCAGCCTTTCTATCCGTGCGACACAAGATGCACCAGAAAGAAAAGAAAGCAAGCCAAAGAAACAAAGACCACAGCAAGTGAAAGAAGAAGCTGCTGCACCACAAGGTTTCAATACACTTAAAGATAAACTTGAAGAGTGGATTGAGCAATCTAACCGTAAAGATCTGATCAAGAAATAAAAAAAGCACCGCTTCAAACGGTGCCTTAGGCTGCCTCGTATAGGCGGCCTTTTTTTATGTCTTTTTGTTTAGCGAACCTCTGGATTCGGCTCGTCGCGGCGAACAGCTTCTTCGCTTGGCTTGAACAACAGACCAAGGTTAACAAGACCTGCAATTCCAACAAGACCATAAATAATACGTGATAATGCAGAGCCTTGTCCGCCAAAGATCGCTGCTACTAAGTCAAATTGAAAAAAGCCGATTAGTCCCCAGTTAATAGCACCGATAATCGTGAGCACGAGGGCAATACGCTGAATAGCACTCATCGTGATTCCTCCTTTCGCTACAGCATCAATACATTTATATTTTGCAGATTTTTAGCCAAACTATGCGTAAGAAAATGGATTAAAGCAAATTACTTTACTTTTGGAATGATTGAGGCGCATAATGTAGCGCGAGGAGGAGATCAAATGGATCGATTTACTTATTGGAACCCAACGAAATTAATGTTTGGAAAGGGAGAAGTTTCAGCCCTTTCAGATGAACTTAAACACTACGGAAAAAACGTATTACTTGTATATGGTGGAGGCAGTATTAAACGAAACGGCCTTTATGACCAAGTTGTCAGCATTCTAAAAGAATCAGGAGCTACAATCACTGAACTTGCTGGTGTTGAGCCAAACCCGCGCTTAACAACGGTAAGAAAAGGGGTTGAGCTTTGCAAGGAGAACAACGTTGACTTTATTTTGGCAGTTGGCGGCGGAAGTGTCATTGATGCTACGAAAGCAATCGCAGCCGGAGCGAAGTACGATGGAGATGCTTGGGATATCGTGACGCGTAAACATGTCCCAATGGAAGCCATTCCGTTCGGTACGGTGTTAACACTTGCTGCAACAGGTTCTGAAATGAACTCTGGGTCAGTGATCACAAACTGGGAAACAAATGAGAAATATGGCTGGGGAAGTCCAGCAGTTTTCCCTAAATTCTCAATTCTTGATCCAGTGAACACTTTCACAGTGCCAAAAAACCATACGATTTATGGCATGGTTGATATGATGTCTCACGTGTTCGAACAATATTTCCATCACACAGAAAATACACCTTACCAAGACCGTATGTGTGAAGGGCTTCTTCGTACAGTCATCGAAACAGCACCGAAGCTGATTGGCGATCTAGAGAACTATGAGCTACGTGAAACGATCTTATTCACTGGAACCATTGCGCTCAATGGTATGCTGTCAATGGGAGCACGTGGTGACTGGGCATCTCACAACATCGAGCATGCGGTATCTGCTGTTTATGATATTCCTCATGCAGGCGGACTTGCGATCTTGTTCCCGAACTGGATGAAGCATGTCATTCAGGAAAACCCAGGCCGCTTTAAACAATTAGCGGTACGCGTATTCGATGTGGACCCTGCGGGCAAAACAGACGAAGAAGTGGGCTTAGAAGGAATCGACAAATTGTCGGCTTTCTGGACAAGTCTTGGCGCACCGAACCGTTTAGCGGACTATGATATCAACGATGAGAAAATTGATTTAATCGCAGATCGTGCAATGGCACGCGGTGAATTTGGTCAATTTAAAAAGCTAAACAAAGAAGATGTTCTAGCTATTTTGAATGCTTCTTTATAATTAAACAATGAAAAGATAATTGCTTTCGAGCAGTTATCTTTTTTGAGTTCGACGTGTACATATGTTAAAGTAGTCTTTCATGTTTTTTGGATATATACGCTGTAAGGAGATGTATCAACAGATGGAAAATTTTATTTACTATAATCCAACGAAATTAATGTTTGGAAAAGGACAACTAGAACGACTGAAAAGCGAACTCGCTCGTTATGGAAAACGAGTGTTACTTGTATATGGTGGCGGCAGCATTAAGAAAAATGGTCTATATGATAATGTGATTCGCGCATTAAATGAAGCAGAAGCTGAAGTATTTGAACTGTCAGGAGTTGAACCAAATCCGCGCCTCACTACGGTGAAAAAAGGAATCGACATCTGCCAAAATGAAAATATTGATTTCTTATTAGCTGTTGGCGGCGGCAGTGTGATTGACTGTACAAAAGCGATTGCAGCCGGTGCAGAATACGATGGAGATGTGTGGGACATTATCTCAAAGAAAACAACCGCTCAAAAGGCATTGCCGTTTGGCACAGTGCTGACACTTGCTGCAACTGGTTCAGAAATGAATCCAGACTCTGTCATCACAAACTGGGAAACAAATGAAAAATATGTGTGGGGCAGTTCCGTCACTCATCCTGCTTTTTCAATTTTAGACCCTGAGCACACGTATTCAGTGCCAGAAAACCAGACGGTGTACGGCATGGTCGATATGATGAGCCACGTTTTCGAGCAATACTTCCATAAGGTCAAAAACACGCCTTTACAGGATCGGATGTGTTTTGCTGTTCTTCAAACAGTCATTGAGACAGCACCAAAACTACTGGAAGACTTACAAAACTATGAGCACCGTGAAACGATCCTTTACGCAGGAACGATTGCTTTAAATGGTACGCTGCAAATGGGTTACTTTGGCGACTGGGCTTCCCATACGATTGAGCATGCAGTATCGGCTGTCTATGACATTCCGCATGCAGGCGGTCTTGCGATTCTCTTCCCAAACTGGATGCGTCATACACTCGATCACAATGTGGAACGCTTTAAAAATCTTATGCTGAACATGTTTGACATCGAGACAGAAGGAAAATCTGATCGTGATATCGCATTAGAAGGAATCGACAAGCTGTCAGCCTTCTGGACAAGCCTCGGTGCACCAAGTCGTCTAGCGGATTATGACATTGGGGAAGATCAGCTGGACAAAATTGCCGACATTGCGGCGAAAGAAATGGAATACGGTGGTTTTGGTAACTTTATGAAACTTGGCCGTGATGACATTCTTTCTATTTTGAAAGCTTCTTTATAATCCTTTGTGCCGTTTCTCTCTATAGAGAAACGGCTTTTTGCTATGGGAGTGACGATCACTTGATTTCAATAGCTAGTTCCGCTAAAGTGAAAGGGACAGAACTAACGTAATGGAGGGCTTACAAGCGATGACACATATTCAATTTGACTACTCAAAAGCGTTACCTTTCTTTCAAGAGCATGAGCTTACATATTTAAAAGATTTTGTGAAGGTGGCCCATCATAATATTCATGAACAAACGGGTACAGGCAGTGATTATTTAGGCTGGGTGGACTTACCGAAGCAATATGATCGCGAAGAATTTGCCCGCATTAAAAAAAGTGCAGATAAAATTAAATCAGACTCTGATGTCTTGCTTGTTGTCGGAATCGGCGGTTCATATCTCGGCGCACGTGCGGCGATTGAATTTTTGAACCACTCTTTCTATAACACGCTGCCAAAAGGCAAACGCAAGACTCCGCAAATCATCTTTATTGGAAACAACATCAGTTCTTCTTATTTAACAGATGTGATGGATCTATTAGAAGATGCAGATTTCTCTATTAACGTCATTTCAAAATCTGGTACAACAACAGAGCCAGCGATTGCGTTCCGTATCTTTAAAAAGCTCCTTATTGAAAAATACGGTGCTGAAGAAGCGAAAAAACGTATTTATGCAACAACTGACAAAGCACGCGGTGCATTGAAAACATTAGCAACAGAAGAAGGCTACGAATCATTTATCATCCCTGATGATGTAGGTGGACGCTATTCAGTCTTAACAGCAGTAGGTCTATTACCAATCGCTGTGAGCGGTGCTGACATTGATCAGATGATGGAGGGTGCGGCAAAAGCAAGCGAAGACTTCGCTTCATCTGAGCTTTCTGAAAATGCGGCATACCAATATGCTGTTGTTCGTAATGTCCTTTACAATAAAGGCAGAACGATTGAAATGCTGATTAACTATGAGCCTGGGCTACAATACTTTGCTGAATGGTGGAAACAATTATTCGGTGAAAGTGAAGGGAAAGATGAAAAAGGAATTTATCCTTCCTCTGCGAACTTCTCAACAGATCTTCATTCACTTGGTCAATATGTCCAAGAAGGAAGAAGAGACTTGTTTGAAACAATCGTGAATGTAGACAAGCCTCGTCATGAACTTGTCATTGAAGCAGAAGAACAAGACCTTGATGGCTTGAACTATCTAGCAGGAAAAACGGTTGATTTCGTTAATAAAAAAGCATTTGAAGGAACGATGCTTGCTCATACAGATGGAAAAGTACCGAATCTGATCGTCACAATTCCTGAGATGGATGCTTATACTTTCGGATATCTCGTTTACTTCTTTGAGAAAGCATGCGCGATGTCTGGATATCTACTAGGCGTCAATCCATTTGACCAACCTGGCGTAGAAGCTTATAAAGTGAATATGTTTGCTTTATTAGGAAAACCAGGCTTCGAAGAGAAAAAAGCCGAGCTTGAAAGCCGTCTGAAACAATCGTAAGAATAATTGAGGCACACCTTGTTAAAAGGTGTGCCTTTTTTATTTTCTCACGGTTCCTGTGCAAGCCTCCTCATGTTCTGTACATAGAATAATGAGTAGAGGAGGGTGAAACATGAGAACGAATCATATTTATATTCACGATATTTCTGGCCAGGCAATCGTCAACTTTGGCAATGTCGGACGCATTTGTCCTATGAGTGCTACGAAGGAAACAGCAGGTTCCGGCAGTGCGAATGAGACAAATCAATCATCCAATCAAAGCTTATTGGATGCTACTTTTTCAAACAATGTACAAATCACAAAAGGTAGATGTATGAATTCCTCTCTTTAACGAAACCTATTAGACAAAAAGGAGGGTTTCGTATGATTCATGTACCATCCAGGCTGCCTGGTGAAAGCTTCTCACTTTACCATTTAGAAGAGACGATGAAGCCGCTCGGTTATGTGATTAATGGTAACTGGGATTACGATCATGGATACTTTGATTATAAAATTGATAATCGTGATGGCTATACTTTTCTCAGAGTTCCTTTTACAGCTGAAAAAGGCCAGCTCGATCAGCCAGGCGTTGTGGTGAAACTGGGAGATCCATTTCTCTTAAAGCATGTCTATCAAGATAAGTTAGATGATCATGCGATGGTTGGAAATGTTGGCGCATCCTTTAACCAATTCCAAGAACCAAAAGAGAAAGATGGAGATGTATCAAAAGCTTATACTGAAATTGGCTTTTCACTCGTCAAGGAATTAGAAGACGCACTGCTTTAAAGGCTGATCAGTTCATCCTCAGGATGAAGCTCATAATCAAAGGGAGGATTCAACATGGGTCCTTCTTTTTTTTGTATACCGACAACGATCACATGATGCTCTAAAAAGTGATGGAGCGCTGTTAAGAATGTTTCACCGGTCAATGAAGCTGGAACTGGTATGATGGTGACCTGTTTATGCAAGGTCATATGACGTTTTTTCTGTAACGCTTTGAACTGTTCCTTTAAAAGGAGATGGTCACTAGTTTAATCTTGCTTGGAATATTTCCTTTATATGTTGATATGACAAGGTTTATTGATGATGATAAGGCTTTAATTTAAAGTCCAGTTTTGTTGCGTGGGGACGAATTGGGGACGAATTATCGAATTTGTAATAAGTTTGTTATAGCATCCGCCACCAGATCGTCTGCTCCTTCATCCGAATGTGTATACGTTTCAAGAGTTGTTTTAACATTTGTATGACCTAAGCGCTTTGAGACAGATTTAATATTAAACCCAGGTATTTTTCCGACTTGGTTTATTAACATAGTAGCATGAGTATGACGCATATCATGAAACCGAATTTTCTTAATATCGTGCCTTTTTACAAATCGACTCCACCATGTATTTAAAGAAGTAGGATGAAGTGGTTTGCCACGGTCACCACCAAACAGTAAAAGCTTATTTTTATCTTCAGGGCAACCTTCCCACAGCTCACCTAACTTCAATCTGTTCTTCTTTACTTCTCTTAATAAGATCGCTGCTTCTTTCATCACTTCTTCTGGTATTGAGATAGTTCTATATGATTTAGATTTAGGCTCTTTAAAGCGGTGTCCATACTTTTTAGTATATTGTAGGCTCTCATCAATTCGTACTTTATTCGTTTCGAATGAGAGGTCACTTTCATCAATTGCAAGTAGTTCACCGCGTCTAAAGCCACCAGTAAAAGCAAATTTGATAGCTACTCGGTGGAATAACGATGCTTTTTCATCCAAAAGTTTAAAAAGGTCTGTGATCTCTTCTTCAGTGTAGATGTCATACTCTTTATATGTTATTTTTGGTGGCTTTACATTTGCTACAGGATTTTCATTAATCAGCCGCCAATCAGCTGCCTTGCCAAAAATATCTCGTAAAATCTTATAACGAGCATGGATGCTAGAACTTGAAGCATCTGGATTTTGTTTAGTGTAATCATCCAAAAAATTAAGAATATGAATTGGTTGAACCTTCTCAATCTCCATTTCCCCAAAATATTCAAGAATTCCTGTGTTAATTATAGAGTTGTAAGTTTCAAGAGTTACCTCATCTAATGATTTAACTCCATACTTTTCAAACCAATCAGTGAGAAACAATTTAAAGGTTCTTTTTCCAGAGTTTATATAAGCACCTTCTTCATACTCCCTTTTGAATTTATACCATTCTCCTTCTAGGTATGTGTTTAGCTTTCTTTTTGACTTTAGTATTTTAGGGTCTTCAATTTTTATTAGTTTGTATTCTTTTTTTCTATTTCCTTTTGTTCCTACTTCTAAAACAAGACGGAATGATTTTTCTCCTCTTTTCTCAATACTAGGCATAGTCTACAAGCTCCTTACTTAATTTCTCTCGAATTTACATTCAAAGGCAATTTTCACTAAGTTCATTTCAAATCTTATCTATCACCCAATTGAGAATTTTTTTGCTTCTTCTCTCGTTATATTGCCTGCTTGGCTAGTCAATAATGTCACTGGGTCTTTTAAAAGATCATTAATATAGTCTGCTTCAGCACCTTTGGCAAGATAATCTATAGATACATCTAATAAAGTGCTGAGTTTAATCAGAGTAGCTATATCAGGTTCGGATTTCCCAATTTCATATTTTCCATAACCTTGAGATGTAATATCTAAAAAATTCGCCATATCACTTTGGGTATATTGTTTTTTTATTCGGGCCATTCTCAATCTGTCACCAAATGACATCATAAAGAACGTCTCACCACCTTAATATATGTATATAATCGGAATCACTTCTTCTCATTACTAGCCATTTACTACATTTTTCATCTGTGAGAATTTTTTTTGGTAGTAAAGATTTAAACGATGTTTTGCGAATTCTGGAGTTACCTTAAATATTCTAGAAAGTTGAAAAATAGCACTCTTAGGATCAGAGGATATGTCTATTCGTCTTAACATAAAAGTTGGCATACAAAAATGATATGCAAAATAATTTGCTTGTTTCTCCTGAAACATGTTCCATAATGTTTTGGTTAAATGAAAATTTGTATATGTACTAGATAGCCTAACAATATGGCAGAGTTCATGAGCAAAATCTTGCCATTGTTCTTCTTTTGTTAAGTTCTTATTTAGAAAGATACTATATAATTTATTAATCTCTACATAATGACTTTTGTCGTTAACATAATAAATCCAAATATCAAGACTATTAGCAATCCTATATCGATCCATTTGTGCAGGTTCAGTAATACCTATATTGATAAGGAATGACTCAATCCAATCTTCTAAATGACTATTTATGTACTTCAAAACACTTGTCTCCTTTCAAAGAATTACAACTCAACTGCGTTTGTTGGAAACGTATGTTCTGTTTTGAGCTGAAAAGAAAAGCCCAAAAAATGGGCGAATTATTGAGTTTTAAAAAAAAGTTTTCCTGTTGTAGAAATACTTTTATAAGCTATTAAAAATTCATCGTCTTTTTTTACTTGATTCACAATATAACCCTCAAGTGAACCTCCATTATATACTTCCCCTTTAAATTCTTTTGGCACAACAGTACCAATTTCCTCTGAATAAGGAGAACCATCACTACTAAAAAAGTCAAAGTTAAGAACTGGACTGAATAATAGAGGTTCATCATCTGTTTCAGAATCTGTCATCTTCACTTTGGCTTTCACAAGTGCCCATTCAAATCCTTTTTTAGGTTTTGAAACTGTACTATTTCTTTTATATAACTTTTCATATGCTTTATCTCCTCGGATAACCTCTTCAATATTCATTTTTAATTCAGCGGTGTATTCGTTATCTGGAGTGTTTATATAATCATTAAAATATAATGGTTCTTTAAGAGGCATAGGAGCTGTTCTTGTTCCATCCGCTTCTTTTTTCTTTTCTTTCTTTGGTGCTGAATCCCTAGACTCCTGTTTTTCTCTCTTTTCGTCTACATTAGAACCTTGTGAATTACAAGCTGTTAAAACAATTGCTAATAAAACATTAAGTAAGATAAAGATAATTCTTTTCCTTTTATTGAAATACATGTATCAAATATTAATTAAAGAGCCCTGCATTAATCACCGTCGAAGTTTTTTTGTGTATCTCCTGGTTTTCGACCTTCCTGAAGTCTTAGTGCTCTTTCAATTCTTTCGATTCTCTTTTCTATATCTGTATCACCATCACTAGCAGCTGTGGTAGCTTGTCCACTTTTAAGTAATTGTTCAGCTTTATGGCTATAATATTTACCTGTTAATAAGTAATCAATAGAAACATTAAAAAATTCAGCGAATTTTACCAGAGTAGCATAATCTGGCTCTCTGTTGTTTCGTTCATACATACTAATGGTACTTTCGGCAAGACCAAAAACACTACCCAATTTTTCTTGGGAGAGTTTTTTGTTCTTCCTTAAAATACGCAAACGATCTCCAAATTTCATATTCATCACCTAAAAGAAATAATATCACGTTTCGTGACTTTTTTGCAAAAACTTCACGAAATGTCTCGACTTTACGTTTCGTGCATTTTAATATAAAGGTACAACAACACGATATGTAAAGGAGGTATTCAAGTTGAATAAAAAGCTCATTGGCGAAAAATTGTTACTCCTCAGAAATAAGAGGCCTAGAGCAATTATAGCTACTGCTATCGGCATTAGTGAGAGTGCTTTGGCTATGTATGAATCAGGAAACAGGACTCCAAGAGATGAAATAAAAATCAAGATTGCTGCCTTTTATAACAAAACAGTACAAGAAATTTTTTTTGATTAATAACTTCACGAATCGTCTATTTTTAATTAGGAGGTAGACAGAATGCAAAGAACAGTTTTAACACCATCTGAAGCAGCTAAGTTCTTAGGAATTCATAAGGAAACGGTTTATATCATGTGTAGAAAAAAACGTCTCCCTCACTTTCGAGTAGGAAAGAAAATTTACTTTCGGATTGATTCCCTGAATGAGTGGATCAACAAGCAAATCAATGAAAGTGTTCAACCACAGGAAGCAGAAGAAGCATAATCACTTCATAGCTTACAGCATCTTCTATTTATTGCCTGTTCCAAATTGGAACATGTTCTAGATAGGAACATTGAAGCTATAAAGATATTCATAATTACTCCTGAAAGGAGAAACAAAAATGTATAACCCATATGATTTTTACATTACACCGAAAGAATTTGCAGAAGCAGAGGCAAACGGAATATGTAAGAAAACACTCATTTGGCGAATACGCCGGCAAGGTTGGAGTAAACAGCGAGCATTAACCGAGCGGGTTCAGTTTCAAGACAGAGAAAGAGGCAGAGTGGAATGGAGTAAATGGGGTAAGATTGCTGAGAAAAATGGCGTTTCGAGATCCATCTTTACTGGAAGGCTGAGGTTAGGATGGGATAGCGATAAGGCAGCAAATACACCAAAGATAGATCCACACGAACAGGCGAAGAGATTGAGTGATTTTTCTCCAAGAACCAAGCGTCGTAAATTCTCGGAAGATCTTGTCAAGTTAGCTGAATCAAATGGTATTAGTTACAGCAACTTGCAACAACGAGTGAGTATTAGTGGTTGGGACCCATATACCGCAGCAACCACACCAGTGATGTCTCCGGGAGAAGTGCGGAAAAAGGGACGTGAAGCTTTCCGGCAAAAATATGGGTCAAAACCGAATGCTGTTTTCTTCACGAAAAAGAAAGTTGAAAGAGAAGCCTAATCTCTTTAAAGAGTGAAAGGGGGTGGGGAGGTTGTGAAGTTGGGTGTGGTGCTTCGTAAAGCGCGATTGCAGGCAGGCATTTCCCAAGAGAAGTTAGCGGAAATGCTTAGCCGATCTCGTAGCTGCATATCGAAGATCGAAAATGATCAGAAGGTACTTGATGTACCTACATATGTACGGTGGATGGAAGCCACAAACGCTAAAGAAGCAATGATAGCTACATTATGCGGGATTGATCCACTGGCTGTCACACAGCAAATAACGGCCATCATGGCTTTGTTCGGAGGATGAAATGAAGAAACGAAATTCGATTTTCAAGAGTATTGATCATGAAGGGATAACAGCTGAAATGATCTGTATTGAACAACTACAAAAAAGATTAATGAAAGCACTAGAGAGTGCTGATATCGCTTCGGCATTAGCAGCTCACAAAGATATTGCTAAATCATTAAACCAAATTCAGCGTTACGAAAGCCAGGCTAAAGTTCATTTATTAAAACAGGCTGCAAGTATTACAAAAATCAAATATCCAAAATCACTAAAAAACAAAATGAAAGGGTTGGTTTAAATGAAATACATGTTCACTGCGAGCAAATTGATGAAGGGTAAGGAAGTTAAGGAAATGTGTAAGTTGCGTGATAACGAGGCTGTGAAGATCTCTAATTTTCAAACTGAAACCCTTTTAAAGTCTCAATTAGGTTTAGGACAACGAAAAAAGCAGCAAGCTCCAACACTCACTGCTTAAATCGAATATCGAAATGATCGAATTTATTATATCGCTCTTTAAAGAATACGACAAGTTTTATTCTTGTCGTCCGGCTTGCGGATGGACAATGCGCACACCCCCCATCCCCTCAAATCATGCACCATCCGCAGTCGGACGATGCGAATAAGCATCAATAAATCATAGGAGGACGAACACTATGTTTTTTGATAAAGCGGTTATTCAACCATTCAGTGATCACACTGGTGATCAAGTCAGACTATCTAAAGTTAATGGGTCCATTCTCAAGGATGATAAGGGAAGTCCACATTTCTATTTTCCTAATCAAGAGGCGTTTGAGAAGTTTAAAAAGCTCAAAGCCGATGCGATCCGAAGAAAGGTAGGGGTAATAGCATGAACATTGAACATCCAATGATTACACAGATAAATGCTACTGGATACCCAAGAGGCATTGAAGTTGTCGATGTTGTTGGAACTGACTACTTCGGGGATGAGATCTTCTCTAATGATGAATACGTCGTTGATGAGAATGTTGGGGAACTGATTCTGCTGGATAATTTGAATCGTTACTTGAAGGAACAACTCGATTTTACCTTTGTGAATGCAAAATAAAAAGGTTCACTCCCACAAGTGAACCAATTACAAGAAAAAGAAAATAAAAGTGTCAACCCCTATTATAGCAGGTTGGCACTGTAAATCAATGGAGGCTTGTTCATGACCAAAAATATCAGGTTGGCAGAACTCCATCTATTAAATTTCAAGGGTGTAAAATCATTCACCCTTGAAACAGGTGGAGAAAGTGCAAAGGTCTATGGTGGTAACGCTACAGGCAAAACAACGTTATTTGATGCTTTCATGTGGCTGCTCTTTGATAAAGACAGTCAAAACAAAAAAGACTTTGAGATCAAGACGCTCTCAAAAGATAACAAAGCGGTAAGCGGCGTTGATCATGAGGTATCGGCTGTACTCTTAATCGACGGAAAGTCGGTTGAATTGAAAAAGGTCTATTCAGAGAAATGGACCAAGAAACGGGGATCAGCAAAGCAAGTCTTTTCTGGCCATACCACCAATTATCATGTGAATGGTGTACCAGTTAAGAAAAAAGAGTTTGCTGAGAAGGTCAATGAGATTATCTCTGAGGATATTTTCAAACTCATTACGTCTCCAAGTTATTTCAACGAACAAATGAAGTGGCAGGATCGCCTAAATGTTCTCATGGAGATCGGTGGTGCTGTGACTGATGAGGACGTTATTTCAAAAAACAATTCATTATCAAAACTTCAATCGATCTTAGATGAAAGAAGTCTTGATGAACAAAAGAGCATACTTGCTGAAAAACGTAAAAAGATCACTAAACTCTTAGAACAATATCCGGTTAGGATAGATGAAATTAACCTCTCTATTGATGATGTCAGTGATCTTGACCATGAACAATTGAAAGAAGAGTTAAAAGCTCTAGAGTCATCACTTATGGCATTGGAAGATAAAGTCCGCTCTATCAGAGCTGATGCAGGAGCAGATAGAAAGAAGCGTGTGCTTCAGCTCGAAATCGATCTGCAACAAATTATGAATGAGTATGACTCAAAAAGATTTCAGGTAGTGAATGAGAAAAAAGAAGCCTACTACAAAGCGAAAAACGATCTTTCTCAAATCCAGAATGATCTCAGTAATTTGATCACGAAGAAAGAGCACTTAACACCTTTTCTATCTCAAATAGATAAAGAACGCTTTGAGTTACGAAAAGAATGGTCTAAAAAGTACGAAGAATCGTTTGAGGATCATCAAACAGCTTGTCCAACATGTGGACAAGCATTGCCGGAAGAAAAAATTCAAGCTGCTATTGAGAAATTCAATTTACAAAAAAGTGATTCTCTTGAGCGCATAGCCGATAAGGGAAAGCAATTAGGAATTGAATATGACAGTAAGCAAAATGAGCTGTATGAAGTTGATGAGCAAATTCAAAAGTTGAATTTGGAAGAGAAATTTAAGGCTTCAAATTTAGAAAAACTGAAAGAAAATATGGAACAAGCTGAAACGTCCATTGCTCCGCTTTCCGATAATCCAATGTATCTAGCCAAGGTAGAGGAGCTTGAAAAGATCAATAACGAGATCCAGTCTGGTGAGCAGGAGACAAGTGGAACTGTTCAAGCCATTAATGAACAGATCAAGGGAAAACAGCAGGAAATGACCTTGATTCGCAATGACCTTTCTCGCATCGATCAAGCTCAAAAGGCTCTCAATCGAATTAATGAGCTGAAGGAAGAAGAACGGAAAATGGCTGATGAATATAACGAGGTAGAACAGCAGTCATTCCTGATTGAAGAGTTCATCAGAACCAAAATGAACCTTATGGAAGAACGGATAAACAGCAAATTCAAGTATGCTCGCTTCAAATTGTTTGAAGAGCAAGTGAATGGTGGACTAACTGAGACCTGTGAAACGCTGTATGAAGGTGTACCTTACTCCAAAGGCCTAAACAATGCGGCGCGAATCAATGTCGGTTTAGACATCATTAATACTCTAAATGAGCATTATGGTATTTCTGCGCCGATCTTCGTTGATAACGCTGAGGCAGTTACTGAATTAATAGAAACTGATTCACAACTTATTAGTTTGGTTGTTTCCAAGAAAGACAAGCAGCTGCGAGTTGTGAATCAAGATGACGTTACAGGAGGATACAGATGAGTAATCAGAATCAATTGGCACATGTGCAAAAAAACATTACTGATGATGTGAACAATAGTCTAGGCAGATTACAAGATGAAGGGTTAGTCCTGCCATCAAACTATAATGCTAGCAATGCATTAAAGAGTGCATTTTTTAAACTTCAAGACGTGAAGGATAAATCAGGGAAGCCTGCTTTAGAAGTCTGCACCAGAGAATCTATTGCCAATTCCTTGCTAGATATGGTCGTTCAAGGTTTAAGCCCTGCAAAAACTCAATGTTATTTCATTGTGTACGGGAATAAATTGCAGATGAACCGCTCGTATTTTGGCACACAAGCAGTGCTGAAACGTTTGACCAATGTCAAGGATATATGGTCAAACGTGATTTATGAAGGGGATGTCTTTGAATATGAGATTGATGGAGGGCAAGAAAAACTCATTAAACATGAAACGAAGCTTGAAAACCGAGATAAAGACATCATTGGAGCTTATGCCGTTGTAAAAACCATTGATGACATTGAGTTACTAACCCCGATGACAAAGAAAGAAATCGAAACTGCTTGGAGTCAATCGAAAACAAGTGGTGCGGTTCAGAAAAAGTTTCCGCAGGAAATGGCCCAAAGAACAGTTATTAATCGTGCTGCCAAAAGATATATAAACACAAGCGATGACAGCGATCTACTTGTCCAAGCAATCAATAATTCAACCGAGAATGAGTATGACAATGAGCGGGTTGATGTTACACCGGATGAAGTGAAAAAAGAAATTAGTGAGAATGCTAATTCAGAAATTATTGATGTTGATTTCAATGAACCTGAAGAAGATTCAGAACGATATCAAGAAACACCTGAAATAAAGCAGAGTGAAGCACCTGAGCCACAACCATCAAATGAACATGATGAAAAGCCGTCTGCATTAAATGAGGAACCACCATTTTGATTGAAATAAACTCTGTCTCATCAAGTAGTAAGGGGAATTGCTATCGGGTGACTGATGGTAAAACCCCGCTCCTATTGGAGTGTGGTATCACCTTTAAAGTGATGCAACGTGCTTTTGATTTCAATATGAGCTTCGCTGGTTGCCTCATCACTCATGAGCATGGTGATCACTGCAAGGCATTGAAAGATGTATTGAGAGCCGGCATTGATTGTTATATGTCTCATGGAACGGCACAAGCTCTTGGAGTGGAAGAGCACCACAGAATCAATCTTGTAAAAGCTCGACAGGCGTTTAGGATCGGCACGTGGCTAATTATGCCCTTTGATGTTCAACACGACGTATCTGAGCCGTATGGCTTCCTATTGGCTAATGAGGACGGAGACAAGCTCCTCTTTGCCACTGACACCTATTACATCAAATACAAGTTCCCTGGACTCACGCACATCATGGTTGAGTGCAATTACGCAGAGTCCATTTTGGATGCAAATATTGAGAATGGGAGCATTCACAAAAGCATGCGTAATCGCCTCATACAGTCGCATTTCAGCCTTGAGAATGTAAAGACATTCCTAGCTGCAAATGACTTGTCAAAAGTGCAGGAAATATGGTTGTTGCACCTATCTGACACAAACAGTGATGAGCGGTTGTTTAAAGAAGAAATAGCAAAACAAACAGGAAAGGTTGTCTATATACCAAAATGAGCGATCTTTTTAAAACAGCTTATCCCTATTGTTTTATTACGATGGCCAGATCAGTAGCTCCAGACATGCGGAAAAAGGTATTGGCCATGTACATAAGCACGTATATGGCTAAGTATGAACCGCATCTCGAATTAGTAAAAATTGAAGGCAAATACGCTATTTGTAGACTCAAACGCAAGTAGTTGGGAAGGAGGAAGTCATTTGCGAGGTTGGATCAAATTACATCGGAAATTAAGAGGTAATCCAGTATTCAATAACCCTAACTTACTTAGGCTTTGGCTCATCTGTCTTACTGAAGCGAGCCATAAATCAAGACAACAAATGATAGGTAATCAGGTGGTGGAATTAGAGCCTGGTCAATTTGTAACTGGTCGCTTTGATTTGTTTGACATGTTCAATGATGGTTTGACTAAATCCGATAAAGCAAAATCAGAAAGAACGGTTTATAGATGGTTAGAAAAATTAGAAGAAATGAATTTTTTGTCCATCAAAAAGACCACCAAATATTCTCTTGTAACCATTAATAAATGGGCACTTTACCAACAGGATGATAAGTTGATTGACCATTCTAGTGACCATCAAATGTCCAACGAATGTCCATCAAATGACCATCAAATGTCCACAAACAAGAATGTTAAGAATTTAAGAATTAAAGAATTTAAAGAAGAGGAAGAAGAGAGATCGCCAATAGGAAATGATTCTCCTTTCCAACAAATCGAAGATAAATACTTGTCCCGAAAAGGTGGATTGATGCTAACTCCTGCTGATGCACAGGCCATCGAAAGAGTTATTCATGAAAAAATACCCCTTGAAGACATATTGGTGTGGATCGACGAGATATTCGATCAATACCGACCAAGACATAGAGCGGATGGCATCAAATCGTTTTCTTACCTGGAGAAGGGCATTCTTGATCGATGGCATGCCAAAAACAATCAACCTAGCAATATATCTGAATTTAAACCTAAGAAACAACAAGACAACTTGTCAGCATTAGAGGCTTATGCCAAAGAAAAAGGCATTAAATTTGGAGGAGGATTAGCATGACTGAAGAACAAGCGATGGCTATCTTAACAAGGATAGCTGCTGCCTACCCTAGATTTGAACTTTCTACAGATGCGATCGGAAAAGAAAGAATCAGGCTTTGGCTAGAGCATTTAACGGCACTGCCATATGAACCTGTTTTAAAAAAGATTGATCAGCATATTGCTGAAAAACGTTTCCCGCCTGTAATCGCAGAAATACAGGTACATCAACAAGAGAAAAACGAGTTTCTAGAGAAGCAGAAAGAGTGGGAAAAGAATGCAAAATTTGCGAAACGTAGAGGCTGAACAGTTTTTGCTCGGCTGTATCATCCTTGAAGGCGATCTAATCAAGGAAACAGCCTTAGAGTCTAAGCATTTTGCTGAAAAGCGTCACAAGCAAATTTTTGAAGCGATGAGAGAAGTGGACAAGCTAGGTAAGCCTGTTGAAATGGCCAATATCGCTGCATCTATGGGGGACACGTTAAATGCAGTTGGTGGATTTGAATACTTAACTAACCTAGCAAGTGCTGTTCCATCTACTCATTCATTTGAAACCTATGAAACATTAATTTACGAGGCTTTTAGACTGAGAGATGTGCAAAGTGCAGCTTTAGCATTTGCCAGTTCTCCTACTGATGAGGGCATCACTGAGCTTTATCAAAAAACCATTGAAGCTCAAGAGGTTGGTGTAAAAGAGACTCGCACGAAAATGGATGTTCTAACAGAAATATTTATGAGCATGGAAGAAGATCATGGTGATCTGACGGGAGTCAACACGGGTCTTGCGGATCTTAATGCCATGACAGGCGGTTGGCAGAAGAGTGATTTGATTATTGTGGCTGCTCGTCCATCGATGGGTAAAACAGCGTTTGCTCTTAACCTTGGTTATAATAACGCGGTAAATGGCGGAGTAACGGACGTATTTTCGCTAGAAATGTCTGATACACAATTAACACACCGAATGTTAAGCAGCATAGGGAGTATTGAAGGCACGAAGTGGAGGAATCCAAAGAGATACTTCAGCGAGGATGATTATGATAGTGCCCATAGTGCGATGGGCGAATATGAAAAGTTAGATATTTATATTCATGATCAGCCTACCCAAACATTAGCTGACATCCGTTCCAGGATAAGAAAAACCAAGAAAGATCATCCTGATCAAGATCATTTAGTCATCATTGATTATCTTCAGCTTATCACGCCGATTGGTAAAGCTGAGAGCAAAAACCATGAGGTTGGTGAGATCACGAGAGAACTTAAAAATATGGCTAGAAGTTTCAACGTTCCGATCATCTTGTTATCACAGCTTTCACGTAGCGTAGAAAATCGAAATGATAAACGTCCAATGATGTCCGATCTACGTGATTCTGGAAGCATCGAGCAAGATGCTGATATTGTGACCTTTCTTTATCGGGATGATTACTACAACAAACAAAGCGAAGCTAAAAACATTGTTGAAATCATTTTTGCAAAACAACGGAATGGATCAACAGGAACCATAAACGCAGCATTCGTGAAAGAGTACGGGAAGTTTATAAATCTATCGCGGCAAATGGAAGCCGCAATGTGAAATGAGGAATGAACATGACAATCAATAGCGATCAGCGTAAACAGTTCCTACTCAATGAACTGAAGCGCATTGGATATAAAGCGAATGAGATTGCAAGTCTCGCAGATAAAACTCTCTATGAACTCGAAATGCTAGTCATTACAGCCAAATTTGAGCAAGGAAAAGATATTGAGACTTTCAACGCCAGAATGAAGATTGAGGAGGAAGCGGAATGATTAAATTACAAATTAAGGACAGCACTACGGGTAAAGAAGTGAATTTTGAAGCAGATAATTACACCGCTGTAGAATTCGGTCAGTTGATCACTAAATTAGACATGTACATGCATAGAGGTTCTTTTAATCCAAACGAAAGACAAAGGGCTTCAGCAGTTGCCCCATCACCAGTTAACAGAGCGATAGAACCAACTCATACTGATAAAGCGACCAATCACAGCAAGCCATTTCATCAATATCAATCTATGTCTAAGTCAAACGATGAAAAGAAAGCTATTCCTGTTTCCTCAAAAGCAACAGAACCAAAAAGAGTGAGACCGAGATCAACTGCTCTTTTGAATAATGAACGAACTTTAAGTGCGAGCATTGGAGATCGCGTGAAATGTAAGACAAAATTTCAATGTCCTGAGTGTGGATTGAAACAGGATAAACAGGTTTTTAAGGGCTTTAAATTCACCGCATGTGATAGCTGTGAAACAAAGGTGAAAATCATGCCAGCTGATCTCGTAAATGGCTGGGATCACGAAGATGAGGAAGGGTACTTGTACCATGCGAAAAGTCGTTATGTTCAAGGAGCTGAAAAACTATGAAAATAGCATTCACCATTTACGCAGAGCCGGTTGCACAGGGAAGACCTCGGGCTACGACTGTAAATGGCATGACAAGGCTGTATGATCCGAAAAAATCAAGAGACTTTAAGTCTTATGTCAAGCTGGCTGCTAGTGATCATCGTCCCGAACAACTCCTTACAGGTCCTCTGGAATTGAGGGTTAAAGTCTATAAATCATTGTTGAAGAGCTTCAGCAAGAAAAAGGCCGCAGAAGCTGAAAGAGGCGAGTTGAGGCCAGCGAAGAAGCCCGATGTTGATAACTACATCAAAGGGATAAAAGATGGTCTGAATAAAGTCATTTGGCAGGATGATAGTCAAATTGTTGATCTGCATGTTAGCAAGTTTTACAGCAGCACACCAAGAATTGAAGTCGAAGTATCTACTCTTACACCAACCCACGAGGAGGAAAAGTTATGTCAACAAACATTAATCTAAATTCTTTTGCAGAAGGTGCATTGAAAGAACAATTCAACATTGAACTCCAACGTATTTTAGAAAACATTGCTGATCCAAATACAGATCCAAAAGCAAAAAGAAAACTAACTATCCAAGTAGCACTTTATGGAGATGAAAGCCGAGATGTTGTCTTTACAAACGTAGTAGCAAAATCTCAACTCGCTCCAGCAAGAGAAGTAGAAGCGAAATTATTTATGGACACCGACTTGCAGGGTAATGTATCGGGAGCTGAACTCAAATCTGGAATTTTAGGACAAACATACATTGATGATTCGGGTGATATAGCAGAACATGATGGCCATAAAATCATCAATTACCAACAAAAGAAATCAAATTAATGATTAAAAATAAGTACTGGAGGAATGAAAAATGATTAAAGAAGCACTTCAATATATTACAGGATTGGCTAATACAAAAATTTGGACAGTTGGGGATGCAGTTTATTCAACTGAAACATTATCAAGAATTAAGGAACCTATACCACATTCAATTCATGTACATTCTTTGTCTGGTTTAGTGGAATATCTACAGTCTAATTTTGATGAGCCAGGGCAGCTAATGGTACATGTTGAATCTCCAACATCAATAACTGTGTATTCTCAATTAAACCGAGATGCTGAAAGAAAGGTTTTTATTAAAGCTGAAGCAATGATACCTTCATTCAGATTTGATAGTTTTTATGATCCTGAAACATTTAACATAAAACTTCAATCAGTTTTTGTACAGAATGAGGACAGGGACATCATGCTGAAAGTTGTTGGAAATATCAAAGAGGAAGCGGTGCAAACAATAGGTGATGACGGTGTATCTCAACAAGTTGTCGCAAAAGCTGGTCCCGCTTCAGTAGCAAATGTACAAGTACCTAACCCAGTAGTTTTGGCTCCATTTAGAACATTTGTTGAAGTGAAACAGCCAGAATCAAATTTTGTTTTTCGTATGCAGAGCGGTCCTGCTTGCGCCCTTTTTGAAGCAGATGGTGGTGCGTGGAAACTAAAAGCAATGGAATCTATTAGAAAATACTTAGTACAAACGCTGCAAGAAAAGATTAATAAGAAGAAAATCAAAGTGATTGCGTAATGGCACGCAAACGCTCTAAACGGTGGTTCTTGCTTTATCGCAAAGAGGATGGACAGCACGTCCACCTCTATGAACCACTTAAAAAATATGAACTGCACAGTCGGATCAGGAAAGGATGGAGGATTGTCAGATGATTAATAAAATCAAATTTTTCTTCAAACATAAATACTTCTTCTGCTTCAAATGTATAAACATAGTTTCGGTGCAACGTGGTTATTGGCTGGATTTTAACACTCGGGTTTTTAACGGTCCAATTTGTACTAAATGCGGAAGGAGCTTCAAGAAATGAAGCAGATTGTAAAAGGTGATTGGGTGGAAGTGGTAGGTCAAGATGATCGTGAAGGATTGTACGTTCTTGGGTATGTTCTTGAGACTACCGGAGGAAATCTCTTAATAAAGTCACGTTTCGGACGAATGGGTGTCTATCCTGAAGATTGGGCTAAAAACTTGGATTTGACGGTCACTGAAGCTGGCTTAAAGGATCTTATTGACATGTCCTTAGACATAAAGGACAAGCATCTATTTGAAATGTATGTGCGTGATTTGCAAGCTCTTGAGTGCAAATAAAAAGAACCAAAGCACAAGGCTACGGCTCTAATGAATCTCGACAATTCATTATAACATGGGAGGCCTTGTGCGCATGAAGAATCCTTACAAACATATAGACTCTAACATCTCAATTGATCAGCTTTTTGAAAAAGGAGAAGTGAAAGTCATTATCCTAGATGGCCATTCCAACGAAGCATTTTTAGCTGAAGCACCAATGTATGGAAAAACTGAGATCACAACACGTGATGGTCAGTTCACAAATTTAAATTACAGCAGTTCACACAAAATAAATCTATAGCAGGAGTTTCCTCCTGTAGGGAGGCAGTCAAAATGAAAGAAATCTGGTATTCAAAATCTCCTCACGCTGAATTTTGTATCGTCAATACAGCGAGCGGATACGTTGCCTATTGGCGTTCTACTCTATTAGCAAACGGGAAATGGAGTGAGCATGACACGTACCCTACCTATCAAGCAGCACGCCGTAATATCGGTCGAGTTGGCTGTGCTGGAAGTATGAAAAGGGTTGAACGGTTGCCATGGGAAATCGTGGCATGAGCTTGAAGGGAATATGTCTCACTGATGAGTTTACACCGCTAGAAAAGGGAGTAGAATACTTTCTCTTTCCTCTAGGTGCTGCTCATTATTATGTATCAAAATTTGATAGTCCTGGCTCACACTATGGAGCATTTGAAGCCAGGCATTTTTTAATAAAGCAAAAAGAACAACACCAGGAACAGCTGACACTGTTCTGAGGGAGGATCATATGGAGTTTAAACCACCTGAAAACATGTCATATGAAGGGCTTTGGATGGCTCTGGAAGACATCAAACGACGAATAGGGGATGCGGTGCTGTCTGGTGATCGCATCAATAGCCCTTACATCAAAGGACAAAGAACAAAAGCTGAAACAATTAAAGATGAGCTGCTACGCCGGTTTGATCATCAGACCAAAGCAGAATAAAAAAGAGAGGAAGATCATTGTGGAACTGAGAAGCATTTTTTATTTAAACGTACAAGGCATAAGACTTTTGGGAGGATGGGATCACTATCCTAGTGAGGACGAAATGCGAAACGCATTAATTGATATGTATGGATCTTGTACTCACTTGGGAGAACGACCAATTATTTTTGAAGTCATTAAGCAAAACACGTTTTATCAAGGCGATATACAAGATTTGCAGGAGGGCCTCTGATATGAAAACTGTGCCAGCGATTGTATTTAAAAATAAACATACTGAACGCTACCTAAGCTATGGACCTGATTTTATGGATTTAACCGATCCTAACGGAGATGTAAAAGAAATTACAGATGCTTTGTGTCTCATTAGAAAAGATCGTGAGAAACCAAGTGATCAAGATTTAACCGATTTTTACAACCTTGTGTCTCAACACAATGCTCCGCTTGATATTAACGATCTCAAAAGCTGTTACGATCCTGCTCATGTAGATTATACAATCGAAGAATTTGAAAGGATCAAGGCAAGACATGAGGAGGAGTATTGATGGCGAAGCAGGAGTCAAACGGGCCTGTCATCTTAACTCTGCTTGGTTTCATGGCGATTATCGTCATCGCTGGGTTGATGCAATGAAACAGATTGATCTTTTTAGAGAAATCATAGTGGACAACTTTGCAGGGGGCGGGGGAGCGAGTACAGGAATCGAGCTTGCGACAGGGTTATCAGTTGATATAGCCATCAATCATGATCCTGCTGCCATTGCAATGCATGAGGTAAATCATCCTGACACGGAGCATTATTGTGAATCTGTGTGGAATGTTGATCCGAAAGAAGCTGTTAAGGGGCGGAAAGTC
This sequence comes from Bacillus pumilus, assembly GCF_009937765.1. Lineage (NCBI taxonomy): Bacteria > Bacillati > Bacillota > Bacilli > Caryophanales > Bacillaceae > Bacillus > Bacillus pumilus. The sequence goes on along the minus strand of NZ_CP047089.1, from coordinate 556,104 downwards.
GGTCTAGCATGGTTTTCTCCTGACTGTACACACCATTCAAAGGCAAAAGGCGGCAAGCCTGTAAAACAGGGTATCAGAGGGCTTGCGTGGATTGCTGTCAGATGGGCGATAGCAGTTAAGCCACGCGTCATCATGCTCGAGAACGTTGAGGAATTCAAAGATTGGGGGCCTATCTCTAAAGAAGGTAAACCGATCAAGGAACAAAAGGGACAGACATTTCAATCATTCGTCAAAACGCTGGAATCACTTGGATATGAAGTGCAGTTCAGAGAGTTAACGGCTTGTGACTATGGAGCGCCAACCATACGAAAGAGGTTTTTCATGGTTGCTAGGTGTGATGGAAAAGAAATCGTATGGCCGAAGCCAACACATGCAGATCCTAAAAGCCTTCTTGTTCAAACGGGAAAGCTCAAGCCGTGGCGATCTTCTTACGAAATTATAGATTGGTCCATAGGGGTCCCTAGTATATTCAGCAGGAAACGGCCGTTAGTCGAAAATACGTTGAAAAGAATTGAGAGAGGTATTGAGAAATTCATTGTAAATAATCCAAGTCCTGTAATGGTGCCGGATAAGAGCAAAGCCGCTTTCTTGATTAGCTATTACACAGAGCAATCAGAAAAGGATGTAAGAGGTCTTTCGCTTGATCGTCCATTACACACAATCACAGCTGGCGGCAATAGATTCGGACTAGTCACCGTTGCCTATTTGACTAAGTATTACGGCCAAGGAGTAGGCCAACGATTAGATGAGCCATTGCATACCATTACAACCAAAGACCGATTTGCATTAACAACTGTTTGCACAAATGGTCAGAGAATTGCTGACATCGGATTACGTATGTTGCAACCGAACGAACTATTTGCAGGGCAGGGATTCCCGCCTGGATATACATTTAACATCGGTAATAAATCGGACCAAATACGCAGGGTGGGGAATAGTGTTCCACCGCAATTTGCGGAGCAGTTGGTGAGAGCGAATTTACCTGAACTATGTGTACCTGTACACATGAACAAATATTATAGCAAAGCAAACTAACAGCTGGAAGGAGGTGCCGCATGGACCTGAATCAAATCATTCAAGGCGATTGCATAAAGGTTGTTCAGTCGCTGCCGCCGGATACAATTCAAACCGTGATCACTAGCCCGCCTTATTGGGGGTTAAGAGATTACGGAATGACTGAGCAAATCGGTTTAGAAGAAACCGTTCAAGAATACATTCAAAAAATCGTTTCTTTATTCAGAGAGATTAAGAGAGTTTTAAAGGATGATGGCACTGTCTGGCTGAATCTAGGAGACGCTTATGCTGGAAGCGGTCGTGGAAGAATTGCGAACGGCCAAGCGCATCCAGGTATTGAACATAAACAGTCTGTTGGTCAAAGAAGCGGTGTTATAAATCTTTCAAACAAAGTAACCGGATTAAAATCAAAAGATTTAATAGGCTTGCCGTGGCGCGTTGCTTTCGCTCTCCAAGAAGATGGCTGGTACCTGAGAAAAGACATTGTTTGGAACAAACCAAATGCCATGCCGGAGAGTGTGAGGGATAGACCGACATCCTCACACGAATATATTTTTCTTCTCTCAAAATCACAAAAGTATTATTACGATCATGAAGCAATTAAAGAAGAAGCTGCTTACAAACTGTTTCCGGATCCACCAAGAGGATCACGAGGCGCATTCGGATTGGAACAACTAGGGCGGAGAGAGGACAAGCCCCGCGGCTCATTCAAAGGAAAGTATGGTGATCTGTCTTTTAGAGCTATCAGAAATAAGCGGAATAAGCGTTCAGTCTGGACCGTTGCAACCAAGCCAACCAAAGACGCTCACTTTGCAACATATCCAGTGGAGCTGATAGAGCCGTGTGTATTAGCTGGCTGCCCCGTAGATGGCATTGTATTGGATCCATTCATGGGATCAGGAACAACAGGTATAGCGGCAATAAAGCATAGTAGAAATTTTATCGGAATTGAATTGAATCCTGAATATATAAAGATTGCAAACAAACGCTTAAACGGCGTGCAAATTGAACTGTTGCATCACCTATAAACAGCCTAGCGGCTTAGGAGGAGACAGAATGAGAGAAATCAAGTTTAGAGGTTGGTATGGAAGTAGAATTGGGATGATGGAACCCACATTTGATGGTGATATCAATGAAATTTTCGCTGATAAACATGGTGATTATATGCAGTACACCGGATTGAAGGATAAAAACGGCGTTGAGATTTATGAGGGGGATATCGTAGTTGATGACCAAAAGAACTCAGCACAAGTTGTCTTTGATGATGGATGTTTTTGCGTAATTGGTTACTTAGGAGACCAACGACCTCATCCACTTCGTGATTATCTGTTTTGTGGGAAGACTTTTGAGGTCATCGGAAATATCTATCAAAATCCTGATCTATATCCTGATCTATTGTAGATCGCGCAATAATAAGGGGGGAGTAGAATGCTTAAAGAACAGTTTCGTTTTAAATTATCAAAGAAAATAATCAAAGAAGGAAATGAAAGTTTGCTTGATATGATCTTTACTGCATCAAAAAGGGAAAACACAGACTTGTATGATATTACAAATAACATTGATGTAGAATCACATGTTTATCAAGCTGACTGTATTGTTGCATTTATAAAAATGGGTGAGTGGATTTTAATAGAAGAACTATTGTTTGATAGATCAGAACTAGCAGCCATCAAGGACAACATTCTTTTTACTGAAATGAACGGGCATTATTTAAATAAAATCGAAAAAGGGATATTAGCAAAGGTTGAAGCTGCTTTGTATCCTTCTTCAATGCAGGTTGCGAATAACTGAATAAAATTATACGACATAGATCGGCGCAAAATTGCCCTGGTCTATGTCTTTCATTGTTTATAGGAGGTTGAGAAAATGGGAGCTGAACAATTATCCTTACTGCCAGAGATCGATGAGAAACACGTTCGGAATGCTCTGATCAAGGAGCTGAAGGTCTATAGGGCACTGAAGGTTCTTGAAGAAAACAGAAAGGAACAGGAGGCAAACGGTGCAACAGGGCTTTTTCCTTCTCTCAGGAACCAGGAAGTTTTAAATGAACTGAAGGTCCGGCAAATAGAAAGAGCGCTAGAAAACAGCCTGGATGAAATTGAGCAAGACATCATCCGGATGAAATACCTGACACCGCGTGTGGTGAAGGATTTGGAGGTGTGTGAAGAACTGGGTCTGAAGAAAGACCGGTATTACAAATTGAAGAAGCAAGCGACGTTTAATCTTTCAACAGCACTCGGAATCATATGAGTGCTGTTTTTTGTACATATGGTATTTTAGGATCATTTATAAATAGATACATATATTGTATATTGGGTTTGTTGTAAATAATTTGGAAAAGGAGTATCGGTATGAAAAAATTTGCTTATTCGATTTTCTTTATGGTTTTTCTGTTGGCAGCATGGTTATGGACAAGTGATGCTGAAGCTAGTCAATCAAAGGATGGTATCACAACATACAAAGAGACACATGTACTAGAAGTTGACGAAAATGGACATGCAAAAGAAATACAGAGTAAATCTGATATAATTGACCAGGCAAGACAACAATTTAGAAACCAACCTCATGATCCACCTCAAAGAAATATGCCACAGGGTGACACCGTAGTGCTTCAACCATCCACCAAGAATAAGAGTACTAAAAAGACTCCAGACGCAAATACCAAAGTCGCTAATACAATCGTCATTGATACATTGTTTAAGTTAGATCAATCGAAAAAGTCAATTACTCATAGTTCTACAATTCGTAGTATTATTGGCAAAGCGAAGCCGGTTATTGTAATTGTAGGTAGCACTCTATTTGTAGGAGATGATTATGCGGGGAAATATAACGCAATTTCAACTTATACAAAAGAATTTACGGGTTCTCAGATAAAAGTTGGTGCTACAGCATCTAAAACGTATAAAATGGTGAAAACGAAATTTGTGTACAAATCCGATTTACTAACAGCCGGTTGGGTCGGAAGTGCCCCAGGTACTAAACAAAGTACAACAGAAACATATCTAGTTAATAAAAATGCTTATGAATATCCGCAAATTCATAATAGTCATAGTGGTAAATCATTGCCAGCACCAACAAAAGCAAATATGAAATGGTATAAGCCTGAAGATAGAGTTAAGAGAGATAAGGATATCCGTAATAAATATATCAGGTGGTATATTGGTAAATACGGCGATCCTAAATGGGATTGGTCTGGCTCAGACATACACCATGTTATTCCTTTAGAATATGGTGGAGATAATAAAATGGGTAATTTATATGTACTCACAAGAACGTTGCATCAACAAGAGGTTTCCCCTTGGTGGAGAGGATATAGATAGAAGGTGAAAGATTGAGTAGGATCGTGCAGATATTAGAAGAGCTTGAAAATCAATTAGATGATAAAAACATCATCAAATACTCGGTAGACGGCGAAGTCTATGAAAAGTGCTGTACCTTCAATGCCCCAGCTGATAAAGAAAATCTAAAATGTTTTGAAAAGAAACATCATGCATTACCTAACGATCTCAAAGAGTTTTTATGTCTACATAATGGCGCAAGAATATTTGAAGACATAGTTTTTGGGCAAAAGGTGGGTGGAGGATTACACGTTTTCAGTTTAGAAGAAATCGAATCCGAGTTGTCTAATGATTTTTTTGATCAGGTTGATGGAACAGCTATTGCCGCTCTTTTTGAAGGGTGCTACTTGATACTAAATAAGGAAAATCCCAACCTTTATCTATTTGAAGATGGTTTAGAATATAGACTCCTTGATGTAGATTTTGAAAATTTCCTTCGGAAGTATATTGATTCTGAAGGCGAAGCGTTTTGGGAATTATAGAATTAAAGTGTCCATGTTTATGGGCACTTTTTTTATTTGCATTGCCGAGAAAAAGCCGACAAAAAACCGAGGAAAAGCCGACAAAAAGGGGGATAAAAAGGGGACCTTTTTTCCTGAGCGGATCATCGTATGATAGAGACAAGCAAATGAACGTGAATATTTTGTCCAGAAGGAAGAACCTGCGGACGCTGATCATTGAGCACTTTAAGTGCCTTGATTGGTGTCCGCTTTTTTATTGGGAGACGCGTCTTTCCCTTATCAATGGCGTATCTGGATACGGAACAAAGGTGTTGAGGAATGTGGCCATACGAGAGGGACATTCTGAGCCTGGATAGCAGCTGGTCTGCGGCGGCCGTATCGAGGACAGTTTTTCATTTTAATTGATGATTGACTGTACTTGGCATCCTCTCGGAGTGTAGTCATCATTACAAAATCAAAATCTATTTAAGCGAATAGCGTAAGGTGGTGCTTATTCGGCAAGGAGCGAGTGAAATGAAGATCAGGGATTCTGTTTCTAAAGAGACATTAAAGCAATTTAAAAGCATTGCTCCTGGTTCTAATAGAAAGAAGGAGAACGATGCTGATCCAATAACGACACGAGATTGGGAAGAAATCATGGGAACGAGACGCGAAACGTATCAACGACAAGGCGGCCGGGTCCGAAGAAAATAACATGGTTAATAAGTGGAATTTTCCATTATTAATGATACTTGTGGAGGACAATCTGACTATTTTTTCATATGCTGTGATGAAAGTCAAAACTGTTGAAAGGGTGTTGATATGAGCCGCAACAGAATGGACGATTTTTTCTTTGGTTCTCGTAGGAGAAAGCATTGTAATTGTAAGGACGAAACAATTGTTTCACCAACACGTCATATCGTCAAAAAAACAACTAGTGAGAATACAATCAGACGAATTCATCCAACTCATATTACAAATGTGAATAAACACATCAAAAAAATTGAGAATTTTTATCCAGTGACAGAATCGTATGAGAATGAGTGCTGTGTTGAAGAGTACGATTGTGGAAGTGACTTGAAAAATCCTTGTTGTCGTCGTGTGAATAGATAAAATTGAATCTTACTTTTATATTGAGCGTCCCTCTGGGGCGTTTTTGTTATGGGAATAGTCATCTTTTTGGGTGTATGGCTGCACGTGCTTTGGTGAGGGATAGGAGCGCAAAAATATAAAAAGGGAGATGATGAGCATGGCATCAAAATTTGGTGTATCTGCTAATCCAAAAAAAGCGAATCACATTTTAGGAAAGGACAAGGTTGTGGTTGTTGCGGTTCAGAATCACAATGATTACCTTTGTGGGCCAAACCTTATTCCTCAACGAAAAGTTGCGGGGAAATGGGTTACGATTAAAACGAATTCACCTAACCCGCTGAACCCAGCAGAGAAACAGTACGATGAATTCGATATTAAGGAATCACTAGGTAACAAAAAAGGCACTTATCGCTTTAAAGTTGATGTGGAACGTTACGACAAAAAGGGCAATCATGTTGCAACAGTCGGTACATTCTACACAAACGAATTTTACATCAAGTAAGCAGCTGATGCCGCCTCCTGGGCGGCATCATTTGTTTTTAGTAGGAGGAAACAGCGATGAATATCAAAACAATTCCCGTACATAAAATTAACCCATCACCATATAACCCCCGCATCGATCTGCAGCCAGGAGATCCAGAATACGACTCTCTGAAAAACTCAATAAAAAAATTTGGATACATTGATCCCTTAGTATGGAATGAACGGACAGGTCACCTTGTAGGAGGTCACCAACGTTTCAAAGTATTGATGGAGGAAAATCCAAATGATATTCCTGTATCAGTTGTATCGCTTAATGAACAAGATGAAAAAGCACTGAATATCGCATTGAATAAGATAGACGGTGAATGGGATGAGTATAAACTTACTGAACTGCTGAAGGATTTAGAGGGATCTGGATATGATCTAAGCCTAACTGGATTCAGTGACGCAGAATTAGAGGATGTTCTGAATGATTTGGAACATACAGGTCAAGGTGGAGCAGTATCTGAGAGTCATGAGATCGATCTTGATGAATATGGAGATGACCAATTTGAGCATACATGTCCTAAGTGCGGATTCTCTTTTAATGAGTAGGTGGCAGCATGAACATGAACTATAGATGGAAATTGAGTGATCTTAAAAACATCCCTTCCAATGGGTTGAAAGTGTTCAGTACATTCTCGTGCGGTGGTGGCTCCTCAATGGGCTACAAATTAGCAGGGTTTGAATTGCTGGGAAACTGTGAGATCGATCCGCAAATGATGAAAATCTATAAAAAGAATCACAAGCCGAAATACCCTTATTTCATGGACATTCGAGAGTTTAACCAGATCCCACTCTCCGATCTTCCTGAAGAACTAAAGAATCTTGATGTGTTCGATGGATCGCCGCCATGCAGCGTGTTTTCAACGGCCGGAAAAAGAGAAGAGGATTGGGGAAAAGAAAAAGCGTTCAGAGAGGGACAAGCTGTCCAAAAACTAGATGATCTGTTCTTTCATTACCTGGATGCTGTAGAACGTTTGCAGCCCAAAACCTTTGTAGCCGAGAACGTAAGCGGCATGATCAAAGGAAAAGCAAAGGGGTATGTGAAACTTGTCATTGAGCGAGCAAAAGAAATCGGGTATGAAGTTCAGCTGTTCTTGCTGAACGCGGCCACAATGGGAGTCCCGCAAAGAAGAGAGCGGGTCTTTTTTATTGGCCGTAGAAAGGACCTGAATCTGCCACCGTTGAAATTGGCTTTCAATGAACCACCGGTCACATATGGAGAGTTTAGAAGTGGACATGGATCAAGGCTAAATGAATCAAGTAAAACATATAAAAGATGGATTAAGCGGCGTCCGTCCGATGGCAACATTGGAGACATCACTAAACGAACAGAAGGTAAAGAGCGGAATTTTAATACAGTATTAGTTAAAAACAGTTTAGTTCCGCCAACACTAGCAAGCGGTTCTGTCTTTATTAGATATGATGAGCCTTATTATATCTCTGAAAGGGATATTATCCTGATGCAATCTTTCCCACTGGATTATGACTTTATGGACGCTTCAGTGCAGTATGTCTGCGGGATGAGCGTACCGCCAGTGATGATGAAACGGATCGCAGAACAGATACATTTGCAATGGTTTAAATAAAAAAAGAGGGTGCTGACAACACCCTCCCTTCAAAGGCAAAGAAAGAAACTCCCTGCCTAAGAGCGTGATCAAGACGCGGCCGCGTTTGTGGGAAAATATCACGCTCTCATCCACTATTGTAATGGAGGACAGGGAGAATGACAACAGGGAATACAAACAAACGTTCCCTTTCTGACGAAGAAAAGACGGAAATGCTTATGATTCTTCAAGCTGAACAGGCTGAAGGTATTGATAAATCAAAAGAAAATTATCGTAAAATCGCTCAAGCTGGAATCTCTCAATGGGTCAGAGATTTTAAAGCAGGAAACATAAAATTGACTACTGTGGAAGATCTGAAAAAACTCATTGAGCTAGAAATGTACCTGCTGAAAAACGATGAAATTTAAAAACAACTCAAACTTAATTCAATAGCTCGGAGGTGGGTGATATGTAATGGCTAGACCGCGAAATCCCAAAAGAGATCAGGCATTCCAGTTGTGGAAGAAAAGCAATGGAACCCGCTTACTGAAAGACATTGCTGAAGAATTAGAGTGTTCTCAAACGCTTATCCGCAAATGGAAGAACCAAGACTTTTGGGATGAGAAATTGAATGGTAACGTTACTAAACCAAAAGAGAAAACCAATGGTAACGTTACTAAACGCCCTGGTGCTCCAAAAGGCAGTAAAAATGCCAAAGGGAATAAAGGCGGTAAAGCTCCACCTGGTAACCAAAACGCTAAAGGGAATACTGGTGGTGCTCCAAAAGGAAACAGAAATTCTGTGCGAACAGGTGAATTTGAATCAATTATGTTCGATTACATGGACGACACAGAAAAGGAACTCTTTGAGCAGATCGAGACCGATCCGCTCTATCAAATTGAATTGACCATACGAGAGCTTAGTATTCGAGAGCGGCGCATGATGCACAGGATCATGAAGTATGAAAATGGTTTAACCGATAATCAGCGACGTGTTCTTCAGCAACTTAGGAAGACAAAAGACGTTGCACCATCCACAAGTGAGAATGGTGTTGTCAAATACGTTCCGATTATCAATGAGCGTCTTGTAGTCACTGAGGTGGAAGAAACTCAATTACCTGTGATTGACCGCATCCTTGAAATAGAGGAAGCATTGACGCGAGTAACAGACAAGCGTCTTAAAGCCATTAGGCAGAAACACGACATTATGAAAACTATGTCAGAGCATGAATTGAGGCTGCGTGGCCTTGATCTTGCAAACCGAACGAGAGAGGCAGAGCTGGAGCGAATCACCGCTCGACCTGTCGATGATTCGGTTCAAATTACTATAAAGAGAGCAAAGAAAAAAGGTGATGGCTGATGCAACTGATGGAGAAGGAAGTCAATCCACACTTTGAAGATTTTCTCTTTGACTGGGAACTGAAGTTTCAGTTCCTAGTGGGTGGTTACGGTTCATCTAAAAGCTATCATATTGCCCTGAAGCTCATCTTAAAGTTGCTAGATGAAAAGAGAACAGCCCTGGTTATTCGTGAAGTCTATGATACGCACAGAGATTCCACGTTTTCTTTATTTGAAGAGATCGTGAATGATCTTGGCCTCGATCATGTCATTCAATGCCGGACATCACCGCTCATGCTTAAATTCCATAACGGGAGCCGGATCATTTTCAAAGGGTTGGACAAGCCCGCCAAGCTGAAGTCGATCAACAACATCTCGATCATATGGATTGAAGAATGTTCAGAAGTGAAGTATGAGGGATTCAAGGAGCTGCTTGGTCGTTTGCGTCACCCGACTATGGATTTACACATGATCCTATCAACGAACCCTGTCGGTCAGGATAATTGGACGTACAGACATTTCTTTAAGGACGATCAAAATAACCGATTTATCCTGGACGATGAAAGGTTATACAAAGAGCGAACGATCGCTATCAACGATACGTACTATCACCACTCGACGGCAGAAGATAACCTATTTCTACCTGTGAGCTATATCAAGCAGCTGGACGAACTAAAGGAATACGATCCCGACCTTTATCGAATTGCCCGAAAAGGTCATTTTGGCATAAACGGAATTCGTGTTCTGCCACAATTCGAGGTGCAGCCGCATGAAGATGTGATGCTGGCCATCTCAAATATCAATCGTCCTTTGCTTAGAGCGGGCATGGACTTTGGTTTCGTTGATTCATATAACGCTGTGGTTAGGTTGGCTGTCGATCACGAGAAGAAGTATCTATATATCTATTGGGAGTATTACGATCGCGGTAAAACTGATGATGTCACAGTTGAGGACTTGAAAGAGTTCATTGAAACAAAAGAGCTGATAAAGGCAGACAACGAACAAAAGACAATCGCATATTTCCGCAAGATGGGATACAACATGGTCCCGGCTCATAAGTTTCAGGGATCACGCTTGCAGTATACCAAGAAGATCAAGCGGTTTAAGAAGATCATTTGTTCCGACTCATGCAAAAACACGATCTATGAGCTTCAGCCGCTCACGTACAAGACAGACAAGCGTGGCAATATCATAGAGGACGAGTTTCAGATTGACCCACATACTTTTTCAGCCATCTGGTATGCGTTAGATGACTATGAAGTCACCGATCTGAAAGAGCAGCCTAAAGAGCGTGTCCGTCCAAACAGAGAAAGGAGGTCGATGAGAAGGCTATGACAAAACATGTGAAAGCAACTGTGTTTAAAGCAGACATCTCTCAAACTACCAAACAAATTCATGACGATGGCTTTAATTATGAGGCTGATGACGTTATCGAGCCGCCGTACAATATCACAGAGCTTAAACAAATAGCTGAGTATTCTACCATTCTTCAGCAATGCATCGATGCGTATAAAACCAACATTCTAGGTTTCGGCTTAGGAATTGAATATGTCTTTGATTTCAACGCTGAGGATGCACCAGAAGGAAAGAAAGGCGCTGCTGAAAAAGAATGGACGAGGCTTGAGGAGCTTGTGCGATACATGAACTATGATGAAGCAGCCGAAGTGGTTCTAGGATATGTGATAGAAGATCGGGAGCGGACAGGGAATGGCTTTCTTGAAGTGTTACGTAATGGCACAGGGCAACCAGCAGGGATTGAATATTTAGATGCTCAACACATGCGAATATGTAAGATAGGCGATCCTGTCGAGATCGACTTTAAATATACAGATCATGGTCAAGTCAAATCCCTCAAAAGAATGAAGCGGTTCAGAAAGTATGTTCAGCAGATAAACACTAAAAAAGTATTCTTCAAAGAGTACGGAGATCCAAGAACAATGAACGCTGCTACGGGAGAATATAGCGAAAAAACTCCCCCTGAACTTGTAGCAAGCGAAGTCATCCACTTTAAGATTGGCAGCGGTACATATGGTGTTCCTCGTTGGATTGGTAACATCGTCAATATGTACGGTGCGCGTAAAGCTGAAGAGCTGAACTATCTGTACTTTAAACAAGGTCGTCATGTGCCGGCTGCAATTACTGTAGAGAATGGAATGCTATCTGAAGCATCATATGAACAGCTGCAAGAGTACATGAATGGCATCGAGGGTTCAGACAATGCACATAAATTCCTTTTGCTTGAAGTCGAAGGGATTCCTAAAAAGAAAAAGGACGAAGTAAGCAATGATGAAGACCCTGCACCTGTGAAAGTTGAAATAAAATCACTGGCCGAGATTCTTCAGGAGGATGCACTCTTTTTGGAATACGATGAGAAGACGAGAAACAAGATACGTTCTTCATTCCGTCTGCCGCCGATCTACACAGGCGAATCACAGGATTATAACAAGGCCACAGCTGACACCGCTCGGAAGACAACTGAAGAGCAGGTATTTCAGCCAGAAAGAATGATCATCACTGGCAAGCTCAATACGCTATTTCTTCCTGATCTCGATCTCTGGCATGTGCGACTAATATTAAATGGTCCTGACTTTCGTGATCCGCTCGAAATTGCAAAGGTTCTTACACCGTTTATTCAGGCAGGAGCGGTTTCACCGAATGACCTGCGTGATCTGGCTGGCCGTATTCTAGGAAAAACATTAGAAGAATGGCCAGAGGAAGAATACCACCGACCAATTGAAGCGAAGCCAAAGGCATCAACTAGCTTGCTTGATACGGTTTTTCAGAAGTCTGCGGGTTCCCAGGAAGATTTGATCCATCTCTTAAAAGACCTTAGGGATGAACTAGAGGAGATCCGCAAATGAGTAAGATTGATCAGCTGATAAAAAACATCAATACCTTTGTGCAAAAAGCGGAATCGGATGAAGTCGAGGAACTCAAAGCGGCGGTGGCTGATTTCCCTGAACTGGAGGATATACCTTCTTTGGTGGAGGATTATGAGAAAACCATCGCTAGATTGTTCAGATTGCAACGCAGGACGTTTTTGAACGCACTGAATGGTTTTATATCCAAGGATGATTCAGAGACGTTAGAATCAATTCTAGCGTTTTTTAATAATGATCTATTCACTTCAGATGAATTTGCGGAGTTGTTCGGAAAAGAAACGGCTGTTTTTCTAACACTGACTGTCACGCAGCTGGCTGAGAAGATCATGCATTCCATCGATGCAGATATTCCTTTCAAGGTGCTTTCTGAGAAAACTGAACAGTGGATTGAATCATGGTCACAGGAATTGGCGCAGCTGATGAAGCTGAATACTCATACGGCCATTGAGCAAACGTTGAAGGAAGGAATAAAAGAAGGCCGCTCTATCCAAGAGATTGAACTGGAGCTGAAAGACCTTCCTGAATTCAGCCGGAAACGAGCACGTGTAACAGCTATAACTGAAGTGTTGACCGCTTCTTCTGTTGCTCAACATGAATCATATGTACAATCTCCAGCTGTAACGGGGAAGAAGTGGAAGCACAGCGGAGGGAAAAAGAATCAGTCGAGGGATAGTCATGTGCAGCTGGATGGAACGATCATTCCTCTCGATGAGGAATTCGAGATACCAGGCAGCGGAGAGCGATGTATGTTTCCGAGAGATACACAACTCACGCCAAAAGAGCGGGTTAACTGCCATTGTGCGGTTGGACCTGTGGTTGATCCTGTTATTCTAGGACTGTCAGCTGAGGAAAAAGAAGCTATCAGGGAATCTGTTTTGAAAGGAGGTGAATGAATTGCCACGCGAATTGATTAATGCGAAGATCACACACGTTTCATACGTGGACAAGGCTGCTAATCAAAAGCAGTTCTTTTTTATGAAGTCAGAAAAAGAAAATGACTTTGAAAAACAAATCAAAGTCATTGCCAAAGCTGATGATGCACAGCGTCTTGTGTACGGTATTGTATACGAACCAAACGTTGCCGATGCACATGGGGATTACATGACACCAGAAGAAATCGAAAAAGCCGCTCATGGGTTCCTGAAGGATGCACGTGAGATCGACAAGCAGCACGATTTTGAGGGCGGTGTCGGGGAAGTCGTTGAATCTTATATCGCTCCTTCCGACTTTGAAATGGGCGAAGAGATTATCAAGAAAGGCTCGTGGGTCCTTGTGACAAAAGCATCTGATGAAATCTGGGAACAGATTCAAAAGGGCGAGATCACCGGATATTCTATGGCCGGTACAGCAGACATAGGAAAACAAGAGCGTGAGCCAGCTTCTGAAGAGAAGGGGCTTTTTTCTTTGCTCAAAAACTTCTTTTTATCAAAAGGAGAAGTAAAGAACCGATACGACAAAGGCCGCATGCGTCGTGAGTTTTGGGCGGCACAAGAGGCGCTGAATTCCGTTTTGTATAAATGGGATTCTTACGACGATGAAGACTTGGAGACTGATCCTGACAAGGTTAGGTCAGCACTGCAAGATTTTGTGGAAATCACACAAGAGATTTTGCTTACTGATGACTTAGCGGGAATCCAGACTGATCCACCTGAAGAAGTCGCAAAAGCAGGTAAAAAGTTTTCAGCTGCTAACCTGAATGAGCTAAAAAATGCAAGAGCCGCTATTGACAACTTGCTAAGTCAAGCGGAAGAGAAGGAGGAAGAAGAAGTGAAAAAAGAAGATCTGCAAAAGATGCTAGAGGAAACAATTGCACCGGTTGTAAAGCGTCTGGATGACCTTGAAAAAGGAGAAGGCGAGAAGCAACCTGATCCGCAAGAAAAACAAATTGATGAAGAGGTCGCAAAAGAAATGGCCGCAGCTGTAGAAAAGGCATTGGCTCCAGTTGTTGAACGAGTCGAAGCACTGGAAAAAGCACGTCCGCAAGGTAATGGTGTAGGAGATCAACAACAAGACTTACAAAAATCTGTATTTGATGGCTTGCTTTAAGCCGAGAAAAGGAGGAACTAACGTGAGAAATAAAGATGTAATTAACAAAGCGGAAGTGACGCTTGGTACATTAAAGACAGGCGGTCTCATGAATCCGACGCAAGCATCTACATTTATTCGTATGGTGCAAAACACACCAACCCTGCTGCAAGATGCACGTGTCATTCCAATGGAAAGCGATTCGCAAAAGATTGAAAAAATCGGTTTTGGTCAACGTATCTTGCGTGCAGGAGAAGAAGGCAAAGCGCTTGATGCAAAAGATCGAGTTGCACCAACAACAAGCACTGTTCAGCTAACTGCAAAAGAAGTCATCGCTGAAGTAAATATCACATATGATACGTTGGAGAACAATATTGAGGGTGACAATTTACAAAATACTATCATGCAAATGCTCGCTGAGCGTGCAGCCGTTGATATTGAAGAATTGATCCTTAATGGTAATACAGCGTCATCTGATGCTTACCTCGCTCAGCTAGATGGTATCCGTAAACAAGCGGAATCCCATATCGTAGATGTAGCTGGCGAACCACTTACACGCCAAGTGTTTAAACAGGGATACAAAGCTGTTCCATCTAAATATTTGCGTATTCCACAAGAATTCCGCTTCTATACGTCCCCAGGGCAAGAAGTTGAATGGAAAGACAAAGTAGCGGATCGTCAAACGAATCTAGGGGATGCGGCTGTACAAGGTGGGCTTTCTTCTGCATTCGGTGTTCCGGTCAAAGGTATTGCAAACATGCAGCCATATGAAATGGGAGAGGACGGCACAGATGTTTCGGACATCTTATTGACTCATCCGAAAAACATTATCCTTGGCTTCTCTCGCAATATTCGTATCGAGGTTGATAAGGACATCCGTAGACGTAAATTCATCATTGTGTTGACTGCGAAGCTCGACAGCAAATTCGAGGAAGAGGATGCTGTTGCTAAGATCATCAAGGTCAAGGAGTGATCAACATGTATTCAGCGGTTTTGATCAAGGGAAAGACATACGCTGTGATGGGGCATGTCTTTCTTGTTAACCAAGTTAAGGATATTGAGAAAAAAGTTTATCAATATCTCGATGGCAATGAGTTTTTCATTTGTAAAGAAGTGAAAGCTCCTGTTGATGATATAATGAAAGAGGAAGAAGAACCGGCACAAGAAGCAAAAATCTACTCTGAAACTGAATTGAAGGGCATGAACAAAACTGAACAAGAAGCCATTATTATTGATCTTGGCGGCGATCCGTCTCAGCTCAAAGATAAGAGTGAAAGAATTGCCTTCATCCTCGATCATCAACAGCAACAAGAAAAAGCAGGAGAGTAAGGCTGATGCTGATCTCTCCTGAAGAAGTTAGGGCGTATACCGTATTCGAGAGCGTAAAAAACCGCTCAGATGAATTATTGGAAAGTGACATCATTGAGGCTGAAGCTGAGGTATTTAAGATCGTAGGTCATGATTTCACAAGTGAAAAATATCAGCCGCTTCCTGAAAAAGCAAGAATCGCATTGATTAAAATGGCGCAGTTCTTTGCGCTGATCAACGGAGATGAATCAATCATCAAAGGGTACAAGTCAGAAAAGATTGGCGACTACTCTTATACACTGGCAGATGGTAACGCCATATCAAAACCAGATGTGTATAACCTGTTGATAGATTTCATTGAGCCAATTGATCCACCGGAAGATCCGGCAAGTGTAAGAATGAGGTTGAGATCGTTATGAGCTATCAATCATTGCTAACGGATCGATGCGATATTTTCCACTTAAAGAATGAGCAGCTGTCAAAAGATCGCTATGGAATACCTGTTCAAGATGCGCAGCCTGTCTTTTCATATCCTGATGAGCCTGATCAAGTTGATCAAGCATGTTACTTCACAGAGAGAAATCAAAACATCACACAGCAGGAGCCAAACGCAACCATTCATCAATCGTACCTTGTTCATTTTCCTATTACCGCCGATGTCCGCCTGAACGATAAAGTGGTATGGGAAGGTGTGACATTGAAACTCCAAAAGCCCAGACGGATCAAAAACCATCATATTGAGGTGGTAGCGATGAGGAGTGAAAGCCTATGAGGATTGATGGTCTTGATCAGTTCATAGAGGATTTGAATGCAGCTGTTAATGGCGGCTTGCAAGCTGAATATGAAGAATGGTTGGAAGCGATGGGTTATGAGTTCCTAGACATCGTTCAAGATGAAGTTATCCGTACAAAAACAGTGGATGCTCGGCGTTTGCTTAACTCATTCCAAAAGGGAGACCAAGAAAACGTCTTTTCAATGAGCAGTGGCGGTCTCACCCTAGATGTAGGGACCAACTTAGAATACGCATCGTACACAAACGATGGTCACTTTACCATTGATCCCTCCAAGAATCAGGACAGACGTTGGGTTCCTGGCAGATGGGTTGGTGATCGTTTTGAATATGACCCAAATGCCGAAACAGGGATGCTCTTGAAATTTCAATGGGTTGAGGGCAGCGGCTATTGGGATAATGCATTATCCATCTTTGAACAGATGTTTGAACAATCATTGGACCGCAAGCTGCAGCAATGGATTGATCAACAATTTGGGCGGTGATGGAATGAATCAAGAAGTCGGCTCCATCATGCATTATTGTTACAAGCAGTTTCCGGTGAAAGTATATGAAAAAGAGATTCCTGAACAGTTTCAGGTCCCTTCAATGTACTTTCCAGCAGCATGGACAAACACAAAAAACGATACTGTTACAACGTTCCTCAAAACATACACGCTGCATATTAAAGTGTTTCACAAGGATTCGGGGCAGGCTCATGATGCGGCAGAAACCATCGTTGATGCCTTATCAGCGGATCGGAATATCATTCAGATGGTCAGTGAAGAAGGTGAACCACTTGATGATTATGTCCGCATTAAGAGGGCTGAAACAAGGATTGCTGATCAAGGTGTGGCAACGATCATCCTCTCATGGGATAGTGCCTATTGGTACAACCGAGACGCGCAGCCAAGCCTTGATGACATAAATTTTTCAGATGGGGTGATAAAAAGTGGCCAAGAATAAAAATGAATCACAGGTGAAAGAAGAGAAAGCCGCTCCGGTTCTTCCTAAAGAAGCAGCATTTTCATTTGAAGCCTTGAAAGAGCACAGCAAGGAAGTATTTGGCGTAAAGCCTGAAATCCTTGAAGGTGCTCTTTTTTATATCAAAGATCAACCAATTACAAAAACAGAAGCAAAGAAGCAGATTGATGCTTTTTTGTCTAAGGAGGTTTAAGCATGAATGGAGGTACTTTTACACCAGGCACAGAAAAGAAACGCCCTGGTATCTACTTCAATTTCAAAACCACAGCACAGCAGCGTATCACGTTAGGTGATCGCGGCACCGTTGCACTCCCAATCACAATGAGTTGGGGAGAGCCTAAGACGTTCATCTCTATCTCTGGCATGGAGGACTTAAATAAAAAAGTCGGATTAAACATCGATGACAAATCACTGCTTCTTTTCCGAGAAGCGAAGAAAAAAGCACAAACAGTCTTGCTTTATCGCCTGAATGAAGGCGAACCTGCAAAGGCTCAGATCAGCGAGAATTTCAATGTGCTTGCCAATTATGGCGGACAGAAAGGTAATGAGGTCACGATCCAAGTCACTGAAAACGTATTGGATAGCTCCAAGCGTGATGTGGTGACTTACGTTGGTACAGACATTGTTGATAAGCAGGTTGTCACTGATGTCAAAGAGCTGAAGCAAAACAAATATGTTTCGTTCTCTGGTGAAGGTGAAGTGACAATCACCGCTGGCGTAACACTAAGCGGTGGGAAAAACGGCGTGCCAAGTGTCGCAGACTATACAGCTTTTTTAGAAGAAGCTGAAACAGAATACTTTGACGTAATAGCGCTGCCTAATAACACTAGCGAGCAGTTAAAAGCGACATTTGTGGCTTTCATTAAGCGGTTGCGTGATGATCAAGGGCGTAAGGTGCAAGGCGTTGTGGCTAACTACGCAGCTGATCATGAAGGAATTATCAATGTCACAAGCGGTGTCGTGCTAGAAGATGGCACAGAGATCACCCCAGCCAAAGCAACTGCATGGGTTGCCGGTGCATCTGCAGGCGCAAACTTCAATCAGTCATTAACCTTTGTGGAATATGAAGGGGCTGTGGATACGTTAGAACGCCTTGATAATGATCAAGTGGAATACCGCTTATCACAAGGCGAATTCTTGTTTACGTTTGATGCGCGTGATCGCACAGTAAGCGTTGAGAAGGACATCAACTCTCTGACAAGTTATACAACCGAGAAAAACAAGACATTCGGTAAAAACAAGATCATTCGTGTGCTCGATGCGATCAACAATGATCTCACACGTGAATTGAAGGATCTGATTAAGTTACGCAAAGCAAATGGCAATGACATTCCGGCATCTGATGATGGGTTGCAGCTGGTGAAAACACTCATCACGCAATATCTCACGCAACTCCAAGATGGAAGCGGCATTACAGGCTTTGATTCTGAAACAGATATCGTAATTGCTCTTAATGAAGATCGTGACGGTTTCTTGATTGATCTAGCTGTTCAACCTGTTGATGCAGCTGAAAAATTCTATTTCAATGTAGAGGTGAAATAAGATGGCTTTTAAAGCGCAGAATACCATTTCAGGTAAGGAAGGACGTCTTTTCCTCGATGGCGAGGAAATGGCGTTCATCAAAACGTTTGAGGCAAACGTGGAGAAGAATAAATCAGAAGTTAACGTTATGGGCCGTCGTATGACAGGGCACAAGACAACCGGTGCAAATGGTACTGGCACAGCGACTTTCTATAAGGTTACATCACGTTTCGTTCAGTTGATGTTAAATTACGTGAAGAAGGGACAAGATCCGTACTTTACGATTCAAGCTGTACTGGATGACAAATCATCCGGCCGAGGCACAGAGCGTGTCACATTGTTTGATG
The DNA here is from genome assembly GCF_009937765.1 of Bacillus pumilus. Lineage (NCBI taxonomy): Bacteria > Bacillati > Bacillota > Bacilli > Caryophanales > Bacillaceae > Bacillus > Bacillus pumilus. The sequence goes on along the minus strand of NZ_CP047089.1, from coordinate 536,975 downwards.
TGAACTTCGATTCTGCAAAGATCGCGGGGCTTGATGTGGATTCAGAAGCGCTAGAAGAAGAGGTTCCTTTCACGTTTGAGGACTTTGATCTTCCTGAAAAGCTGAAGGATAGTTTTTAATTCGTATTTGATTTATTAACAGTAGAATTATATACTTAAATATATAATTATTTGTTGCGGTTGGTATATCTAACTTGCAACTGGCGTAGAATAAAAAGAAGCCAGGATGCGCAAACATCCTGGCAATGTACAATGAGGCCCTTTAAGAGGGCTGGCTTATCTCTAGATGCTTTTGAAGGATAGACTTACCCTTTTACTTTTGTAGAGGTCAAGGGAGGTCTATTTTTTCTTTTTAAATAGTGTCAACAATCCCACGACTAAAGTCAAAATGCTTAGGGTATAAATCCCAAAAGCAATCATTAAACTAATCGCTTCATAAGTTGACATAAGCATCACCCCCTTTCTATATGGGGATGAGCCAGACCGCCCTTGTAAGCCGTTCATATGTACGATTTATATTATACATGAAAAGATTGGAAAGCACATTCAAAAAATGGATGTGCTTTTTTGTATTCAAAAAAACAAATCAAAGGGAGTTTTTAAACATGAGCGAAAAACAAACAAACAACGTATATGATCTTTCATTCTTTATGCCAGGACAAACAACAGAAGCGGAAGAGGTCAAATCCATTATCTCAAAACGTTTCGTTGATAAAGAAGGTAAAGTGATTCCATTCGTATTCAAAGCGATCACAACAGAGCGTATCGATGAACTAGAGAAAGAAAACACGACTTTCAAAAATGTTAAAGGTCGTGGACGTGTGAAAGACTTGGATTCTCAACGCTTCTATGCACGTATTGCGGTTGAATCAACCATTTACCCTGATTTCAAATCAAAAGAACTGCGTGAGGCATATGGCACCCAAGATCCAGTCGAAGTGGCAAAGCGTGTCCTATCTGTCGGCGGTGAATATGCGAACTGGTTAAACAAAGCCATTGAGGTCAACGGTTTTGAAGATGAAATTGAAGATTTAGAAGAAGCAGCAAAAAACTAATAAAGGACGGGAATAAAGAGGCTGTGTATCTGTATTACTGCATGCATGAGCTTCATTACTCCCCGTCTGAACTCTTAGAGGTCTATGAAGCGCCAAGGCAATTCAAAGCATTCCTATTTGGACTTATCAGGCACAAACTAGAGGTTCTTGAAAAAGAAGCAAAGAAAGGGGGATAAGACATGGCTCATTTGACTGCTCGGTTTGATTTACAAGACCGGATCACGCGTAAATTGCGTTTGATTAGAGGAGATATGGAACGACTTGATAGATTGCGCCGTAGATCAGAGCGGCCAATCACATTGAGAGTAAGAGACAATGCCACGATTGCATTAAGACGTGTGCAGCGGTTTGTTTTGCGTGATCTTGCTCGAACTTATCAGCTGACGATTGAAGTAAATGATCTGGCCACAAAAGCACTACGAAAGTTCAATGGCTTCTTACAACGCAAGATGCCGCGTACTCATAGTGTGCTGATGCGCATTAAAGATCAGGCAACACCAGGTCTTGTTCGGTTGCGTCGTTACATCGATCGGAAGTTTGGCAAAGTAGAACGGTTTGCCATAACGGTCCATGATCGTGCAACCGCAGGGATCAGACGTATTGCTTCATATGCAGCGCGTCAGCTTGGCCGGGGATACAGCTATACCATTAGAGCCGTTGATATGGTTCGACGAACAGTCAGCCGTATAGCGTCTTATACACGGAACACGTTAGGGACTGAATACAGGGTGGCGATCAATGCGATCGACCGTTTCACCGCTCCAGTACGTGGAGCTGTCTCATTTGCAAATACCCATTTGGGACGGACTTACACAACCACAATCAAGGTCCTTGACCTAATCACAAAGCCATTGAGAGGGATCGTGTCTGCTGTCACCAGTACACTTGGTTTGCTTGGAGTCGGTGCCGGTGCAACAGGCGGTATTGTTGTACCGCTCAAAATGGTTGCAGATCGTCAGAACATGACCACGGCTTTTGAAACTCTCTTAGGCAGCAGAGGGAAAGCAGATGCACGTCTGGACGAGCTGACAGCTTTTGCTGGTCAAACGCCATTTACTCGTGATGAGATTTTCGAGTCATCTCGCGTCCTCCAAGTATTTACGGGCAATGCCCTTTCTACGACTGAAGGAATGAAGCTAGTCGGGGATGTTGCTGCAGGTGTTCAACGACCGTTTTCCGAAGTTGCGCTATGGATGGGGCGTTTATATGACGGCATTAAATCGGGGCGTCCTATCGGTGACGCAACGGCTGCTCTTCAAGAAATGGGGGCGATCTCTGGTGATGCCAGGGGTAAGCTCGAAAAACTTGCAAAGAGCGGCAAGGACATAAATAAAACTTGGCCAGAAGTAACAAAAGAGTTTGGCAAATACAATGACATGATGATCAAAATGTCCGATAACTTGGCCAACTTATTCCTCGGTGTCAAATCATTCATTAATAACAGCATTCTTATGCCTTGGGGTAAAGGACTTGCAGCTGCGTTCCAACCCGCTCTCGAAGCGTTCAGAACATGGCGTGGAGAATATTCCTTCGTGCTGACCGATCTATCAAACAAAGCTGAAAAGGCGGGTAAGAAATTTGCTAACAGCTTCCTTGATCCGACAAAGAGTGTTTTCGGATTTATTGGTGATCAGTTCAAAATCTTGTTTCCTGGTGAGAAGTTAACCAAAAAACAGACACAGGAACTGAAGGTCAAGTTTAAGGACAACCCTAAGCTGAAGAAACATTTTGAACAGCTAGAAAAATACAGGAAAATGGACTTTGAAACTCGGTGGAAGCTCGTCCTTGATAATACGAAAGATGTTTTTGGCCAATGGTGGGAAAAGACAGGAAAGCCTGGTCTTTTCAAAATGGCCGAGAATGTCGGGAAGACTTACGGTGGCATCATAAACGGTGTGATCAACGGTCTACTTGGTATTGATGACAAATCATCCGAGGACAGTTTCACTGATGCAGGAGCCAAAGCAGGGCGTATTTTCATTGAATCCTTTTTAGAAGCTCTTGATCCAGCGCAATTAGGTATTCGTATCACCAAGAAGATCGGTGAGATCAACTTGAATGCTCTCACAGGAGAAGGCTCAATTGCTGGTGCTTTGATTGCCAATGCATTTGCGCTCGCATTCCTTGGAAAAGTGGCCACGTTATTAAAGCCGCTTAAATCCATTCTTTCAGGAGCATTTGCACTCTTCAAATGGGGCAAAGGTTTAAACGGAGGATTAGGACCAGGAACAAGCGGCGGTATAATTGGCGGAATTGGAGGAACAAGACCACCAAGGAACCCAAGACCACCTGAATATCGTCAACCTTGGATCAATAGAGGTGAGCCAGTAAGACCAACCACACCAAACCAAGGGCGTGGCGGTGGTGGATTATTGGGGAGTATCGGTAAAGGTGCAAAGAGCATCGGAAAACGTATTCCTATTCTCGGCACTCTTATTGCAGCCACCGAATTAATCGGCATGAACAATGACAACAAAGGTGAAAAGATCGGTGGGTTTGCTGGTAATCTGGGCGGTGGTATCGGTGGAGCTGCACTTGGTACATTGATCGCGCCTGGAATTGGAACAGCGATCGGTGGAGTATTAGGCAGCATCTTTGGTGGCGATCTCGGTAACTGGATTGGCAAAATGTTTGATGACGGGACCATCAAGAAGAAATGGGATGAGCTTGTCAAAGGTGCAGAGAATGCAGTCCAATGGATTAAAGAAACATGGAGCACTTTTTCCGGTTGGTTTAATGATAATGTTTTAAACCCTATTACGACATTCTTCAGTGATACATGGAACTGGATCACAGAGAAATGGGGTCAGCTTTCTTCATGGTTCAATAATAACGTGTGGCTGCCGATTTATAACTTTGCAGTACCGATCATCAACTTTGTAGTTGGTGTTTTTGTTGTGGGATGGGAATTGATTAGTGCCATCTGGGGAGCAGCATCAACTTGGTTCAATGAAAATGTATGGGAGCCATTTGGTCAATATGCAGTAGAGGCCGTCGGAGTGATATGGAACAAACTTGATGATACATGGAATTGGATTCAGGAGACTTGGAGTGCATTTTCTGCTTGGTTTAATGAAAACGTATGGGAGCCATTTAAACTATACGCACTTCCAGCGATCATGATTGTGTGGGTGTTGTTTAAAAATACGTGGAATTGGATTCAGGAGACTTGGGTAACCCTATCAACTTGGTTTGATGAAAACGTCTGGCAGCCATTTAAAACATATGCTTTGCCAGCCATCATGTTTATCTGGAACCAATTTAACAGTACCTGGAACCGGATTAAAACATCATGGGTGGTGCTTGCCGGTTGGTTTGATGAGTACGTATGGCAGCCATACAAAAAGTATGCAGAGCCAGCAATCTCCTTTGTGTCAACAAAATTCGATGAAGCATGGAGAACGATCAAGGGTATCTGGAAAGTTGCGAGTTCATGGTTTGAAAAATATGTGTTTTCCCCGTTGCAAGACTTTGCAACAACTTTAAAAAAGACATGGGATGGCATCTTTGGCGTTATAGGAAAAGTAGTCGGTAAAATTAAAGAAGTTAGTGGGAAGGTTGTTGATTTCTTTATTGGAAAAGGTGAAGAAAAAACAGGTGTCAAACAAATTCCTATTCCAGATAACAACGCCACCGGTGGATATATTACAAAGCCAACAATTTCGTGGATCGGAGAAGCAGGAAAAGAGTTTGTCATCCCAACTGAAAACAACAAAGGCAGAGGAAAAATGCTTCTTGCTCAGGCTGCATCACACCTCGGAATGTCGGTAGTGCCAAACGGCGCTTCACCTACTTCCCAAGCTGGTTCATCTTCTCCTATGAGACCGGCTGCAGCTGCATCAGTTTCCACTTCTACAAGTGGATCGGTATCAATTGGTGAGACCGGCAACGCTTCTAAATACGGGGAACAGTTTAGCACTGAATTTGAAAAAGGATTAAATAGCAAAGTCGTTTCACTTGAACAGTGGAAACAAGCTAATATCAAACAACCATTTACTCAAATTCAGGCATCAACACCGCTCTACGGAGCACAAACTGTCACTGGATTTGCCTCAGGTCAAAACATGACACCAACTGGCACAGGTCAGTTCTTAGATCAAAATGTAAGACAACCTTTCTTATCCGCTCGTCAAGAGTCTCCTACATGGGGAGCTGGACTGGTTGACGCATTTAACAGCGGCATGCGTTCCAAAGGAAGCGAAGTGACACAAGCAGCCAAGGACATGGCCAAGAAAGTGGAGCAAGCCTTCCGCGAAGAGCTAGACATTCATTCCCCTTCACGCGTCATGATGAGTCTTGGAAAATTTGCATCGATCGGTGTCGTCAAAGGACTCGATTCAGTTGATGTGAAAAAGTTTGCTGAAAATCAGGCTGGTTCATTAATCGGTGCATTCAGTGGTATGGGGGCTTCAGGTCTTAGTGTTCAGCAATGGCTCATGGCTGCTCTAATGGCAACTGGCACATCGATGAGCTGGCTACCTGGTTTGATGACCATCGCGCAGCATGAATCAAATGGAAATCCGAGAGCAATCAACTTATGGGATTCCAACGCCAAAAAGGGAACACCGTCTAAAGGTTTAATGCAAACCATTGGACCGACGTTTAATTCTAATAAAGGCAAAGGCATGAATGACATCTGGAACCCAATTCATAATGCCGTAGCAGCAATTAACTACATTAAGGGCAGATATGGGACAGTCTTTAACACGCCTGGATTAAGAAGTATGAGAAACGGTGGACCATATAAGGGGTATGCAAACGGTGGTCTAATCACGCAAGAGCAGGTTGCTAGAATCGGTGAAGGAAACAAGCGTGAATGGATTATTCCTGAAGAACGAGGCATACGTGGCCGTTACTTGTTGGCGCAAGCTGCACAGGCTTTAGGAATGGACGTATACGATCCGGCCAACTCTGCATCATCTGAACTTTCACAAGGGCAGGTGCAAACAGTAACAGCTGGCACAACGAATGCACCGTCTGCTTCTGGTGGATCAAAACAAGTCATTATCAATTTTAACGGTGATCAGCACTTCCATAATGGACAAGATGAAGATTCACTTGTTGATAAGATCAAACGATCAATAGCTGAAGAACTAGAAGTAGAAATCAACACAGGAACGAAGGGAGTCGTGATCGATGGCTAAATCAAAATATCAATTGTGGATTTCGCAAGGGAAGGACAAACTACGATTCCCTGTTCTTCCTGAAAAACTTGAACTGAACAATAACGTACAAAATGAATCTATTAAAGTATCTAAATTTGGCGAGCTCACATTCTTGGATGTACCAGGGGCTCGCCAAATTTCATTTACAGCCTTTTTTCCGAAGAAGTATACACCGATCGCTGAATATAAAAGCATTCCATCACCAGAGAATGCGATAGCGAAAATAGAACGAATGATGCGTTCAAAGAAGCCTGTACGCTTTATCGTTACTGGAACCAAAATCAATATGCAATGCAGCATAGAGAGTTTTAACCATAGCGAAGGTACTTATGATATTGGTGATCGAGAATTCACGCTGCAGCTGAAAGAATACAAAACCGCATCACCTAGAAAAATTAAACGGAAAGCCAAAAAGAGCAGCAAAAAACGAAGCTCAAAAGGCGCACCAAAAGTGTACACTGTTAAAAAGGGCGATACCTTGTGGGATATTTCTGGTCGTTTCTATGGTGATAGCACAAAGTGGCGCCGCATTTGGAATGCGAATAAAGCCGCGATGATCAAACGAAGTAGACGCAATATTAGACAACCAGGGCATTGGATTTTCCCTGGTCAAAAATTAAAAATACCACAATAGGGGGGCTGACATTGATTGAGCTTTTTGCCATCAGAAGCGGCACCATGTATGAGCTTGTGACAGAGAGTGTGACACTTCGGGGGCAAAGGTATCAGGCCCCCCGCTCAATACAAGCAACGATCGTGACAAAACAAGGAAGTCAAAAGTATTACAGCATCAAAGAGGGTGACACGGTTCTTTTCAAGTGGAAAAGAAAAGAACTCTTTCGAGGAACGGTGTTTGCAAGAACACCCAAAGATGAAAAGCTCACTTTTACTGCTTATGACATGCTTCAGTATCTGGTGAAGAACCAGGATGTATATGTCTTTGCAAATAAGAGAGCTGATCAGATAATGAAGCGGCTTGGTCAAGATTTTCAGATCCCGATGACCTCCATCGCCAATACCGGTCATGTCATAAAATCACTTGTATTCAAAAACGATACAAGCCTATATGACATCATCTTGCAGGCTCTAAGGGAAACAAAGAAACAAACAGGACGTAACTATCAAATCTATTCTGCTAAAGGCAAGATGGGGCTGAGAGCATGGCCTGATCCGTCGGAAGTTTGGGTCATTGAATCAGGCGTGAATCTTATTGATTATCAGTACAGCACCTCGATTGAGGAAACGGCCACACGTGTGAAGGTGAGAGCAACACACGTGGAAAAAATTAAGGTGCTGAAGAAGGAAAAAAAGAAATCTAAGACTACTGACAAAGATAAAGAAAAAGATAAGAAAACGACCAAACCTACCAAACCAACAAAGCCAAAGAAGCCAAAGATGGTCACGCAAAAGAAAGAAATTGAAATGCTGGCTGTGGCGAATGATAGTGCTGCAAGAAGAAAATATGGCATCCTGCAGCACGTTGAAAGAGTGTCGGGGGAGATCAACCAAGCACAGCTGCAAAAGAGGGCTGATGTTCGGCTCTCACAGAAAAAGGGCGTAAAAAAAGAGCTGAAAAGCATTCAAGCTCTAGGTATTCCTGGATTACAAAGTGGTATGCCAGTACGCATCATCATTCCGGATATCGGCATCAAGAAAACGTATTGGATCGATCAAGACAGCCATGAATTTAAAGGAACCAAACACACCATGACGATCGATGTCGTTGAAAAGAACACAATTCCAACGGGGAATCAGTCATGAAACTAAGCGATGCAATCAAGCGATTGGCCGTCGATGCTGTGGATGCACAATCACCAACTGACTTGATACTTGGTGATGTGGTGTCTGTTTCCCCTCTTAGTGTTCGACTCAATGAGAATGATAAACTCATCATTCCTGAAGAACTTCTTATCTGGCCAGCCCGCTTAGATGAGGGGGAAGATGATGAGCTAGAAGAAGGCGATAGTGTCATGGTCCTTGCGATGACAGGCGGCCAAACGTTTTACATCTTAGATAAAGTAGTAGGAGGTGGTTCATAATGGCTCTTTCACCTGAAGAAGAAATTGAGGATTTGGACGAGGATGCAGAGGATATTATTGAACCTTCGACCACCTACCGCATCGACTTTGAAACTGGCCGTCTAACCAATGAAAAGATTAATGGTCTCGATGCCATTCGCCAATTTGTCTATATGGCTTTGCGAACGGAACGATATTCGCATGCTGTTTATAGCCATGACGTAGGATGCGAAGTGCAGGAAGCTGTGTCTGATGAAGAATCAACGGACGAATACAAAGAGATGGAAATCCCGCGGCTCATTGAAGAGGCTCTTTTGGTGGATGAAAGAATCGAAAGTGTGCAAGATTTTGAGATCAATAAAGAAGGGGCAACCTTTAAAGTGCTCTTTAACGTGGTGACGGATGAAGGGACCTTGGAGATCGAGGAGGTGATCGGAGATGTTTGAGGAACAATCGTATGAAGCCATCATGGAACGCATGTTGGAACGTATACCCGATGATATTGATAAACGTGAAAACAGCGTGATATGGAATGCGTTGGCTCCTGCAGCTGCGGAACTTGCTCAATCTTATATATGGCTAGATCAGGTATTCGAACTTGTCTTTGCAGATACAGCACAGGGAGAATTTTTAGATAGACGAGCTGCTGAAGTGGGGATCACTCGTAAAGCGGCCACAAGTGCTGTATGGTCAGTTGAAGTCTCACCTGAAGGTATCAGAATACCAACAGGATCAAGATTCTATATCGACAATCTGTACTTTCAATATCAATCTGACGGCACGCTGAAGTGTGAAACAACTGGTGCTGTAGGCAATGGGAATTTTGCAGAGCTGCCACTCCTATCGCTCGATAATATACCGGGGCTAGAGGCTGTCATCTTTGAAGAATTGAAGATACCAGGGCAAGAGGAAGAAGACGATGAAGCACTGTATGAACGTTACTTGATGAGGGCAAGGCGGGAGGCTGTCAGTGCCAACAAAGCTCATTATAAAAAGTGGGCTGAGGAAGTAGAAGGAGTTGGCAGGGCAAAGGTGTTCCCGCTTTGGAATGGGGAAGGCACAGTGAAAGTTGTCATCACAGATGGGAATTTTGACGTTGCGACGGATCTGCTTGTCAATAAGGTACAAGAGTACATTGATCCGGTTCCCGGTGAAGGGGAAGGTCAAGCACCAATCGGGGCTACTGCCACCATCGAGAGTGCTAAGTGGAAAGATGTTGAGGTGTCCGTATCGGTGGAGCTTAAAATGGACTATTCACTTGAAGATGCTCAACAAGAAATTGAAGAGAAGATCAAGGCTCTCCTAAAATCACTTGCTTTCGAGGAGAACGTGATAAGAATGTCAGCGATTAATGACATTTTATATCATGCGGATAGTGTCTCTGATTATGCGGATGTCTTGATAAACGGCGAAGCCAAAAACTTGCCCCTCCAAGACATTGAAATCCCGCGTCTAGGGCAGGTGAACGTCATTGAGCAAGCTTGATGAAATGAAGTCTTATCTCCCTGCCTATCTAACGGAGATCACTGAATTTGATGAATTAATGAAATCCGAAGCCCCTGAAATGGAAAGGCTAGACGATTCTATTTTTGATATGACTGATCAGCTTTTTCCGATCACAGCTACATGGGGATTGGATCGATGGGAAAGAATGCTGAAGGTGCAGCGTGAGTCGGGTGATTCTATTGAGTTGCGAAGGGCACGTATTTTGAATCTCATGTCTAACATTCCACCGATCACTTATGCTTCTTTAGAGAGGGCAGTCAACCGCTTCCTGAAGAATCCTAGCGCGGTGGTTCGTCTAACGACAGGCCGCTATCATTTCTCCCTTCGTGTTAATTTGGATGACCTGCAGAACACCAGATACATTGTGGAGACGCTTAAAAACTTAAAGCCTGCACACCTGGCTTACAAATTCACAAGCGTTCATCATACTGATGTTCATGAAATCAAAGATTATCATAACCGGCTCACACTGCGCAGCAGAGTGGGCTTTTTTGATCACATCCCGATCCTGCTTAATGGGGAGTTTTTGCTGAATGGAACTTTTTATTTGAGCGGATCGCGCAATTCAACAGATATTCCAGTGCGCTTCAGGCAATCTTTAAAACTGGCCATGAAGCTCAAAAAAGAAATGAAAGTTCTTGGACGTACAAGATATGTCATGATAGGAACCAGAAACGAAACGGATCAACAAGCAGCTCTTACACTTCGATCTCGTTTCAAACACGTAAATAAAGAAAAAAGGAAAGTAACATTCCGCATGGCTGCTCATGTATCAAATAAGCAAAGCGGAAGTGTAATCATTAAGCAGAAATATTGGACGCTTGATGGATCAGTACCGCTAGACGGTTCAAAATATCTAGCTGCCACGTCCAAACAAATAGATTTATAAAGGAGGATCATAATGGCTGATCAATTAACCGTAACAACACTTTATGCTCGGCAACAAATGGCGAAGGCTAGAGCGGAGGGAACAAGGCTTACGAAAGTGGTCAAGATGGCTTTCGGAAAGGGTGGGACGAAGGATGGGAAACCGATTTCCCTGGATGGAACTGAGCAAGCATTGAAGAGTGAGCTTGTTCAAAAAGAAATTGATTCATATGAATTCATGGAACCAGCAAAAATCCGCTACACCTGCACGATCGCTGAAGGGGAGCTTGCTGGGGAAGTCATTAATGAATTGGCTCTTGTTGATGAAGATGGAAAGTTTACGGCGATCCGCACCATGACAGACAAGCAAAAAGATGGTGACATTGAATTCATCTTTGAGATTGATGATATTTACTAAGAAAGGAGTGCTCATTGATGGATATTAAATCTCCTAAAGTGTTTGAAACAAGTGACAAGGCTCATGCGGATCTGTTCAATGCCATGGTTAAAGTGTTGCTTGAAAATGATTTTGGTCTACTTGATCAACTTGCAAATCACACAGGTGATACTAAATCGCATGCATCTTCAGCGGAGAAGAAGAAATGGAATGAATCGCAGCTATATAAGATCACAGCTGATGATGGAAAACAGTTAATTGCGGTTCCAACTGACGGAAGAATATTTGATGCGATTAAAGACAAAGGAACTTGTACATTTTATGCTCCATCGGGTGTAGAAGATTCTCCAGCACCTAACAAAGCTGCGTTACGAGGGATTCAAACTGTTGGTCAAAACAACATCGGAACCGGTTTTGCGATAGACACGTCAGGCAATGCCTATTACTTTTACTATAATTCTGGCCATATATCTATCACTTGGACGCAGCTGCCGACAATTGCGGAACGACTTAAATGGAATAACGGACAACTTTATAAACTCACACCAGACGATGGTAAAGTGAAAAGGCTGCCAAACGGTACTGATATATTTACCTTACCGACTGGTCCTTATATGGGAGCACAGTTATTAAATCTTCCTGTAGATAATGATCAGAGTTTTTATTACATTGAGGTTTTAGATACATCCCATATATCAAACGGTGAAGTTCTCAAAAAGATTACTGCAACAAGATCGTTTGATAATGTAACTTGGATCGGGACGTTTCATACACAAGGTTTCAGAGGGTGGGAGAGAGTTATAACCAGTGGAGATGCAAAACTTGACTGGAAGTTCCCCACGATCAGGAACGGGTGGAAAACATATAAGTCTGAGGTCAATAATGACTATCGGGTTCGCGTCGCAAAGGATGCGATGGGATTTGTTCATGTAACTGGAGCCATCACAGGTGGAACAATTGGGGATGTGCATGCCTTTATGTTGCCAGAAGGATGTGAGCCGCCATTCCCTATTTATAATGTAGGCATTGCATCTAGTACAGGAGGATATAAGGGGCCGCAGTTTAGTCGTCAATATATTGCAACGAATGGTCGATTTATCATACAAGATACAACCAGCAATAATGAATTCATAACTGTTAACTGCATCTTTAAAGCAAAGGAGTGATTTCATGAAACCAATATACGCCTATGATGAAAATTTCAAGTATATACCTGGTGGGGATAAAGAAATACCTGATGAAGCTGATATTCCAGAGGGATTTACGGATGTTCAACCCCAAGATGGGTTATATATAGCAGAATATAATCCCGTAAGCAAAACATGGAGCGAATCAGCAACCCAGGAGTACATTGATAGCTTACAAACAGAGCAACCGCCGTATGATATTGATTTACTAAAACAGCAAAATGCGGTGTTAACAAAGCAATTGAGTCAGCTTTCAAAAGAAGCAGCTGCAGCCAAACTGCGTGAAGCACAAATGGCGAAACAATTGGCTCAACTCATGACTGAGATCCAGGAGATGAAGGGTGGTGAAAAATCATGATATATCCAACAGTGGCGGATATAAAGCAGTTTTGGGACTGGCAGTGTTATGGTCCTGAAGACATTGCCTTTTATGTAGAAATCGGTTGGATTAACACAGAAGATTATCAGGAAATAACAGGAGAACAATACGAAGCCTAGAGAGGCTTTTTATTTTGCCTTCTTTAAGGGGGTGGACAAAGTGAGGGAGTAGGTGAGTATGGTGGAAATGGATTTGGCTCAATATTTGATGACACAAGGACCCTTTGCGGTTCTTTTTTGTTGGGTGCTGTTTTACGTATTAAACACAACAAAGGAAAGAGAAAACAAGCTCAATGAACAAATCGAAGCGCAAAATGATGTGTTAGCAAAGTTTAGTGAAAAGTATGATGTCGTGATCGACAAGCTCGATAAAATTGAACGGAATTTAAAATAATAGGAGGAAACAATTATGAAAAACTTCGACAAAGGCACTGTGATCCGTACAGTGCTTCTTTTTATGGCACTAATCAACCAAGCATTAATTCTATTTGGCAAGCCAATCTTGCCGATTAGTGAGGATCAAGTCACTTCATTAGCTGAAACATTGTATCTTGCTTTCTCAATGATCTTTACAATCGCAACAACCCTTGTCACATGGTTCAAAAATAACTATGTTACCGAAAAAGGAAAACAACAGAAAGAAATTCTGAAACAAAAAGGACTTTCAAAATAAACGGTTGCCATTAGGCGGCATTTTTTAATTATCAAAATCAAAATTTAAGGAGACGATGAACGTGGTAAAAATCATTAAAGATTTTATTCCAAAGAGTAACCGCAACAGACCAGGAAATAGAATGAAGCCGTTATATATTACGGTTCATAACACAGCTAACACAGCAAAAGGGGCAAACGCAACAAGTCACGCATCGTTTGTGAAACGATCTAGTACAGGTGTAAGCTGGCACTTTACAGTTGATGATAAAGTCATTTATCAGCATTTGCCTTTAAACGAAAATGGCTGGCATGCAGGAGATGGACGAGGAACCGGAAACATGAAGTCAATTGGAATTGAGATTTGTGAAAACGCAGACGGTAATTTTGAAAAAGCGGTTGAAAATGCTCAATGGCTCATTCGGAAGCTTATGACAGAGAAAGGCATTCCATTGGCAAACGTTGTGCCTCATAAGAGATGGAGCGGCAAGAATTGTCCTCGAAAGCTGCTTAATCGATGGGACAGCTTCAAAGCGGGTATTGCAACCGCTCATACAGGTAAAAAGGCAACAGCAAAGCCTGTGAAAGCGACACCTGTCAAAAATACTTCATCCAAAAAAACAGCTTCCAAGCCTGCTAAAAAGTCATTTAACTTACCATCTGGCATCATTAAAGTGACCAAGCCTTTGACAAAGGGAGCGGGAGTAAAAGCATTACAGGAGGCGCTGGCTGCTGTCTATTTCTATCCTGAAAAGGGAGCTAAAAACAACGGGATTGACGGCTATTATGGACCCAAAACTGTGAATGCGGTCAAGCGGTTCCAGCTCATGCACGGTCTTATTGCTGACGGCATCTATGGTCCAAAGACTAAAGCAGCTCTTCAAAAAGCATTGAAATAAGTAAATAAAAAAAGACCTCACTTTATGGGGTCAGTCCCCTATATTGGAGGTCTTTTTTATCCCACAAGGATTAGAGGGAATTAATCTTTAATATTTTACCGAATCTCCAAGTGGTAATAACTCAAATTTATAAATAAACACTTTTCCAATTCACTTACATATAGTATGCAGACCACATGTTTACACTTTTGATGACTTAACTTCATTTGGAAAAGAACCTTCTCCTATGGGGAGGTCTTTTCTTTTTTGTGTCTTTGTCTTATTTTTCTTGTGGTTGGGAATCATTCATTTAATTCCCAACTATCCCTACTCTGAAAACTAATAAAGGTCTAAGTAAATAGTGACTGACTCCTAAATCCTTAGCCTTTTTATTCATTTATGCTAAGGAATGTTCCAAACTTAGATGATTTACATAGTATGAACTTGAGGTGATCTTATGAAAAGATGTAGACATTGTGGAAAATCATGTCCATCTAATAAAAGAGGAAGTTGGTATGACTCGCATGAAGATTACGGTTGGGAGTGTGATAGCTGTAAGAGAGTAAGGAAAAATCCATGTTGTGGAAAGGATCCTTGTGTGTGTGTTATTCAAGGTCGACCAGGCAGGAGAGGTCCAGCAGGTCCAGCGGGTCCAGCAGGTGCGGCAGGCCCAGCAGGCGCAACGGGAGCGACAGGTGTAGGTTTAACAGGAATTGTAGCGTTTGATCCAGCAGCAGCAGCAGGTTATCGAGTAGGTCAAGTGGTGACGTCCAATGGTAGCACATATCTAGTGAATACGGCGTCTCCAACAGGAACCCCAGGAACATCAGCAGATTACACGTTGATAGCGGGTGCGGGTGCAACAGGAGCGACAGGTGTAGGTTTAACAGGAATTGTACCATTTGATCCAACAACAGCACCTGGTTATCGAGTAGGTCAAGTGGTGACGTCAAATGGTAGTACGTATATCGTGAATACGGCGTCTCCAACAGGCACGCCGGGCACGTCACCAGATTACACGTTGATAGCGGGTGCGGGCGCAACCGGAGCCACCGGTTCAAGTGGAGCGACTGGTTCAAGCGGACCAACAGGTCCAACAGGAGCGACAGGTGTAGGTTTAACAGGAATTGTAGCGTTTGATCCAGCAGCAGCAGCAGGTTATCCAGTAGGTCGAGCGGTGACGTCTAATGGAAGCACATATCTAGTGAATACGGCGCCTCCAACAGGCACGCCAGGAACATCACCAGATTATACATTGATAGCGGGTGCGGGTGCAACCGGAGCAACAGGAACAGGAGCAACCGGCGCAACTGGAGATACAGGCGCAACCGGAGCCACCGGCGCAATTGGAGATACAGGCGCAACCGGAGCGACAGGAGTCACAGGAGCGACAGGAGTCACGGGAGTCACCGGAGCAACCGGCGCAACTGGAGATACAGGCGCAACCGGAGTCACGGGAGCCACAGGAGCAACAGGAGATACAGGCGCCACTGGAGCAACCGGAGCCACAGGAGATACGGGTCCAACGGGAGCAACCGGAGTCACGGGAGCCACAGGAGCAACAGGAGATACAGGCGCCACTGGAGCCACAGGAGCAACCGGAGCCACAGGAGCAACAGGCGCAACGGGAGCAACCGGAGCCACAGGAGCAACCGGCGCAACGGGAGCAACCGGAGCCACAGGTCCAACAGGCGCGACTGGAGCACTTTCAACAGCTATTGGTTCCACTAGCTCAGAGGTTACACAAACAGTTGCTAACGGTGCTCCTTTCTCATTAGCTGGAAGTCAGTTTCTTGACAACGTGACTTTTACTGCTCCAGATACTTTTACTGTACAACAAAGTGGTAATTATTATATATCTGCACAAGTTACTGCAACTGCTGGGCAAGCAGGCCCAATTAGTATAGGTGTTTCAACTAATGGTGGTCCGGCTACCCCAGGTACTGCAAATGGTAGAGTCAACGGAACTTCTACAGGTGAACAAGTATCGGCTATAGGTTATACAGGCGTCGTACCCGCAGGAACGACGTACAGGCTAATCAATAATAGTGGGCAAACAATTACAACAGATCAATTAAGATTTACCATTACCAAAATCAGTAATTAAATTTCTGGAAATCTTAATAGATTGATCGGAGAAACAATATGACCCTAAATTATACCTAGTGAAACTGGGAAAGATTTAGGGTCAGAATGGTTTACACAAATTACTTTACAATATTGATTTATTTAATAAATTAGGTTCTTCAGTTAATGTTGAAATGTAAGGATCAGGATTGTAACAATAGAAGTGTGTTTGATTAGTCCACTAAAGTTCTTTATTGAGGTCTTCTAAGGGTATTAGTTGTTTTAAAGAATTTATTGAGTAGGATACTATGGTATTGGTTATCAATTGCTCTTACGGTGATTACAGTAGCAGGAGTGTACAGTATCTCGACTGATCAAAACACGACATTGATACAAAAAATCGATCGAAACACGACTATGATCGAACGTTATACAACTTCAGAAAACGTATAGGTAAAATTAAAACAGACCCTGCATGGTCTGTTTTTTTATGGGGACGGATTGGGGACGAATTAGGGACGAACAAAAATTGGCGACCTCGTTCTACGCTTTTCTAAACCATTAACACAATAAGCGAAACCTTATTAGAACAGGTTATTCCATACTAACGTTTTCTACGACTTTTTATGTCATCCTCCTTTAAAAGAAAATGCTCGACCATTAAATGATTGACTGCATCAGAGGTATGAATGACTTGATTGGCGCCAGCACGCTCGGCATTTTTCACATATCGATCTGTTAAGATTTCAATTAAACAGTAGAGCGAGGGATTTAATCCTTTTGCTGCAAGTAATGTTAAAACACTCTGCATATCAGCTGTCACTTCATTCTCGTGCTGATCTGCGGTAATCATCAGTGCATCTGCACCTGAAATATTGGCTTTGCGAAGTGTGCCATCCTCGGTGCCGTGTCCTTTAATAAAATGAACATTCTCTAGAAGAGGTCCTTCCTTCAAGGAGTCATCAATCAGCACAATCGGCATAGCTGGGTCAATCATTTGAAATGACTGAAGCAGTTTGTTCGTTTTCTCATTCCAGCCGATAATGATGAGATGTCCCTTCCCCTTAAAAGCAACCTTTCCTTCTACATAATGGTGCTGCTTGCTGAACACAGCGGCGGCAAGCGTAGCAAAATAAGCTGTGACAAAGCTTGCGCCGATAAAAATTAGAGCCATACCCGCGACTTGTCCTGGCATGGTTTGCGGCACAAAATCACCATAGCCCACTGTAGATACTGTAATGACTGCCCACCAGATTCCATCAAAGATTGTATGATACTGCTTCGGTTCGAGAAAAACGATTAATTGTCCGAAAAAAAGAAGTAAGAAACAAATGATGACGACAATTCGAAGATAAAGTGGCCACCTTAGCCAAGCGATAAAGATACGGTTTGATTTCATCGGACTCTTCCTTTCAGGAGACTGCTATTGTCAGTATGCCCGATTGAGGAACATTTTTTCATCTTCGTCATGTAGTTCCCATATCTTAAAATAAGAGAGAAGAAGGAGGGAATGCGAATGTCGTTCGTTCAAAAGACCGTACTTCTTTTTATCGGTGCTCATTTTTTATCATCAGCGGTGATCTTACTTGTGTTTGACTTAAATGCGGTGAATCATTTTATGAATGATTTTTCATGGCTGCACTTTTTTCAAGATTTATACGGAACGGTCACCTTTTATACAGCATGCTTAGGTGTATTCTTCTTTTTCATTGGCACGGTGATCCCACTTAAAAAGACCTAGTGCTTTTTTCTGTACACCTTACATAAAAGTCATTAAAATTGTAAATAAATATATAAAATAAAAAGGAAGCTGATGAGCATGCTGTTTTTTTATTTTTTAACTTTTGCCGCATTGGGATTATCATTTTGGGCACAATTTAAAGTAAAGAATAATTTTGAAAAGTATTCAAAGGTTGAAGCATCTAGTATGAAAACAGGTGCGGAAACCGCTCGACATATTTTAGATCGCAACGGGTTATACGACGTGCCTGTTGAACCGGTAAGAGGAACTTTGACTGATCATTACGACCCGACGCAGCGTGTGGTTCGCTTATCTGAACCTGTGTACTACGGCCATTCCATTTCGGCCATTTCAGTCGCATCACACGAGGTTGGACATGCCTTGCAGCATCAGGAGTCCTATGGTGCGCTTGTCTTGAGACATAAGATCTTTCCTGTCGTGAACTTTGCATCTGGTGTTGCCCCGCTTCTTTTCCTTGGTGGAATCTTACTTGGCAGCCTTAACTTAATCGGGCTTGGGATCATTTTGTTCTCAGCGGCTGTGTTCTTTCAGCTTGTGACATTGCCTGTCGAGTTTAATGCAAGTTCTCGTGCGAAAGATATCATTGTTTCAGAAGGAATCATTAGAAGCAGTGAAGAAAGAGGCGTGAACAAGGTGTTAAATGCGGCAGCTCTTACGTACGTCGCAGCTGCCCTTGTCTCCTTGTTTGAATTGCTCCGTTTTGTAATGATCTTCCTAAATGGCCGTAATGATTAATTGATGCCAGAGGAGGTGAGCCCTTACCGTTGTTAGGTAAGGGTTTTTTTGTATATTTTAAACGTATTTTTAGTCATATTACTCATTGCTGCGACAGCATTTTTTGTTGTCACTGAATTTGCGATTGTGAAAATTAGAGGCTCTAAAATCAATCAGCTGATTGAAAGCGGTGATAAGAGAGCCATTCACGTACAAAAGCTCATATCAAATCTCGACGAATATTTATCTGCGTGTCAGCTCGGCATTACCATCACGGCTTTAGGCTTAGGGTGGCTGGGCGAGCCGACGGTCGAGCATTTTCTGCATCCGCTGTTTGAGGAGTTGGGGCTTCATTCCGCATTAACCGACATCCTATCGTTTATCATCGCATTTGTGATCATTACGTTTTTACATGTCGTTGTGGGAGAACTAGCGCCTAAAACGATTGCCATTCAAAAGGCAGAAGCAGTCAGCCTTGTGACAGCAAAGCCACTCATCTTTTTCTATAGAGTCATGTACCCGTTTATTAAAGCATTAAATGGGGCGGCACGAGGCATTGTGAAATTATTCGGTTTTCATTCTGTTAAAGAACATGAAGTGGCGATCAGTGAGGAAGAATTGCGCCTTATTTTATCTGAAAGCTATGAGAAGGGCGAGATTAACCAATCTGAGTACAAGTATGTGAATAAAATTTTTGAATTTGATAACCGAGTGGCGAGAGAGATTATGATCCCTCGTACAGAAATTTCAGCGATAGAGATTGAACAGACACTTGATGATGTGACGCATTATATGCTAAACGAAAGATACACACGTTACCCCGTCATAAAAGAAGATAAAGATCATGTGATTGGTGTCATCAATAGCAAAGATGTGTTTAAGGCGAGTTTCCTCAATCAAGATGTGACGATTGAAGACTTAATGCGTCCAGTCATTCGGGTGATTGAAAGTACACCTGTTCAAGAATTGCTCATTTTGATGCAAAAGGAACGAATTCATATGTCCGTGCTCGTAGACGAATATGGAGGAACAGCCGGGCTTGTCACAGTAGAGGACATCTTAGAGGAAATCGTGGGCGAAATTCGTGATGAATATGATCAGGATGAAACACCTCATATCGTCAAAAAAGGTGACTTCCACTATGTCATGGATGGAAAAGCCTTGATTGATGAAGTAAATGATTTATTGGATTTAGCGATAGATAATGATGATGTTGATACAATTGCTGGCTGGATGATGACACATAAATTTGATATTGAAATTGGCGATACGATTGAAGCAGAAGGCTGTGAATTTACCATCATAGATGCGGAAGACCATCATATTCGGACCATTGAAATCAAAAAGATCCACTTTTCCTAAAAACCTCGTAACTCTTGACGAGGTTTTTTTACTTGGTAAACTTTAGGTGAGATAATGCCGTCTACTTATCAACAGTGATTGACTTCACATAAAAAGGGTATGGTTTATAGAAATGAAAAAAGGAGCCGCTCATATGAAAAAAATCAATATTCAAACAAATAGACGCGATGAGATGATCGACGTGACCAGCGAGGTTCATCAATATGTCAAGGAAACAGGTAGTCAAAACGGAAGCGTCATCGTTTACTGTCCCCATACGACAGCAGGGATAACCATTAATGAAAATGCGGACCCAGATGTGAAACGAGATATGCTCCGGAGGCTTGACGAAGTCTTTCCGTGGGAACATCCGAAGGACCGCCATATGGAAGGAAATACAGCCGCCCATATGAAAGCGAGCTATATGGGTGCCTCGCAGCATGTTCTCATCCATCATGGTGATCTTGTCCTTGGCACATGGCAGGGAATTTATTTCTGTGAATTTGACGGGCCGAGACATCGCCATTTTTATATACAGGTGTCATCAAACGAGTAAGAGGTGGGGGAAATAAATGGGGGATATCACGAAATTACTGCAAATCAAATATGGGATCATCCAAGCACCAATGGCAGGAGGAGCCGTGACACCGCAGCTGGTAGCCGCTGTTTCGCAATGCGGGGGACTTGGCAGTTTGGCAAGTGGATATGTGCAGCCTGACCATTTGAGGCAGCAAATCAAACAAGTCAAACAGCTGACCACTCGCCAGTTCCATGTCAATGTATTTGTACCAGAGTCAATTTCTGAAGTCAAAAAAGAGGATGTTGCATTTGGGAGAAGAAACTGCCAGCAAGACCAGCAGCTGATAGCCTGCCGAGCGAAAAGGAATTGTGGCATGATTTTGAACAGAAAATCAACATTCTATTGGAAGAAGACGTACCGATTGTTTCCTTTACCTTCTCTTGTCCAAATGAACAAACGATACATCGTTTAAAACAAAAGGGGATCTTTTTAATCGGAACCGCCACAACAAAAGAGGAAGCATTGCTTTTAGAGGAAAAAGGGATGGATGCCATTGTTCTGCAAGGAAGTGAAGCAGGAGGTCACCGAGGCACCTTTTTACCTGCAAAAGGAGATGCTCTTGTGGGATTATTTAGCCTGTTCTCTGACGTTAAGCCGATCTGTCATGTACCATTGATCGCCATCCGGTTCAGCATGTATGGACGACACCAATGCGAAAAGCAGCCGCTGCGGCGGGAAATCCTGATCAAATGGCCCTTTGGGCAGGACAGGGCGTTGGCCGTATTCACTCGATTTTAACCGTTGAGGAGATCATGCATGAACTGACGCACATATAAAATCATGTTGGGTGGTGTGAAAGGGTGGACATTTTAAGACATTCATACCGAAAAAAAGGACAAATTGAATTTTGGTTTGATGAATTTCCGCACTCTCCTGCCGTCCTTACGCCCATTCGTCATTACTACTTTGTTCGTTATGTAAAATGGAGCCGGCACGATCCGCCGGTCACAAGAAAAGATTTAGAAAAAATGGAGATCCTTGCGAACACGATGCTTGGTACACTACAAGATTATCGTAAGCGCAAGGCATACAAAAGCCCCTTGTCATAACCACTAGACAAGAGGCTTTTTTTAGCTGCCAAACATTTGCCTGAGATAAATCACATCCATCCGGGTGGTCTGTGGCAATAGATAAGCAGATTGAACAGCACCTGGCCGCCTTCTCTTATTCAATTTATCAATAATTTCTGCCGCTGTTAAAATCCCAAGTCCATGTCCGTAATATTGATCTTCTCCTAAGTAAATCACATTTTCCCCGCGCCACTGTGACTGCTGATAGCTAAACTCTGGATTCTCGAAATATAAGCAATCCCCATAAATAAAATCATTCCCTCGCTCTGTATAAATCGACAATGTATCATAATGCCAATCATACAAGGTGAGACTGCGAAGCCTTCGGTTAAACTTCTCGTCTCCTACCGTTTGCAAGACGCCCATATAAAAGACGATGACAATGGCGGTGGCACATTCAAATGCATATTGTGAGCCATTTTCAAAAATGTCTTTAATGCCCCTAGATGGTTCGACTTGATAGCGCAGCTCTAGTGCTCCTGCTTCAGATACGCGCCAAAAGGCGTCATTAGCACGAGACCTTTGAAAAATGGCAAATGAGGCACCACTTTTATTCAAATCTCTTGCAGCATTCATAATGTTTGATCTCAATGTGACTTCAAATAACAAATCAGATGCTTGCCTGTAGCGGAATGTATCATTTGAGGCTTGTAACTGCATCAAAATGATCCGCTTTTGTCCTTCTAGCTGAAATGAAGCGAGTTGCTCATTTGTCACTGGCTGTCCTGAAAGGATAATCATATAAAAAGCGCCCCCTTTTGTATTAGCGTATGCAAGGTGCTTGGGCAAGGAATCAATTTGTGGAAATAAACAAAAAGGCATCCTTTTTATTTGAAAAACATGAAAATAATATGAACCTGTCCGATATATAACATATCGTTTAAAAGGAGGAAAAACATGAAAAATGCACTAAAATGGTTGAAAAAACCATCGATTTCTAAGAGACTGATTATTTCATTCACTCTCGTTCTTGTCTTGCCAATTATTACACTCAGTACGATTTCATATCAGATTGCCAAAGAAGAATTAGATCATGAAATCATGTACGGAGCAAATGCAAGAGTCAATGAACTGAATGACATGATCCAGCAAAAGCTTGTGAATAAGGAAAATGCAGTAAAACTCTTTACTGAAACATCTTCTGCTGCAGACTTTAAGAAAAACAATCAGGATGAACTGTATGAGCATTTCGAGATATACAGTAAAATCAATGATGAAGATGTGGTTGGGTTTTATGCAGCGAGTAAAAAGCGTGATTTCATTCAGTTTCCTAAAGTAGACATGCCAAAAGGCTATGATCCAACAACGCGCGATTGGTATCAACTAGCTATGCAGGATGACAGTGGTAATCCAGTCGTTACCAATCCATACATCTCTGCTACAACAAACGGCATGGTTGTCACGATTGCCCAGCGTCTGAAGGATGGATCAGGAGCGATTGGAATTGATATTGATGTGCAAGACATTGTCGATAAAATAAAAGAGATTAAAATTGGACGTCAAGGATATCCAATTATTGCAAATAAAAACAAACAAATTGTGGCTCATCCAGAAGAAAAGTCAGGATCTAAAGTCACTGAAAATATTTCATCTATCCTTTACAGCGGAAAAGAAGGAACGTCAACTTATGAGAATAAAGGAGAACAAAAACGTCTCGTTTTTGTGACAAATGATTTAACAGGTTGGAAAATTGCTGGAACGATGTTTGTATCAGAAACAGAAGAAGCAGCACAGCCAGTTTGGAATTCTGCCATTATTCTTTTAATTTCTTCTTTTATCCTTGGCGGTATTGCGATCTTCTTTATCGTTCGCTCCATCACAATTGGACTTCGAAAACTTGTTGATTTCTCAGAAAAGGTGAGCGAAGGTGATTTAACAGAAACCCTTGAAACCAAATCGAAGGATGAAATTGGAGATCTCACAAGAAGCTTTAGCAAAATGAGTGAATCCCTTCGTGACGTCATTCGAGCAGTACAGCAATCTGTTGACAATGTGGCTTCCGCTTCCGAGGAGCTGACGGCTAGTGCCAGCCAAACAAGTCAAGCAACCGAGCATATCACAATGTCGATTGAACAATTTTCAAATGGAAATGACGCACAAAACGAGAAAGTCGAATCTAGTACGAATCAGCTTGTGGCAATGAATGAAGGATTACAAGGCATGTCACAAACGTCATCAGAAGTGGCTTCTGTCTCACTTCAATCGACAGAGGCAGCTGGTCAAGGCGGCCGAATTGTTGAAAGCACAGCGAGCCAAATGAAACATATAGATACATCTGTACAAGAAGCAGAACAAGTGATGAAGCAATTAGAATTTAAGTCTAAAGATATTACGAGTATTTTAAACGTCATTAACGGCATTGCAGATCAAACGAATCTTCTTGCGTTAAATGCAGCCATCGAAGCAGCAAGAGCAGGCGAATCAGGACGCGGCTTCTCTGTCGTGGCAGAAGAAGTGAGAAAACTAGCTGTTCAATCGGCAGACTCAGCGAAAGAAATAGAAAAGCTCATTCAAGAAATTGTGTTAGAAATTGCTAAATCTCAAGATATGTTCAAAACGGTCAATCGAGAAGTACATGCAGGACTTGGTATGACAGAGGAAGCAAAAGAAAGCTTCCAGAACATATATGAGGCGGCAGAAGGAATGTCGAAAAAACTGACGCAATTAAACGATACAGCCATTGATCTATCGAGCGGTTCGAAGCTAGTCTCACAAGCTATGCAGGAGATGCGCCAAGTCTCTAGAGAAAGTGCGGCAAACATTCAAGACATTGCGGCTTCTGCTGAAGAGCAATTGGCCTCTATGGAAGAAATTTCATCTTCTTCCGTGACACTTGCTAACATGGCAGAGGAACTAAAAGAGCTCACAAGTCAATTCAAAATTGATTAAAAAATGATGAAAAAATACCCAGAATTGTCTGGGTATTTTTTTTATGTTTAAACAGCATGTCTAGCCTGTAAAATTAAACCTTTCATCCGATAATAACTTTAGAGAAGTAAAGGGGGAAAGAGAAAATGGGAAAAATGATCCAATGGTTAAAAAAACCATCCATTTCAAAAAAATTAATCATGGCTTTTTTGGTAGTTCTTATCCTGCCAACCACTGCACTGACAATTAGTGCATTTTTTACATCAAAGACAGAGCTAGATAAACAGATTATGGGCAGTGCAATGAGTCAAGTCAATGCATTTGATACTTTAATCAATGAGAATATAGGAAATAAAGCAGATGCTGTGGCTCTGTTTACAGACTCACTCAAAGCGTCTAATCTTCAAGAAAAAAATAGAAGTGCGACCATTAAAGAATTGCAGCAATTTGGAAAAATTAATGAAAAAGATGTTTCCGCTATCTATGCAGGCTCCGAAAAAGGATTGTTTATGCAATATCCTGTTCAAAAGATGCCTGATGGCTACGATCCAAGAGAGCGCCCATGGTATCAAGAAGCGCTCAAGGCAGGAAACGGCAAACAAGTCATCACAAAACCATATGTAGCAGCCTCCACAGGCAAGATGGTCATCACCATTACTCAAAAAATGAAAGATGGCTCAGGTGTTATTGGACTTGATATGGAAATTGACACCCTGATTCAAAAGTTAAAAGAAATCAAAATTGGGCAAAAAGGCTATGCCTTCATTATGGAGAAAGATAAAACAGTTTTAGCAGATCCGACCGAAAAGGCAGGAAGTCAGGTCAATGAGAATCTAGCCAAAATTATTTATCAAAACAAAGAAGGAAGCGGCAGCTACACACTCAAAGACATAGATAAAAAGGTTGCGTATGTGACCAACGAATTAACTGGCTGGAAAATTGGTGGAACGATGCTCGTATCAGAAGTAGAAGATGCAGCAAAGCCCGTGTTCCATACAGCCCTTATTGTGTTCAGTGTGACGCTTATCGTAGCAGGTACCCTCATCTTCTTTATCGTCCGCTCTATATCTAAAAGATTATCCAACCTTGCACGCTTCTCGAAAAAAGTCAGCGAAGGTGATTTGCGCGATAAGCTTCAGATCCAATCAGATGACGAAATTGGCCAAGTTGGGAAAGGCTTTAATACAATGATTGACTCATTAAGAACCCTCATTGGTGCCGTCCAAACCTCAGTCGAAAATGTCGCTTCTTCCTCAGAAGAACTGACCGCTAGCGCAGGGCAAACAAGTAAAGCAACAGAGCATATTACACTAGCCATTGAACAATTTTCAAATGGAAACGAAAGTCAAAATGACAAAGTCGAATCTAGCTCAGAAGAGTTAGATGAAATGAACCGTGGCCTTCAGCACATGAATGAGTCGGCTGAATCCATTACTGCTTCATCGATCAAATCAACAGATATCGCCGGGGAAGGCGGACAGCTTGTCGAAAAAACAGCTTCTCAAATGAATGTCATTGATCAGTCCGTGAAAAAAGCAGAGAACGTCATCAGCGCTCTTGAAAGTAAATCAAAAGACATTACACAAATTCTAGGTGTCATCAATGGAATTGCCGACCAAACGAATCTACTTGCGCTAAATGCAGCAATTGAGGCAGCAAGAGCTGGGGAATCCGGCAGAGGCTTCTCCGTTGTAGCAGAAGAAGTAAGAAAACTAGCTGTTCAATCAGCCAATTCGGCGAAAGAAATCGAGAATTTGATTAAAGAAATCGTTCAAGACATCGATGTATCACAGGAAGTATTCACTGCGGTGAATCGAGAAGTTCAATCAGGCTTAAGCTTCACTGAACAAACAAGAGTAAGCTTCCACAATATTTTCGAAACGACAAAAGAAATTTCTGACAAGCTTCAAACAATGAATCAAACAGTTGTTCAGCTTTCAAATGGCTCTGCACATGTGTCAGAGGCTGTCCGTGAGATTGCAGACGTCTCACGTGAAAGCTCCGCAAACATTCAAGACATTGCGGCTTCAGCGGAAGAACAGCTCGCATCTATGGAAGAAATCAGCTCCTCCTCTGCTACACTTTCATCAATGGCAGAAGAATTGCGTGATTTAATCAGCAAATTTAAAGTCGAATAGACAGAATGAAAAAGAGCCCTTCAGCTAAAGGGCTCTTTTTCCATTGAGTAAATCAAAAGAATTAGGTAAATCTACTTATTTTGATTAGATTTTGAACATTAAGTCTTGAAAAATAATTCATATTACCTAAGAATAGAAGGGAAAGACCACAAATCATAATTCAAAAGGAGTAGAGTCATGAAAAAAATCAACTTTTTTAAGCACTTTACAATGTCGAAGAAATTAATTACTGCATTCTTAGCGATTCTCCTAGTGCCAATTCTCGTATTGGCAGCATTTTCTTATGAAGTGGCATCCAAATCTCTCAATGATGAGATTATGTCTAGTGCTGCAAATGGTGTTCAGCAATTAAACGAACTGATTAATAAAGATGTACAGCCTAAAATTGATATCGTTTCTTATTTGTCCAAATCAGTGAAAAAGAGCGAATTGACTTCTAAAAACAAGGATTTACTTAAGGTCAAATTAGAGCAATTATCAGAAACCGACGAAGAGATTGTGGAAGTATTCATTGCAGATCAAAATGGTAAACTAACCAAATATTCCGAGATTCATAAAGATAGTGCCGCAAGTGCAAAAAACGAACCTTGGTTTCAACAATCGATGGGAGATAAGAAACTCATCATTTCAGATCCTTTTGTCGACAAGTCATCCGATGACCTGCTCATCACAATATCAGAACAGTTAGCAGATGGATCTGGTGTGATTGGGATCAACATGCGCTTGAACACGATCATAAAAGATGCAAACAGCATCAAGATTGGTAAAGAAGGCTATGCGTTTGTTGCGACTCCAGATCAGCATTATATTGCCCATAAAACAGACAAGCCTGGGGAGAAATTGACAGGTGATTTCATCACGAAGTTGTATGATAAAAAACAAGGCAGCTTCAAATATGAATACAATGGACAGCCTAAGCAAATGTTTTTTGACACAAATGAATCAACAGGCTGGAAGCTGGCTGGAACGATGTATGTTGGCGAAATTCAAGAAGCTGCACAGCCAGTACTCGACTTAACAATGATCATACTGGCAGTTGCGATTGCCATAGGCGGAATCGCGATTTATTTTATTATTAAATCAATCCGAAAGCCACTGATAGCGCTCTCTGAATCGGCTGAGAAAATCAGTCAGGGTGATCTGACCCAGCATATTGAAGTTCGTACGCACGATGAAATCGGAAAGCTTGCGCAGAGCTTTAACGACATGTCAGCAAAGCTGAAACAAGTCATACAAGCTGTCCAAAATTCCATTGAAAATGTGGCCGCCTCTTCTGAAGAGTTAACAGCCAGTGCGGGACAGACAGCTCAAGCGACTGAGCATATCACATCATCTATTGAACAGTTCTCAAACAGCAATGAACATCAAAATGATATGATCGAAAAAAGCTCAGTCCAGTTGAACGAAATGGATCGCAGCTTGTCCCATATGGTCAATACGACCTCTCATATGATGGAATCGTCGATTGATTCGAGCAAAACGGCTCAGGCTGGTGGAGAACTTGTTCAAAAAACAGCAGGGCAAATGCAAACCATCGAGCAGGCAGTAAAAGAAGCAGAGCTTGTGATTCAAGGCTTAGAGCAGAAATCAAAGGATATAACGAACATTCTGGGGGTCATTAACGGCATTGCCGACCAGACCAATCTCCTAGCTTTAAATGCTGCGATAGAAGCCGCACGAGCAGGAGAAGCAGGTAGAGGTTTCTCTGTTGTTGCAGAAGAAGTTCGGAAGCTGGCAGAGCAATCAGGAAGCTCATCAAAGGAAATTGAAAGCCTGACGAACGAGATTGTAGAGGAAATTGAAAAATCTCAGAACATGTTTAAACAAGTAGCGGGTGAAGTACAATCTGGATTAAATATTACAGATGAAACGAAAATTAGCTTTGAGAAAATCACCGATAAAACATCAGAAATGACAGAACAAATGAAACAAATGAACGGAACGGCCAAAGAACTCTCGCATGGCTCAAATGATATTTCACATGCGGTGAATCAAATCAAAGAGCTTTCACGAGAAAGCTCCGCAGGCTTCCAAGATATCGCAGCATCTGCAGAAGAACAGCTGGCATCTATGGAAGAGATCAGTTCCTCCTCTGCTACGTTATCTCAGATGGCAGAAGAGTTAAGAGAGCTCATTAAACAATTTAAAATATAAGAGTATAGGGAAGCACCTGACGTTTTGGCGTCAGGTGTTTTTTCCATTCAATACATATAATTTGGGTATTTTGGTCTTATTTAGACTTTAATAAGTTAAAAAAGTAAACAACCTAGTAGTACTTCCGATATATATACTATCTTACTAAAAGGAGTTTTCTTTTTTATGAAATTCATACAGTATTTCAGAAAGCCATCTATTTCAAAAAAGCTCGTACTCTCTTTCTTATTTATTCTTTTATGTCCAATCATTGTGTTGGCATTCTCTTCATATCATACGGCGAGTACTTCTTTAAATGATCAAATCATGCAAAGTGCAAAGGAAAATGTCGAACAGCTAGACAAAAATATTACGAAGGTTGTGAAAGTGAAAACAGACGCAGCCGATTTCTTTAGCAAATGGATCACGGAGAAAAAGCTTAAGCAAAAAGGCACAACAGATATTCAAGGGCGCTTTGAGCAGTTCATGAGTATGAATGATGACACAGAAGGTATTTTTGTCGCTTCAAGTGATGGCAAAGTGTTTTCGAGATATCCTAACAAAAAAATGCCTGCTGACTATGTCGCAACGGAGCGGGATTGGTATAAAGACGGCTGGGCGAAAAATGGAGAGCTGTCTGTTTCAGCACCCTATCCAACAGCTTCTACAGGTACGCTTGTCGTCACCATCTCTAAAAAGTTAGAGGACGGATCAGGAGTCATTGCAATGAACCTAGACATTGCGAATCTAGTAAAAGAATCAAATAGCATAAACATTGGGAAACAAGGCTATGCCTTTATCGGAAGTCCAGATCGCACCTTTGTGGCCCATCCTACGAAAAAAGCTGGAACAAAATTATCTGGTGAATGGCTAGAAAAGCTTTATTCACAAGATGAAGGTTCTATGAGTTATATGTTTGAAGGAAAAGAAAAGCAAATGGAATTCACCACAAACAAAGCGACGGGCTGGAAAATTGTCGGTACGATGTTTGTGACAGAAGTGGAAGAAGCTGCACAGCCAGTCTTTAACATGGCCGCTATCATTTTAGCTGGCGCGCTCATCATTGGTGGGATTCTAATCTTCTTGATTATCCGTTCCATTACAAAACCACTTTCTATACTTGTTTCTTCTTCAAAGAAGATCAGTGAGGGAGATTTAACAGAAAAAATTGATGTCCAGTCAAAAGATGAGATTGGACAGCTAGGCACAAGCTTTAATGAGATGAGTGAGTCATTAAGAGATGTCATCCAAGCAGTACAAACATCTGTAGAAAATGTGGCTTCTTCATCTGAAGAACTGACGGCAAGCGCAGGTCAAACGACAAAAGCAACCGAACATATTACATCATCTATTGAAACTTTCTCAAACGGCAATGAAAATCAAAGCGAAATGGTGGAGCAAAGTGCGGCTCATTTAAAACAAATGAATGAAGGACTGAACGAAGTCGCAGAAACATCTGATGTCATCACAGCGTCATCGATTCAATCAAGAACAGTCGCCGAATCAGGCGGACAGCTTGTGGAGCAAACCGTTGGCCAGATGAAGACGATCGACCATTCAGTGAAAGAAGCTGAAGGAGTAATCAACGGACTAGAACATAAATCAAAAGACATCACAAACATCCTAGGCGTAATTAACGGCATTGCGGATCAAACGAATTTACTTGCACTCAATGCAGCCATTGAAGCAGCACGTGCAGGTGAGTCAGGCAGAGGATTCTCTGTTGTTGCAGAGGAAGTGCGAAAACTTGCAGTTCAATCATCAGATTCAGCAAAAGAGATTGAAAAGCTTGTGAAAGAAATCGTATCTGAAATCGAAACATCTCAAAATATGTTCAAATCAGTAAATGAAGAAGTGAAGAATGGTCTTTCCATTACAGATCAAACGAAAGAAAGCTTCTCACAAATTAATCAGCAAACAGCGGAGATCGCTACAAGAATTAATGACATGAATACAACAGTACGCGAGCTTTCAAAAGGATCTGAGCAAATTTCAAAAGCAGTGAATGAAATTGCAGATGTATCACGAGAAAGTTCAGCAAGCATCCAAGATATCGCTGCATCTGCTGAAGAGCAGCTTGCTTCTATGGAAGAGATTAGTTCTTCTTCTACGACTCTTTCCCAAATGGCGGAAGAATTACGTGATTTAATTAAAAAGTTCAAGATCAACGAATAAGATCAAGTGGTTCTCCTCAAGGGGAACCGCTTTTCTTTTTAAGCAATCATCTCGTACAATAGAGGAAATCGAAAGAATAGGAGAGATGTTATGCGTTTATCAGATAAGAAGGTCATTGCATTAGTCAGTGATGATTTTGAAGATTTAGAGCTATGGTATCCGGTTCTGCGTTTAAGAGAAGAAGGGGCAACTGTGCACCTTGTAGGAGAAAAAGCAAATCATGAGTACATCGGGAAGTATGGTGTGCCGGCTGTATCTGATAAGGATTTTTATTCCATTCAAGCAGATGAATATGATGCCGTGCTTGTCCCAGGAGGTTGGGCGCCAGATAAACTGCGCCGTTATCCAGAAGTGTTAAATATCGTTCGTTCATTTGATGAAAAGGCGAAACCAATCGGGCAGATTTGCCATGCTGGCTGGGTGCTGATTTCAGCAGGAATCTTGCAAGGCAAAAAGGTGACAAGCACACCTGGTATTAAAGATGATATGACAAATGCTGGAGCGGACTGGTTTGATGAAGCAGTCGTCACAGATGGTCACATCATCTCGAGCAGACGTCCGCCAGATCTCCCTCCATATGTGAAAGCATTTGCGGATGTGTTAGCGGCAACATAATCAATGGACTCAAAATAAAAAAACAAAGGGCGAACTTGCACATCACGTTCGCCCTTTGTTCATCATTTCATACCCCATTCATTTTATCTATCGGTAGGAAACCTCACGCCCATTTGTTTTCTCGCCTCATCCATGACAGACATGGTTTGAACAGATAAGGCAAATGTATTGACCGGAGACTGACTCATTCCTTGCTGAATACACTCAATAAAATGACAGATTTCATAATACATCGCTGGCTGATCATCTTTGAGAGAGATGTCGGTATGATGTCCTTGCCGATCATGGATCGTGATATGCGAAGGACGGTGGAATTGATCAATCACCATCGTCGCATCCTCTCCTTGAATTTCAGCAGATAAATGAGACGTTGAAATTTTAGAATGAAAAAGGAGTGCTTGATGCCCGTCATATTGCATAAGAACAGAGCCGCTCCCATCTACACCAGAAGAAAGCTTGTAGCCTCTGGCGATGATTTGATTCGGCAGACCAAATAAATAGATCACTGGGTAGACGAGATACACACCGATATCCATTAAAGAACCATTGGACAATTCAGGCTTAAAAGCATTTGGAATCTCACCATTTCGATAGGCATCGTATCTTGAGGAATATTTACAGTAATGAGCAACCACTTGCCGAATGGGTCCGAGCTGATCAAGATGCTGTTTGATTTGAAGGAAGTTGGGCAGAAATGTCGTTTTCATCGCTTCCATCAAACACACTTGATGTTTTTTTGCTGTAGCAATCATCTCTTCCACTTCTTTTCGGTGTGAGGCAAATGGTTTTTCGCATAAAACATGTTTTTGATGTTCCATCATCAAAATAGCCTGCTCCTTATGAAGGGCATTTGGGCTCGCAATATACACAGCATCAAACGCATCACTTTCCGCCATTTCATGTAAGTTCGTAAAAACTGTACCGATACCGTATTTTTCGGCAAATGCTTGGCCCTTTTCAGCGGACCGTGAATAGACGGCTGTACATGTAAAATCAGCTACTCCTTCACCGGCCTGTAAGAATCGATCTGTAATCCAGTTCGTTCCGATGACAGCAAATCGAATCATGTCGTTCCCTCCTTCTACTTTTCTCTGATTATACATCCTTTGAAAGCGTTTGTATGAAAGAACATTCTTTTTATTGAAAAGCGGATGAAACCTTTATATAGGCTGATGCGTCTTACATAAAGGATATAAATGTACGAAAAGTGGGTAGTTTCTTCCTTCGTTCGGGTAATACTCTGATAGAAGGGAGAGGAGGAAACGACCATGAAGCGCGTCCTACATATAGGAAGTACATACGTCTTTGCGCTTTTATTCATAGGAGCTGGTATTTTTCATGTCATAGAGCCGAGCGGCTTTGCTCGTATGATGCCAGGCTGGCCATTTCCATATGTAATGATCTATGCGACGGCATGCCTAGAATGGCTACTGGCTATCTTGCTCCTTTTGCCCAATGTCAGGATCGTAGCAGCAAAAACCATTGCTGTCTATCTTGTCCTCATTTTCCCTGCAAACTTATTTGCTGCGCGAGAGGGAATTCCATTTCCAGGTCAAGAAAGCACAGATCAGTCTTTGCTATGGATAAGACTGATAGGACAGCCAATTCTGATTATATGGGTGATGTCCATTGCAAAATGGGAAAAAAAGCTGAAACAATGATCACCAAATCATGATCAGGTAGTGTACAATTTATTCATAAAATAGCCCGAGTTTGGAGGAACGATATGAATTCTATGCAAATGTGGAGCAGTCGATTTAGAAAATTTTTTCTTGATAACAAGTTTGTTCTCTTTTTACTCGTCCTGCTATTAATCGGATTGAATATCCTTGTTTTCATGAAAACATCCTTTATTTTCACACCGCTCATTGTACTCGTCAAAACCATTGCCTTACCGATTATTTTAACGGGGGTCGTGTATTATTTATTAAACCCGATTGTCAATTTGTTAGAGAGGTTTAGAGTGAAACGGATCTTTTCGATTTTGCTTTTATATATTGTCATTATTGGCATGATTACAGTAACGATTGTGTCTATTATTCCGTTTTTACAAGCGCAAATGATGAGCCTGTTTCATAACCTACCGAAATATGTTGATACGGTAGAAGATCAGATTAGACAACTAACGGGAAGCAACTTCATTACTCAAGCGCAAAAAAACATGAATTTTAACGTCTCTGAATTGGTAAGCAAAGCGTCAAGTCAAGCGACGAAAATTTTGGAAAGTACCTTTACAGGAGTGGGGACATTCTTAGGGGCGCTCACTGAAATCATCATCTCGATCGTGACGGTTCCGTTCATTCTGTTCTATTTATTAAAAGATGGCAAAAAATTACCTGACTATTTCCTGAAATTTATTCCGAATAAGTTTAGAGAACATACACATATCGTGCTTCACGAAATGAACCATCGCCTGAGCTCTTATATTCTTGGACAGATCATTGTCAGCTTCTGTATTGGTGTGCTTCTTTTAATTGGTTATCTGATTATTGGACTTGATTATGCGTTGCTGCTGGCCATCATTGCGGCATGTACAAGTGTGGTACCTTACCTTGGTCCTACGATTGCGATTACACCAGCGATTGTCATTGCACTTGTGACATCACCAGTGATGCTTTTAAAACTGATCATTGTCTGGACAGTGGTACAGCTCATTGAAGGGAAATTTATTTCACCTCAGGTTATGGGGAAAAACCTTCATATCCACCCGATCACGATTATCTTTGTTCTCTTAACAGCAGGTAAATTGTTTAGCGTAGTCGGCATCATTGTTGCGATTCCGACATATGCGGTCCTGAAGGTCATCACGACCCACTTGTTTGATTGGTTCAAAATGCGATCCAATTTGTATAAAGAAGAAAAGGTTTAATGTCATAATCTTTTTTTGAAAAAAATATAGTATCATAAAGACGAGCTTTCGATGAAGGAAGCTTGTCTTTATGTGGACATAGATGGTTGACCTGTTCAAAGATCAGAATTGAAAGGAAAGAAAATCATGAATCTATGGGATTTATTCGTGGCACTGGTTTTAGGAATTGTCGAAGGATTAACAGAGTATGCACCTGTCTCATCTACAGGTCACATGATCATTGTCGATGATCTATGGTTAAAATCAAAGGAAATCATTACGCCAGAGGCGGCAAACACATTTAAAGTCGTGATTCAGTTAGGATCTATTTTAGCTGTCATGATTGTGTTCAAGGATCGGATTTTGAACTTGTTAGGCTTAAAGAAAAATATCACCGAAGAACAAAAGCGCAGCGGGCATAAGCTGACCATTGCTCAAATCGCAGTAGGACTCGTTCCAGCCGTCATTTTAGGATTCTTATTTGAAGACTATATTGATAAATACTTGTTTGACGTGAGAACAGTTGCTGTCGGCTTGATTTTAGGCGCAGTGCTGATGCTTGTCGCTGACTGGATCAATAAACGTAAAACAGAAACAAGCTCTGTCGATAACATGACGTACAGACAGGCGCTTTATATCGGACTGTTTCAATGTTTGGCGTTATGGCCAGGCTTCTCTCGCTCAGGTTCGACGATCGCAGGTGGGGTTATTCTTGGTTTGAATCACCGTGCGGCAGCTGACTTTACATTTATCATGGCGATGCCGATTATGGCAGGCGCAAGCTTCTTAACACTTGTGAAAAATGCCGAATATTTAACAACAGACATGCTGCCATTCTTTATCGTGGGCTTTGTGAGTGCATTTGTTGTGGCTCTCTTCGTTGTTCGATTCTTCCTAAAATTGATCAATAAAATCAAGCTGGTGCCTTTTGCAATATACCGAATCATCCTAGGTGTGATTTTATTTATCCTATTCATGTAATACTGGAAACTACTCTTATTAAAGAGTAGTCAGCTTGTAGACAAAGTCTACAAGCTTTTTTGTATAATAAGGGTAATAACAATAATCTGTGGGGGATAAACATGTTATCGAAACGTGAAGAAGAAAGAAGAAATCAATTAGAAGTAGTGGCTTTAACCTTAAAAAGCTAGCAAACTGGACATGGAAAGTACCATGTCCAGCGTAAAACACATGATGTTTTTTCAAAAAATGTGAAAACCCCACTTTTACTTGAAGTAAAAGTGGGGTTTGTCTACGGTCTGAAAGCTGCCATGTTTGGCAGCTTTTTATTTAATGACTGAGATAGTAAGTGTATGATTTTCGTTATCAACTACAAATAGATTGTTTTCTCCCTTTACAGCAAATTTCGTTTGTTTGTCATTCAACAAGATGTTTTGCTTGTTTAATCCGATTGTTGTTGGCGACAGCTGCATAACTTCGCTAAATACAATCGAGTTCGCTTTTCCGTCTTGAATTACATACTCAGTTCTTTCAGTCACTAATCGTTGGATAGTATTCCCTTGATCACTTTTAATTGAGGTCAATGCTTGCAATCTTTCTTTTAGAACTGATTCTTCTTTTCCAAGAAATGAAAGTAGATACTCATACGAAGCCGCTGAAGCAGGTGATACATATGAAATGAACTGAACTGGTTGAATAGATAACGACTTTAACTCATCTGTACTTTGAAGGTTACTGGCTTTCATAATATAGTTTTTATCAGATATTTTTATTTGTACAACTTTTTTATTCTCAGCTACCACCTGTACTTTTTCACCAAATGGCAAGGTGAATTCTGCTCTTTTTTTAAAAGCTTTGTCTTTATAAATAGGCGTAGAGTCTTTCAAGGTAATGGCTTGTCTATGAACTTTTTCTAGATCAACCATGCCACCTGTCTCAGCACTCTTTGGTTGGTGGTTCTCTGTGTTATTTATTGTAATGGCACCGAAAGTTGCTAAAGTTCGAAGTGGACGATCTGAAAACATTGATAATGCAAGAAGTATAGTAAATAACGTTAAAAGTGTTGTTTGAATTACAGATCCTAAAAACTCACTCCGTTTTCTTCCATCTTTATATCGAGTGATTCGCTCTCCATTATGCATCTTTTTTCTATCTTCTTTATTTTCTAATTGGTATTCTGCTTTCTTTTTCTTTGATAGTTTGTTAAACCAATCAACAAATTCTTTGTATTCTTTTACAACTTTTTCAGTATCATCAAACATACGAAGTTCGCCGTAATGCATCCAGGCAACTCGATCACAAATTTTTTGAATTTGGCCTATTGAATGACTGACAAAGAAAATCGTCTTTCCCTGTTCTTTAAACTCAGTTATACGATCCACGCATTTTTGATAAAAAGTTTGATCTCCAACAGACAGTGCTTCATCAATAATCAAAATATCCGGATCAATATGTGCTGAAATTGCAAATCCGAGCCGAGATTTCATCCCGCTCGAATAACTTTTTACAGGCTGATCAATAAAGTCCCCAATATCTGCAAACTCTACAATTTTATCATAAAGTTCGTCTATTTCCTTATTCGTAAGCCCCATCATTAAGCACTTTAATCGAATGTTGTCTTTACCGCTTAATTGGTTGTTAAGGCCTGCTGAAATTGCAATTAATGATGGTTGGCCGTCCATCTCAATTTGACCACTTGTTGGGGGAATGATTTTCGCAAGAAGGTTTGACATCGTTGATTTTCCAGAACCGTTTATACCAACAAAACCAATCGTTTCACCTTCATATACGTCAAAGGACACATTACGAACAGCAAAAAATCCTTTGTCACTTTTATTAGGTAAAAACAGCCCTTTTATTTTATCTGACTGCTTTTTATACAGAAAATACTGCTTAGATACATTTCGAAACGAAACCTTTAGTTTCATCGTATTATCTCCTTACTTTTTAAAGAAAATCGACAAACTTATCTCTAAATTTCATATGAAGTAATGAACCGATTGTTAAGAGAAGTAAAGTAATCGCCCAAAAATAAAGCGTATATTTCATATCATTGAAGAACCATTCTCCTCTAAGAAAGCTTTTCCTAAACCCTTCAATAATATAATATAAAGGATTCAGCTTTAATGTAGTCGCAATCCATTCATACTTCCCGGTAAACTTATCTCCAATATCCCATAAAATAGGAAGCAAAAACATTAGTAGTCTTGTCAAGGATTGCAGCAAGTTTTGGTAATCACGGACAAGAACACTAATAGTTGAATTAAATAGGCTGAAAGCAAACATAAACGTAATCAAGCAAATAAAATAATATAGATATTGAATCCAATGAATGTCAGGGTATATTCCATGAGAAATAAGCATGATAACATAGATACCCATCATCAAAAAATAACTAAATAAATTTGATGTTATGACAACAGAAGGAAGTGCACTAATTGGAAAATTCATTTTTGACACTAACTTTATGCGCTTAAAAACACTGTTTGCACCTTCTGTAATAGTAGAACTAATAAAAAACCATGGAATTAAACCCGCTAGCATCCATATTAGAAAAGGTATACTTACGTGAGAACCATCTGCCATTTCTGCAGTTCTTCCTGCTCCTCTCAGACCTAAACCAAACACAAACCAATATGCCATGATTTGAATCAACGGATTTAACAATTGCCAAAAGACACCTAAATAATTGAGCTGATATTTTGACTTTGTTTCATAAATAGCCAGTCTAAAAATTAAAGTGGTTGAAGTGAACTGCTCTTTAAGAATTTTAAACATTGCATTCATAATAATCGTCCTTAAATTTAATTATTGGCGTAATCTATTTCAAAACACTGCTCTTAATTGTAACAGATTACATTAGATTTTTCATCTTAAATCAAAGAACCCAGAAGCATCAACTGCAATTATACCGTGAGGGTTGTTTAAATCATTGTAATGGCTATTAAAACAAAAAAGCTTATAGAAAGTATCTACAAGCTCAAGATTTCCACAGTATATTTCTTAAATTAATACATTTTCTTTTGGGATGGCGGTATATAAGTTGCCCAAATTGAAATAATTAAATTCATTTGAACGATTTTTCACTACATTTTTAGTATCTAGAACTTGTTTATTAGACATTTTTGAAAGCTTGTCCCAATCTAATTCAACAAACTCATCATGATCAGATAATATCAAGATTAAATCTGCTTCTTCTGTAGCCTCTTCAATATCATGTATGACAAAGTCTTTTTCAACATGAGGATCATAAGCTCTAACTTGATATTTTTTTTGTTGTTTAAGCAGTTGCAGTATTTCCATAGCTGGGCTTTCTCTAATATCATCAACATTCCCTTTATATGTCAAACCGAAAATAGTGATAATTCCACCGTCAGATTTTTCCATAATTTTATTTACATTTTCAACAATATAATAAGGCATAGAAGTATTAATTGAGCGAGAGGTATCTATTAACCTCGCATTCTCAGGGGCTTTAGCTATAATAAAGTACGGATCTACTGCCAAACAATGTCCACCAACACCTGGGCCAGGTGTATGTAAATTTACACGTGGATGTTTATTGGCCATATCGATAACTTCTAAAGCATTGATATCTAGGCCGTTACAGATTTTTGTTAATTCATTTGCAAGAGCTATATTCACGTCACGGAATGTATTCTCCATCAATTTTGACATTTCAGCAGTTTTCGCATTCGTTCTAATAATTTCCCCTTGAACGAATGTACTGTATATTTTTGCGCCAGCTTCTGTACAAGCCGGGGTTACTCCACCTACGATTCGGTTATTATGGATCAATTCATGCATGATTTGTCCTGGTAATACCCTCTCTGGACAATGGACTAAATAAATATCTTCTCCTACCGTTAAACCAGCTTCCTCTACTAAAGGTTTTACATGGTCATCCATGCTCCGGGGGGCTATGGTTGACTCTACAATAAGCACGTCTCCTTTTTTCAAGAAAGGAATAGTATTTCTTACAGCACTCAATACGTAAGACAAATCACAAGATTTATATTCGTCATCATTATTAGGGGTTGGAACAGAGATGATAAACGCCTCTGCACTTTCAGGTGAACCGGATGCACGGAACTTCCCAGAAGCAATAACATCATCAAGTGCTTCTTGGAGACCTGGTTCCTCAATATGAATTTCCCCTTTATTTAATGATTCAATGACTGCTTCGTTAACATCCACACCTACTACATCAACTCCATATTTTGCAAACATAATTGATGTAGGTAGCCCAATATATCCCAATCCTACTGTACAAATTTTCATTTTATATCCTCCAATTTGTTTATGACTAGTTCACCAGTATACTGTGTAACCTTGTTGCCAAACTGATCACGAACAAAGACTCTAACCTGATATACACCAGGTTCTTTTACATAATACGTAGTTGTTGATTTCGGACCATACATTATTTTTTCTATAACTTCTTTATCTTTGTATATATAATATGCAAAATTCAATTGATTCCCTGAAACATCACACATTATGTTGAGCAATGAATTTGAATAACTAATATTCGAGCTCTTAATCTCAGGAACCTTATACTCTATTCCTAAACGACTCACAATTGCCTCCAGGAGATATTTAGGAAAGTGATCTTTTAATCCTTCATGATCTATGCCTTTCTCAATCTTTAAAGATATCTCGAACTTTCTTTCCTGAAGTGCCGCTACAAGAGGCTCAACATGATTTTTAAGATGATGATCCTTACTTCCAACCATAATTTCTATAAATGGGGAAACATCGGAAGGTTGCTGTATTACCTTGAAAAGAAGTTCGTCTAAATAGACTTGATCTGCCTTCTCAGCTCTTCCAGAAATATAAGAGGCAATATTTGGATGTTCCGCTTGATTTATTAGAAAGTGTCCTAGGTTACTTTGAGGTGCCCCCGCTATAACATTGCCTACATAGTTTTTTATTCCAAAATATATAGCTGCATATCCACCTTTAGATGATCCAACCATTGTAATGTTCTCATTATAAATTTTATGTTTTCTTTGAAAATATTGAATTAAGGAATTTACAGTTGTTTCTATTGAAAAATCTTTATTTCTCCCTAAGTAGTAGGCACCTTGATCTCCAAAATCATCTAAGATGAACAGTTTATTTACATGCAAGTTTTCTAACGTTCTAATATAGTTGTACCTAAACTTATTTTTTTCAGTAAGGCTTGAAAAAATAATAACTAATTGGTCTTTTAACTTTTCATTCTTGGCTTCCTGGAAGTGATACCGTACATTTCTCATACTGCTAAACTCAGTCTCTAAACAAAATGGAGGTACTGGTGTTTGGATTTTAAATTCACTCAGTCTGAAAATTGTTTCAAATTCGCATGTATTTCCTTCGAACTCCACTTCCAAAACTGTAGAAGGAACTGCATTTTCCATTTTACTGAACATCCAGCCTTTCACCATAGGCTCTCTCTGTCCAGTACACTTAGAAACTTTAAAAGGAGCCTCTGCCACAAATTCTATTTCAGCTACTTTCTCACTGCCTCTAAATAATTCAACTATGTGATCTCTTAAATGAACATCTACTCCGACAGCAACATGCCACAATAGTTTATAATTATGTCTTTTTTTGGAAATAACAGTATCTTTTACTTGAATCACTTGATCCCTTTTCATAAACGACACATTTCTATTATGGGTTACATCTTCATATCGTTCATTAATTCCAGTTACTTCAGCATGATCATCTGCAATAACATAATCTTCAATAAACACCTTATCGTATTGACCATCCGTACGTTCAAGACCAACCCCATCTACAATTAAGGTATTATGAGCGTATGAAGAATAAGCATATTGGGTTAGCGGATCTGAATAATTATACCCATTGGGGCCAGCCTCAGATATCAGATCTCCATTTGCATAAATAAATAATCCAAGATCATCGCTGTGTTTATGATAATTCACATGATAAGCAGCATTAAATAAAACGTAAGTAGCTTTCTCTTTTTTTAACCAATTATCTCTAAATATAGCGTAACCTGACTCTTTGAATACTTTACATGATTCTTCGGGAGGATTTCCATTTCTCCCTTTAGAAGATGAATACAAGAATGACTCTCCTTGATATAAACCAATTAAGCCTGTTTCCTTAATTGGTTTGCTTTCAGTATCTCCTAAAGGTGGCAGGGAGCTGTCTGGTTTTAGTATAAATGTTGCATATTCCTCAGTCTTTAAGAATATTTCATTCAAAGTATTACTAAGGTTAAAATTAATATTCTTTATAAAATCAACGGTTTTCTTTAGGTTATTTGATACTAGCAAATGATACGCAGGGGAATGCTCTTTGTGTACTCCTTCAGTTGTAAAGACATGTTCAAAATAATTTAACAACCTACTTAATGCCAACTCTTTTTTTTCTTCATCATTTTTGTAATAACTATATTGCAACAACGCAATGTCTTGAAACATTCCGTGATTGGTGTTCGTTGAATGGAAGCTTTCTTTAGTTAACAAGTTGCTAGTAAACGCCATTATTTCCAGTAGCTTTTTCTGGTCAGTAGAATGAATATGAGGATGGCCCACTAGATAAAATCTTAAAATATACTGAAGTCTTAGAGCAGTAGTCTCATCATGAAACGCCATGGTCTTCATATTTTCAGAATAGATGTTGCTGGTACTCCAATCCAATATGACTTCTAACCCTTTAATCAAATATTTTACATTTCCAGTACGTTCAAAAGCTTCAGTAAGACACCCTAGTGGAGTAAGTGCATGAAGTAATCTAAGGAAACTTCTTGACTCTTTTGCTGTCCAGTTGACCCCTTGAGAGTAATCACGCAAACCGAATGGCGGAATAGTATAAAAATTATTTTCTAAAATTGCATTAGCAGTAGAAATAGGGTCCCTGTTTCTACTCTTGGGAAGAATAGATAAGAGTTTTTGTTCTCTTTCGTTCAGAAAATCTTTGTTTAGGTTATTCACATATATCCCCCATTAAAGCAAATTAACAACTAAGGACTCGATTTTACTATTAATAACTCGAATATCGTAATTTTCTACAGGGAAAGCCTTTCTAGAAGCTTGATTTTCAGTGGCTTGATTACTGACAATATAATTTACTGCCGTTTCTTTGTCTTTAAAAATATAATTACTTGGATAAATTGTTTCAGAGCCTCTCCAATGTAAAACAACTGGGATACTACCAGTTGCCATCCCTTCCATGGGAGCAAGGTGAAAACTTTCAAAGTCACTGGTTGATAATACATATCCAATTTTACGGAACCATTCACCCATATCATCTCCGTGCTTTTCAAAAATAACATTTTTACCCCAAGGGGCTTGCTCTATTCTATCAAATAAATTTTCAAAATACTCCATTTCTTCTGGACGATTTTTCATCCACGGCAGATCGCTAGGAAGTTTACTTTTTACGTAAAGTTTGTAACGCTCATCTATACTCCAAAGGATTTCTAATATATCTATTGCCTTATCCAATCTTTTACGAGAAGGAAGTACTCCGCAAACACCTAAGTTGTAATTGAGTTCTTTAAGGTTCTCTTTCGGTTGATTTAATACCTCCGTGTCAATCATGTTATAAATCATAGTCATCTTGTTCCTTGGAATCTTACAAGCTCTTGAGAACTCCTCAAAGATATATGGTGAGATTGCTATAAAACGATCAATGTTTTCAATATTAAATTGACTAGGATAATCTGTTTCTCGCTCTTGCAAATGC
This sequence comes from Bacillus pumilus, assembly GCF_009937765.1. Lineage (NCBI taxonomy): Bacteria > Bacillati > Bacillota > Bacilli > Caryophanales > Bacillaceae > Bacillus > Bacillus pumilus. The sequence continues at coordinate 493,899 of NZ_CP047089.1, read as the reverse complement.
ATTCTAACGACTAGTTTCTGACCTTCTCTTTTATTTTGAGAGTACCAAACAGCATTTCCTAATCCCCACTCACAAAAAACGATGTCTGCCCAATCTCTTAATCTTTTAGACCTTTCAGAATCATGAATATTATGACCCTTCCACTGATCAATTTCTACATCGTAAGAGGAATGATTTTCAAAGTGATCTATTGTATGCTTTAAAAATTTCAAGTCATGACCTGCAAATACAATTTTGGTTTTCCCCTTATAAAAGCTCCAAACCAGAGGTTTTAATTCTTCATACACTTCCTTAAAAGTATATTTTTCACATGCTTCATAAACTGCTTTTGCACTCTTTTTATAAAGTTTACGATTATATAAGAGCTCAATTGTTGCTTCAACAAAATCTCCTAGGGTATCCACAAACATTGGATAATCTTCTCCCAATATCTCTTCATGAAGCTTTGTTCTTCTAAGTAGAATTGGCTTCCCCATTCTTCCATATTCCAATAACTTAGTAGACAACTCAACACTTTGATCATTATCGATCAAGCTGCTTCTCCATGCAATCCCTATATCGGATTGTTCGAGTAAATCTTGAACCTCACTCCTTGAAATTGCCCCTCTCCAGTTGACCCCATTTTCGTTTTCCAGTCTGGTTATAATTTCATCTCTTCTGTCTCTAAGAGCACCTTGAAATTTGTCTCCAGCTATATATAAATTAATGGTAGAATCTAACTTTTTGATTTCTGAGAATGCATCAAGGATTTCTTCTGTATACCAATCTTCGGCAAATTTACCTGCATAAATTAATGAATTATTTTCATTTTTAAAAGAAGGGGTACCTTTATAATTAGGAATCATAGGTGAAAGGAGTTTGAATTTCTCACCATCGACATTCAGTATGGATTTTAGAGTTTCTTTCATACTGTTCGTTTGAACAAACATATATGGAAATACATCATAGAAACCTTTTAATTGAGAAATTTCCGCATGGCTAATCAACTCTCGATCATGATTAAAATCTGTCACATAAGGTATCATCTTTTGGGTTAGGCTGCTTTGAGCAAGCTCATTTACAATGTTTTTCCCTCTCGCAACTATCAAATCATAATGATTGATGGAATCCATTTCTTCAATAACTTCTCTTGCCTCTACTACATTCATTCTCTTTCGAGACTCAAATGTTCTATCAGAGAATACTTTGAACGTATCAATCAAATTGACTGTAGACAGACCCTCTAGTGCTTGTATAAGTTGTTTTTTTATAATAGGAGCCTTAAGAATGACATCTACCTTTATATTTACATCTGCACTAAATACATTTGCCAAGGATGTTAGCCAAACAGCTGAACCATCCATTATGTTCAAGTCTACATCACCATATATAAGAACCTTTAATTTCCTCATGCTTACCACCTAAATTTCTATAGTATTCTCAATTTTTTCAGTTGAATTTGAAGAGGGACTTTTTACAAAGTTGAACTTATCAGAACTGAAAAGCCTATACCCCTGCTTGAAGTACGAGTACAAAGAGATATTGTTTTCAAAATCCGAAATAATTTTCACTAGTTCTACTCCTTTAAAGACTTGTCTATGAAGTAAAGAGTTATGGATATTCAAGTCGCTGACATACACATACTCTGCGCCCTGCCCGACTTCATGAATTTCGCCTTCATCACCAACAAAATGATTTGCTTTCCCTATGATTTCAGCCTGACTATATTCTGTGGCAATCAATAAATCTAGCAAATAATGTTCCCCATAAAAATGACTAGGTGAGAAATATGAGACATAGTCTGAATCGACAAGGTTCTCCATTCGATCGTAATGATCCATATATGAGAGAACATAAGCATTGATGTAACCATTATTAAATTGATTTAAGATATCAATATATCCATCGAATTTATCTAATAGCAAGAAAAGTTTTTTATTCTCACAAGATTGTTTCCTGAAAAGATTCATCACTTTAAATGCTTCTTCCTTTGAGCGTACAACTGAAATAACTGCAACAGTCTTCTCTTCTTTTTTTACACCATATCCAAATTTACCTAACATATAAGTGAGCCTATGTTTGTAGGTATGATTTAAGTGTACTTCCCTAATCCCTTCCATTGATTTACTTCTATAGAAGGTTTCGTCTTTAAACACTGATTTCAAATGTTGTCTTAATGTCTCCTCATCTTCTGATATCATGACAATATCTTTAAAGATTCTTTTAATACCTTCAGAATAACTGCTTAATATAGGAGTCCCACTAGCTAACCCCTCGAATACTCTCCTTGAAAACATAGTCGGTGAATTTTTGACACTATTGACATTTAACATTACCCTGTAGCCTTTGTTAGCTTTAGCTATTTCATCATATTTCAAGCTCCCTTTAATACTTTGTTGAAACCTTTTAGGGAAACTAAAATCTTCTTCTTTTTTTTGATTTAAGGTATAGTTTCGATCATAGATGTCCAAACCGAATTCAGCAGCAATATCCAAAACTTGTTCCATGTCTCTCTTTCTATCTTCGTGCCTGTTTGCATAATAAGAACCAGCAAAACAAACCTTATCTATTCTATTCTCCTTTAATTGTATAGGATTATGCAGTCTAGGCTCTGCTGAGAAAGGTAAAGCATACGCGGCAGGCCTTCCAAGAATTTTTACGTATTCACTCACCATATTTTGATCAGTTGTAAATACATAATCAAAAAGTTTTGCTGTATGGATGAATTTTGCAAAGTGAATTGGGTCCTCCTTGTTCCAAAACGCAGTTGGGATCCCCTTTCTCTTACACCACTCAACTAGAGCAATAAGTTCGCTTTGATCTTGATTATTATATTTTCCAATCATATACTCCCATGAACCGAAATTACCTTTCCATGCAGATTCAACGATGAGTACATCTGGCGGGGTTTGTGTCAATACGTCTTTCCAATTATCTTTAGTAAAGGGAATGAGCGTCACTTGTTCTTTAAAACAAGTCATGCTGAATTCATCAAAAATACATGCCACCTTATATTCTTTAAGAGGTTTTGAAACATGGCGAGGAGTACGATGTTGGGATAAGTTCATTCTCGAAATAGAAGAGGCATCAAAATCAAGGTTTCTAGTAATTCTCATGCTTTCAACAACTATAAAACCTTCTCCCGAAATTTTTAAAGCGATCCTCAGATTTCTTGAGTTTTTTGAGGTGATAAATTCTTTCATTTGATTAGGTTTCACTACTTCAGTAGCTAGTTTCTTACTTTCATCGTATTCAATTACAATTAAATAAACACTGATATCTCCATATGTCTTGACCCTGAAATCAACACTGATTCTTTCCTCTGGATATATCCGTATTTCTTGTTGAGGAAGTATCTTGAAACTATTATTCTGCTCTTTAAATGAAAGATAAGTCTTCTCTTTTTTATTTGTTGCAATGATAAATTTTTCACCTTGATTAAATGTTTGAGCAGCAGAATCATTATTAGTGAACCAGAGACTCGCATTAACTAGCTCTTCAACTTCAACAACTTCTGGCTTCAGCTCTCTTTTCAACTGTGTTTCGAAGCTTTCGAGCTCCTTCTGTAGTTCTAATAATTTCATTTCCTTTTATACCCCTCTTCTCAACCGTTTACGTAAATTCCAATACTTTAACGTCAATTTACCTAATGTTGAATTTTGCAAAGCAGAGAGTTTGCGTTCGGTAACTTCTAATTGCTTTTCTACCCTTCGTAACTTAGAGAGTAACTGGTCTTTTTCTTTACCCTTAACAGCTGTTTTGTCAAGGGACAAAGCTTCATTGTTTATTTCTTTCATGACAGAGATATATTGAAGCATCCTTTTCTTCAAACTAACTAACTCTCTTTCTAATTCGACACTTTTTGCTCTGTAGTCAATTTCATTTTTCAAGCAGTTTCTCCTCCTAATGATTCGTAGATGCGAGTGAAGTTTTCCTTTTCATTTTCCCAGTTGTACTGATTGCTTGCTTCAATAGCATTTGTACTAAGTTCGGCAGTTTTTTCAGGATGCTCAATCATATAGTTTACAGCCTTAGCAATTTCCTCATGATCATGAGAATCAATACACAATCCCACGTTGTTACCTTCAACTACTTTTTTTATCTCTGGAAAATTACAAGCAACTACTGGTACCCCGCTCATTAGATACTCAAATAATTTATTTGAAGAAGCTGAATAATGATTAAAACAGACATTATTAAGAACTTGAAAACCTAAATATGCATTCTTTGTATATTTAGGGAGTTCTGCTAATGGGACCTTTGGAAGGAACTTAACTTTATGAGAAAGATCCATTTCTTCAGTTAATTGAATAAGTTTATTTTTAATACGCCCATCTCCAATAAAAACCAAAGTTCCTTCAGTAAAATATGGAGCAGCTTTCACTAAGTTTTCTAAACCTCTGCCGGTTTGAATTCCTCCTTGATACAACAATATTTTTTCTTTCGCTGAGATTCCTAAGATTTTGTGTAAATTAACTTGACCTATTGATTTATTTTGAATAAATGGATAGTTGTGAACTACCTGTGGGTAAAACCCATAAAGCTTTTTATTATATTCTGCTCTTGTATGATTTTCTACAATCATTTGATCAACAAATCTTAAAAGAAAACTTTCCATCACTCCGTAGAACTTACTATCATATCCTGTTCGACTAGTTTGAACTTCATGTGAGTCATAGATTAGCTTTTTCTTATTAAGTCTAAACTTAGAGCATATAACTCCTTGCAGTAATGTATTTAAATCATTAGAATGATAAAAATCATATTTTTTATTAAAACCCTTCAATATCATTCTGCATAAAATACTTCCTCGAATAATTAAAGTTTTAATTTTAGTTTTCAATAAAATTATTAGGAAAATTGTAAATATAATTGTAGATAACGGTTGATAATATACGCTCAAAATCCAAACTAAAAAAAGCAAAAACAAAAGATATTTCTTACTTTTCAACAATTTAAATACGTTATGAAATAATACTATCCATTTTGGAAATCTCTTCACCCGATAAACATGAAACCTTTCATTCATTTCTTCATGTCTCTTTAAATCTTTAAGTGACGGGTCATGTATACAAATCAAGTCTACGTTGTATCCTTTTTCTGACAAAGCTGTACATTCTCTCATTACTCTAGCGTCATTTGTAAAGTGGTTCCAAACAAACATACATATATTTTTTTTCATGACTAATTAACCTTTTTTATTATTTTTTTTATCAATTCATCTAATATCAGTATATTATTATCCCACAAAAAATTTTTTTCAATAAACGTGCGACAATTATTTTTCATTGCTTCAACTAGTTTAGGATTTTTATATAAATGAAGAATATGAGAAACCATTTCATTACTAGTTTTCGTACTTGCGATTAAACCAACTTTTTCTCGTTCAATTAACTCCTTTGAATAGCCCGAGACTGATGCGACTACAGGTAATTTACAAGTTAAATAGTCTATAATACGCCCAGGAAGAACTGTCTCAAAGATTACCGAGTGATTAAGAGTTGCTATACCGACATCACATTGTGCCATTATTTCCAGACATTCTTTTCTTGACACTGGTATAATGAATTCAACATGTTGAAAGTTTTTTTCAGCAATAGATTTCTCAAGTTTTTGTTTATTAACCCCATAACCGATAATTATCACTTTAATATTATGATCTTTAAGTTTCCCTACAATATTCTCAAAGACGCTTATATCTTGGGCTAACCCTAGATTACCAGCAAAAACAACCGTAAATTGTTCTGTTGTTTTCTTATCATTTTTAGGTAACTCTTCTTTTCTTGCTGAGTTTGGAATGAATGTTATTTTTTCTTTTTGATCCACCAGATATTTTTGGAATCCTTTGCTATTTATTACAATATGATCAGATTTTTTATATATATATTTTTCAACTTTTTTAAAAAACCAAATAATTAAAGAATGTTTGAAAATACCTACGCCTTTTAATGAATCTGGCCATAAATCTCTAATATCTAAAATCATTTTCGCCTTATATTTGTGTTTTGCAATTACTCCAGAAAGTGCAACAAATATCGGAGGCGTTGTAACATAAATTAGATCATATTTATTTTTATCTCTAAAAATAAATATGATCATTCTCGACATAATTTCTAGATAATAGATAAGTCTATTTAAAAAGCTAAACGAATATTTCTTATTTTTCACTGCAACTCTTATAATTCTTTTATCTTCATTATTTAATTCTTCCTCATCCCAAAATTTATCATTATGATAGAAGTTCTTTTCAGGATAACTTGGGTGAGTTGTTAAGACCCTTACATCATAACCTTTTCTCTGTAGCATTAAATAAATATTTTTAAGCCTATTACCCGCACTACCAATTTCAGGGTAAAAATTTTGAGTGATAAGCAAAATTCTTTTGGACAAAATGATCCCCTTCACTTTCAATTGACGAACAATTTTAGAAACAGATTCATATTTTAACAAAATCTCTACTATATATACAATTATAGGTTTTCACATGTGTAAAAACAACAATTTTTTCAATACTTGTACCTAAATATTCTATCCTGTTGCAAATAAAAGTGGACAAAAATAATTCTTTTTTCTCGTAAACTTCGAACAACTATTTTAAAAAATAGGTTTAGTGTCTACTCGAAAAAAGCATAAATCAGTCAAAATACACAAAAAGTGTGTATTAAGTGATTTATGCATGCAATATCATATTTAATATTTAAAAACAGTCTTCACCACACGTTGCGAAGACTCCCCGCTCTCTAAGTAACAGAATTTCTCATAAAACGGTGCGAATGAAGCTGGCAAAGTAAAGATCGGCTGTTCTGTTTCTCTTACCCAGTCAATGACGCTGGCTGTTTCTTTCACAAGAGGTCCAGGTGCTTCTTGTTCAAAGTCGAAGTAGAAGCCTCTCAGCTTGTCACGATATGTTTCGATGTCTGGCACATAGAATAGCATCGGACGTTTGAGGTTTGCATAATCAAAGAACACAGATGAGTAATCTGTGATGAGCAGATCAGAAATCATATAAAGGTCTCTAATGTCTTCGTAATGAGAGAAGTCATAGGCAAAGCCTTCATATGGTCCTAAATCAAAGTTTTCAGCAACTAAATAGTGCATGCGCAGAATAATGATATATTCATCTCCAAGTGCAGCTCTCATCTCATGCAAATCAAGATCTAAATCAAATTTGTACTGCCCTTTTTTATAAAATTGATCGTCTCTCCATGTCGGAGCATATAAGATCAATTTTTTATCAAGTGGCAGGTTCATCTTTTGTTTGAGTGCTCTCATCGTTTCTTCATTGTTTTGATTATGAAGGAAGTCATTTCTCGGATATCCTGACTCAATCATGGTCTTTTGAAATTGGAAGGCACGTGTAAAGATTTCAGTCGAGTAAGCGTTGGGAGATATGAGGTAGTCCCAATTCGATGCTTCTTTCGTGAAATTCTTTTTGTATTTCTTCGTGTTTGTTCCAGGCATATGCACCTCGTCCATATCCATCGCCAGTCGTTTTAACGGTGTACCGTGCCATGTCTGCAAGTATGTTGTATGCTCTGGTTTTGGAACCCATAGAGGTAAACGGCTGTTGACGACCCAATATTCGGCTCTTGCCATTGCAAAAATCCATTTCAATGACAGACGATTGATATAGTAGATGCCCTTTTCCTTAAACGGTGCTTCATGCCCTTTTTTCACGCTCCAGATCAACGTATATTCTGGATGATTTTCTTTCATATACTCATAGATCCCACGCGGGTTACAACTAAATTGTTTTCCATTAAAACTTTCAAAAACAACAGTTTTCTTTTTCACAGACAGCTTGCTCGCAAGCTGAAAGGTCGTTTTGAAGGTACTTGTCACAAGACGGTTACGGACTTTCTTTATTTTACCGATTTGCTTTTTGAACTTCTTCCACTTGCTTTTGACGTAGTACTTCACACGAGTCTTCATTGTATAATCATTGATTCGAATGCCTAGCGTTTGTCGTCTCTTTTTCTTTCGATACACCTCATATCGAATTGGGACATTATTCTGCTTTTGTATTTGGACGAGTCCCTTTAGTTGAATAGATCGATCTCCAAACACAAGAGATGGTGTTGTTAAAGTCTCTTCTGTTCCATTAACTTCACATATAAATTCTAAATACATTCTATAGATATATCTCTTATCTGTAGAATAAGTTAATCCTCCTAAAGGAACTTCAACGTTGAATGGATATATTTCCGGGATCTCCCCATCCGTTCTATAACCATCCACATCACTTTTTCGCTGATAGTTTACGGGGAACCGATGCTCCACTTCGCCCCTTTTAAACAGAATTTGAATGTTTTTGATTCGATAAGAGTGCTCAGCACTTATGACACCACAATATCCACTTATAGTAAGGAGATTGGTCTCATTAAGTGATATCTGATTCGTTTTCTTGACCTTCATTTCTCTCTTGATCTTAATAGAAGCATTACCTTTATCCGTACGATATGGTACAGCAAGGAGCATTGCACTTTTATTTTCTATGAAACAGAGTTCAGGCATCTCCACATCTAGCCTTAGACGACACTTATAATACTGGTTGTTTTCACTTGTGAATTGGTCTTCTTCCTCCTCCAATTCAACCTCTTCGTCATCACCCTCAGAATCATATGAAGAGTCTTCGGTTTCATCTTCATTCTCACTACTATCAGTCAGCATCTCAGAAAAATCCGTCACATATAAGTTGTACGTTTGCCCTTGTTCCATTTTATTCGAGAAAGAATCTTCATGAAGCTCTATTTGAAATTGATTTTCCACTAGATGTTTAAGAGGAAGGTATACTTCCTGCTTTGAGACCCTTTCTCTCATGAGTAAATAAAATAATCGACCTTCTAATGGCCTATCATCATCTATCCTCAACAAAATTTCTATTTTTTGATCGTGGTTCTTTAAACACTCAACGATACTTTTCTTCTGAACGGCTTCTTCAATCATTAATCATTTATCTCCTCTGTTCATAGAAATCTAAAGTTTATTGTCGTACTTATAACACGATATATGATAATTAAAAGTTTCTATTCATTATTTATTCACCTTCCAAGAATAATTCCCTTTAATTGTCTTATAAGAAACACCGTCAACTTTTGATACATCTTTTTCATTGAGCAGATGCTCGGCAATTGGTAAACGCTTAATGTTTTCATTGTATTCTGCGTCTCTCATTCTAATATAGAAATCAACATATTTCGTTTTGTTCCGTTTCAATGCAGCTTGTATGGATGCATGTCCAATTGGAAAGGAGACCTTTAAATTTTCGATTTTTTTAGAGAATAACTCGGCATGGTTATGCCGATCATAACCGACAAGTTCTAATATAACCTTTTTTCGTTTTTCAATAGCACCTTCTATGTGCAAATCCAAGGAAAGAATATGATGTTCAACATCAATTCCCACTAATTTAAAATGAATAGACTTCATCATTTTTTGAATTTGGTCTCTTTTTTCTCGCACTTCTATCATTTTATGAAGTGCCGTTGTCCAGTTTTCATAATAGTTGGGAATTGAATATACCTCTGCAGTCTCCTGACAATTTTCTGAAAAAATCTGATACTGTTCATCATTTTTCAACAATTCAATGATTTTGTTAGCTAACTGTTTCACTTCATACTGCTCAACAACAAATCCATTAAACTGATTTTTCACAAGCGTGCTAGCACCATAATCGTAATTATAGGTAATCACAGGGCAATTGTTAACGATTGATTCCATGATTGACAATGGGCAGCCTTCAAAAATAGAGGTAGAAAGGGACATTCTAGCTGTTCTAAATTCAGCATCAGGATTTTGAGTGAATCCTTTCAAGAAGACATTATTCCCCAAGTCTAATCTTTTAATTTCTTGTTTTAGTTGCTTTTCTTGAGGTCCTGAACCAAAGATTTCAAGCCTTGCATTCGGTACTTCCTTTATCACAAATTCAAACGAACGTATGGCATCTATGACATTTTTTATTTTGGTCAATCTCGCCATCATCAGTACCTTATTCGGATCAGCAGTATAGTGATCTTGTACTTGATGCGACGAACGATCTAATGTATGTGGTGTTAAAAAGAATATATTTTGATGACCAAATTGTTTCACTACGTCTGTTTTTTGCTCTTCAGTGATAAAAAAGACGGCATCTACTTTTTGTTTTCTTACTTGAGTAAATAATTCATTATAATCAGAACGTAATTCCGTCTTTTCTCTTTCATAGTGTTTACTGTGAATGATTGCTGAGAAATAAGATGAACTCCTTTTTTTCAATTGGAACACATACTTATCCTGCTTCCGGCTATCAACTAAAAAGAGCTTTTTCCGATCATTTTTATACTGAATAGTTGTAAGCCACTCTTGTCTTAATTCTTTTTCATTTTTAAAGGTTTTTATCCCTTCTTCGGAATACCAAATGATGTCTCTCAATTTACTTTTAGCTTCTTCTTTAAGATCAGCATATCCTTTTTTCATATAAATATGAGTGTTTTCATAAATGAATAGTTCTCGATAGACTTTGCCCGTTTCCTGAGAGAAATAGGAAACTTTATGCAACTGCCCTTGGGAGTTATATTCCTCTCGCTTCTCCAATTGCTGATTTGGATGAAAATAATCAACTATCTCAATTTGATTTGATTTTTCATTTCTAATCATACGAACCGATGGATCTTCATGATCAAATGACCCTTTATTGTTGCCAGCGTGATAAGTTGGCTGATACTGTTCCTTTGGTGAACAATTTGGAATAAGGAAATCTTCATACATATTTTGGATTTTCGTCACGTTAGGATCGACTATTTGCTTGTCAAAGATCCCTTTCACTTTCTGAGAAAATTCTTGATCATATGAAAAGGTTAAAAAATGGGTTGAAATATTCTTTAATCCAAATAAGTTCGCACGTAGTAATAACGACTTCGTCATACCACCATATTTTTCTTTAATTCTTCCAGTAATAAAGTAATACTCCATATCAGGAATTTGCAATTGTTGTTGCGGCTGACTTTGATTATCTTCATGTGTCTTTTTTCTAAGCTTGTTAAACCATGTTTGGATCAAAACACTCAACCTTTCATTGTTGTCCAATTATTCCGTCGATATTTAAATAAATTTTTAACCGATATGTTAACATAAAAAAGCACTTCTCACCAAAAGATAAGAAGCACTATCTTAAATAATTAAAGTCCTGCAATTTCTTCCTTAATTTGTGTTGTCGAGATACCTTCTGTTCTTTTCAAGTACACGACTTCGCAATGCTCTTTCAAGAAATCGAATTTACCTTCCCAGTCATCTCCCATGACAAACACATCAATATCGTGCTCTTGCACGTCACGGACTTTTTGATCCCAGCTGTTTTCTGGAATGACTTCGTCTACATAACGAATCGTTTCAAGAATGAGCTTTCGATGCTCGTAGCTATGATAAGCCTTTTTTGATTTCTGTAAGTTAAACTCATCTGTCGAAATGGCCACCACTAAGTAATCTCCAAGCTGCTTTGCACGTTCAAGCAGCTTAATGTGCCCCCAGTGTAATAAATCAAATGTACCGTAAGTAATAACTTTCTTCATTGCAAACATAAACTCCTTTCTTCGTTCCTTATTTGACTGCTTTCATGCAGTAATGTTTATCCGTAATCCTATAATCATCGATCATTTTTTCGCTCTTCGGAACCTCATTATATCACAATGCCTATGAAAGGTTAAGAAAATGTAAAGACAAACTATTTCCAATTTATTGGGTGCAGAAGCGAAAGTCCGAAGAATCAATGTTTCTCGCAGCAGCCTCATTATGAATTGATGAAAATGTCATGAAATTTAAAGGTTTGTAAAGTTATTGTTAATATTTCATGGAGCATCTGTGATAAAATGATGAGTAGACGAAGAATGAATTTACAATGAACGTTCATAGATACCAAGATAAAAAAGGAGGTCTAAACAATGCAAACAGAAGTGGTCTCTAACCTTTCTTATGTAAACGGCGACCTAGATGAATTTATTAGTTATATGAATCACCATCATATTTCTCAAAGAAGAGGCGCCATGATTGCGACAGTCAATCCAGAGATTGGCTATGCTGTTATGAAGGATGATGCGTATCATCAAGTTGTCTCTTCTGCGGATTATGTTCTGCCGGATGGTGTAGGCGTTGTCTTGATGTCACGTTTGACACAAAGTCCGCTGAAGTCAAGAATTGCTGGCTTTGATGTCTTCATGTCTATGCTTGATCTAGCAAACAAGCAGTCTAAAAGTATCTTTTTATATGGGGCAAAAAAAGAAGTGCTTGAGGCTGTTAAACAGCGAATTGATACGGAATATCCAAATGTGGTCATTGCAGGCAGCTGTGACGGCTATCAAGCCGATAAACGTTTCGTAGCAAAACAAATCGCCCGCTCGAAAGCCGATATGGTATTCGTTGCTTTAGGTTATCCAAATCAGGAGAACTTTATTTATGAATACCGTCATTTATTCCCGCAGGCTGTTTGCATCGGTTTAGGCGGAAGCTTTGATGTATTTAGCGGAACGGTGAAGCGTGCACCACGCTGGATGATTAAAACAAATACAGAATGGCTGTACAGACTTGTTGTGAATCCATGGAGATGGAAACGAATGCTGAATATTCCCAAATACGCTTTTGCCGTATTGAAAGAAAACAAAGGGAAAAAACGTTACTATCCTGAGCAAGTAAAGGATCAGACGAAGCAGCTGTGAGAGACTGACCAATGAGAACTATACGCTCAATGATCATTTCAGGCTATGCAGCTTTCGTTTCTTTCATTGGATGGCTAATGAGCGGCGTGAAACCACGGGAAAACCAGGTGACGCTGCTTGTTTCATTTCAAGAGAATGCAGCTGCTCTTATTGATACTTATCAACAACAGGCGAACATGAAGATGAAGCTCACTGTCCTCTACACGAAGCATGCTTCTGCGATAGAAAAGGACACGTCTCATTTGTCATTTCGCTATTTTCATGAAAAAAATCCTCTCCATCTCATTCAATGTATTTATACAATGTTTAAAAGCAAGGTTGTCGTGACAGATAATTACTTTCTCATGACAAGTGTACTCAGAAAACGTCCTTCTACCACTTGTATTCAAGTATGGCATGCCAATGGGGCGTTGAAAAAATTTGGTCTTGAAGATGCATCAAATTCAGAACGAAGTCCTCGTGACATCAAACGATTCAAACGAGTCTATGCGTCTTTCGATTATATTGTTACAGGCTCAAATCATATGCGCGAGATTTTTAAGTCTTCGTTTGGGGTAAATGATGAACGTTTTTTACCAACTGGTGTACCAATGACGGATTTGTACTATGATCAGCGCCGACATTCATTGAAGCGGAATGATTTTCCTAAAGGGAAAAAGATCCTGCTTTATGCGCCGACCTATCGAGACTTTGCAATGGACGGTCTTATCCTGCCTTTTTCAAAGGAGCAATTGCAAACAGAGCTAAACGGCGATTATATTCTGCTCGTCAAGTTACATCCTGCGGTCAAGCATTTAGCGAAGGCGGAAACAGACGATGAATGGATATTTGATGTATCTGATCAGCCGCTTTATCCATTGCTTCGTGTGTGCGATGTCCTGATCACAGATTACTCGTCGATCGTATTTGAATATGCGCTGCTTGAAAAGCCCGTTTTATTCTTCACCTATGACTTAGACACTTATCGAGAGAAGCGCGGTTTAGTCGATCGGTATGAGGACATCATTCCCGGGAAGGCTTGTGTCACTCAAAACATGCTCTTGAAAGAGCTCCTTCATCTAAAAGAATCAGATCACCAAAGACAAATCAAAACCTTTGCCGAGGAATGGAATCAATATTCAGAGGGAAGGTCCAGTGAACAGCTCTTATCCTTTATTGAACAGCAGCTCTTACACAAAAAACGTCCGGCTTCTCAATAGGAAGCACGGACGTTTTTTTATTTGTTATAGACTGGGATATCGTAATAGAGCGTATAGTTATCAAGTAAGTTATACAAGCTATACATACGAGTGACTTGTTTATATGCCCAGCCAATATCTGTTGCATATTGATGAGTCGCTGCACTAGACCAGCGCATTTTATAAATCGTATCTTGTTTGTATGTGGCGTGATTGATATAGCTGTTGCCAATGAATTTTGCCCCGCCAATAATCGCTGCCTCTGGCGTGAACCATTGCTGTTCATACGCATATTTTGCACCGAGGTAATTTGGATTGCTGTCGTATGCGCCAATGCCATACATGTTATATACTTTCTTTCCATTAAACATCGTCCCATTCGCTAAAATGGAACCTCCGTTACCTGTTTCAAGCAACGCATGAGAAATGAGATAAATTTCGTTGATATGATACGTTTTCGCTGCCGTAATAAAGGCTTGTCCTTTACCTGCTAGAATCCCTTTGCCTGCTAGAATCTTTGAATTGACTTCTGCCGGATTGAGATTCGCAGCTTCAGAGAGTTTTAGAAATTGGAAGTAAGATTGAGTGCCTTCTGCAATGTTAGCTGGGTCTACATATTTTTGCACCTCTGCTGCACTTGCATTTCTCCAGCCAAGGCTGATCTTGATCCAGTTTCCTTCTTTCCCAAGCTGTTTCACTTTTGCTCCTTTATTCAGCTGCGCCACGATGTTGCTAGCAGAGCTCGAATCAGGTGTCGAACGAACATTTAAGCCGTCCGTATTCACAGTTGACGTCGCCGCGTCGACATATGGTGCATATACATAGGCTGCACCATCGGTCTGTGGGGACACCTTCATTTGCTTGTTCACCATCTCGTTGACAGTGAGGTTGTAGTTCGTTTGCATGACCATTGGGCCATTTTTGATTTTTACGGCTGTAGCTGTCCAGCCATATTGACTTTTCACAAAAGCAATCGCCGCATTTACAGTTGGTAATCCTGTGAATTGCTGCGTAATGTTGATTTTGTAGGTTGGTTTCGTTGTTGTCTGATAGACAGCTGGTTCATTCCGTTTTTTGAAAAATGCCAAGCCTTGGTCGCGCAATGTAGCTGTTGAGATGGTACCTGTTTTAATCTGATATTGAGCATAATCAGCTGTCCCTGTTTTTTGAGCAGCTGCTTTCATTTTTTGTTTCGTTAAATAGCTTAGCGCTTGATTGAGTTTTGTCTGATTCACTGTCGGCTCTGTTGTGATTCGGTATTGTTTAACCACTTCTGCCAACGTTTTTGTACTGCTGGCAACGCCATTTTTTTTGATGATCTCTTGAGCCTGCTTGACTTTACTTTGCTCATATACAGGTGTCGTCTTAAGACTATACGTTTTGCTGACAGCTTGGCCCTTACCAGTTGTAATGCTGCTTGTCACCTTCTGCGTTTTTAAATATGCGGCACCTTTATTGATTTTGGCTTGCTCCGCTGATTGATTGACGACAAGTCGATACGTGCTGTCAGATGCTTTACCTGTTTTTTTCGTTGTCGCTGATACCTTTTTCTTTTGGAAGAAAGCTGCTGCTTTTTTCGCTTGATCATCTCCTAATAGGTTTCCAGTCACTACTTGATATGGCTGTGTAGAAGAGATCTTTTGCGATGTGTAGCGCCATTTCTTTTTCTTGAAAAAGGCCACCGTTTTTCCGTATGCTGTATCGTTCAGTTGATTGAGCTTCACGATATAATTTTTTGTTTTTCCCACTCGCTGCACAGTCCCTGTAGCGCCGGTTTGTTTCTTAATCTGGGCCGCTGCGGAGGATGCTTGTTTGCTGTCTTTGAAATAGCCTGATTCCAAGCGATACACATTTTTTAAAGCGCCTGTCTTTTGAATCTTCCCGTTGATCTTTGCTTCTCTTTGAAGCTGGGTAAGAAGTGTCTGTGCTTTTGACTGGTTCACTTGTGCAGCTGATGTGACGATGTAATACGGCTTGCCTGCTGTCACCGTTTGAAGCACTGCTTTTAAACCAGACTCTTTTTGAAAGCCTTGCAGGATCGTATTCGCCTTACTTTGTCCAACGATACCACCTGAAATCAGCTGATACACAGTGCCAGCTTTGTTTTCAGTTTGGTATGTACTCGTGACACCGGCCTGCTTTTGTAATTCGGTTTGAATGTTTTTAACTTTCGTTTCAGAATCAATGGTTCCTGAAATGACCTGATAAGAAGGTCTGCTTTGATTGATGGCCTCATAGGTGCTATTGAGTCCTGATGTTTTCGTTAGCTCGAGTGAGAGCTTTTTCGCCTGAGCTTCATCATTGACGGGGTCAGATACGACCTTTTGTAAAGGGAGCCGGTCACCTACTGGCGACACTGTACCGCTCATGCCCGTCTCTTTTTTTAATGCAGCTGCACTTGCACTCGCTGCTGCTTGTGATTCATATCCTGAGGCAGTGAGCTGATAGGTCGACGTGTTTCCTGAGGTTTGATAAGTGGCTGTCCACTTTTTGTCCTTCTTCAATGTTTCCACTGCTTTTTTCACTTCTGATTCTGTTGTAAATACTTTTGAGGTGTTCATCGTATAAATGGATTGATCGACATAGGAGGCTGCTTGTGCTTCTTTGCCCGTATGTACTGTCATACCAAAGGCAGCTGCGAGTAACATAATCTTGATGGTTTTTTTCACGTTCACTGTCCCTCTCTTAACTTTGCATAATAGTCTACTAATCTCTTTATCGACAGAATCACCTAATTATTTTAACAACAAAAGACTCAATATATTAATATCTATGTATTTCAATTGATATTTTCAACATGTTTTCACTTAAATATCATTTCATCATCTTAAATTTCCATTAAAGATTTAGTATCATATTAAATTCTCTTTGAAGATGTGGTATCATATAGCATCATTTGCATTTTTTATCGAAATTTCAAATTCACTTGTCTGTATATTACAACAGATTCTCGACTTTTTAAAAAGGAATATTAAAAGGAGTCACACTAATGAATAAGAAGATCTTAAAACGGAACAAAAAGATTTTAAAAAGAAAAATAAATTTTTTAAAAGACCCTTTAAGAAATTTTATTAAAGATAAGAGACACCAAAGGAATAACCTATATGCATACTATTATCAACATCTTGAAGTTGTTGATAAAACTGTATTTTATGAATCTAGAGATGGAAAAAGCATGACCGATAGTCCATTAGCCATTTTTGAATATTTGCTTCATCAGCCTAATTTTAAAGACTATACTCACATTTGGGCTATTGAAGACTTTGAAACATTAAAACCAATTTTGAATAAATATAAAGATGACAAAAATGTGATTTTTGTCAAAAGAAACTCTAAAGATTATTTAAAATATCTAGCCACTGCTAAATATTTAATCAATAACTCTACTTTCCAACCATTCTTTATATGTAAAGAAGAGCAAGTCTATATTAATACATGGCATGGTACACCTTTAAAATATATGGGCTTTGATATTCCAGGAAACCCTGCACATTCTCAGAACGTACTGAGAAATTTTTTGAGTTCAGATTATCTAATTAGCCCAAATGAACATACAACAAGCATGTTTTTAAATAGTTATAAGCTAAAACACATTTTCCCGGGGAAAATAGTAGAAGAAGGATACCCAAGAATTGATCTAACGTTGAATTCTGATTCCAATGCTTTCAAAAAAAGTCTTCAATCATTTGGAGTTAGCTTATCTTTAGAGAAAAAAACCATTGTATATGCACCTACATGGAAAGGAACGAATGTCGGTAAGGTTAAAAACAATTTAACCCAAATCACTTCTGACCTGAATTACTTACAAGAAAAATGCGGAAAAGAATACAATATTCTTCTTAAGCTTCATCCATTTCTTTATCATCAAGCAAGTCGTTCAACAGAATTACAAGGTCGGCTAATACCGGATTTTATTGATACAAATGTGCTGTTATGTGCAACTGATTTATTGATCACCGATTATTCAAGTATATTTTTTGATTTTCTAGTTACAAATAAACCCATCCTATTTTATATGTGGGACGCAGATGAATACACAGAAGAACGTGGCATGTATTTTAAGCTTGAAGACCTACCAGGACCTCGTGTATACAACATAAGGGATCTAGCAAAATCAATTAGTGAAATTAAGGAAATAAGTACACAATTTAAAACCCAATATGATCAATTCAAACATGAATTCACAAAGCACGATGATGGTAAAGTGACTGAGAGAGTCGTTAATACTATCTTCAATAAAGTGACTGAAAACATTCGCTGTATCAACACTCATAATAATAAGAAAGAGAAAATATTGATATACCCAGGGGGAATGAAAAATAATGGTATTACTTCCTCTTTTATTAACCTAACTCAAAATATTGACTATGATAAATATGACGTCAGTTGTTATATGAGTACACCGAATTCAAAAGAAGTATTAAATAACATTGCAAAAGTCAATAAAAATGTCAGGTTTATCTTTAAGCCAGGTCTACCTGTATATACTCTGCAAGAAGTTTATAAAGATAAATTAATTCATAATCGTGGAGTTAAGGGGAAATTAGAAAAAAGACTCTACCCAAAAGATGCTTATTCTAGAGAATTCAAGCGACTTTTTGGAAAATCCACCTTTGATCATGTGATTGATTTTAGTGGTTATAGCTTATATTGGGCTAAATATCTCGTTTCTGCCGATGCGAAAACAAAAATATGTTTTATGCACAATGATCTTCTTTCAGATAGCGAAAGAACGATTAATGGGAAGAAACCTCATAGAATCAATCTGAGAGGTTTATTCACTATATATCATAAATTCGATAAGTTAGTGAGTGTTTCTAAAGGTACAATGGATTTAAATAAACAAAATTTATCTCACTATGCAGATGAAAGTAAATTTGATTATGTGATGAACTCAATTAATCCAGATAAAATCTTAGGAACCGATTCACCTATTAGTGAGAAAGACTCAAATAGCCTTATCGTCTCAAATAAAGCATTTAACTCCAGAGCAAGAATTATCAGTAGCAAACATGATAAAATTTTTACGACATTAGTAGAAAATCATCCTTCTACTTTTTCAAGTAAAGAGTTTGAAAACAAAGTAGTGATGGTTACGAGAAAAGCTGTAACAAATCAAAACGAAGTATTATATAAGTTTACTTATGAAGATCATGTTGTGGGATGGTTAAATAAAGAAGCATTTAAGCTTCTTCCTGATAGTATTCTATGTGAAGAAAAAGTTCATAAATTGGCAGTGGTTACTTCTCCTAAACGCAATGATATTTGGACAAAACCCTATAAAACAAAGGGTATTAAAAAAGTGTCTTCTAGCTACCCCTATAAGAATATTATGGTAGAAATAGATAGAGAAGCCAGGACTGAACGCTCCTCCTATAGCAGATTTTATGTTAATAAACAACTAATAGGCTGGATAGACTCGTCTGCTCTAAAAATACTGAAGGAATATGAACTAATTAGTAATCTCTCTGAAGAAAAGCAAGCTTTGATAGAAAAAGAAAAACACACATTACTAAGCGAAAATTACCATGTCCATGAAGAATTTATTCGCTCATTGAATAATAGAACATTTTTAGAGAGAAATTTAAATAAACAAATGAAGATTGTTCATACAGAAAATCACAAAATATGGTCTAAAGCTTATCCAAATTTCGGTTATACTGAAGTCTGCAGCGCTGATTTATATAAAGATTTAATTGTGACTGTAACCAAGAGTCATAAAACGAACACATCTACCTATTATCAATTTTCTTATGATGGACATGTAATTGGATGGTTAAATGTAAAAGCATTTAAACAATTAGACCATCAAACCATTTTAAGTCGTAAAGAAGTGAGTTATTCTGCTTTACTTCATTTAAATGACTATAAAATTTTTAATAAAACAAATGAAAATACTAGATATGAGGTCATAGAAGATTATTATCAGTATAATCAAAAAGAATTTATTGTTACTGAAGAGGTCACAACACCTATATCAACATACTGTACAATAGAACTCGATAACGAAAAAATAGGCTGGGTAGATAAAAAAACATTAGAAATAATTAGGTTTCGTGGTTTCCAGATAGGAAAAGAGTTTGTTCCTTATCCATCAAAACAACACTATAATTTTGTTAATATGGGACGTTTGTCTCCAGAGAAAGGGCAAGATAATTTAATTACTGCTTTTAAACAACATGTCGAAACAAACCCAAATAGCAAACTATATATTCTCGGTGACGGTCCACTAAAGAAAGACCTTCAAATGTTAGTAGACCAATTTGAATTGCAAAACCATGTGTTCTTAGTCGGTCAGGTTGAGAATCCATTTACCGTCCTAAAGATGTGTGACTGTTTTGTTCTATCATCACATTATGAAGGACAGCCAATGGTTCTTTTAGAGGCGATGACACTAGGCATGGATATTTTAGCAACAGATATCATTGCTAATAGAACTGTTTTAGAAGATGGTAAATACGGGGCTCTAGTAGATAATAGTATTGACGGGCTTATACAAGGTCTAAACAACTTTAGCTCTCATACACACCCTGCTTATGCTCCATTTGATTATAAAGAATATAATAAAAAAGCAATGGACACATTCTATAAAGTTCTAAACTAAACTTACTATATTTGTCACAAAAAGAGACTTTCAAGCTGTTACTTATGCTTGAAAGTCTTTTCAGTTTATATATGCGATACAATCAGTTCACAATTTCCTTCAATTGAGAAGCTCCCTGTTTCAGCCGGCAGGATAAAATGAGCTCCTTTAGGCAGTGGATATGTATGCCCATCATGCGTTAGAGCCCCTTCCCCGCTAATTACACTGCACAGCAAAAACGGATAATCTTGCGAAAGCTCTACTGCTTGATCAATTTCCCATTTATACACAGAAAAATACTCTGCTTCAACAAAAGTTCGAATGGTCAGCCCACGGCGTGTTTCAACTGATTCATCTGCATAACCGTCTACATGAGGGACCGTTGTGACATCAATGGCTTGCGCAAAATGAAGTTCACGTTCATGGCCATTCTGATCTTTTCGTTCATAATCATATACTCGATAGGTTGTATCTGAGCTTTGCTGCGTTTCGAGGACAAGCGTTCCTTCGCACAGCGCATGAATGGTACCACTCGGCACATAATAAAAATCACCAGGCTTAATCTTGACACGACGCAAAAGACCTTCCCAATCTCCACTGTTCATCATGGTCACAAGCTCAGTTCTTGTTCTTGCGCTGTGCCCATAGATCATTTCTGCTCCTTCTTTGCAGTCAATGATATACCAGCACTCTGTTTTTCCAAGCTCGCCATTTTCATGTCTTTCCGCATAATCATCATCTGGATGAACTTGAACGGACAAGTCTTGGTTTGCATCTAAAATTTTGGTTAACAGCGGGAATCTGTCGCCTTCTATTCCCCCGAACAATTCTCTGTGATTGTCCCATAGTTCGATCAGCGTTTTCCCTTTATATGGACCGTCTTGCACGACACTTGGTCCGTTTGGATGAGCAGAAATTGCCCAGCATTCTCCCGTTTGTTCAGAAGGAATATCATAGCCAAATTGATCTCTTAAGGCTGTACCTCCCCATATTCTCTCCTTCAATTCAGGCAGTAAAAAAATTGGTGACTGCTTCATTCAGGATGACTCCTCCCTTTGCTACCCTTTGATAATCCTTGCCAAGCCTTGATGAAAACTAGCAAGTCTCAACTTTTATTATGACGCTATCTAAAAAGAAGTCAATCCTTTCAGTACACCAAATGAAAACGATAACACGAAAAGATTTTATCCTTTGACAGAGCCTGCAAGAAGCCCTTTGACAAAGTATTTTCCGAGCAGAATATAGACCAAAAGTGTCGGCAGTGCGGCCAATATTGCCCCTGCCATTTGGACGTTCCATTGCACAATTTGACTGCCTGATAGATTTTGCAAGGCAACCATCACTGGCTGATGCTCCGCAGTGGTCATCGTGACTGCAAATAAGAACTCATTCCACACATTTGTGAACTGCCAAATCGCGACCACAACAAACCCTGTGATCGAAAGCGGAAGAATCATATGTCTGAAAATCCCGATAAACCCTGCGCCGTCCATTTTTGCCGATTCAATCATTTCATCAGGAATGCTCACATAGAAGTTTCGAAACATGAGCGTTGTGATTGGAAGTCCATATACGACATGGACAAGCACCAAACCTGGAATCGAATTGTACAATCCGACTTCACGTAAAAATTGAATGAGTGGAATGAGGATACTTTGGTATGGAATAAACATTCCAAACAGCATCAGCGTAAAGACCACTTCCGATCCTTTGAAACGCCATTTTGATAGGACATAGCCATTCATCGCCCCTAAGACAGCTGATAATAAGGTGGCCGGAATGACTAGATAAAGAGAATTCATTAAATTGGGCGCTAGCTTTTCAAATGCGATTTGATAGCTTGAAAAATCGAGTGTTGATGGCAGCGCCCACATTTTTTCAAGGGTCACTTCACTTAATGGCTTCAAACTTGTGACGAGCATGACATAGACTGGCATGAGGAAAAAAAGGCTGCACAAAATCAATAAAGCATAAAGGACTGGACGGACAAACCATCTAGCTGTCATGATGACGCCCCCTTCCGGCTCGACAGGAGATATGGCACGATAAAGACCGCAACAGAGATCAGCATCACAATCGCGATGGCGGCACCACCTGCATAATGGTTTCCTCTAAAGGTCATTTCAAACATGTAAACGCCCGGAACATCTGTAACAAAGTTTGCACCCGGTCCTGTCATCGAGTAAATCAAATCGAAAATCTTTAATGAAATATGAGCCATAATGATAATGACACTTGCAGTAATCGGCTTTAGTAGAGGAAAAATAATCTTCCGGTAAATCTGCCATTCGGTTGCGCCATCCATTCTAGCAGCCTCTCTTACTTCCTCTGGAATGCCTCTCAAACCTGCCAAATACATCGCCAGAGAAAAACCAGTCATCTGCCAAACAGCTGCAATGACGACAGCAATCATGGCCCCAGGGACACCAAACTCAATTTTCCCCCAGGCAAATCCGGCTAAAATGTTCGTATCCGTGTACCACTTAGGCTGAATACCAAGCGTCTTTAAAAAGAGATTCACTCCAGTGGACGGGTTTAAAATCCATTGCCAGACGACCCCTGTCACAACAAAAGAAAGAGCCATTGGAAAGAAAAATAAATTCCGAAATAGAGATTCACCCTTGATTTTCTGATCTAGTAAAATCGCAAGTGCGAGACCAGAGGCAATAACGGCTCCAATAAAAAATAGAGTAAAAAAGACCGTATTCCGAAGATCTGACTGAAAGCGAAAATCTTGAAACAGCATCATATAGTTTTGAAGACCTGCGAAAGAGAAATCGGGAACAAGCGAGGTCCAATTTGATAATGACACATACCCTGTCCAGCCAATAAAACCGTAAACAAAGATGAATAATAACACAGCTGACGGGGCTAAAAAGAGAAGCGCTAGTAGCTGATCCCCACTCCATTTTCTCCGGACGCGTTTGACTTTGGGTGTTGTTGTCTTTGTGATCGGCGATGTATCCATACGCATGAAGCTACACTCCTTTTTAAAAAAGAGGCGGTGCTAAGTCGCCGCCTCTTCGTCTTTATTTCATTGAATCTTTTAAAGATGAAACAAACTGGCTGCTGTCTTTTTGTGTGACGAAGATATTGACGGCTTGATTCGCTTTTGTCACAAACCCTTCTTCAGCAGCTGAACCATGCGCGAGAGACGGCGCCAGCTTTGATTCTTTAAATGCCTTCATCGCCGATTTTCCGTATTCATCATATTTAGAAACATCAGCATCCACACGTGCCGGAATCGATCCCTTCAGCGGATTGAATGCATCCTGTCCTTCCACAGATCCCAAGACAGATAAGAATTTCTTCACATTTTCTGGCTGTTCCACGCCTTTTGGCAGTCCAAATGTATCGGTGATCACCATAAAGCTTCCCTCAGTACCAGGAGTCGCCACGTATCCAAAGTCTTTATTCACCTTCAGATCCAGATCATTCACAAAGTACCCCTTCGCCCAGTCGCCCATGACATTCATTGCAGCTTCCCCTTTTGCTACGAGCTGCGAGGCATCCTGCCAGTTACGTGAACTGTGATCATCATTGACGTATTCAAGCATGCGTCCAAAAATATCTGCCGCTTCCTTCACTTTTGCGTCATCCATTTTCATGTCGCCAGCCCAAAGTTTTTGATAGTCGTCAGCGCCTAAAACGCCGAGCAGTACACTCTCAAACAAATGTGTTGCTGCCCAAGGTTCTTTATCCCCTAGTGCAAGCGGTGTAATGCCTTTTTTCTTTAATGCATCTGCTGTTTTGAAAAACTCATCAAAGGTCGTTGGCGGCTCTAATCCTGCATCATCAAATACCTTCTTGTTATACCAAAGCACATTGCCCCTGTGAATATTCACTGGTACTGAATAGATTTTCCCATCTTTGCTGACAAGGTCGATGAGTGATTCCGGAAATTTGTCCTTCCAGCCTTCTTTTTCATATAGATCATCGAGCGGCTCCATTTTGCCCGCTGCGACCCAGCTCTCATTCAGCTCCGCTCCGCCATGTACTTGGAATGTAGCTGGCGGGTCGTTTCCTTGCATCCGGCTAGTCAGAACAGCCTTTGCATTTGTACCAGCACCGCCTGCGACGGCTGCATTTTCAATTGGGATATCTTTGTTTTTCTCTTCAAACAGTTGAATGAGTGCTTTTAGTCCATCCTCCTCACCTGCTCCAGTCCACCAAGAGAAAATGTCGAGCTTCTCTGCTCCATCCTCTTTTTTTGCATCTGAGTTCGTCGTTGAACTACAGGCAGTGATGATAAGCATACAGAGCGCTAACAGCGTAAAGCCTAATTTAACCTTCATGATTGATCCCCCATCCCTATTTTGTAAGCGTTATCAAAATAAGTATAATGGAAGATCCTTGCTTTTTTTCAGACAAACTTCTTCACTTTTTTATGAAATTCTTCATTTTTTTACGGTCTGTTTTCGATATTCCTTCGGTGAACAGCCGACCATCTTCTTAAACACACGGCTGACGTAATTGGGATCTGTATATCCCGCCTGATAGGTAATTTCTTTTAAACTCAGCGAGCTGTCTTTGAGAAGTTTTTTAATTTTATCCAGTCGGCAGTTCGTCACATATTCTTTAAATGCCAGCCCTGTCACGTCTTTAAACCGTTTTGTGAAATAGGTTGGACTTAAATCAACATAGGCGGCTGTCTGCTCCAGCGTGATCTGTTCACAAAAATGCGTTTTGATGTAGCGCTTTGCCCGCTCCATGTCATTCACAGTCTGGGTCCTTGCTTCGTACACATCAAATAAATGTTCACAGCACTGGCGGCATTCTGCTAAGGTGTTGATCGTGAATATAGGCCAGTCTGTTCGGAGCCGTGATTTAAATAAAATCAGCAGCTCTTTTAGTTGTGACAGGGTTGCCCCCTCTAGTTCAAAGGCATCGAATAAAGCCAGCGCATCCTCTCTTCTCCCTTCTTCCATTGCCTGCATCATATCGTCAGCAAGCTCAGGCAGGTGGATCAATGGATGAGACTGTGCTTCTGTTTGGTAAAAGCCATAACGAACAACGCCGGGGCTCTTTTTCCGCTGATAATAGGAAAGCTTCGCCTCTGCTGCACTTTTTTGAAGATAAAGCGGATTGGAGACTGGGTGTCCCATGCCAACGACCGGTGAAGGCTGATCGTTTGTGGTGGCCGTTCGAATCGCCTGTAGGATATCTGCTTTTAACTGACCAGGCGCTTGGTGACGATAAATGAGACAGGTAAACAGCTCACCACTCACTTGAATCGGTACCGTATGAAAAAGTGGAGATGTCTGTAAATCTATCAACAGCTGATTCCCCATTGTCCGCTGCACAGCGATGACAAGACCTGCTTCGAATTCATGAAACAGTTGTTGAAATTCCGTGGAGGTATAGGATTGACCGTTGATGACATGGGCTTCAAGCCACTTTGACTGCTGCCCAGCCGCTACCGCCTGCCGCTGAGACGCCTCCTGCTGAATCTCTGCCGCTACCGTTCGAATGGCGGCGATGGTTTCATCTTTGTCAGCCGGTTTGACGAGATATTGCTTCACCCCTTCTTGCATCGCCTGCTTGGCATAATCGAAGGTATCGTAGGCTGTCAGCATAATAAATTTTGTATGAGGACTGATCGCTTTGATTTGCTTGATCGCTGTCAAACCATCCATTCCAGGCATCTGAATATCCATGAGCACAAGATGAACCGGCTCAGTCCGCACGAATTCAACCGCCTTTTTTCCATTTTCAGCTTCTCCCGCGATATGACACTCTGGAAGCCAATCCGTCATGAACTTCCGCATCGCTAGCCGTTCTATCTTTTCATCATCTACAATCAGCACGTTCAGCATGCCGGTCCCTCCTTCATCGGAATAGCCAATTGAATGGTGGTCCCTTCGTTTGGCTTTGAATCAATTTGAAGAGCATTTTGTACTCCGTAAAACAAGCGCAGCCTTGATATCACATTACGAAGACCGATTCCCGTTGAATGCCCTTTACTCAAGATGTTTGGGTCTTCCTCATCTTTTTCTGATAGCAATCTCCTTCTCTCTTGTTCATTGATTCCCACCCCATTGTCCCGAATCCGAATCATCACATAGCCGCCTTCTTGATAGATCGAGAGCTCTACAAGTCCGTCTTCCTCCTTTGGCTCGACGCCATGAATAAAGGCATTTTCAACAAGCGGCTGTAAGGTGAGACTTGGGATAAGTACAGATAAACAGGATTCATCTATGGTTGTTTTGCATGTGATACGATCGGCAAATCTTGTTTCTTGTATATGAAAATATTCTTTGACCACTTTTACTTCTTGTTCTAGCGTAACAGATGCACTAAGAGCTGATAGCGAATAACGCATGAGAGTGGAAACAGATTGAATCAATCTCGATGTGGCATCCGCTGATTCTAAGTAAGCCATGCGTGAGACGATGTTTAATGTATTAAATAAAAAATGGGGGTTCATTTGGTTTTGCAGCGTCTTCAGCTTCATGTCTTTGATTTTTTGATCTAAGGCTGCCTTTTGTTTCATCTCTTCAATCATCATTTTCATTTCTTGACGCATTCGCTGAAATGCCTCATTTAATACAGATATTTCATCCTTTGAGGTGACATGCAAGTCCGCTCCATCAAAGTTTCCTTCCGATACTTCCTTTACGCTTCGAGAGAGATGGACGATTGGTCTTGATATTCCTCCAGCAATCATATACGCCATCCATAATGCGACCCCAATGGAGAGCGTAAACAAACACAAGGTGAAGAGCGCATAGGTTTGGTGTCTTTTTTGCAGAGATTGATAGAGTACTTGATATTCAGACAATTCATCATCAAGCAAGGTCATCGTTTGCTCTTGTATGTAGGAGGAGACGGTTCTTACTTCCTTCACACTCGCTGCATATTCTTTGATTTTTCCTTCTTTTACGTGTGTCATGGTCGCATCACTTTCGTTGATAAGCGTTCGCATCATATATTGATATTTTTCAATAGAAGGAATTGCCGCATGAAGCCCGGCATCTTTTCGCAATGTCTGGTCGTAGGATTTCATTTTTTGTTTTGAAGCTAGATATTCTTTGGCAAACTGCTGATCCTTTTCAATCGCATACGCATTGACCTTTTCATACATCGTTTTTGCCTCTGTCGATATATCATTAAGTAGAAGAAAGGAACGAAAGCTTCTGCTGTATTCTGATGTGATATTCGAGCTACTCCAATAGACGAAAAAAGCGGCCACGTTGCCAAGGAACACAAGGGTTAAAAATGCCAGTAGCAACTTACTTCGAATCCTTCTCACGGCTGCATCCCCTGCCTTCTGTCTGTTTGCTGGAGCGGCAGATCCTCGCGCCGAATCACACTCGTTCCTGTGTACTGAAGCGGCTCTTCTTTTTCACCTTTTTGCAAACGCACAAGCGATTCCACTGCTTGATAGCCCATTTCATAAGGGTGCTGAACAACGACGGCATCAATCTCTCCATCATCGAGCGCCTGAATCGTATCTGGCAACGTATCAAATGCGAGTACATAGATATCTGTGGTCGATTGATATTGCGATGTTGCTTGAATGATGCCTACACCATCTAATGCACTCGTGCCGTAAAATGCAGTGAGATTGGCATGATCGTTTAATAGTTTATACGCTGCACCGGAGGCGCCTGATTTTGTAATGGCTGATTCTTCTATTCCAGCAATATGAATGCGTTTTTCAGCGGCGACTGCGTCTCGAAATCCTTTGACACGCTGCTTTTGATGAACGGCATCAAGCCTGCCTGTGACAATTCCCACATACTGTTCACCTTTTGTATCTGCGATAAGTGCCTGTCCTGCGATAAAGCCTGAATAATAATTGTCCGTGCCAACATACACTTGACGCTTGCTCCCCTCTGCATCCGTATCAACGGTGACAACATCAATGCCCTTTTCCCTTGCCTTCTGAAAAAGCGGTTTGTATTTTTTCGCATCAAGCCCCTGTGTCATAATGCCATCGACATGCCCTGCGATTGCCATATCAATGGTTTTCAAATGGTCATCTATATCAGCTTGTTTCGGACCCAAATATTCTAAATACACGCGATGAGCGGCTGCCGCATCAGCAGCTCCCTTTTGTACTAGCTGCCAATATTCATTATCAAGTTCCTCCGGTACAAGGACAAAATGATATTGATAGGCAGATGACGCCTTTTCGGAAGCGCTTTCAATTTTAAATAAATCTTGACCTAATAATGTTAAAAACATGACAGAAACGATACAAAAAGTGAGAAAGGCGCCCACCCCGATCCACTTTGAACCTTTCACCACATCCTCCCCCTTTCAAACGTTGCGCATAAAAAAAGAGCTGCTTATAAGCATACTCTCTCGACCTCTATAATTCCTTTGTCATAAATAAACTGTTTGGATCTTCTTCATATGAACCGAAAGGCGGACAACTATCAAACCCAACACTCTCATATAGTTTTCTTGCTGGCTCGAAGAAAGACATCGCACCTGTCTCTAAGCTGATACGTGAATAACCACGCCTTTTTGCCTCTTGGAGAAGATGGTTCAGCATATACCTTCCTACACCTTTTCGCATATGGGGAGCTGCAGTCCTCATGGATTTGATTTCGCCGTGATCACTTGACAGCTCCTTTAATGCTCCGCAGCCAAGAAGCTCCTCTCCATCCCGAACACTCCACACTGTGACACCTTGCTTTTTCAATTCAGCTAACGGAAGGGCATGGATGCTTTCTGGCGGGGAATGCTTTTTCATTTCTTCTAAATGAGCGGTAATCAGCTGCTCTATTTGTCCATCTGTGAGAGTATCTTGTTGAATGTACATGTCTTCTATCACTCCTTCATAAATATTGTACGTGATGAGTCAGCATTCACCTGCTGTTATGTCACATAAACGAACAAACAACCGGCATTCATCTGCCAGTTGTTCATTTGATAGCGCCTATTTATGAAGAAAGAACCGCTTGTAATTCTTCTGCCGTACTGCTTTCAAGCTGACTTCCGACCCCTACTGCAACTGCGCCAGCTTTGAGCCATTTTGGCACATCGGTTGGATGAATCCCCCCCGTTGGAATAAATTCAATGTCTGGAAATGGACCTTGTAAGTTTTTCATATAGGATAGACCGAAGGAGCCGCTTGGAAAAAGCTTGAGCAAGCAGTATCCAGCTGCTTTTGCCTGCATAATTTCACTTGGGGTGAGGACACCTGGTACATAGAGTGTGTCGTGAAATGAGAGATGCTCTCCAATGACAGAAAGATATCCTGGACTGACAATAAATTGTGAGCCTGCGTCAATGGCTGATTGCGCCTGCTGAAGTGTGGTGATTGTGCCTGCTCCCACAATCAGATCTTGTTCATGCTGAAAGGATGCGATGATGCGTTCCGCATTGGGCGTGGTATACGTCACTTCAATGGCACGAACACCCTTTTTCTTTAAACGCTGAATGATCTCAATGCCTTCCGATTCGCTCCCCGCCCTCACCACTGCGATTAGCTTACAAGCCGCGAGACGTTCTTTAACGCTCAAACTTGCTGACTTCCCCATATCCTTCATCCCCCTTCATATATTCCCGTCTGTGATATCGTTTGGCTTCTTTTATAAAAGACTGAAGCTCTTCCCGAGTAGGCAGGCCGTCCTTATCGCCTGGAGACATCACCGCAAGAGCTCCTACAGCATTGCCTCTCCTTACAGATTTTTCACATGATAAACCGTCCAGTAAGCCGCTGATAACCCCCACGGCAAATCCATCACCGGCACCGACTGTATCCACGACATTGGGCACATAAAAGCCGCTCACCATCCCCTGATTGGCTGCACTTTTATAATAGGCACCTTCTGCACCGAGCTTAATGACCACAAGCTTGACGCCTTTTTGTAAATAAACATCTGCAATCTCTTCCGGCTCATGACAGCCTGTGAGCCTTTGTCCTTCTGCAAGCCCCGGAAAAAACCAATCCACTTGATAAGCGATTTGATTCACTGTATGGATCATATCTTCCTCCTCTTCCCATAGCTGCAGCCGAAGGTTTGGATCAAATGAAATGGTTTTGCCTGCTTCTTTCATCTTCTGAAGAGCATGAAAAGAAAACGCTCTCATTTCACTGGATAATGCAGGCGGAATACCTGTCATATGGAGATGCCCTGCCTGTTGGAAATAATCCGCAGGAAAGTCACTTGGACTCATGGTGCTCGCAGCAGAACCTTTGCGATAATACGTAACGTCAGGATCTCCATCCATCACTTTGGATTTAAGTAAGATCCCTGTTTTGGCCCCATCATTTGAACGGATCACTGCACTTGTATCGACTCCTTCTTTTTGAAGCTCTTCTAAAATAAATGTGCCAAGTGAATCTGCTCCGACTTTGCTCATCCATCCCACATCAAAACCTAGCCTCGCCAAACCGACTGCCACGTTACTTTCAGCACCAGCAAGCGCCTTTTGAAATGTATGCACTTGATGAAGCTCTCCGGCTTCTTTTGCGTAAAACATCGCCATTGATTCCCCAAATGTGACTGCATCCAATGCTTTCACTCATTTCTCCCCTCTCTTGGTACCGGTTTCAAATCAGTTGAAAAAGAGAGAGCATGCACATATGTATACTCTTCTCTGTTTGTTATTTATAAAGATTTTCTTACGATGATTTCTCCATCAAGTTGAATGGTTTGTGGCGCACTTTCATCCCCTTCAAGCCGAGTCTTGATTTTTTGCATGGCGGCTTTCCCCATTTCATGAGATGGCTGGGCAACCGTTGTGATTCCAGGCCCAATCAGCTTATACCATTCTGTATCATCAAAGCCTGCGACGCCTATATCTTCTGGAATCTTTAACCCGAGTTCTACAAGCTCACTGATCAGCTTTAGCATCAGTAATCCATTGGCTGCTAAAATCGCTTTTTTTTGCTGATTTGTTTGAACAAAATGGACAAGTTCTTCTCGCAATTGTTCTTTTTGTTTCAAATCAATTTCTTTAATAATAGGTTTCTTATGTTTACTCATGGCTGTCTGTTCATATGCTTCTTTTCGTTCTTCACGAGGACTGATCCCATCAACTGGCTCAGTAAAGAAGGCGATGTGCTCATAGCTTTTCTCATACATTTGTTGAAGCAGTTGGATCGTGATATCACGGTTATTCGTTGTCACTGTGTCGACTTTTAGTTCAGATAATTTCCGGTCAACAAGGACAATCGGCACACCGTCTTTCTGAAAATCCTGCAAAATGTCATTGTTCTGGCCTGTCGTATTGATGATGAGACCTTCAATATAATGCGCATTCAGTTTGAGGAGCATTTCTCGTTCTTTTTCTGGCCGGTTATCTGTGTTGCATACCATGATGCTGTATCCATATTCATCACAAATTTCTTCGACTCCGCGAAGTGTCGCTACAGAGAATGGATTTGTAATGTCGGCTACAATAAACCCAATGACCTTGCTTTTTCTTACTTTCAAACCTTGGGCGAGCTGACTCGGACGATAATGCAGTTCTTCAATGGCTTTTTTGATTTTTTTGACCTTTTCAATCGAAATTTCATTTGTTCTGCCATTGATATATCTGGATACAGTTGATTTTGAAACCCCTGCATAAGCGGCCACTTCGTTGATGGTCACTTTCGTTTGCTTTTTCTCTTTCATTCAAAAAACTCCCACAATCAATGTCTTCTCATTTGTTTCGAAACCGATTTCAAATAACTTAAAAAGAGCATAACATAACTTCTTGAATTCCAGAAGATTTTTTTGCTTGAAGATGGCAAAAAATCATTTAAATAAACAAAAAGAAAGCGATTTCAAATTAACGGTTGACGTCTCCTTCTTTTTCCTCTAATATTTTCCTTGAAACCGATACCAAATAAAATACCCATACTTTGTTTCAGATGGAAAGGGAGGCTTATCTCAAATGGAAAATCGTTATGCTGTACACCCTGAGCAGGTCAAACGTTTTACAACAGAGGAACTTCGTCGTCATTTTCATATTCCTACACTATTCGTCAGTGGTGAATTAAAGCTCTACTATTCGCATGAGGACCGCGTGGTGATTGGCGGAGTCATGCCGTCTGCAGAGCCGCTCAAATTAGATGCTGGCGACTTTTTACGAACGGAATATTTCCTTGAAAGACGCGAGATCGGCATTGTCAATGTCGGCGGTCAAGGAACGGTCACTGTCGATGGTGAAGCCTTTGTACTGGAGCACAAAGATTTCTTATATATTGGGCTTGGACACGAAGATGTACAGTTTGCTAGTGCATCCGGCGAGGAAGCCAAGTTCTATCTTGTATCAGCCACGGCTCATCAAGCGTATCCTACGCAAAAAGCAGCCATCGCTGAGTTAACACCGAATCACTTAGGGGAAGCGTCTGCTTCCAACGTACGAAATCTATATCAAGTTATCCACGCAAACGGCATCCAAAGCTGTCAGCTTATGATGGGAATCACTCAACTGGAAACCAATAACACATGGAATACGATGCCTGCTCATATTCATGATCGGCGTATGGAAGTGTACTTATATCTTGATATCGAAGAAGATGCTCGTGTCTTTCATTTTATGGGGGAGCCATCTGAAACAAGACATCTCGTTTTGGCTAATGAAGAAGCGGTCATTTCTCCTGCTTGGTCCATTCATTCAGGCTCGGGCACAGCGAATTATTCATTTATTTGGGCGATGGCTGGCGAGAACTATACGTTTAAAGATATGGACTTTGTCCCAATGGACCAGCTGAGGTAATGTGATGACAACAGCATCCTATGTAGCGTCCCTCTTTTCTCTTGAAGGCAAAACAGCCCTTGTGACAGGTCCTGGAACGGGCATTGGGCAGGGCATTGCTGTGGCGCTTGCCAGGTCAGGCGCAGATATTATCGGCACATACCACCATACACCGCTTGAGGAAACGAAAGCGCTTGTCGAACAGGCGGGCCGCTCGTTTCATGCGGTTCAGGTTGACTTTTCCGATCCTCAAAGTGCAAAGCAAGCTGTCGATGCCATGTTACAAAAGCATACAATTGATATTTTAATCAATAATGCTGGCACCATTAAAAGAGAGCAGGCCGCTCATTATTCAGAGGAAGATTGGCATACGGTCATGGATGTGAATATCAATAGTCTCTTTTTCCTCACCCAAAGGGTTGGGCGGCAGATGCTGAAAAATGGGCAAGGGAAAATCGTCAATATCGCCTCCCTTCTATCATTTCAAGGCGGCGTCTTTGTCCCCGCTTATACAGCAAGTAAACACGCAGTCGCAGGGCTGACGAAGGCCTTTGCAAACGAATGGGCGAACCAGCATATACAAGTGAACGCGATCGCTCCTGGTTACATTGCGACCAATAATACGCAAGCCATTCGGGACGATGAGAATCGAAATGAAGAGATTCTCAAACGAATCCCTGCCGGGCGCTGGGGAAAGCCTGAGGATCTAGCCGGTGCGGCTGTTTTCCTTAGCTCACCAGCCTCCGATTATATGAACGGTCATATTTTAGCTGTTGATGGCGGCTGGCTTGCGAGATAAACAGACGAGAGAATTCCTATTTGCAGGGATTCTCTTTTTTCTATTTGCATAATTCTCCACCATCCGAGTCACTCTATAAAAAACATGACATGAGGGTGAGGTATTATGAAAAGTCGTATTGAACAAGATATAGCGTCCGTCATCAAGCGCGTCAAGAGCTTTGCCGGGAAAAGTGATGATATCGTGTTCCACTCATTTTCATTTGGTCCTTCAGCTATCTCTGCATGTCTCATGTACGTTGAAGGACTCACAGAGTTTGAGATGCTTTCCAAACAAATCATTTCACCCATGCAAAAGGAATTGGATATTACGGAGGTTGATCCTAATACGCTTCCGGCTCTGTCTAAAACGTTCTTTGGCATCCAAAATGACGTGCTGGAGGATATGAACCTTGCCATCGAGCAGTTATATAGCGGCAGGGCTATTTTATTTGTAGATGGTGCAGCACAAGCACTTGCGCTCCAAACGAACCTTTTTCAATTTAGAGAAGTAGAAGAGCCGCAATCGGAAGTCCTTGTAAGAGGGCCTCGGATCGGTTTTATTGAAAACCTTGAAAAAAACACGGCTTTAATTCGTGAGCGGGCAAACGACCCAAACCTTGTCATTCAAAAGGTGAATGTAGGTACTCGCAATAAGAAGGCCGCAGCCCTTGTATACGTTCGTGATATTGTTGATCCCAAATTAGTAGAAGATGTTTTATCACGGATGTCCGAAATTAAAATGGATGACATCCCTGAAACCGGCTATATTGAACAACTGATTGAGGACAGCCACATCTCCATTTTTCCGCAGATTCAAAATACAGAACGTCCAGACCGGGTGATTGCATCTGTGCTTGAAGGGAAAGTATCGATTTTACTCGATGGCACTCCCTTTGCACTCATTTTACCAATGACCTTTACAGCCTTGATGCAATCACCTGAAGATTATTATCAGAGATGGACTAGTGCGACTCTTTTACGTTTACTCCGTTATATCGCTGTTTTGCTCACGATTTTTTTACCCGGGCTTTACATTGCACTTGTCTCTTATCACCCAGGCTTATTACCAACACGGATGGCACTCACCATCGCAGGCAGCCGTCAGAATGTTCCGTTCCCTCCTGTTGTTGAGGCGATTCTCATGTCTTTTACGATAGAGCTGCTGCGGGAAGCTGGACTTCGGCTGCCTAGAGCCATCGGGCAGACAATTGGGCTCATTGGCGGGGTCATCATTGGTCAAGCGGCTGTCCAAGCCAATATCGTCAGTGCCTTAATGGTGATTATTGTGTCGCTAACGGCACTCGCTGACTTTACGGCACCATCCTATGACTTTAGTTTCCCGCTGCGTATCTTGCGATTTATGGCCATTTTCAGTTCAGCGATGTTTGGGTTATATGGCTTAATCATGTGTTATTTATTTGTGCTTTGTCACTTGATGCAATTAAAGACCTTTGGTTTTGACTATTTCACGCCTGTTTTGTCTTCACCGTTTTCAGATTTAAAGGATACGTATGTACGTCTTCCAATTGGGTTATTTAAATCGAGACCGAAAACAGCAAAAATAAAAAATCTCAAAAGACAAGGAGATTAACCGATGTACAGAGCTGAGAAGCTATCATTGTTACAAGTCACCATTCTGTGCAGCTCTACAATGATAGGCGCTGGAATTTTAACCATTCCACGCAGTTCTGCCAATTCAGGATTCCCTGATGGCTGGATCATTGTATTAATACAGGGAGTCATCTTCGCTTTCGTTGCTTTTTTGTTGGGATGGATTGCTGAAAAAAATGCGCCGGATACCATTTTTGAGTCAAATAGAAAAGGAGCCGGTGCCATCTTTGGCACGTTCTTCAATTTAATACTGATTGTCTATTTACTAGGCATCGTCGGCTTCGAAGCGCGTGTTCTCGGAGAAGTCGTCCAATTTTTCCTGCTGGAATCGACTCCCATGGCAGTGATTGTGATGATTTTTCTTCTCGTGGCGATCTATCATTTGAAAAGTGGTATTTTTCCAATAGTCAAAATGGTGACATACATATATCCGATGACGATGATTATTTATATTGGGCTCATGCTGTTTAGTTTGAAAATATTCGATTTTGATTATTTGCGTCCTGTGATGGCGCACGGGTTTCGGGATTTTAGCAAGTTGTTCTCTCAAACCTTTATTCAATTTACTGGCTTTGAGGTCATTTTGTTTGTTGTACCACTTATTTATAAAGACAAATGGTCAAAAGCGAAATGGGCAGCTGCGATCGGGGTTGGGATTACTTCTCTTATCTATTCCCTCACGCTCTTTGTTGTGATTGGTTCCATGACAGTAGGTGAAACGAAATCCCTCACCTGGCCGACTGTATCCCTCATTCAAGCACTAGAACTTGAAGGGGTCTTCATTGAACGATTTGATATATTTTTGCTGACGATTTGGACGTGCCAACAGTTTATTTGCATGCTAGGCTTTTTCCAATTTGCCATTAAAGGTTGCCATACAGTCTTTAAGACGACCAATGTAACGAGACTGCTATGGCTGCTGTTTTTGATTACCTCTGCCCTCTCTTTATTTCCGAGAAATATCAATGAAGTCTTTTACTACTCTACTTTACTCGGCTATGCATTGTTCGTCGTTTTAGCCGTTCCTTTTATTACAGCCATTCTGCTGATGATACGCAAAAAATGGGGAGGTCGATCTGCATGAGAGGAAGACGTGTATTGTTCATTTTTTTGTCCTGCTGTCTCTTCCTTCTATCAGCAGGATGCTGGGACTTAAAAGATATTGAAAAATTATCATTTGTGCGCGGCGTTGGAATAGATGAGGAGGAACAGAAAGGAGTTAAGCTCACTTACCAAAACCTGGTGCCGAAGATGGGCGGAACACAAGAGGCCGATTCTCCTGGCTATGTAAACGTCGTCTCGAAGGGGAAAAACGTGCTGGAGGCTGTCAGTAATGTCGCCTTAAAGGACCCGCCAATCTATAGTGATCATCTAAAAATCTTTCTGTTCGGCAAAGATCAAGCAGAACATCACGATATTCAAGGAACGCTCAATCATTTTATTCGAGATGATGAAGTTCGGCGAAGCAGCTATCTCCTCGTGTCACGTGGTGATGCATCAAAAGTAATCAATCAAAAATTGAAATCACAGCAAAAGGTTCCAGTTGAACATATCTTTGAAACATCCAAAAACCGAAACTTTAACGGAAAGATCTTACTGCCAACACGTATTGGCCGGGCATCTGATTACTTCCAGATGGGCGTGAGCTTCCTTGTCCAAAGTGTAGACGCGATAGACGGCGAGCTTATCTATGATGGGGCAGGAATCATTCACGGTAAAAACCGAAAGCTGATCGGATTCATCCCTGCAAAGGATGTCCAATCTTTAAACTGGGTGATGGACCGAATCTCAGGCGGCGTTGTACCAGCTACTTACAAAGGCTTTCCGATCACATATGAAATTAAGAAAGCCAAAACTAAGATTGAACCTTATCTGAAAGATGGGCATATTTCCTTTAAGATTATTGTCAACACAAATGGAAAGCTTTCTGAAGATCAGTATCCTGAAGAAAACTCATACGATGAGCAGTACATCCAAAGATTTGAGCGTCTTTTTGCAAATAAAATCAAACAAAGGATTCAAAAAGCGGTTCATCATGTGCAAAAAGAGGTGGGCGTTGATCCTATCTTTTTAAGCCGGCAATTTCGTATTAAATACCCTGACTATTGGGAAAAGCATCGAGACGAATGGGATGCGCTCTTTCAAGAAGCGGAAATCGAATATGATGTCAAAGTCAGCATTTTAAACTTTGGGGCAGAGGGCTCAACGAAAAGCTTCAAATGGTAATGCAAAAGGCGGTTATCCCGAAGGGGACCCGCCTTTTTTACGCACGACAATTAAAAGCTGATATAGTGTCACTTGATCAGTTAACGCCTTTGTTTGCAAGCCAAGTGACGTTCCTACTCTTGCTATCTCATCAAAAAACAATTGCACGTTTTGATCTATCGGAACATTGATC
Organism: Bacillus pumilus; assembly: GCF_009937765.1. Taxonomy (NCBI): domain Bacteria; kingdom Bacillati; phylum Bacillota; class Bacilli; order Caryophanales; family Bacillaceae; genus Bacillus; species Bacillus pumilus. Next base: position 456,036 of record NZ_CP047089.1, on the reverse strand, counting down.
CTCTGCTCGATCACCCGTTCAAACAAATGGTCTGGGAAAAGCGCATGCATTGTGTTTGGTGTGAAGAACCTCAAGTGACCTCGATCTAAAATTCCTACATCTTGATACGTAAAATCCCCTGTCATTAACGGGAGTAGTACCTCCGCATGCATCATGTTCGGCAGGCAGCAAATGATCACGCCACCCGGTTTTAAAGATGCGTGCGCTTGTTCAATCATATGCCAAGGATCTGACACATGCTCTAAAACATCCGAAAAAATGACCGCATCAAAAAAAGCCTCTTTCTCTAACCACGGGTACTCATCTGCTTTTGCCTCAATGACTTCTTTGTAATAAGCCTTTGCGATGGCTGCTTTTAATGGATCAGCCTCTACGCCGTACATGTCAACAGACTGCCGATTCATGAGTTCAAGCCCTGTTGCCCCTACGCCGCATCCCGCATCCAGTACACAAGCAGCATCTTCAGGCAGTAGATCTGCAAAGTACGGATGAGGAGTCATCAAATTGAGGTCAATGCCCCATTTATCTAAAAACCGTAGCCTGTTTTCTGCAAACAATGTAGTGATGTTCGTATCTTGATTCGCTCGAAAGGTTGCATGACCGTGATGATGCACAAATGAATCGTGAACGATTTGAAGCTGATATCCGTTCAGCAAAGATCTCAAACAAAGGTCGTCATCCTCAAATGATCCATACACGAACCGCTCATCAAATAAACCCACCTTTTCAATGAGCTCTTTTTTTACAAGTAGACAAAACCCCACAAGCCGATGTACATAAGTTCTCTGACCTGTTTTCGCAGCCGTATATTTCTTCGCAAAGGCTGGCAGTTCCTTCACATCTGTATACGTTGACTCGACCATTTGAGGACCGCTCACATAGTTGGATACTGGCCCTACCATCCCAATACGTTCTGATGCAAATAACGCCTCCCTTAATGGAGAAAGCCAGTTTTCCGTGACGATCGTGTCGTTATTTAAAAAGAGAATGCTATCTCCTGTCGCTTTTTTTGCTCCTTGATTACAGCCCTTTGCAAAGCCTCGATTTTCTTCATTTTCTATGAAGATCACATCGTTCAGCTCTCTCACATATTCCTTCGTCCCATCGGTTGATGCATTATCAACAATGATGAGTTCATATTGTTCACTTCGGGTATGCTGCTTGATGCTGTCGATACATTTTTTCGTTAAATGCAGTTCATTGTATGTCAGCATGACAATGCTCGTTTTCCCTTCCATCTCATTTCCACCTTTCGCCCGCATGTTCCATATGTATGTCATATGGAGCACGTTCAGAAGATGAGAGATTGTCCTTTCTTGATTAAACGTTTGTTTAACAAAGAAAAACCAGCTGCATCTGGGCAGCTGGTCGTGGTTCACACCGTTTTTCCTTCGTCACCTGTGACGGCACGATTCCTCTTTTTTAAATCGTCTTCAATTTCTTCAAGACTTTTCCCTTTCGTTTCAGTCACCATATATTTCACAAATAAGAAGGCGCCTACGCCGATGACCGCATAAATGAGGAAAAGATTACTGATACCCATCGCGCTTAGTAAAGTTGGAAATGTAAGCGAAATGATTAAATTTCCTGTATGAAGGAGGAAGGTAGAGACACCTGTACCGATACCTCGGACATGTACTGGGAACAGCTCAGGAAGCATGACCCAAACAACAGGACCCCAGCTGACAGCAAAGATGACAATAAAGAGACCTAAACAAATAATAGTTGTCCATCCTGCCGCTGTTGACCCTTCGAAAAATCGATTGACCACTGACAGGACAATTAAACTTAGGACCATGCCAGCATTCCCAAATAAGAGCAGCGCTTTACGCCCTACACGGTCAATAATTTTAATCGCCACAAACGTCATGACGACATTCACTGCCCCAATTCCGACGGTTCCTAAAATGGCCGCTGAATTGCCAAAACCAACGCTTGTGAATGTTTTTGGTGCATAGTAAATAATCGTATTGGTACCGATAAACTGTTGCAAAAAGGCAAGACCGACACCAGCGATTAATGCTGGGCGCACCCATGGCTCAAATAATTCCTTAAAACCGCCTTTTTCTTCACTTTCTGCCTGTTGTATGTCTGAAATTTCTTCTTCCACTTCTTGCTTACTCTTTCTCAGTTTAGATAATATTTCTTTTGCACGGTCTGCCTGTCCATGGACAAACAGCCAGCGGGGACTTTCCGGCATAAACATAATCCCACATAATAAAAGCACAGAAGGAACAACCGCAATTCCAAGCATCAGGCGCCATGCCTCTGCATCCGCTAAAGCGTAATTCACAATATAGGCGAGTAGAATACCAAATGTGATCATGAGTTGGTTTAATGAGGACAGTGCTCCTCGCGATTCCTTTGGAGCGAGTTCAGATAAATATAATGGAACAATCGTTGTCGAGCACCCGACAGCAAGCCCTAGCACAATTCGGAATAAGACCATCACTTCGGTATTCGGGGCAAGGGCTGTACCAAATCCGCCGATAATAAACAAAATCGCGGCGGCGATGATGGCTTTTTTTCGCCCAAATTGATCTGTCAGCTTTCCAGATAAAGAGGAACCGAGCATCGCACCGATTAAAATCGAGCTGACGACAAGTCCCTCTGTAAATGCGTTTAACCCTAAATCCTCTTTCATAAATAAGATGGCGCCAGAAATGACACCTGTATCATAGCCATATAAGGCGCCACCTAGTGCGCCGAAGAAATAAAGCCACCCATTCCGATTTTTCATGTTCATAACCCCTCTTTTGTTCTGTATGTACTGGATGTTTCTCTATGAAAAATCATTTTCCTCACTTTCTGTCACTTCAAACATTTCGATGTTTTATGACAAATATATTTCATTTGCGTATTATTGAAACTTTTTACGATAAGGATACGTCAATTAAGCGTTAGTGAAAAAAATGTCGCACTATATCCCGTTTTAAGGTATATTTGTTTTAGTTTGTAAGCAAAAAGAAGGACATCTTTACTATAAAAATCATAGCGAGGGTTTAAATATATGGATCAATCAAGAAGCAAACGCCAAGGAAAAAAGCGTTTAAAACCGTGGGTGAAAGTCACTCTATTTATAGTCGGTATTCTTTTACTGACAACCGCTTCTGTCACAGGCTATGCCTACTACAAAGTGACTAGCGCTGCAAAAAAAGCACAAGTATCTTTAGATCGCGGCGCTCAATCTGTCAAACGGATTGAAGCATTCGATCCTGGGAAAGACAGCTTTTCTGTCTTATTGCTTGGTATTGACAGCAGACCGGGTGAAACAGTGAAACAAGCACGAAGCGATGCGATGGTCTTAGCAACCGTCAATCGTACAAATAAGACCGTAAAATTATTAAGCATTCCAAGGGACTCATACGTGAATATTCCAGGGCATGGCTATGACAAAATTACACATGCACACGCATTTGGCGGTGCAGATTTAACCTTAAGTACAGTAGAAAATTTACTAGATATTCCAGTTGATTTTGTGATCCAAAGTAATTTCAAAGCATTTAAAGAGATCGTTAATGAACTAAACGGGGTTTCTATTAACGTGAAGGATGATTATGTCGTCAAACAGGTTCTAAAAGATACAAAAGGTAAGGTACAGCTTCAAACAGGAACTCATACGCTAGACGGTGATCAAGCTCTCGCGTATGTGAGAACACGAAAAGCAGATAGCGATTTATTACGTGGACAGCGTCAAATGGAAGTATTAAAAGCCATTTTTGATAAATCAAAATCGTTAACGTCTATTCCGTCATATGACAATATCATTGATACACTTGGTGATAATGTCGCGACCAACCTTTCGATGAAAGAACTAGTCGGGCTTTTCCCGCTTCTAACGTCATTGAAATCGATGGATACCATTCAGCTGAAAGGCTCTGATTACCAGCCAAACGGAGTTTATTATTTCCAATTGGATCAAAATCAGCTAAACGAAGTGAAGACTGAATTGAAGAAGCAGCTTGAATTATCATAAACAGAAAGCGTCCCTAAGGGGCGCTTTTTGATTGTTGAGATCTCTCCCCTTGGCTTATTTCCTTGATCATTCGATCATTTTTGTTTAGCCTTGATAGAGAGGAACAAGCATCGTATTGCTCATGAGAATGAAAGAAATCGTACATACTTTGAAGAGGCGATTGCATGCATGAAGGAGGATTTGACAGCGATGAAAAAAATGATTGCGATTGATTTAGACGGTACACTTTTAAATACAAAAAGTGAAATATCTGCTCAAAACAGGGAGGCATTGATCCGCGCGAAGGAAGCGGGATATATTGTCACCATCTGTACAGGGCGGGCGACTTTTGATGTGAAGGAACTGCTGGGTGATTTGGACATCCCCATTATTGCAGCAAACGGCGGAACCGTTCATACAGAAGGTTATGAACTTTTCAGCCGTATCACACTTGGCCAAGAAGCAGGAAAACGAGCGGCTAAAGCATTAGTAGAAAGAAACATTTACTTTGAGGTTTACACGGACGATGCGCTCCTCTCTCCTTTTGATGGAAAAGAGAAACTGAAAGCAGAATTTGATGTGATCAAAAGCGCGAATCCAAATGAAGATATAGCTGATTTATGGGAAGGGGCAATGACTCAATTCAAACAATTTGGCATCAAACCAGTGGATGATATTCGTCAGATTTTTGAGTCGAATGAAGCGACCTATAAATTACTCTGCTTCTCATTTGATATGAATAAATTACAGGAAGCACGAGATCTCCTCTCAGAAATGCCTGAGCTTTCATTGACCTCTTCTGGAAAACATATCATTGAGGTACTTCCAAAAGAGTCTGGGAAAGGACATGCCCTGAAAAAACTCGCAGCTCATTATGGCGTAGACCGCTCACATATTTATGCAATAGGCGACAGCCCCAACGATCTATCCATGTTTGAGGAAGCAGGCCACCGCATTGCTATGGGGAATGCAGTCGATGTCATTAAAGAAAAGAGCACTTACATGACAAAAGGCAATCATGAAGACGGTGTTGCTTACTTTATTGATCTGCTTTTAAAAAATCAATTCCACGAAAAAAAGACGCTCGTCTGATCAGCGCCTAGAGAGAAATCTAAAAGTCCGATACGAGCATTGATCGGGCTTTTTCTTTATTTTTGAATTCGAACAGCCATCTCATACTTATCCTTCCAGTACGTACTTGTTTTCATATTCGTGAGCACGACACCATTTGAGACGGTCACATGAATAACTTGGTTTGATCCTGCATAAATCGCCGGCATCAATGACGTTCCATTAAAGAAAACAAGATCTCCCGGCTTCAGCTCCGACCGCTTCACAGGGGTACCTGTCTTGACTTGACCTGATGCATAGCGAGGCAGCTCAATACCAAGTACTTCTCGATATACGTACTGTGTGAACCCTGCTGTGTCAAAGCCTTGCTTTGGATTCGTCCCACCTTTGACATAAGGAACTTCACCAATATACGTAGCGGCTTTTGAGACAATCGGATTTTCTTTTGCTAATTTCAGCTCTGTTAATCGTTTTGCACCTGTCCATTTTTCGCGCCAATACGATTCAGACAAATAAGAAATCGTTACACTTTCCGAACGGCTCGCATGAATAAAACGATCACCGCCAATATACATCCCTACATGAGAAATACCTGGCTTGTATGTGTTGCTAAAAAAGACAAAATCCCCAGGACGTATATCATCTAATGCCACTTTTTCTCCAACCATCCACTGCTGTTCAGCACTTCGAGGTAAATAAATCCCTAGTGATTTTTCAAATACATATTGTAAAAAGCCTGAACAATCAAAGCCACTCTTAGGGTCTGCTGCACCAAATACATAAGGAATACCTAAATATTTCATCGCATCTTTCACTAGACGATGATCCGAGATTTCCGGTGTGCCTGGAAGTCGTTTGACTGCATAAAACCGGTCCGTCCAGTATTTACTTTTACTGACGTCCGTTTTCACCACACCTTGACTAAGTGTGATGTGAATGATCTGATCGTTACCATCGTACAACGCCACATGTGTCGGGATATCTTTTGTTTCTTCTAAGCTGCGAAAATATACGAGGTCACCAGGCTGGGCTTTGTCCCATGATATCTTTTTCCCAATCTGATACTGGTCGATCACCTTACGAGGCAAATCAAATGCACCTGATGTCTTGTACACATATTGAGTAAACCCTGATGCGTCAAAGCCCATTTTTGGATCGGTTCCTCCTTTATGATAGGGTGTTCCAATCAACTTTTCCGCTTGTTGCAAAGGAGATGCTGTTTGAGTAGCTGCTTCTGATTGAGACATGAACATCAGCCCTACGAGCGCACACCCACCAATCACTATTCCTTTCCATTTCATGATCTTTTCCCCTCCTTTCTTCTATAGTTTCGGCATGACACCTCACCTTTTACACCTTTTTTCGACAAAAAAGAGCACGCAATGCGTGCCCTCTATGCTCGTTAAAGTTATTTACTTGCTTCCGTTTTTGACTGTTTTTGTTGTTCAATTTTCTGCATTTCAACCGAGATCTTTTGTTTTTCATGATCTGTGAGGCTGTCACTAAATTTAAAAGCAGACATAAAGACAAAGACTAAAATTAACGCAACAAACGGCCAGCTGGCTTTTAGAAATTTCATTTCTTCTCTTTCCCTCCGTTTTCTTTTAAGTGTTTAACTTTATCAGCGTGATCTACTTCAAAGAAAATGTGTCCGTCTTTTTCTTTCCAATCCGCATTCGTACCATTTGTCAGCATACGGATAATGGATTTTGATTCAAATGATCCTGCTTTAACTGGTGCAGGTGTTGCTTCTTTGATGTACATTGGGACAACTTCAAATGTCGCTTTTCCATCTTCATTCAGATGATACTGAACAAGTGCAGAATCACGTGTTCTTGACCAGCCTTGGTCAAAAATAAAGTTTCCTAAGCTATAGAAGATCGCCGTGCCGTTATAGACTTCCATTGGCTCAAGAACATGCGGATGAGCACCAATAATGATATCAGCACCAGCTTTTGACATCGCTCTTGCCAATTCTCTTTGTCTATCGTTTACCTCATTGTTGTACTCCTGTCCCCAGTGAGCATGAACAACGACGACATCTGCCTTTTCAGCAGCCTGCGAAATCATCGGAATAAAGATAGATGGATCGGCTGGCAAGATACCTGCCTTGCGATTCGTTGCTTTAAAATTTTTCCCATACACATCTGTAAAACCGAGTGTAGCGATTTTGACACCATTTACTTCTTTATACGAAATGTTCTGCTTCGCATCCTGAAGGTTACGGCCTGCGCCTGTATAATCCATGTCCGCTTGTTCAAAGGCATCAATTGTTTTGTTTAGCCCTTTTTCACCATAGTCTGCCGCATGGTTATTCGCAAAGTTTAATGCAGAGAAATTCAAATCCTTCAACGCTTTGACAGAATCCTCATCTGTTTTTAAATGAATATTCTTTTGCGCCGCTTGTTCTTGATCTGATGCGACTGGATGTTCAAAGTTACCAGTCACATAATCTGATACATCAAAGTATGGTTTGGCATAGCGGAAGAGATGCTGTTTTCCATAACGGTCAGTTACTTTCTCTACGTTTCTTCCAAACATAATGTCACCGACAAACGAAGCGGTCAGGATGTTTTCTGGGTTCTTTTGTACAGTTGGCACTTTTGCTTGCCCGATAAATGTAAATAGAAATGTACAAGCAATGACGATCGGCAAAGCAATCAGTACGTGTTTATTCGTTTTTTTCTTTTGGTTCTTTGTGATTTTCAGCAGCTTTTCCTGAAAGCTCAATTTTTTATTCATCATTGGACACACCTTATCTTAAAATAGATAGTAAACATACATGATGGCAAATGTTGCACCACTTAGAAGTAACGTGCTCCCAAGGGTAATCGTAAGACCTTGCTTTTGAATCGTGTTTGCAATCAATCCAGGAACGATAATACCGATTCCGCGGAATTCTGCTATTTCAAATGGGACCACTGGATAGAAGAAATCAAAGACAAGCTTTAAGGCAATCCCTGTAATCAGCATCGCAGCAAACTTTCTGCGTCCGTATAAAATCATAAATTTTGATAGACCAAAGCGAACGATGACATACGTAAGCAAGCTGACAGATAAGACAACTAAAATGAAAACTGGCTGGTTAAATACAAGCGCTAGATAACCTGGTACAACAAGTCCAGCTGGTACGATTCCTGTTTTTTCTGCAAAGATTAAACTAAGTAGAACACCTAAAATTAACGAGATATAAAGATCTGATCCGAACATTTTCTATATTTCCTCCTAGCTGACAAGCTGCTTAATTTTGTATTCTTGAATTTTTTCGATTAACGGTTCAGCGGCACCATGAATATTGCCGACTCCATAAACCACTCGATTATGAAGCTTTTTCTCAAGCATTTTCATAATTTCTTCTGTAGATTGATATTCAAGGTTGTGTAAGTGGTCAGCCGGAATTTTTCCATCCTCATATGCCTTTACAATTGGATCTGTTGTTTCACCAATTAAAACGAGATCACTTGCTTCAATATAAGGAAGTACATCCTCCGCAAACTGGATCGTTCGATCTACACGATCCGCACGGCAGTTCATGATAATAATCGGTTCATCTGTTGGATATCCAATTTCTTTCACACGCTTCCAAATGTTCAATGTAGATGATGCGTCATTTGCCGCAAAACCATTTACAAAGTGTCCAGGAGTTTTCGCATCCATTAATGGAAGAATTCTCATCGCTCCTGGATCAGGTGGCGCATTTAACATTCCACGGAATGCTGTATCTTCATCAATTCCCAATGCCTGTGCAACACCAAGTGCAAGTGAGGCATTATCTGGGAAGACCATGTACTCAAATTTCCGTAAATACTCATCAGAAATCTTGGAATTATCTGCAACAATGACTTCTGTATTGCGTTTTTTCGCAATCTCTTTAAAGAAATCCGTATATTCACTATCCGTAATAACCAAGTGTCCATTGTAAGGAATTGTCGCTGTAAAGGCTTCTGCTATTTCATCAAGTGTCGGCCCCATGACGTCCATATGATCTTCAAGAACGTTTACGATCACGCCAATATTCGCTTGAAGCAGCTCTTCCTGAAAGATAATTTGGTAATCTGGATTGACCGCCATACATTCACTGACGATGGCATTTGCTCCTCTTTCAACAGTTTCTCTCATAACTTCCTTCTGCTCACCGATATTCGGTCCTTGCGGTTTCCTTTTAATCGGTTTCTCCTCTGGCGTATCCCAATAAATCATTCTTGCATCTGTTCCCGTTGTTTTGCCGACAGTTTTATAACCTGCCTCCATTAAGATACCGGTTGTCAATCTTGTAACGGTAGACTTTCCGCGAATACCATTAATATTGACGCGCACCGGTAGGGCATCGATATTTTTCTGGTGACGCTTCTTTTCAATAAAGCCAATCCCTAACATGATGACACAGGCTATAACGATTAACCACATCGCTTATCTACATCTCCTTTTTTTATGAGTGTGATATGTAAATTCAATCAACAGTATATAGGTTCAGCATAAAATCACAATCGGTATTATGTAACATAATCTTTCACTTCCTCGTATGCCAAATTCCTCTAATCAGAAGGTGGATTGACCTAGCTCGTCTTTAAATGAAAAGGTCAAAAGACTGACAAAAAAGAGCCTGAATTTTGACTTCAATCAATAGTAAGCGTTACCATCAAGCATCGAAAAATCTTTTGTCCTTTTCTCCCTAAATTTTTTGACAATTGTTAAGATGTATTTTGAATCAATGTTTTAAAGCCTTTTAAACTCTATAACTTCTGTCATATCAGCGCTTTAAATGAATAGTGCGTGTTTTGGAATGTTTTTGTTTTTTGAAGGAACAGGTTAGAAAGTCATCCTCATCCGTCAGAAAGCGATGCGTTGACCTATGACAAAGGTCACCTCTAAAAAAATCAAGCCATATGCTTATTTTAAGGTCACAAAAAATTAGGATAATATGTAAACTATTGATCATTTTGAAATGCCTGTTCTTTACGATATTCGATCCTTATGACCTAAACAATGAAACATTATTCATTTGTTTTTATCAACATTCATCATTTCTTAACATTTTTAATATGATTTTAGTTGAAAGTTGTCAGCTTATGTCATGCTTTCACCTAAGATGACGAATAAAATCGGTCTCTCCGCTCACACTATGAATAAAAAACTGTGAGAGGAGGCTAAAGATGCCAAACGCCAATGAGCAAACACGCTTACATTTTTTATCAGGGAGCTTCGAGGAAAAAATCAGAATTCTGAAAAAGACATTTCAGCAAAGTGGGGATTTTGAATACCGGGAGCTAATGGTGAATGAAACGAAATCTGTTTTGTTTTTTATTAAAACAAGAGTAGATGAAGGCAAGCTAAATGATTTCATTATCGGCAACTTGTTAGGACCACCTGGAAAGCAGGATTATACAAAATCTCTTAGCACACTCGAAACTGGTGACTTGACGCTGATTACAGACAGCATCATTGCAGGAAGTATTGCCTTTCTTGAAGAAAATGCCTCGCAGATCAAATTGTTTACCGTTGGGCAGCCTCCTCTGCGTTCTATTTCAGAACCTTCTTCAGAAAGCATCATTGCGGGTGCTCATGATGGATTTGTGGAAAGTTTGGATACGAATTTATATTTGCTGCGTTCTCACTTAAATGATCGGAAGCTCGCTATCCAGTATCATAAGGTCGGTACAAAATCAGAAACAAAGCTTGCCACAATTTATATTTCCGATATTGCCAATCCAGAAAAGATAGAAGAAGTGAACAGACGAATTTCTTCTATTAAAGTAGACACACTGCTCAGTCCTGGGTCTGTCGTTGAAGCCATTGAGGATGATTCATTCTCTATTTTCCCGCAGCTGATTGACACTGAACGTCCAGATAAAGTCAGATCTGCCATCCTTGAAGGCAGAATTGTTGTATTGATGGATGGAAGTCCAATGGCCATCATTCTACCTATCACGTTCTTTAGTTTCTTTCAATCACCAGATGATTATAATAGCCGCTGGATACCAGCTACATTTATTCGTGTTTTGCGTTATCTTGCCTGCATCATCGCAGTCATCCTGCCATCTTTTTATATCGCCGTGATTGGATTTCATTATGAGGTGGTCCCTGATGAACTCGCCATTACGATGAAGAACTCTATTATTGGGATTCCCTTCCCTCCTTTAATAGAAGCCATGCTAATGGAAATTACCATTGAACTCATACGGGAAGCTGGTGTGCGTCTGCCAAAACCCGTCGGGCAGACCATTGGGATCGTAGGCGGTTTGGTCATTGGGGATGCGGTAGTACAAGCAGGACTTATCTCGAATGTTCTTATTGTTGTCGTTGCCGTGACTGCTGTTGCTTCCTTTATCCTTCCTTCAATTGAAATGACGGCTACCATTAGGATGCTGCGTTTTCCGCTCATGTTCATGGCTTCAATGTTTGGCTTTATCGGTATTTCATTTGGCCTTGCCATCGTCCTCATGAATTTATGCCGCCTAGAATCTTTAGGTGTACCGTACTTATCACCTGTTACACCTTTTAACTGGCAGGATTTAAAGGACACCATCATTCGACTACCTATGTGGATGTACAAACAGCGTCCTGTCTATTTAAATCCGAAAAAGAAAAAACAAATTGAACAATTGAGAGGATGGGAAAAGAAAAATGAAAAATAAAATATCCTCATCTCAAGCGGTCTTTTTTCTCATTCAATCTCAAATTGGTGTAGGGATTTTAGCGCTTCCTCATCTGCTGATGAAGGATATGGGGCACGATGGGTGGATGGCGATCATCTTAGCGGGTGTTTTTATTCAAATCATCAATACCATATTTATTTACATCATTCAGAAATATCCTGACATCTCGTTCTTCCAAGCATTAACCAAAGTCTATGGGAAATGGATAGGACGAATTTTGATCGGACTGTATACCATATATTTTGCCTCGGTCTGTATTGTGGTTCTGTCGATTTTCACCAGAATACTTGGAATATGGGTACTGCCACTTACGCCAAACTGGGTGATTAATTTATTACTGATGATCTGTATTATCTATATTGCAAAAGAAAAAATCACAGCGATCGTCAGATTTAACTTTATCTTGACTCCTTTTTTGCTCATGCTGTCTTTACTCATGTTCTATTCATTAAAAGGAACCAATATTGACTACCTTATGCCTTTCTTCCAGACGGACCTGTCTCAGTTTCAGCTTGGATTGAAAGATGTGGTACTCTCAATGAACGGCTTTGAGATGATTCTCATCATCTCTCCTTTCATGAAAGGCACCATCAAGGAACGCTATAAGGTCATGACCATTTCAAATATATGCACGACACTTTTCTACCTATTTATTACATTGATTTGTTTTATGTTCTTCAGCCCGATTGAGCTTGATATTATTCCAAATCCTGTGCTTTATCTATTAAAGACCGTTACATTTGGAATAATTGAACGAACAGATTTAATTTTTCTTAGTTTCTGGGTGTTTGTTATTCTTGCCACACTCAGCAATTATCTTTACTTCTGTGCCAACGGCCTAGCGAGCCTTCTTAAGAAAAAAGAGCATAAAAAGTATATCTATTATTTTGCTATTTTTATTTACGCATCTAGCTGTTTCCTCGCAAACGATAACTTTAGAATACAGCGCTTTAACGACTTTACAACTATTGCTCAGATCTCGGTCATTTACACACTTCCGATCATTATGGCCATCATCATCTTTATCAAACATCGCAAAGGGAAGGTGAAATCACATGCGTCATAGTTTTTTGCTGACGCTCCTCATGTGTATGTCTCTAATCTTCATGCCTGGCTGCTGGGATCAAAACTTATTAAAAAACATCTCTCTTGTGTTAACGTCTGCAGTTGATCAAGGCGAAGACGGCAATGCGAAATTTTCCATCACCTATCGTAAAGTCCAGCAGTCTCAAAGTATGGAGCAAGGAAATTCAGACAACTATTTAACCACTCTACTCACAACGGAAGCTCCTACATTAAGAAAAGCAAGAACCAACTTAAGCCGGATTGTCGATCAAAAAATTGATATGTCCAAAATGCGGGTCATGCTCATTGGTGATGAATTTGCTCAAAATCAGATTCTCCCTTACTTAGATATGTTTTATAGAGATCCAAAAAGTCCTTTGCTCACAAATCTTGCAGTGGTACAGGGGGGCAGCTGTGTGGAATTAATCAATGAGCTCCTTAAGGAGAAGCTCATTGTGAGTGATTATTTAAATAACCTTATCACCACGGCATCTCGATCCTCCCAAGTAGCACCGAAAAACATACAAAGCATTCGTTCCAAAATGCTGCAAACTGGGGAGGATTTCACACTGCCTTTACTTCACTATGATCAAGAGAAAAAACTAACGAGTGTAAAAGGCGTCGCCTTATTTGATAATGAGAAAAAGAAAGGTGAACTGTACGGACAAGATGCCGTTCTTCTTACTGTCATGGACGGAAAAATGGGCAATTATGCAAACTTCACTAAAAAAGTAAGAAGTGATATGAAATCAAAGGAGAACAATTACATGACCATTCAAGTGACAGATTCAAATAGAGATATCAACATTGTCAATCCTGACCATCAAAACTTAACCTTTTCTCTTGAGTATGAATTTACGACCTCTGTCCTTGAGTACCCGAAAGATAATTTAAACACAGATAAAAATATTGAAATACTCAACAAAAGGCTTTCTGAAATTTTGACAAAAGAAGCAGAAAAAGTGGTAGCTGTTCTGCAAGAAGCAAACTCTGATGTACTCAGCCTTGGCAGAAAATATCGGGTAAAACACTATGATGAATATATGAAAATGAATTGGGTTACCGAATACCCAAATGTAAAAATCATCCCAAAAATCAAAGTCAATATTACACAAACAGGGATTATTAGTTAAGAAAAGGAAGAAGTCATCTTTCTTTTCTTTTTTTATTTTTTTAAGATTGTCATTTAAAAGCTTTCATGATAATCTATTTTTGTAAACGGTTACACATTCACGAAGGGAGGCACTCCATTGGCTACAATTAAAGATGTTGCAAAAGCGGCACAAGTGTCTGTTGCCACTGTTTCACGCGTACTGAACGATACTGGATATGTCCATACAGATACGAAAACCCGCGTGACACAGGCGATGCAGGAGCTGAACTACTTTCCCAATGAAGTGGCTAGATCCCTTTTCAAAAGAGAATCTCGCTTAATCGGTTTGATCTTACCTGATATCACAAACCCCTTCTTTCCTCAGCTTGCTAGAGGCGTAGAGGATGAGATTCATGCGCAAGGTTTTCGGTTATTATTCGGTAACAGTGATGAAGATCTAGAGAAAGAATTGGCTTATTTACAAACATTTAAACAAAATCAAGTGGTCGGTGTCATCGCTGTCACAAATGAACCCGAATCAGATATATACAATGATGATGAATTGCCTGTTGTGTTCTTAGATCGAACCGTCTCGCATGCACCTTCTGTATCTGCAGATGCTACAACTGGCGGGAAAATGGCCGCAATGGAATTAATTAGGCGCGGTAGCAGGCAGATCACACTGCTGAAAGGACCTGCCCACCTTCAAACAGCGAGGCAGCGATTCAAAGGTGCACTCGATGTACTAACCGAAAAAGGCGTCGACTTCCATGTGATGTCTAATGCTTCGTTTTCTTTTCAAGAAGCCCGCAAGAGTGCTAAGGCTCTTTTCCAGCTGTATCCTGAAACAGATGGCATCATTGCCAGTAATGACATTGTCGCAACAGCAGTCATACATGAAGCCCTTCGGATCGGAAAAGCCGTTCCAGAGGATGTTCAAATCATTGGGTTTGACGATATTCCGCAAAGTGAGCTGCTCTTCCCTTCCCTATCGACGATTAGGCAGCCTGCCTATGAAATGGGAAAAGAAGCAGCGCAGCTGTTAATGAAAGCGATTCAGAAACAACCGATAGATCAACCAATTATCCAAATGCCCGTCTCTTTTATTGAACGAGAGACAACAAGAAAGGTGGATTCACAATGAGTCATATTGTCGTAGTAGGAAGCTGCTCTATGGATTTAGTCGTCACTTCGAATAAACGACCAAATGCCGGTGAAACAGTGTTAGGCGAATCATTTAAAACCGTCCCAGGTGGAAAAGGCGCCAATCAAGCAGTCGCCAGTGCAAGGCTCGGTGCTGATGTATACATGATCGGCCGAGTCGGTGATGACACTTATGGTCAAGATATTCTCAGCAATTTACAAGATCAAGGGGTTCGCACCTCATATATGAAACCGGTTACCGAAATGGAAAGCGGCACGGCTCATATCATTTTAGCAGAAGGTGATAACAGCATTGTCGTGGTCAAAGGGGCAAATAACGAGGTCACTCCTGACTATGTAAGAGAAGCACTTTCTACAATAGATGATATTGGAATGGTGCTCATTCAGCAGGAAATACCTGAAGAAACGGTCGAAGCTGTCTGCGCCATTTGCAGCAAAAAAGAAATCCCTGTGATTTTAAACCCTGCACCTGCCCGCAAAGTATCACAGCAAGTGTTAGACCAGGCTACCTATATTACACCGAATGAGCACGAAGCTGTTCTCATGTTTAATGGACGCTCAATTGAAGACGCCTTGCGTCAATACCCTAACAAATTACTGATTACTGAAGGAAAAAATGGGGTTCGATATTTTGACGGATTGAAAGAAGTGCTAGTCCCAGGCTTTCCAGTCGAAGCAGTTGATACAACAGGAGCAGGCGATACCTTTAACGGAGCCTTGGCTGTTGCCTTAACAGAGGGCAAATCTCTCTATGACGCACTTGCCTTCGCTAACCTTGCAGCATCAATGTCTGTCACCAAGTTCGGTGCACAAGGCGGCATGCCAACAAGAGAAGAACTGGAGAGAAAGAAATGAAAAAAAACGGCATCCTAAACAGCCATATCGCCAAGGTACTTGCTGACCTTGGACATACAGATACAATCGTCATCGCAGATTGCGGCCTGCCTATTCCAGAAGGTCCAGTCAAAATCGACCTATCATTAACGATCGGCACACCATCTTTTCAGGAGGTCACCTCCCTCCTTCTTCAGGAAATGGCGGTTGAACACATTACGGTGGCTAGTGAAATCCAAGAAGCCAATGAGCGAGATCATCTATTTCTAAAGAAAGCGTTCTCAAAACCATTACATGATGTAGACCACGAGACGTTCAAAGACATGACCAAACAGGCAAAAGCAGTCATACGCACGGGTGAAGCCACCCCATACGCAAACTGCATTCTTCATGCCGGTGTCATCTTTTAAAAGGAGGAGCCAGATATGAACATTGAGATGCATAACATCCATAAGGCCTTTGGAAAAAACACCGTTCTTTCCGGGGTCTCCTTTGACCTCGTCACAGGTGAGGTCCACGCGCTCATGGGTGAAAATGGCGCAGGAAAATCAACTTTAATGAACCTGCTCACAGGTCTTTATTCATTAGACCAGGGAACGATTCATATCGACGGGAAAGAAACCGCTTTCAAAAATCCGAAAGAAGCGGAACAACACGGTATCGCCTTTATTCATCAAGAGCTCAACATATGGCCGGATATGACCGTCTTGGAAAACCTATTCATCGGGAAAGAACTCTATACGAAGTTTGGATTGCTAGACACAAAGAAAATGAAGGTTCTTGCTCAAAGCCAGCTGGACCGATTGTCTTTGAACCTCTCGCTTGATGAAGAGGCAGGTAGCTGTTCTGTTGGTCAAAAACAGATGATTGAGATTGCAAAGGCATTAATGACGGATGCGAAGGTCATCATCATGGATGAACCAACGGCAGCTCTAACAGACCGTGAGATTGAAAAACTCTTTCAGGTTATTGAATCTCTCAAAAAAGAAGGCGTATCCATCGTCTATATTTCTCACCGTATGGAGGAAATTTTTGCGATCTGCGACCGGATTACAATCATGCGTGATGGGAAAAGGGTCGATACGAAAGCCATACCTGAAACGAATTTCCATGAGGTCGTCAAAAAAATGGTCGGCCGCGAATTAACAGATCGATACCCTGAGAGAACGCCTTCTCTAGGAGATACGATCCTTGAGGTAAAGCAAGCGACAAGAAAAGGACAATTTCAAGATATCAGTTTCTCCGTTAAAGCTGGAGAAATCGTCGGTATTGCAGGCTTAATGGGCGCTGGCAGGACCGAAATGATGCGGTCACTGTTTGGTCTTGATTCTCTTGATCAAGGGGAAATCTGGGTTCATGGAAAAAAGGCTGTCATTAAAAAACCAAGTGATGCCGTCAAGCTCGGCATCGGCTTTATTACAGAGGATCGCAAAGATGAAGGACTTATGCTGGATGCTTCCATTCGAGAAAACATTGGTCTGCCAAACTTAAAAAGCTTCTCTCCAAAGGGACTGATCGATAAAAAAAACGAACAGGATTTTGTTGACCTCCTTATCAAAAGATTGACGATTAAAACGGCTTCCTCTGAAATCTCTGCTCGCAGTCTCTCTGGTGGAAATCAGCAAAAAGTCGTCATCGCCAAATGGATCGGCATCCAGCCGAAGGTCTTGATTTTAGATGAACCGACAAGAGGTGTCGACGTCGGAGCGAAACGAGAAATCTACCAGTTAATGAATGAACTGACCGATCGAGGTGTTGCCATTTTAATGGTCTCCTCTGAGCTACCTGAAATTTTAGGGATGAGCGATCGAGTGCTTGTCATTCATGAAGGAACCATCAGCGGAGAATTAAATAAAGCAGACGCAACACAAGAACGAATTATGACACTTGCTACAGGAGGGAAGTAACATGAAACCACTTACTTCAAATGGACGATTTGACAACATCATGCAAAAGCTTGGGCCATTCTTAGGACTCATCATCCTTGTCGCCATTGTTTCTATTTTAAACCCGGCCTTTTTAGAGCCATTAAACATCTTAAACTTACTGAGACAAATCTCCATTAATGCCCTCATTGCCTTTGGTATGACATTTGTTATTTTAACCGGAGGAATTGATTTGTCGGTCGGTGCCATTTTAGCACTTTCTAGTGCACTGACTGCCGGATTTATCGTGTCTGGTATGGACCCGATTTTAGCGATTATCGTTGGCAGTATCATCGGCGCTATTCTTGGGATGGTCAACGGTCTTTTAATCACAAAAGGAAAAATGGCTCCTTTTATCGCAACACTTGCCACGATGACCATTTTTAGAGGATTAACACTTGTTTATACAGACGGAAACCCGATTACAGGACTCGGCTCGAACTACGCCTTTCAGTTATTCGGCCGCGGATATTTCTTAGGCATTCCTGTTCCAGCGATCACGATGCTTCTCACCTTTATCGTACTATGGGTACTGCTTCATAAAACGCCTTTCGGCAGAAGAACATATGCCATCGGCGGAAATGAAAAAGCTGCACTTATTTCAGGAATCAAAGTACCGCGCGTAAAAATAATGATTTATTCATTGGCAGGTTTCATGTCTGCTTTAGCAGGTGCCATTTTAACATCTCGTCTAAATTCTGCGCAACCAACAGCTGGTACCTCCTATGAGCTTGATGCCATTGCTGCTGTTGTACTTGGCGGGACAAGCCTGTCCGGCGGAAGAGGACGAATTGTCGGCACACTCATCGGGGTACTCATCATCGGAGTCTTGAACAATGGTATGAACTTACTTGGAGTTTCATCATTCTATCAATCTGTTGTGAAAGGGATTGTCATCTTGATTGCAGTCCTACTAGACAGAAAGAAATCTGCTTAAGGAGGCAGCTGCTATGAAAAAATATCTCATTCTCATTTTGACTCTCTCATTGTTCATGCTTTCTGCCTGCTCGCTAGAACCGCCAGAGTGGGCCAAATCAACAAAAGATGGGAAGAAAAAAGACATCAAAATCGGTCTCTCGATCTCGACCTTAAACAACCCATTCTTCGTTTCTCTCAAAAACGGGGTGACAAAAGAAGCGAAAAAGCTTGGCATCGAAGTTGTCATTGCAGATGCACAAAATGATTCAGCGAAACAAACAAGTGACGTAGAAGATTTAATTCAGCAAGGGGTCGACGCCTTACTTATCAACCCAGCGGACTCGTCTGCTATATCGACTGCTGTTGAATCAGCGAATGCTTCTGATATTCCAGTCATCACATTAGACCGCTCAGCTGAAAGCGGAAAAGTAGAAGCACTTGTTGCCTCAGATAACGTCAAAGGCGGCGAAATGGCGGCCAATTTTATCATCGACAAGGTCGGTAAAGGAGCCAAAGTCGCTGAATTAGAAGGTGTACCAGGCGCTTCTGCTACACGTGAGCGCGGAAAAGGATTCCACCAAATAGCAGATAAAGATCTAAAAGTGACAGCAAAACAAGCGGCTGACTTCGACCGAACAAAAGGATTGAATGTCATGGAAAACCTCCTTCAAGGAAACCCTGACATCAAAGCTGTTTTTGCCCACAATGATGAAATGGCACTTGGCGCTCTAGAAGCAATTCAAAGCTCTGGAAAAGACATTCTCGTCGTTGGCTTTGACGGAAACGAAGATGCACTCAATTCAATCAAAGCAGGAAAACTATCTGCCACAGTCGCCCAGCAGCCAGAGTTGATCGGGAAACTAGCAGTCGGTGCTGCAAGCGACGTCTTAAAAGGGAAAAAAGTAGAAAAGAACATCGCAGCACCACTGAAACTAGAACAGAAAAAATAAACACAAAACCCCCGATTTCCCTCGGGGGTTTTTCCTATTATTCTGGTCTTTTCAGCACAAATGACGTCCCTAAATGGGCGTAATCATTTCCCGCTAAACGTGCGACTGGCTTTAATTCATGAGTCGAAACATAACCTTTTTCCGCATCATACACAGCCTCATCTAAATGCGCACACACAACCCGGCCAATGATATGATCGACCGTGATCTCCCCTTCATCATTTTGAAAGGTAAGATGCTTTTCAAGCCGACATTCAAAGCGAATACGTGCTTCCTGAATTCCCGGAACTGAAACGACATGGCTCTGTACTTGATGAAGACCGGTTCGATCCAGCTCACTCTCTTCCTGTGGCAGCGTAGCAGCTGTTTCGTTAATATCTTCTATTATCGCTTCATCACTCACATGGACCACAAATTCTCCCCTGTCAATCACATGCTGCGCTGTATCTTTCATCTGACCTTCTCGTCGTCCGATAGAAACGGCGAGGAGCGGTGGGTGTCCGCTGATGACATTAAAGAAACTAAATGGTGCGGCATTGACGATATCGTCTTTAGACAGACTTGTAATAAACGCAATCGGTCGTGGAACAATAGAACCCGATAATAATTTATATGCTTCTTTTCGTGATAGCTGATCCATTTGCAACGTAATCACTTCAGACAAGCCTCCTTTTGGTGTATCGACATCATACCATATCTCTTTTTCTATGCCTCTGATTCAGACTCGGTGCGATGCAGGATATGGTGGACAAGATGAAATAAAGCAGGATTATGATTTTCTCGTCTATAGGAAATCGTCCATTCTGCCAGAAGCTGTTCACCTTCAATCGACCGATACACAACATCTAGATTAAATAAACGCCGGGCTGATTTCGGAATGACCGCAATGCCGATCCCAGCTGTGACAAGGCCAATCACCATTTGATATTCCGCCGCTTCCTGCACGATATTTGGAGAAAACCCGTACTTTTCACATAGCAGGACAAAGTGTTGATAAAGGGACGGCCATGATTCCTGTGATAAAGAAATAATCGGTTCATTTCGAATATCTTCGATCGTGACCGCCTCTTTTTTCGCCAGCGGATGATTTTTCGGAATCGCAAAAATACATTCACTTTGCTTCATCAAACGGCTGATCAGTTCTTCATGAGGAGATGTAGGATGTAAAAAACCGATATCAATCTCCCCATTTAAAAGCGCGCCTAGCTGCTGCGGAACAGAAAGCTGCTCCAGCTCAATACTGACAGAGGGATACAGCTCTCTGAATTCGCGTACAACTGGTGGCAGAATATCATATGTCGCTGTTCCAACAAACCCTATGATGATTTTTCCCAGCTCTCCTCTTGCTGTATGCCGGGCATGATCAACGGCTTTATCAAGCTGATGCAGCACACCCCGCACCTCATGTAAAAAGACCTTTCCAGCAGCTGTTAGCTCCACTACTCGCTTCGACCGGTGAAACAAAGGAAATCCCAATTCTTCTTCAAATTGCTTAATTTGCTGACTAAGTGGAGGCTGTGTCATATTCAACCGTGCGGCTGCTCTGCCAAAATGCAGCTCCTCCGCTACTGTGACAAAATACTGCAAATGTCTCAGTTCCATCCTTTCACCCCTCGCACACTTATTCGTGAAACATATTAAAACCACGTTAAACATATATTGGAAATTTTCCATTTTGAAATGTATAGTAAATCATATCATGAAAATATATTTTCATAAAAAATTTTACTTGCCGAAAGGAGTGCGGGGTAAATGAATTCTCAAGCACAACCCCTAACAAGACGAGGAGCAGAATTGATTGTTGATACGTTGATTGCTCAAGGTGTGACCCATGTTTTTGCGATTCCAGGTGCAAAAATTGACGCTGTATTTGATGTATTAAAAGACAGAGGTCCAGAGCTTGTCCTATGCAGACACGAACAAAATGCCGCCTTTATGGCAGCTGCTGTCGGCCGTTTAACTGGCAAACCAGGTGTTTGTCTCGTCACATCAGGTCCTGGCGCATCTAATTTAGCAACAGGTCTATTAACAGCTAATACAGAAGGTGACCCTGTTGTCGCAATCGCTGGAAACGTCATTCGTGCTGATCGGCTCAAACGAACACATCAATCACTCGACAATGCGGCATTATTCAAACCAGTCACAAAATACAGTGTTGAAGTACAAGACGTTCATAATATACCCGAAGCCTTAACAAATGCTTTTCGCGCGGCACAAAAGGGGCAGGCTGGAGCAGCATTTATCAGCTTTCCACAAGATGTCGTGACAGAACACACCACACAAACACCAGTGTCTGCTCACCCTTCTCCAGAACTAGGTCCTGCACCGGATGCTCTCATCAGCTCGGCTATCGCCAAAATTCAAAATGCACACTTACCTGTTGCCATTGTGGGAATGAAAGCAAGTCGTCCAGCTGCTGCAAAGGCTACAAGAACATTATTGAAAACACTTGGAATTCCATTTGTTGAAACATACCAAGGAGCCGGCGTTCTCTCAAGAGAGCTTGAGTCTCAATATGTAGGCAGAATCGGTTTATTCCGAAATCAGCCGGGAGATCTTCTCATTGAACAAGCAGATGTCCTTTTGAGCATCGGCTTTGATCCAATTGAATATGATCCAAAGCATTGGAATATTCAGCCGAAGCAGCGACAGATCATCCATGTCGATGACATGCAGGCAGATATTGATCATTTTTACGAGCCGGCACTTGAGCTTGTCGGCAATATAGCTGAAACCATTAAACATCTAGCCCATGACAGTGTTCAACTTTCTCTATGCAAAGAACAAGTTGAATTCGTTACTGAATTGCAGGAGCTGTTAAGCGACATTGAAAAAGCACCAGAAAGAGAAAGTCATCTATCTCATCCGCTGGATGTCATTCATACATTAAGACGCTTGATTCCTGATGACACGAAGGTCACTTGTGATATCGGGTCTCACGCAATTTGGATGTCGCGTCATTTCCGCGTCTATGAGCCGAACACATTCCTTGTGAGCAACGGGATGCAAACATTAGGCGTTGCCTTACCATGGGCCATTGCGGCTTCCATATTGAATCCAGATGAAAAGATCGTTTCGGTCTCTGGTGATGGCGGTTTTCTCTTCTCTGCAATGGAGCTAGAAACAGCCGTCCGCATGAAAACAAATCTCGTTCACCTTGTTTGGAATGACAGCACATACGATATGGTGGCATTTCAGCAGGAAATGAAATATGACCGCACATCCTGCGTTGAATTCGGACAGATCGACTTAGTGAAATATGCAGAAAGCTTTGGAGCGACTGGATTACGAGTAAACTCACCTGAAGAGCTTTCAACTGTCCTTCAAAAGGGTATAAACATAGAAGGACCTGTTATTATTGATATTCCGATTGACTATCAAGACAACCCAGACCTCGCCAGTCAAAAATGGCCAGAAGTCTTTCGTGAAACACACACATTGAACGTTAGATAAGTTGTCCATACATTACACCAAAGGAGTGAGCGGATATGGGTATGATGCACCCAATGAATCAACAGAACGACACAAGACAACATGACAAACAGCAAGAAGTCTATCAAGTATCGACGATGACCTCTTTGCTGGAAGCCGTATATGATGGAGATTTCTCCCTTTCACAAATTCCCGAGCACGGTGATTTCGGGATTGGTACATTCAATCAATTAGATGGAGAGCTGATCGGCTTTGACGGCGCATTTTATCGACTGCGCTCGGATGGAACAGCGACACCAGTTACCGATCAAGACTATTCGCCTTTCTGCTCTCTAGCATTCTTTGAAACTGATATCGTTCATCGAATTGATGCAGCCATGACGAGCAAAGAGCTAGAAGAAGAAATCGACCGCATTTTACCGAGTAAGAATGTGTTTTATGCGATCCGCATTGATGGTACATTCAAAAAGGTTCAAACACGTACGGTCGAAAAACAGGAAAAACCTTACGTTCCGATGGTGGAAGCAGTCAAGTCACAGCCCATCTTCGATTTCGAGGATATTCAAGGAACAATCGCCGGTTTCCGTACACCTCAGTATGCACATGGTATTGCGGTGAGTGGATATCATCTTCATTTCATTGATGACGATCGAAGTGTTGGCGGACACGTATTTGATTACACTGTTGATCAAGTGACCATCCGAATTTCACAAAAGCGTCATATGAATTTACACCTGCCGAACACGCAGGAATTCTTCCAAGCAGACATTGATCGAGCTGACCTCGCACAGCAAATTGCCAATGCAGAAAGTAGCCCAGATCAATAAAAGAAAGACACCCCGGTAATTCCGGGGTGTCTTTTTATGCGAAAGGAATATACATCACTTTATTGATATTCATTTCGTTAGTATATTAAATTACACACATTCCATTCGTAATAAAGTGTGTTAAAATATCAACAGAAGAAAGGTGGTCATACGGTGTCAAACGACTATAGCATTCCGAACTTAACATTAGACGAACGAGATAAACAAATTTTATCCCTATTACATGAGGACGGGCGTATGTCCTATACAGATCTCGGGAAAC
This sequence comes from Bacillus pumilus, assembly GCF_009937765.1. Taxonomy (NCBI): domain Bacteria; kingdom Bacillati; phylum Bacillota; class Bacilli; order Caryophanales; family Bacillaceae; genus Bacillus; species Bacillus pumilus. The sequence goes on along the minus strand of NZ_CP047089.1, from coordinate 431,884 downwards.
AAGTCGGTCTTTCACGTGTTGCTGTGCAAGCCCGTATTCAGCAGCTGATTGAAGCAGGCGTCATTGAACGATTCACAACAGTCATCAACCCTGCTAAGATCGGCATTCATGTTTCTGTCTTCTTTAATGTAGAAGTGGAGCCGAAATTTTTAGAAGCAGTCGCCCTTCAGCTTGAGCAAGAAACAGCTGTCACAAGCCTTTATCACATGACAGGGCCAAGCAAACTGCATATGCATGGCATTTTTCAAAACGAACAAGAAATGGAGACATTTCTAACAAAAAAACTGTACCCGCTAGAAGGCGTCGTGAGTGTGGACTGCCAAATGCTTATTAAACGGTACAAAAGCCGAATGGGCATGAAATTGTAGACAGGAGTTGAAGCACTTGCAATCATATATCGAACTCATCATCGCTATGGTGCGAACCGGCATTCTCGGTTTTGGCGGAGGTCCTTCCGTTATACCACTCATTCGCCATGAAGCGGTGGTGAAATATCAATGGGTCAATGATGACGAATTTGGAGAAACACTCGCCATCGCCAATGCATTACCAGGTCCAATCGCGACCAAAATGTCAGCCTATCTTGGCTATCGATTGAAGGGCGTATCCGGCGCAATCGTCGCAACAGCTGCCCATATTTTACCGACATGTCTCGCCATGGTGGCACTCGTCACACTTGTCAGCGTCTTGAGCTCCTCACAAATCATTCAAAATATGATTGGCGCTGTGACACCAGTCATTGCCGTTCTACTTGGGATCATGGCATACGAGTTTGGACAAAAAACGCTGAAAGGCTTCGGAATGATCTTCGGGATTGCTCTGTTCCTTCTGGCCTTTATCGGGCTGCAGGTCCTGTCCATTCATCCAGGAATCATTGTCATTATCTTTTTATGCTATGGCGCATTTCATTTCAAACTAAAACAACGCTGGAATCGACCAAATAAAGAGAAAGGAGTGTCTTCATGATGCTGATTCTCTTTTTATTCTGGGCATTCTTCTTGTCCAATCTATTAGGATATGGCGGAGGACCTGCATCAATTCCGCTGAATTATGAAGAAATCGTCAACCATTTTCATTGGATGACGAACGAAGGATTTTCCAATATGCTTGCTTTAGCCAATGCACTTCCAGGACCAATTGCGACGAAAATCGCAGCATATGTCGGCTATGACGTCATGGGCTGGCCAGGCTTTATTGTGGCACTGCTTGCAACTGTACTGCCATCAGCCATTGGATTGATTCTATTGCTCAAGCTGATTGACCGTTTTCGCCAATCACCTGTCGTCAAAGGCATGACCTTATCCGTCCAGCCTGTCATTGCGATGATGATGCTTTTATTAACATGGGAAATTGGCGGAGATGCAGTGAAAGCCATTGGCTGGATGCAATCGCTTGCCATTGCTGCGATCTCCTTTTTCTTTATGACTAAATACAAAATGCACCCCGCCTTTCTCATTGTGGCTGCCTTTTTATATGGCGGATTCATTCTACCGCATTAAAAAAACCGATAACATGATCTGTTATCGGTTTTCTTTTACATATAGATTGGAGAAACTGGTCTGCGCCCAATCGAATGATATTCGACTCCTGCTTGTTCTGCCGCTTCAAGTGTATGACAGTTTCGTCCATCAAAAATAAGCGGCTGTCTCATCCATTCCTTATAGGACTTGAGAGGAAACGTCTGAATCTCTGTCCACTCTGTTAATATACACACTGCATGGACATCCTTTATCGCTTCTTCAATCGTATGAGCAAACACGACTTGATCCGGTAATTCACGAGCGGCATGGCGTGAGGCAACAGGATCATACGCCACAAGCTCCGCGCCTAATTGATGGAGTTCATGAGCTATTGGAACAGATGGCGCCTCCCTCATATCGTCTGTATTCGGTTTAAAAGCAAGACCAAGCAGTGCAATTCGCTTCCCTTCAAGATTTGCCCCCAGTCTCTCTTGAATACTTCTGATAAAACCGGCTCGCTGCTCATTGTTTACTTTGATAACAGCCTTTAGTAGCTCAAAATCATGCGACACATGCCCTGCGATTTGGACAAGTGCATTTGTATCCTTTGGGAAACAAGAACCTCCGTAGCCAATCCCCGCCTTGAGAAACGAAGAACCGATCCGTTGATCGAGCCCCATTCCCTGCGCCACCCATTCCACATCAGCACCTGTTTTCTCACAAATAGAGGCGATCTCATTCATGAAGCTGATTTTGGTCGCAAGAAAAGCGTTTGATGCATACTTGATCATTTCTGCACTTTTTCGGTCTGTCTTGACTACTGGCAAGTGGAAATCAGCATACATCTCCTCGAGCCGGTCTAATACCGCTTTTGTTTCAGCCCCAATCACAAGCCGATCTGCCCTCAATGTATCTGAAATGGCAGAGCCTTCTCGTAAAAACTCTGGGTTAGATGCAATTGATAATGGCTCTTTCCGTCCTAATTCTTGATGTATCATCTGTTCGATTTGATCACCTGTTCCAACAGGCACTGTACTTTTCACCACAAGAACCGCACCTGATTTTGCTTTTGTACCGATCTCCTTTGCGGCTTGAAGCACATATTGTAAATCAGCTTGGCCATCTGCTTGCTGCGGGGTACCAACCGCAATCATTAACACATCAGCCTGCGGGTAGGCTACCTCTCCATTTATGTGAAATTGAATTCGTCCTTGCGCAAGATTGCGTTTCAGCAGTTCTTTTAATCCTGGCTCATACATTGGTGGACGTCCCTGTTTCAGTTGCATGATCTTTCTCCGGTCAATATCAATACACGCCACATTGTGCCCTGCCTCCGCTAAACACACACCTGTGACCAGTCCCACATATCCACAGCCTGCAATGGCTATATTCATGACACCATCAGCTCCCTATACGCCTTATACTTGTAAAGACATCGTATGCTGAGAGCTTTCGTTCCATTCATAAAAGCATACAAAAACCCCCTGCCATCACTAGCAGGGGGTTACTTTTATGAAACAAGACCATTTCGAATATGAGCAATCAGATTTTCAAGCATTTCTTTTGTTGTGACATCATTTGAATTCTCACCAATATCATGAGCGTACATCAAAATTTTTAAAAACTCTTCTTGATTCAAACCCTTATTATCCATGTCTGTATCCTTTCGATTCCACTAATTTCATTATTATATGCTGTAAGGTTGGTTTATGCAATACTCTAATACATCATTCGACAGCTTTTGAAATTTATGACCATTTTCATGAAAAACTTTTTTATAAATCACCATTGAGCTATAATAAAAGAATTGGAATCTTTTACTTGGTTAGGAGCGGATCAAATGCTTCAGCACAACATCAACGAAGAAGAACTCAAGCAAACAGCAGAACAAATCAAAGAACTTCTTCCTGCAACAGATGAAAACAAACAACTCATCAAAAAAGCATTGATTACTTATAGACAGGACAGTGTATATCGTCTCAAGCAAGAATCTGATACGGAATGGTCAGCTTATGTACATGATGTCGTGGCAGCCAGAGTCCACTTTCATGTATTGTTTCCTGTGAGAAGCAGCTGCTCATGTCCAGCAGATGGACTTTGTAAACACATTCTCGCTGTCTTCTTTTCGCTATACGCTCAAGTAGAGAGTGTGACCGGATTTACAGAAAATTGGTCAGAAAAGGATGAATTACAACGCAGCAAAGAATTAATTCGCCAGCACTTCCAAGTGAAGCGCCCAGACGAACAATCACTTCAAAGCTGGTTGAATTTTTTCCAAGAGGAATTTAACCTCTGGCTGAAACGGACACCAAAGCACCAGCAAACACCGCAGCATTTGTATTACGGCTATTTATCGATCCTAAAAAAACACGCACCTCATTCACCTGAATTCAAGAGTTTGTATGCGATTCATACGTCAATCGATGTGTGGTTAAGGATTTATGAATTAATCGATCTTGGCCAGCTTGATGCCGAGAAGGACTATTATTCCATGAATCCATATGTCGAACAGCTCATGAACACCATTTTTGATTCAGTGGATCACTTGAAGACATACGCCCTTTCCTTTTCCCTCGATCCGTTTCTTGAAAACACACCAACTGCCGTTCGGACACTTCTTCAAATAAACGGACCTTTTCAACATGAACGAGTAGCGGTCTTTATGGAGATTTGGGGCACCATATTAAATAGAGGGAAATGGGTAAAAAAAGAAACAGAATTACTAAAGAACGCTCAGCAGCAAGAAAAAACGGTAGAACGTACCATCGGATTGATGCACATGGATTATTTACTGAAAGAAGACGATCACCTCTTTCAGCAATTAAAAATGCTCAATGCAGATATGCTGCCAAATGTGCTCAATTGGCTGAAGGATCTGACAAACCGCAAGGACTGGAAGCGGCTCAAGCTCTGGTATGAAGAGATCACCTATATTTTAGAGGAATATTGTCAGCTCGACCTTTCCTACAGAGAACTACGTGGAGCCGTTAGTGATTTCTTCTACTATTTAGACGCATACTTTAAACAGACGAAGGATCATCATTTATATGAACGCTACCTCCAGATCTGCATGCCCTATGCGTTTACTGAATATAGTCAGCTCTTATATGCACAACAGCGTTATGCAGAATGGATTGAGATTCACAGCCTTGTTGGTTTCTCCATCAGTGAACTGGAGAAGGATCTGATCAAACAAATTGCAAAAGAGGAACCTGAGGCGCTCATTCCATCGTATCACCGTGAAATCTCACAGCTTCTCGATCAAAAAAATCGAAGTGCATACCGAGAATCTGTGAAAATGCTAAAAAAACTGCGCACGCTTTATCATAAAACGAAAAAAACTACGATTTGGGAAAGATATGTAAAGCAGCTACAAGATTCAACGAAACGGCTGCGTGCGTTCCAAGAGGAAATGAAGAAAGGAAAATTAATTGATGACACGCCATAAACAAATTGTCATTCATGCAGAACAAACAGAAGATTTCTCTTTCACCATTTCAGCGCAAGCAGAGGACGGACACCCTGTTCCGCTTAATGAAATGAAGAGGCAGCTTTTCCAATGGCACGAATCGTCTTTTTACGGAACATTTTTAGAAGATGTGAGCTTTATTGGCACACCTGCCTTCCTGCTAAGCCCTTGGATGACCGTTGAACTACTAGGAAAAAATTCATTTAATACCTTTAGTCATGTGACACTAACCAAGGAAACGGAACCACTGATGAAGACAGCCTCCACCATTTATGAATTCATTGAGGATGAAGATTTTATTCCGGATTACGAGGCGTGGACAAAAGGTGTACTACGTTTTAAAGACAAAGAAGGACTATTAGATGGCTATACGGCTGAATGGTTCTCCTTTGCTGTACAGGATTACATTCAATATGATGATGCATTACAGCACAAATGGAACCGCATGACAGAACAATCGCCTGCGCTCTCATCCTTCCAAGGACATTTTTTAGATGAGCAGGATTTCTTGGAAACGATTGGCTGGATTGATGACGACACACCTTTCACTGTCGGCTTGCGTTTAAATGAACCTGATTTCGACGGAGACGATTGGAAGATCGAATTGTTTCTGCGTGATAAGAAAAACAGTGATCTTCACTTTTTTGAAGGCATCCGTTCATTAAAAAGATCTTGGCATCCGTATCAAGATAAAATCTCCAGAGAGCTGGAGCGATTCGGTCAAATTGTGCCTTGGCTCTCTTTCACATCTGGCACCACACTCATGTCAGAAGACGAAGCTTGGCTTTTCCTATCAGAAGCAAGTGAAACCCTTGTGAATATGGGAATTGAGATTCTACTCCCATCGTGGTGGCAAATTGTCAAAGAAAGCACCATGATGCTAAAAGCAAGGATTTCCTCTACCCCAAGAGGCGAGTCGCATGTCGGAATGGATGCGTTGATGGATTTTAATTGGCGCTTTGCTACAAACGGCATCGAGCTGACAGAAGATGAGTTCAACGAGCTTGTCCAAAGTAAACGACGTCTTGTCAATATTCGTGGACAATGGATCAAAATCGATCCAACCTTCATCCAGCAAATGAAAAAATGGATGGAGCGTGCCGAAAATGAAGGGCTGCACATGTCTGATATTTTGTCACGCGAACTGGCAGATCAAGAAGCATCTTCTGAATCGATTCCAGAGCTGCTAGACAGCTCAGCATTTGCACATATTCAATTTGAACTTTCGTCTCAATTAAGAGGACTTGTCCATCAGTTAAATGATACGCATGAGCTGCCTTCCTACGAAATGAGTGATTCCTTTAAAGGCACACTCAGGCCGTATCAGCAGCATGGTGTCAACTGGCTGTTATTCTTAAGGTCTCATGGATTTGGAGCTTGTTTAGCAGACGATATGGGGCTTGGGAAAACAATTCAAATGATTGCATATTTCACATATTTGAAGGAGCAGGAGTCAAATGCCGCTCCATCTCTCATCATTGCGCCGACCTCTGTTTTAGGAAACTGGCAACGAGAGCTTGAAACCTTCGCACCACATTTGAATGTTGCCTTGCATTACGGGCCATCGCGTCCTCAAGGGGAACACTTTACAAAGGCATACGAGTCAACAGATATTGTCCTGACGTCTTATGGACTCTCACATTCTGATCGTGATGAATTAACATCAGCAAAGTGGGATACGATTTGTTTAGACGAAGCTCAAAACATTAAGAATGCCCATACGAAACAATCGAGAGCGATCAGACAGCTCAAAGGACAGCATCACATTGCCCTTAGCGGGACACCTATGGAAAACCGTTTAACAGAGCTTTGGTCCATTTTTGACTTCGTCAACAAAGGGTATCTTGGCAGCTTGACAAGCTTTCATAAGAAATTCGTTCTGCCGATCGAAAAAGACCGTGAAGAAAAAAGAATTGAACAGCTGCAGCAGCTGATTAAACCTTTCCTATTAAGACGAACAAAGCAAGATGAAGAGGTCGCCCTGAACTTGCCTGAGAAACTCGAAGAAAAAGAATTCATTCCGCTCTCCGCCGAGCAGGCTTCTTTATATGAACAGCTCGTGAAAGATACATTCGAACACATGGCTTCGTTAACAGGAATGCAGCGGAAAGCCATTATTTTAAGTATGCTAGGCAGACTCAAACAGATTTGTGATCACCCAGCACTCTATTTAAAAGAGAGTGGAACCGATGTGAAACTGCTGAAACGTTCATTAAAAATGGATAAACTCGCAGAGCTGTTAAAAGCAATACATGAGCAAGGCGAAAGCTGCCTCATCTTTACGCAGTATATTGGAATGGGGAACATGATCAAGCAGCTGGCGGAAAAGATGTTTGGCGAACCCGTTCAATTTTTAAATGGCAGTCTGTCCAAACAGGAGCGAGATAAAATGGTGGACCGCTTCCAGAAGAAAGAATTTAACATCTTAATTCTCTCTTTAAAAGCAGGAGGAACTGGACTTAACCTAACCGCCGCAAACCATGTCATTCACTACGACAGATGGTGGAATCCCGCTGTGGAAAACCAAGCGACCGACCGAGCTTATCGGATCGGACAAAAACGATTCGTTCACGTTCATAAGATGATCACAACAGGCACGATCGAGGAAAAAATCGATCAGATGCTCGAAACAAAACAAACGTTAAATGATCAAATTATCCAAAGTGAAAGCTGGATTACAGAGCTATCAACAAACGAACTAGAGGATTTATTCACATTAAGTGCCGCCGCTCAATCATCTTAATCCAAGCAAAAAGAGGACTTTTCTCAAACATGATGAAAAGTCCTCTTTTTTCATTTCATATGAACATAGGTTAAATGTGCAGTTTTTTCAATGCAGATTTCACGTTCATATACGTATTCAATTCACGGAAATCTTCTCTCATTTCTCCCATTTTCATCGCTAGATTCGGTTTAATCCCTGTCACGATGAGTTCCGTACCTGTCATTAAAATCAAATCGTTCAGCTTAAAAATCGCATCTGCTACAAATGAATCGACTTCTAATAAACCTGACAGATCGACAATAAAATAATCGTCCTTAGATTGAGAGATATAGGTGGAGACTGTAGAGATAATCTTATCAAATCTTGGCGCTGTTAACGTACCAATGATCGGTAACACAGAAATGCCATCTTTCACAGGAACAATTGGAACAGAAATGTTCAGCACTTCATCAATTGATTGCTCAAGAAGCTCCTGCTGTTCCTTCTCTTTCGTGACATCCTTTTGCAGACCTACGAAATAAAGACGTTTCCCTTCATTTTCGTCAATCCAAAGAGGAGCTACACTTAACTCATTCCAAAACATCTGTCCAGATTTTTTATAATTTTTCAGCTGAACAGTGACAGCCTCTTTGTTCTCAATAGCTGTTCTAATTTGTTGGAGAGCAATTTGCTCTGTTTCATTTCCTTGAAGGAAACGACAATTCTTCCCCAATACTTCGGGTTCTTGATAGCCTGTCATATCTAAAAAGCCCTTGTTCACATATATTAAAGGATTATCAGGTAAAGACGGGTCCGTCACCGTCAGGCCAACCTGAGTATAGTCTAAGGCTTCCTTGATTAAATGCAGATTTTCGGACTTATAAGATTCCAGCGCCATTCGTTTACTCTCCTTAATTTCCTTACAAGCGGGTTATGTTCATAATTAAATTATATGATGTTCCACATCATGTGTAAATAGAAGTAGTTCTGAATTCCTCTTTTGTAGAATGCGCTTTATCCTATGTGATTTATACAACGACATCTGATGCATCTATTTCAAAAGGTGTCGAATCATATGCGCCACACCATGTTCATCATTTGTTAACGTGACATGATCAGCGATTTCTTTTATATCCTGTCTCGCATTGCCCATCGCAACCCCAACACCAGCTGCTCGAAGCATCGATTCGTCATTTAAACTATCTCCTACAGCCGCTGTCTGGCTTAAAGGAATACCAAGACGTTCTGCCAACCTTGTTAATGCTTGGCCTTTAGAAGCGTCCTTTGCACCAATTTCAAAGTTATGATCGGCTGAACTGACCATTGTGACACTTGCATCATCACCAAACTGATCCCACCCTGCCTTCAATCTGTCTTCAAAGAAAGAGAAACCTAAGATGTTGTAGAATGAAAGCTTCCGATCCTCACGAAACAACTCTTTATATGTATCAATATAAGAAAAACCTGACTGACTGTATTGAACTTCTGCCGCTTGTTTTAAAACACTCAGGTCCGTTTCTGGATTTGCACTTTTTAAGCGGTCCATTTCAATCGCCAGAAGCTCTCTACCACGATTCGGTGTGAAAATGGCCTCGTTTGTAAAAACTTCATAGTAATAACCACGTTCTTCAAGCCATGATAATATGCGTTTGGCCTTTTCTTCTTGTAAAGCAGCTGAATGATATACTTGCCCAGTCGGATCATGAATCACAGCTCCATTGGCACTAATCACCCATGTATTCATCCCAAGCTCATCAAAAATAGACCTCACATCAAAATACGCTCTTCCTGTAGAAACGACAACTTCCATTCCATTCGCCGCTGCTTCCTTTAATGCCTGCTCATTTTCCCGGCTCACTTTGTGTTCACTATTCAATAACGTTCCGTCTAAATCCGTTGCGATCAATTGAATGTTTGTCATCTTTCTCTCCTTTTGTCTCCATTTTGGCTATCATACCGCTGATAAAATCCATCATCAAGAGGTGATCGGTTTTTTATGGAATAAAAGGGTACCCGGCCACGCTACATGACCGGATACACACAAGGGGATTTAAGGGGACACATGACCTATACAAAGAAGCGATGGTTCTATTACGCAGTGTTCTTATGCACAAGGCAGCGTCTATCAGCTTTAGCTAGAGGGGGGCTATCAGATGCTAGACGTTACCTTTTGTTTCAGACCGTACCTCCTTTCCTTTTAACTGCCCTTAGTCTACCGAGAAAGATTGTATGTGACAAAACATGAAAATGAAAAAATGCCCCTTCAAATTGTCTATTTCCTCTTTAATTTCTGCTTTTTACCGCTTGAGTATAAAACATCATCTTGTTTTGTTTAATGAAAAACTTATTTTTCATAAATTGATAAAAAACATCTGAATGTATCCAATTACTTGAAGGCATGTGAATATAATCAGATCCATCCCATGCAAACCAATAAAAACAAAGCTGCCCGTCATGAATCGACAATTGAAATTCAAAATAGTCCATTTGATCTTCGGTGACGTATTGAAACGTGAGTGACTCGCCTTCTTCCATGTACACATCACAAAATGTCAGAATGTCTCCCCACGAATAAATGCGCATTGTACTCTTTGCCGACTCATCGCCAATATGTATGTTTCGCAATTGATAAGACTCCATAAAACATCTCCTTTCACTCAAATACAGCTCGTTCTAAGCAGGCAGCGGTTTCATTTATACAGATGTTGTATGCTATAATAATACTTACGAATAATGAACGCTTGTGAGGTGAAAAATATGAAAACCTTTAGGCTGATTGATTTAAAAATCGAACTTGATCCAAAGCAAGATAAAATGTCCAGCATTCCCCTTCGTGACGGTTTAATCATTAATAAAGAAGATGGAGAAAATCACTGGATGATCGAGGCACTCATCCCAAAGAAACATAGACAGGTGTTTGAGGTGCTCTTTCAGCAGCACACTGAAGTGAAGATTCTAGTAACGATCACGAAAAAAAACAACCGCCCTGTTCATCTATCTGTCCAAGTCAAAAACATTGTTGCTTTAGAAGAAAACATTTCTGTGCTGCTCGATGGTAAGATGATTACAAATCGCTACAGAACAGAAACCGAAGAAGTACTTAAAGACCTCGTCAAAGAGGGGCTTTCCGGAGAAAAACTACTAGATGCATTTAAACAAAACACATAAAAAAGAGCGGGATTAGCCGCTCTTAGATAGTTGACGAAGGGCTAAAATGAATCTTATTTTAGCCCTTTGTCTTCCTTTCAGCGTGATAGAAACCTTTGCAGTCTAGGAAGGGCGAGCACCGGAGCACAGACCTGACAACGAATGCGAGAGTTTGCCTACACGCTGAGAGCGGGATTAGCGCTCTTTTTCTATTGAACATCTTTCGATTGGCTTTGATGTTTCAAAAGATCTCTAATTTCTGTTAGTAAAACTTCCGTTTGATCCGGCGTTTCTACAACCTCTTCTTCCTCTACCTTTTTCCGTTTTAATTTATTCAAATAACGAATAAAGATAAAAATGGAAAAAGAAATAATCAAGAAATCAATCACTGTTTGTATGAAGCTTCCATATAAAATTTGAGCAGATCCGATCTTAATAGATAGACCGCTAAAATCATGTCCGCCAATAATAATACCAACGAGCGGCATGATCAAATCATTCACAAGAGAAGTGACAATTTTGCCAAATGCTCCCCCAATGATGACACCTACAGCCAAGTCAATGACATTTCCCTTGACTGCAAATTCTCTAAATTCTTTCAGCATCTTTTATCACCTTCATCTTTTTTTGTCTAATATGACGTTTTTTTGTCAAAATTGCAAGTCCTGATCCGTTCAGACTAGTTGTTTCCATATAAAAAGCGATTCATCCTTGATGAACCGCCAGGCAAATCATGATACTTTAGGACCGATAGAAAATGTGAGTTCTGCTTCGCATGCCACTTCGCCATCTACTGTGGCTACTGCTTTTCCTTTTGCGACTGGACCTCTAAGACGCGTCACTTCTACCTCTAAACGAAGCTGATCGCCAGGCTTCACTTGTCTTTTGAAACGGCAGCCGTCAATTCCTGCAAATAAACCAATTTTCCCTTTGTTTTCTTCTTTTCCTAACATAATGACCCCAAACACCTGCGCAAGTGCTTCTACAATAAGCACACCCGGCATGACTGGGTATCCTGGGAAATGACCATTAAAAAATTCTTCGTTCACTGTGACATTTTTAATCCCAACCGCTCTCTTCTCTCCCTCAACCTCTAAAATACGGTCGACCAATAAGAATGGATAACGGTGTGGAATAATGTCTTGAATTTGCTGAGCATCAAGCATATCTTGATCTCTCCTTTTTTCTATATCGATGATCTTCATTTGATTCCTATAGAAGTATATTATGAATGCTCGTATTTTTCAACGTCTCTTCCGCACATATGGTAAAAAATAGAATCTACTATTACCTATTGTCATCAAATATAATCCACTCTACACTCATTGTTTTTTCACAAATATGGTAATATATATTACATCATTGATTGAATAAGAGGGTAAAAATGAATTTTATAAGTGATAAATCCATTAAAAAACTTCTCCATTCGTGGTATACAATGCTAAAGCATCGACATTTTTCGAAGGCTGAAGAAATCAAAACAACTCTATTAAAACATCAACGTAAAATATCAAAAAAACAGGAACTCTGTTTACATTATCAGCTGATGCTTTTTCGCCATCAGCTGTGGATGAATCAAACAGAAGACTTAGAAAAAATGAAACATGAATTGATGCAGCACAAAGAGGATATGAACGAAGAACTAGCCTATTACTTTTACTTCTTTCTCGGACTTTACGAAGCTTTAAACAGCGATCAAAATGATGCAATCTACTATCTCGAAAAGGCAGAAGAACGACTGTCATTCCTTAACGATGAGCTGGAGGAAGCAGAGTTCCATTTCCGTACAAGTGGTGTTTATTATAACAATCGCTATTCGCTGCTATCGATTCGTCATATTCAAAAAGCGATGGATATCTTTGCAAAGCATGGGGATGACCATAGCCTCTATCGTTGTAAAATTGTGCTCGGCCTTAATTATAGCGATCAAAAAAAATATGAAGAAGCCGAAGCTCTTTTTATCGAGATCATCGACTACGTGAAAATGATTGATGATCAAGAACTGCTCGGTATCGTTTATTATGATGCTGGTTTTATTCAGTCGAGACAAAATCGACACACGAAAGCGCTGGAATACTTTAAAAAAGCACTTCGTCTCCCAGCATACCGGAAGTCCGTACACTCCTATGTATCGTGCCTCTATGAAACTGTGCGTTCCTGTTATAAAGAAAATTTAACCGATGAAGGAATGAAGTATATTCAAAAAGGATTAAAAGAGGCCGTTGCTTCTCAATTTGATATATTAAGAATCAAGTTTCAAATCTTATTTCTTCTCTACAGCCAAACGTCAAAGGCAGATGAGCAGATCGCAAGGCTTGTTACATGCCTTGAACGAAAAGAAGCGTGGATTGATCTTGAGGATTTGCTTGCCGATGTCTCAGATTTTTACAAAAAAAAGGGCGACTTTGAGCGAGCCGCCTTTTTTATCATGAGAGGCTGATGTCAGCCTGTTCGTTATCGAATTGTATTCACTAATCCAAGCATCTGATCACCCATCGTAATCGTTCTTGAGTTCATCTGATAGGAGCGCTGTGTTGTCATGAGATCTGTTAATTCTTTAGACATATCCACATTCGACGTTTCAAGTGCACCTTGCTGAAGCTGAATCGCTTGGCGGTTTGCTCCATTTAGTGCCGTTAATGCGCCTTGATAAGTACCGTCAACTGAGAATAAATTATCTCCTTCAGAGACAAGTGCTGAAGAATTATTGACTTGTACAACGCCTAGATTCACTTGCTGATTCGGTTGATTATCTCTTGAAATGGCTGTCAGACGACCATTTTTATCAATTGAAATATCACGGAAATTCGCATTTAAGACGATTTCATTTCCATTTTCATCAAGGATCGGATGCCCTTCGCTAGTGACAAGCTGCACTTGATTACGATTATTGCCTGGCTGTAAGTAAAGAGAACCGTCTCTTGTATAACGAATATTACCGCCGACATTGACCTGCATATACTGAGATGGCGCTCCAAAAGCAACATCAAGATCACGGCCTGTTTCTTTAATCGAGCCTTGCAATGAGTTAATGGACGCATTGACCATCGTACCCGTCCCAAGCCTTAACCCATCAGGTGTCAGACGACTGTTTGCCACCTGCGCATTTTTTTCATCCACTTGGTTGAACTGTTGTCTGATCAGCTCTGAGAAACGGGTATTTTTCGCACGGTACCCTGTTGTTTCACTGTTCGCGATATTATTACTGATAATATCAAGCTGCTTTTGTACTTCGTTCATTGACACAGCTGCATTGATCATCGTTCTAAGCATAAGAATCCTCCTTTCTTTGTCATTTCTTGATTAGTACACTCTGCCGATTTCATTCACTGCTTTTTCCAAGCTTTTATCATACGCCTGAACCACTTTTTGGTTTGTTTCAAATGCTCGATAGGCGGTTGTCATTTCTGTATATGATTTCGTCACATCCACGTTCGACAGCTCCGATACACCTTGACTTAACGTATAGGACATTTGACCGTTATTAACTGCACTTGGCAGGGGCTGGTTATCAGCTGTACGGTATAAATCATTTCCTTCTCTCGCCAAGTTCCTTGTATCCATCGCAACACGTACATCAATTTGCCCGAGGTTTTGTCCATTTTCACTCACAGTTCCATCTGCGTTCACTTTGAAATTCTCACTCTGAACCGTGATTGGCTCACCTGTCACAGAAAGAAGAGCACGCCCATTGATAGTCAACTGATTTTGTGCGTTCAATGTAATCGAGCTGCTTTTCGTATAACGAACGCCTTCTGGTGTATTGACCGCATAAAAGAGCGCTGATTTCTGATTAGTCTCTGGGTTGATCGGCACATTATTTTCGACTAGTGCGACATCCGTTGTTTGATCTGTTGTTTTTAACGTTCCTTGTGTAAATTGAGGGATCAGTTCCTGCATATATGTCCCCGTATTAATGCCGCCAATTGGCGTTTGCTGCGGAACACTAAAACCTTTGCCTGAGGAAGTTTGGAAACGTCCTGATTCCATTCGGCTTAACAGCATTTCTGGAAATGCCCTCATCGTCCCCTCATCCGCTTTATATCCTGGTGTATTCGCATTTGCAATATTATTTGAAAGCATTTCTGTCCGCCGCTCTTGAGCGATCATGGCAGATGTTGCGGTGTATAGTCCTTTTAACACGTGCTCACCTCATTAAAATTCTTTCACATGACCTAAACACAATCTTCTATGAAATATATCGGCATATTTGCAGGGTTCTTTAATAAAAATCCCCCATTCTTTCGAAAAAGAATGAGGGACATCATTAGCTGAGTTTACGCTTTGGCAGCTTGTCCATATTATCAAGCATGACGCCAGTACCAACAGCTACACAATCCATCGGATTCTCAGCCACGAAAACAGGTACTTTCAGCTCTTCTGCAAGCAATTGATCAAGCCCGTTTAGAAGAGCTCCGCCACCTGTAATGATGACGCCGCGATCAATAATATCAGCTGATAATTCAGGCGGTGTTCTCTCAAGAACTTGCTTCGCAGCCTGAACAATCGCAGATACAGATTCACGCAATGCTTCTTCTACTTCTTTGCTTGTGACGGTAATCGTTCTTGGTAATCCTGTCACCATGTCTCGTCCACGAATTGAAATCTCTTCGTGACGTGCGTCTGGGAATACCGTTGCAACTTGGATCTTAATATCCTCAGCCGTGCGTTCACCGATCAACAGCTTGTACTCTTTTTTAATGTAATTGAGAATTTCCAGATCAAATTTGTCTCCAGCCATTTTAATAGAAGAGGCGGTTACAATGTCACCCATTGAGATGACAGCGATATCTGTCGTTCCGCCTCCAATATCTACGACCATGTTTCCACTTGGCTGAAAAATATCCATACCAGCACCAATAGCTGCTACTTTTGGCTCTTCTTCAAGAAATACATGCTTTCCGCCGCTTTTTTCAGCAGCTTCTTTGATCGCCTTCTGCTCAACAGATGTAATGTTTGTCGGGCAGCAGATGAGCATACGCGGTTTAGAGAATAGCCCTTTCACATTTAATGAGTTAATAAAATGCTTGAGCATCGCTTCAGTTACTTCAAAATCAGCAATTACGCCATCTTTTAATGGACGAATCGCAACAATATTCCCAGGCGTACGTCCAACCATACGTCTCGCCTCTTCTCCAACAGCCAAAACTTTCCCGCTGTTTTTGTCAAGAGCTACCACAGATGGTTCATTTAACACAATTCCTTTTCCTTTGACATGAATCAGTACATTGGCAGTACCAAGATCAATTCCAATATCCCTAGCAAACATCTATATATATCCTCCTTGAAAATCTGTTTCCATAGCAAATACCACATTCTGCCCTAATTATATATTCTATCATAATTTGCAGAAAAAAAGATATTTCTTTACAAAAGTCTTTACAAAATTTGTGGTTAGAAACTACCGATATGAGGAAGATATATATATCATGTTTATGAACAAAGAACTAAGCTTACTGTTTCACAGGCTCGCCTTCTAAAATTTCTTCTTTTTTATACTTTAATTTAGTGGCTTCTCCTCCTCGCAAGTGGCGGATTGATTTATGATAATCCAGTATCTCCTTCACTTCATTAGCCAGATCTGGATTAATTTCTGGCAGTCTTTCTGTTAGATCCTTGTGTACAGTACTTTTAGAGACTCCAAATTCTTTCGCAATTACACGAACGGTTTTCTTTGTCTCCACGATATACTTACCTATCTTGATTGTTCGCTCTTTGATGTAATCGTGCACACCACTCGACCTCCCTAAAATGGATGTGAGAAGTGTGAAATGAGATCCGTATCAATATTATCCATTTTCAGCGGCGCTTGTTCGTCTTAATTTCTCATCCATTAGGTAGCAAATGCCAAACACGATCCCTCACCTCAAACACTCTCTTTGTCAGGTTTGTAACAGTGTATTAGCATTGCATAGGGAATATGCTAAAAATGAAGAAGGGACAAGGGATTTATCAGAAAATGCAATCATTTCGAGTGGCGAAAATTTTCACTTTACAAGAATGGGTCGAGCACGTAAAATAGAAAAGGTGATTTTATTTACCTAGCTAAATATTTAATAAAGGTGAGCATATGGATACGTTAAATAGAGAGTGTTTACATCAAATACACCAAAGCGCCAGATTGCTGTCTAAAAAGGCGAACGAAGCGCTTGCTGCTTATGATTTGTACATGTCCCAATGGACTGTACTTTTTTGTTTGGATACATTCGGCCCGAAAACCCAAAAAGACATTTGGACATACTTGAACGTCGAAGCTCCAACCATTACCCGAACCGTAACCCGTCTAGAAGCAAATGGCTGGGTGCAACGGGTACAAGGAAAAGACAAACGTGAAAACCTGATCGTGATGACAGATGATGCTAAGGCCCGATTTGAAGAAATCAAACGTACGATGGAACAATTTGAAGAAGAATGTCTTGCAGATTTCACCCACGAAGAAAAACAACTCCTCCATACACTTTTACACAAATTATCAACTGAATAGGAAGTGATACATCATGAACGAACGCATTTGGACGAGAGACTTTATCATGATTGTTCTGGTGAATTTATTTACGTTCACCTCTTTTTATGCCCTTTTGACCTTGCTGCCTATTTACACAATGGATGAACTCAATGGAACAGAATCACAGGGTGGTCTTCTTGTGACGGTCTTCTTATTGTCCGCCATTGTGACAAGACCGTTTTCTGGAGCGATTATTGAGAAATTCGGTAAAAAACGGATGGCGATTTTCTCATCAACGGCATTTGCCTTACTCACTTATTTATACATCCCAATTGATCAATTCCAAACACTTCTCATGCTGCGTTTCGTGCAGGGCATCTTTTTTAGCATTTTGACGACAGTAACCAGTGCCATAGCAGCAGATATGATTCCAAAACATAAACGCGGGGAAGGACTCGGCTACTTTGTCATGTCCATGAACCTTGCTGTGGTTATCGGTCCATTTATTGCATTGAATCAAGTAGGAAAAGTAGGATTCCATTCCTTATTCCTTCTTTTCTCCATTATCGTTACCATTGGTGCCGCTTTTACGATGCTAATCAGACAGCCAGAGCTTGAAGATGGGGGTAGTGTCGTCTTCCGATTTACTTTTTCTCACTTGTTTGAAAAAGGTGCATTAAAAACAGCAGCAGTCGGTATCATTATTTCCTTCTGTTATTCGCCGATCATTTCATTTATTTCAGTCTATGCCAATTCCCTTGACTTGATGGGGGCAAGCAGTTATTTCTTTATTGTGTTTGCGGCAGCAATGCTTGGATCACGTCCATTTACAGGCAGACTTTTTGACCGAGTAGGACCTCACATTGTGATCTATCCTTCGATTGCTCTTTTTGCGATTGGTTTATGGATGCTGACAGCTACACATTCAGCTACAATGCTTCTTTTATCAGGTGGTGTCATTGGACTTGGCTATGGATCACTAGTACCATGTTTACAAACACTTGCCATTCAGCATTCGCCAGCTCACCGTACAGGCTATGCGACGGCTACTTTCTTCACTTTATATGATACGGGGATTGCTGCTGGCTCATTTGTATTTGGTCTTCTTGTCAGCTTCACCGATTTTTCAAATGTATATCTCATTGCAGGTATTGTTGTCTTGCTCAGTATGATTGTTTTTTATTGGAGCGAACGAAAGCCCCAAGAAGCAAAAGCACAGAAGGTCTCCCTATCAGAATAGGATTCTATTTTAAACTTCAACGGAAACATGCTAAAATATAGGATGTTTCAAATAGACGATTATTTGAAAAATAGTTGGCATTAAGCGAAGGTATAGGTGATGTTTTGAATTACGAACTGTTTAAATTGATACACGGGATGGCTCATCATTCTGAGTTTTTAGATCAGGCCATGATTTTCATTACGAAAAAGGCCCTTCTTGTGTATGCCCTTGTTTTATTGATTTGCTGGTTTTTAGGTAATCACAAATTTAAGAAGCATGTCTTCTTTTCTGGTGTAACAGGCATCGCGGCACTTATCGTCAATTTTGCCATTACACTGTTTCATTATGAGGAGCGGCCGTTTGTGGCGCATAAAGTTGACACACTCATTCCGCACTCAGCAGACGCTTCCTTCCCAAGTGACCATACAACAGGTGCACTGGCTCTTTCACTTGCCATTCGATCTCGTAATAAAAAGCTTGGTAACATCTTGCTCGTCTTTGGATTACTCACAGGATTCTCCCGCATCTGGGTCGGTCACCATTATCCATTAGATGTTTTAGGCAGCTTGATTGTATCGATTGTGGTCGTGTTTATCATGAATAAATTATGGAAGTTCTTTGACTCTCCAATTGATCGCATCGTCACTTTCTATGAGACAATTGAAGGAAAAATATTCAGAAGGAAGCAAAAGGATCAGGGCTCTGACCTGTCTAACTCTTAAGCGGTTTGCGATAACGTGATGAAGATTCTTCTTCCACTTATCGCACCGCTTTTTTTATTGACCGTCCTTCTTTGACCTTGTTCGAAAAATAAAGACTGACACCGATGCCGGTAAGGGAAATAATGATCAGCGTCCAGCCTAACTGCTCAAAATGCGGACCAGCAATTTCGTCTCCAAACAGCATACCGAGAACAGCAGACGAAAGAATAGAACCAAGGTAGCGGCATGTTTGAAAAAGCCCAGAGGACGTGCCAATCATATGCTGAGGACTTGCCTTGAGCATCGCTGCTTGCAGCGCAACATTTCCAATCCCATAACTAAGTCCAAGCAAAGCTAGAACTAGCCCTTTTCCCCATAATGGTGCCGGAATAAAAAAGAAGGTCATCGCAGAGGCTCCAGCCAGCATCAATACCGCACTGGCTAATACCGGATGACGTTCATCCCCTCGGTCCACCCACTTTCCCGTCAGCGGAGAGATAATGATGCTCACCCCAGACATGCAAAGCATAAAAAGACCTGTCATTTCCACACGCCAGCCTAATTCATCCTGGAAATAGCTCGGCAAACCAAAGAAAAGACAATAGAAAAAGATATTTAAAATGATAAATTGCACATACACAAGTGACAGCCGCTGCTCCTGTCTGAACATCCGAATTTGAATAAACGGTTCATCCACCTGATACTCCCACCAAATAAAAGCGCCTGCACTCAAGAGACAAAGAACCCCCTGTACATATTGAATGCCATGACCTAGTGATAATAAAAACGAAAGCAAAAGGACAATACAAACGGTAAAAAGAAGCATCCCTGGCAAATCGAGCTTTCGTACCGTTTCACCTATACGTAGCTTTCTCTTTTTTTGTTCCTTCGGAAACAAAGATAGTCCAAGAAAGAAGCTAATCAAAATAAAAGGCAGATTCACTAAAAAGATCGCTGGCCAGCCGCCGATCGTCATCAAAAAGCCGCCAAGTGTCGGGCCAAGCGCCGTCATCGCCGAAGCAAAAATGGACAATACAGCTAACGCCGATGCCTGCTTTTCTTGGATATGATCCCGAATAAGTCCGACACCAGAAGGATAAATGGCACTGCTCCCAATTGCCTGCAACAGCCGGATCACAATCAGCACCGCAAACGTCGGGGCAAACGGCGCACAGATAGCTGAGACCGCCACAAGACCTAGTCCGAATAAAAATAATGTTCTCCGGCTCATCACATGATCCCCAATCCGGCCGCTCACCGGCTGCGTCACCGCACTAGCTAAATAAAAAGACGAAATCAGCCAAGATACAGTCGTAAATGACAAACCGAATTCATGCTGAATTTGATGCAAGGCCAAAGAAATCATTGAGGAATTCAACGGATTTAACATTGTCCCAAAGGCAATTGCAGTTAAAAAGACTTTTCGGTTGTCTCTCCACTTCTTCATACACCTACCCCCCTCTTTGTGATCTAGCATGTTTTTTGCCAATCCTTCCGTTATTATGAGATTCATTTCCCTTTTTTACCCTGATGAATTCAAGTTCTCTCTTGGAAAAGCAAGACATACATTTTAAAAAGGGCGAGTGTTGGAAAAACACATATAAAATTGAGAATATGAGGAACAAATGGTAAGATGCTACACATATTCAAAAGCCTACTTTCTCCTTATATGGAGAACGGCTAAAAAGGAGGAGAAGCTTATTATTAAGAAAAGACGGTTTTGGGTCCCAGCCCTTTTATCGGTTGCAGTATTACTTCTGTCTTCGTGTGGTTCAAATGAAACAAATGGGAACGGAGATAAACGTAATTCTACAGCGAAAGGGTCGCCAATTTTGGAGGATGGGAAGTTTATATTTGCAGCATCAGGTGAATTTCACCCGTTCAGTTACATGGATGGAAATCAGATGTCAGGCTTTGATATCGATGTAGGCAATGCGATTAGTGACAAACTAGGCCTCGAGCCTATACAGAAGAAATATAAATTCGCAGGCATCGTCGAAGGTGTGAAATCTGGAAAATTCGATGCGGCAGTTGCAAGTCATACCATCAATGAGGAACGAAAAAAACACGTCCTTCTTTCTAAGCCCTACTACTACTCTGGTCCGCAAATTTTCACAAGACCAGGAGCAGACATTGAGCAGGCTGATGATTTAAAAGGCAAAGAAATCGCTGTATCTAAAGGCTCGTCCTATGCTGATATCGCAAAGAAACATAGCGGGCAGGAACCAAAATATTACGACAGTGATGTCGTCGCTTTAGAAGCACTAGCCAACGGAAAACACGATGCAGTCGTGACGGATTTCGCCACAGGTGCAGAAGCCATGAAGAAAAAATTAAAGATTGAAGCGCAAGAAAGACTCGGACAAAGTGAGCAGGCAATCGCTGTATCTAAAGAAAATGAACAGCTTATAAAAGAGATCAACGATGCAATTGACGCATTAAAAAAGGACGGAACATTCAAACAAATTAGCGAGAAATACTTTGATGAAGATATCACGGTCAAACAAAATTAAAACCACGATTGTGCGCCTTTTTTAGGCGCACTTTCTTCAAATGGAGATGATTGTTTTGCCTACCCTATCACATTTTTTTCAGACGCTGATTGATTCAAGAAGTATTTTTTTAGAAGGAATGCTGCTCACCCTACAACTCACTGTGATCAGCATCTTCATTGGCATGTTCATCGGGCTCTTCTTTGCTTTATTGAAAATATCACGCGTGGCTGTCTTCGGTTATATCGCCAACGCCTATATCTTCCTTGTACGCGGCACACCACTGATTGTCCAAATCTTCATCCTATATTTTGGACTGACAGAATTAAATATCCCCGACTTCTGGGCCGCTTCCATTGCGCTCGCCTTTCATAATGGAGCGTATATAGCAGAAATATTTAGAGGCGCCATCCAATCAATCGATCAGGGGCAAAAAGAGGCTGGACGCTCTCTTGGCATGGGACGTTTTCTAACAATGAGACGCATCATTCTCCCGCAAGCGATGCGGCGCGCCCTCCCCCCTCTTGGCAACCAGTTCATTATTGGCTTAAAAGATTCATCACTCGCCGCCTTTATTAGCGTCAATGAACTATTTAACGTCGCCACGACCCAAGGCTCAAACAGCTTTGACAATATGACCTATTTACTTGTTGTAGCCGTCTATTACTTAGTCCTTGTCCTGCTGTTAACATTTGCTGTCCAAACCTTTGAGAAAAAACTATCAGTCAGTGACCATTAGGAGGAGAAACATGACAGAATCAAAGGAACTCATTCGTGTTGAAAAACTCAATAAACACTTCGGAGAACTGCATGTTTTAAAGGATATTGATCTCACTGTTTACGAAAATGATGTGGTCGTCTTAATTGGTGCCAGTGGCTCTGGAAAAAGCACCTTGCTCCGCTGTATGAACTTTTTAGAAATCAAAAATGATGGGGAAATCATCATTGATGGCAGCCCAGTTCACCCAAAACGCGATCAATTAAACGAGATGCGGCAAAAAATAGGCATGGTGTTTCAACATTTCAACCTCTTTCCGCATAAAACTGTGCTTGAAAACATCATCGAGGCGCCTGTTATGGTGAAAAAAACAAAAAAGAATCAAGCTGTATCAGAAGCCAATGTCCTGTTAGAAAAGGTCGGACTTGCGGATAAAGCCAATGTATACCCTTCTAAACTATCAGGCGGTCAAAAGCAGCGTGTGGCTATTGCAAGAGCACTCGCCATGAAACCAGATGTCATGTTATTTGACGAACCTACGTCTGCCCTCGACCCAGAGCTTGTAGGCGAGGTACTGCAAACAATGAAAAGTCTCGCAAAAGAAGGCATGACGATGGTGATCGTCACACATGAAATGGGCTTTGCGAAAGAAGTTGCCGATCGTGTCGTCTATATGCACGAAGGTCGTATTGTTGAAGAAGGCACCCCATCAGAATTGTTCGATTCTCCTCGAGAGGAACGAACCAAGCTGTTTCTCAGCTCCATTTTATAGGTCAAACGCCCTTTATTTTTCATGCTCAATGTATGTTTTTTCTCATTTTTCACGAACTTTTCATCCATTTATATTGAATATAACCAAAAACCATGTAAGATTAACTTACATGAATATGTTATATATGACTTTTCTCTCTATAATGAAGAATTAAGAAATCAATTAATTCTGAATGATTCAGGGGGAATGCAGCATGCAAATGGGTGATACAGTATTTATGTTCTTCTGCGCACTACTCGTGTGGTTAATGACACCGGGTTTAGCCTTATTCTACGGAGGACTCGTGAGAAGTAAAAACGTCTTAAGTACAACCATGCACAGCTTAACTTCACTAGCGATCGTTTCTATCGTATGGATCTTGTTTGGCTATTCCTTAGCTTTCGCACCAGGCAATGCATGGATCGGAGGCTTAGACTGGGTTGGACTAAAAGGCGTTGGCTTTGAACCTGGTTCCTACAGTGAGACGATCCCACATTCATTGTTTATGATGTTCCAAATGACCTTTGCCGTCTTAACAACAGCCATCATTTCAGGTGCCTTTGCTGAACGAATTCGCTACTCAGCGGTCGTCGTGTTTACACTCCTTTGGGTCACATTTGTATACGCGCCAGTCGCACACTGGGTATGGGGAGGCGGTTGGATTGGCGAAATGGGTGCGCTCGACTTTGCTGGAGGAAACGTGGTTCACATTTCATCAGGTGTGGCAGGTCTAGTTGTAGCGATTGTGCTCGGGAAGCGTAAAGAAGCAGCAAGCTCTTCCCCTCACAATTTGATTTATACTCTTCTTGGCGGAGCTGTCATTTGGTTCGGATGGTTTGGCTTTAACGTTGGAAGTGCCCTTACCTTAGACAGTGTCGCCATGTATGCCTTTATTAACACCAATACTGCTGCGGCTGCGGGAATCATCGGCTGGCTGTTAGTCGAGTGGATGATCAACAAAAAACCGACCATGCTCGGCGCAATATCTGGAGGCATCGCAGGTCTTGTGGCAATTACACCTGCCGCAGGTTTTGTCACACCTTTTGCTTCTATTATTATCGGAATTATCGGCGGCATCGTATGTTTCTGGGGAGTTTTCTCGCTCAAAGCCAAATTTGGCTATGACGATGCACTAGATGCATTCGGACTTCACGGAATTGGCGGGACTTGGGGAGGTATTGCAACAGGGCTTTTCGCAACAACCTCTGTCAATGACGGCGGAGCCAATGGCTTATTTTATGGAGATCCTAGCTTACTTTGGAAGCAAGTCGTCGCTATTGTGGCCACCTATGCTTTTGTAGCTGTTGTGACATACGTGATCATCAAAGTGGTGAATCTCTTCTTTAAGATTCGCGCAACCGAAGAAGAAGAATCAGTGGGTCTTGATTTAACCATGCATGGGGAAAAAGCTTATCAAGATTAAAGAAAAAGGGGTGTCTCTATGAGCAAAATGTATAAAGTGGAGATTGTCACACGTCCAGCCAATTTCGAAACATTAAAGGTGGAGCTTGGAAAGATTGGTGTCACTTCCATTACCTTTTCGAATGTACACGGCTGCGGTTTACAAAAGGGACATACAGAGTTATATCGCGGCGTCAAAAAGGAAAGCAATGTGTACGAACGTTTAAAGATTGAAATCGTCCTCAGCGAAGTACCTGTCGAACAGGTCGTTGAAACAGCTCAAAAGGTACTTCGTACAGGCGAACCAGGGGATGGGAAAATTTTTATATATGAGATAGAAAATACAATCAACATTCGGACAGGTGAAGAAGGTCCTGCCGCCCTTTAAACCATCCTCCGCCGAGTGCGGGGGATTTTTTAAGACAGAAAAAAACCTCTGCATGATTCATATACAGAGGTTTCAAGACTTAAGATTGTTTTGTTTCTTCAGATTGACTACTGTCTTTAGAGGAATCAGAAGACTTTTCTTGATCAGAGGATTTCCCCTTCTCATCAGACTTTTCTCCAGCAGGCTCTTTGGCCTTATCTTCAGCAGCAGGTTCCTTCGTTTTTTCATCAGCTTTGGGCTGAGCAGGTTCTTTTGCTTCTTCCGTCACTTCTTGTGCGGCCTTTTCAATAGTTGAAACAGGCTTGTCAATAAAGCTAAGTGGATTAAGCGCTAAACCTTCCATACGAATTTCAAAATGCACATGGTTGCCGCTTTCAGCACCATAAAGATTTTTACCAGAAGCACCGATGACATCATTCTGCTTCACTTCATCGCCTTCTTTAACACTCACTTGTGACAACGATTGGTAAACAGTCGATAATCCATCTTCATGTTCAATTTCAACGACATGACCGAGAACTGGATCTTTTTTCGCTTGAACCACTGTTCCACTAAGAGCAGCTGTGACATCAAACACTTTGCCATCTTTGTCTGCAAGATCAATACCTTTGCTCAAGGTATAGGTGTTATTATAGTTTACAAGTGCTGCTTCTTTTTCTTTTTGATCAGCATCTGCTTCATAGAACTTTTTCACGACAGAAACATTATCAGAATTCTGGACTGGCATGGCAACATTTTCAATTGGCTTTCCAACTTCAACGGCATCATCACGCTGTTCTTGCCCTGTTTGATTTCCATCAGATAGTTGGTCTTTCACATCTTTTGATACAGCTTGATACCAAAGAACGGCTGTTAACACGACCGCTGCGCTGACCAAGTAAATTGCAGGGAATACCCAGCGCTTACGGAAAAATTGCTGAACTTTTGTGATTTTGGAAGTACGTTTCTTTTCTTCCTCTCTCATTTTTCATCACCTCAGCAACATTCTGAACACTTTTCAAAAAATATATACACACGAAATCATTTTTCTTTTTATTTTGCGCAATCGCATCAATAATATGTATGATGAATGAAAAAAGATGGAGGACTTTATTGTGAAAACTTTCAACCGTATAGCAACAGAAGATGACCTCAAAGCAATCGTTGATATTTACAATTCGACCATTGCTTCAAGAGAAGTAACCGCCGATACAGAACCAGTTTCAGTTGAAGACCGCCGGCAATGGTTTTTGAATCATTCAGAGAAAAGACCTCTCTATGTGAAAACGGATGAGGATGGTCATATTTATGGCTGGCTCAGCTTTGAAACCTTTTATGGAAGACCTGCCTACAACGGAACCGTTGAAATGAGTATTTACTTAAACCAAGACTACCGAGGAAAAGGATTAGGGTCACTTTTTTTACAAGAGGCCATTGAGTTGGCACCTTCACTAGGCATTCGAACGTTACTCGCCTTTATTTTCGGGCACAACGAAGCCAGCATTCGATTATTTAAAAAGCACGGCTTTGAGACATGGGGTCACCTGCCACGCATCGCAGAGATGGACGGCAGCAGATACGATTTAGACATTCTAGGAAAAGAATTATAAAACGAGCGTCTCTCCAACAAAAAGACGCTTCAGATTGTTGACAAAGGGCTAAAATGATCTTGATTTTAGCCCTTTGTCTCCTTTTCAGCGTGATAGAAAACCTTTGAATTCTAGGAAGGACGAGTACTGGCGCGGAGCGAATTTGACATTCGTGAGCACCAGCACGCAGGACTGACAACGAATGCGAGGGTTTGTCTACACGCTGGAGCGTCTCTCCAACAAAGAGACGCTTTTTTATGATGCGTG
This sequence comes from Bacillus pumilus, assembly GCF_009937765.1. Classification (NCBI taxonomy): domain Bacteria; kingdom Bacillati; phylum Bacillota; class Bacilli; order Caryophanales; family Bacillaceae; genus Bacillus; species Bacillus pumilus. Next base: position 405,151 of record NZ_CP047089.1, on the reverse strand, counting down.
TAACAGCTGTTCAAACTGTTTCACATTTTGAACAGCTTTTCTTTGCAGGATGATACCATGTTCATCTATCAAAATCGCTTGCGGAACAACCGTTACCCCATACAGCTCCATGATTTGCGAAGAGCGCACATACACAGCATGATCTGGCAGCAATTGAAGGAGCAATCCATCATCTCCTTGTTCATCGCCATTGATGAAAATGAATTGAGTATCATCGTTAGAGATGTGCTGATGCATATCAGACAAAATGCTTTTGCATGTCATACAAGTGGTATTTACAAATAACAGCATCACGGCTCTTCCGTTCTGTAAATACTCCTTTAAAATGACCTTATTCCCTGAATGTGTATAGCTACGAAATAACGGCGCAGCATCACCAATATCCGCTTCCTTTAACTCAATCCCATCAAAGGATTTAATTTTACTCATAAATTTCCCGATAAAGCGAGCAAGCAAAAACACAACTGCCAGCTGAGCAATGACAATGAGTAACACAATAATTAGTAGAATATCAGTCATTTCACTTGGTCTCCTTCTATAAACGATTCAAATTGATTCACCCATTTTCTTTTGAACATCATGATTGTTTTCCCCACCGCTATAATCAAACAGACAGCCACTGCAATGAGAAAACAAATAATATGAAAAGTCCACGGAATTGTTTCTACATGGGGATGTACATAAAACAACCCAATCACAAGAGCCAGCATCAACACATTACGAATCACAATTCCCCAGTGAAGATGATCATTTTCAAGCAAACCTCCACAGCCGCATGAAATGTTACGATGTCCTCTCAATAAATTGAAGGTGACCGCTCCAGTATAAATACATAAAAGCGCGGTTAGACCAATCGCAGGTACAAGAGACATGTTCCACACGAACAATAAGCTCGTACAAGCTAATTCAACAGTCAAAAACAAATAAAACACGGGCGCCGTGAGCGTAGGTGGCAGCAATCGATATGCATTCATCTGCTGAATATGCGCCGTTTGTTTTCTCACTTTATCAATCCATGCACCTGCAAAGACGATTCCTAATAAATAGACACCTATAAAATAAAAGGCACTCACCTTACGCCATCTCCTTTTGTTGAAATAGTTGGGATTGTGCCTCGTAAAGCCTTTTGTACTCTCCATCTAGCACCATTAGCTCTTCATGGTTCCCCTCTTCAACGAAAGCACCATCTTTCATCACGATGATCCGGTCTGCTAAGCGGGCCGCCCCCATACGGTGTGTGATAAATAAGACCCCTTGATCCTGCGTATGATCAAAAAGCTTTCGAATGAGTGAAATCTCTGATAGTGGATCGAGAGCAGAGGTCGGTTCATCTAAAATAATAAAATCACTTTCTCTAAAAAAGGTCCTCGCCATCGCAAGCTTTTGCCATTGTCCGCCAGACAGTTCATGACCTTCTTCAAAAAAACGGCCAAGCTGCGCATCGTATCTTTCTTCCATTTGATGAATTCTTTTCTCTATGCCTGCTTGCCGGGCAGCTGTGCTTATGCGCTCTCCCTTATCTATTTCGTCAATACGGCCAAACCCAATGTTTTCTTTCACAGTGAATTCGTATTTCATAAAATCTTGAAAAAGGACAGCCATTCTCGCATGATATGATTTTTTATAAATGGTCGAAATCGATTCACCATTGACCTTTTGCATATTCGGCTTGTCTGGATCATATAAACCGGTCAAACATTTAATCAAGGTCGTCTTACCTGATCCGTTATCCCCGACCAATGCAATGCGTTCACCTTTATCGATATGAAAATGTATATGTTCAATAGCAGGCGTTTTCATATTCGGATAGGTAAAAGAGAGATTTTCAAGCGTAATGGACTGAATACATTCAATCCTCCGAAGCGATGCCCCTTCCTCTGTCTGCTCATCAATTTCTTCTTCTCTCTTTTGAAAAGATCTCATTTCATCAATATAGAGACTCGTTTCATATAAACTAGAACATTCCCTCGTTAAATCTTGAAAACCGCTTTGAATATTTTGCACAGCTTGGAGTACAGCGACAAACGTACCCGCAGCTAATTTCTTTTGAAAGATAAGAAAGACAATAAAAAGACCACAACACACATAGGCAAATGTCATAAGCAATCCGCCTGCCATCTCCCAGCGAACCTGACGTTTTAGTAATTTATATTTTTCATCTGCACTTTTTACATAATGACCTTTCCACTTTTGAAGAAGGTAATCTCCAATTCCATATAAACGGATTTCCTTCAATGAATCTCGCTGTGCAACAAGGTCGGATACATACATTTCTCTTCGATCATTGGCCGTTAACATCCGGTTTAATTGATACCGTGCGCCTCCAAAGAAAAGCTCAATCCATAAGACAGGCAGAGTACATAAGATCAGAATAACCGCCAAGCCCCAATGGATACCAATCATATAAATGAGAAGTGATACAACAGTAATCAATGCGCTCATGATTGTAAATATACTTCTAACCATACTCAGAACATGCTGATGACTGTTCATCACACGTTGACTTTCATTATAAAAAGACGGGTGTTCAAATGTAATATATGGAAGCCTGATCGCCTTTTGAAGTAATTCACCCTTCAAATGCAAACCAATCAAATTTGTCGCTTTCTGCTGACTAAGCTGAAGAATGAATTGAAGCCCATACCCTAAAACCACAATGACCATTTGCAATCCAAATAACCATAAAACCTTTTGGATGTCTCCAGAAGAAGTCATAAATAAAATAATTTCATTAATCAATGTTTGAATAATCCAGACACTAGCCAAAGGCATAAAGCCAACGATCACTTGGATGAATAGAGTTAACAGAAGATATGATCGACTTCTTTTCCAAGTATAAGAGATTGCATATAAACAATGGTTCACTGTACTCATCAAACGCTCCACCTTACACCATTTAGTATAATTGACATATTTTTGATATTTATATTATGATAGCTCTGCGTAACTTCACTCTGAGAGGACGATATACGATGACTTCAATCTTACTTTTACAGTTAACTCTTATTGTCTGCAGCCTTTTATTGACGATCGGAATCATGATCTATCTAAAACACGAGATGGACTTAATCATCTTACCAGTCCATCATGTTGGACAAAAACTTGTTCATCCGCTACTCGAAAAACCATCACCTATTCAAATGAATGATTTACTGCAAAACAATCACAAGCAACAGTTGCTTATATTCACTGACACAGCATGTCCGCATTGCATCCCATCGCTGGAACAATTCTTAGAAACGAAAAAGCAGCGTGAACTAGACATTCCTTTTAGTATTTTGCTAAAGAATGGGAAAGAAGAGGATCAAGAATTATATCGTGATAACCAAACCAACATGCGAATTATCTCAGTGGACGAACAAATGACTAACATATTCCAGATTGAAGAATTTCCATATTACATCATGGTAGAAGAAGATGAAACAATTTCATATGCAGCCCCTTTTCCAGATGGTCTTTATTCAAGGTTGTTTGAAAAATAAACATAAATGAGGCATGTGAAGATCAAAAAACACATGCCTCTTTTTTTATTGTTTTGGATCTACCTGAACATCCTGATCCTTTTCCCTTGCGGCAATTTCACCAGCTTCACTTGAAGCTGTGGCTTGTTCCTCAGCTTGTTCAAACTCACTGCGAGCCTCAGTTGAAATATCTACTTGGTCACCATGTTGATTCACAGTAACGGACGAAGAAGACAATTCTTTTTGAACCTCTTTCTCTAGTTCCTTTAATTTAGACACATGAAGCTCTAAATCTTTTCCTTGCTGAACTAGGGTCAGTTGTTGAAATAATGCCTTTCTCTCTTCTGGAGAATGGTCGCCTTGAACAATTTTCGCTGCTTGGTTTAAAAAAGAATTGGATGGTTGACTCGCTTGACGACTGTTTGACGTCTGCATAGCATTTGTTAAGAATGAGATTGAAGATATGCTCATGCGTTCACATCCTATTAAATAAAATCCTTGAATTTAGCAGCCACATCTAATGCGTTCTTGGCTAGTACAAATCTCACCTGTATCACGATCCACGTAGTAACGGAAAGTTCCAACACCTTGAAGGAAACAAGTTGGTGCTGACTTGCATGAAGTGACTAATTTTTGCAAAATACATCTTGAAGCTGCAGGTTGAACATTGGTCATTTTGTTTAAAAAACGATCTAACATATGAATTCCACCTTCCAATTTTTATGGTAATACAACACAATAATAACCAATTACAAGACAACTAACAACATATTTTGATAATTTTACTAATTATTTTTAACTACTAATCTTATTTTTGACATAAATTGTCGTTAAATTTCATGGTAAATGTTACTTTTTTCTTATTCGAAGATAATTTATTTATCCATTAATAGTAAAGTATAGATAGAAATTTTTAAAAATTGTTCTACATTCACTCTTCCTAAAGTACTACCTGCTCAAGTATGATAAAGAGTGAATACATAAAGGAGTGAACATCATTGCAACAAACTGAGAAAATCATTCAATCTCTTCATTCGATCACAAAGTGGGGAAAAGTTGGTAGTATATTTCTCTATATTTCAGGCGGCCTAGCTATTCTTATTGGCTTTTGGCTTGTTCTTCCTGCTGCACTTGGCGTCTTCCTCATTATGATGGGAATCCATGTACAAAAATCTGTAAACGCAGCTGAACAATTAATTCAAGCTCCTGATACTTCTTACGAAGAGTTATTGGAACAATATGCTAAGATGATGAAAATGCAGACGCTGTTTGCCATATCAAGTATTGTCGCAGCCATTCTCTCATTCATCGCCATTATCCTGATGCTGATATTAGGCGGTCTAGCATTTCTTCAAGAAATTCCTAGTGACATTCAGCAATATGAAGGTGAATACGAAGAAGAGCTTGGTGACTTTTATTAATCGAGAGGGGTATCAATGAACATTCGATACCCCTGTTGTTTGATCATTTTGCATGATCACCCTACAAAGCTTGACATTCTTTCGTGATCATTTTAAAATACAAATCGTAACCATTACGAATTAAAGGAGGGCCCTATTACTGATGCGTGTGAAAATTACCTTAGCCTGTACGGAAACTGGTGACAGAAACTATATCACAACAAAGAATAAAAGAACGAATCCGGATCGACTGGAGTTAAAAAAATATTCTCCTCGGTTAAAGAAATATACCCTTCATAGAGAAACAAAATAATTTTTTAGACTACAAATCGTAATCATTACTTTTTAAGAGAGGCGGAAATGAACATGATCGTTGGCAAAGGGACAGAAGGAAATGAATAAGCGAATACCCATTACAGTATTAAGCGGTTTTTTAGGAGCTGGAAAAACAACCATATTAAATCATGTACTACAAAATCGTAAAGGGTTAAAAGTAGCTGTAATTGTTAATGACATGAGCGAAATTAATATTGATGCAGAACTAGTCAAACAAGGCGGTGAGCTCTCTCGATCAGATGAGAAGCTAGTTGAATTATCTAATGGTTGTATTTGCTGCACATTAAGAGAAGATTTGTTAATTGAAGTAGAGCGCCTATGTAAGACTGGTCTTATTGATTATATTGTCATTGAGTCTACAGGTATTAGTGAACCAATTCCAGTCGCGCAAACTTTCTCTTATATTGATGAAGAAATGGGCATCGATTTAACACGCTTTTGCCGGCTAGACACGATGGTCACTGTTGTAGATGCGAATCGTTTCTGGACCGACTTCCAGTCAGGAGAAAGTCTATTAGACCGTAAACAAGCCGTTTCAGATGATGACGAACGCGAAATTTCCGATTTACTGATTGATCAAATTGAATTTTGTGACGTACTGATTATCAATAAATGTGATCTAGTATCAAACTCAGAATTAGACCGACTTGAGCATGTGCTGACAACACTTCAACCAGAAGCATCTATCATCAGAACCTCAAAAGGGCAAGTAAAGCCAAGTGACATTTTAAATACTGGTTTATTCGACTTTGAAAAGTCCAGTGCTTCTGCTGGCTGGATTAAAGAAATCAACGCTGGGCATTCTCAGCATACGCCGGAAACAGAAGAATACAACATCTCATCCTTTGTTTATGAGAGAAGACTTCCTTTCCATACTAGCAGGTTAAATCATTGGTTAGATCAGATGCCAGAGCAAATCGTTCGCGCTAAAGGATTTACATGGCTTGCCACACATCATGATTTAACCATTTTAATTTCACAGGCTGGAAAATCTGTTCAGATTGAACCAATTGCCTACTGGATTGCTGCCGTGCCTGAGCAAGAAAAAGCACAGATATTAAAGCAAGAACCAGAGCTTCTTGATGAGTGGGACGCAGAATTTGGTGACAGGCATACAAAACTTGTGTTTATTGGCGTAGATTTACCTAAAGCAGATATCATTCGAACACTTGATCAATGCTTACTCACACCTGAGGAATTTGATCAAAATTGGACTACGTTTGAAGACCCCTTTCAATGGAAAATCCAACATTAAGCCAGGAGGGTTTTAAGTGGCAAAGAAATCTAAAATTGCTAAAGAAAAAAAGCGGCAGCAGCTTGTATTGAAATATGCTGAATTAAGAAAAGAGTTAAAAGAACAAGGTGACTATGAAGCTTTACGGAAATTACCTAGAGACTCTTCCCCTACCCGCTTAAAAAACCGCTGTGAATTAACCGGTCGCCCTAGAGGTTACTTACGAAAATTTAAAATGTCTAGAATTGCTTTTCGTGAGCTTGCCTATAAGGGCCACATTCCAGGAGTGAAAAAATCGAGTTGGTAAAGATTGAGTTGATCTTATCACAGCTCCTATAAAAGTAAAGCAGTAAAAAATGTTGAAAAAACGATTTTCTAGGCCTATTTCAACATTTTTGAGCCACAAAATAACATTTTAAAAACCAGCAGAATCTCTGCTGGTTTTTGATCATGATAGGATTCTAAGATGAATAGACCTATTTCTATAAAAGGATTTTCAATCATGATTATGACATTTTCTCTACTTTTCAAAAAATCATGATCATGATACTTTGTTGTCACTACCCACCGATGTATGACATTTCAACTTTTTTCTGATCTTTCTTTTGCTCTCTCTCGGCTGAATATTGATCATCTCTATTCGACCATAGTTCCTTCAATATGTTCTTTATTTCTTCATTATCTTTTGTCGAACGAATCACCCGCTTCAGGTCAAAACCCGATGATGCAAAAAGACATGTAAACAATTCACCGCGAGCAGAAAGCCTCGCTCTATTACATGTTCCACAAAAAGCATCTGAAACAGAAGAAATAATGCCTATCTCTCCTGAACCATCCTGGTAAAAGAATCGGTTGGCTACTTCTCCTGGGTACTGAGGAGGTTCTGGTTTGATGGGAAATGTTGAGTCAATTAGACCAATGATTTCTTTTTTTGTCATGACATGCTCTAGATTCCATTTGTTCGTATTTCCGACATCCATAAACTCAATAAATCTGAGAACATGTCCTGCTTTTTTAAAGTAAGCTGCCATTGGCAAAACATCCTGATCATTCACACCTTTTTGAACAACCATATTGATCTTAATAGCAAGTCCTGCTTTTTTTGCAGCCTCAATCCCATCAAACACTTTTTGGATAGAAATATTCCTTCCGTTCATTTGCTTAAAACGGTCAGGATTTAATGAATCCAAACTAATGGTGACTCTTTGAAGACCTGCTTTCTTTAACTTATCAGCATATACAGGTAAAAGTGTTCCATTTGTTGTCATAGCAATGTCTTCGATTCCTGGAATGTTTGAGAGCTTTTCTATTAAGATAGGCAAATCTTTTCGCAATAAGGGTTCGCCACCTGTGATGCGTATTTTTACCACACCTAGGTCCTTTGCAAAAAGGGTAGCAAGCTGTTCAATTTCTTCGAAACTAAGCAGCTCTTCTTTATTCAAAAAAGGATAATCTGGTCCAAAAATTTCAGCAGGCATACAGTACGTACATCTGAAGTTACAGCGATCTGTTACTGATATTCTTAAATCGCGCAATGGTCGATGTCTCTTATCCAATATACTGTCCATACTTTGCCTCCTATTCTGTTATACGCTGATGGTGAGTGTAGATATTAAAAGATTCTCCTCTGACAAATCCAACTGTTGTGATATTTAATTCTTCTGCCATATTAAGCGCAAGCTCAGTAGGTGCTGATTTTGAGATGACGATCGACACTCCTAGTTTTGCTGCCTTCAACAGAACTTCTGATGATATCCGGCCGCTAAACACAAGAATTTTATCTCTAAGCGGAATTTGATGAAGTAAACAGTATCCATAGATTTTATCTAATGCATTATGTCTTCCTATATCAGTTCTAGTGATGAATAGCTTTTCTGTATCACACAGTCCAGCATTATGCACGCCACCAGTATGTTGAAACAATTGACTTTCTTCTTGTAAAGATTTCATTAGACGCATACAAGTATCAGCAGAAATGTTAATTCGATCAATGGCTGTTTTTGCTGTTTTCACATCTTGGAGAAAATAAAAATGCCTCCCTTTCCCACAGCAAGAACCAATCACCCGCTTAGTAAAATCTGATGACTGAAATCCGCTTGAGTGAACTAAATCAACATAGGCAAAGCCCATACTTTCATCTATTGTAAACCTTTTAATCTCATTTTCAAATCGAATGACGCCTTCTGAAGCTAAAAAACCGATCACCAATTCTTTTAAATGATCTGGGGAACAAACAAGTGTTACAAATTCCTCTCCATTCACGATCACAGTTAAAGGAAATTCTTCTACAACTTCATCTGTTTTGCAAGTAAATTGACCTTCACGGTATTGGTGAATAACTCGTTTCTTTTTAACAGAAGGATTCATAGTATGATCTTCCTTTCAGCACAAATTTAGTTATATGAACCAATCAAATTGTGATATTATTTTAAAAAGTCATAAAAATGTAACATATTTCTATCTTATCAAACTTTTTGATTGCTTTATATGGGGGGAACAAAATGAACAAATCGAAAAATCGCTGGCTCATTGCAACAAGTGCTGTGGGAATTCATTTATCTATTGGGTCTGTTTACGCTTGGAGTGTTTTTACGAATCCTTTACATCAAGCTTTTCAGTGGTCATTGACAGAAATAAGCCTGACTTTCAGTATTGCTATTTTATTTTTAGGATTATCTGCAGCTTTCATGGGGCATTTCGTTGAAAGGTATGGTCCAAGGGCATCAGGACTCTTCTCAGCCGTTTTCTTTGGTATTGGAATGACAGGGTCAGGATTCGCTGTCCACATGTCCTCACTCCCTCTCCTCTATTTATTCTATGGTGTACTCGCAGGAATAGGATTAGGGGTAGGTTACATTGCACCTGTATCAACTTTAGTGAAATGGTTCCCGGACCGAAGAGGGCTTGCAACTGGCTTAGCTATTATGGGTTTTGGGTTTGCGTCTCTTATTTGCAGCCCAATTATCCAATATCTCATTGAAAAAGTAGATATCGCAACTACCTTTTACATTCTTGGAATTTCCTATTTTATGATCATGGTGATTTCATCTCTTTATTTATCACCACCAACACCTGATGACGTCAAACAATTTGAGGTGTTAAAAACAAATCAAAGAAAAATCCCTCAGGATTTATCACAGCTTACAGCAAATGAAGCGATCAAAACACGACGTTTTTATTATTTGTGGCTCATGCTCTTTATTAATATCACATGCGGGATTGCCATTATTTCAGTAGCATCGCCTCTTGCTCAAGAAAGTGTTGGTTTCACTGCAGGTGCTGCAGCTACCCTTGTTGGCATTTTAGGTGCTTTTAATGGTTTAGGACGGATTGGTTGGGCCTCTTTCTCAGATTATATCGGAAGGCCGAATACGTATACAATCTTCTTTAGTATTCAGCTCATTGCCTTTCCTTTACTCCCTTATTTAAAGGAACCGCTCGTCTTTTCAATCGTGATGGCGATTATTTATACGTGCTATGGAGGAGGGTTTGCCTCAATCCCAGCTTATATTGGTGATTTATTTGGCACGAAACAACTTGGTGCCATACACGGCTATATTCTGACAGCCTGGGCAGCTGCTGGTTTAGCAGGACCTTTATTTTCATCCTTTATCCGGGATATAACAGGTAACTACACGCAAAGTCTGATGGTGTTCTCTGGCTTATTTTTCATCGCTTTTATCATATCTCTTCTCATACGGAAGGATATTCAGCAGCTTAGAGAAACAAACCTTACTACTATTTCTTCTGTCTCATCCCGGCCTTAATTTGAATTTGACAGAATCACAATCTAAAGGTAATTTTTAGATATGAAAACGCTTTATAAAGTAATAGGAGGGTGATGATATCATGGGGAAAACAAAACATAAGGGGCCTATAAAACTTAATAAAAAACCCTCACCAAAGCTATGGGCCTCTTTTGCGCCTATGGGACTTGGAAAAGTAAAGCCGAAGCACATTCGAGATACGATGAAAGTGGCGTGGGAGAACAAGGATAATCTCCCCTATGCATATCGTATTTTAACGCAAGGCGTGTGTGACGGCTGTGCCCTTGGTGTTTCAGGGTTATATGACCAAACGCTCACAGGACCTCATATATGCACCACAAGGCTAAATGTACTTCGTCTTAATACAATGCCAGCTATTGATCCAAAATGGTTTGAAGACATTCAACAGCTCAAACAAATGGACAGCACTACTCTTCGCAAACTTGGCCGTATCCCTTATCCACTCATTCGAAAAAAAGGTGACAATGCCTTTACGCGTATTTCTTGGGATGATGCATTAGATCAAATCGCAGCTAAAATCAAATCAATTGATAAACGACAGCTCGCTTTCTATTTAACAGCTAGAGGGATTACAAATGAAGTCTATTATTCCGCGGCAAAGGCAGCTCGCTTTATCGGGACAAATCATATTGATAATGCGTCGCGCATTTGTCATTCACCGAGCAAAACCGCTCTTAAGCGATCCCTTGGGATAGGAGCCTCCAGCTGTAATTACAACGACTGGATCGGAACAGATGTCTTAATTTTTTGGGGATCTGTCGCAGCAAACAATCAGCCCGTTTCCACTAAATATATGTATGCGGCGAAAAAGAAAGGAACCAAAATTATTGTCATCAATCCGTACAAGGAGCCTGCCATGGAAAAGTACTGGGTTCCCTCTATTCCAGAAAGTGCTCTATTCGGCACAAAAATTGCGGATGATTTCTATCAAGTCAATATAGGCGGCGATATTGCGTTTATGAATGGTGTCATCAAACATTGGTTTGACATGGAGCAACACGCGCCCCATTCCGCACTTGACCATGAGTTTATTCAAGCCCATACTACCGGCATACAGGATTTAAAGCAGCATGTCGCACAGTTGGAATGGGAAGACCTTGAAGCGTCTTCAGGCTTATCAAAAGAAAGAATGAAGGAATTTGCTATCCTTCTTGCCAATGCCAATTCAGGCGTTTTCATTTGGAGCATGGGTCTTACCCAGCACCGCTTTGCAACAGATAATATATCACAGGTCGCCAACCTTGCTATGTTACGTGGATTTATTGGCAGGAAACATTGTGGTGTCATGCCAATTCGCGGCCATAGCGGTGTTCAAGGTTCTGGTGAAATGGGTGCTGACCCGTTTGTTTTGCCGGGCAGTGATTTTGATGAAGAGAATATTGAAAGAATCGAAAAGATTTGGGGGTTTGACATTCCGAAATGGCATGGTGACACTATTGGGCAATCATTTGAAAAAATGGCGCTCCCAAAAGAGCATCCACAAAAACTCAAAATGCTGTTTACGAGCGGCGGGAACTTTTTAGAAACGATGCCAAATCCAGATGCGATCGAAAAAGCTTTATCTGAGCTTGAACTCCGTGTCCATCAAGATATCATTTTGAATACTTCTACAATTGTAGAGGCAGAAGAGACAGTAATTGTTCTCCCTGCTATGACAAGATATGAGCAGCCAGGCGGCGGTACTTCCACTAGTACGGAACGCATGGTATATTTCAGTCCAGAAATTGAAGGACCTCGGATTGAGGAGGCCAGAGCAGAATGGGATATTTATATTGATCTTGCAAAAAGAGTACGGCCTGAAGATGCTGAGCTGATTCATTTCGAAACGGCTGAAGACATTCGCCGTGAGATAGCGATCGCAAATCGAAACTATGATGGCATCCAGCATTTACGTCATAAAGGAGACGTTTTTCAATGGGGAGGTGCCTGGCTATGTGAAGACGGAGAATGTCCAACACCGGACGGCAAAGGACATCTTCTTCCTGCCCAGCTGCCTCAATACCGAAAAACCGAGGGACATTTTAATATCACGACAAGAAGAGGAAAGCAATTCAATTCCATGATCTATAGCGAAAAGGATGCCTTTAATGGTGGGAAGCGTCATTCTATCTTGATGAATGAAGATGATGCTAAAGAGCTTTATGTCAAAGAAGGTGATCCAGTTGTTTTGTTTAATCAATATGGATCCTACCAAGGAGTCGCTCAATTTGGGGATTTGAAACGTGGCAATATCGCTGTGTATTGGCCAGAAGGGAACGTTTTAATTCCAAAGGGTGTGTATGAGAGCTACTCACAGATTCCCGAATATAATACGGCGGCCATATTAGAAAAAGCCGAAACCTTTCATGCAAGAAAAGACCAGCACTACGTGGAGAAACGAATTGATGAATTAGAAACCACCTTGAATTGATCTTCAACAAAAAAACAGCTGGGGAAAACAATCCCCAGCTCCCTTTCATATTCTACTGACCAAAAGCGCTCGCTTCATTTTGTAGAATGTGATTCAATTCTTCGGCATTAGCAGCCGGTTGATATTGTCCACCGCCCGCTTTTGCAACAGACTTTAAACTTTTTGCTTCTTTTTCATTCACATCAAAGCCGATGATATTAACAATGGTGTCAATTCCGTCTTCATGTAATTCCTTGGCTGCTTGTGAAGGGCTTCCTCCACAAGTTTCTTTACCATCACTGACGACATAGACAATATTTTTCCCTTCAGCTTGGTGATCTTCAAAATCTTGCTTCGTATCTGTTAATGCTTTTGCAAGTGGTGTCCAGCCGGTTGGCTTATACACATTCAGTGCTTGCTGAAATGTTAATGATTCATATGATCCAAATCCATAAACAGCTTCAGAGCTTCCACAAGAAATTGCTTTTCCAGCATTTTTATTGGTTCCTTCATGACCAAACACACGAAGAAGGACTTGTGTATCATCTGATAAAATACTAGCGAAGCTTTGAATAGAACGTTTGGCGATATCGATTTTCTTTTCGCCTTCAACTGATTGCGCCATGCTACCGCTTAAATCGAGTAATATCACCACATGAGCTGGCTCCTGTTTTTTTGTCACAGCATGAGCTGGTGAAGAAAGAAGCAGGACAAGACTAGCCAAAATAGTTAATACAATATTGCGTTTCATTTATAAAAACCTCCCTTTTTACATTTGTACAGAAAAAGAGAAACGAAAGCATGTATCAATCGTTTCCCTTTTGTTCAGCAAGTTATTCGTGTAGTTTTAATGATTCTGCTGACAGGATAGAACCCATTTCTTTACCAGTGCTTGCTTGGTAGTAATGGCCTTTACCAGCTTTAGCTACTTGCTTTAATTGACCTTCATAGCCATCATTAAAGTCTAATCCAATGACATTCACAACAGTCGACCCTTTAGAGTTATGCAATTCTTTTGCTACTTTTACTGGATCTCCGCCACAAGTTTCTTCGCCATCAGTGATGAGGTACACAATATGTTTTGTACCATTATTAAGCTGTTCATCCGTTTGCTTTGCATGTTCAAGAGCACGAGCAATCGGTGTCCAGCCATTTGGCCCAAGTCCGTTTAAAGAGTTTTCAAAGCTTTCTTTTTCGTAAGGCTGTACGCCATAAACGCCTCTAATGACTTCACATGATTGAGCTTTACCTGAATTTTTGTTGTTTCCTTCAGAGCCAAACAAGCTCATACGAATTTTAGCGTCTTTTGGAAGTGACTGAGCAAATTTAAATACCTCTTGTTTAGCGAGGTCAAATTTGCGTTCTCCCTCTACTTTTCTTGCCATGCTTCCACTTGCATCAAGTAAGATGGTGACTCTTACATCTTTGTTATGTTTTTTGACTGTAGATGCTTTTGCAAATACTGGTGAAGAGATTGACATAGATAATGTCAATACAGCTAAGGTTACGAGTGTAAATACTTTTTTCAACATCATTTTTTCCTTCCTCCCTATGTATTAAATTGAAACATCTTAATCGTAAAATATTCCGTCTTGGAATGGTATAGGACTCGGTCCCTTTTTCTCTTTCATCAAAATCACTAAAAATCTGTCATTTGTCTAGATATATTCACCTAACACATCACTTCTTCTCTTGTTTTCTCCTTCTTTTGAGGGGCTTTGTATCGGCCATCGGTTCTTGTCGGGACGTAAATGTTTAAGATTTCCTGAGGTGCGTCTTAAGTCGCAAATTGACACATTCTGTTCAAACCTCTTGAAACACACAAAAAAGATGCCCCCATTTTGAGGCACCTTTGCTTTATTTTTTCGCCATATACGTGTTAAGAAAACGATCAGCTGATTCAATTTGAATCCCTTTATAATAATGTTTCACGATAGCATCCACTTTTTTGCCTGACTGTGCCATATAATGCGCACCATACTGACTCATTCCAACACCATGGCCATACCCTTTTGTCGTAATGATAATTTGCTGGCCCTGTCGTTCCCATGTAAAGTCTGCTGAATGAAGCCCTAATGACTCACGAATGTCTCTGCCTGTCAGTGTTTTACCGTTTATGACGACTTTAGCTACTTGATTTCCTGGTGTCCGTTCTACTATCTGTCCTACCTGAGCCTGTTGAGTAAGCGTCACACCTAATTTTTGCTGAAATTCACTAACTGGGATGGTTTTCTTGTTTTGAAATTTTGGCGATTTTTCGTCCCATTTACTTGAGACACTTTTCAAATATGGGATTTCATTTTTCCAATAAGCTTCGGCATTTTCCGTTTTACCGTTACTTGTTGAAAAGAATGAGGCATCAATTGGTTTTTCGTCATAAGTGAGCACTTTTCCTTGTGTGCTAGCGACAGCTTCTGTAACTTTTTTCAATTTCCAATTGTATGCTTTTCCCCAAATTTTCTTGAGTTCCTGCTTGTTTTTATACACTTGGAACATTTGGGTATCATCTACAAGAGAGCCCTTTGGTGATTTGACGGTCTTATCGATGATCATTTGTCTGACGATATACGTTCTTGCAGCGAGAGCTTGTGCCTTGAGTGCTTCCATCTCAAAATCAGCTGGCATTTCAGACGCTACGACACCGATCACATACTCTTCTAAGGGAATGTTTTCTACCTGCTGGTGAGCTGAACGATAGACGGGGATAGCAACGGGTGATTGCTTCAATTTGACTGTACCCTTCACTTCTTTTTTAGCTGATGGCTCCGCTGATACATGCTGACTTGCCTCTGGTTTCCCTTGAAACGTCGGCAACACAAGTAAAGTTGGAATCATTAAAATAATGATGCATATTCCTGCGATTGTCCATATCATTGGTTTCATATTTGGCTGCCCCCATTTGTCATTGAATCTCTTTTATCCTATGGGGAAGGACAAGCTAATATGACAGCTTCTTTCATTCATTGGACAAGTCTGTTGATGAAGATAAGGGGCTGTATATCAAGTGATTTTACTGTTCGTCTTTATGAATAAAATTTAAGATGGTTGGATACACTAATGATAAGCTTTAAACATAAAGCATTCTATGATTCTAAAAAAAAATCAGCATGCCCTATGGACACACTGATTTCTTTATCATTACGCATTCAGATCTGATACAACTTGTTCTTGTGTCACATCTGCTGTTTCATCGTTTACTCTTTCAATATCGGCACCGATTGCTGCAAGCTTCTGGTGGAAGTTCACATAACCACGATCGATATGCTTCAACTCAGTGACACGTGTATGACCTTCTGCTACTAATCCAGCAAGTACAAGTGCTGCTCCTGCTCTTAAATCAGTCGCTGCCACTTCAGCACCTTGAAGTTGAACCGGCCCGTTGATAATGACAGAGCGCCCCTCAATTTTAATATCGCCATTCATACGGCGGAATTCTTCTGCATGCATAAAGCGGTTTTCAAATACCGTTTCTGTAATCATGCTTGTTCCGTTCGCACGAAGCAATAGCGCCATCATCTGAGATTGCATATCCGTTGGGAAACCAGGATGTGGCATTGTTTTTAGATCGATTGGCTTAAGCTGAGATGGTCCAATGACTCTTAAACCTTCTTCTTCTTCAATGATCTGAATACCCATTTCTTCCATTTTTGCTACAAGTGATGTCATGTGCTCAGGCACTGCGCCTTTCACAAGAACATTTCCTTCTGTAATGGCTGCTGCCACCATGAAAGTACCTGCTTCAATTCTGTCAGGAATGATGTTGTGTTTTGCACCGTGAAGTGTTTCCACACCTTCAATTTTGATTGTACCAGTACCAGCTCCGCGAACCTTACCGCCCATGGCATTGATGTAGTTTGCCAAATCAACAATTTCAGGTTCTTTTGCTACGTTTTCTAAAATTGTTGTGCCTTCAGCTAATGCTGCTGCCATAATGATGTTTTCGGTTGCGCCGACACTTGGGAAATCCAAATAGATTTTCGCACCTTGTAAACGGCCTTTGACTTCAGCCTCGATGAAACCATTTCCTACTTGAATTTTAGCTCCCATTGCTTCAAAGCCTTTTAAATGCTGGTCAATTGGTCTTGAACCAATCGCACAGCCTCCAGGTAATGCAACTCTTGCATGACCTGTTCTTGCTAAAAGTGGTCCCATGACGAGCACTGACGCTCGCATTTTACGGACATACTCAAACGGAGCCTCAGTTTCTAGTGCATGAGATGCATCCACTGATACTTCGTTATTTTCAAAATGTACTTCTGCTCCTAAATGACGTAACACTTCATTGATTGTATATACATCGGAGAGCGTAGGTACATCACAAATTACGCTTTTTTCTGTACTTGCTAACAAAGATGCAGCGATAACTGGTAAAACGGCATTTTTTGCTCCTTCTACTTTAACTGTGCCGTTTAACTTTTGACCGCCGCGGACGATGATTTTTTCCAAGGTCTTCCCCTCCGCGTCCCAAATTCTCTATATTAATATTCAGTCGTTACGATTGGTGTGCCAACCGTAATCGTATGATTTTCGTTCATTTCCGAACTTCTGATGGCAATTTGAACATTCATTTTATCATTTGAAGTCATAATGAACTGTTCCCACTTATCTGTGTAAGCGGAAAGCGACACAAAATTAGACTCAACGAGATACTCAACTGGTTTTGCTTGAAATTCATTTGCTAACATTTCAGCTTTTTTTTGCAAAACAACATCCATCATACCATTTACATGACCATCGAGACAAGTAAAAATTACAAATTTCTCTTGTAATATGCTTTTTGCATGACGTACGAACTGATCATATGTATGCTCCCAGGTATTCAGTGGGCGAGCACCTTTTTGCTCATATAATAAATACGACTTTTGATTGGATTTTGTGTCGGTCTTCACGAGTAAAATTTTCGATATTGTATCATTTTTTTCATCTTTGTAAATTCCTGTGACTTTGGTGACATGTTCTTCTTCTTTTTCGGTCCACTCATACTGTCGTAGTTCGTCTTTGAAACGTTTCACTTTTTTTGAAAATTGTTCGGATGACATGTTTACATTTGTTTTAGCGTGAAGAGTCCATCCATCTACTTCAATTTGCTGGTTATTCAGACCTTCTGCTATTTGGGCGAGCGGAGAAGATTCTTCCGCACGAACACCTTGAATCATCAGAACAAAAAAAAGAATAAATGCAAATAATGGCCAACCTTTTATATACTTTCTCACTTGTCATTCCCCCTTGCTACAAGTGTTGCCGCAAGGAGGTCTATGCATACGTGGAAAAGTCATCAAAGGCCATACTTTTGACACTTCTTTTTACGTTCCCGCATAAGGCAGTGACCAAACCTTTTATGTTAGAACATATAAGGTATTTGTCTGGAGAAATTTAAGTAATCAAGGAAGAAATTGCTGACTGCAGATGCAATAGCAATGGTAATGAGCATCATCAGCAATCTTGCCTGAACGATTTTCCCTTTTTTAATCAGTGGGTCAATATTTATAGCAAGCAATGCCCACCATGTAATTGCAATAAAAAACAGGTGGATCACAATACTCACGATTGCTTGTTGTCCTACGTCTTCCATACAGTTGAATCCTCCTTTTATTTATTTCTGTAAAGGAAAACTCCCTTTCATTATATCCTCGAAAATCGGAAAGATGAATCATTTGGAAAAAAGAGCTACATTTAGAGTGAATCCCCTCTTATCCTGGTGCCAAGGAGATGATATACTGCGTGTGGAAGGAGCTGAACACATTGAAAGATTCTTTTCCTGACTTTGTTGATTTGTACGGAGAACTGGTTCCCTCATTTGATCATGAATGGGAGGCCATTGCTTTCTACTTTGATTATAGACAGACACAGCTAGAAGAATTAGCGCAATTGTGTCATTTTCATAACATTTCTTTGGATTACTCTGAGGAGAGCCTGTATCAGTTAGAATCACTTTACTTTGATGCATTTACCAAGCAGCTGTTTGCCGAGTGGAAAATGCCAATAGATGCATTAGAAGCGATGTTGAGTGTGTATATGGGAGAGGTTGTCCTTCGTCATCATTCAGATGCTGACTGGGTGGTACGGCCTTATATGGACTCTCCACATCAATATACGCTGGGGTTGCGCCGTCACAATAAAACGTGGCATAGTACGCAGTTTTGCGAGCACTTATATCTTGAAAAACAGGATTCTCATCCATATGTGTCGATGTACCAATCGCTCATGTCACTTTAAAAAAATCCTTCTTATCATTGTGATAAGAAGGATTTTCTGTTTTATTTCCCTGCTACATTTAAACGGTTTAACGCCCGTTTTAATGCGAGTTCCGCCCGGCGTACATCACTTTCATTCGGGTGGTTCAAATGCTCTTCAGCACGCTGTTTCGCTGATTTCGCACGATCGACATCAACTTTATCTGATGTTTCAGCGGCCTGAGCAAGAATGGTTACTTGTTCAGGGCGAACTTCAACAAATCCGCCACTTACTGCAACCAATTCAGTTGATCCACTATGTTTTAAGCGAACTGCACCGATTTTTAGCGGAGCAACCATTGGAACGTGGCCAGCTAAAATACCAAGCTCACCGCTTTCTGCTCTGACACTGACCATTTCCACATCCGCTTGATACACTGGGCCGTCGGGAGTAACGATATTGACTTGAACGGTCTTCATGCTTTTACCCTCCTAAGGACCAGATTAGGCCTCTACACCCATCTCTTTGGCTTTTTCAACCACTTCTTCAATGCGTCCAACTAAGCGGAATGCATCTTCTGGAAGGTGATCGTATTTACCAGATAAGATTTCCTTGAAGCCTTTAACAGTTTCTTTCAATGGCACGTAAGAACCTTTTTGGCCAGTGAACTGCTCTGCTACGTGGAAGTTTTGAGATAGGAAGAATTGAACACGACGCGCTCTGTGTACCACAAGCTTATCGTCCTCTGATAATTCATCCATACCTAAAATGGCAATGATATCTTGTAATTCTTTATAACGCTGCAATGTTTGCTGCACTTCACGCGCAATGGCATAGTGCTCTTCGCCAACGATCTCAGGTGCAAGTGCACGAGATGTTGAAGCAAGAGGATCAACCGCTGGGTAGATACCCATTTCAGTCAGCTTACGCTCAAGGTTTGTCGTTGCATCAAGGTGAGCGAACGTTGTTGCTGGAGCTGGATCCGTGTAGTCATCCGCAGGTACATAGATCGCTTGAATCGATGTAACCGATCCTACGTTTGTAGACGTGATACGCTCTTGCAGCTGACCCATTTCTGTTGCAAGTGTCGGCTGATAACCTACCGCTGAAGGCATACGTCCTAGAAGGGCTGATACTTCAGAACCTGCTTGTGTAAAGCGATAGATGTTATCGATGAAGAACAATACGTCTTGACCTAGTTCATCACGGAAATGCTCTGCCATTGTCAAACCAGTTAGGGCAACACGCATACGTGCACCTGGTGGCTCGTTCATTTGTCCGAAGACCATGGCTGTTTTTTCGATAACGCCAGAATCTTTCATTTCGTAGTAAAGGTCGTTTCCTTCACGTGTACGCTCTCCCACACCAGCGAATACAGAAATACCGCCGTGTTCTTGTGCGATGTTGTTGATTAATTCTTGAATCAGAACGGTTTTACCTACACCAGCTCCACCGAATAGACCGATTTTTCCGCCCTTGATGTAAGGAGCAAGAAGGTCAACAACTTTAATACCCGTTTCAAGAATTTCAACTTCTGTAGAAAGTTGATCAAATGAAGGCGCTTGTCTGTGGATTGGATCTCTTTGAGCTTCCACACCAAGTGGCTCATCTAAATCAATGTTATCTCCCAGTACGTTGAATACACGTCCAAGTGTTACGTTACCAACTGGTACTGAAATTGGTTTTCCAAGGTCTACAGCTTCCATACCACGCTTCACACCATCTGTTGAAGCCATTGCGATGGTTCTCACTGTATCGTCACCTAAATGTAGTGCTACTTCTAAAGTTAAGTCGATATCAACTTCGCTTTCACTCTCCGCTTTATGCGAAACTCTGATCGCATTATAAATCTCAGGCAAGTGACCATCTTCAAAACGAACGTCTACGACTGGTCCCATGATCTGACTGATGCGTCCTGTTTTCATTGCATTCCCTCCTGACAATTATTTCTATTCTAAGGCAGCTGCTCCGCCGACAATTTCTGTAATCTCTTGTGTAATCGCTGCTTGACGAGCACGGTTGTAAGAGAGTGTCAGGCTGTCGATCAATTCTTTTGCATTGTCTGTTGCACTCTTCATTGCTGTCATTCTTGCAGCATGTTCACTTGCTTTACTGTCAAGAAGCGCACCGAAAATCAAACTCTCAGCATATTGAGGAAGGAGAACTTCAAGAATTTCTTCTTCAGAAGGCTCAAACTCATAAGATGCGGATCGTTTATTAGGTGTCGCTGCGGCTGAAATGTCCGTTAGCGGCAATAATTTCTTCTCTGTTACTTCTTGTGAAATGGCACTGACAAAGTGGTTATAGAACATGTAAAGTTCGTCAAACGCTTCATCAGAGAACATTTGAACTGTACTGCTTGCTAATTCTTTAATATCAGCAAACGCTACTTCGTCTCCAAGCCCTGTTACTTCAGAAATAACTGGAATACCGCGCTTTTTGAAGAAGTCGCGTCCGATTTTACCAATCACAATCACCGCATATTCATCAGCTGACTGATGACGAGATTGAATGGTTTGGTAAGCGGCACGCAAAATCGAGCTGTTAAAAGGTCCTGCAAGTCCTCGATCAGATGTAATGACGAGATATCCTGTTTTCTTGACAGGTCTTGAAAGAAGCATTGGGTGCTTAGCACTTGTTCCAGTTGCGATTGCAGCAACCACTTCCTGGATTTTCTCCATGTAAGGAACAAAAGACTTCGCATTGTTTTCAGCACGATTCAGTTTCGCAGCTGATACCATTTGCATCGCTTTTGTGATCTGACTCGATTTTTTCGTTGACGTGATCCTTGACTTTATATCGCGTAATGAGGCCAAAGATTTCACCACCTTTTTTCAGGAATCCGTGTTCATTTACGTGAAAAGAGAGAAAAAGAGAATCTTTTTCTCTCGGAAAGATTACTAATTAGTTGCTTGGTGCAAACGTACGTTTAAAGCCTTCGATTGCTGTATTCCACTCTTCATCAGCAGGCATGTTTCCTGTTTGAGAGATCGTGTCAAACAATCCTTTATGGTTTTCTTCAATGTACATGAATAACTCAGCTTCGAAACGTTTGACATCAGCAACCGCAACATCGTCTAAGTATCCTCTTGTGAGTGCATAAAGAATCGCTACTTGTTTTTCAACTTTAAGCGGTTTGTTCAAGTCTTGTTTTAAGACTTCAACTGTTCTAGCACCACGGTTTAATTTTGCTTGAGTCGCTTGGTCTAAATCAGATCCAAATTGAGCGAAGGCTTCAAGCTCACGATAAGAAGCAAGATCCAGACGAAGTGTACCTGCTACCTTTTTCATCGCTTTGATTTGTGCAGAACCACCTACACGGGATACAGACAATCCTGCGTTTACTGCTGGACGTACGCCTGAGAAGAAGAGGTCAGATTGTAAGAAGATCTGTCCATCTGTGATTGAAATAACGTTTGTTGGGATATATGCAGAGATATCGCCAGCTTGCGTTTCTACGAAAGGCAATGCTGTGATAGAACCGCCACCCTTTGCGTCACTAAGCTTCGCTGCACGCTCTAATAAACGAGAGTGAAGATAGAAAACATCACCAGGGAATGCCTCACGACCTGGAGGACGACGAAGCAATAATGAAAGCTCACGGTAAGCTGCCGCTTGTTTAGAAAGATCATCATATACAACAAGAACGTGCTTGCCGTTATACATGAATTCCTCACCCATCGTTACACCTGCATAAGGAGCAAGGTAAAGAAGTGGAGCTGGCTGTGATGCAGAAGCCGTGACTACAATTGTGTAATCAAGCGCACCATGCTTACGAAGTGTTTCAACAACACCACGAACTGTTGATTCTTTTTGTCCAATCGCTACATAAATACAGATCATGTCTTGATCTTTTTGGTTTAGGATCGTATCAATTGCAACAGATGTTTTACCTGTTTGACGGTCACCAATGATCAATTCACGCTGTCCGCGTCCGATTGGAATCAAGGCATCAATTGCTTTAATCCCTGTTTGAAGCGGCTCATGTACAGATTTACGATCCATAACGCCTGGTGCTTCACTTTCGATTGGACGAGTTTTGCTTGTTAAAATTGGACCCAGTCCATCAACAGGCTGACCAAGTGGGTTCACAATACGTCCGATTAACTCTTCACCAACTGGAACCTCCATGATACGACCTGTACGTTTTACGTCGTCACCTTCGCGGATATCTTTGTAAGGTCCTAAAATAACGATACCTACGTTAGACTCCTCAAGGTTTTGAGCCATACCCATTACACCGTTAGAGAACTCAACCAGCTCTCCTGCCATAATGTTGTCAAGGCCATGTACACGCGCGATACCGTCCCCTACTTGGATGACTGTACCGACATCTTTTACTTCAATTTCAGATTGATAGTTTTGGATTTGCTGCTTTATCAGCGCGCTAATCTCTTCAGCTTTGATACTCACTAAGGTTTCACCCCTTCTAACGATTTTCGCCTGCAAGCTGACGTTCAATGCGGGAAAGCTTTCCGCTGACACTGCCGTCATAAATGCGGTTTCCGATACGGATTTTCACTCCGCCTATTAGATCCTTGTCAATCACATTTTCAACACGCAGTGATGTGACTCCGGCTTTTTTGGCAAATACTTCAGATAAAGATTGAATTTCAGCACCGCTCAGCGGTTTCACTGAGTACACGATCGCATCGTCTATTTGTTTCGTGCGGTTTGCCAGTTTCACAAACTCAGACGTCATTTCAGAGAAAATATTCGTGCGTCCGCGGTCAATCAATAAATACATTGTGTGCAATACATGTGTCGAAACACCTTTGAAAGCTTCTGCGATCAAATGTTTCTTTTTGTCTGCCGTAATCTTTGGATGAACAAGAAAGTCATTCAATTCTTGGTCAGCCTTTAGAACTTTTTTGATCTCATTCAGCTCTTTTTCAGTTTCGTCTACTGCCGAAGAAGCAAGAACGATGTCAAAAAGAGCAGAAGCGTAACGCTTAGAGACAATAGTCACGCTCATCGGCTTTCGCCTGCCTCTTTAAGATACTCTTGAATCAATTTCTCTTGTGCTTGCTCATCAAGTTCTCTTTCAATCACTTTAGATGCAATAAGTACAGATAGTGATGCAACCTGCTCGCGCAGTGCAGCCACAGCTTGTTCTTTTTCTTTCACGATTTCAGTTCTAGCAGACTCTTTCAAGCGCTCTGACTCTTGACGTGCTGCTTGAATGATCTCTTCTTTTTGTTTCTCACCAATCTTTTTCGCATTTTCGATGAGTGTATGTGATTCTTCGCGTGCTTCTTTCAATAAGACACGTTGTTCTTCAAGAAGTTTTTCAGCTTGAACGTGCTTTTGTTCAGCACTTGAAATTTCATTTCCTATATAATCTTCACGCTGTTTCATAATCCCTAATAAAGGCTTAAGCGCAAATTTCTTTAAAAGTGCAAGCAAGATGAGCATAGCGATTAGCTGGAATATCATATCTCCAGCGTTGAAACTTAAGCCACCTGCTCCTAAAACCACTGGTAACTGAGACATTTAGTACGGCAACTCCCTTCTTTAAATAATATGTTAAGAAACAAAACATAAAGGAATGGCGAAGTTTCGAACTAATCTGATCTTCGCCATTAAAATTCATATTAGAACGCTTCTCACATATTAACCAAAGAATGCCAAGAATGCGATAACGACAGCGATAATTGGAAGTGCCTCAACTAAAGCTACCCCGATGAACATAAGTGTTCTTAGTTCTCTACCAGCTTCTGGCTGACGAGCGATTCCTTCAACTGTTTTAGATACGATTAGACCGTTACCAATACCTGCTCCTAGTGCTCCCAAACCGATTGCAATTGCTGCTGCTATTAAATTCATTAAAAAGCTCCTCCTTTAAAATAACGTCCATTTTGGACTCTCAATTTTTTAGTGTTCGTCGCTGACTTTATGAGAAATGTACACCATTGTCAGCATGGTGAAGATAAATGCTTGGATTGTTCCGACAAACAAACTGAATGCCTGCCATACAATCATCGGCACGATGGCACCTAATGTACCAACGATACCAAGCGCAATATTTTGCGTGTAGAAATTGGTCGCAAGTCCTGCAAGCAAACCAAGAAGAATCTCTCCAGCAAAAATGTTTCCATAAAGACGCAAACCGAGTGTTAACGTGTTTGCAAATTCTTCAATTAGTTTCAATGGTACTAAAAGCGGAATTGGTCTAAAGTAGTCTTTCGTATATTCCTTGACTCCTTTTGCCTTGACACCATAGTAATGTGTCAATCCCATGACCATAATCGCTAGTGTCATTGTGATTGCAGGGTCTGCTGTTGGTGATTTCCACCACAAGTTGTGATCGACCGAAATCGAAAATGGCAGTCCAAGCATGTTTGAAACAAATATGTACATGAGTAATGTAACGCCTAGCGCTAGAAATGGGGCTCCTGTTTTCATGTCCATCGAACTACCTATGATATTTCGAACAAAATCAACAATCCATTCCATGAAGTTCTGCGCCTTTGTCGGACGAATAGACAGAACACGAGTAGTCAGCACCGCTATGAGAAGAACGATGATACTAGCA
Source organism: Bacillus pumilus (assembly GCF_009937765.1). NCBI lineage: Bacteria > Bacillati > Bacillota > Bacilli > Caryophanales > Bacillaceae > Bacillus > Bacillus pumilus. The sequence goes on along the minus strand of NZ_CP047089.1, from coordinate 379,834 downwards.
ATCGTAATCATGAGAACATTGGATAAGTTGAACGTTAACCCTAAAAATTCTGTCGTTTTTGAACTGTGACCCAAAGAGTATTCACCTCTCTTCCATAGTAGAACGTTTAAGTTGAATGAAGGAATCTATCATAATGACAGGATATATTGTCATTAATCCTATAACAACACCTGCCAGATGAACTTCATTAGGGTAACGCCAAGCAATCGCTACTGCGAGAATTGCGTTGGCCCACCTGGCTGTACTTCCCATTGAACGAATGGATTTTCCTTTTTTAACCGCTCGATCAAAAGCGTGCATTCTCCGTATAAGAAGGAATAAATTAAAGAAAGCAAAAATTGTGCCGATAATCAAACCAAGAAACAGTGGTTTAAAACCAGGCATGGCATAGCCAAACACAAAAATTGCCAATAGATAGAACATGTATTTACTCTGTCTGCGGAAAATCGCGTTTGGATCGTTCATTCATCTGACTCCCGATGAAAAGTATTGTAAAAAAGGTGATAAATGGTGATGAAAACTGCGTAGAAGACGCTTATGATAAGCAGTCCTGTTCGAAAAAAATCAATCACCCATCGGTCTAATTGCACAATCAGACTTGAAATCTAATGATCTATGGGATGTTGCTTCATTCGCTGATACAAACCCTGATTATTAAAGGGTTCACAATGAGGATTAGTAGAGTGCTATAGGCTATGAAAACCTTACCATAATACCCTCGTTTAGCATACAATAGCGTCTATGATGTGTCAATCCGTTGAAAGTTAAAAAACTTTTCTATAATGATAGAGCACACAAAATGTTCACAATTTCATCAAACTTTAGGAGACCCGTGACATTCATTGAAAAAAACAGCTAATGTTCAGTATACATTGATTTTTCTAAGAACGATATCAACCGTTTGTCATATATTTCAAAAAGCCCACATGCACGTTTGCATGTGGGCTTTTATTAAAACATGTTATTTCGTTCCATACATACGGTCACCGGCATCACCAAGACCTGGGATAATGTAACCTTTTTCGTTTAATTTCTCATCTAATGCTGCAATGTAGATATCAACATCAGGATGGTGCTTTTGCATTTCTTCTACACCTTCAGGAGCAGCAATCAGACACATGAAGCGAATGTTTTTCGCCCCGCGTTTTTTCAAGCTGTTTAATGCTTCGACTGCTGAACCACCAGTTGCAAGCATTGGATCTACTACGATAAATTCACGCTCTTCCACATCAGATGGAAGCTTCACATAATATTCAACAGGTTTTAATGTTTTCGGATCACGGTATAAACCGACATGTCCCACTTTAGCAGCTGGAATGAGTTTCAAAATCCCGTCCACCATTCCAAGACCTGCTCTTAAAATTGGCACAACACCGAGTTTCTTCCCTGAGATCACGTTTGATTTTGCTACTTGTACAGGTGTTTCTACATCTACCTCTTCAAGCGGTAGATCTCTTGTGATTTCAAATGCCATTAATGTTGCGACTTCATCCACTAGCTCTCTAAATTCTTTTGTTCCTGTATGAACGTCACGAATATATGTAAGTTTGTGTTGAATAAGCGGGTGATCAAATACATAAACCTTTGCCATAGCTTGCTACAACTCCTTTTCTGTCATCTTCCGGTGAACTTTGCACACTTCCTACAATTCTACATAAAAAGACATCATCTTTCAATATGATTCGCAAATCCTACAAAAAAAACCCACATGCCAAAAATAGGCAAATGGGTCTGCTTTTTAATAATCTAATTCGTTATATAGAGGAAAGCGGGCAGTCAGATCAGATACACGCTTTTTCGCTTCTTCTAATTTCGCTTCATCTTCATGATGTTTGAGAGCAAGCGCAATAATAGAACCGACTTCTTTCATTGCCTCTTGGTCGAAACCGCGGCTTGTCACTGCTGCTGTACCAACACGTACACCACTTGTGACAAAAGGTTTTTCTGGATCATAAGGAATCGCATTTTTGTTCACTGTAATACCGATTTCATCAAGAACATTTTCTGCAATTTTTCCTGTGATGCCAAGAGAACGCAAGTCGATAAGAACAAGGTGGTTATCCGTTCCACCAGACACAAGCTGAATATCTTCAGATAAAAGGGTTTCAGCTAACTGCTTTGCATTGTCAATGACGTTTTGTGCATATGTTTTAAAATCTCCGTTCAATACTTCACCGAAAGAAACAGCTTTTGCAGAGATGACATGCATCAGTGGTCCACCTTGAATACCAGGGAAGATCGATTTGTCGATCTTTTTACCAAACTCTTCACGGCATAGAATCATTCCGCCGCGTGGTCCACGTAATGTTTTGTGAGTCGTCGTTGTCACAAAATCTGCATATGGAACTGGATTTGGATGAAGACCTACTGCAACAAGACCTGCAATGTGAGCCATGTCGACCATAAAGTAAGCACCGACTTCATCCGCAATCTCACGGAACTTTTTGAAATCAATTTGACGTGGGTATGCACTTGCACCCGCAACAATGAGCTTCGGCTTATGTTCACGTGCTTTTTCAAGTACATCTTGATAGTCGATATGCTGTGTTTCTTTATCAACACCATATTCTACAAAGTTGTACTGTACACCACTAAAGTTAACAGGGCTTCCGTGTGTTAAATGCCCGCCATGTGACAAGTTCATACCTAGCACTGTATCGCCATGCTCAAGAATGGTAAAGTATACGGCCATGTTCGCTTGAGCACCTGAGTGAGGCTGTACGTTCACATACTCAGCGCCAAAAATTTCTTTTGCGCGGTCACGTGCGATATCTTCTACAACGTCTACATGTTCACAGCCGCCATAGTAGCGTTTACCAGGATAGCCCTCTGCATATTTGTTTGTTAATACAGAACCTTGGGCTTCCATGACTGCTTCGCTTACAAAGTTTTCTGATGCAATTAATTCAATTTTGTCCTGCTGGCGTTTCCGCTCTAGTTGAATTGCCTTGAATACTTGTGCGTCTTGCTCAGGTAAATGTTTCATCAGCGAAATCCTCTCCAATCTATTTCCATTCGATGTTTTCACCATCTCATTGTACACGGTTTTTGAGTGAAATGTAAAAGTTTTTTTGGAAAATCGACTTCTTTTTTTGCGAAAAACCGAATATTCAAGTGGTGAAGCGCCTTCATCATTCAATATTTTATTAGAATATATCTAAGCTATGATCTTGTATAAACCGCTCGTTCTCCGCCAATCAGCTTCGGACGCGTTTTCGCAAATGTCACATGTGCATGCCCTAATTGATGGCGACTGAGGCGAACAGGTACAGCGACTCTCTTTAGATGCATCCCAATGAATGTATCACCAATATCAATTCCAGCATGCGCCTCGATGGATTCAACTAACACAGGATGTTCCATGTGCTGATACGCATGAGCCGCCATCGAACCACCCGCCTTTCGGACAGGTACTGCCTCCACAATCTCTAGGTTAAGCCGGAAAGCCACTTCTTCTTCCACAACAAGAGCACGATTCAGATGCTCACAGCACTGGAAAGCCAGCTCAATGCCAGTTTCTCGTCTTAACTGATCTAATTCTTGATAGATAGACACAGCGATTTGCTCACTTCCTGCTGTCCCAATATGCTCCCCAGCCACTTCTGATGTACTGCATCCGATCACTAAGATGTGCCCAGCACGCAGTTCGACCATTTGATGAAACTCTTTTAACATTCCAAGCCAATCTTGACCAATGTTCATGTTAAGCGCTCCTTATAGGTGCTTTTCTTCGTACTCAGCGATCTTACCAATCCGTACAGCATGACGTCCTGCAGTAAACTCTGTTGTCAGCCAAATATGCGCAATTTCACGTGCTAATCCAGGTCCAATGACTCGTTCTCCCATTGCAAGGACGTTTGTGTCATTATGTTCTCTAGTCGCTTTCGCACTAAATGTATCATGCGCCAGCGCACAGCGAATTCCTTTTACTTTGTTTGCTGAGATACTCATACCGATGCCTGTCCCGCAAATTAAAATGCCGCGGTCCACTTCTCCGTTTACCACCATGTTGGCTACAGGAAAAGCATAATCTGGGTAGTCTACAGAACCTGATCCACATTCACAACCCATATCAATGTATTCAATCTTCAATTCATCCATCAGTTGTTTGATTTCTTCACGAATATTCGTTCCGCCGTGATCGGATGCAATAGCTACTTTCATCGGGCAATTCCTCCTAAGGGTGAGTTGATCTGTTATGCCTTACATTTATTCTTTATTTACAGTTATATTTTAACCTCTGCTTGGCCATTTGCAAACAAAAGCAGAAAAACCGTTATTGCAACGGTTTTACAGGTTGTCCATTATGAGGATGTCCGATCCTTTTTCAATTTCTCAGCCAGCTGATGGAGCAATCCTTCAAGCTCATCACGTGTTTCCTGATAAACAGACAGGCTACCTCCGAATGGATCGGATACATCACCTTCTGCTCCTGTCGCGAATTCCTTTAGAGTGAAGGTCTTGTCTTTTGCATGTGCATATTGTTCCACAATCAACTGTTTATGTTGCATGGTCATGGTGAAAACGTAATCAGCTTCTCGCAGAAGATCCTCTGTCAGTTTTGCTGAAGAGTGATTCAGCGGAATGCTTTTCTCAAATAATGCTTCGACTGCTTGAGGCGAAGCCTTCCCAGCATCTGAGGCAAAAATGCCCGCTGATTTCACAGTGACCTCTAAACCTTTATCTTGTGCAATTGAAGCAAAAAGGGCTTGAGCCATCGGACTTCTGCATGTATTTCCCGTACAAACAAATAAGATTTTCATCTTTCGCCCTCCTTTTCTTCTATTATATAGCATTTCATTCTACATGTTGTGTAAGGAGGCTGACTAGAGCGGAAATAATAATTTGATACCAAAGGCTAGTAAAATGATTCCGCCAAGCGCCCCGCTATAGGATCCCACCCATGATCGAACCTGTTTACCGAGTAATAATCCAAGCCAAGTGAGGATCATACTAAAAAAACCAAACAATAAAATGGTCATCCATACATGAGAACCGTAAATTCCAAGGCTTAAACCAACGGAAAAACTATCTAAACTGACACTTGTTGCAAAAAGAACAAGACCAGCGCCAACTGGTGCGATAAATGGCTTATCTTCTTTTCGAATAGACGCAATGATCATTTGCAGACCGAGCACCAAAAGCAGCGCCCCGCCGATATAGGTGGCAAGGAGACCGAGCCAGCCTGATAGGAGTTGACCTGTTAGCATACCAAAAAGCGGCATAAACATATGAAATATCCCAATGACAAGTCCAATATAAATGATCTGGCGGAACCTCAGCTGAATCATTCCCATGCCAAGTCCAACCGAAAAAGCATCCATCCCTAGTGCAAAAGCCATGATGCTGAGCGTCAGCAATTCGCCGGCTAGTTCGTACATGTAAATCCCCCTTGGACACGCATTCTCCTTTAACCTATGTTTGTCCAAGAAGGGTTAGAACTATTTGAATGAAGAGAGAGTGCGCCCTCCTGCCGCTTTTTGCAGACGGTTCATAATCGCTGAACCAACCCCCTGCTTTGAAAAGGTTTCTGAAATAATAACATCTACATCTGTCTCATCAAATTGTCTCAGCACGCGATATAAGTTTGCTGCTATCGTTTCAGGTTTTTCTCTCCATCCACAGCTGAAAACAACATCTGCCGCAAACAACGATTTCTTTTCTTCTGTTGTCAGCACACCCACTTTTAAACCTTCTGTCTGGTATGTTTGAATGTGACGCTGCAACTCTTCATCACTTCCATGAAAAAGGTACATTTTAGCTTCAGGGGCATAGTGTGTGTATTTCATCCCTGGCGATACAGGCGCTTCGTCCTTTTTTGTCAGCCCTGGGTCAATACTGACCGTTCCTACTACCTCTTCTAAAGCTTCTTTTGTAATTCCGCCCGGTCTTAGGATGACTGGAATCTCATCCACACAGGATACGACCGTTGACTCAACGCCAATACCAGTTGAACCACCATCGACAATCCCAGCGATTCTCCCATCGAGATCACTTGCTACATGGTCAGCTTGTGTCGGAGAAGGTTTACCTGAACGGTTGGCACTTGGAGCGGCAATCGGCAGACCAGCCGTTCGGATAAGCTCAAGCGCAATCGGATGGTCAGGCATTCTCACACCGACCGTGGATAAACCCGCTGTGACCTGCTTTGATAAAGTGCCCAGCTTACACGGAAGCACAATGGTTAAAGCACCAGGCCAAAAGGCTTTCATCAATGCCTTTGCTCTTTCACTTTCTATTTGTGCAAATTCATGAAGCTGCTCAACCTCGGCAATGTGGACAATCAATGGATTATCACTTGGACGCCCTTTCGCTTCATATATTTTCATGACAGCTTCTGTCTCTTTTGCATTAGCCCCTAGTCCATACACCGTTTCTGTCGGAAAAGCGACTACTTCGTTTTGCTTCAATAACAGCGCTGCCTGTTCAATTTGTGGATAGTATGTGGATAAATCCTTTTCTAAATCCACAGACCACCTTTTTGTATTTAACATCATACAAACTCCTTTTAAAAAAGATAAAACTGTTGATATATCTCAATTATCCTTTTGAAAGTATAAAAGATGATGATCAATAAAACAAGCGTTGTCCACAATTTGTGGATAACGCTTGTTTAACGGTGGATAAGTATGTGTATAAGTTCAATATATTGTGATTAACTGGCTTTTTTTTGAAGAACCACAGCCTGTTCTTTCGCTAAGATCTCTTTTGCATGTGCAGATACCCACATGCTTTCTGGAATATCCTCTAAAGCTGTGAAGCCCATCAATGCTAAAAAATCATGTGAGGAGGAGTGGTTGGCAACGACATAAAACGTATCCACACCTATTTTTCCTCCAAGCGTTTGAACACTTTGGAATAAAGACACGATATGTCCTTGACCTAGTTTATCTGATATGACAAGAGACCGTAGCAAGCCCTCTTGTTCACTCAGTTGCTCAAGACCTAAACACCCTGCCAGTTGACCGTCCGCATCTTCCATAACAACAAATGTCGTACGCTCTGCAAGTGTGACGCCGCCTTTCGCTTGTCCTTTTTCAAGAAAAGCATTAATGGCTGGGGCATCTTCTTCTGTGGCTATTCTTAACTGATAATACATGCTTTCACCTCTTTTTGATCTCTTACTTCAACTCTATGAGGTAAAAACAGATTTATACCTTTTTTAGGAGAAAAGACTAGAGACCCAATCAAATAAAAAGAATTTCACTTCACTCGTCTCTTCTTTCTTTTCTTTGACCGCTTCATTCACAGACTCATCTGTTTGCTGGGCTGTCACTTCGTTCTCTTCATCACCCTCTGGCGATGCGATGGCTTCTCCATTTGAAAAATCGATAAAGCAAAGCGGCGGGAATAATACACACCACCAATTGGCTCCATCCCCTTCTCCTAGCGTAATTAAAATGGCTTCATATTTCCCAGCAGGATAAACGAAATTTCCATAAAGCTTTGTTGGAAATGAGGCTTTTTGGAAGCTGACTGATACGGATTGATCAATGTGCTGCTCCTTCAATTTCGCTTTGGCAATACGATTGATTTCTGGCAGCTTGGACCGAATCACACGTCTTGCTTCTTCAATAGATGTAAGGTCTTTGACCCATTCCGTCATATTGGCATTGACTTCGTCACGTATGCTTCTTTTCACATCCTGATCTGCTGAACGATCACTATTTGCTAAAATGCGTAATCGAATGGCTTCATCTGGTATCACAACAGGCTGATTCGCAGAAGCAGCCGCTGTCTCTTCCTTGCCAAGGTTTGCAAAAGCACCGCATAATAATAGAAACATATAAAGACATATCATCATTTTACTTTTAAACATGATGTGTTCCCCCCACTTTTTCTCTTCGCTACAAACATTGTGTCCAGGAAACCCATCTCATAAACAGAAAAGATGATTTTTTTAATAGATTGTAAGTCAAATGAAAAAAAACCGTTCCATTAAGAACGGCTTTGGAGTGAGGATTGGTAATCGGAAGGGTAGAGTCTTCCATCCCAATCTCGGCTAATTTTTAGCCCTGCATCTGTTTTGATGACAGTCATTGCTCCTTTTTTCTTGATTTCTTTTTTGACTTTTCCTTTTTGATTAATAAATTGAATCATCATTTCATAGTTAAATTCAATTCTGTCATCGCTTTCATCTGAAGGCGTAAACGTAATTTTCTTCAGCTTAATTTGACAATCTTGATCCTTTGCTGCTTCTAATACGCTCGGGAACATGCTGTCTTGTGTATATTCTTGATATTCATGCTCGGTTAAATAAGACTTCAACTTCTCCTTCATGTCAGTTAGGTCATCTGTTCGATTCACTGTGTATTGTGCTTTTTTATAGCTTTCTCCAAATGCTGCTGCTTCTTTTTTAAAGCTCGGTTTGCCACAAGCACTCACAATCAATAGTACACTGACGATGACCAACACCATCGCATACCTTCTGTTCACACCATTCGCTCCTTCAAAACAAATTTATGTAAAAAAATCATGATCAGAATGTTCATTCTTCTATATATACGTTTCTCTTTTACCATAAGTTTCATCTTTACATAATAAAATAGTCCGACTTTATTCAGCCGGACTTTCCGTTTTGATGTGTGCGCAAACAGCTCGGTCTTTCCCGTTAATATCCTTGACGATGCGGACATCTGCCGCGGGAAATGACTGCAAGAGAAGTGTTTTTACATCTTGCGCTTGCTTATGTCCGATTTCAAAGACAACGACCGCCTGCTCATGAAGTACATGGTGAAGATCACGAACGAGACGCTTGTAAAACCACAAACCATCACGTCCATCTGTCAGCGCATTTACTGGCTCATGCTTCGTGACCACCTCTGACAAACCGCCCATTTCGTCTGCCGCAATATAAGGCGGGTTAGAAATAAACAGATCCACTTTGATGCCTTGATCCTTGATCGGTTCGAGTAAGTCCCCTTGTAAAAAATGGACATCTGCACCAAGCGCTTGTTGATTCCGCTTTGCTACCGCAAGTGCTTCATGTGAAATATCCGTCGCTGTGACAGATAGTGTTTCTTTCTCAAGAGCGAGCGTAATCGCAATTGCCCCGCTTCCTGTACCCACGTCCACTGCTTTGAGCGGCTGATCGTGCGGGAAGATGTCACTCATCAAATTCAGCGCCGCCAAAACGACCTCTTCCGTTTCAGGTCGAGGAATGAGAACATGTTTGTTCACCTCGAAGGGACGGCCGTAAAAAAATTCAATACCTATTAGATGTTGAACTGGCACGCCTTTCTTGTGCTGCGTGACAAACTCGCGGAATAACCGATCTTGCTCATCTGGCAACTGATCATGAAAACGTGCAAGAAGTTCACTTCTGCTTAGGTCCAATACATGCATCAAAAGAAGCTCTGCTGCGTTTTGGTCTCTACCGGCTTCCGTTAACAAAGAAGAAGCCCATTTAAGGGCTTCAAAGATGGTTCGCTGATTATTTTGCATTTTGAAGCTTTCTTGCTTGGTCTTCCATAATTAATGCATCAATGACCTCGTCAAGTTTTCCTTCTAAAATTTGATCAAGCTTTTGAATCGTCAATCCGATGCGGTGGTCTGTTACACGGTTTTGCGGGAAGTTGTACGTACGGATACGCTCTGAACGATCCCCTGTTCCAACAGCAGATTTACGTGTTTGATCATATTCAGCCTGTGCTTCACGCTGGAATTTATCATAAATTCTCGCACGTAATACTTTCATGGCTTTCTCTTTGTTTTTGATTTGTGATTTCTCATCCTGACAGGATACAACCACTCCTGTTGGAAGGTGAGTTAATCGAACAGCAGACATGGTTGTGTTAACACTTTGTCCGCCAGGTCCACTTGATGTGAAAGTATCTACACGGATGTCCTTTTCATGGATATCAATTTCAACTTCTTCAGCCTCAGGCAAGACAGCCACTGTCGCTGTTGATGTATGAATCCGTCCACCTGATTCTGTTTCCGGAACACGCTGCACGCGGTGTGCGCCGTTTTCAAACTTTAGTTTGGAATATGCGCCTTTCCCGCTAATCATAAAGATAATCTCTTTATAACCGCCAGTCCCAGTCACACTCGCTTCCATGACTTCTGTTTTCCAGCCCTGCATTTCAGCATAACGGCTGTACATACGGTAAAGGTTTCCTGCAAAAAGCGCGGCCTCTTCTCCTCCTGCTGCACCACGAACCTCCACAATAACGTTTTTATTGTCATTCGGATCTTTCGGGATCAGCAAGATTTTCAGCTCGTCTTCTAAACGTTCTGTTTCCTCTGTGAGCTCTGAAATTTCTTCTTTGACCATGTCGCGCATCTCGGCATCCAACTTATCTTCCAGCATTGCTTTCGCTTCGCTCAACTGGTCGTATGCCGCACGATATTGTCTATATACCTCAACAGTTTCTTGAATATCAGATTGTTCCTTCGAATATTCACGAAGTTTCGTAGGGTCGTTCACCACTTCAGGATCACTTAAATATTCATTTAACTTTTCATAGCGTTCTTCAATTGATTTTAAACGGTCTAACATGGTCTTCACCTCTGTTTTGTGCGTAACAGTCTAATTATAGTATAGCGGGGTATGACAGTCAAAAAAATTTCCAAAACAATTGATTCTCTGCAATTTTCCGCTAGAAAACACGATCTTTGCCGATTGGTTACTTGTTTTGTCTAACGTGAAGGAACAGTTCCTCCTTGAAGAGAATGGTACTTATAATTGAAAAAAGGGAGGGCATTTGGTTTGAATACAAATGAGGTTGCAAAAGAAATTGGCGTTTCTTCAAAAACGATTCAGCGTTGGGTCAAACAGCTCAACATCCCTGTCGCCCGGAATGAACTTGGACATTATGAATTTCATGAAGATATTGTACAGCTGCTCAAAGAAGTCCAACACCAAATGAGTGAGGGTGTGATTCTTCAAGACATTCGACTGCCAATCCACACAGAAACCGTTCAACAGTTATCTCCTGCTGTAGAAACTGATGTCTCTATTAAGCGGATTGAAGCATTAGAAAAGCAAGTGAATCAGCTCATTCAGCAGCAATTGCACAGCACTGATGTAGAAAAACGACTGCAGGAACTTGAACGGAAACTGGCTAAAAAAGCAGACGAAGGTGTATCATACCAGCTGCTCCAGCACCGCAGAGAAATTGAAGATCTCACCACTAAACTTGAGCGTCTTACCGAAAGATTAAAACAACCCTCTCAAATAGAAGAAAAAAAGGAAATGACGCAACCTGACATCAAAAAAAAGCGTGTGCTCTTCCCTCTGTTTCATTCATTTCGCTAAGAAAGGCTGCCTCATGAGGCAGCCTTCTACTATATTATACGGTAAGCGCAATAATGATCGGTAATGTTATGAGTGACATGATGGCACTGATCACAAATGCGGATGCCGTTTCTGCCTCTTGTTTCTCAAATCGTGTCGCGATCATCGCTGCAACAGCTGAACCTGGGAAGGCAACAAGCAATACAGCTTTTGTAATTTCATCAGCCGAAAGCCCCATAAGAATGGCGATAAGATACATAAGAAGCGGTTGAACAGCTACTTTTAATAGTGCAATACTGAAAGCAGGTAAGCTCAGTTTAATTTTTCGAATACCTACAGTGACACCGACTGCGAATAGCGCAACCCCTGATGTCACACTTCCAATTTCCTCTAGCATTTCATGTCCAATTTCAGGAAGTTTAAATCCTAAAAGAACAAGAATGATACTTGCTAGCGGTGCAAGTGCAAGCGGCTCTGATAAACCGTGCAAAATCGCTTTTGTCGTCATTTTTAGGAAACTTTCGCCATCTTTGGCTTTTCCTTTTGTTTTTTCACCGACAGTTGACACAATAATCGCAATTGGATCAAGCAATGCATTTACAACTATTCCGGTAATAGCAATCGGAATTGCAACTTCTTGAGCCCCAAATAAACTGCCCAAGACCGGAATCCCCATAAATGCAAAGGTCGGTTGTGCTGAGTTTAACGAGAAAACAGATGAATCTGTTAAATCATATTTAAACGCAAATTTCGTAACTAAAAGGATAATGATATAAAAACCAACGATTCCGAAAATCAATGCAACGAAAAATGGAATTTGACTATAGAATTTATCTTTTGGTGTTGACAGAATGCTGGCGATAAAGTGCGCTGGCAAAGCATACTTTGTAACAAGTGTACTTACACCTTTTGCAGATTTAGCGTCATAGCTGCCGAAGTTCCCTGCGAACCAACCCAGCGCGATAACGAAAAAAATCGGTGCTAGGAGGATCAAAATATTTAAAAAGTCCATCTTACTATTCCTCCTTGAATCCTTTACATGTTTCTTTATTTTATTGCGGCATTGCTTAGATTACCCGAAACAATGCCGCGTTACACATTTTATTATGCTCTTACAATTTTTTTATATTCAGGAATCCACATTGCATCTTTCACAGCTTGTTCGATGTCGTCAGGTGTTTTTCTTGCGACACCATCTTTAATTGCTGCTTTTGCTACTTCAATAGCCACTTTAATAGAAACTTCTTGTAACTTATCAATGCTTGGAAGTAGACCAGCACCTGGTTTATCATGATCAACCATTTCAGCAATCGCATCCGCTGAAGCAACGAACATGCCTTTTGTGATGATTTTTGATTCCGTTACGATTGAACCAAGACCAAGTCCAGGGAATACGAACGCATTGTTTGATTGTCCAATTTCATGTTCAATTCCGTTATACTCAACGTTTTCGAACGGGCTTCCTGTTGCAACAAGTGCACGGCCGTCTGTCCATTTGAATAGATCTTCTGGAACTGCTTCCGCAAGTGGTGTTGGGTTAGACATTGGCATGATCACTGGGCGCTCTGTATGAGCTGCGATTTCTTTAATGATTTCTTCAGTGAATGCGCCGCCTTGACCTGATGTACCAATTAGAATCGTTGGCTTCACCTGGCGAACAGCTTCAGCAAATGAGATTTGGCCTTTTTCATCACGTGCCCAGCCTTCTACTTCATCAGAAGAACGAAGGTATGGTTTTTGGAAATCAAACACTTCATCTTCGAATTGATCTGTCAATAAACCTCTGTAGTCTAATGTCCAGAAAGCATTGTTTGCTTCTTCTTCAGTTAGACCTTCAAGAACCATTGTGTCACGCATTTGATCTGCGATTCCGATTCCAGCTGAACCAGCTCCGAAGATCATCACACGGTGATCTTTCAATTGAGTACCAGTTTTCTTGACAGCCGCAAGAACACCCGCTAAAGTAATGGCACCAGTACCTTGAATATCATCATTGAATGTTAAGATGTTATCATTGTATTTTTTCATGATGTTACGTGCGTTTTTGTTTCCAAGGTCTTCCCAGTGAAGTAATGCTTTCGGGAAGAATTTAAGCGCTGCTTTTACATAAGCATCAATGAATTCCTCGTATTTTTCACCTTGTACACGTTTGTGGTGGTTTCCGATGTATAATGGATCATTCAATAATTTTTCATTGTTTGTTCCAACATCTAATACGACTGGAATCACGCGGCTTGGATCAATACCTGCTGCAGCTGTGTAAACAGCTAATTTACCGATTGCGATGTTGATACCACCGACACCCCAGTCACCAATTCCAAGAATGCTCTCAGAGTCAGTTGCTACGATTAGGTCGATATCTCCTGCTGTTGCATGTAAGTTTTCAAATGCTTTCTCAATGCCGTCAATGTTGTCGATTGAAAGATAGACACCATGAGGTCTTCTGTATTCATGGCTGTATTCTTGAATCGCTTCACCAACAGTTGGTGTGTACACAACTGGAAGCATTTCACGAAGCTTGTCTGATATAAGCTTATAGAACAATACTTCGTTACGGTTTTGCAAATCACTTAAGTATACGTTTTGACGAAGACGATCTGGCTGTGCTAGGAATTGCTTGTACGCTCTCTCCGCTTGTTGTTCTAAAGTGAGAACAGTTGGAGGAAGTAAGCCTTCTAGTCCAAGCTCTTGTCTTTCTTCTTCAGAGAAAGCAACGCCTTTGTTCAACGTTGGAATCGATAATACATCTTTACCTGTCAAAGTGGTTTCGAGGTACCCTTCTTTTGTTTTCTTCACGTTGTTCATCAAAAACTACCCTCTTTCTAAAATATAAATAAAGTGAACTATTAATTTAAAGAACGATTAAGGAGGAAAATCCTTAATCAAAAAAAATTATGACAAGAAATCGAACTTTTCGTTAAAATGCTTTACACTACAGTTAGTCATTTTATGCCTGCTTATGCTAAAACGCAAGCGTTGAAAATTAGATAATTTTTTCGTAGCGTTATTTAATTTATTTAAGTACAAATGATGGGTGTTCAGCCAAAATCTCGAAAAACGAAACACAGCGGCATTTGCTATTTTTTTAATTGTCAAGTGTTGTACCAACGTCAAGCCTTGGTACTTCATGGTGATGTCTGCATCGTGCTTCGTATGATTCCTGCGCACCTACTAAAATAATGGGATCATCATAGGATGCGGGTTTACCGTCGATTAAGCGTTGTGTTCTACTCGCTGGGGAGCCGCATACCGAACAAACTGCTTGAAGTTTTGTTACAAGCTCTGCACATGCCATTAAATGCGGAACAACACCAAATGGCTCTCCTCTAAAGTCTTGATCAAGGCCTGCAACAATGACTCGGTAACCTTTATCAGCCAATTGAGTGACAATGTCAATGCTTGTCTCATCAAAAAATTGCACCTCATCTATGCCAATGACATCGGTTCTTTCTGATATGTGCGTTATTATGTCTTTTGGTGAGGCTACTGCAATCCCATCGACCGATGAACCGTTATGTGAAACAACTGAGCTAGTACTATATCGGTTATCAATCGCTGGTTTGAATATTTTTACTTCTTGTTTGGCAAAGGTGGCCCTTTTGGCTCTCCGAATCAATTCTTCCGACTTTCCAGAAAACATACTTCCGCAGATGACTTCAAGCCAACCGCTTTGTTTCATCACATACATAAGGTCTTCTCCCCCGTTTTAAAGTTCCATCAATCCACGTAAAAAAACAGGCAAGAACGGATTCCTGCCTGTTTATTGTATCTATTATTACTTAAGACCGTATTTTTTGTTAAAGCGGTCAACACGTCCATCAGCAGAAGCGAATTTTTGACGGCCTGTATAGAAAGGATGGCACTCAGAGCAAATCTCGATGCGTACCTCTTCTTTTACTGATCCAGTTTCAAACTCATTTCCACAAGCGCATTTGACTGTAGCTTTTTTGTAGTTAGGATGAATTCCTGTTTTCATCTACTGTCATCTCCTTCCGCCCTGAATCCAATTCGGAAACAGAGTTAATATCTCAGAATAAATTCTGAAACGCACATGATGAAATTATAACAGTGTGAGTCTATGATTGCAAATGTATTTTTTCAACAAGCTATCTTCTAGATGCAGACATGTTCGCTTGTTTCCATTCTTGCGTTAAAATATCGAAAAATTCTTGGTTTGTCTTTGTCTTTCTCATTTTGCGCATGAACTTCTCAGCAAAGTCAGGTGTATCTGACATCGATTTTCTCATCGCCCATAAACGATCAAGATGCTCTTTTGGTACAAGCAGTTCTTCTTTTCTCGTTCCAGAACGACGAATGTCGATTGCTGGGAAAATTCTTCTTTCTGCCAGAGAGCGGTCTAAATGTAGCTCCATGTTCCCCGTTCCCTTAAATTCCTCATAAATCACATCATCCATACGTGATCCTGTATCAACAAGCGCAGTGGCTAAAATGGTCAAGCTTCCGCCTTCTTCAATGTTACGCGCAGCACCAAAGAAGCGTTTTGGACGGTGGAAAGCCGCTGGATCAATACCGCCGGAAAGCGTTCGGCCGCTTGGCGGAATGACAAGGTTGTATGCACGAGCAAGCCTTGTGATGCTGTCCATTAAGATGATGACATCTTTCTTATGTTCAACAAGACGCATGGCACGCTCTAATACAAGCTCTGCTACTTTAATGTGGTTTTCCGGTACTTCGTCAAAGGTTGAACTAACAACATCCCCTGCAACAGAACGTTCGATATCTGTTACTTCCTCTGGGCGTTCGTCAATTAAAAGGACAATTAGCTCTGACTCTGGGTGATTTTCAGAAATGCTGTTGGCAATTTCTTTGAGCAAAATGGTTTTCCCAGCCTTAGGCGGTGCAACAATTAAACCACGCTGCCCAAACCCAACTGGCGCCATCATATCCATAATTCTAGTAGACAGGTGATTAGGCTGTGTTTCGAGAATCATTTGACGATCAGGGAATAGCGGCGTGAGTGCAGGAAAGTGAACACGTTCCTTAGCTGATTCTGGGTCGTCCCCATTTACCGCTTCGACATGAAGGAGGCCATAGTAGCGTTCATTCTCTTTTGGAGGTCGTACCTTTCCAGACACCTTATCTCCGTTTCGTAAATCAAAACGTCTGATTTGTGAAGCTGAAATATAAATGTCTTCAGAACTTGGAGAGTAGTTAATTGGTCTTAAGAAACCAAATCCCTCAGACTGAATAATTTCAAGAACCCCTTCCATAAATAAGAGATCCTCTTGCTCAGCATTCGCCTTTAAGATGGCAAAAATCAATTCTTTTTTTGTTAGTTTGCTGTAATAAGAGATTTTGTACTTTTTTGCTAACTCATACAGCTCTTTTAATTTCATATTTTCCAAAGATGAAATCGAAACATCTTTCAATATGGACACCACACTTTTCTAGTCAATGTATTTCATTACAAATGCATGACCATTGTATTTGATTAGCTTTTAATTCCGTTTTTGTTGGAATGACCTCGCTCTCATGGTAACGCTCCCACTCGTTTTATCGTAAAGATAGGAACAATGTGAAATTGAGCTTTGTCAACATAGAGAAGGATAATGAGTATATCGTCATGATGCGGCAGTATTTAAACTTGTTGAAGCTTAAAAGAAGTAAATTCGCAGAAAATTTCGCAGCACTCTTTAGTTTTACCTCATTTGCAGAGAATATTCAACTTTAAAAAGAAAATGATATACATTTGACACCTATATGAAAAGCGGGTAATGAATACCCGCTTTCAGATTACGGACGAATGACAAGATTCGGTTTTTTCTTTAAGCTGTGTCTGCCATCTACGAAACGAACTGTACCTGATTTCGCACGCATCACAACACTATGTGTTGTTCCAACAGAGCCTTTGAATTGAACACCTTTTAATAGCTCACCGTCTGTTACACCAGTCGCTGCAAAAATGGCGTCGTCGCCTTTCACGAGGTCTTCCATTCTTAAGACTTTGCCAACATCCAGCCCCATTTTCTCACAGCGTCTGAGTTCTTCTTCACTTTGAGGAAGAAGCTTTCCGTGGATTTCACCACCAAGTGCCTTTAACGCAACAGCAGAAAGGACACCTTCTGGCGCTCCGCCTGAACCAAATAGAATATCAACACCTGTATGATCAAATGCTGTATTAATGGCTCCTGCAACGTCACCATCATCGATCAGTTTGATTCTTGCTCCTGCTTCTCTCAGTTCAGCAATGATTTTCTCATGTCGATCTCTGTTTAAAATCGTTGCAACCACATCTTCAATATCTTTGTTTTTTGCTTTTGCTACAGCACGAAGATTGTCAATGACAGGCGCTTCAATGTCGATGCAGCCTACCGCTTCTGGACCTACTGCGATCTTATCCATGTACATATCAGGTGCATTCAGCAAGTTGCCATGATCTGCCACCGCAATAACAGCTAAGGCATTCCAGCCGCCGCTTGCCACAATATTTGTTCCTTCTAAAGGATCAACAGCTACATCCACACGAGGTCCGTATCCGTTCCCAAGCTTTTCCCCAATATAAAGCATTGGTGCTTCGTCCATTTCCCCCTCGCCAATGACCACTGTTCCTTTCATCGGAATGGTATCAAATACATCACGCATTGCACTTGTTGCAGCATCATCTGCTTCGTCTTTTAATCCTCTTCCCATCCAACGAGCAGATTTTAATGCAGCTGCTTCTGTCACCCGTACTAGTTCCATCGATAAACTTCTTTCCATTTTTGTCCAAATCTCCTCTCACAGTCAAAGCCTTATGAATTTTGAAGTTCTTCTATTTCTTGGTCACTCAGCTTTTCACGCCAGATGGTTGCACCCAAGCCTTCAAGCTTCTTCTCAAGCAAACTATATCCTCTGTCTATATGTTCAAGCCCTGTGATTTCGGTCACACCGTCTGCCATTAACCCTGCAACCACGAGACAAGCACCTGCACGTAGGTCACTTGCCTTCACCTTTGCTCCTTGAAGCTGCGTTTGTCCAGTAATAATGGCAGATCTTCCTTCGACCTTCATGTTTGCACCCATTCGACGCAATTCGTCAATATGCTTAAAGCGGGCTGAGTAGATCGTATCTGTGACCACACTCGTGCCTTTCGCCTTTGTTAACAGCGCCGTCATCGGCTGCTGAAGGTCCGTTGGAAAGCCCGGATACACAAGGGTTTTAATATCGACAGGCTTGAGTCCTTCGTTTCTGCCAACGATCAGCATTTGATCGTTGCTTGTTTCAATGGTGAACCCCATCTCTCTAAGTTTCGCCGTAATTGATTCTAAATGAGTTGGGATCACATTATCAAGTACAACTTCATCTCCCATCGCAGCACCGGCAATTAAAAAAGTGCCTGCTTCTATACGATCAGGGATGATGGAATGCTTACAGCCATGAAGAGATCCTACACCTTCGATTCGAATCACATCAGTACCCGCACCTTTGATTTTGGCTCCCATGCTCGCAAGCAATGTGGCTACATCAATAATTTCGGGTTCTTTTGCGGCATTTTCAATTAACGTTTTTCCTTCAGCCAGTACAGCTGCCAGCATGATATTGATGGTCGCACCTACACTGACCACATCAAGGTAAATACGGGCTCCAACTAATTTTTCAGCGCGCAAATAAATCGCACCCTGCTCGTTTGTCACCTCGGCTCCGAGTGCTTCAAACCCTTTGATATGCTGATCAATCGGCCTAGGTCCTAAGTGGCATCCTCCTGGCAGCCCAATGACAGCCTGCTTGAATCTTCCCAGCATAGCGCCCATTAAATAATAAGACGCACGCAGTTTCTTCACTTTTCCATTAGGAAGCGGCATACTGATCATGGAAGCAGGATTGACGACCATTTCGCCTTTTTCAAATGTGACCTTTCCGCCAATCTCTTCTAACAGATCTCGTAATGTGTCAATATCTGAAATATGCGGAAGGCCCTCAATCGTTACTGGAGAATCAGCGAGAATCGTGGCAGGAATCAGTGCCACTGCACTATTTTTCGCACCACTAATATGTACGGTCCCGCGTAAGGGGTCACCGCCGGCAATGTTTAACTTTTCCATATTTGTCTCCCTTCTTAAAGAAGATCACTGTTGGAGTTATACTGTTTGTGGATGTCGCGCTTTAAAAGGTCTTGTCCAAAATTTAGCCAATATCAAGAGAAAGAATACAGGTTAAACGAAATTTGTCGGAAGAAAAATAATCGAAGCTTTGCGAGGCTGTGATGTTCTCTTCTTTGCACAAAACATTTCTTAGCGTTTTTAAGAAAAACTGCGGCAAACAGGAGACAATCCTGCCTGCCACAATCACTTATTTATTCCAGTCTGCTAAAAATTGCTCAATGCCCGCATCCGTTAATGGGTGTTTCGTCAGCTGCTTGATGACTTTCAGCGGCATTGTGCCGATATGAGCACCTCTAAGCGCAGCTTCTGTCACGTGCTGCGGATGACGAATGGATGCAGCAATGATTTGTGTATCTAAACCATGAACATCAAAAATGGTTTTCACTTCACTGATGAGATCGAGACCATTTTGGCCAATGTCATCTAAGCGGCCGAGGAATGGAGAGACATACGTCGCACCAGCTCTAGCTGCAAGCAATGCTTGGTTTGCACTAAAAATCAAAGTGACGTTTGTTTTAATTCCAAGGTCTGTTAACGCTTTGACAGCTTTAAGACCATCTGTTGTCATTGGGATTTTCACCGTGATATTTGGTGCAATGGCAGCAAGCTCTTTTCCTTCTTCAATCATTTCTTCTGCTTTGAGGGAAATAACTTCTGCACTGACAGAACCTGATACTACGTCAGTGATTTCGCGAAGACGGTCGTGGAATGATACGTCCTTTTCTTTCGCTACTAAACTAGGGTTTGTTGTGACGCCTGCTAAAATGCCAAGCTCGTGCGCCTCTTTGATGTCTGCGATATTCGCTGTATCTACGAAAAATAACATAACTGTGCCACTCTCCTATCAATAAATTGTCTGAAATGTAAATTTGATTGCGCTTTCTCAAGATATGGAGAAAACCGCCTGTGACTCAGGCGGCTTTCGGTTCTCATCAAATTATGCTTGGTTAGAAGAACCAAATTCACGCATTTTGCCGATAACAGTCGCTTTAATTGCGTCACGAGCTGGTCCAAGATATTTACG
Organism: Bacillus pumilus; assembly: GCF_009937765.1. Classification (NCBI taxonomy): domain Bacteria; kingdom Bacillati; phylum Bacillota; class Bacilli; order Caryophanales; family Bacillaceae; genus Bacillus; species Bacillus pumilus. The sequence goes on along the minus strand of NZ_CP047089.1, from coordinate 359,469 downwards.
TGGATCATACTCTTCTGTTTTTGCAGCAAGTGTTTCGCGTACTGCTTTCGCAGAAGCAATTTGGTTTTCAGTGTTTACATTGATTTTTGCTGTACCAAGTGAAATTGAGCGCTTGATGTCAGCAGTTGGGATACCTGTTCCGCCATGAAGAACAAGTGGAAGACCTGTCATTTTACCAATTTCTTCCATTTCAGTGAAGCCAAGGTTTGGTTCACCTTTGTATGGACCATGAACTGAACCTAATGCAGGTGCAAGGCAGTCAATGCCAGTACGTTCTACAAGCTCTTGGCACTCTTTTGGATCAGCATAAATAACGCCCTCAGCGATGACGTCATCTTCTTGTCCGCCAACAGTTCCAAGCTCAGCTTCTACAGATACACCATGGAAATGTGCAAGCTCAACTACTTTCGCAGTTGTTGCTACGTTCTCATCGAATGGATGGTGAGAAGCATCGATCATGACAGAAGTAAATCCTGCATGGATTGCTTTTGCACAAGATTCAAAGCTTGAACCGTGATCTAAATGAATCGCAACAGGAACTGTTACATTATATTCTTCGATTAACGCTTTAACCATTGCGACAACTGTTTTGAAGCCGCCCATGTAGCGTCCTGCTCCTTCAGATACTCCTAAGATAACTGGAGATTTCTCTTCTTCAGCAGCTAGTAAAATCGCTTGCGTGAATTCTAAATTATTTAAGTTAAACTGTCCAACAGCGTAACCTTTTTCCTTTGCGTCTTTCAACATTTCTGTCATTGAAACTAAAGGCATGATGAAAAATCCTCCCTATGTAGCTAATTTGCTTACTAAAAAAAGCTCTCCACCCTAGCATGACCAGAATTTCTCGCCATATGTAAACTTTCAAAGTCAGATCGCTTTCTTCTTCTTATCTAGGATACCAATTATTCGACAAATCGGCAACAGAATGACTCGATTCAATCATTTCCATCTAACCGTTTGTTTCGAGCGGCAAGTATTCTTTGACAGCATCTCTGATCTCATCAATATCAAAAGGTTTCGCAAAGTGCGTCAAAGCACCGAGTTCTTTGGATTCTTGGATCATGTCTAATTCGCCATAGGCTGTCATAATGATGACACGGATGTCTTCATCAATTAATTTCATGCGTTTTAAAATTTCAATTCCATCCATTCCGGGAATCTTCATATCAAGCAACACAAGGTTTGGTCTATGATTTTTCACAATATCTAACGCCTGAAGCCCATTGGCTGCTTGGAAGGTTTGATAACCTTCTTTATGAAACACTTCATTCAACAATATTCTAATACCATATTGATCATCGACAATTAAAATTTTCTCATTCATCTGTTACACCCCATTGCTTTCATTTTTCGCCATAAAAAGAGCTGTTGTTAAATAATTCTGTTTGATTTTCACATTTCCTTTATTTATAATAGTTTACTTTACGACATTTTCTGAGCATTTTTCCTAATATTCTCTTTATATTCTATTATAAAATGATCTGACCGAAGGAGGAAATCCGTCTTGTTAAAAATTTTCACGACTCAGTTATCAGGTATTTTTTCACGTATTGGAGAAAAGCAGGCTGAAGCGATCGAGGATGGTGCACGCCTTCTTGCACAGGCCGTTGTCAGTGGACATGGTGTTTATTTTCACGGAAAGAATGAACTGGCTGCTGTAGCCCTAGAGGCAACTGAAAGCAAGGAGCCATTTCCAGGTGCGAAAGTACTGCCGCTTGATCAAGCAGAGCGCAGCTTGCTTCATCCAAGCGATAGAGTGCTACTATTTTATTCAGAACCAGAAGACGAGGAGATTCAATCTCTTGTAAAAGAGCTGCACGCGCAAGGGACGCCTGTTGTTGGTGTCGGGCCCGCACAAAAGGAGCCGTCCATGATTGAAGAGCATTGTGATGTCCATATTGATTTTCAGCTTAAGAAGCCGCTTGTGCCTGCTGATGACGGGACAAGGTTCGGTTACCCTGCTTTAATGACATGTTTATACGTCTACCACGCTCTATCGTTTACTTTGAAAGAAATCGTTGAGGAATATGAATAAAAAAACTGCCGAGAAGATCATTCTCTCGGCAGTTTTTTGTTTTATTTTGATTCAGATGCTTGCAGTGAAGCACCAACGAAATCTCTAAATAATGGCTGAGGTCTTGTCGGTCTTGAGACGAATTCTGGGTGGAATTGAGAAGCAAGGAACCAAGGGTGATCCTTCAGCTCGATAATTTCAACAAGACGTCCGTCTGGGCTTGTACCAGAGAAGACAAATCCTGCAGCTTCCATTTGCTGTCTGAATTCGTTATTGAACTCATAGCGATGGCGGTGGCGTTCGTAGACCACTTCATCGTTGTATGCTGCAAATGCTTTGGAGTCTTCATTTAATTTACATGGATATAGACCAAGACGAAGTGTTCCGCCTAGATCATCTACATCCTTCTGTTCTGGAAGAAGGTCAATGATTGGGAATGCTGTTTCAGGATCAATTTCCGCTGAATGAGCTCCTTCAAGGCCTAGTACGTTTCGTGCATATTCAATCGACGCAACTTGCATTCCTAAGCAAATTCCGAAGAAAGGCACTTTGTTTTCACGGGCATATTGTGTCGCAATGATTTTCCCTTCCACTCCGCGGTCTCCGAAGCCTCCAGGAACGATGATGCCGTCTACATCTTGTGCGAAATCAGCCATATTTTCTGCTGTCACTTCTTCGGCATTGATCCATTTGATTTGAACGTCTGCATCAAATGCATAACCAGCATGGCGAAGTGATTCAACGACAGAAATGTATGCATCTTGCAGTTCAACATATTTCCCTACTAGACCAATTGTGACTTGTTTTGAGAGGTTTTGCACTTTATCAACTAGCGCTGTCCACTCCGTCATGTCTGCATCTTGGCAATCAAGTTTCATATGTTCGCATACAAGCTTGTCTAATCCTTGTTTTTGTAAATCAAGCGGAATAGAGTATAGCGTGTCTGCATCTTGGCATTCGATAACAGCTTTTGTATCTATATCACAGAATAACGCAATTTTGTCCTTCATGTCTTGGGTCATTGGCATTTCAGTTCTGACCACAATCACGTTTGGCTGAATCCCAAGGCTGCGAAGTTCTTTTACACTATGCTGTGTTGGTTTTGTTTTCAGCTCGCCTGCTGCTCGGATGTAAGGAACAAGGGTACAATGAATGTACATGACGTTTTCACGGCCAATGTCACTCTTCATTTGTCGAATCGCTTCTAGGAAAGGAAGGGATTCGATGTCTCCAACTGTTCCGCCGATTTCTGTGATGACCACATCTGCACCTGTTTCTTTTCCGGCACGGTACACGCGGTCTTTGATTTCATTTGTAATATGGGGAATAACCTGTACCGTTCCGCCTAAATAGTCGCCTCGGCGCTCTTTCTTCAGAACAGTAGAGTATATTTTACCAGTTGTGACGTTGCTGTACTTATTTAAATTAATATCAATGAAGCGCTCATAGTGACCTAAGTCAAGGTCTGTTTCAGCACCGTCATCTGTGACGAAAACCTCACCGTGTTGATATGGACTCATCGTCCCTGGGTCTACGTTGATATATGGATCGAATTTTTGAATGGTGACATCCATCCCTCTATTTTTCAGAAGGCGGCCTAACGAGGCAGCCGTGATCCCTTTTCCAAGTGAGGAAACAACTCCTCCTGTTACAAAAATATACTTTGTCATTTCGTATGCTCCTCTCTTTTTTACCCTTGCATGACTAGGCATGCACAGCTTCATCCTTTTTAGAGTGTATCCCTAAATCTCTTGAAAAATAAGAAAGCTCCCTTTCAAATAAATGAAAGGGAGCGTAAATGAACGTATCTTTACGTACTCTTTTTAGAGAGCCCAAAATACATACTACATAGTTCGCTCTCGAAAGTCAAGACGGTTTTGTCCTGTTTTAAGGACCGGTTTATGAGGGTTATTTCTCTTCCTCATTATCGTCTAAATCGTCTTCGTCAATTTCTGTTAAGCCGTCATCATCTTCGTCATCATCTTCGTCGAAGTCTTCTATCTCTTCCTCGATTTCCTCATCATCGTCTAGGTCGAGATCATCGTCGTCTTCAACAAGATCAAGGTCTTCTTCAAGCTCTTCGATTTCCTCTTCCTCTTCAATTTCATCGAAGTCTTCTTCAACGACAGCTGCTTTTGTTTTTTTCTTTTTCGCTTTTGTTTTCACAGCTGGCTGAACTTCTTCTTCGATTTGATCAACTGGATACCAGCTGCGAAGTCCCCATCTCTGATCACCTAACGAAATAAAGCGGCCATCTATATTTAAGTCTGTATAAAATTGAGCAAGGCGATCATCAAGATCAGATTTTTGAATTCCTTGTAAACGGACCATTTCATCTATTAACTCGGAAAACGTAATCGGTGTTTTGCTGTCTCTGAAAATTTCATAAGCAAGTTCAACTAAAGACATGTGCTTGAGCTGCTCCTGTGAGTATTCTTTCAAACTCAAGGTCAGACACTCCCTTTCTATTACATGTATGTATCCATTTATCAGTGAAATAATAAGTGTTTATCCCTTATTTTTACGACAAACCATACCTCTCATTATAAACAAATTAGGGGAGTTTATGCCACCTTTAATCATGTTAATTTTTGATTTTTTCTCAAGGGGCTCACCTAATGGTTCTTCATTTGGGTAAAATGGGTCTAACTTTTGTGTCCGGCATGCTTTTTATATGACGTTCTATTCATTCCATACGAAAAAATGTGATTGTCCATTTATTATAAAGCGTATAAAAAGGTACACGTCAACGGGTTTAGTTGACGTGTACCTTTAATGAAAATAAAACCTTTTTCTCAAATTACCTTGAATTCACTTTTATGCGAATACCGTTACTCTTTTCGCAAGCTTTGTTTCACTTAAAAGTTCATGCTCTACTTATTATTCATTACATTACAGCGACTATTTCTTTTCCTAAGGAAATGAGAGCATCGATAATAAATGGTGCCGCAAAGAGAATCGATGCTTTCCAGTTCGCTTTTTTATATTGAAAAAAGAATAAGATGAACACTGCTCCTATAAGTGCCGTGAAGAGGTACAGCCATAAGCTTTGTATTTGCAAGATCCCCATACATATTACATTAATAAACATAATGATAATCTTAGGAATTAGAGCATAAAACAAATGACCCTTAACCTCTGGAGAAAAGAGCATTAATAAGAATTTAGCGATGAGATATTGTACTAAGAGACTGATACTGGTGAGAATTGTTGTAATGACAACAATTAGATTCAGCATCGTTTCATAAGGCATATCCTCTAACAAAGCTCTTAAATCATCTAGTTTCGAAATGTAGCCATTCAATTCAATAGCAAAAGTAACGAAATAATAATTCGCCATAATAAAAATGATTAATGATATCAGTGATGTTATTCTTGGACGTTGTTCCATAATAGCCTCCCATCCCCTATACTCATAATGCTTGAATGATCGTTTAAGCGTTTATTCACCATGCTATGGGAAACATATATGATGGTGGAAATTTTTTTAATAGAAAGATTCACTAGCCTCTCAGATAGCATATCTATACTCTCTGAATCTAGAGATGACATAGTTTCGTCAATTAGAATGGTTTTCCAATCTTTTACGAACAATAAAGATAATCCTACCTTCGCTTTCATACCCGTAGATGCTCTGCTATACGAACCATCTAGGTTACCATCAAAAAAATCATTCACAATACCCAATTGTTCTTCAGTCGGTACAATATGAAAGGTATTCCACAGAATCTCTAGGTTTTCTCTAATTGTAAATGGATGAATGCCAATTGGATCAACATTTAAATAAAGAGTCGATTCTTTGTTTGTCTCAATATCCCCAGAGTATCTCTTATCTAGACCAGCTAGCATTTTAAGGAGAGTGCTTTTACCTGCACCATTTCGTCCCACTAAATGAAAGAGGCCTGTTGGAATTGAAAAATTCACTTTATCTAGTATGGTATTGTTTTTGAACTTCTTCGTACATTCTACAAATTCTAATCCCACTTGAATCCCCTTCTCCGTCTTATAGAGTCTTCAATAAAACCATCTATGATTGATCATGATAGAAAATAATAAAGAATCATATCCTTCAATAAAAGCAGCGATTATTAGGATGACTAACGATAGTAGATAATAAGGAATCATTTTTTTCATGACACCTAAAGCGGCTTTCATTGATTTCGTATAAATGAGGGTGAAAAGCACATACTGGCTTATTCCTTGATAAAACAACATATTTGGAAATTCTAATAGCCCATGAGGAATTAGTTTACTTAAAGCTTCTTGTGCTCCTAGTGTTCTAAAACCCATCGTAATAACGAAGGAAGAACCTCCAAAATCCATTATTTGAAATAAAGGCGACAACAAGAAACCTAGTAAATACATTGCAAAGTTCGTTAAGTTATGTTGTAGGACTACAGACATAAATTCCTGGCCCGATGTTGGCGGTGTGGCTTCAAATAAATCTTTGTTGACTATATTCCCAAGATAAATCCCTGTACCTATCAGCAAAATACAGTAGATAGAGTAGTACCACAGAAAATATTTCAATCTTTTATGTATCATTTTCCTCCTCTTTTCATGAAGTAATTGTGAAAATTGTTATACATATGAGTAATAAAATCGGCAAGGATAGCTTCAGTAACTTATGTTCATAATCGTTGATTAATAGTTCTGTTTTTCTGAAATATACGACCCCGATAAAGATGATTAAAGGAAGCGATAACGTATTTTTAAGAATAATGGAGATATCGGACGTGTTTATCATTACTCCGACAATTCCACACACACTGACAAAAATCAGTACAAGACATAGTAAATAAATCGTACTGGATTTAAATCTCTCGTACGGACTCACAATCAATGAAGCTTGTAGCGTCTCGACTCTTGCTTTATCAAGCACAATCTCTTCCTTTTTCGAACCTATTAGGATTTCTAAGATCGTGATAAAGTTGATATAGACCAAAATGAGCGCAGGCAGATTTTCTATTTTCGTTAAGAAAGATTGGGCGAAATAAGTAAGCACAGCTACTAAAGCGCCTATTAAGATCATTAATATTTTATTACTAGTGATATAAGACAAAAATAAATACAGAATATTTCCAGACCTCTGTTGCTTATTCGCACTTTTTAGAAAGGAAAGCCCAGTTGTCAAAGGTATCCTATGAGAATTACTTATGTAAATATAAATAAGAAGAGACTGTACTATTTGCAGTATGATCACTGCTTCAAAAACGGACGTTATGATATACCAAAATTGTAACAAAAGGAGTATTCTATTGATGATATTGAATAGACCAGACAATAATTGAGATGCAAAAGAAAGCATTACGACCACAAGAGCTAGTATCATAATGACATATTGATTTTCAACTAGCAAAAAGGTTAAAGCGATGAAACAAGCCAAAAGTAATTGAACTGAATATCCTTTTTTTATCGTAAAGAATAAATGTTTCAACAACAATTGTTTAGAGACAAAGACCAAGCCAGGCTGCTGTCTTCTATACGGTAATACACAACGATTAATATTAGCTGTAGCTACAATGTATATTGAAATAAAAACAAAGCTGTTTAGGTAAGCGCTAGGAATCTCATTCCCATAGAAAATCAACGCTCCCACCACAATGAAAGAAAAAAGAATCATCCCAATATAATTGAGATACCCCATTATACTTTGATCATATATTTTAAATAGTTTATTAGTTTTATGCATAAGTCATCTTAAAAAGCAGCAGCTTTCGCTTTCCCTTGTTTTTTATGTACAACCATAATAGCAGCGGCAGCCACAGTAACACATAGATTGGCTGCTCTCAAAAAACCATTTCCAACGAATAAAGATGCTATTGTCACTGCAAATAACAATAGTGAGAATGAGCCAAGTTTATTTGCTTTTATCATGAAATTTCCTCCTAATTCATGTTTTATTACAAGCCGCATGGGCATAAAACGTTAAATTAGTTTTTAAATCATTATCTATATAAGCGCCATTTCACCTGACTTTTGGAAAAAAAATCATCTCAATTAAAGATTGAGATGATTTTTTTTTAGATTAAAAAGCAGCAGCTTTTGCTTTTCCTTGTTTCTTAAGGATAGCCAAAATAGTAGCAGCTACACCTGAACTAATTGTGCCTACGCCAGTGAAAACACCAACGATTGTAATGACTGTCGCTACTGAGGACCAAGTATCTAAGAAATTAACTACTGTTGCCGCAGTTGCAGTACTAACACCTAGATTTGCTGCAATCAAAGAACCATTACCAATCACTAAAGCTACTAATGTTACCGCAAGAAGTGATAGCGATAATAAAGCATAAAACTTAGAATCTGTTGCTTTCGTCATAATATGACCTCCTTCGATTATTTACTACTTCTTTAGTCTAGCAAGAATTAAATTACATTTCAATAATTTTTTGGAAAATTTGTAACATTTATTTAATTAACGGTATTTGTAATCAGTTTTTATCAGGATTTACGTTCATTTTCCATTTTTACTGGGCACTTATGTAATAGCATAAAATGCTCTGATTCATTCAAATCTAGTCAGAATTTCTGATAAACACTATCAAAATTCATTTCGAATTTTCAGTGCCTTCTTTTTAGAGGCAGGTAAACTTTCATGATGAATTTTTTTAAGAGATGCTCGTTGTAGTCCTTCAATTATTACTGAAATATTCTTCAACAATTGGAGCCCAGATTCAAAAATTAACTGAATCATCATTATGAATGTGAAAAAAGAGTTGATTTTATTTTGAATTCAAGAGAAGTGATGAATGAATGGGAAGTACAGTTATACATATTGACCCTGTGAAGAACCGTATCTGTATGAGAAAGTGATTTATTTTTGGAAATATATCAATAGCTTTATATAGCTCAGTTCCTATCATAGCTTTTGAAAAATTGTAACATTTAGAAAATGTGATAAACATACTATTTTCCAAAACACAACATAAGTCCCTACGAATCCAAGTCAAAAAAGAAGATAATGGATTAAATTACCTAGTTAAATTGAATCAATTTCCTCAATTCCAAAAAAATCGAGACACTCATATTGAGTTGTCTCGACTTCCGTTTGATATCAAAATTGATACCCTTTATTCAAATCCTTGAACGTATGATGAAAAATAATGGCTGCTTTTTGCATGAATCCTCCGTATATTCATTTTTCTGGATTTTCTTTAGGAGATTCACTATTCGGACAAAAAAAGAATTGCTTATTTATGTAGGAAAAATCATAACCATCACGTTAGAAATGAGGCTGAACCGTGACATTTTTGCAAAGTTTAAACACATTAGTGAACGAGATGAACTTTTTTATACAATCACTTTTTTCGTATTTTAAAGCTACAATTTCTGAAGTAATGAGATGACTACTGCTATCGTCAATATAATGCCTGCAAACATTAAAACAATTAATTTTCTACGGCTATTTTCTTTTTCATTTTGATCTTTCTTTGAAGACTTTGATAGTTCTGCGGAAACCATGATCCATATCACCAAAGTTACAATCGCTAAGATAGTAGTAATTGTGGTCATAATAACCTCCCATATTTTTATTTTCTCAATTTTAACATAATGCTCATATAATATGGCTCAATACTGGAAATCATCTTAAATTCAGGAAAACCTGACTATTACCTTGTATGTGGGTTATCGCTATATTATTCTTGAGGTCTAATTCTTTAGTAGGTATATTGCCAATTCACATGTACCAATACTCACTACTTCATCAGTTACAAATCACTCATACGTTAATGTGAATTTTGGATGGTGCTAGTGCAAAAACACTTCATGATCCACACCGAAAAAGACCACCTCACGTCAGGTGGTCTTTGCTTTGTTTCTACATATCTAGTAGTTTGCGCGAGATGACTAGGCGCTGGATTTCCTGTGTGCCTTCATAAATTTGGGTGATTTTCGCATCACGCATGTATCGTTCGACTGGGTAATCCTTTGTATACCCGTAGCCGCCGAAGATTTGGACGGCTTCTGTTGTTACCTTCATGGCTGTATCTCCAGCAAAGAGCTTGGACATAGCTGATTCTTTTCCGTACGGGAGCCCTTTCGTTTCGAGCCATGCTGCCTGATAAGTGAGTAGCCTGGAGGCTTCAATTGCGGTTGCCATATCTGCTAGCTTAAACGCGATTCCTTGCTGTTGAATGATTGGTTTGCCGAATTGCTTGCGCTCCTTCGCATAATGGACTGCCGCATCAAGAGCGCCTTGTGCAATCCCAACAGCCTGTGCAGCAATGCCGTTTCTGCCGCCATCGAGGGTCATCATTGCTATTTTAAAGCCTTCTCCTTCTTGTCCGAGCCGGTTCTTTTCATGAATCCGGCAATCTTCAAATCGAATTTCAGTCGTTGGCGATGAGCGAATGCCCAGTTTGCTTTCCTTTTTACCGACCGAGAAGCCCGGTGTCTCTTTTTCTACAATAAAGGCTGTCGTATTTCGAGATGCAGCTTCTTGGTCTGTCACAGCAAACACAATATAATAATCCGCAATGCCCCCATTTGTAATAAAGATTTTCGCACCGTTCAGGACGTATTCACTGCCTGCCTTTACTGCCGTCGTCCTCATTCCGCCGGCATCCGAACCCGACCCGCTCTCAGTGAGTGCATATGCCCCTACCTTCTGTCCTTCTGCAAGCGGCTTTAAATAGGTCTCTTTTTGTTCATCTGTTCCAAAAGTATAGATGGGCCACGAGGCGAGAGAGGTGTGGGCGGAGAGCGTGACGCCTGTAGAGGCACACACTCTTGAAAGCTCCTCCACTGCGATGACGTAGGCTAAATAATCACTACCGATCCCGCCAACCTCTTCCGGCCAAGGAATCCCCGTTAAACCGAGCTCTGCCATTTGGCGAAAAATAGCTGGATCATACGTTTCTGTCTCATCTCGCTCTGCTGCTGTTGGCTCTACTTCATTTTTCGCAAAATCCCTCACCATTTTTTGAATCATTTCATGTTCATCACTTAATTGAAACTGCATCATGAGCCACCTCGTTTCATATTAGCTGTTTACAAATGACCAGCCTTTGAATTTCACTTGTTCCTTCATAGATTTCACAAACTTTCGCATCACGAAAGTAACGTTGTGCTTGATAGCGATTCGTATAACCGTCCATGCCGAGTAAATGGATCGCTTCTGTACTGATCTCAACCGCCGTTTTTGACGCAAATAGCTTTGCCATGGATGCTTCCTTTGTCACCGGACGATTTGCCTCTTTATAAGCAGCCGCTTGATAGACTAATAGCTTGGCAGCTTCAAGCTTCGCCGCCAAATCCCCTAGCCGAATGGTCGTTTCTAGACCTGCTGGGTGCTGCTTTAAATACGTCACTGCTTCCGTTAAAGCAGCTTCAGCTATCCCAAGGCTTTGAGCCGCGATACCGATTCTTCCCGCATTTAAACTAGACATGGCGATGTGAAAGCCCTCTCCTTCTGCTCCGAGCAGCTGTTGTTTTGGAATCCGCACACCATCAAAATGAAGCGTGACCGTTTTTGATCCATGCAGTCCCATCTTTTTCTCATCTTTTCCGATCGTAAATCCTGGTGTACCTTTCTCAACAATGAATGCCGATATATTTTTTTTCGTAGAAGCAGGATCTGTCACGGCAAAGACAAGATACAGTTCTGCTTCCCCGCCGCTTGTGATAAACATTTTTGTACCATTTAACACATAATGGTCTTCTGTCCGCTCTGCCCTTAACTGAATACTAGAGGCATCTGAGCCTGCCTTCGGTTCAGTCAGGCAAAAAGCGCCCAGTTTCTGCCCGGATGCAAGCTGCGGAACATAGGATTCTTTTTGCTCATTCGTTCCAAAAGCCAAAATAGGCATCGTCACAACAGATGTATGGACGGACACAATGACGCCGATGGTCGCACTCACTTTAGATAATTCATGAATGGCGATGATATACGTTGTAAAATCTGCTCCTAAGCCTTGATAAGAAGATGGTATTGGAATCCCTAGAAAGCCTTGTCGTCCCATTTCAGCTAAAAGTGTCCTTGGGAACTGACCTTGTTCCATGGCTTCCACTTCCGGGAATACACGCTGTCTTGCAAATTCTGCTGCCTGTTCTCTCCAGAGTCGCTGTTGATCCGTAAGCAAAACATCCATTTTGACTCCCCCTATGAGTGGTCGTGGTATGTGTAAAAACCTTTCTTTGTCTTTTTGCCCAGCCAGCCTGCATTCACGTATTTTTTCAAAAGAGGACAAGGTCGATACTTGCTATCCCCAAGTCCTTCATGAAGGGTATTCATAATAAATAAACATGTATCTAGTCCGATGAAATCAGCGAGACGAAGCGGTCCCATTGGGTGATTCATTCCAAGCGTCATAACACCGTCAATGCTTTCTGCATCTGCCACGCCTTCATAAAGGGTATAGATGGCTTCATTGATCATTGGCATCAATATACGATTTGATACAAACCCTGGGAAGTCTTCCACTTCAATTGGAGTTTTGTTTAATGCCTTTGCTGTTTCACAAACGAGTTGATACGTGTCGTCACTCGTTTGCAGCGCTCGAATGACCTCAACGAGTTTCATGACAGGGACAGGATTCATAAAGTGCATGCCAATCACTTGCTCCGGTCTTCCTGTAACAGCTGCTAATTCTGTGATCGACAAGGAAGATGTGTTTGTTGCAAATATCGTCTTCGCCTCTGCAAATTGATCAAGTGTTTCAAAGATTTGTTTTTTCACACTCATTTGTTCAGATGCAGCTTCAATCACTAAGTGAGCTTGCTGCACGTCCGTTAAATCTGTTGATACGGCAAGCCGCTGTGTAATATCTCGGACTGCCTGATGGGCTAGCTTTCCTTTTTCTGCTCGTTTCGTCAGTTGTTTGGTCATGGAGGAAATGGCTCGATGAATCTGCTTTTCAGATGCATCATGCAGCAGGACTGTGTAGCCAGACTGTGCAAAGACTTGGGCAATGCCTGATCCCATTTGTCCAGCTCCAACGACCATGACGGTTTCTTCTGTACTCATGACGATGAACGCCTCCCTTTTAATCTACCTTTATCATGATGGCATCTCCTTGACCGCCTCCACTGCAAATCGCCGCAATGCCAATACCGCCACCTCTTTGTTTTAATGCATGAATCAAGGTCAATATGATACGTGTTCCGCTTGCCCCAATAGGGTGACCAAGCGCAACTGCACCACCATTGATATTCATTTTCCGCCGGTCCAGCCCCGTGATTTTTTCACACGCCAGCGCCACGGCTGAGAATGCCTCATTGATTTCAAATAGATCAATATCCTCTAGACGCTTCCCTGTTTTCTGTAAAATCTTCTCGATAGCAAAGGCTGGTGTTTTTGGAAAATCCTTTGCCTCTACGGCTATCTGCACATGACCAAGCACGACTGCCAATGGCTTGACATCATGCTGCTTTGCATATGTGTCTTTCATTAAAAGTAGCGCACTTGCGCCATCATTGATACCTGGTGCACTTCCAGCGGTAATGGTACCAGTTTGATCAAAAACAGGCATGAGCTTTGACAGTCGTTCATATGACGTATCACGCCGCGGGGATTCATCTTCTGTGATCAGCCGCTCTCCCGTTTTTGTCTTGACGGTGACGGGGGTGATTTCATGTTCAAAAAAGCCGTTTTTCTGCGCTTCAATCGCCCGTTCATGACTTCTTAACGCCCAAAGGTCTTGCTCTTCGCGCGTAATTCCAAGTTCCTTCGCAGCCATGCTCCCATACTCCCCCATATGGACGCCTGTAAATGAACAGGTTAATCCATCTAAAATCATCGCATCTTGTACCGCACTATCTCCCATTTTGTAGCCCCAGCGCGCTTTTTTTAGTAAATAAGGAGCGTGTGACATGGATTCCATACCGCCCGCTACGATGACCTCCGCGTCTCCAGCTCGGATGATTTGATCTGCTGTGCTCACACTGCGCATTCCTGATGCACAGACTTTATTGATGGTTTGCGTCGGAACGGACCACGGAAGATCAGCATGTCTTGCTGCTTGCCTTGAAGGAATCTGTCCTTGTCCTCCCTGCAAAACACTTCCCATGATGACCTCATCCACATGATTTGAACCTGGCACTCTTTCCAGCGCAGCCTTGATTGCCACTCCGCCTAGTTCTGCGGCAGTCAACCCGCTCAAAGCACCGCCTAGTTTTCCAAATGGTGTTCTTGCTCCAGATACAATGACCGTCTTGCTCATGTATGTCCCCTCCCATTTGTTACCGCTTACATATTATCTAATCAGCTGATGCACAGCGTCATGTATAAGCCGATGAACATTCTATTCATCGGCCTGTTTTGTTTACGAAACCTGCTTTCCAGCCTCGCCAAACACTGATTTTTCAAGAAGCTCAGCGACGTCAAATGTACCTACCTGCTCTTCTACTTCTTTCGCTTTCGTCCCATCTCCCAGCATCGTTAAGCAATAAGGACATCCTGAACTGATGATGGATGGCTGCACTTGTAACGCTTGCTCCGTTCGGGCAGTGTTAATCCGGGTACCTGTCTCTTCTTCCATCCACATTAAGCCCCCTCCTGCACCGCAGCACATACCAGTTTCACGATGACGTTCCATTTCTCTCAGCGTCACTCCAGGGATGGCTTTTAAAATGTCTCTCGGCGGATCATACACTTCGTTATATCTGCCTAGGTAGCAAGAGTCGTGGAAGGTGATGACCTCTTTTACTTCATGTACAGGCGTTAATTTCCCTTCTTTCACTAGCTCTGCTAGTAATTCTGTATGATGGTACACTTCTGCCTCAAGACCGAAGTCTGGATACTCATTTTTAAATAAATTGTATGCGTGCGGATCAATCGTGACGATCTTTGTGACACCGTTTTTCTGGAATTCTTCAATGTTTTTTGTCGCAAGCTCTTGGAATAAAAATTCGTTTCCAAGCCTTCTTGGTGTATCGCCAGAGTTTTTCTCTTTATTGCCTAGGATGGCAAAGGAGACGCCTGCTTCGTTGAGAAGCTTTGCAAAGGCAAGCGCAATTTTTTGACTTCGATTGTCGTATGCCCCCATTGAACCAACCCAGAATAAATAATCGAAAGTTTGGTCTGCTTTTTTCAGCTCTTTTACTGTCGGCACGTGTACATCTTCTCTCAGTTCACGCCAATTTTCTCTTTCTTTTCGGTTCAATCCCCACGGATTCCCTTGGCGTTCAATGCTTGTCATCGCACGCTGTGCATCTGCGTCCATTTTCCCTTCAGTCAGCACAAGATATCTGCGCATATCAATAATTTTGTCGACGTGCTCATTCATGACAGGGCACTGGTCTTCACAGTTTCGGCACGTCGTACATGCCCAAATTTCTTCCTCTGTAATGACCTCACCAATAAGAGAAGGATGATACATCGAGCTGGCAGCCGATTCCTCTGCACCTGCTCCTCTCGCCTGAAGCGCCAGCTGATTTCCTGTTGTCTGCCTGAAGGCAAGTTGCGGTACCCAAGGCGTCTTCGAAGTAATGGCCGCTCCTTTATTGGTTAAATGATCCCTTAACCTTAAAATCAAATCCATTGGAGACAGCATTTTCCCTGTACCTGTTGCTGGACACATATTTGTACAGCGCCCGCATTCCACACAAGCGTAAAGGTCGATCAGCTGTGACTGACGAAAGTCTTCAATTTTCCCCACACCGAAAGTCTCTTGTGTCTCGTCTTCAAAATCAATTTTTTGCAGCTTGCCTGGCGGGTCTAATCTGCTCGCAAATACGTTCACCGGTCCTGCAATGAGGTGAGCATGCTTTGACTGCGGGACATACACTAAGAATGTCAGCAAAATCAGAAGATGCACCCACCATGCGACATAAAAAACAACCGTTGCCGCAAGCGGTGAAATACCGCCCAGCAAGAATGCAATACTGGATGCGATTGGCTCAGTTGGTGATAGAGAGTGTCCATGCCAGATGATATTCATCCCGTTGCCAAGTAAAACGGTCAGCATCAAGCCGCCAATAAATAAAAGCACTAGACCGGATTTAAAGCCACGCTTTAAACGGACAAGCTTTTCTACATACCTTCTATGGAACGCCCAAACAACGGCTACTAAAATGAGTAGTGTGACCACCTCTTGGAAAAAAGTAAAGACACCGTAAAGCGGACCTAAAGGAAGTCCGCTATCTGGAACGAGTCCCTTCATAATAAAATCAAGGGCTCCGAACTGCACAAGGATAAATCCGTAGAAAAACAGCACATGAATGATGCCGCTCTTCTTGTCCTTTAACAGCTTCTTTTGCCCAAATACATTGACCCAAACACGCTCTAAGCGCTTTTTCATGTCTTGTTGAAACTCTTCTTTTTTGCCAAGACGAATGTACGCTGCTCGTGTTCGAATGAGATAAATAAACAAATACACAGCGTAAGCGGTCACCGCCACAAATGCAATCATGTTCATGATTAAAAGGCTATTCATCTTGCTCCCCCTTTCATTCCCCAAAACCCACTTTGTTCCGTTTCCATGTTGTACCTCTATCATAAATAATGAATGAGTATTCAGTCAATATTTTTTGCGCGTTTGGGTACACTATTGAAATATGCAAAAAAGGAGGAAGCTTCATGATCGCATTGATCATCCTACTCGTACTCATTGTCATCGTATGTCTCATATTGTTAGACCTTTATATGGGAAAGAAATATTTTTCTACCCGCGCTTTTGAACGATCTTTTGACCAAACAAGCGGTGATGCCGTCTTTTATCATGATGGTGAACCACTTTTTAATCAGCTGCTCACCGATATACAGCACGCCTCTTCTTCTATTCATATGATGTTCTTTATTGTAAAGAACGACAAGATTGGTCAAAGGGTGTTACAAGCCTTGAAAACAAAAGCGAAACAAGGAGTTTCCGTCTTTTTACTGACCGATCGATTAGGGTCCTATCCGTTTGATCAAAAGTCCATTGACATGCTGGAGAAAAGTGGCATCCAATTTTACTTTTTAAATAAACCTCGTTTCCCTTTTTTGATTTATCGGTTAAACATGAGAAATCATCGTAAAATCACGGTGATTGATGGAAAGATTGGCTATATTGGCGGATTTAATATTGGTGATGAATATGTTGGGAAAAAGGGACGGTTTGGCATATGGAAGGATTATCATTTGCGCATGACGGGGCAAGTTGTTGCAGATCTCCAGCATGTGTTTTTGAATGATTTATACCGGACATCTGGCATTCACCAGCTGCAATATGATGTTTTTCCTGCTTTGGAACAGGGAACACTACAATGCACAACACGCGCGACTGCTGGTTTCTCTTTAGAGGCTTTATTTCTCAAAGATATTCAGCAGGCGAGGAAACAGATCATCATTTGTACGCCTTACTTTATTCCATCTGCTCCTCTACTGAATGCACTGCTTGATGCACGAAAACGAGGCGTCACGGTTGAAATCATCATCCCAATGAAAGCAGATCATCCACTTGTTAAAGAGGCTGGATTTCATTATTTAAAGGATCTCATTGCCTCTGGCTGCCTTGTTTATCGTTTTTATAAAGGATTTTATCATGCGAAAGCCATTCTGATTGATCAGAGACGCAGTATCATCAGTACGGCAAATTTTGATAAACGCAGCTTGTTTTTAAACGAGGAAGTTGACGTCGCTATTGATGATGTCGACTTTACTTCACACGTAGAGGGGAAAATTCGCGAGCACATAGAAGTGTCTGAGCTTATGACAGAAGAGAAATTGGCACAGCGTCCGCTTTTGTCACGTATGCTTGAATGGGCTGCCGCCATGTTTTCTTATTTTTTATAAAGGAGATGACCTATGCGTTATCGATTTGGTTATGTATCCAATGCCGTCACCTTGTGGGAGGCTTCTCCTGCCAAGTCGCTGACCTTTGCAAGATACAGCAAGCTCTCAAAGGAAGAAGGAAAAGAGGCGTTATTACGTACAACAAAGGCCAATCTCGTGAATACATTAAGAACGCTGTATTTCGCCATTGCTCATGATATCCCGCTTTACCGTTTTTCGAGTTCGATCGTTCCGCTTGCGACCCATCCTGAGGTACGCTGGGACTTTGTGACACCTTTTCAAAAGGAGTTTCTTGAAATTGGTGATTTGGTGAAACGGCATGGGCTTCGGGTGAGCTTTCACCCCAATCAATTCACCTTGTTTACTAGCCCTAAACCTTCAATCACAGAAAATGCCGTGATCGACATGACGTACCATTATCAAATGCTTGAGGCGATGAAGCTCGAAAAGGAAGGCTATATGAACATTCATGTTGGCGGCGCGTACGGTGATAAAGACTCGGCGCTTCAACGATTTGATGAAAATATCAAACAGCTTCCGGCGCATATCAAGGCGAGGATGACGCTTGAGAATGATGACAAAACGTATACGTCGTTAGAAACGCTTGGTGTATGTGAAAAGCATGGTATTCCCTTTGTTTTTGATTACCATCATCACGTGGCCAATAAAGATGACAATGCCGCGCTTGAAGACATCCTGCCAAGAATGTTCGACACTCGGACGAGCACTGGCATTCCGCCTAAAATTCATTTATCCTCACCGAAATCAGAGAAAGCTATACGTAGTCATGCAGATGGTGTAGATATGTCCTTTGTCTTACCGCTTTTTCATGCATTAAAACCGTATGGGCGTGATGTAGATTTTATGATTGAGGCGAAGTTAAAGGATCAAGCCCTGCTCCGACTGGTCGAAGAGTTGTCTTCGATAAGAGGCAACAAGCGAGTGGGCGGAGGAACCATTGAGTGGAAACCATAGAGAAAGGTTTATCTCTGTATAAACAGGGGTAACAAAGCTATTGTGAGAAAGTAATCAACAGGAGGATATGAAGATGTCTCAGATCTATTCAATCCAAATCGCTGCGAAAGCATTGAATTTACATAAGCTTATTTCTCTTTATGAAAAATGCCACGAGGCTCAACATCGTCTATATGTATATTCTAAGAAAACAATGTGTAACATCAAAAATATCGTAGAGCTTGAAACATTCAGGCTCACTCATTTAGAATCTGACTACTTAATTGTCGTAGAGGGAAAAAAAGCACAAGACCTCTTGCAGCCATTTGAAAAAGAGAAGGTTTCATAAAAAAGAGCAGCTTCTGGCTGCTCTTTTTAGATCCACTCTTTCGTCAACCACACTTTTTTGGAAACTGCATCCATTTTCACTTGTGCCCCAATTGGCATCGTAAGCATCGGGTGTGTATGGGCACAGTCAAAATCTGCGATGATCGGTTTTTTTGTCTCTCCTAGCACCTCAAGTAACATTTCGTAAGGTTCTTTGCCTGTTCCCTCATCATCAAACAGCTCATGTTTCCCCAAAAGAATCCCTGATACCCGCTCAAATACTCCATTTACCTTCAATAAAGAGAAGTTTTTTTCTACAACTGAAGCGGTTTTCATGCAATCTTCAATGAGGAGAATGTCTCCTGTTTGGATTGCTGGCATGAACTCACTGCCCCATATGCCATACATTGCATTGAGGTTTCCACCGATCAACCTACCTTCTGCCTGTCCTTCTATGACACACAGCCAATCGTTCGGGCGATGCTTTTTATCACGCGTTTTTTCTTCCCAATTGATTCGTTCATCCGTCCAAAAAGGTGGTTTTTTGATCTGATAAGGAATGGGTTGTGGATGCATCAGGATCTCTTCGAACGACTGATATGTATATGTGACAAACGGTTCAAATTCCCCAAAAGATGGGACAAGCGCCGGTCCGTAGAAAACAGGCAACCCCGTTTTTTCATAGGCAGCCAAAAGAATCGCTGTCGCATCTGAATAACCGATCATGATTTTCGGATGTTGCTTTAGCAGCTCAAAATCTAGATAAGGCAGCAAACTGTTTGAATTTGTCCCGCCAATCATTGACATGATGCACGCCAAATCGTCTCTAGCCATCAGCTCATTCAGCTCATTGGCTCGTTCTTGAATTGTACCTGAACGGTAGTGATCTTCTTTCCCTGTTAATGATCCTGGTACCACAATGAATCCTTTTTGCTCAAGCCACTTCTTCGCCCGCTCATACCTAAGAGGCGAGGTCGCTGATGCAGGACTTGAAGGTGAAAAAATACCGATCTTGTCGCCTTTTTGTAATCGCCGAAGCCCCTTCATTCCATCAGATCCTTCCTTCACAAGTTTTTTCTATCCTAACAAAAAAAGCCCTTTATCAAAAGGACTTTTTCTTTAATGACCAAACTGCGCTTCGTGCAGTCTGCTGTATACGCCACCCATTTGAATTAAATCTTGGTGGCGGCCTTGCTCTTCAATGCCTTCCTCTGTCACGACGATGATACGGTCGGCGTGTTTAATTGTTGCTAGGCGGTGGGCGATGACGAGTGTTGTCCTGCCGACGGCTAGTTCACTCAGCGCGTCCTGGATGGCTTTTTCTGTTTCTGTATCCAGTGCTGATGTGGCTTCATCTAGGATGAGTATAGAAGGGTTTTTCAGAAACATCCGTGCAATGGACAAGCGCTGCTTTTGGCCGCCTGATAGCTTGACGCCGCGCTCACCTATCACCGTATTCAACCCTTCTGGGAAACGCTGGACAAGTTCCTCTAAATGCGCACGACGTACAGCCTCCCACACCTCTGCATCGCTGGCTTCTAGATTGCCGTACGCAATGTTTTCACGAATGGTGCCTGAGAATAAAAAGACATCCTGCTGCACAATACCAATCTGCTGCCTTAAAGAAGACAACGTCATCGATTTTGTACTTATACCGTCTATTGTGATCTCCCCTTCATCCACATCATAAAAACGAGGCAGCAGGCTGCAAATCGTTGATTTTCCTGCTCCTGAAGGCCCGACAAACGCAACCGTTTCTCCTTGTTTGATCTTCAAATCGATATTCTTTAACACATGACTGTGTTCATCGTAGCCAAATGTTACGTTTCGATATTCAATTTCACCTTTCAATCCGTATACATCACGTGCTCCCTCTGTATCCTTCACATCTGGTTCTGTTTCTAGCAAATCAACATAGCTTTTAAAGCCCGCAATGCCTTTTGGATACATTTCAATGACCGTGTTGATTTTATCAATCGGTCTAAATAAAACATTCGTAATCAGAACAAATGCGATAAATCCACCTGCCGTTAATTGACCTTGCAGGACAAACCATGTACCTGCGAGAAGGACAAACAGCGTCACAAGACGTGTCAGAATATAGCTGATTGATCCGTTGACCGACATAATTTTATAGGAAAGAAGCTTCGCTTTCCGAAAACGGTTGTTGTTTTCAGCAAAACGCTTTTTCTCGAAATGTTCGTTAGCAAAGGCTTGAACAAGTCGAATGCCTCCGATATTGTTTTCAACCCTTGCATGAAAGTCTCCAATGTCATTGTTGAGCTGTGTAATCGCCTTTGTCATCTTTTTATTAAAATGAAGGGCGAGCCAGATGATGACTGGCATGATGAGGAACGTTAAAATGGCCAACTGCCAATTAATCATCAGCATGACTGCAAAGGCACCAAGAATCGTCATAATGGCTATAAACAAATCTTCAGGACCATGATGCGCCACCTCTCCAATGTACATGAGGTCGTTTGTCATCCGTGACATGAGCTTACCCGTTTTGTTGTTGTCAAAGAATTTAAAAGATAGGCGCTGAAAGTGATCAAACAGCTTTTTCCTCATATCTGTTTCAATATTGATGCCAAGCATATGCCCCCAATACGACACAATAAATTGCATAACCGAGCTAAGGGCATAAATGACAAACAGGGCAAATGCCGTCCAGACAATAATTGTCCAGTTCCCTGTTGGTAACAATGTATCAATGAAGTAGTTCACGATAAGCGGGAAACCTAGTTCCATCAATCCAACGGCAACAGCGCAAAAGAAATCTAAAAAGAACAGACCTCGATAGGGCCTGTAATAGGCGAAAAAGCGTTTTAGCATATGTAAAAGAACCTCATTTCCTCTATAATTGATAATCATTTTCAATTATAGAGGAATCCTCATCAAAATACTAGATGAGGAAATGATTTCTTCGACTGGAAAGCCTTATAAAACACCAGAAAACAACCGAGCAAATGATTCCTTTAATCGCTCTTTTAAGCCTCTTTTATAAAAATGAACAGGTCCCATTTGCTCACATTCTTTCATATCTTCTTCATAATGGGCCATCAGCTGCTCAATGGGCTTTTTCGCGGCCGTAAAGACATTGACCTCAAAATTGAGCTGAAAGCTTCTCATATCCACATTTGCGGTGCCGACAGAGGCAAGTTCTCCATCTGCGATCATCACTTTTTGATGCATGAAGCCTTTTTGATAGTGATACACCTTGATACCCTCTTTTAGGAGCTCAGAAAAATAGGACCTTGTGGCGTATTGAGTGAGAAAGCCGTCATTGATCTCCGGAACCATCACGCGAACATCCACCCCTCTTGTTGCAGCAATTTTCAATGCCGTACGTATGGATTCATTCGGGACAAAATAAGGTGTCGCAATCCAGACAAATTGTTTCGCATTTGAGATGAGTGCATCATATAAATCACTCATACTTTCTTTCATATCAGGTCCAGTTGGTACAACCTGAATGACATCCTCTCCCGTCACAGGATGAGGCGTATGATACTTCGGATCGTCAATTAATACTTCATCTGATACATACTCCCAGTCGAGCATAAAAACAGAGTGAAGGGTTTGGACAGCCTCGCCCTTTAACATCGTATGCGTATCACGCCAAAAACCGATGTTTTCATCACGTCCGACATATTCTTTTCCGACATTTAACCCGCCGACAAATCCTGTTTTCCCATCAATGATCACAATTTTTCGGTGATTACGGAAATTGAATTTTTGATTAAAGAAACCATATTTTAAAGGCAGAAAAGGAGCAACCTTGACTCCCGCCTGCTTCAAGCGTTTAATATCTTTTCGAGAGAAGCGAATGCTGCCAGCCGCATCATAGATGAAGCGAACCTCTACCCCTTCTTTTACTTTTTCTATCAAAATCTCCATCATCCGGTGTCCAAGGAAATCTGATTTGAACATGTAGTATTCTATATGGATGAACGATTTTGCCTTTTTTAACTCTTCAAAAATACGGGGAAACGTCTCCTCCCCATTTTTTAAAATGTCCATATCACTATTTGTGTTCACATGCATGCCTGTTGCCTTTTCTGTGTAATGAAAAAAAGTCCGCTGATTTTCGGTTAAACTTGATTCATCAGGCTTGCTCTCAAGCTCAGATATTCTGCGTAGTTTTTCACGGTTGTACATTCTTTTTGATTTGAATAAATGACCTTTCACATAGAGCTGTCCCGAGAACAAATAAAACATATAGCCAATGATCGGGAAAAAGATGAGCACATACATCCATAAGAGTGTGTGCTGTGATGTACGGTTCTCTAGCATGAGTGAGATGATACTAAATAAAATAATGGCGATATAAATCGCTACGTACAACTGAACACTCCACGCTGGAACCGGCCACCAATACACCACATATGCCCCGAATATCATAAAATATAAAAATAAAAATTCCAGTCGTCTTTTTTTCACATTCTCCGCCCTCATTCGTTTCTGTCTTTTCTCTTCCATACCCTTCGCACAGCTTGTATGAAACGCACGACCTATGCCTTTCTTCTAGCTTTTACAGACTTGGGTCATTTGATCCGATATAATGGATAAATATGTGATGGAAAGGAAGATTTGTTTATGTATACACCCTCTCCTTTAAGAAAAGGCAGTCATCTTCGTGTCATTGCCCCAAGCCGAAGTGCCAGCATTTTATCAGAAGAAGGAATCGCTCAAGCAAAAAAACGTTTAGAGGCTTTAGGTTTCACTGTCTCTTTTGGACAGCACGTGTTTGAATGTGATCTTCATTCCTCATCATCTATTGAACACCGCTTGTCTGATTTGCATAAGGCATTCACAGATGATGAGGTCGACGGTATTTTGACCGCCATTGGTGGCTTCAATTGCAATGAACTTTTGCCTTACATCGATTACGACTTGATCCGTCAGCATCCTAAAGTTCTTTGCGGATACAGTGATATTACCGCACTCGCAAGCGCTATTACAGCCAAATGTGAGATGGTGACATACTCTGGACCCCATTTCTCCAGCTTTCAAATGAAGCAGGGGCAAGAGGAGCAGACGGCTATGTTTCAAGCCTGCTTGATGAATGACGGTGAGTCTTTTGATGTGACCCCTTCGACCAAGTGGAGTGATGATGCGTGGTATCTTGATCAAGCGAACAGACAGTTTCATCCGACGAGATGGGGAATCTATCAGGAAGGAACAGCCGAAGGCACCTTGTATGGAGGGAACCTTTGTACACTGAACTTACTGCAAGGGACATCGTTTATGCCTCAAATCAAGGACGCCATCTTATTTGTGGAGGATGATGAGTTGGCCTTCCCTGAAATGTTCGCCAGAGACCTCACTTCCCTCTTGCAGCATGCAGAGTCCATTAAAGGGTTGATCATCGGACGCTTTCAGAAGAAATCCAAGATGACAGAAGAACATTTGAAGTTCATTTTAGATAAACACCCGATGCTTAAACACATTCCCGTGATCTACGATGTCGATATCGGACATACGCAGCCGGTTTTCACCTTACCGATTGGCGGAAACGTTCAGCTAGCGTGTGAAAATGGAGACGTGAAGCTGCGCATTCATTCATAACTAATAAAAGAAAAAAGCACTCGAATTGTGGTGCTTTTTTCTATGCCACCCTCTTTTTTAAAAATTTTTTAGAAAAAGTGATCCAACCCTTCATCCCCTTCGTTAAGTAAATGTAAAAAGAAAAGAGAGGAGGCAAAAACATGTTCTCTGATGTCCTTAGCCAATTATTCGATTCTATCTCTAACATTATTAACACACTTGGTTAATCCCATTAACGCACACATACTACATGCTTGCCGAAAGGAGGATACAAACTATGTTTTCTGATGTACTTAGCCAATTATTTGATTCTATTTCTAATATTATTAATACGCTTGGGTAATGTTCAACATCCGCTGTCTCTAGTAGATAGCGGATGTTTTTTATTTAACAGATTCTGAATCTCTTTGTATGATTGGATTAAGTTTCACTTCAAAAACTCTCACCCTTTCTGAAGAGGAATTAGATGATAAGGTCATCCACGTATTGGACTCATTATGGGAAGAGTATAAATTGTTTAACTATCAGATTATCAAGACAGAGCCCACAATATCCATTGGCATCGATACTTCAAAAGATATGGCAGGTTTGCATTCTGCATTAGAAAAGCAACTTCCTAAACAAGCATTAGAGGTTTACGAAATTGAGATTTTCCAGAGACATAAAAGTGATCTAACAGCTGAACGATGAAAAATACAAACGAAAAACCCACTCTTGTTTAGAGTGGGTTTTTCGTATAATTACATCTTTTCCGGAGCCGATACACCAATTAGTTTTAATGCATTCGCAAGCGTAATTTGTGTTGCTTTCATGAGTGAAAGACGTGCTGTTGTTTTTGTTTCATTTTCTACATCAATGACCTTTTCGGCATTGTAGAAGCTGTGAAGGGCTGATGCAAGGTCATAAATATAGTTCGTCACACGGTGCGGAATACGCTTTTCAGCTGCTTCTGCTACCACTTCTGGGAAGCTGCCAATGATTTTCAGAAGATCGTATTCTTTTTCTGAATGAATGTGAGAGAAATCTGCTTTTTCAAGATTTGGCTCGTAGCCTTTTTCTTCACCTTGACGCAGCATGCTGCAAATTCTCGCATGGGCATATTGTGCGTAGTACACAGGGTTTTCGTTAGACGTAGAAATCGCTAAGTCTAGGTCAAAGTCCATATGTGTCGCCGCACTTCTCATCGCGAAGAAATAACGAGTGGCATCTAGGCCTACTTCTTCAATCAGATCACGCATGGTGACGGCTTTTCCTGTACGCTTACTCATCTTCATCTTTTCACCGTTTTTGTATAGATGAACGAGCTGAATGATTTCTACTTCAAGCTTGCCAGCCGGATATCCAAGTGCTTGAATCGCCGCTTTCATTCGAGGGATATAGCCGTGATGGTCCGCGCCCCAAATGTTAATGAGCTGGTCAAAGCCTCTGTCCAATTTGTCTTTATGATATGCGATATCTGGAAGCAAGTAAGTGAAGCTGCCGTCTTTTTTAATGAGCACGCGATCCTTGTCATCGCCAAAATCAGTTGAACGCAGCCACGTTGCACCATCTTCTTCAAAGACATAGCCTTTTTCGCGAAGCGTTTCCAGCGCTGGTTCGATTTTTCCGTTTTCATATAAAGAGGTTTCTGAATACCATACATCAAATGGGACACGGAAATTCTCAAGATCTACACGTAATTTCTCCAATTCGTATTTCAAGCCGTATTCACGGAAGAACTTCATACGCTCTTCTTCTGACTCGTGCACGAAACGGTCACCAAATTCATCTGCCAGCTTTTGCCCGATGCCTTTGATGTCTTCTCCTCTGTACCCGTCTTCAGGCATCTCTTTTTCAAGACCGAGCGCCTCAAAGTAACGTACCTCTACAGATAAAGCGAGGTTATTGATCTGATTCCCTGCATCGTTGATATAGTATTCACGGCTCACGTCGAACCCTGCTTTATCAAGGATGTTGCAAAGAGAATCACCTACAGCTGCTCCGCGGGCATGTCCAAGGTGAAGGTCACCTGTTGGGTTGGCTGAGACGAATTCAACTTGCACTTTTTGGCCGCCGCCTGTATTCGTTTCACCATATGCTTCCTTTGCTTCAAGGACAGCAGGGATGAGCTTTGTTAAATACTGATTGTTCATATAAAAGTTAATGAACCCTGGACCTGCGATATCCATTTTTTCAATAGAAGCTTTCCCTTTATCAAACGCTTTGACAATGTCCTCTGCGATTTGACGAGGTGCTTTTTTTGCAATGCGGGCAAGCTGCATCGCCATATTGGTGGAGTAATCACCGTGGGTTTTGTCTTTCGGCACTTCTAAAAGGACATCTGGTACCTGGCTTTCATCAGCAAGTCCTGCTTTGACGACTGCCGCAATAATTTCTTCTTTTAACGCATCTTTGACCTGTTCTGCGATATTCATGAACGTAAATCCTCCTTATATGAAATCGATAATGTATGTAAATGCTTTTGGTCTTCCCCTGTCAGCATATCGTACGTAATGTGCAGCAGTCCCTTGTCCACATCCAGATCAATGCCATGTGTGTGCACATCAAGCTGTAGTGTACCGAATGGCATCGTATAATGTGTGACGGTCGTTTCTCCGATGAGAAAGCGCTGCTTCATTTGAATGGCCCCTGATCTCATGACAAAAATTTCTTTTTCACTCATTTTCACAACGGTTTTTACTTGACCCATTTCATGTTCTTCATGGTAAGTGAGATACGTTTTTTCATTCTTTTCTTGATACGTTCCAGTCGTGCGGAATTCGATCGTTTCAGCCGGCTCCGTCTCTGGTTTCATCACTGACTTTACATGAATTGAAATTTGGTTTTGTGTCATTTTGCACTTCCTTTGCTAAGACCCGTTTAACTAAAATAGTATACCATATTCATGATTGCCTATCATCCCATCATTTCTCTTATTCACTGCGATTAAACTTCGTTTTTGATCTTACACCATCCCTTTAGAAAAAAAGGAACACGAAACTCACTAATACCACCAATCCAGCCTTTATGCCCAAGTCTTTTCTTTTGATGAAATAAAAAAGAGCTTGTACGCCTGAACTTGCCAAAAATGCCTGAAAAAAATCAAATGGCACGATCTGCGCCTGCTTACATACCACCTGCATGCATAGCGCAATGGCCGTCAGATAGAAAAAGCCTCGATCCTGAAACAGCCCCAACATCTCTTCCTTCGCTTCCTTTTTCGAAGCAAAAACAGGCGGCTCAGCTGCGAGCTCTCGTTTCAGCGTGAGAAAACCCGCCGCTAACACACAAAAAGCGAGAAGCACCATCAATATAGAAGAAAACATGAACTGCCTCCTTTATTTTTTGATCGATGTAAAAAAAGAGCTTGTCCATATGAGATGACAAGCTCCTCTATCAAGGTGTTATTTCACAAACCCAAGCAGCATTTCGCGTAAAAGCTTGCTCGCTGTATTCGCTGTTTGGTCAGAATGATCGTATACAGGTGCTACCTCAACAAGGTCTGCACCGACTACTTGCACATCAGATCCTGCAATCGCATGAATAGATGCAAGCAGCTCTTTTGATGTAATACCGCCAGCATCTACCGTGCCTGTACCAGGTGCATGAGCTGGGTCGAGTACATCAATGTCGATCGTCACATACACTGGGCGTCCCTTCAGCTTTGGCAATACTTGCTTCAATGGCTCCAGCACTTCAAATTTAGAGATGTGCATGCCCGCTTCTTTTGCCCATTCAAATTCTTCCTTCATCCCAGAACGAATGCCGAAAGAGAACACATTCTCAGGTCCAATGAGTCCTGCTACTTTACGAATCGGGGTTGAATGAGACAGCGGCTCACCCTCGTATTCCTCACGAAGATCCGTATGTGCGTCCATATGGATAATAGCCAAATCAGGATATTTCTTATGCATCGCGCGGAAAACCGGCCAAGACACAAGATGCTCGCCGCCCATTCCTAATGGAAACTTCCCTTTTTCTAAAATGCTGTCGACATACTCTTCAATTAAGTCTAAGCTTTTCTGTGCATTTCCAAAAGGAAGTGGAATGTCACCGGCATCAAAGAATGGTACCTCGTGTAGCTCACGATCTAAATAAGGACTGTATTCCTCTAAACCGATCGATACTTCACGAATACGGTTTGGGCCAAAACGTGAGCCTGGTCTATAACTGACGGTCCAATCCATCGGCATCCCGTATAAAATGACCTTTGCATCTTCCCATGTCGGATGACTTCCAATAAACACTTTTCCTGAATAAGCCTCGTCGAATCTCATGCAAGATTCCTCCTTTTACGCTTCAAAAAATGCGCAAACGGTCATTTGCGCATTTCCACTTCGCTTGATTTATTTGATTAAGTCGCTCACAAATTTCGGCAGAACGAATGCCGCTTTGTGCAATTCTTTTGTGTAATATTTCGTCTCAATATCAAAGAAACGGCTGTCTTCTACAGCAAGTGGGTCATACTTTTTTGAACCAATGGTAAATGTCCAAAGTCCACTTGGATACGTTGGAATATTCGCTGTATAAAGCTTCGTGATTGGGAAAATTTCTTTCACATCACGTTGTACATTTGTAATCAGCTCAGGTGTGAACCAAGGGTTGTCCGTTTGTGCCACGAAAATACCGTCTTCTTTGAGTGCTTTTGAGATTCCTGCGTAAAATCCTTTAGAGAACAGGTTCACAGCTGGTCCAACTGGTTCAGTTGAGTCCACCATGATGACATCGTACTCATTGTCAGCTTCAGCAATGTGCATAAAGCCGTCTCCGACTTTGACATCTACACGAGGATCGTCTAGCTTCCCAGCAATTGAAGGAAGGAATTTCTTCGAGTATTCGATGACTTTTCCATCAATATCAACAAGTGTCGCTTTTTTCACACTTGGGTGCTTGAGAATTTCACGAATGACACCGCCGTCTCCTCCGCCTACAACAAGAACATTTTCCGGGTTTGGATGAGTGAAAAGAGGAACATGTGCCACCATTTCGTGGTATACAAACTCATCTTTCTCAGATGTCATCACCATACCGTCTAAAAACAGCATATTGCCAAACTCTTCTGTTTCCACCATTTCTAAATGCTGAAAATCTGTTTGTTCTGTGTGAAGGGTCTTGTTCACCTTCAATGTAATACCAAAATTCTTCGTTTGCTTCTCTGTATACCAAAGTTCGCTCATTGTCCATCTTCCTCTCATCCAATAATAAACAAACATCTATTGTTAGCGCCTTTATCGGCTATGACTATATCGATTGTCCAAGAAAAAAGTATAGTGGATTCATATCAAATTGTAAAGAACCGCATGAGTTCTCTTCAATTTTCATGCACGCTCTTTCAATCATTTGTTTAAAACGGTTTTCTTTGTTCCATACTGATAAAAAACCGTCAAAATGGGGGCTTGGCATGGACACAATCATGAGTAATAAAAAAATCCGCATGACCGTGAAAACGATTCGAGCCTGTTTTTTTATAGGCTTGCTCGCTTTTCTATTTGCAGGCACTGTTTTTTTGACGATTCTTTTAATCGCCAAATGGCAAGGCGCCCCTTCTGTTCAAGTTCCCCAATCTACGACGATTTATGCAGCCGATGGTTCAAAGCTTGGAGAATCTAGCTTTGGAGAAAAGAGATATTGGGTGCCGTTAAAGGACATGTCTCCTCATATCAGGCAGGCAGCTGTGGCTGTTGAAGACAAAACCTTTTATGAGCATCATGGCTTTGATGTGAAACGAATGGCAGGAGCTGCAGTGGCTGATATTCGCGCCATGGCTAAAGTACAAGGAGCCAGCACGATCACCCAGCAATATGCACGAAATCTGTATTTAGATCATGATAAAACGTGGAAGCGGAAATGGAATGAAGCCTTTTACACGATTCGCTTAGAACAAAACTATACAAAAGATGAGATTTTAGAAGGATACTTGAACACCATATATTATGGTCATGGAGCTTATGGCGTGGAAGCGGCATCCCGTCTGTATTTCGGAAAAAAAGCGAAGAATTTGACCCTCGCTGAATCTGCCTTACTTGCCGGTATCCCAAAGGGCCCTTCTCTCTACTCCCCTTATGTGAATGAAGAGAAAGCCGGTGCAAGAAAGAATATGATTTTGAGGCACATGCAAGAGGACGGCATGATTACGAAAAAGGCAGCCGCTGAAGCCGCGAAAGAAAAACTGTCCTATCGTCCTTTGCAAAAGAAGCAGCTACAAGCAAAGCAAGCACCGTATTTTTATGATGATGTGGTTCGTGAGTTGAAGCAAACCTTGGGGCTAACTGAGGAACAGATCGAAACCTATGGCCTTCATATCCAAACGACTTTACATCCGGAATTACAGAAAATTGCTGAGAAGACGTTAAAAAGCACAATCGATTCGAAATCAGACATCCAAGTCGGCTTTACTGCTATCCATCCCCAAACAGGTCATGTACTCGCCCTCATCGGAGGAAGAGATTACGAAAAAAGTCCATTCAACCGGGTCACACAAGCGAAAAGACAGCCCGGTTCAACAATGAAGCCACTTCTCTATTACATGGCCTTACAAAATGGGTTTACACCAGCAACCGTCATGCGTAGTGAAGAAACAGTTTTTGAGCTCGATGATCAAGGAAGCGGTGCTGCTTATTCGCCAAGCAATTATCATGGCTATTACGCCAATGACGGCATTACGATGCTTCAAGCCTTGGCGCTGTCTGATAATATTTACGCTGTGAAAACCCATCTATTTTTAGGAATGGAGCAGCTTGTACGTGCCGGGAAAACATTTGGCATCAACGAAAAACTAGATCAAGTGCCATCACTAGCCTTAGGCACGTCCCCTGTCAAACCAATTGAAATGACAAATGCTTATGCCATGCTTGTCAATGGCGGAAAACGAGTCAAACCCACCTTTATTACAAAAGTAACGGATGCAAAAGGCAACGTACTTTTTGAAGAAAAACAAAAACGAGAGCAAGTCTTAGATGAAAAAGCAGCCTTTGTCACCACCGACATGATGTCAGGAATGTTCAATGATCAGTTAAACGGCTATACGAGTGTCACTGGTCGCACCATTATGAAGGATCTCACGCGAACATACGGAGGAAAATCAGGGACGACAGGAGCCGACAGCTGGATGATCGGCTTCTCTCCCCAGCTCGTGACAGGTGTGTGGACAGGCTATGATAAAGGGCGAACCATTGACTCGGTCGAAGAAACAGCCTATGCAAAAAAGATATGGGCATCTTTTATGGAATCAGCCCTCTCTAAACAGCCAGCGTCCTCCTTCATGCCACCAGACGGCGTAAAAGGTGTGTATATCAATCCAAAAACCGGCGATCTGGCAGGCCCAGGATGTGAATCAAAGGTATTTACCTATTTTATAGAAGGAACGGAGCCGACAGGTGTGTGCTACGGCGCTGAGAATAAATCTTCTGAGGATCATCCAGTTCAAGATCAAAAGCCAAAGAAATGGTGGGAAAAGTGGCTGAAACGTTAAAAAAAGAAAAAAAGACATGAAAAACCCCGAGATTTGCATCTCGGGATTCTCCATGTCCTAGCTTTAACACCAGTTTACTCAAAAATCAGCTGGAATTGGTAGCAATTCGCCATTCTTCACAAAAATTTCACAATTATTCAGGGACAGCCAATCCTTCTTTTAATTCATCTGTGGATGCTTCCCAAAGTGCTTCATTATGACTCTTCAAGAAATCAGCCAGTACCTTTTTCGATACATCATCCATATGACTAACAACGATTTTTCGCTTCATTGATTTATCCATTAAATTCACATGCTCTGGAAGCGACTTATACCCTCGGCGGATTGAACGATCAACGGTCATTTCGCAAGCCGTGACACCCGCATAGTAAGGACCTTCTTCTCTGCGGTCAATGGTCACCCATACGAGCCAATACGGTTTTCCGTTCGGCACTTCTTCTTTTGTTTTCAGAAATTTAATTCCTTTTTCAACGGCACTTCTTGCATGCATAGCACCAATATCAATGACAGCTTCCTTTTCCTCTACATCAATGATCACCGGCGAAATGTTATCTAGGCTGAGCGCACCCGCTCCAAAGCCTCCGTGTCCGTCTGTTGCATCTGTTTTTTTAATGATATTAAAACCAATTGGTTTCTTCTTTTTACCTTCCATTCATTAAACCTCCTAAAGCAGCGGCTTCAAAATAAGATTAAACCAGTATATGATTTGATCCCGCATTCCGATCAATGGACCAAAAACAAACTGTCCTAGCGGCGTAATCACGAATATGAGAAAGATAATGATCCCATATTGTTCAAATTGCGTCATTTTCGCACGGATATGGGGACTAACGACGTCCTCAATAATACGATACCCATCCAGCGGCGGAATTGGCAATAAGTTAAATAGGAACAAAATGACGTTCAAGTTTATAAAGATTCGGAAGAAATAATCCACTCCAGGCTCAAAGCGCATGAGCGACTCCCCGCCAAATTTCTGAAGAAGCACGTACACGAAACAGCCTAGAAACGCCAACACCAAGTTACTTAAAGGGCCAGCAATCGAGACGCAGATTCCTGCTAAGCGCGGGTTTTTAAAATGGTAACGATTCACCGGCACAGGTCTCGCCCAGCCAAACCCAGCGACAAAGATCAAAATCGTCCCAAATACATCAAGATGCTTCAACGGATTTAATGTGAGTCTCCCTTGGTTCTTAGCTGTTGGGTCTCCGAAACGATACGCAACATATGCATGCGCCAACTCGTGCATCGTAAATGCAACAACAAGTGTAATGGCGACATATGGAATCAGTTCTAATGGATACACAAGAAATTGGTTCAAAGGCATGAATCCCTCTTTCTTTCTATACAATGATTTACTTCATTCAGTATACTATAAGAAGTCCCTTAAACTAAAGGGAAGCGTAGCATTAAAGGAAAAAGGAGGTTTTCGCATTGCCGATTGTCACCGTACAAATGCTTGAAGGAAGAACAGACGAGCAGAAAAGAGCGCTTGTAGAGAAAGTCACTGACGCTGTTGTTGAAACAACAGGCGCAGGTGCAGAAAAAGTCTCTGTTATTATTGAAGAAATGAAAAAAGAACACTATGCCGTAGCAGGAAAACGCATCAGCGACCTGTAAGCATAAAAAAAGGACAGGCACATGGGTGTTTGTCCTTTTGTCTCTTATTTTATCTGTACCACGCTTTGTTACGGTTCACTTGATTTTTATGAGCCGCATCAAAGAAATCGACTGTGTAGGAATAATCATAATTCATTAAGCAGACAATTCCGCTGCCTTGAGGGTCATGTGGTAAGCCAAAGTTATGACCGTATTCATGCGTAGCCGCTTTTGCAGTATTCGCTGTTCCTTGATCAAGGTTAACGGCGAATGCACTTCCGCGCGGTGCACTATTGTATACATACGCGATTCCGCCCGCATCAAAGTTTGGATTAGCTGTAAAGCCAGTGACAAAATCGTATCCTCTGCCATCAAAGCTGCGCGACAGGTTAGATAAAATTTGCTCTGCATTTGATCCAGAAGATGTCCAAGATCCTACTGCTTGTACGACAAAGTCGACATCATGATCACGGTTAAAGGTGACGTCCGCTTGCTCGATGATGCTGACAATGCGCGTCTGCCAGTCACTATATTTCGCACGATACTGCGCATCTGCTACAGCATAAACCGTTACTTTTTGACTGCCTGTGCTTGCCTTTGTTGAAATAGAATCCCCTGTATTCGCCTTAAAGGTTCTAGAGCCTACTTGCTTACCAGACTCATCTAATACCTTTGTTGTCACATCTCGTTCAATTGGAGGTGCTTTCGTCAAATCTTTAAAATCGTTTGCCTTTGGCAACCCCTCACTAATATGTGTTTCGAATGGCGTATGACCATGATCATGCCCATGACCAGCACTCGCAACTGGTGCTGAAGCTGAGCTTACTCCCGGTAACAAACTACCTACCAATAAAAATGACAAAAAGACTGAACGCTTTTTCATTCCTATCCCTCCTTTGATTTTCACAAAGTTATATATTCACTGAAAATTCACCATTTTCCTTCTATTCAGTCAAAAACAGGGAATTAGATACACAGGAAGAAAGTCGAAATACGTCATATTCACTAATTTTCTGAATCGTTCAGTACACATTTCATCGAAAATTAGCGCTTTTGGTCTAGGTCTTACAAAAACAAAAAAAGCCCTAAATGCGGGGCTTTTGTGAAGCTAGTTCAATTCCTTCAATTGATCAATATAAGCAAGAGCATCCTCAAATTCTTCGTCCGTATAGCGCTGCTTGCTTTTAATGGTGAAGACCTTTTCCTTTACCTCATCTTTTGGCAGATCATCAAAGTATAAAATCGTAGAGACGAGCTCTAGGAAACGAGACGACTGCTCGTTCATCTGCTGCGTCAGCACTTTGAGGTCAGGCATGTCCACTTCGCACTGATCGAGAAACTCTTTCCCATTGTCCGTCAGCGAATAACGATACTGATAGTATCCGCCTTTTTTTTCCTTCATTTCGTCCAAGAATCCAAGGTTGCACAACTCTTCAATTCTGAGCGTCAACTCCTCTGAATAGGGGCCATAAAAGTGAAAATCGTATTTCTCGTAAAAAGGCAAATCTAGCTTTTTTGCTATGTAAATCATCTTTTGCAGCTTCTTCCGTCCAACGATTTCCCCAGATTCAGAGAATACCTTCATCAACTTTGCATGCTCTTTCAACAAATTCCCGACATCTCCTTTTTCAGTACTTCCTTATCCCAATCCAAGCAGCTTCATGATCGCCTTCTTTTCTTCAGCTTTTTCCGACATATCTACAATTAAGTCCATCGGGAAATAAAGTTTATGATCGGTTCTTCGTTTACCGGAAATGGCATCAACAATATCTGACTGTCTCGACAGCTCTTTAATGTGACCACTTTGCGTCAAAAGGTGAATCGGCAGTCTCTCTTCTTCCTCACCTGGTCTGTAGAAGTCGTATGGCAAGTCAGAGGAAGAGTCGACGACTAAATAATAGTCAGGATCAATGCCTGCCTCCTTGAACAAGGCGGTCAGCTTGAAATATTTCGTCATTTCTTCATTCGGATTAAACTCTGTATATTGGAACAATCGGCGGTTCATAAAACGGCGGCACAAATCAGCCAGCACGTGATCTTCTTCATCTTCCCACGCCTGAAAATAAAATAAGACAATGGATTCATCCAGCTTAATATAGTCCTCTGTGGTGACATTCCCCTCAAAGATCGAATAAAAATGAACTGGGGCATGTGTAAAAATATAACCCGTTTCATGCAGCTCTTTTGCACGATGGAGAATTTTCGTTAAAATGACTTCCGCACTGCGTGTCACGGGGTGGAAATAGACTTGCCAATACATTTGATAGCGGCTCATAATATAATCCTCGACCGCATGCATCCCGCTCTGCTTCATCACAATCTGATCTTCTCTCGGACGCATTACGCGCAAAATACGCTCCATATCAAAATGGCCGTAGCTGACGCCTGTATAGTAGGCATCACGCTGCAAGTAGTCCATACGGTCGGCATCGATTTGACTTGAGATCAAACTGACCACCTGTTTGTTTTGATACGTTTTCGCAATAACTTCTGCCACATGCTTCGGGAAATCATCACTCACCCGGCGAAGCACTTCATTGACTTCGGTTTGCCCTAAAATAATATCTCTTGTAAACGATTCATGATCTAAGTGGAAAACCTTTTCAAAGGAATGAGAAAATGGTCCATGTCCGAGGTCATGAAGCAAGGCCGCACTCAGGACAAGCTCGCGTTCTCCCTCATCCCATTCCGGCCGTCCTTTGAATACATCATCCACAATCCGTCTCACAATCTCGTATACACCGAGCGAATGATTGAAACGGCTGTGTTCTGCACCATGAAACGTCAAATAAGTGGTTCCTAGCTGTTTAATTCGGCGCAGGCGCTGAAATTCTCTTGTTCCTATTAAATCCCATATTAATGCGTCCCGTACGTGAACATAACGGTGCACAGGATCTTTAAATACCTTTTCCTCAGATAATTTCCCTTTTGGATACGCCATCGTTTCGTCCCTCTTTTTTTAAGACGTGTTTCTATTATATCGGGTAACTTTTCCCGAAAACATCCTTGAATTTGCTCGTGAATGTGTTCTCAACGATTGCACGGACGTAAAAAGCCCGACCTGACAGGGACGGACCTCTTTTTAGGTCGACTGAACACATTCAGTGACATTTAGTTGACTTTTTTTTGAACCTTTTCGAGTAACTCATCTTCTGTTGGTGCGGATAATGGGCGATTGTTTACAAACGCAAAAGCCTTTTTTCGTCCTGGACCACAATAGGATTGACAGCCAATTTCAATTTTTGCATCAGGGTCAACCGATTTGAGTCGAGGCAACAACGTCTTTAGGTTCGTCGCATCGCAATCGTCACATACGCGAAACTCATTAGCCATGGTCTTACGCTTCCTTTCAATGATGAACTTCATTTTATATGAAACAGTTGGACAACCAAGAGTCATAATATACCACCCAACATTGTACATCGAAGCGGCTGGACTTGCAAGACGCATGATAATTGCTGAGACGTGCTCATATAAAAGCTAGTATTTTCCACTATCCTTTTAGCAAACTTGTATAAACCGTCTTGAACTTGGCTAATCTAATACCATCAAATCATATGGGGGTTTAAACATGTCAAAACAAAGACAAGATGCTTGGTCAGAGGAAGATGATCTCCTTTTGGCGGAAACCGTCTTACGTCACGTAAGAGAGGGCAGCACACAGCTGAATGCGTTTGAAGAAGTAGGAGACAAGCTAAATCGTACCTCAGCGGCATGCGGTTTTAGATGGAATGCTGTTGTGAGGCATCAATATGAAAAAGCTCTAGCCCTTGCTAAAAAACAGCGGAAACAACGCATGCGTGCGCTCGGCAATGGCCAGCCTGCAAAGAAACGATTACTCTATCAGCCGCAAGTAGAAGAAACGGTCACGCAAGAGGAATTCTCGCAGGAGCTGGAACCAGCGAAGGAAGAAACGTTTGCACCAGCATCTGAAACAGCAGAGCAACTTCAGTTTGTAGACCAAAGCTACAATGAAGAGTTAGCTAGTTTATCACACTTATTGTCACAGGCTTCTCATGTCGTGGAGAAAAAGCCAGAAGCCAATCCTTTTAGGCAGCAACAGGAGTTAACCATCGAAGATGTCATTGATTTCTTGCGACGCTATGAAGGCGATGGACAGCAATCCTCTGCCTTACGCATGGAAAACAGCCGGTTAAAACGAGAAAATAACGAACTTTCACATAAAGTCACGCAGCTAGAAGCAGAAGTGAAAAAGCTTGAAAAGGATCAGCTCACCATTCAAGAAGATTATGAAACACTCGTCAAAATCATGAACCGTGCAAGAAAACTAGTTTTGTTTGAAGAGGACGACACTGCCGCTCCAACCTTTAAAATGGACCGAAACGGCAACCTCGAAAAAATGGCAGAATAACAAAAAGTGCTCCCCATCTGCGGGAAGCACTTTTTTAAATGCCTAAAAATAGCATCACACTAAATAGGACATTAATCAAAAAGACAAACATAAAAATATACCTGACTTGTCTCACCTGAAAATCACCAAATATAAAAATGTACAGACCTGCGATGCCAAGTGTCAGTACAGGCTGAAGAAACGGCACCAAAAGCGAAATGCCGTAGCCGGCTCCTATGATAATAGGAAGCCATAGTAAATAGAGGTAACCGCCGTTTTTTGATTTCAAGAAACCACTCCCTCTCTTTCTTCTATTTGCTTGATGTCAGGTTGAACAAATTTGAGTCCGACCATTGTGCGGCCGCGTTTTTTTGAAGTCCAAACGGCAATCGCCGGCTGATCTGTCAGAGATTCTGCATCAATGGTGATCCGCACTTTCTCATGTAATTCAATGACAGCTTCAGACTCGATTTTACACCCAGATACACTAATATCGTGTATGACAAGCGGCACCTTCTCTTCTAATTTGTCCTCAGATGATAACGTGCCTGTCACACCTTTTAAAGGTTTTCTCATCCATTTTCGCCGTATAGCCTTTGGCACTTTCTCTGTTTCTCTTATAAAGCGGAGAAACGTCCGAACAGCATAGGATTTTTTCTCACGATCCGTAATGGCTACATGCTCTCGTGTGAATAGGAAGCGGATCAGTGATAGATACTCTGATTTTTGTGTGTCAGTAAAAGCAACACCTACCATCAGCTTGTCTTCCTCTGGATAGCTCCAGACGACGTCACACGTCACGCTTTCATCCTCTGTAAAGAATAATTGCTGTTGTCCTTGATAAAGAGAAGAAGCTTGATCCAATGGAATGGAGAGTCGCGCTCCTGAATCACTCATATCTAGCAGGAAACATGCAATCGACTGATCTTGATGATCAGAACGAAGCTGTCCCTCTTTTTCAATGATAAACCGCTCTGATTTTCGATAACGCGGACGATCAAACGCCACAAGCAGTGCCATGAATAGACCTGCACCGTTATACAACACCCAAAATATATTAATCAACGTGAGATCAGCATTCATCGTTCCGTTTACCTTCACATCGTATCCTATTTTCACTAGGACAAGCAATGAGAGCAGCAAAAAGATCAAATGGGGAATCATCGTTTTCAAATGAAAGTGTCTTTTGTCTGTTTGAATTCCCTTTGGTGTGACAAGAAATTCGACTCTCTTTTTGAAAAACAGCTCACTTAAAGCCACACCAGCTAGGTGAAATGCCATCGAGCTTTCATAAATATGACTCCAAAACATGCTTCTTTTTTGATTCGACACCAGTTTAAATGCTAAATAGGAACTAAAGAACGCCGGTAGCCAGAACATGAAAATGGACTGGAAATCTGCCCAGAAACTTTGAATACCAAACAATAAAAACAAAATCGGTGTGAGAATGTAAATCATTTTAAACAAACCGTTAAACCAATACACAATACCATCTAAATAAAGAACTCGCTGCATCAGCGTTAAGCCGCGAACCTTCAAAGGATTAAACTTACGGGCACACTGAATGTTCCCTCTTGACCACCGATCTCTCTGCTTTAACAGATCTAGCCAGCTTTCAGGTGCCAGACCGACGGCTAATACTTCTCCGACAGACACAGATTTGAACTTGCCTTGGAGCAGCATTCCTGTCGCCATGTCTTCTGTAATCACCCCAGTAGCAAATCCACCAATTTCATCTAAGGCCATTCTTCTAAAGACAGTATTACTACCGACATACATCACAGCATTAAACCGATCCTTCCCAGCTTGAAGGGTTTGCATGAAGAAGTCCTGCTCATTCGGAATTCGATCCTTCGAGAACATATTATATTGGAAAGGATCTTCGTTATAAAACGCCTGTGGAACTTGAACAAACGCCGTCGCTCCATCATGAAAATAAGGCACTGTTTTTTCTAAAAAGGCAGGAAGGGGAACCATATCGGCATCAAGTGTGAGAATCAGCTCCCCATTCGTTTGAGACATCGCATGGTTTAAATTACCCGCCTTCGCAAACTTGTTATCGGTTCTCGTCAGATAATGAACACCAAACTCAGAAGCAAGCTGCTCTACAGACGCCCGTTTTCCATCATCACATAAATAAATGTGGACTTTGTCCTTTGGATAAGAGAGATTCACACAACCTGCAACAGTGCGTTTCAGCACTTCAATTGGTTCATTATATGTAGCTATGAAAATATCAACTGTTGGTAGCCTGTCAAGATCACTGATCATGACTTGCTTCCGATTGGAAGGTTTCCAAACAAGTGTATAAAACACAAGCAGCTGTAAAAATCCAATGCATTCACAAGCAACAAGCAAAATACCCATCACAATATTAAAAGTACCTTCATGAGGCAGTGTAAAGAAAAGACGCCAGCAAATATAAGCGGCATTTGTGAACACACAGAGCACAATGATGATTTTTTTAACCGTAGAGGCCATCGGTTGAATACGATACATTACATACAACACAGACAAAACGCAAAGCATAAACAGCGGGTAATACGTGGTGAATAATGACAATACATTTTCCTTCTTTCTTATGTCATAAATGACTATCGCATAAAAACAACATAACGAAGGAGGGGATTCTTCCATTAAAGTGCCCCTCCGTTTCTACTTGACTATTCTATTAAATGGTTTATTTCCACAATTTATCTAACTGATTCGAATAAAAATCAATCGCTTTTCGATAACTCAAAATAGTAGGATCTGTTGTCGTTTCAGTTAAACAGTTCAGTAACATTTCCATTGCTTTGCTATGTTCTTTCAAATTATACAAAGTCATGGCATAAAACGTTTGTATGGCTTTGTTATCTGGATAAGTTTCTATCCCTCTTAGGAACATGTGCTTGGACTTTTCATATTCTCCTAAGGTTCTGTATGTACTTCCTAACCCTAGTAGAGCGTCTTCTAGTTCTTCTGAAGACAATCCTAACTCAATGGCTCTTTCATAAAAAAAGACAGCTTGCCTTTCCTCTCCTAGCAAGTCATAACTCCAGGCACATTGATAATGAATAGAGGCATCGTCTGGATACTTCTCTACAAGATGAGAGAGCATTTCATTTGATTCTTGAAGGTGTCCACTTTTTCGAAGTTCAATGGCTTTCTCGAGCTTGGTTTCCATCACTTCACCTCTATGCTTTCCAAGATTTTTAAGAGAACACCTTTTCATTCCGCTCAATCATCCGCGTCATGTTTTTTTCAAATTCTAGCTGTTCATCTGCGTTCAGTCCTGACGCTGTCAGCTGATCACTTAACGTTTGAAGCTCTTCTAGTAAAAGACGCATAAGAAGCGCATAATCAATTGGTTCTCCAGTTAATTCTGATAAAGACGCCATCGTATCAGGTTGTATATCAGGAAATACGGCCTTCACTTCTTCTCGTTTGTCCTTTAAGGCGGCGTCATAAAAACGGCGGATCAAGTCAGCACGTTCCCGCCCGCTTCCATCTGCACACAAATAAATTTGCACAGCAACTCCACCACGTAATCTACGCTGAGAAATGCCTGCAAATTTCTTTCCATTGATGCTTAGGTCATAACTGCCCGGACAATAAGAGCCGACAATTTCATAAGCTTCAATGTCCACCTCATACTTAGACAGCATCCGGCAGACCAATTCCACCATCGCATCATACCCGCGGTCAATATCAATGCCCTTTTTTTGTTCCGCAAAGATTAACGACACATTCAATACACCTTCATCCAGCACCACAGCAAGGCCGCCTGAGTTGCGTACAATGACGCGATAGCCCTCTTCTTCGAGGAGCTTTACACCATCTTGAAGAAAAGGCAGTCTTGTATCCTGAATCCCAAGCACAATTGTATTGTGATGCACCCAAGAACGCGCTGTCGCTGGTGAGAGTCCCTTCCCGACCGATGCACAAAGCGTATCATCCATCGCAAAGGATTGCTTCGGGTCCACATAAAGACCGAGGCTCGATTGATCTATGATTCGCCATTTCGGCT
Organism: Bacillus pumilus; assembly: GCF_009937765.1. Classification (NCBI taxonomy): domain Bacteria; kingdom Bacillati; phylum Bacillota; class Bacilli; order Caryophanales; family Bacillaceae; genus Bacillus; species Bacillus pumilus. The sequence goes on along the minus strand of NZ_CP047089.1, from coordinate 317,500 downwards.
GTGTCAGTAACTCAATAGGTTCATTTTTCATGTCCTGCATATCCTCTCGTTCATAAACTGTGTTTATTATAACACGGGGAGAATCGAAGAGATCATTAAAAAAGCTCCATGACATTTGACGTCACAGAGCGTTCAGTTGGATGATTCAGTTTTACTTTTCAGTGATTCATACATTTGAAAGCCGTGTTCATTCAACGATACATCCTCCACTCACCCACTCCAGCAAGTTTTCCGTCACCAACTCTGCATGCTGAGGGTCCATCACACCAGCGTCCACAATCCATACGCGTTTTTCTTCTTCGGTCTGACGCATGAGAAATACTTGTCCGCCACCATCGTCGCCAATGGCTACATAGCCGTTGGCATAATGATGAACTTCCCACGTTGCATTGCGTTCCGCAAGGTCCTCAGTGCCATATAGTAGGACATCGCCTCCAACGGAACATCCATTTGTCTGTTTAAGTAAGGTCTTATGAGCATGAGGCAGCACCATGTTTAGTTGGGATTCTGCCTTTTTGATTTGTTTGTCACTTGCTGATTCGTTCAGGTGATTGTTTGGGTTTTGAAGGAAATTGATCATAATTTGAGAGCCTCCGATACTCTTAAGACTTCACCTTCTACTAATAAACATCTAATCGTTGGCAATTAAAACTTATAAAATCGCCTTCATTTATATCTCCTGGTATATTGTAATCCAGTTCTAATAAAAGTCCGCCTACTCTCACTTTTTCATCACGCTTATCAATTAATTGTCCTAAGAAACTATAACTAAAATGATCATCTAATTTTTCAATTCTAAACTCTGACAATTCAGCTTTCACTAAGTTTGAGACATCTAAACAATAAATAGGCTCTAATAGTTCATTTTCTTCATGGTAATTTAATGGTTGAGCAAAACACATTATTTCCAGATCGCCATCTGTTACAATCACTTCAGCTTCTGAGGCTTCTTGTGAAATCCAGTTTATTTTTTTTATTTTCAATATGATCACCCTTTTTACTTCTTTGTTTTCACCCCTAACTTGGTACTTTTCAGAAAGTTCTTCAGCACAGGGTAAGTTAAAATGCTTGTAGTAAGTCAAATAGTGATGATTGTCTGTGGGCCGGATTGATTAGCAAAGAAAAAAGTAAAACCAGATATATTGTTCAAACTTAGAATGACCATTCATAGAAACATTTCAAAACCCTCAAAGAGACTCAAATTAATTCTTTGAGGGTGCATCTATTCTATTTTAATCCTACTTTTACTTCACCATCATGAAAAACTTCAATCGCATATCCAGAAGATGGGGAAAAAATCCACGTATCAAAACTGACAGCTGTAACATCATCTATAGCTTCAAATACTTTATCTAAAGCAGTTTGAATAATTGGCAATGTCCCTTCATCCCAAATTACATAAACAATATCACTGTACTCATTCAGTTTTTGATTTAAAAAGGATCGTATTTCATCGAATGTATCCACTTGCTCATAAGAAGATACTTTCTTCCATTCAATTTGCCCCCAATCAGCAAATGGAAAGGAATTTTCAAAATCATTTAATATTTGCTCTCTATTACCTTTATATAAAATATGTACATCCTCACCTAGTACCTCAATACACTCATCTAATAAACTCATCTAAAATCTCCTTATCTATTCAAATGTTTTAATAAAGATTTAAAAGTGTTTTCATTACCCTCAAATGGAATAGCAATCTTTCGGGCATTCGCCCCTTTACCATTACGAAAATCTTCAATATTTATATGTGGTCCCTTTTTAGGGTCATAATCTAATCTCCATCTTACTTTTCCGTCAGCGGACTGTCTACCAACAACTTTACCATATCCAGCACTCGACTTAAGCGTACCTGTATATGGTTGTGAATTGGGTCCTAGGTCTCCAACTATGTCTACTGTTTTATTTCTAGCTTGTTCATATGTTTTAACTTTATCTAATAATTGTTCTCCTTTTCCAATACCCTTTGCTGTCTTCTCAACCCTCTTAGCTACTTTCTCCCCTTTAATAATTTTAAAAACATATTTTCCTACTTTAACAATGTTGGTGCTTGGAACCATGTACACCCCTGATACCAAACGATCCATATTCGCGACTTTATCACCTGTTATTGGATCTCTTCCTGTAATAACCCGAATTGCGTCGTTTATTCCGGTAAATTCAACCGCTGTATTTAAGATATTTGGGGGTTGATCGCCTGTTTTCACTTCAGAAATCGGTTTAACGCTCTCAATCGTTACTTTGTTTTTTTCTGATATTCGTAACCGATACAGCATTCCGTCTCGCATGACGTCAACCGTTTTGGCATGTTCAAAGTTGATCTTTTTATACTCATTTATGTTGTATACTTTTCCATTTAAGGTCAAGGTGGTCTGATTGATTTTACTAGACGGTGTTTCCCGAACAACCGTCTCCACATTCGTCCGTTCTTTCTCTCTCAACTTCTTCAGCATGATCATCATCGGGTTGTCTTTCGGGTTGTCTATTTTGTCATTCAACCCACTGATGGTGCTGCTTATTTTTTCTTCTTTTCCATTTTTGAAAATAGACCCTTTTTGATAGCTCGTGATGTCGATTTTTGGGCCGGTGAACATGGCACTTAACGTATTGATGTATTGCTTCATTGTTTGAAGGGAACTTTTTGTTTCTTGCAAAGCGCTTGTCTGCTCTCTGTCAAATGCATGAAGCAGACCAATGGTTCTTGAGGTCTCGAGCCACGCTTTTTGATAGTTTTGCTGAAAAGTTGATTCGTCTACATTCGGCAAATGAACAATATGACCAATTCTGCCGATGGCGTGGTTCACCTCTGATACGATTTCAGAAATCGTTCGTTCAGCTTTTTTTAATCCTTGATCAAGTTCGTGTTCAATAAATGCTTGTGATATAAAGCCGTTTTGATTTGATTCAAGTGCATGAAGCGCCTGCTTTGTGTTTTTCAGCGCAGTGCTGTATTCCTCAATGACGACCTGAAAGAATTGTAGGAAGGGAATATGACATTCTGTATAAAAGGACCGGATGGCTTGTCCCGCCTCTCCCTTTAGTGCGCCATCAAGTGAAATGATCTGTTGGATTTGTTTTTCTATAGAGCTAATCTGTTGTGATTGCTGCTTTAATGTATTCAGCGTTTGGTCAATTCCGTTTATTAGCGCAAAAGCGTCAAGGGTTTTCATTGCGTTCTCCTTTATTTTCTTTTACTGCTGGAAGCAAGCGCCTTGTCCGTTTCGATCATGGTGTTCACCGCTTGTTCTGTTTGTACAAGTTGTTTCTGAAGAATGCCTATGTAGGATGTACTTAATTCGTTTAGCTGCTGATTGATTTTTTCTAATGTGTCTGCCGTCAGGAGCTGATTTCTCCCTTTGATGGTTGTTGGATGTGTTGCATTCATTTGAGCGCCTGATTGTTTTGCATGCTGTAATACTCGTTTGACCTGACTGGCATCTATTTTAATTTCTCTGCTCATGTGACTACCCTCTTTTTTCTTCCAGTTGTTTCTGCTTTTCTTTCTCTATTTTTCTTTCAACCGAATGAATTTCATGTTCTAATGAATGGATCTCTGATTTTAAGTCGCTGATTCTTTCATCAATTCGGTTCACTAGATTGGTGATCTGTACACTTTTTATCTCTTGACTGGCGGATGCCATCTCGTCTCGAATGTCATCAAACGTATCTGCAAGATAACCAAACCATGTCTGTGATGTCAGATCTGGATGAGTCATTTTCTTGTTAGCATCTGCCAGAGCAGACTTTGCTTCTTTTATTTCTTTTCGACACATGGTCAGTTCTATGATTTGTTCTTTTTTTATGGATATGTCTGCCTTTAACGAATACAAGGCTGTTGTATAACCGATGATAGCTCCAGACATCGTCAAACACCTCTATTCCTCAAATAGTCCTCCGTCATGTTACCATTTCCTAGCACAAGAGGCATATGATTGAAAACGAATTCAACGAAAAATGAATCGTCGGTATTGGGTTTTTATACCTATTCCACACGCACAAAAAAGCTGAATTCACCAACTGAATCCAGCTTTTGACGCTTATTTGACCGAATCACCAGCTGATGCTGATGGTTGATCGCTAAATGATGTATCTTTCTTTTCAGGAATATAATGAAGAGAGAAACCGACAAGACTAAAAAAAGCGCTTAACACCAGTGTTGGATTTTTGAATAGGTTCGTACTTGCTATGATCAAATCTCCATTTTGCAAGAGAATCCCAAGTATTTGACCGAATACCAACATGGTACCTGACGTTAAGAAAAGGACAAGCAGCACTTTAAATAAACATTCCATCAATGCTGTCATGTGTGACTCCTTTCTATACTGGAAGTATTTCCATTCCGATGAGCCAGCCAATTCCTACAATCGGCAGCATATAGTAAAGAATGAGCGGAATAAATGTTTTCTCCGGATGGGCTCCTGCAAGACCAGAAGCGATGAAAATGGATCCTGATGCAGGCGGGGAAGCGCCTTCTGTTGATGAAAAGGCTAGAATGGCGACAACCGCGACAACCGGATCTACTCCGACTGAGATTAAAGCTGAGAATGAGACAAGCCCAACAGCGGTTAATGTGGCAGTTGAAGATAATGGTCCAGCCACCAGCGTGACAAGAACACCAACAATGAGCACCATAAGCCACTTCGGAATGGCAAGTACTGATGTGATTTGCGTCAAATCTTCTGCGAGTCCTAATTCAGCAAGCACCTGACTAGCAGCAACAGCAAACAGCATCAAGGCCCCAATCGTTGTAAACTTAGGAATGGCCGACTTGAAAAACTGAGACCAATCTAGTGCAGACGCCTTTTTTCTTCCAATTGTTAAACTAATCAGCATCATGAGGATTGGAATCCACGTAATTAAAGAAATTTGATCCATGGCCTCTGGTCCAATATTTGGATTACTTTTTAAGTAGTTTGCCAGCGGACCAATTGTGATGATGATCGGGATCAAGGCACCAAAAAAAATAAAAATCGATTTCCATCCCTGTTTCACAGCTTCTCTAAAGGGAACAATATCATCTGGCGGCATCGCTTGGATTTTATTCTTTTTCACCAGAATATACACCAAAATAAACCGGTATATGACTTGATACAGTCCTCCTATTAAAAGAGCAATATATAAATCTCCTTCAGAGACAAGGGCTGCAACTGGTGCAAAGCCGAGCATGATAAACATAGAAGAGTTTGGAGGCAGCGCGGCTCCAAGTCCGCCATTCCCGGCTAGAATCGTGGCCGTATGGGTTCGGCTCCATCCTGATTTAATCATCCAAGAAGCCGTAATAGAGCCAGTGGCAGCTGTATTTGCAGAATTTGAACCTGAAAGAGCACCTAACACTGCTGAACCTAACGTACTCATATAAGCTGCGCCACCTGGAAGTCTACCGATGACCGAATTCAGGATGCGCAAGAGTGCGTGAATTAATTCCAGCTTCTCGATTAAATAAGCCATGAATACAAACGCAACGGCTGCATAAAGCACCTCATAAGTGGATGCAAATAGTAAACCATCCCAGAACAGTCTAAGCGCATCCATTCCACCAAACAAAGTGGTTGCACTAAAGCCCAACAGCATGGCTTCTCCCATATTTCGTTTCACGATGACATTCCATATAATGATGACGGCTATGAATACAATCAATGCAATAAAACCCATGTCGTTTCTTCGCCTCCTCTTCATATAATAAAACGCTTACAAAGATCACCCTTGCTGTATCACATCAATGACTTCTTCCCAGCTGGCGGGTTTTTTCCCATTAAACCGTTCAACGAATTGAAAGTCTGCTAATTTCTCTAGCTTCTGTTGTGCTGCCCGTGACATGCTCGCATCAATATGAGCTGAATCCAGCATTTCAATAGAGCCAAGTAATTCGATCGCCCTTCTTTTTGCATGTAAGGCACTTCCTGTTACAAGACGATTCATCGTCTCTTCAAAACTTTTGCTGTCCAGCGTTTCGCTTAGTGAAGAAATTGCTTGATCTTCGACATTATATTTTTTAGAAATTTCCAAAAATTCAATGAGTAAAGCGACAATCCCTTTCATATAAATGCTTCGTATTAGCTTTAAGGCTGAAGCATCTCCTGGCTGATCACTGATTTTTGTAATATTCATACCGTATTCTTTCGTTAATTCGATGAATCGATCTGTTCCACTACCGCTTGCCGTGATCGGAACCTTATGTTTGTTAACTGGGAGAGGCCCTAGCATGGCGGCATCTACAAATAGAGCTTCTTGCTTTTTCATTTCGTCTGCCACTTGTTTTTTGATGTCTGGAGTTGATGCCGATACGTCCACATATACTTGATTTTTTTTCAAACTTCCTAATACCGATTGAGCCACTTCTAAGGTTTTATTCGCTGGCACAGCCGCAATGATAATGTCAGATTTCTCAATGACTTCATTCACATTATTTGTTAATTCTACGCCTGTACGAGCTGCTTTTTCTTGGATTGTTCCAGCTAGTTTCTCATTCTGTAATAGTACATCATACGCATAAAAATGATTTAATCCTTCTGTTTTCAATCCCGTTGACAGCTCATATGCCGCTTCTCCATAACCGATAAAGCCTATCTTCATCACAGATCCCCCCTATCCTTGGAATTTTTTCATTTTGCCCTCTAGCCATGCAGGTGCTAGGAGACTGATATCCTGCTTTTCTTCGCTTATATAATGTTGAATGGTTTTTAATCTTTGATGTTCATATGCTTGTTTCTCTTCAGCCAGAGACAGCATCTCTTCTGCTTTCTCCTTCGGGACAATCACTACTCCATCATCATCTGCAACGACCAAGTCACCTGGTGATACTTTGACCCCTCCACACGAGATGATTTCATTCAATTCACCAGGCCCATCTTTAAAGGGTCCATTCGGCATGAATCCCTTACTATAGATTGGAAAAGCTAATTCCTCTAAAGCGACTTTATCGCGGACAAGACCGTCGATCACGATTCCTTCTATCCCTACAGCCTTTGCAGCACCTGCCATCAATTCCCCTAAATATGCATGACCCTTATGATCTTTCCCATCAACGATGAGTATATCGCCTACTTGCGCAGAATAAATCGCTTGGTGAAGAAACAAATTATCCCCTGGCCGTAAGCTCACGGTAAAAGCTGTGCCGACGATATTCATGCCTCTCGCCACTGGTTTGATTTGATGATCCATCGCGCCGGTGCATCCCATCACATCTGACAGCAAGGTCGAGTTAAGCTTTCTTGCCCTAGCTATAAGATCATTTGACACGAAATGAACAGTACTCATTGTTTCCATCATCCCCTTTGAGTTATATTCATTACATTTAATTTATTTAAAGTAATATATATTACTTTTGTGATATGATCATACCACCTCATTTTCAAATAGTAAAGCGCTTTCAAAAAAATAAAAAATGAGTTATCACACGACTAATGTGTTGTGTGATAACTCATTTTCGTTAACATATGATTGATTTGATCTAAACGTGGTTTGGTTCTTTCTGGATCATTCATCGCTAATGCACTTAAAATGAAATCAACGATAAAGATAGCAGATACGACAGAGTTATGAGAGCCTACACTTGCTGAGGAACATGGTAATACATATTGTGCATATTTAGTTAGTGGTGAGCTGTAGCTGTCTGTGATTAAAAGCACTTCCACCCCATAAGACTTCGCTGCTTCCATCAAATCCTTCATACGCTTTGCATAGCGCGGATAGCTGACAGCTATAATGAAATCACCTGAGTTGAAATGAACCAAATCATCCACCCAGTCACTTTGATCTGCATCAATATACTGGCAATTGCCTAATAGCCGATTGATTCCGAACGACATGTATTCGCCAACAGGTCTTCCACTTCGGACACTTGTACACAAAACATGGCGTGCGCTAGCTATTTTCCCAACAATTTGCTGAAAGGTTTCTTCCGTGATATTGTCCAAGGCGTACTGGATATTTTGAAATTGCAGTTCTACATGATTATGCAGGAGCTGACTCTTATTTGAATGCTTAAGGTTCGCTTCAAGTCTCGTTTGAGGGTCGGCTTTATGCTTCATAGCTGATTGGAGCTCTTTTTGAAACTCAGAAAAACCGGAATACCCCACAGCAGTAGAGAATCGCATGATGGTTGCTGTACTCGTCCCGACTTTTGACGCAAGTTTATCAACAGTTAAAAAAGCGACCTCCATTGGATGTTGTACGATATAATCTGCAATTCTCCTCTGTGCATCGGTTAATTCTACGACCTTATGCTGAAGCTTATGTATTAAATCCTCCATTTTAGCACCTGCCCATCCTATCGACTTTATCTCTCTTTATTGTACACATTTGACCAATATAAAAAAACAGCCAACACGAATCTATCGCGCTGACTGCTTTAACGATGATGCTATTTTATAGTGCTTGAGCTGCTGTGATAAGCGCAAGGTTGTAAACGTCTTCGGCATTACAGCCTCTTGAAAGGTCGTTTACTGGCTGGTTTAAGCCTTGCAAGATTGGACCTACAGCTTCAAAGTTACCTAAGCGCTGTGCAATTTTGTAGCCAATGTTTCCAGCTTCTAGGCTAGGGAAAACAAATACGCTAGCATCGCCTTTAATAACGGAATCTGGTGCTTTTTTCGCTGCTACTGAAGGAACGAAAGCTGCATCGAATTGGAATTCTCCATCAAGTACAAGCTCAGGTGCCTTTTCTTTTGCAATCTGAACTGCTTCAGATACTTTTTCTGTTTCGTCTGATTTTGCTGAGCCTTTTGTAGAGAAGCTAAGCATTGCTACACGTGGTTCGATGTCGAACATTTTGGCTGTATTTGCACTTTCGATGGCAATTTCAGCTAGATCTTGGCTGTCTGGTGCAATGTTGATTGCACAATCAGCAAACACATATTGCTCTTCGCCACGAGCCATGATGAAGACGCCAGAAGTTTTCTTTACGCCTTCTTTTGTTTTAATGATTTGAAGTGCTGGGCGTACTGTGTCAGCAGTTGAATGTGCTGCACCGCTCACAAGTCCGTGTGCAAGACCTTTGTACACAAGCATCGTACCAAAGTAGTTTTCATCTAGTAATGCTTTTCTTGCTTGCTCTTCTGTTGCTTTGCCTTTACGTCTTTCGACGAAAGCTTGTACAAGCTCTTCAAAACCTTCATATGTATGAGGATCATACACGTCAACACCATCAAGTGTAAGACCTAATTCTTTTGCTTTTGCTTCAACTTCTTGAGTTTTACCTACAACAATTGGCTGCAAGACTTTGCCATCTGCTAGTTTTTGAACGGCTGTTAGAATGCGTTCGTCCATTCCCTCAGGAAAAACGATCTTTACTCCTTTACCTGCAACCTTTTCCTGAACTGTTGAAAAAATATCTGCCACTTATATACCCTCCTTGATTTTACAAAAAAAGCGTTCTCTTTTAAGCATACTCTTCTTCTACATAAATTCAAACTACCAACTTACATTATAGCGCTTACAAATTAAATTCTTATTTTTCAAACTAATTAAATCAATTTCCATAATAACTCACTTCGCCGTTCAAGTTTTGATCACATCTTCATTTGGACAAACTATGTTATAGTTGGAACAGATGGAAAACTGTTAATAGGAGTGAAATAAATGAGCGAACAACATACAACCAATGAAGCAGCTCAAACACTAGACGGCTGGTATGCACTGCATGATTTTAGAACCTTTGACTGGACAGCTTGGAAGCTGCTGACAAGTGATGAGCGTCAAGCGATTCTTCATGAGTTCACAGGTCTATTAGAAAAATGGAAAATAGCTGAGCACGATAAGACTGGAAGCCAAACAATCTATAGTATTGTCGGCCAAAAAGCAGATATTATGCTCATGATTTTGCGTCCAACCATGGAAGAACTGGGCGAAATTGAACTTGAATTTAACAAGACACGACTAGCAGAGTTTACGATCCCAGCTTATTCGTACGTTTCAGTTGTTGAACTTAGCAACTACTTAGCAGGAGGCGGAGATGGCGGAGATCCTTACGAGAACCCGCATGTACGTGCGCGTCTATACCCAGAGCTCCCTTCTTCTCAATACGTGTGCTTCTATCCAATGGATAAAAGACGTTCCGGCAATGACAACTGGTACATGCTCTCCATGGATGAGCGTAAATCTCTTATGAGAAGCCACGGCTTAATTGGCCGAAGCTATGCTGGAAAAGTAAAGCAGATCATTACAGGCTCCGTCGGTTTTGATGATTATGAGTGGGGCGTCACTCTATTCTCTGACGATGTGCTTCAATTCAAAAAATTGGTTTATGAAATGCGCTTTGATGAAGTCAGTGCACGCTACGGCGAATTCGGTTCCTTCTTTGTCGGAAACCGATTAGCAAACGAGCAGCTGGCGTCTTATTTTCATGTATGATAAACTCTTAAGGCTTCGGATCTTTCCGAAGCCTTTTTATGTATTTTTTTAGAAGGGTGATCACATCATGAAAAACTTTCCCATCGCTATTTTTGCTTTAACGCTCGGTGCGTTTTCGATTGGCATGACTGAATTTGTTATTATGGGACTTTTGCCAAACGTTGCTAACGACCTTCATGTATCTATCTCTGCTTCAGGGCAGCTGATTACTGGATATGCACTTGGTGTGGCAGTTGGCGGACCTATTTTAACGTTATCGACTGGGAAAATGTCGAGGAAACGTCTTCTCATTTTATTAATGATCCTGTTTGTGGCGGGAAATGCTGTCGCTGCTGTATCAACCTCTTATGGTCTATTAATGGCGGCACGTATTTTAACATCATTTGCTCACGGGACTTTCTTTGGTGTCGGAGCGATCATGGCAGCACGGCTTGTACCTAAGGAGAAAAGTGCAAGTGCGATCAGCTTCATGTTTACAGGACTGACGGTCGCCAATGTACTAGGTGTGCCGTTCGGTACCTTCATTGGAAATCAATTCGGCTGGCGTATGTCGTTTCTCGTCATTGCCGTCATTGGACTCATTTCCTTAATCGGTATCATCAGCTTAGTACCCAATCAATCGAAGGAAGAAGTACTGGATATTCGAAATGAAGTGTCTGTTTTGAAAAAGCCACAAGTGCTCGTCTCCTTTGCAATGACGATCTTTGGTTTTGCAGGTGTATTTACAGCTTTTACGTATATTAGCCCGATCCTGCTGCAAGTGACTGGTTTTCAGGAAAATGGGGTGACGCTCATCCTTGTTCTTTTCGGACTTGGGGTCACCATCGGGAATTTAGTTGGTGGAAAGCTTGCCGACTGGAAGCTGATGCCAAGTATTATCGTGTCACTGATTCTGCTGATAGCTGTCCTATTATTGTTTACAATCACTTCCGAATTCAAAGTGCCTGCTGTGCTGACCATTTTTGTGTGGGGAATCATTTCATTTATTCTTGTTCCTACATTGCAATATCGCACAATGAACATGGCACATGAAGCACCGACACTCGCATCAACGCTTAGTCATTCTGCCTTTAATATCGGGAATGCCGGCGGTGCAGCGCTTGGCGGTCTTGCTATCGAGCTTACACATTTACAGCTTGTACCGTTATTTGCTGCAGCTGTAACCTTCATTGGACTCATCATTACAATCATGAGCGATCAGTCAGACAGACGTACAAAAAGGACCTGAGGCAGGTCCTTTTTTATTTCATCACGGTCATTTCTGGCTCTTCTATTTGTTTCACACGTTCCTGAACTGGGTGGGAAAAGGAGTGCTCGGATAAGACAATATGAGATACGGTTTTTGTAAACCCAGACACTGCCTGAATAAAGGCTTCAATTTCTTCAAGGGACGCGACTGACAGCTTAATGAAAAAGCATGACTGCCCTGCCACTCGATACGCAAAAAAAGCGCGTGGGTGCTGATTCATAAAAGCCACAAAACGTTGATACTCCCCGTTTAGCACTGTGACTTCCAGCAGGCAGTCAATCTTAAGCCCTAATTTTTTATAGTTCACCTGAACCGAATACCCTTCGATAATCCCTGCATCCTCTAATTTACGCACTCTTTCTGCTACCGCAGGGGCGGATAAATTGACTCGTTTGGACAATTCCCTCATAGATAAGCGGGCATCTTCTTTCAATTCATTTAAAATATGCACATCAACATCGGTGATTTTCATTCGTACCTCTCCTATCCAAAAATCGTTCCATTTGAAAAGTATTTTATGATAATACTTATGATGCGAAATGTAAAATAAAACTAAATAATGGTAGAATTTATTTTAACGGAATTGAATGAAAAAGCAAGTATGGAGGGATCACCTGATGAAAGAATCTTTAGACAGCCAGGCTTCTCAAACATTTCCCATCACACTTGCCATTGCGCTGACACTTGGCGTCTTTGCGGCGGGATCGGAAGAACTGGTGATTTCACCACTGCTACCTGATTTATCAAACTCCTTTCAGCACTCTCTTGATATTCTCGCTCTTTCCATCAGCATTTATGGGTTAGCTGTGCTGGTTGGAGCCCCACTGCTTGTTCCTTTAGGGGACCGGTATTCAAGGGAGCTATGTCTGATCATCGGTCTTTCTTTCTTTTTGATCGGGACCGTGATGTGTGCGGCTGCCCCGAATTTGGGCGTGTTTTTTGCCGGCCGTGCTATATCTGGGCTTGCAACCGGTGTATTTGTGCCAACCGCCTATGCGCTTGTCGGCGACCGGGTGCCTTATGAATATCGAGGCAAAGTGATGGGACTCATTGTGTCGAGTTGGTCTCTTTCTCTTGTCCTTGGTGTACCAATTGGCGCCTTCATCGGGCAGAGTTTAAACTGGCGATGGACCTTTTGGATTTTCGCCTTCATGAGTCTCTTTGTCCTGCTACTCGTCATCCTTGAATCTCGTAAACAAACCGCCACAGCGAATACAAGAACACCTCAAGCTAAGGAGAAAGCTGGCTCTTTATGGGGAGCTTTAAAAATTGATCGTGTCCCCGCCTATTTGACTGTGACATTTTGTAATATGCTTGGATTTTATGGCATGTACTCATTTTTAGGAGCGTATTTGCAAAGTTTATTTTCTGGAGGACAATCAACCGCTGGCCTTCTGATCATGGCTTATGGCGTCGGCTTTTCTATGAGTGTATTTACAGGGAAATTAGCAGACTGGTTTGGCAAAACTCGTTCTCTATTTTTTGTGCTGGGCGGCATTACACTCGTTCTCGCCTTACTTCCTTATGCTCCTTTCTCATGGACATTGCTGATTTTTGCCCTATTTATTTGGGGTGCCATGCAAAGTTTATCTGTCACGCTTTTGAGCACTGTTTTAAGTGACTGCTCCCAAACCCACCGAGGCAAAGTGATGGCATTTTACAGCCTTGCGTCAAATCTTGCCGTTATGCTTGGTTCCGCTCTGATGGGACCAGTCTATGTCCATTTCGGCTATCATACGGTAGGGCTTCTATGTGCTCTCATTACGCTCGTTGGTTTTCTTATTAGCTTCGTCAGCTATAAACGTGAACGAACCTTACAGCAGAAACATAAAAACACAATTGAAACGTAAGCTCCACCCACTGCACATAAAGGTATGTGCAGTTTTTTAGATCAATTTTTAATATCATCATAAAATACATTTTTTATAAATTTTGTTGACAATTGCCAATTTTATTTTTTATAATCTAGTAAAAATTTGAAAAAGATTGGATGGTAAACATGATCTTAAAGAATGATGTTTTTCATTTCAAAGAAGAGCCCATCGTTTCACCTAAGATGTTTACAGTCAATACACTAGGCCCTAAGGGGACAAGCAGTGAATACGCAGCAAAACATTTCATCTCTCATTCCACCACTACACTCGGCACTCAAACGAAACTATCCCTTTACGACTCGTTCGAAACTTGCATTGAACATACTCTCTCTCACGCACTCCAATACACTCTCGTTCCACACGCATACGAAGGAATCAAACACTTCTACATGAGACCTGACCTACAGCTTTTACAAATTTTCAGATGTGACACACCCATGTACGGTTTGGCTGTCAGACCAGATTTTCCATTTCATGAACAAATGCTCCACCATTTAAAAATTGTCTCTCACCCTGCACCTGTCAATTTGATTCAATATTTCATTCACCAAAATGCTGAATTTGAGCTAGTCAATTCAACAAGTACTGCCGCACAAAAAGTAAGAGACGGCGAATTTGATTTCGCTTTAACCAATGAGGTAGCCAGAGTCACATATGGCCTCACCTTCGTTCGAACGTTTAAAAGCATCCCTATGAGCTGGTCCATATTCGGAAAAGGAGAGATATAATATGCAAACTGAACAAAAGACGCAAGAACGATATTTTCCACAAGCCAAGAAAATAGAATGGGAGAATGGTGTCACACAATATTCCACAGTCAGAGGTGATACGGAAGTATTAATCTCATACGTCCCTCCTCACACGATCATTGAACCTCACGAGCATCCCGAAGCACAAATCGGCATCGTATTAAAAGGCGAGCTTCAAATGACGGTCGGCCCATCGATCCAATTACTCACCCCTTTAGAATCAGCCTATATCGCACCACCTTTTGTCCCTCACGGCGCTTCTAACCTAACAGATGAAGAAGTGATTGCTATTGATATTAAAAGATTAAAAGATGGCGAGGAATACACAGCGCCTCCTACTTATTTCTTAGACATTTTCAAAACACGGGATTTACTCCCTGGCATGGAAGTGACCTTCTTTGTTGAGGATTGGATGGAGCTCATGATTGCCAACATTCCTGGAAATGGCGGAGAAATGCCTTTTCACAAACACCGCAATGAACAAATCGGCATTTGCATCAGCGGAGGTTATGATATGACCATTGAAGGCTTTACAGAGAAAATGGCATTTGGTACTACCTATTTCTGTGACCCTAAGGAAGATCACGGGGCAATAAATCCAAAGCCGGAAGCCTCAAAGTCTATTAATCTCTTCTTTCCTCCCCGCTATAATCGGTTGAAACCAAAAGAGTCGAAGGTGAAGAAATGAACCTTGCCGGAAAAGTCGTCTTGATTACAGGAGGTGCATCGGGGATTGGGCTTGCCGCAGTCAAGCTTTTCCTTGAGCACGGAGCAATAGTCGCAGTGGCCGACATCAATGAAAAAAGCGGCAAACAACTCGTTGAATCATTTATGCACGAGCATCTTGCGTTTTTCAAAACAGATATTACGAATGAATCTGACTGTCAAAAAACCGTTCAGTCTGTGCTGAACCAGTTTGGAACAATCGATGTACTGATTAACAATGCAGGCATTGAAATCGTCTCGCCTGTTCACGAGATGACGCTAGAGGATTGGAATCACATTGTGCAGGTCAACCTGACGGGTGTCTTTCTCATGAGTAAGCATACTTTGCCACATATGCTTGAAAAGAAAAGCGGAAGTATCATCAATACTGGATCTGTCGGAGGTCTTGTCGGCTGGCCTGACATCCCTGCCTATAACGCAACAAAGGGCGGTGTCATCCAATTGACCAAATCGATGGCGGTCGACTATGCCGCCCATCAAATCAGGGTGAACTGTATCGCTCCAGGTATTATTGATACGCCATTAAATGAAAAATCCTTTGTAGATAATCATTCAGAAAGTCTTGAGGTTGTTAAGAAGGAAAAAGCAAAGGTGAATCCATTACGTCGTCTCGGAAAACCAGAAGAAATTGCGGGCGTCATGCTGTTTCTCGCCTCTGATCTATCCAGCTATATGACTGGAAGTGTTGTCACAGCAGATGGCGGTTACACCGCTAGATAAAAAGGAGTGCTTTCATTGAGTAAAAAAACCGTACTTGTCATTGCTGATCTGGGAGGATGCCCGCCCCATATGTTTTATGAAAGCGTGGCTGCATCGTATCATATCGTTTCTTATATCCCGAGACCCTTTGCTATTACAAAGGGACACGCAGAGCTAATCGAAAAATACTCTATTGCGGTCATCAAAGATCGGGATTATTTTGATACAAATCCTTCTTTTGAACACCCTGATTCGATTTATTGGGCACATGATGATTATCTGAAATCAGAGGAAGAGGTGGTCGATGACCTCGTTCGTGTCGCTTCCTTTTTCAAAGCAGATGCGATTACCACCAATAATGAATTATTCATTGCACCAATGGCAAAAGCTGCAGAGCGACTTGGGCTGCGCGGCGCCGGGGTAAAGGCAGCTGAATTAGCGCGTGATAAAAGCCAAATGAGGGCTGCATTCAACGAGGCTGGGGTCAAAGCAGTGAAAACTAAGCCTGTCACAACTTTAGCTGATTTTCAGCAAGCTATTGAGTATATCGGGACACCGCTTATTTTAAAGCCTACATATTTAGCAAGCTCCATTGGCGTGACCCTTTTTCATGATCGTGCCGGCAGTGATGGTCTCTTTTTACGCGTACAATCCTATTTGCAAACCATCCCCGTTCCAAACGCTGTGACGTATGATGCACCGTTTGTCGCTGAAACGTACTTAGAGGGTTCTTACGAGGATTGGTATCAAGACGACGGCTATTCTGATTATGTCAGTGTAGAAGGATTAGTTGTTGAGGGAGAATATATCCCATTTGTCATTCATGATAAGACCCCTCAAGTCGGATTCACAGAAACAGCTCATATCACTCCGTCGATCCTAGACAATGAAGCGCAGCACCTCATCATTGAGGCAGCAAAAAAAGCAAATGAGGGGTTAGGACTTGAAAACTGCGCCACTCATACAGAGATCAAGCTTATGAAACATCGGGAAACTGGATTAATTGAATCAGCAGCTAGATTTGCTGGCTGGAATATGATTCCGAATATCAAAAAAGTCTTTGGGGTCGATATGGCCAAGCTGCTCATTGATGTATTAGTCGATGGAAAAAAAGCTGATTTGCCAAAAGAACTACTTTCTGGTCATACGCATTATATAGCAGATTGTCATTTATACCCTCAGCATTTCAAAGAGAGCGGACACATTCCGCCTGAGGTCACACACATCACCATTGATCATGTGTATATTCCGCAGGACACTTTAGTTGGAGATACTGTCATCATCAGTGAATCCGCTCCACCTAAAGGAACCTTTGTCGATTTGTCTTTATTTGAAGCCTTTAATGGCATCGTGTCTCTTGAATTAAAAGGGTCGTCTTCTCAGGATGTTGCCGCCTCCATCCGCAACATTCAAAAGCAGGCATCCATTCAGTTAATGGATGAATTAGTGAAGGGATAAGAAAGAGAGGATATCGTGGTGAAGATCTTACCATCTAACATGATTGAACGGCTGCCAGAACAAAAATTTGGAACCGTGTTTGAGAAAATAGCGCATAAAACACAACAGGGAGCGAACATCATTAACCTTGGTCAGGGAAATCCCGATCTTCCTACCCCTGCACATATTGTGTGTGCTCTTCAAGAAGCAGCAGGCTCTTTGCCATTTCAGCAATATGCACCTTTTAGAGGCTTTGACTTTTTCAAGCAAGCCATTGCGGATTTCTACAGAAAGGAATTTAGTATCGAGGTTGACCCGAAGAAGGAAATTGCCCTTTTCACTGGAGGAAAAACAGGCCTTTATGTAATGAGTCAGTGTCTGCTTGATCCAGGGGACATTGCCTTTGTCCCCGATCCTGGATACCCAGAATATCATTCAGGTATCTTAATGGCAGATGCAAAGCCATACTGCATCCGGCTAGAAGAGGAAAATGGCTATTTGCCGAATTTCTCATCAATTGATCCAGGCGTGTTAAAAAAGGCAAAGGTCCTTTTCTTAAATTATCCGAATAACCCAACAGGTGCGGTGGCAAATGAGGCTTTTTTTGAAGAGGCTGCGGCATTTGCCTCTACTCACGGTCTTCATGTGATTCATGATTTTGCTTATGGCTCCTTTCATTACGAGCAAAAACCTATAAGCTTTCTAAAAGCTCCTCTTGGAAAAAACGTAGGCGTGGAACTATATTCTTTATCCAAAACATTCAATATGGCAGGATGGAGAGTCGCTTTTGCTGTAGGCAATGAGGACATCATTCATGCCATTAACGCTTTCCAAGATCATATATTTGTCAGTATGTATGGCGGATTTCAGCATGCCGCCACCGTCGCTTTACAAAGTGATGACTCTCATATTCAATCTTTGAAAGAAGTCTACCTTGAACGAATGACTTTCTTCATCCGTCAAGCTGAGAAGCAACTTGGCTGGACCATTGCACGTCCAGCCGGCGCCTTTTATTTGTGGGCACCGATTCCTGATGAATTCGAGGATTCCCATACATTTGCCGACTATTTACTCGAGCATGCAGATGTCGTCGTGACGCCTGGGGGTGTTTTTGGCACACACGGAAGACGTCATGTCCGCATCTCAATGGTGGCGCCAATTGAACAGCTTGCTCTCTTTATCGATCGGCTGCATATCCTGCCGATTCGCTTTCATCAAAAAACCCGCATATAGCGGGTTTTTCATATTTATATACTTTTCATCGAACCACCATCGACAGATATTTGTTGTCCAGTGACATAAGAGGCTTCCTCTGATGCAATAAATGCCGCCAATGAAGCCATTTCACTCGCTGAACCTACTCTTTGCATGGGGATTCCTGACGCAACAGCCTGTACAGCTTCTTCGCGTGATAATGACTGCGCACGCATCATGTTTTCGATAAATTGTTCATACCGATCTGTAGCAATAAATCCCGGGTTTAAACAATTCACTGTGATCCCTGAAGGTGCAAGCTGCGAGGCTGCATTTTTACTAGCATTGATGATGGCTGCATTCATCATACTGTTCGTAAACATTTGATGACCAGGTTCCTTCCAAAGGTTCCCGACAATTTGAATGATCCGTCCATATTCATGTCTTTTCATCATCACTGCCGCGCGTTTCATCATATCAATGTACGCAAGAGCTTTCTGAGAAAATGCTGCCAGCATCTGCTCGCTTTCACATGAATCAAAAGTATCTGGCTTCCCTCCTGGAATGTTATTAATCAACACATCCAGTCTACCAAACTCTTTATCTATTGCCGCAAAGGCTTCAGCTCGCATTCCTTCATGTGACATATCGCCACAGAAAAGAGACACCGGCTCCTTTGTTTCTGCCATACGTTCAATGTGCTGCCGCGCATCTTCTAGTGAGGATTGATTTCTAGAATTGATGATGACCTTTATATGGTCCTGGGCGGCAAGCTTTATGGCGATTGCCTTTCCAATCCCTGTACTTGCCCCTGTTACAAATGCAATTCTTTTAGACAAACTTATCCACATCCCTTTTCTGCTTAACTTATAAAAATACATAAAATGACACTTATAGAATGTATTTCAACAAAAAAAGACCTTTCTCCTGCGAAAGGCCTCTGTTCTTTATTTAAATGTCGTTTCCCAATCAAATCCGATTGTTTCGTCATTCCAAGCGATTCTCTTTTCATCTGGGTTTTTCGGGTCATAGGATTCTGTCGTGAAATAGACAATTTGTAGCGGCGTCTCCCCTAGTACCCGGTAGCCATGCGCGACACCCTTTGGAATGAGGAGCAGCATTGGATTATCTTCCCCCATATAATACACATCGGTTTGACCCCTTGTAGGAGAGTCCTCACGTAAATCGTATAAAACGACCTGAGCATGACCCACTGGGAAAAACCAAACGTCATCTTGCTTTTCATGATAATGAAAGGCTTTGATCACTCCTGGAAAGCTTTTCGACCACGATGCCTGCCCAAAACGTTTCAGCAATGGCTCATCATCTCGAATGAGCTCTGCAAAAAAGCCGCGATCATCACAATGTTTCATGAGTTTTTTCGTTTGTACACCATCAATCATGCTGATGCCATCTCCCTTCTTTCTGCAAATATTCATGAAGCGCATCCTTCCAATGTCTCGGCTGCCAACCTGTAGCTTCAATCGCTTGAAGGTCTAATACAGAATAGGCTGGGCGAGGCGTTTGGAATCCATACTCTTCCGTGGAAATTGGCTCAATGGTCGTAGACAGGCCGCTTTTTGCCACAATTTCTGACGCAAAGTCAAACCAGGAACAGCTCTCTCTGTTACTGACATGATAAATTCCTGCCTGTTGATCAAACAAATGAATGATGGCCTCTGCGACATCCTTTGTATAAGTAGGTGAGCCTATTTGGTCGTTCACGATGCGCAATTGATCCTTTGTTTCTGCGAGCCGAAGGATGGTATTCACAAAATTATGTCCCTCATGTCCGTATAGCCACGCTGTACGGATGATTTTTACTTCGTCTGATACTAGATGAATCAATTCCTCACCAAGCTTTTTACTTTTTCCATAAATGGTTTGAGGATCTGCTTGTGCATCGACTTTGTAAGGCGTGTTTGCTTGCCCGTCAAACACATAATCTGTACTGACATGTAACACATCAGCCCCTATGTTCTTAGCCTCCAGCGCTGTATAGTAGGCGCCAATGCCATTAACAAGATACGCCTTTTCCGTTTCTGTTTCACACTGATCTACAGAGGTATATGCTGCTGCACTGACAACAATATGAGGTCGAAAATGTCTCATTGCGTGTCTGACTGCTTGCTGGTCTGCGATATTGAGCATGCTCCTCGTTAAGGCAATGACGGTGATGTCTTTCTCCTTGAGCTGTCTGCTCAATTCTTTCCCTAGTTGCCCGCCTGCACCGGTGATTAAAACTTTCATCCGTCACCCTTCTTCGCTCTGATCATATTTGGTACGATACCAATTGATCGTTTTTTCAATACCTGCTTCAAATGACGTCTCCTGCGTCCAGCCAAGCTCCCGTTTTAGCTTACTGGCGTCAATCGCATACCGTCTGTCATGTCCTTTTCGGTCTTCAACAAACGCAATACGGTCATGACTGATCCCGAGCTGCGTCAGAATGGTCTTGGTCAAATCAAGATTCGTTTTCTCGTTGCCACCGCCGATATTGTACACTTGCCCAGCTGTTCCGTTTTCAAGGACCTGCTTTACAGCTTTCGCATGATCCTCTACATACAGCCAATCGCGAATCTGCTGGCCGTCCCCATAAATCGGGATCTTTTCTCCATTGATTGCTTTTCTAATAATCGTCGGTATTAATTTTTCTTCATGCTGATATGGTCCGTAGTTGTTGCTGCATCTTGTGATCATTGCGGGTAATTGGTGAGTGTGGATATAAGATTTCACAAGCAGGTCTGAACTTGCCTTGCTTGCAGAATAAGGATTATTCGGTGAAAGTGGTGTTTGTTCTGTAAAAGCTGGGTCATCTAGCTCCAAATCTCCATATACTTCGTCTGTTGAAATATGAATAAGCTTTTTCGCCTTTCCTTTTAAGACTGCCTCCAGCATACGATAAGTGCCGAGCACATTTGTTTGAATAAACGGCTCTGCCGATTCAATACTGCGATCAACATGGGATTCCGCTGCAAAATGAATGATAGCATCATAGACTTCATCAAACGCTTGATCCAGCTCATGCTGAAGGGTGATATCCCCTTGAATAAAACGAAAATGAGACAGCTTTAATAATTCATCCATCTCCTCTGGATGACTGGCATATGTTAACTTGTCAAAAACAGTGAGCCGGACATCTGTTTCCTGAAGCAGCAGCTTCACAAAATTCAGTCCAATAAATCCCGCTCCGCCTGTAATTAAATAAGACTTCGTCATTCGTATCCCTCTTTTTTCTTCATCGTTTCAAACATTTTCGTTGATGCTTGGTGGAGAGATTCATGTGTTCCTGCATCAATCCACCACCCTTTTAACATATCATAGGTCAGCTGACTATTTGAGATATAGAGATTGTTTACATCTGTAATCTCTAATTCGCCTCGATCTGATGGCGAGATTTTCTCAATATATTGAAAGACTTCTTGATCATAAAAATAGATACCCGTGACGCAGTAGGGTGAACGCGGATGCTCCGGTTTTTCCTCAATTGATACTATTCGTTGGTGAACGGCATCAATTTCTGCAATACCAAATCGCTTTGGATCTGTCACTTCTTTCAACAGAACTTTCGCACCGTTTTCTTGCCGCTGAAAGGCGTCAACGAAAGGGTTCAGCGAATCTTCAAAGACATTATCACCAAGCATGAGTACAAACTTTTCACCTTCTACAAATGGCTTTGCATAGGATAAACCGTCTGAAATTCCAGAAGCTTCAGGCTGTACTTGATACACGATGTTCATCCCAAGTTCCTGATCGCCTTCAAGCAGTTTTTGAAACAACGGGATTTGTTCTGCTTGTGATATGACCATGACATCTAAAATTCCTGCTTCTTTCAATTTGAACAATGACCAATAAATCATCGGATATGGGCCAACCGGCAATAAATGTTTATTGAAAATCTTTGTTAAGGGTGCCAGTCGTGATCCCTTTCCTCCTGCTAAAATAACTCCCTTCACATCTACACATCCTTATGTTCTTTTTGGTGATGATTCATGAGGTATATAAGAATGTTTTTCACTCGTTCGGTTCCTTTTCCATCAATGAGTGACCGTCCATTGAGGTGAATACTCCTACGGAGAAAATAGCTACCGGACAGCCTTCGAACAGCACGCCATATATCCTTTTCATCCACAAGGCGGCCTAACCCAAGATGATAGCAGGCTCCCTTTTGTGCAAAACGAGCGGCTGTTACTGCTTGGTGATCTACTTGTGAAAGGACAATGCTAGGCACCCCGATACAAACGGCCTCATATAACGTCATCCCACCAGCAACAATCGCTAGATCGGCTTCGGCAAGATGGGCAGATAATTGATCCGTATGGCGAATGAATTGAATATGTGTAGCCTTGATTTTTTCTTCGATGCGAGAGGCTTTTCCTGTAACCGCTAGAATGTGTAAATGGCCGGCTTCGCGAAGTGCTGATACAGCCTTTGTTAATAACCCTTCTGGATCACTGCCTCCAAGGCTGATCACCACCTTCTTACATTCTTTGCGAACCTCATATGTGTCTTTTAATTTGCTGATCTCGTAATCTAACAATAAATAAGGTGTTCCATAAAAGTAGTCCGTGCCATTTACTTGCAGGTGCTTTTCATCCAGTCCACCATAAATGCCGTTTACAACAGCATCAGCAAGCTGGCAAGCTTCTGTTCTTTCCTCTTCAAATAAGACCAATTTTGCATTGCTGGAGGATGCTTTGATCGATCGAAGGAACTGAAGCTCACAATCAAGGACATCGATCAACAGAAGATCAGGATTTATCTTTTTTATGTCCTGCTCTATCTGAAGGATTACATTTGATTCCTTCACCAAATGAACATGCCACGCTGAATGCGAGAGCATTTCTACACAAACCTGTTCATTTGTATAGAAATACAAGTCGTTTCCTTCTTGAATCAGTTCCTTTGCCAGCCGTTTCATTCTAACGACATGCCCCATTCCTCTTAAAAAACCACCGTACACAACAATCATGATTTTTTTGTTCATTCAGCATCCTTCTGCTTCACAAATTGATTCAACCGAACCATATCAGGATCCTGTTCACAAATGGTGATGAGTTCAGCTGTAGGCACCGCATTAGACCCACCGGCTTTTTCAAGTAAACGGGTGGCAAATACGTAATCTTCTTCTGTATCAATCGTGAATCGATAAGCAGGATATGCGAGTTCTTTGGGCGGTGTGAATAATTGCAGTTGAAATTGCTCAGGGTGCTTTCGGATATACAGCGTGACATGCTCACGCTCTGGCTGCGTAAGGGGAAAATTGTCGATTTTACACAAAATGGTGGCGTTGATCATTTCCCCGGAAATACCGAGTGGTGTTCCGGTCGTATACGTGTAGTCCGCCTTCTTCTGTCTATGTTCTTCAAGCATTTTCGACAAAAGCGCTGGATCTATAAATGGATTATCTCCCGTTAAACGTACAATGATTTGTGGTTCAAAATGTTGAGCTATCTTTGCGAATCGCTGCAATACATCCATCTCACTGCCACGAAATACCTTATAGCCCTTTGATAAACAATAATGAGCCAATAGATCATCTTCTGCTTCGACTGTTGTGGCGATCATGAGGTTTTGCGTTTTGTGATTGTAATGATCTGATTGCTTTACCCGTTCAACGATAAAATCGATCAATGCCATACCACCGATCGGCTTCATCACCTTTTTTGGCAGTCTTGTTGAGCCCATTCTAGCCTGTATGACAAAGAGCACATCATTGATCATTTGCAGACTCCTGCATGAGCACATCTTTCCACGAAATCCCTGTATGGGCTGGAATGTCTCTGACAGCTTTGGCCCCAAGTAAAATCTCCATGTATCGCGGATGAAGACCTTGGCTTTTTTGTCCTGGACGTAATACGGCTAGATTTTCTTCGGTCAACGTCTCGCCCCTTGCAATCCCTCTTGTCGTAAAAATCCCTCGATACGCAAATTCACGAATCTGCCCTTCAATGGCTGTTGTCGTTTTAAAAGAACTGCCAAGGAGATCCTCTGACACAGAATGAGCATCAGTTTCTGATTGGTTCCGCTTCTTTTCCGCCGTTCGAATATGCTGAACCATTTCCTTTAATTCTTCTGGATCGAGCGCAAAGGAATGATCGGCGCCAGGAAGTGTCTTATCTATTGTAAAATGCTTTTCAATCATGGCTGCCCCAAGTTTCACAGCAGCAACAGGAGCTTCAGTAGGATGTTCACTATGATCAGAAAAGCCGATGACCGCCTCAGGAAAAGCGGAGGCTAAGGTTTGGAGCACACGAAGATTCGTGAAAGCTCTAGGTGCTGGATACTTTGCCACGCAATGCATGATGGCGACCTGATCGTTTTGCTCGCTTGTAATCGCCTCATATGCTTCATGAACATCTGCAATAGTGGCGCCGGCAGTTGAGAAAATGATGGGCTTTTGAAAAGAAGCTGTGTGACGTAAAAGAGGCAAATGATTGATCTCATAGGATGCCAGTTTAAAAGCTGGCGGATCGGTTTGATTTAATAAATCCGCAGATTCCTCGTCACACACTGTGCTTAAAAAGAGCAGCCCTTTTTCCGCGCAGCGTGACAATAACACCGGTAACCATTCTGGCGGCAGCTCCATTTGTTCGACTAAGGAAAAAATGGACACCTCTTCTCCCTTGGCTGTTTCGTATAAACCCGGTTCCTTTTGATACATCCGATCAGCTTGAAACATTTGAAACTTCACTGCATCGGCACCTGCTTCTTTTGCCACATCAATTAAAGCAAGCGCCTGATCCAGCTTCCCATCATGGTTAATGCCTGCCTCTGCAATGATAAAGACAGGCGCACCATCCCCCACTTTGCGATCTCCAATGTAGAAATGCGCCATCTTACCTCTCTCCTTTTTTCGGCCATACATGGTAATACAAAAAAGAATTTTTTGTTCTAAAGCCCAGCTTTTCGTACAGCTGAATGGCGGTTGTGTTATGCATCTGAGTTCCGGCCGACATAAATCGGTGCCCTCTCTCATAAGAGGCTTTCACCATTGCCATCACCAGCTTCTTTCCGAGTCCTTTTCCTTGTGCATCTGGTCTAATGGCAAGTAAATCAAGCACCAATTCATCGTCCTTTATCAACCCTTGGATCAAACCAACGATTTCATCATTCACCTTTGCTGCGAGATTGATATCTGCACGTCCGAGCAAATTATTTTTCATCCATTCTTGAAAGAAATGCTGGACCGCATTCTGGTCTAAAAAAGGATCAAGTGCATACCGGCTTTTCACAAAAGCCTGATAAGCGAGTGACACCGCCTCATCGTATTCCTTTTCATCCGGCAGACTGATGACCACATCTTCACTTGTTGATGGCATTTCCATGTGAACAGGCGGTGCTTCAAGACGAGTGAGACCGCCCACATAGTACACATGTGACAGCCTTTGGGCGATGCGGTTTTTTTCAACATCTGCCGCTTCAAGACGTAAAAAGAAAAAATCGCATTTTTCTGATCTCATCCAATTGATGAAGCGTTCCATCAATTCCTGAAAAGCAGATGCTGACTCAGCTGCCGCAAACTTCACATGAAAAATATGCTGATCAAATATGCCGCTTTCCCATTTTGACCAGTCGTATAACAGCACCGCTTTGAGCTGGGCGCCACTAACAAGGCCAAACTGTTTGAAGCCTTTCATTTGTTCAATTTGTTGACCGTATTTCTCAAGCCAAACGGATAACACCTGATCGTCTATTGCATGAACGACCTTCATAAAGATGCCTTCTGTTCTTTTAAAATAGACAGCACCGCAGCGATGACATCCTGCACATCTTCATCTGTCATACTTGGGTAAAGAGGCAGTGAGAGGGTCCGCTTGTAGTATGCGAGTGACTCAGGGAAATCCTCTGGTGAATAATGATAGGTTTGTTGATAGTATGGATGCAAATGAACAGGGATAAAGTGAACACTCGTGCCGATCTTATAGTCTTTTTGCAACCGATCAATCAGCTCATCACGTGTGATGAATGCTTCTTTCGGGTCCACTTGCAGTACATATAAATGCCATGCATGTCTGCCCTTTTGATGGACAGGCGGTAGGATCAGCCCTGTTTCTTTTTGAAATGCCTGATTGTATGCTTTCGCAATTAGTTCTCTCCGTGCTTGCATATCATCTAGACGGTTTAGCTGGACAAGTCCTAACGATGCCTGCACATCAAACATATTCATCTTATAGCCAGGTTCCTCGACCTCGTAGTACCACGTTCCTTTTTCTCCATAACGATTCCATGCTCCCTTGCTCATCCCATGGAGTGCTAGTTTTCTAATTCGATCGGCTAGTGCATCATCATTTGTCGTCAGCATGCCGCCTTCCCCGGTCGCTATGTTTTTCGTTGCATAAAAACTAAAGGCAGTCGCATCTCCAATCGCTCCAATCGGCTGCCCGTGATACGTCGTATGCAGGGCGTGAGCGGCGTCCTCGAGCACAAATAGATCGTACTTTTTAGCAATGGCTAGAATCCGGTCCATATCGCACGATTGGCCAGCAAAATGAACAGGGACAATGGCTTTTGTATATGGTGTAATCGCCTCTTCTAGTTTCTCTGCATCGAGGTTGAGTGTCGCTGGGTCAATATCGACAAATACAGGAGCTGCCCCTGTATGAATGATCGTATTGGCTGTTGCACAAAATGTCAGAGGCGTTGTAATCACCTCATCCCCATTCCCAATCCCTCTAGCTTTTAAGGCTAAAAATAAAGCAGCTGTACATGAATTGACAGCAATCGCATGTTTTGCACCAGTCAGCTTCCGAAACTCTTCTTCAAACTGTCTGACTTTTGGTCCGGTTGACAGCCAGCCTGATTTTAATGTTCCAATGACTTCCTCAATTTCTTCCTGCTCAATCAACGGCAGGGCATAAGGAAGAAATTGTTCTCTCTTTTTTTCCATATCGCTTGAACACCCCTATCTTCATCTCTGAAAATCTACACCTGTTTTTGTTTTAAGCAGAGAAAGCAGCACATCGGTCGATCGCGCATGCGGATAATGCTGTTTAATGAACTTAGCTCCTTGCTGCTTTGCCAGCTTCATCTCTTGATCATCCGATAAAATACGAATGGCTTTCTCAGCCAGTTCAACAGGGTTTTCCATATGATAGCTGCCAAGCGACTCGTAATAAGGGTATCTTCTGCCTTCTGTCATTTTCCCGATCAGCACACTCTTTTCAAAAAGCATTGCTTCAAGACCGACGGTTGATGTAAGCGTAATGACCATATCCATATATGGCAGCAGGTCATACAAGTCGATTTCTTTTTTAATCAGTCTCACATGATTTCCTGCGCGTTCAATGGACACATACTCATTTAATCGGTTTCGGGCAATTTCCCACGGATGCGGCTTCATGATCAACTGAATGTCTTTCCGTTTTGCAATTGTTTTAAGCACATCACCATAGAAGGCTTCTGAAAACGGCTGCGTCGCCACAAGTACGGTCTTTTTGGCAGGATTGAAGTTTAATTTACGAAAGATGAGTTCCTGCTGAAGCGGCGTTCGATCCTTCACCAAATCAAACCTTGGATGACCTGTGACCTCCACCTGTTCCGGTTGACAGCCTTTGTCTACATACCAGTCTTTTTCATACTTTCCAAACACCCCGTGGCACGTCGTAAAAATCGGTAAAAAGGCTTCGTCTCCCATAAGCGCGCCGTGCTGAAGACAGATACTCGTGAGCTGGCGTTTCACAGTTTGCAATGCAAGTACGCGGCTGTATGCATCCTCCGTTGTCCCCACAATAATGGCTGCAATTGGCTCCATCTGAAATAGCACTTCTGTCTGGTCAATGACATCAATAAATTGCACAATGTCCTTCCGAAGCTTTTCTCTAAAAAAGACATCGCCAAAGACGGGGTGCTTTGCGTAAGGTTTAAGGAGAGCATTTGCTTTCTCAATATATTCAGCATGGGCTTCTTTATTAACCTCTCCCGCTAATTCCGGCTTGCTGATGACAGGTAAACCGAAATAGTCTGCCTTCTTCCAGCGAGCAAGCACCACGGTTTGATTTGGATGGAACCGAGTGTAATTTTGTTCAGTAAAACGCAGATGTTCAAAATGAAGCAAGACCTTTCCATTCGCCGGATGATACGCAATACGCTTGATCTGCTGCTTATGTTGATCAAAAAATGGTTGAATCTCTCCCGGCAACGGACAATCGGTTGTCAATTCTTGACCGAATGCTTCATCCTCCATACGTTCCCTTACCTCAGGACTGATATATTGATAGAAATTGCTGATCAATCCAAGGGGAATTTGTCGATAGGACAAATCCTTCATGAGATTTACAAACTCAAAGTACACCTGCCAATAATGATGAATATAGTGCGACACTTAAGGTCACCTCCCATGTTTTTGTTTTAATATGTGGCGGAGTTCCCAGCAGGTAGACTGCTCAGGAAGTGCTTGAATAAAAGCACTTTTCTCTTCTTCCGCCAACTGATAGTGAATCGACTGCTCTGTGATGTAATTTGTATCTAACACTTCATCATAGGGATAGAACGGATAAAAATGATTTAATCGAAAAAAGAACCGAGCATCCCCTATTCGATAAAAATGCGGACTCTCGTCCCAGTAAGACCCAAATTCAGCATGGATTTTTGTTAAAATAGAAGCACGATGAACGACTGAGCAATGATCTATGGCACAAGGTGCATTCCATTGCACCGCTTGCGCAGGTCGAATCGTTTCCTTAACTGGCTCTTTTTTGCTATTTAAATAGATTACTTTTGAAGCAGAATAGACAATATCTTCACCTGGATGAGCATCTAAATAATGTGTGAGTTTCTCTAAACGGTCCGGGGCATAGACATTGTCATCTGTGGCATAGGAAATATACTCCCCCTTTGCTAGTTCTAAAGCTTGATTAATGAGGACAGCGTATCGGGTTTTCGCTGTTCTCTCCTCCAGCGATTTGACACCGCTTTGGATAAAATGAACACGGGGATCTTTGCGAAAGGGCTCAATTACAGCAAGGGTTTTTTCGTTTGAACCATCGTCCATGATAAATAGTTCAAAGTCTGACAGCGTCTGCTGCAAAATCGCTTCAATCGATCTGCCGACGTAAGCCGCCTTGTTGTAGCTCGTCATAATGACAGTTACTTTTGTCAAAGTTTTCACCTCGGTCTCTTTCAAACTATGGTTATCATATGTGTCTCCTCTTAAAGAGACTGTAGAGTGACCTATTTTTTATAAAATTGTATTTTTTTATTGATCTACCTTTGAAAAACGCGAACTTTTTGGTAATATAAGTAATCATTTGTGTGTATTAAAGGAGTAAAGAACATTGGAATCTATGAAGAATGATCACTCCCAAGAAGAGGAAGCAAAAGGTTTTTTTCGATTTTTCAAAATTTTCGTCGCAACAAAAACGATTATTCGCTCATATCAACATTCCTCTATTCCCATTTGGCTGATGATGCTCCTTGCAAGTATCGCTGGTACAGGCTGGGTCTACGAAGGGTATTTTAGCGATTATATGGGCAATCATATTCCATTCCCTTTTATTCTGTTACAAGGTGCGGGATATGGTATTCTAGCAGGCAATCTCGGTCTTTTTTTCGGTGTACTCATCCTAAAGTGGTTAGGGCGTCTTTTTTTCGGCAGTCAAACGGCATATCTAGATGTACTCAAAGCCTGCACGCTGACAATCTTTTTCCCTTCCTCTTTATTTGCACTCAGTTGGATTTTTACGATCGGATTGCTCGGTCCGTATACGTTTGTCAAAATCTCACCCTATTTAGATCAGCATTATGGAGTTTGGTATTATCTTAGTCTGTTGCCTCTGATTGATGCTTATGCGAAGACGTGGATATTTGGAATGACCGTTTTAGGCATTGTCGCTGTGATGAAGCTCAGATTATGGCAAGCCTTTCTCATTGTGATCACACCGCTTGCGGTATTTTTTCTTATCATGACTCTTTTATTTGATGTCCAGCGCGCTGTAAATTGGATGATGTAAGGAAGATTTCACATCATATTCGTAAGCAACGAAGCACAGACTTGACAAAGAATGCGAGGGTTTGCCCGCGCCTAAGGAACTGCACCGCAGTTCCTTTTTTTCGTTCAATGTACATATTCTGCCCACCTGTCTCATAGTGTGAAAGAGAGAAAGAATGCTATGGAAACAACAGGTGCTTAAGCGCCTTCTGTTTAGAACACCATGAGGAAAGAGGAGGAACGTTATGAAATTGAAAAATCAATTTGGGCAAGGTTCGGGTTTCGAAGGTCAAGATTTTCGCCAGCAACAATATGGAGCAAATCCGTATCCTGCGCAGCAGATGGGTTATTCAGTCCCTCCCCAAACGCAGGGTCAAATGCAAGGACAAATGCAGCAGGGATTTTCACCAATGCCGTCTACTGGTTCTTCACAAGGGGGGCAGGGCATGCAGAGCAGCGGGCAGCCGTATCAAATTCCTTCTGGACCCATTTATCAGCAGAATGTCACTGGTCAGCTGCCAATCGAACAGTCCTATATTGAAAATATTTTACGATTGAACCGCGGCAAGGTAGCCACGATTTATATGACGTTTGAGGCAAGTAAGGAGTGGAACTCGAAGATTTTCAGAGGCGTCATTGAAGCTGCAGGACGTGACCACATTATTATTAGCGATAACAAGACGGGAACACGATACTTACTATTAACGATCTATCTTGATTACATTACGTTTGATGGGGAAATTCAATACGACTATCCATACTCTATGTCCACGTATTCTCCGAGGTAGATAACGCCACACAAAAAGCAAGGAGCAGGTGCCCTTGCTTTTTTCTTTTGAGTAGGTTTTTGTCACACCTCTAGAGAACTGCTCATAAGATGCCTAGTAGTTTTTATCAAACGCCTAGAGGTGACATTCATGACTGTTGAGCTAGATTATACATCGCCAAATGTGAAATATTCATACGATCTGAATCAAAGCCCACTTGTGAAATACGATCAGCATAACCTGATTAACGTTTTAGGGAAAAAACAATTAAATTCGTTGGATCAAGTATCGCTGCTGGATATATATTTGAGTAAAAGCAAAGTCGTAGAGCCTCATTATCATCAAAATGCCGCAGAGCTTGTTTATTGTATAGCCGGTTCTGCTGCCGTCTCGATGCTGAATCCATTTACAAAAAAACTGCACACCTATACCATCAACCCTGGACAGGTGGCAAACGTACCTCAAGGCTGGTGGCACTACGAAGTTGCCCTTCAAGACAGAACTCATTTGTTAGCCATTTTTAACGCATCTACGCCAGAAGTGATCCTAGGCTCAGACCTTCTCACCCTCACCCCTGCTCACATCATGGCACATACGTATTGCATGAACGAAACACAGTGGAAACAGGCGATTCAGCCTGTGAAGCCAAGTGCTTTTATCGGGCCATTTTGCCACAGGGAAGAGGAAGTACAAACGAACCCTGTCCCTCCATCTCACTACATTCCATATTATCAAGCACCACCGAATTACGCTCCTTACTGGAATTAAGAAAAAACCGATGCCCTTCTCAAAGCATCGGTTTTTTGGCTTATAAATTTTTTGCTGCTGCAATAACAAGCATGATCCAAGAAGCGATAAATGCCAACCCACCAATTGGGGTAATGGCACCTAGAATCTTCACCTGAGTCAATGCTAGGACATAAAGGCTGCCTGAGAAGAAAAGGATGCCTGCAAGCATGACCCAGCCAGCGGTTGGAACTAGAGAAACACCTGACAGCTTATCTGCAAGAAAAGCGACAATAAATAGTCCTATCGCATGGAACATTTGATATTGAACCCCTTTGTTCCAAATCTCTATATACTTTTCAGGAATTTTCCCTTCAAGACCGTGCGCACCGAAGGCTCCGAGTCCAACAGCTAACATCGCATTCATCGCACCTAAAATGAAAAATAGTTTCATTCGTCATTCTCCTTATCTCGTCAATTATGTTTATCATAGCGCGGGTGACAGACGATATTCAACTTTCCCTTTACGTTGACACGAGATTGTCGGATTTCTTTTTCTTTCGTAACAGAACTTGATCGACCGCGATCGCAATGAGTGTTCCTAGAACAAGTCCATTGCTTAATAATGAAATAAGCACAGGATGCATGCCTTTCAAGGCTCCCTGCGGTACAAACATCGCCCCTACACCTGCTAAAACGGCAATTCCTAAGACAAAGCGAATCCGCGGAATTTCTTCTTTCTCATACTGATCGAACTCAGACATCGCAATTCCAATCATTGAGGAGAATACCACAAAGTTTACAGCAAGCCCCACAGGTGATGGCAATGCGGAGAAAAAGCTCATGAGCAGTGGGAATAAACTAATGAGTACAATGAGCAAACTTCCTATGAAAAAAGGCTTTCTCGATGGAATTTTCGTTGTCTGGATAAATCCTGCTGCCCCGGAAATAGGTACAGGCGCAATCGCTCCGATCAATCCACTCAGTAAGTGACCAAATGCTGCAACAAAACCAGCCGGACGAGCTCTCTTCCGCTCACGCAGTTCACCAAATGCCTTCACTGAACTTTCCACAATTCGAATACTTGCCAGCATATTCACAATGAGTAATATCGTAATGAAAAAGGACGTGACAAGCAATCCACTGTCAAAGACTGGCGTTCCGAATGGGAAAATCTTCGGAAACTCAATAATTTTTTCTGGAATTCGAACCGGCTTTGCCAGCCCGAGTAGAGCGAATAACAACCAACCTCCTGCAAGGGCAAACAACACAGAAAACTGCCTTAAGTAATGCCATTTTGAGCGGCTGATCATGAAGGTCAGGACAATAATTAAGATCGACAAGCAAAAGACTAGTCCATCCACCTGATTTCCCCGATAGCCGATGCCCATCAGCCCTTTCATGATCGGCTGACTTAACTGGACAACTAATAGCAGCAAATAAATACCTGTGACGACTGGCGTAAATAACGACGCGAGCCAATTAATGATTTTAAATAAACTAAAAATAAAAAAGAAAGCAGCACTAAAAATTAAAGCTCCTTGTAAGGCTTGCAGGGTTTCAGGATACGTCGCAAAGATGGTTCCTGTCATACCTGCATAAAGGGTATACACACCCCACCAAAGCCCCGCTGGACTTTCATTGATCGGTAGCATATGGCCACATAAACATTGCACCATCGCCACAAGACCAAGTGAAAAGAATGTACTTTGAATCAGCTCCGCTGACTGCACTTGGTTCAATTCAAATGCTTGTGCAATCGCAATTGGTACAGCAATAGAAGCTGCGATAAAAAATGCCATCCACTGAATGGCGCCCAAAAATAGTTTCAAACCGATCACCTTCCCTTTGTCGTGACAAGACCATTAAAAATCAAAGATAGAGTCGCCGTTCCCATCCTTCTCTTTTTGCCCCTCTTCTTGATGCTGAAATTTCTTCGCACCACTCGCACCCATCAGTTTCTCAAGCATCGCTTGATCTGAGGATACGGGCGGCGCGGACGGTGTCTGTATCGAAGAAGGTGGCGAGATCACCGGCGTTTGCGGCATTTGCACCTGTGATGGTGCATCGAGTATGACATCACATAGTGAAGAAATCGCCGCCACTTGACGTTTCACCTCTTCATCATTTCCACTTTGTTTCGCCTTTTGAACCGCTTCATCCATTTTTTGGAGCAGGCTTGATATATGAATATTCAAGGGTAGACCCTCCAATCTAAAAAAGTCTCTTTTCAACATTATTTTACCAAATGAACAACCGAAATGGGTTCATTTTTTCAAAGCAGTCTGCTCCCGCCTCTCTTATTTGACCCGACATAGCCCTTCACACATAATAAAAGAAACAGTATCGTTTATGAAAGGATTGAATAATGGATAAGCTCACTGCTCTTTTTCAGAAACAAAAAGTCTTTCAAAAGCCGTCGGTTGAAGAACGCATCCGTCTTCTTAAAGACTTAAAAGCAGCCATCAAACAGCATGAGGAGGATATTTTACAAGCCTTGGCCCATGATTTACATAAATCCGAACAGGAAGCCTATACAACTGAGATCGGGATGGTGTATGAAGAAATCAATCATACCATCAAGCACCTCCACAAATGGGCAAAGCCAACACGCGTGCGCACGCCTCTCACTCATATCGGGTCGAAAAGCATGATTATAAAGGAACCTTATGGCAGTGTGCTCATCATTGCTCCTTGGAACTATCCTTTCCAATTGGCTCTTTCTCCATTAGTTGGTGCCATTGCTGCGGGGAATGCCGTTATTTTAAAACCGTCTGAGCTGACGCCGCAAGTTTCAGAAGTAATCAGTGCAATAATCGAACCTGTATTTCAAGAAGACCATGCCACTGTCGTAGAAGGCGGTGTAGATGTGAGTACAGAGCTGTTGAAACTGCCCTTTGATTATATCTTCTTTACAGGAAGTGTGGCAGTCGGCAAAGTCGTCATGGAAGCCGCCGCAAAGCATTTGACTCCTGTCACACTCGAACTTGGCGGAAAAAGCCCTTGCATCGTCATGCCTGATGCAGATATCAAATTAGCGGCAAAACGAATCACGTTCGGCAAATTTACCAATGCCGGTCAAACGTGTATTGCGCCAGACTATTTGCTTGTTCATGAATCCATAAAAGAGGAACTTTTACGGGAAATGACAGCCTGCATTCGTGACTTTTATGGTGAACAACCCGAAACACATCCGCACTTTGGGAAAAATGTCAGCCAGCGTCACTTTGACAGGCTTTCACAATTCCTCTCAAATGGAACGGTCGTTACGGGTGGACAGCGCAACGAAGACGAGCTCAAAATTGCACCGACCATTTTAGACCACATCACATGGGAAGATCCCGTCATGCAGGAGGAAATTTTCGGACCGATTCTGCCTGTCATGACCTTCGATTCTCTGCACGAGGCAACTCATATGATCAAAGCAAGACCGAAGCCGCTTGCGCTTTACTTATTTACAACAAGTAAAGAAACAGAATCCTATATTCTAGACCATCTCTCATTTGGCGGAGGATGTATCAATGACACGCTCATGCATGTCGCTACTCCTTACCTGCCATTCGGAGGCGTGGGTGAAAGCGGCATGGGACGATATCATGGGAAAGAAAGCTTTTTTACCTTTACGCATGAAAAAAGCGTTCTACGCCAAACCAATCGCTTCGATCTTTCCTTCCGTTATCCAAATGCGAAAAACGGACTCGACTTGGTTCGTAAATTTTTAAAATAAACAGGACGAAGGGTCTATCCCCTCGTCCTCTTTTTATTCAATATCTTGGATACACCAATTAATTTCTTCTGTCCCCATTTGCTTTAAATACGCGTTTACCTTTGAAAACGGACGACTGCCAAAAAAGCCGTTTCTTGCTGAAAAAGGACTTGGATGAGGTGACTCAATGATGTAATGCTTGTTTTGGTCAATGCGTTCTTTCTTATTTTGAGCATGTCTTCCCCACAGCACAAAAACGACGGGCTGATCACGTTCATTCAGCGCATCTATCACACGGTCTGTCACACGTTCCCAGCCTTTGCCTTTATGCGAGTTCGCCTCGCCCTTTCTTACGGTCAACACAGTGTTTAAGAGCAGCACACCTTGCTCTGCCCAGCTCACAAGTGAGCCGTGATTTGGAACAGGACAGCCAAGATCATCCTTTAGCTCCTGAAAAATATTTCTCAACGATGGTGGATGCTTCACGCCAGGCTGGACAGAAAAGCTTAATCCATGTGCCTGTCCTGGGCCATGATAAGGGTCTTGTCCCAAAATCACCACTTTGACCTCTTCATATGATGTCAAATGAAGCGCACGATAAACGTCATCCGGTTTCGGAAAAACGGTCTGCGTGCGATATTCTTCCTTCATCCATTCACGTAATTCCTGATAATATGGCTGTTCAAATTCACTTTTCATCACAGCCCACCAGCTATCATTTAAAAATGGCTTCATTGGGGTTCTCCTCCTTGTGTCTGCTGTGCCAGTCTTGAGATCATCGGTTTTCCATCCCACACAATCTCACTCTCTGATTCTCGCTTTTTCATCGCTGGTTCTTCTAATAAGACAGCAAAGTTCGCTGTCGGCAAATCGCCCAGCCCATGCTTTTCACTTAAATCATCTAAATAGTTCTTTCTTGTCTCACCAAGGTCACTAGACTGATTTCCACCGCCGTCAAAGAACGCATAGATCACACTGGCAGCAGGCACTCGTTTGACCCGGGCATGCTGCGTGACACGTAAGAAAAAGTCCCAATCCCAGTAATGATGCATCGCTGGATCAAAATAGCCAATCTCATCGTGTATACAGCGTTTGTACATACTGCCGGAAGGAACATATGTAGAAAAGACACGCATATCCTCAATAGCAGCTGTATACGCAAACAGACGTCTTGACACCGGGAAGCGGGTCGTGCCTTTTTTTTCAAATGACACAATTTCTGCATCAGAAAAGACAAAATCGGCATCCTCCAGCGCCTTACTCATCCGTTCAATATGACAAGGTGTAAAATAATCATCGTCATCACTAAGCATAATGACATCGCCTGTCAGCTCCCGCACCCCCACGTTTCTAGCATTCACATGCTGGACATTCTCATCTAAATGGATCAAGCGGATCGGAAGTTCGGGATAGAGTTCCTGAATGACCTCGACACGCTCTCCTGCATCATTCACAACCACAATTTCAAAGGGCTGTACGGTTTGTCTCGTAATAGATTCAAGCAGCTCACACAGTGCGCTGAGCCGGTTATGTGTCACAATTAATAAGGAAATCTTCATATTCAGCTTACTCCTTTAATAGATTCGTCTTTTTCCATTAAAACATAAAATGACGTTCTTCTCATGATATAAAAGGCGGTTTGATGTGACGGAAAAATGGGAATTTTTGATGAAAAGGAGTGATGACGATGGAACATTTCACAGTAGAAAATAGCAAAGAAGCAAAACAGACCATTGAACAAATACGTTCAGCAAAGGATGATATTTTTGTTTTTGCGTACGATCCAGAACGCTCTGATACCGTCACAGAGCATACGAATGCCAAAAGCATGACAGCGGTCGATCAAGGGATTTTAGATCAAATGGCCAATGTCATCCGCACTCGGGATGACGAGCTCATGGCCAAAATGATGTCAGTTGGCGCCGATCAGGAATTAGCCTTAACACTTTTAGACGAACTGAAAATGGGGAAATTGGTGATTTGTAAAAGATAAGGGGAAAGGCGTTCTTCCTAGGGTGGAACGCTTTTTTATGTCGTTTCATTGTGATAAATGGAAAAGCTGATTATAATAAGGGATAGAACAGTAACTGTTACACATCACATTGGAGGTTCAGCAACTATGTCTATGAATAAAGCACTCACCATCGCAGGCTCGGATTCAAGCGGCGGTGCAGGTATCCAAGCAGATTTAAAAACGTTTCAAGAGAAAAACGTCTATGGGATGACAGCTTTAACCGTTGTCGTTGCAATGGACCCTCATAACCATTGGGATCATCAGGTGTTTCCAATTGATACGGCGACGATCCGTGCGCAGCTCTCTACCATTGTAGAAGGCATTGGGGTAGATGCGCTGAAAACAGGTATGCTCCCAACAGTCGACGTGATCGAACTTGCAGCGGACACCATCAAAACATACGACCTAAAAAATGTCGTCATTGATCCTGTTATGGTTTGTAAGGGTGCGAACGAAGTGCTATATCCAGAGCACGCTGAAGCACTGCGCGAAAAGCTTACGCCACTGGCAACCGTCATTACGCCTAATCTTTTCGAAGCAGGTCAATTAAGCGGAATCGGTGAGATCAAAACGATTGAACAAATGGAAGAAGCAGCAAAACGCATTCACGAACTTGGTGCCAAGTATGTGGTCATCACTGGAGGCGGTAAGCTAAGCCCAGATAAAGCGATCGATTTGCTTTATGATGGACAAACCTTCGAACGACTTGAAACAGATAAGATCGACACAGAATACACACACGGCGCGGGCTGCACATTCTCAGCAGCAGTCACAGCTGAACTGGCAAACGGCTCAGACGTGAAAGAAGCCATTTATGCAGCAAAAGAATTCATCACAGCTGCCATCAAAGGCTCTTTCCAGCTAAATAAATACATCGGACCAACAAAGCATTCTGCTCATCGTTTTGATAAGTAGAATAGAAAAAACCGATTCGTCTTTTGGATGAATCGGTTTTTTTGTTTATCGTAAGCTGAGTCTCTGTGCAAATAACCAATCGGTTAATCCTTTGGTCTCATAAGCAGGCGTCCATGATGCATGATCATACCCATACTTGCTTTCATACTCCGTATAAATTGGCCTTCCACCAGCATTTTGAATAGCCTGAATTGTATTTCTCGCATAGCTGATAGGGATAATGGAATCATCCTCTGCATGAAATGCCCATATTGGCTTGTGTGCTAAAATTCCCGCCTTGCTTGGATCAGCACCACCGGCAATAGAAATCATCGCTGCAAACAAACGAGGATATGTGATGTTCAACTGATACGAGCCAAATCCGCCTTGAGATAAACCAGTCGCATAAATCCTTTTCTGATCAATCTTATAAGAAGTTAACACATGCTGAAGCACTTCATAGGCTTTGTGTAAATCTGGTGAAAATTGAAATACATTTTTCAGATCGATTTCATTTTGCGCATTTCTTGTTAAAGCAAAGCCCCCATCCACAGTATTTCGCGCCTGAGGTGCTAGTACGTATGCAGGATGTTTCTTTTGAACTTCAGGAGAAGCCCATAAAACTGCACCATCGTTCGCAAGTAACTGCTTTTGATTATCGGTCCCTCTTTCCCCGCCTCCATGTAAGAATAGGACTAGAGGATAAGCTTTACCCCTCTTATGGTTTGTCGGAATGTACAACCGATAAGGCATTCCTTGATATTCAAAAGATAAAAAAGATGATGCAATATCCTCTCGTGTGACAAAACGATATTTGTACGTAGAAGTAGCTAGGTAGTGCTTATTTTTGTAAGCGCTTACTTTTAAAGTTGTATTGGTATCAATATGAATAGGCTTTTTATACCGCTGACTTTGAGATGTCGGCTGACTGCCGTCTGTTGTGTAATACAAAGTAGCTTTTGGCACCGGAGAATGGAGAGCCACCTCTTGTGCACGATAATATTGACCAGATGGTAAGGAAGCGGTAGGTGTAAAAAATGACGTGTGCGGGGTTCGAGCAGATGAAACGGAAGGACTAAGAAAACTCATAGAAAAAAGGACAATGATAGCGGTAATCAAATATTTCTTGGTTGCATGGTTCATATCGTTCCTCCTGTATAAGCTGAGATGAATTTTCATTTATTTTGTATCATAACAAAATAAATGTCAACGCTTTCATTTTAATTTTTAATGATCTGACTAAAAAAAGCATACCCATACACAGGTATACTTTTTCACGATACATTCATACCTACTTTTGCTGATCAGATTCTTTCGCCATTTTTCGAATAAAGGCTTCAATAGATTCAACAAATAAGGCATATTCTTTCATTTGTTTATACGTATCTGACAGCTTCTCTTTTAATTCTTCCTGCTCTAGAGAAGGTTCACCGAGAATAGATTGGACTTGAATGAGCAATTCTTTATATTCTTCACGTTTATCTTCAACATGATCTGCCATTGTCTCCAAGCGTTTTCTAGTCGTCGGCTGCTGTTTTGAATTCAAGTAAACAACCCCTTTTTGTCCTATCGCATTTGGATAAACGTCAGCCTCAGCTGTATATATTTTAAAATGATACCATAATTC
The DNA here is from genome assembly GCF_009937765.1 of Bacillus pumilus. Classification (NCBI taxonomy): domain Bacteria; kingdom Bacillati; phylum Bacillota; class Bacilli; order Caryophanales; family Bacillaceae; genus Bacillus; species Bacillus pumilus. The sequence continues at coordinate 277,559 of NZ_CP047089.1, read as the reverse complement.
CACCTGTTATCATATATGTAAAACGTCATCAAACCGCTTCTGACAACGCTTGTATATACATGATATAGCCCCTAAGATACAGGCTGAATTCACTAGAAAAAAAGCAGATCATTGATCTACTTTTCTTTGTAAATGCCATGTTTTTAGTTTAAGTTTTGTTTCATTTCTGCCACTGATTGAGATTGATTTATTTCCCGGGGAAGGAAAGTAACGAGCAGTCAATACTTCTCTGCCTCCGTTTACAAAAATCTCAATTGAAGATGCATCGATCAAGATGTGAAGGTCGTGTAATTCCTCTATTGCCACTTCTCGAACTTCTTTTGTTCGATCTTCAAATCGCTCTCTCTCTAATGTCAGTTTGCCCTCATCTTTATCATAAATGATACGGGCTGCCGCACGAATACAGCATTCAAACCCTTTTTGTGTATCAATTTGATCAATGAATAACTCTGCACTCGTAATATCATCTACAGGAATCGATTGAACAGAGCGTTTGATATGGAAAACATGCTCTTGTTCGTTGGTTCTCATCGCCTGAAGCTCAGTGACGGGCTTTTGAATCAGATGTCCATCTTCATCTAAACGTAGCTCTCTTGGAATGGTGAGGCAGTGTATCCATTGATAAGAAATCGTTGGGTGATGCTCTTCTCCTTGATCAGGCACTCCCATCCATCCAATTAAAAGGCGTCTGCCTGATTCGTCTAGAAAGGTTTGCTGCGCATAGAAGTCAAAGCCTCGATCCAGCTCCTCAAACGCTCCGTGCGTATATTGATAGGTATGGTCATCCAATTTCCCAACAAAATAACCTGATTGATGTGTATTATGATATTTTAAGCCATTCGGCTCGAGCCCCTGCGGCGACACAATCAATACATCCCGTCCATCTAATTCAAATAGATCTGGACATTCCCACATATAGCCGAAATCCTCTAATCCATTTTTCCCACTGCCTGCAATGATGCCTTGAAACGTCCAATTGTCTAAAGTATCAGAGGTAAACAAGACGAGATTCCCTTTCAGATCAAGGCTTTGTGCACCTAGAACCATGTACCACTGGTCATTTCGCTTCCATACTTTCGGATCACGAAAATGGGCAGTGAATCCATCTGGAAGCGTCGCCACGACTCCTTTTTTCTGAAAATGAATGGCATCCTCTGAAACCGCTAAACATTGATACGTCTCGCGGTTCCCTTGTTCATCGCGAACGTTGCCAGTGTACATCACATACATATGTCCATCGTCAATGACTGCACTGCCAGAATAACAGCCGTTTTGATCAAACCAATCACTTGGCGCAAGGGCGGCTTCCTCGTGCTGCCAATTCACTAAATCTGTCGATGTGTAATGGCCCCAAAATTTTGCGCCGTGACCCGTTTTGAATGGCTGCCACTGATAAAAAATGTGGTAAACCCCTTTCCACTGAATCAACCCATTCGGGTCATTTAAAAGACCAACCGGCGGCATTAAATGAAAATGCTGGCGATACACATCTTTTTTCACCAAATGCTCATAGTTTCGAATACGTTCTACTACCTTTTGACGAAGTGCTGCGTCAGTTGTTGTCATGACTGTGACCACTCCTTGATTATTTTTCTACTTCTTTTACTTTAAACATGATAGTGAGAGTAAATGAGACCGCAACAGCGATTAACATACCAATCACATAATTCACCACATTTTGCACACCGAATGGCGCTGCAATCGCAATCATCGGAATACCAGTTAAACCATAGGCGTTGGCGGCTACCTTTGTGAAAACAACAAATGCCCCGCCTAATGCGCCTCCAATCATCGCGGCGATAAACGGCTTACGATAGCGGAGATTGACACCGAATATCACAGGCTCGGTAATCCCTAGGAAAGCAGAGAAAGCTGCAGGTAGTGCGATTTCCTTTGTTTTCGCTCGTTTCGCTAAGAAAAAGACCGCCAAACCTGCCCCGCCCTGTGCTACGTTAGACATCGCCCAAATTGGCAGCAAATAGTTACGTCCAATATCATTCAACAGTCCAGCTTCAATCGCATGGAAGCTATGATGAACCCCTGTGAGCACAATGAGTGAGTAGGCTCCTCCGAAAATGAGTCCTGCTAAGAACCCTGCATGATCATAAATAAATGTCAGTGCATTCGAAATTCCTGTACCGAGCATTCTTCCAAGCGGCCCAACAGCAATAAACGTCACAAATCCAGTCACAATCACCGTCACAAATGGGGTCACAAGTAAATCAATACTGTTCGGAACCACTTTTCTTAAATTCTTTTCAACAAGGCACATGATGTACACAGTCAATAACACTGGAATGACTGTTCCTTGGTAACCAAGAAGAGCAATATCAAAATTGAATAAATGCATATACTCTGGTTTCGCATCTGTCAGTCCCCACGGGTTGAGCAGGTTCGGGTGAATCATAATCCCCCCAATAACGGCTCCTAAATATGGATTTCCACCAAACTCTTTCGCTGCACTGACCCCAATTAAAATCGGCAAAATGATAAAGGCTGCGCTTGAGAACATATCAAGCATTTGAAAAATCGCGGAGCTTGGGTCAGCCCATTTGAAGGCTTTCATCATGCCTAATAAGCCCATTAATAAACCACTTGCAACAATGGCTGGAATGATCGGCACAAATATATTTGATAATGTCTTTGCAAAACGTGCAAGTGGATTCATTTTTTGTTTCACTGCTTCATCATGGCTGACAGGTTTTTGTTTCTCGTCGTCTGTCTCAAGGCCAGTCTCACGTGCAAAAGGTTCATATACTTTGTTGACTGCTCCCGTTCCAAAAATGATTTGGAATTGCCCCGAGCTTGAGAAAGCCCCCTTTACCCCTTCAAGTTCCTCAATGGCATCTTTGTCAATTAGCTCTTCATCTTTCATCACCAATCTGAGTCTTGTTGCACAATGCGTGGCACTGATGACATTTTCTTTGCCACCTAATAGTTCTGTTAATTCTTTGGCTGTTTTTTGATAATCCATGTTGTCTCCTCCTTTTTTAAAGCAAAAAAGACCTAAAATTCACCAACGATAAAAGGACATACACGTCCCCTCGTTACGCAAATTTTAGGTCTTGCCTGCCTGACAGTCACAATCCCACGATATCAAATTTTGATTACGCTTTCATCATAGTATAAGAGCGTGACCTGCGTCAACCTCTTTTTTCGAATCTATTGACCCATATACACTAATTAAAGTAGTGTGCATAAAAAAAAGCCTGCATGCAGGCACAACCACTAAACCAATTCGGCATCCTGCAGACGCTGGACATGCAGCGTGATGTAGCCGATCTCCGATTCAGGGAGATAAAGTTCATATTCATTTTTCAACAAATCAGCGAGTCCACGTGCACACTGGTAAGCCAAATCATACTTTGTTTGGATAAAACTCAGCATGTCATCGTCCATGATTTGAAATGCCTCATTTGATTCCAACCTGCCTAATGCATACCTCAAATGTGTCACAAGCCGCTGATAGGAAATACTATCCTCATCAATTGAATACTGAAAATAGCTTTCTATATGCTCGATCATTTCTTTGATCATCGTTGTATATTTCACGGTCTTTTTCATAGACTCCGTATTCATTTTGGCCGTATGAATATGGAGTGCTACATACCCTGCCTCATCGTCCGGCAGTTCAACCCCGAGCCGCTCCTTTACATAACGAATGGCATACTTTCCAATATCATATTCTTGCTTATATAAGACTTTGATCTCACCAAGCAATTTATTATATAGCAAAATGCCCTTTTGAATACGCTCAATGGCAAAGGATAAATGGTCAGTCAGTGATATGTGGATATGATCACTAAGCGGCATCATCAGTTCACCCTCTGCATAACTGATGATATGCTCTGCCACCTCAATATGCGCTTCGGGCAATGTTGCAAGGATTTGTTTGAATTTCTCATTTTCTTCACGCACAACAAAGATTTTCTCTATTTTTTGAACGGGAACGACGTCATTTTTCCCCTTCTGAAAAGCAATTCCGGGCCCCATCACAATTTTCTCCTGATCACCTTCCTTTACAACCACTGCATTGTTATTCAATATCTTATATATCTTCAAGGGGTATCCTCTCCCACCAGATAACGTTTCTTATGTGGGATTTTACCCTGTTTCATCTCCCATGTAAAGGTAAGAGCGGACCAGCACGCGCCTCTCTCGTCGTCTTCTCATCAAGCATTATCAGACTTTGCTTAAACGCTCTTTCTGACCTGCGCTTCTTGTTCTTTACTTCTGCCAGCTTCTCTAGCTCTCTCTCTTTCACGATTTGAAAGAAACGATCATCCACTGCAGCTGCCTGAAAACGTTGCTGCTTCATCATCACACCAGGATTCACAAGCACATTCATCATGAAACCAAACCATACACTCAACCAGTTTTTGAATTTCCTCACTGAACATCCCTCCGCTTTTCTTAGAATCTAGCAGTTCTAGCAAAACAACTGCTCCTATCATATCCCGAGAAAAAAGAGAGGTTTGTCACAATCTGGGTGAAAAAACAAACTAGTTTTCAGAAGTTTTGTTGAAAAGTGCAGAAGATCATCATGTACGAGGATGTTTCAATAAAAATTTTATACACACTATATCCAAAAGATAAGCACACCTTATCAACAGGGTTTATCCACATATCAACACCCCATTACTAGATTTTGTGTATGAGATTTTTTTGTTTTCCATATATATATCTAAATAATTGAGTTATCAACAGGAGTTTGTGCATAAGTGAGACTTTATAAACAAAATAGTTCTTTATAACTATGTAAAATAAGACCATTTTAGTAAAGGAATTGTTTTCATCGTATTGAATACTTAATAACGGGCAGTGAATCTTTCCTATTTATCCACAAAAAGAAAGGCTATCTCCCTAAAAACACATCTAGAAAGGGGAAAATTAATGAAAAAGGTCATCTCTCGTTCTTCCGTTCTATTGTTCTCCACTATTTTTGTTTTATCCACATTCTTTACAGGTCAACAGGCTGCTGCCGCTCCATCGAACAAACAGGTGGAACTGGAAAAAGCAGAAATCTTCGGTGAAATCAATGTCAAATCTAGAAAACATACCACTGTCATTGTTGAATTAAAGGAAAAATCTTTAGTTGAAGCAAAGCAAGAAGGCAAAGCTCAAACAAAAGCCTCCCTCAAAAAATCTCGAACAAAAGTAAAAAATGAAGCACTCAAAGAAATTGATAAAGCGAGTGTTCGTCAAGAATATGAAAAAGTCTTCTCTGGTTTCTCTATGAAACTTCCTGCAAACGAAATTCCGAAGCTGCTCGCAGTTGACGGAGTCAAAGCCGTTTATCCGGACGTTACATATCAAACAGATGAAGTGAAAAAGGAAAGCATTCAGCTTCCAAATGAAGATGTCTCCCCTCTTATGGATAAAAGCGCTCCGTTTATCGGTGCACCAAAAGCTTGGGATGCCGGCTACTCTGGAAAAGGGGTAAAAGTCGCTGTCATTGATACTGGAGTTGACTATACCCACCCTGATTTAAAAGGAAACTTTGGTTTATACAAAGGCTATGATTTTGTTGATAACGATTATTCTCCGCAAGAGACACCTAAAGGAGACCCTAGAGGTGAATCGACAGACCACGGCACACACGTTGCAGGGACAATTGCTGCCAATGGACAAATGAAAGGTGTCGCCAAGGATGCCACACTTCTTGCATACCGTGTACTTGGACCAGGCGGTTCTGGAACAACTGAAAACGTTCTTGCAGGCATCGACCGTGCTGTTACTGATGGAGCAGATGTTATGAACCTCTCTCTCGGAAACAGTGTGAATAACCCTGATTATGCTACAAGTATCGCACTTGATTGGGCCATGTCTGAAGGCGTTGTCGCTGTCACATCGAATGGAAACAGCGGTCCGAACAGCTGGACAGTCGGATCTCCCGGCACGTCAAGAGATGCCATATCTGTCGGAGCAACTCAGCTTCCTTACAGCCTTTACAATGTGACATTCCCGAACTATTCTACTGCAAAAGTGATGGGCTACTACCAAGAGAGTGATTTAAAAGCACTTGACCAAAAACAAGTCACACTCGTCCATGCAGGGATCGGTGACGAAAAAGCATTTGAAGACATTGATGTGAAAGGAAAGGTTGCCGTGATCGAGCGAGGAGCGATTGCCTTTGTTGATAAAGTCGACAATGCAAAAGCTGCTGGTGCAATCGGCGTTGTGATGTATAACAACACCGATGGGGAAATTCCAGTCGATGTACCAGGTCTTGCTCTTCCAACGATTAAGCTATCAAAAGCTGAAGGAACGGCGCTTGTCAATGCCATTGAGGCTGGAAATAATACAACGACTTTCTCCATTCAATTTGTTAAAGAGCTTAGTGAGCAAGTCGCTGACTTCTCCTCTCGCGGACCAGTTGTGGATACGTGGATGATTAAGCCTGATTTATCAGCGCCAGGGGTCAGCATTGTGAGTACAATCCCAACGCACGATCCTTCTCAGCCTTACGGATATGGATCAAAGCAAGGAACAAGCATGGCTTCACCGCATGTGGCTGGGGTTGCAGCGATCATTAAGCAAGCAAAACCATCTTACTCAACAGCACAAATTAAAGCATTGCTGATGAATACAGCAGAAAAACTATCCGATGCAAACGGCAGCCCATTCCCTCACAACACACAAGGGACAGGCAGTGTTCGAATCATCGAATCACTCCAAGCGTCATCTATCGTTTCTGATGCGAGTTATTCTTATGGCACTTTCTTGAAAGAAAAAGGCGTTCAAATCAAAACGAAGAAATTCAAGGTAGAGAACCTTTCAAAAGCACCGAAAACATACACCATTGATTACAAATTCGATGGCAGCGGCATCAGCACAAACGGAACGAAGAAAATCACTGTCAAAGGGAATTCCACAGGGTCCTTTACTTCCGCCGTACAAGTGAAATACGGTAAAACCAAAAAAGGAACGTACCAAGGTAGCATTACCCTTCGCGAAAATGGCAGAAAGGTCACAGAGATTCCGACTTTATTGATTGTAAAAGAACCTGATTATCCGCGCGTCACTTCGGTTTCTGTAGAGCCGGATAACCGTGCTGGAAGCTATGTCATTAGCAGCTATCTGCCTGGCGGAGCTGAAAACCTTGCATTCCTCGTCTACTCGACAGATGGAGAGTATTTAGGTGAAGCAGGTGTTTATCAACATGTTGATAAAGGAGAACACCGCGTAAAATGGAATGGCACAATCAATCAAGGTCAAAAGCTCGAATCTGGTGAGTATACAATGCTTGCGTATGCAAGTTTGAAAGGAAAATCCGACACTGTTCAAACGAAGGAACCTTTCGATATTTACCCTGAATAAATGTGAATCACAAGAAAAGCCTTGAATGAGCGGATCAGCTCATCAAGGCTTTTCGATCATATATGGAGGAAAGAGAGACTGATGTTGATATTGCTATGGATCGTTTCTTGTTTTACTGCTTTTTTTCTAACGATCACCCTGTTGTATTTTTTCACCCTTTTATATACGAAACATCCTCGTCCTTTTCATCAAACATGCGAGCTGACAGTCTATGTGTCCTTTATTTACCCGCTTAGTTTACTTATGACAGCCTCGTTTATTTTCATCATGATGCTTCTCTTCCCTCTCTACTGGCTACGTGGACGCTAACTAGACATACATACGTTATGCATCAAAGGCTTCTTTTAATAAACGATAGGATGTGAGCCGGTCTTGCATGCGGTGAGTGATGGTCACGGCGATCACTTCATTTGTACGATAAGCCTTCGTTAGTGCCGTCAGCTGCTTTTTCACAGAAGATGGCGTCCCAACCACCATTCTTTGACGATTGGCTGCCACACGTTTTTGTTCATATGGACTATAGGAATATGCTTGTGCCTTTTCATATGAAGGAAATCCCCCGAGGTTTTGCCCCTGTTCATTGGCAAGTAAGGATAAATCTAAGCTGACTGCCAGTTTTTCTGCCTGTTCCTCAGTTTCAGCACATAAAACGAAGACCGCCAGACTAACGCGCGGCTTCTCACCGAATGCTGATGGTTCGAAACGGTTGATATATTGTTCTACAGAATCTTCTCCACCTTCACCATTGATAAATAGAGCAAACGTATAGCCTGCACCTGCTTTCGCCGCAAGTCTTGCACTTCCTCCAGAGGAACCAAGCATCCATACCTCTGGTGCAGTCTCTACTTTCGGAGAAGCGGTTAAATGAGGCAATGGATAAAATTCATCTGCTAGGTCGTGTAAATAGACCTTCAACTCTTCTACTTGCTCAGGATATTGATCACCTAGACGTTTTCGTTCACCATGATGAAGAGCAATGGAAGAAATCGGCATACCGCCAGGAGCACGTCCAATCCCAAGATCGATTCTGCCAGGAGCGAGAGCCTCGAGAACCCTGAAGTTCTCTGCTACTTTATACGCGCTGTAGTGCGGCAGCATCACACCGCCTGAGCCAATACGTATATGTGACGTAACGGCTGATAAATGACCGAGGAGCACCTCTGGACTCGATCCTGCAAGCCGGTTTGAAAAGTGATGCTCTGATACCCAAAATCGGTGATAGCCCCACTTTTCTGCCTGTTTTGCCAATTCAACCGTTTGCTTCAAGGCTTCAGCAGGAGTTGCATCTCCAATTAAAGGAGATTGATCCAGTATACTTAATTTCATCTTACTGCACCTCTTACAGAAATCCCCCTCTCTCCATCGAAAGGGGGATTTCTATTTATTTTCGATTAAAGCCCTTCTCTTTTACAAATTCCCCAAGGAAGGCACGCTTTGGCTGACTAAAGCCGCGAAGCATCTGCTTAGACCAAGTATCTGTTCTCTCTCCGTTTGTTCGTTCTTCATAATAGGATGAAATACGATCATCGTATTCTTTTAAATAACGATCCACATGCGCTTCATCTTGCTGATATGAATTTTCATGATAAATGAGTTCAACTGGCAGCCGTTCCTTTTGTGACGATTGACTTGCTGGATGTCCGACAACCAGACCAAATAACGGCAACACATATGATGGTGTTTCAAGCAGATCAGAGACTTCTCTCAGTTGATTGCGCAGACCGCCAATATAGCAGATCCCAAGTCCCATTGATTCTGCGGCTATACTCATATTTTGTGCAGCGAGTGCCGTATCAATGACGCTAATGAGAAAGGCTTCCGTATTCTCAAGCGCCTCCTGATGATTCTTCCCTGCTTTTTTTGCAATATCATCATGGCGTTTCAAGTCTGCACAGAAGACAAAGAAATGCCCATTCTTCTCAACGTACGGCTGATTCCCAGCCAGTTCAGCAAGCTTGGCCTTCTTCTTTTGATCTGTCACACCAATAATACTGTACGCCTGTACATAGCTTGATGTCGAAGCAGCCTGTGCACTTTTAATGAGTGTCAGCACCTCTTCTTCGGACAAACGCTCGTCTGTAAACGAACGAATGGACCGATGATTTAATATCGTTTCTATCGTTTTGTTCAATTCGAAGACCTCCTTCACTTCTCCTATCATAAGACAAAGACATATGGCTTTTCAAAAATTAAAACTCGAATGAAAAAAGACAGTCTATGCTTAGACTGCCCTTACCCGTTTTATTTAAATAAATAACTTTGGTATTTCGTTAATTGAACACTTGCGTTATAAGCAATTCCGAATCCAATGAGAACAGATAAGACAGAACTTCCTCCGAAGCTGATAAATAGGAGCGGAATCCCTGTTACAGGCATTACGCCGATGTTCATCCCAATGTTCTGGAACGTATGGATTACAATAAGTGCTGTATATCCTACACAGAAGAATGACGCAAATCGGCTATAAGGATGGATACGGTCAATCAGCACGACAAGCCGGTAGATCAAGAAGAAGAACATGATCACAACAAACGCACAGCCAATAAAACCAAAGGCTTCTCCTATAATGGAGAAAATCATGTCTGTTTGTGCTTCTGGGACATAGACTTTTAAGTTTTTAACCCCATTCCCAAAAATCTGTCCAGCCCCAATAGCCATAATGGCCTGGTCTACTTGATATTTATCAGACCCAGACGAATCCTGAGTCTGCGCTTGGTTGGCTGATGTAGAGCTATCAGGCAGCCAAGCGGTAATCCGGTTAATTTGATACTGCTGAATACCAATTGTTTTCGCAACATCAGGGAAGAGAATGATCACGGCTAACACAGCGGCAACTAAAAGCACAACCACAGAACCGATGAGAGAAATCAGCTTCCAATTGACCCCTGATAAAAACACCATCACAACGACAATAAACATACAAACAGCTGCTGTACCTGCATCCTGTAAGAAAATTAGCCCAACTGGAACGGCTGATACCCCGGCAATTTTTAATAGTAGGAAGATATCATCCTCTAATGTCCGTTTTCCTCTAGGGCTTGACTTACCGATGACAGATGCAAGCATCATAATCAAACCAATTTTCATAAACTCTGAAGGCTGAAGTGTTCCAACTCCTGGTATTACAAACCAGCTTTTTGCACCATTTTTAATTGGGGCAAAATCATGGCTTCCAATTTTTGCAGGAGCAACTTTCAGAAAGAGTAACAGCAGTATACCACCTATAAAAATATAGAGACTTAGCTTCTCTAATTGCTCCAAATCAAAGTAATTTATCGCTACAATACATATAACGCCGACCATGTAGTAAATAATCTGCCTCGTCCATGCATTAGATCCATACTGTCCAAATTGACCCGCAGCATAAATCGCAATGACACTAATGGCAAAGAAGGCTAAAAATATAAAAATTAAATCCCCTTGATAGTATGGAGATGTATTCCTCTTGTTCATGAACTAACCACCCTTATTACAAAACATAAAAGCCCTTATTTATATTAGATTGAAATTTTCACAAAAGCAACTCACCTTAAATATGACGGAAGATACCTCCGAAAGGTTCCAATCATTTTTCAAAAAATGAAATACTTTTCATCCTAACAATAGGAAAAAATTCCTCTATACTCTTTTCATTCAACCGATCATGAGTCCTTTAAAAAGATTATTTTACAGATATTAAGGGGAAAATTCAATGACCTATGTGGCGATATGACAAGCAATTATTAAACCAACATAAGCTGTACGAAGAGAAAAAGAAAAATCCACCTTCTACGGAATAAGGCCCATTTTCCAATTATTGAGTTTACTTCAAAGTCAATTGTGGTATAATACTTGTAACAAAATGTTCACAATATCTCCTAAAAACAGACACAATTGCATCCTGACCTCTCATTTGAATTGAACATCAACTTACAAAGGAGTTGGATACGATGGATATGTTCTTTGCGTACCTATGTATTGCAACGGCTACACCCCTGTTTTTATGGTTGGAAAACAGAAAAATTGCACTTGCTTCTATTCCACCCATTATGATTATGTGGATTTTCTTCGGTCTTTACATGACAAGCAGTTTATCTCCAGCAGGACATACCTTCATGATCGCATTCTTTGCCATTAACGTCATTTTGGCACACATTGCAGCGTTCCTCATTTATGGACTTCCATTCATTCGTAAAAGATTCAGTAGCACCAGATAAATAACGCCCACTTATTGAAGGGCGTTATCAACATCAAAGATAAAAACCACTCACCTTTAAAAGATGAGTGGTTTTTTATTATTTCTCTGAATGCTCAGATTGCTTTGGCGCAGAAGGTGAATAACCGTCTTTGCTGTTCTCTCCGTGGCTGTAGTGAGCCGCAAAGATCCAAACAGATCCGATAACGAAGATAATCGCACAAAACAGACCAAACAATGTATTTCCGACTTGAACAGTTCCGTTCTCGCTTTCTGTCATGTGCATAAACATGAATAGCTGCAAGAACGCTTGAATGAAAGCAAAACCAAAGATAATCCATAGTTTTGCAGAACTGCCAATTTCAGCTCCAATAGCAATCCAGAATGCTAAAACGGTTAGCACGATGGATAGAATGAAGCCAACTACGTGTTTCCAAGGGAAGTGTTCGTGCTCTGCTGAGGAATGTGTTTTTCCAGCCATATCACAAAAGCCCCCCTAATCCGATCAAGTAAACAGCTGTGAAGATGAAGATCCATACAACATCAAGGAAATGCCAGTATAGACTTGAGATAAAAATCTTCGATGCTGTTTGTGGAGTTAATCCACGTTTTTTAATTTGGAACAAGACCCCGGTAATCCAGAAGATACCGATAGATACGTGTAATCCGTGAGTTCCTAAGAGTACAAAGAATGCAGACCAATACGCACTTGTATGGATGCTCGCACCCTCGTGTACATAATGGAAGAACTCAAAAAGCTCAAATCCAACAAATCCTGCACCTAGAAGCAGTGTAAGAATCGTCCAAATGACAACCCCTTTTGTACTTCCACGGCGCATTTCATGAACAGCAATCCCACATGTAAATGAACTAACCAATAGCAGGAATGTCATGATCAATACAAGCTTCATATCAAACAGCTCAGCTGGTAAAACGCCGCCAGCTGTTCTGCCATGAAGAACAAAGTAGGTCGCAAAAAGTGTTGAGAATAACACGATTTCCGCGCCAAGGAATATCCAGAAACCAAGAATGTTTAAACGTCCCGTTTCAGACTGATATTCAAGCGGTGCATTTGCATAGCTGCTATCATTATGTCCCATTACTTTTGCGCCTCCTTATTCTTTTTCTCTGTTTCAATCACTTCTTCAACAGGAATATAGTAGCCATCATCATATTCAAATGAACGTAAAATCATTGTTGCGAATACACCGATTAAGCCAATAACGCCAATCCAGTACCATTCAAATACAAGACCGAATGCTCCAAGTCCGAAGAATGCAGACATGATAAGCGGTCTACCTGAATTGTGCGGCATGTGAATTTTCTTGAATTCTTTCTCAGGATGAACGTCTACATTGTTTTGCTTCCAATGATGGAATGCATCTGGTGTTGTCACTTCTGGAAGTGCTGCAAAGTTATAATGCGGCGGAATTGCAGAAGATGTCGCCCAGTCAAGAGTACGTCCTTCTCCCCAGCTGTCTCCAGACACTTCACGTTTCGCGTGTCTCCAGCTGTAGTAAATGTTGTAGCAAAGGATGATGAATCCGACACCCATCATAAATGCACCAATTGTTGAAATAAAGTTTAGTGCAGTCCAGCCATCTTCTGGTCCGTACGTATAAATACGTCTTGGCATTCCTTGCAGTCCTAAGAAGTACTGCGGGAAGAAACAGATGTTAAATCCGATCATGAATACCCAGAAGAACCATTTGCCGATTCTTTCGTTTAACTTGTAACCAAACATTTTTGGATACCAGAAAACAAGACCAGCAAAACATGCAAAGACAGTACCTGCGATTAATACATAGTGGAAGTGGGATACTAGGAAGTACGTATTATGGTACTGGTAATCCGCAGCTGCCATCGCAAGCATAACCCCAGTGACACCACCGATAACAAAGTTCGGGATGAAACCAAGTGCCCAAAGCATTGGTGAAGTAAAACTGATACGGCCTCGATACATCGTAAAGAGCCAGTTAAAGATTTTCACACCTGTTGGTACGGAAATCGCCATTGTTGTAATCGAGAAGAATGAGTTAACCGCTGCACTGTTCCCCATTGTAAAGAAGTGGTGAACCCACACAAGGAAACTAAGAACAGAGATTGCCACAATCGATACAACCATCGCTTTGTAACCAAACAACTGTTTTCTTGAGAACGTCGCAAAGATTTCTGAGAAAATACCGAAAGCCGGCAGGATAACGATATATACCTCAGGATGTCCCCAAATCCAGAAAAGGTTCGCCCAAAGCATTGGCATACCGCCTGCTTCGAGTGTAAAGAATGCAGAACCGAATAAACGATCAAATGTCATAAGTGCTAAAGCAACTGTTAGTACAGGGAATGCGAATACGATGATGACAGACGTGATCAATGTTGTCCATGTAAACATTGGCATACGCATGAGCGTCATACCTTTTGTACGCATTTTTAAGATGGTCACCATGAAGTTAATACCCGTCATAAGTGTACCAATACCTGCAATTTGGAGCCCGAGCAAGTAATAGTTCTGTCCAGGTCCTGGTGAGAAATCATTTCCGGCGAGCGGCATGTAACTCGTCCAGCCTGCACTTGGTGATCCTCCAATAACGAAGGAAATGTTGAACAGCATCGCTCCGACCATAAATGTCCAGAAACTCAGGTTGTTCAAGTAAGGGAATGCAACGTCACGCGCACCAATTTGAAGAGGTACAACGACGTTGATTAAACCAATTAAAAATGGCATCGCCATGAATAAAATCATGATCGTACCATGCGTTGTGAAAATTTCATTATAGTGGTTGGAATCTAAAAACGTATTATTAGGAAGCGCCAGCTGTGCGCGCATCATCAGTCCGTCTACCCCACCGCGGAAGAACATAATCACAGCAGCAAGGATATACATGATCCCAAGCTTTTTATGATCAACTGATGTTAGCCATTCTTTCCAGAGCCATTTCCACTTTTTAAAGTAGGTTAAAACAAACACGATAGCAATGGAAGTAAGAGCGATAGAAATTTGCGCACCAAGAATTAATGGGTCTCCAGTTACAAAAAACTCATCCCATTTCAAATGCATAACGGCCTCCTCCTTTCCTTAGTCAGTTTATTCATTATCTAGTTTTCTTTTATAGTTCTTCACATTCTCGAAAGGATCTGTTTTGGAATGCGGAGAAACTGATTGGTAACCTAAACGTTTGCGTGCTTGGAGTGCGTATTCAGAATCCTCTCCATGCTTCGCAAAGGATAAATGTGTTGATGAGAATGTCTGCACATCTGCAGCATCAGGAAGCATCAAGTAGTCATACGTTTTCTTCGTTAACTTCGGTGCTTCTTTTTTCGTTTTGCTTACCCATTTATCATAGTCAGACTGCTTCATCGCATTGACTTTGAATTTTTGTTGAGCAAAGCCCTCGCCTGTGAAGTTGGCGTTTCTTCCTTCATATGTGCCAACTTGATCAGCTTGAAGATATTGTTCCATCTCCATTCCAGCCATCGCATACTTCTCCCCGCCTAGCTGAGGAATCCATAGTGATGCCATTGTATCAGCAGAAGTGATTTTGAATAAAACCGGCTGATCTTTTGGAATGTTTAAGTAGTTCACTGTCTCAATATTTTCCTCTGGATAGCTGAAAATCCATTTCCAATCAACAGCTGTAGCATAAACGACAAGAGGATCTTTATGGCTTGTTGCTTGAGGTGCCTCTTCCAAAGAGTAAATGGTTTTTACAGTTGGAACTGAAAGGGCAGCAACGATTAATATTGGGATCACTGTCCAGACAACTTCTAGAAGCGTATTCCCGTGTAGTTCTGGGTTATAAGAGGCGTTTCCAACGTCCTTACGCTCACGGTATTTAACCAAAATAATGGTAAACAATACAAATACCGCACCAACGATAAAGAGCATGAATCCGATGGATAAAAGGATTAAGTCTTTTTGTTGTGCTGCGACAGGTCCTTTAGGATCTAAAACAGCGATATTGCTGCAACCTCCTAATAGAAAAACACTCACGAGCATCGCTAATAAAAGCATAGGTTTAATGGCTCTGAACAAGAAGATCACCATCCTTCCTTAGATAATGTATAAATTGCTGAATAATTGTGAAAAGCCATCTGCCTTCGAAAACTTTTCTTCCCTTTGTAATGCTATCAAAATCTGTTAGAGTTAGCTTCCCTTTTTTCAAAAGTTCATTTATTTTTCAACAGATTTCTATTAAAATGTCATAAATTCGACATAAATTTATATTATTGCACACACAATAAATTTCTAGGATTTTGAAAAGTTGAGAGTTGAAGGCAAAGGACAAACAATCAAGAACTTTGTCAAATTTAGGTTTACCACAATAAAAAAGTTTGGTCAAATTTCAATTTAACTTAATGAAATTTTATCTAGGTAAACAATTTCGAAATAGGTATCCCCACATTTAACAAAAACCTTACTCATTTTAACGCAAGTTCACAAGAAAAGAAAGTATCGATCCTCTGTGTATACGCTGTAAGAATTGGTAATGATGCTGAATTAGTAGAATCTCTCTAAAGACTTCCAGCAAAAAACCGGCTCAGCGCCGGCAATCTACATTTATTCATCTCTCACTAAGATGTCAGGTCGTCTATAGATGTTCCCTTCATGTTCAATGTCCATGTACGTCCACTTGCCTGTATACGTTAAAAAACGGTTGCCCTCTTTTTCTACCACAATCGTATCCTCTGATTTCAGTCCAGGCAATGAAGGGTTCCATGTAAACACTTGATGCATCTGAATTTCTTCCTTTGCTGAAGGAACGGCAATGATTTCCCTAGATACAAATCCCGTTTTTCCCCCTTGATGGAGCTTTTTCCAGCTATCAGGGAAGCCCTCTCTTTCATACTGAGCAATACCTGCTTTCAAAACATCACCTAATGTTTTCCCAGGACGTGTGGCGGCATTCATGACCGTGTCAATTCGTGCTAGCCGCTCTTTGTTCTCTGCAAGCTCCTTCGGAAGCTGACCAAAGTAAACAGACCTTGTGACATTTGCAACGAGCCCGTGACGCTCCGCGCAGAGAACAACAAGCGCGTGCTTTTGAAGGGCTTTATCTGTTGGAATCGGGTGACGGTATTGATGGATCCGATCATCTGTTGCCACAAGCAGGACTTCTATCGTCATCCCTTGAGCAATGGCTCTTTGAGCAACAAGCGAAGCAATTTCGTGCTCGGTCTGCCCTGGAACGATTTCTTGACAGACACTTTCTACAATGACTGCTGTTTCATGACAGAGTTTTTCATATTGTCTGAGCTGTGAAGCAGTTAGGATCGAGCGAACATGCGACAAATCCGGTTCGATCCATTCGAATCCTTCCATTTGAATATCCGTCCCAATTCGTTTACCTTTTGTGAGTTCTTGAATGTATGGGGTCTCATCCTCATACCAATCCATTGTGACCACTTGAAACGGATGATCGACGTACGCCATTTCTTCTTCAATGATCCGCTTTTCTTCCATTTGATTCACAATGAGAACGATGTCGTCTTTTAAGACGAGTAGCTGGCACACACCCTCTGGCGTATTTAACACAATATGATTCCTTCTTCCGCCTGTCAGCCATGAGAAGTTATTTCGTTTTTGAATCAAAACACCATCAAGCTGCTTATCTTCCATTAGCTCTCTTACTTGTTCAATCATCTAATCACCTGCCTGTTTGAAGTGTTTGAATGAAACGGTTAAAAGCTGTTTTCCCTTGCTCAGTTCTTTTAAACACACCTGCCTGTGAGAGAATTCGAGAAAAAATAACACCAAGTTCTTTTTGTAAAATGGTTTGAGTATTATCCTCTGTAAAGGTGTTCTCTTCAAGCATCCGCTTTGCCCAAGCCTCGTGCTTCATGATTTCAGGACGGGCTTTGATTTCTTCAAGTGGACTTTCGGATAGTAAAGCCTCTTTTAATTGGCTTAATTCCTCTGCTAATCTACCAGGAAGCACAGCAAGGCCCATGACTTCAATTAATCCGATATTCTCTTTTTTAATATGGTGAACTTCTTCGTGCGGATGGAAAATGCCGTCCGGGTGCTGCTTGTTTGTCCGGTTATTACGCAGCACTAAATCTAATTCATAGTCATCCCCGTGACGCCGAGCAATAGGAGTAATGGTATTGTGAGGAGTCTCTCCTGTATGAGCGATCACCCCCACCTCTTCATCTGAATACAGTTTCCACTCATGTAAGATAAAATCTGCTGCGTCTGCGAGCGACTGCTGCTCACTGCTTCGAAGGCGGATCACAGACATCGGCCATTTCACAATACCAGCTCGCACATTTGGAAAGGCTTTGAGAGAAAAGACTTCTTCCATCTCTGCTTTTGCCATCGGAAATTCATGTGCACCGCCCTGAAAATGGTCATGACTTAATATACTGCCTCCGACAATCGGAAGGTCGGCGTTTGACCCGATGAAATAGTGCGGGTATATAGATATGAAGGAAAGCAGTCGTTCAAAGGTCTTTTTGGTGATGCTCATTGGTTCATGTTTGCCTTTGAACACTATGCAATGCTCGTTGTAGTACACATAAGGTGAAAATTGCAGAAACCACGATTCGCCTGAGAGTGACACAGGAATGATCCGATGATTCTGTCTCGCTGGATGATTGACCCTGCCCTCGAACCCAACGTTTTCTTTACAAAGGAGACAAAGGGGATATTGCTTTTGACTGAGCTTCTTCGCTTGAGCGATGGCTTTAGGATCTTTTTCTGGCTTTGATAGATTAATGGTGATCTCCAGCACGCCATCGTCTGTTGGTGTAAACCACTGTACATTTTTGGCGATCCTGCCTGTATGAATGTAATGGGCATGCTTCTGCATCTCATAGAACCAGCTCGTAGCAGCCTTCGGTCCCTCCTGCTTGCGCTTTTCTTCAAACTTCGCATAGATAACACTTGGAGGAGCCACCAAACAGCCCATAATTTTCGCATCTAGTAAATCACGATACGTATCCGTCCCCTCAGGAATTAGCCCTGTTTCTACTGCCCAATCGAGCATTGGCATTAAGATGTCTTCAAGGTCTTCTTCTCCTGGGACTGTTCTTGTTTCCGCTTCATCAAGCCTGAGCACCTCAAGCAATCGATTTCTCGTATATTCGATATCTAGTGATGTTATGAGCTTTTTATTGATCCCATATTGAATCAGCTGTTCCAGCTTTTCAAAAATATCAATCGCCATTCCCTTTGCCCCCTCTCTTGCCTGTCTTTACGTTTTATTCACTTTGATAGCCATCTGGATGCTTTTGAAACCAATCCCACGCACTCTGAATGATCGTGTGAAGGTCAGCATATTGAGGTGTCCATCCTAATTCTTGCAGCGCTTTTTCAGAAGAAGCAATCAGCTTTGCTGGATCTCCCGCGCGCCTTTTTGCCACTTGTGCCGGGATGGCATGCCCCGTGACTTTTCTGACGGCTTCTACGACCTGCTTCACTGAGAAACCTGTTCCATTCCCTAAGTTGTAGGTCGCACTGCCTTTTCCAGCACGCAAGCGGTCAACAGCTAGGATGTGTGCCTCTACTAAATCCATCACATGAATGTAATCTCTAATACACGTGCCATCCTCTGTCTCATAATCATCACCATAAATCATGATTTGATCTCGTTTTCCTAAAGCAACTTGCAAAATAATTGGAATGAGATGCGTCTCAGGCTGATGATCCTCTCCGACAAGCCCTTCTGTATGGGCACCAGCTACATTAAAGTAGCGAAGCACTACGTATTCTATTCCATACGCTTCTTCAGACCACTTCAGCATTTTTTCAATCGCTAGTTTCGTTTCTCCATAAGGATTTGTTGGGTTCGTTTCATCCGTTTCAACGATCGGTACCCGCTTCGGTTCACCGTATGCAGCAGCAGTGGAAGAGAAGACGATGTGCTTCACATCAAATTCATTCATGACTTGTAGTAAAGCAGTTGCTCCGCCAACGTTGTTGTCATAGTACTTAAGCGGGTCTGTCACACTCTCCCCAACAAGTGAATCTGCCGCAAAGTGCATGACCGCTTCTATTTGATGCGTTTTGAACACCTGTCTTAAAAAAGCGTGATCTCGTAAATCCCCCTTCTCTAAGACAGCTCCTTCCAAAACAGCTTCTTTGTGGCCTGTCTGCAAATTATCCACTACCACTACTCGTTCGCCTTTCGCTAGAAGAGCCGCCACCGCATGACTGCCGATGTACCCTGCTCCTCCACAAACTAAAATTGTCATTACACTTCCTCCTTCGTGAGTTCTCTTGCGCCGCCTCCAATTCCAGCTGTGTAAAAGGAGGCTTGAATGCCTGTTTTCTCTTGATACATCGCACCAGTTTCTTCTATAAATGACACCAGCTGCTCTTCTTTCACAATGCTGATCGTGCATCCGCCAAAGCCTGCACCTGTCATACGGGAGCCAATCGTTCCCGGGTGCCGCCAAGCGGCTTCAGCCAGTGCATCTAGTTCAAGTCCTGTTACTTCATAATCATTCTTTAATGAAAGATGAGAAGCCTTCATGAGTGCGCCTAACTTTTCAATTTTATCATTTTTCAAGAAATTTATCGCTCTTATGGTCCGCTCATTTTCCGTCACGACATGTCTTGCCCGTTTGCGGCAGATGTCATCTTCAATCAAGTGGGCAACCTCTGCAAATTCATCCGCAGTGAGCTCACATAAGTGGGTAATGTCGATTTTTTTCTGTAGATCATTTAAAGCGGATTGACACTCTGCCCGGCGCTCATTATATTTGGAATCTGCCAGTGTCCGCTTTTTATTTGTATTGGCGATGACAAGCGCAAGTCCATCTTGTCGAAACGTACTATATTCGAAGGCAAGGGTATCACAATTGAGCAAAATGGCGTGATCTTCTTTTCCAAGGGCAATCGAAAACTGATCCATGATCCCGCAATTGACACCAATAAATTCATTCTCTGCACGCTGAGAAAGAAGAGCGAGTTGGACATTTGAAACGCCGAATGAATGCCATTCATTGATGAGAACAGCGGTGACAAGCTCTATGGAGGCAGAGGAAGACAGACCTGCCCCATTTGGAATATTGCCGCTGTACACAATGTCAAAGCCTTCTTCTATCTTCATTCCTGCTTCTATAAACTGTTTGAACACACCCTTCGGATAATTTGCCCAGCCGTCCGATTCTACGTAAGCGATTTCAAAAAGATTGAATTCTTTCACACCATCGCCCTCAAAGTTCAAGGAATACATTCTTATGCGGCCATCTGAACGTTTTGCACAAGCAGCATACGTTCCGAGAGTAAGCGCACATGGAAACACATGTCCTCCATTATAATCTGTATGTTCACCAATCAAGTTCACTCTTCCTGGGGCAAAAAAATAGCGAAGTTCTTCTCTATCTCCAAATTGCTGGTGAAATGCCGCGCGTAACGTACCGATCATATCCATTCCCCTTTTCTCTTCTGATACTATTTATTTTAGTTGTCACAGCAACATCCGTTCAATGGTAAAAAAATCGTTAAAAAATACCCTTTTTTTGCTGTGAATGGTACGATGTGATATGAGGTGTAACATGATTATAAATAGAAAAAGGTTGTTTTTTGCTGTGAAGGAGGGTTTCCAATTTGAAGAAAGAAGCATTTGCATTTCGTTTTCACCATTCTGATGTGACATTGCCGGCACAAATCTGGTCTGTTGGCTGGGAAGTTCAATCTTCTTCGTTATATAGCTGGAATGGCGTGGAGCGGAAGGATCAGGGCAAGTGCATTTTTCAGCTCACACTGTCTGGACATGGCATGATTGAAATCGGAGAAAAACGTTTCAAAGTATTGCCGGGTCAGGCCTTTCTCGTGAAAAGCCCTAGTGCCTACCAATATTATTTTCCAGAAGACAGTGAGCATTGGGAATTTCTCTATTTAACGCTTTACGGGGAATCCTGCGATCTTTGCTTTGACCAATTTATTGACCAAGGAAAGCAGGTCATGCGTTTTCATCCGAATTCCAGACCGATCCGCCTGCTCAAGACCATTTATGATGAAGCCAGTGAAAGACGGATTACCAATCCATTTGAGGGGTCTAGCCTTGCTTATCAATTTGTCATGGAACTGTATTCATATTTGCCAAAGCTTGAGGGACAAATGGAGAAATGGCCCGAGCCCATCGTTCAAGCTGCCTTGTTTGCCAGCCATCATTTTCACGAAGAAATTGGCCCAGACGATATGGCAGCTGCGGCACGTTTATCCAAAAGTCATTTTACGAGGGAATTCAAAAAGGCCACTGGCTTCACACCTATTCACTACCTAACCAATATTCGGTTAGAAAAGGCGGAAACGTTATTGAAAACAACAAAATATTCGATTGAAGAAATCGCCATACAGTGCGGCTATAGAAATGCGAATTACTTGAATAAAGTCTTTCGAAAGAAAATCGGCATGTCTCCAAAGCAACTGCGGGAAACAAGCGATGCATAATAAAAAGCAGCCGCTTTCACAATTGGCTGCTTCTTTTACGCTTTCGTCAGGTCAACATGAATTCTCCCTTGTCTTAAAACAATGGACATTTGCGTGTCAGGTGTCATTAAGTTTTCCAAAATGTCCGTTGCTGTTTGAAGCGCAATGTCCATTCGGTTGATCTTTTCCTTTTCTTGTTCCGAAAACGATTCTGGATGTGCGGTCATTTCTTTGACTAGCCTCAACACTTGTTCATGCTGCTTTTCTGTTTGCTGATATATGACGTCATATAATTCGTCTGGCCTGCTGCTCATTTCACATCACCTATCTTTTTTCATATGTTAAATCGCATCTTCTTTTGTTTTCTTGAAGACGAACCATTTACTGGCGACGTAATTCACGACCACAATCACAAAGTTGACAAGAATTTTTGCGACCGTTTCATTGAGCGCCATTTGGCTCACAAATAAAATCATCAGCCCCAGATCGACACCTAGAGACATGAGACGAACACTAAAAAATGAAGAAAGCTCACGCATAAGGCTTTTCGTATCACGAGCCTTTTGCTTGAAGACATACTTCTTATTGGTGATATAAGCAAAGAGAACAGCAAATACCCATGAAACAACTGTAGCTGTTTTATAATCCATGGAAAACATCTCAACGAATAAGTAGAAGCTGACTATGTTGACGATGGTTGTACACACACCCATCACAAGATACATGACAACTTCTTGATACTTTTGAAAAAGGCTATACATGTCTTTCTTCATTCCTTCTTGGTGGTTTCTGTTTCTTTTAGAATACCATCTTGAGAAGAACTTCCCAAACGAACAATATGTACGTTCTGCACAGATGAAATTTGTTCTACTCGATGGCAAATGTCAACCTAATTGGTTTATATAAGCCAAATGATTTAGGTCTTTTTCATTATTTTAATTTATAATCTTTTAACTGACTGTACAATTGTTTATTATTAGAAGTAAGAAATCAATAATTATGGGTTTTTTAGTCATTTTTTTAGGAACGTGGTAGGTGATAGATTTTACAAAATAGGTTAAATGTCATCATTTTTCGACAAAATCTATTTTGCGCTGTTTTCATCCACACGTACAGTTACTAGACGGTTTGTTCAAGTCATTGGTTGCAGATGAATATGTCTTATTGAACTGGAGGATATTATGGATACGCAAGTGAAAAGAAGAGTTGACGAAGAGTGGGTTTATTTGATTCAGGAAGCGAAAAAAATTGGACTAGCCATCGAAGAAATACAAGCTTTTTTAACATCCAACGGTGATCAGAAGATGATAAACAAACCGTAAATCAACGCCGTTATCCTTTGTCTTTCAGACTGCTTTGGCTAAAAGTTCTGACTTGTCAATTGACCTTTTAAAAATCCTTTCATGACGATACGCTACAGTAGAACACCCCTTCATACCAATCCCTTCCACTCATGGGGTTCTGTCTTTCTATATTAGGAGGACAGTCCGTTTCCCGTTCTTTATATGATCCCTTTTTAGCCACCATTCATGAAAATTGTCCTTCTCTCGTTATAAAACCAAGCTCCCCACCCATATATTAAGCATGAAAGCAATGAGAAAGCAGAAAGGTGGGTAGAGCGTGAGTTCAGAGTCCCTTTCCTATTATCACCAAAAAAAGGATCAGTATTATCATGGCGTGAACCCGGTCATTGTCAGCCGTATCCGCGCGGAATGGACGTCTTTATTGGATATCGGATGCGGCACAGGCAAGCTTGGAAAAGTCCTGAAACAAAAAGGACGGACCATTTATGGAATTGAATCGTTTGAGGATGCAGCAAAAGAGGCTGAACAAGAGCTAGATCATGTGCTATGCGGAAATATTGAACAGATGACGCTCCCTTACGAACAGGAACAATTTGACTGCATCATTTTCGGAGATGTCCTTGAACATTTATTGGACCCGTGGGCCGTTTTAAAGAAGGTCAAACCTTTCCTAAAAAAAGAAGGAGCCATTCTGTCATCCATTCCGAATATCGGTCACATATCAACCGTTTTAGAATTATTAGCCGGCAGATTCACTTATACAGATGCAGGATTAATGGATCAAACTCATTTGCGTTTCTTCACTCTTCATGAAATTCATGCACTCTTTCAATCAGCAGGCTTCCGTATTCGCGAACTCGAAACCATTCGCGTACAGCATCCTTCCTATGAGAGCGTGATGAGTGATTTACATGAATTACTCATGAAGCATGGCATTCGTTCAGATTTTCATGAGGCCGCTACCGCCTATCAGTATGTAGTTGAGGCGGTTCAGCTTCATGAGTAACCCCACCATCCTGTTTGTTTTATGTGTAAATGATGAGTCGATGTTTCAGGCTTGCTTTCGGCAGCTCGCTTCACTTCCCGCTCCCCATGGATATCATGTGGAGGTTTTGCCGATTAGACATGCATCCAGTATGACCTCTGCTTATAATGAAGCCATCACTCATCCAGCTCAGTTTAAAATTTATCTTCATCAAGATACATTGATTGTCAAACAGCATATGCTTCTTGAGTTGATCCCGCTTTTTTTACAGCATCCATCACTTGGGATGGTTGGGGTCATAGGTGCAGAAAGCGTGCCTGACAATGGGATCTGGTGGGAGAGTTCTGATTGCAGGGGGAAAGTCATTGAATATCGTCACGACACCTATCAACTGCTTTCATTTGAAAATGGTCGTCAACAGGCCGAAGCGCAAGATTATATCAACGCTTCAGCGATTGATGGTCTTTTTATGGCGACGCAGTATGATGTAAAGTGGCGTGAGGATCTCTTTGATGGTTTTCATTTTTATGATGTTTCGCAATCCTTTGAATTCATGCAACAAGGCTATGAGGTTGGCATTGCAAGGCAAGAAGAGCCTTGGTGCATCCACAAATGCGGAGATCATTTTGATGCGGAAGCATATGAAAAAGCGAGACAAACATTTCTTGCAAATTATCGATAGAAAGCACCCTTTTCGGGTGCACAGAATGTAGAGAAACTCATGTTTTTCTACATTCTTTTTATTTTCCATGTCATGATGTAAGGTGAGAATGAAAAAGGCTTCCCACACGTGTCTTGAAATGACCTTTTGGTGCTTTTGAAATCTTGTGCAGCTTTCAAGAAAAGGACACGGAGCACAAGCTTTCGGATCTGATTTATAGAATCGATAACCTTTCTGGGACAATAAAGCTGTCGAGATTTTCTCGACAGCCTGACAAATCCTAAAGGTCAGTTTAATTCATCAAGTAGATAACCTAGAATCACGTGTTCCAAAACGAACATCAGGATTTTCACTAGAACGGGTTCCATTCCTCACAGCAAAACCCTCAGTAGTAACGCTACTGCCTGTAGCATTTACAGTCAGATCAGTGGATTCTGGAGAAGTAGCATTTCTTGAATTCACATCAAAATCGACAGATGATAATGAGATCACACCTAGCAATGCTGTAGCACCCAAAAAACCAGTAAGAACCGTTTTAACATTCATATGAACAGTCGCCCCTTTGGATTTGTTTTCGGGCGTACATCACTTTTTCATACATTTTTACAGATTCATCCATACGCCCATTCTCATTATAGTACCGAGCCGCTTCGAGCGCTAGGTCTTCCATGTATGGATAACCCCTCTCATTCTCTAATTTTTCCAACGAGTTCAAGACTTCACTTAAGTTTGCTGTTTTTAAAAATAAAATTTCCAATAACATCAGCAACGATAAAAATAGATCATTTTTTCTATTCTTCGCTTCTTCCAAGCCTCTTTTGAAAAATCTTTCACCCTCAATAAATTCCTTTTGACTCAAATGAAATAACGATAATTCGTAATAAACCAATAGCAACTCTATAGCATTAATAGGCTCTCCTTCTAGAATAACCTGATTAAAATAAGCTAGCGCCCTATTAAAATCACCTAATCCTTTATAACAGCACCCAATATTAAATAATGACTTCACAATCATTGGCTTATTAGAAATTGCCTTAGATTTTTCTAAAGCTGACATTAAATGAGGAAGCGCTTTTTCTCTGCATTCAAAATCAATGAAATTACCTGCCATAACAGTTAGACAATTAATTTCTCGAATCATATAAAGGGAATTGCTCTTTTGCGCCTTATAAGTATCATAAGAAAGACCAACGTAATACATAGATACGTGTGTCTGTTTCATGTGATAAAACACTTCTGATAACTTGTAATAAAATTCTGCTCTTTCTAACTCCTCCCCTACTTGCTCAAGGCGCTTTTCCGCACGCTTATAGAATACAATAGCTCTAATAAACTCACCATTTTTGAATTCATACATTCCTTGAAAAAAATTAAAATAGTATTCAAGAATGGCTGACATCTTTTTTCCTTGTCCTTCTACAGCTTTCAAGTAATCCGATTTTTCAAGTGGTTCTTTAGAAGGCTGCACATAGTCTGTCATCAATTGATGACGGAACTCCATTAACTGAAAATAAAGAACCGCCTGTTCATCTTCTTCCATGACATCTATATCTTTTCTAACCTCTTCCCTTAGCATCTGAGCCTCTTTAACATTGAATCTTTTTATATGCTTATACCATTCATTTATCTTGATCGCTACAACTGGAGACGGTATAGACGCCATCTACAATCCCCCCTAGAAAACCAATTTTTAATAAATGTTAGCATATCAATTCCTAATAAAAACCTATTTATCCATTAATATGTAAAATTTTCGGCATGACGCAAACGTTTTTTAAGCAAGTAGGACACTAGACATATCGGTTTTTAAATGCTATCGCTGTTAACCCATTTAAATCCCATATAAGCGCATTTGCAGTATCACATTATGGAAAATCCCCGAGCATAAATAAAGGTGCTTAGTATCGAATATAAACGCTCTTGGTGGTGTTTTTGAAATAGACTCAATGTTTTTTAAGAAACAAAAGAACAGGCTCTGTAGCCTGTTCTTTATTATCAAGTGAAGACCATATTAAAGAACCTATATTGCGGTCACCGCAACCCAAAAAGAAATTTTCCATTGAATTCCCAAAGGTGAATCAATCAATGCTAGGATGAAAACATGTCAAGAAAAAGGAGGGAGTACTATGACTTATGCTGTTTTATTTTTTTCCGCCGCCACTTAATAAAAGTCACTGAAAACACAAGAAGTAAAATCGCAATAAGCTTGAACATAAAGCGAGTGAAGAAAGTAGCATCTTCGAACTCCGTTGCAAAGATACAAGCTCCTAGGATTATCCCGATCATGCCCACTACCCAATTCCAAAACACATCAATCACTCCTAAATTAACTTTTTTTAAAAGAAAAGCATTTTTTATCCATATGTACATTATTGCACAAAAAACAAGGGGGAAATATCCAAAATGAAAAAGTTCATAATCGTGCTTTTAGGCCTGACGTTATTTCTAACAGTTCCATTACAAACCGTAGCAGCAATAACCCACCAACCTCAAGAAATTAAAGAATCTTATCAAACTGAAATTGAAGGTAAGGTACATACTTTCAATTCCGTGACCAAAGGCAGCACTCAAACAATAACGATTGATAATGGCGAACGAGTTGATACCGTCTCTTTTGACCGAGCAAAAAAAGAACTTCGTATCAACAATGAATTAGTTGAGTTAGAGGAATTTAAAGAAGCTGGAAAAGAATTAATCAATGAAGACAGCGAGATTAGCACAACAAACAAAGATTACCAATGGAGACTTGTAAAAAACTATAAAAACAAATTCAACATCACTGTTGCTATTGTCGCTCTTGTCACAGGTGCTATTTTAGCATTACCAACGGGGACCGGTGCTATAGCTGGCGCAGTCTTGACACTGAAAGCAGTAGCCATAATAGCTACAGCAGTAACATCCGCTTCAGGATCAACAGGTCAAAAAGTCTTTCATTACACATTCAAAACGTACTACAGCCCGAAAAACGGCTACTGGAACAACAAATTTGTCTTATCTGTCTACAAAGATTCAAAGCGTAAAAAGCATGTTAAAACAGTTTCACATACGACACGTCTTGGGAAAAAATATTAAAAAAGAAGCAGGCTTCATTAGCCTGCTTTTTCTCATGTTTATGTAATTCTTAATGTCAACATGCCAACTCGGTTGTTTTTGGATCAAGTAGTGGAGCAGTTATAACACTCCTCCTGACATGGAGGAATATTACCTGTAAATTTTTGATAATCTTCTATTTTTCGTTCGTACTTTTTTGTGTTTCGATAAACTGTGCAGCCCTTGATTCAGATGAATGTCCTTATGACTTTTTATATTTCTTACCGCTACCACAGAAATCCGGGTAAGCCAGTGCGAAGCAAAAAATACCTGAAGATAAAGTCATGTTTTAATTAGGCTCAAACACCCTTTCCGGGTGCCTTTTTTATGATATACTGTCATAAACAACCAGATCGTCTCATATGCATTGGAGTACCTTGTCCCTAATTCGTACAAAGGAGGAAACAATGGCAGACAAAAAAGTTCACTATAAGAAGGTTGCCGCTTCAGAGGATTTTCGAAAACTTCTCGAGGAAAAACGCAGATTTATCGTACCGATGACGATTTTCTTTTTTCTCTTTTACTTTTCACTTCCGGTTGCTACATCCTACTTCACCTTTTTGAACACGCCGGCAATTGGCGCGATTTCATGGGCGTGGTTATTCGCCCTCACACAATTTGTGATGACCTGGGTATTATGTGGACTTTATGCGAAGAAAGCTGCTCAGTTCGACAAATATGTAAGCGCTTTAAAAATTGAATCGAGAGGTGATGACGAATGAGCATGACCGCTTTTATTTTATTCATAGCGATCGTAGGGCTCACATTGGTCATCACGTATTTTGCTGCGAAAAAAACGAGCAATGCGAGCGACTTTTACACAGCAGGTGGAGGTCTGACTGGGTTTCAGAACGGACTTGCCATCGCCGGAGACTATATGTCTGCTGCATCATTTTTAGGAATCGCTGGAATGATCGCTTTGAATGGATTTGATGGCTTTTTCTATAGCATTGGCTTTCTCGTGGCGTATCTTGTCGTTCTTTACGTTGTGGCCGAACCGCTTCGAAATCTAGGTAAATATACGATGGCTGATATGATTGCTGCACGATTTAAACGCCCTGCCATTCGAGGGGTAGCCGCGTTTAACACAATCACAGTCTCTACTTTTTATATGATTGCACAGCTTGTTGGGGCAGGTGCATTAATCAAGCTGCTTCTTGGCATTGATTACTGGATTGCGGTGCTAATCGTTGGTGTCTTGATGACCATTTATGTCGTGTTTGGCGGCATGATCGCAACGAGCTGGGTACAGATCACAAAGGCTGTGCTTCTCATGCTAGGAACACTGATTATTTCACTGCTTGTATTTGCAAAGTTTGATTTTAGCCTGCTCAAGATGTTTGAGGAGATGAAAACAGCGACCCCGCTCGGTGGATCATTTCTTCACCCGGGAAATAAATATGATGTGCCTTTAGAGACCTTGTCTTTGAACCTTGCTTTAGTGCTTGGGACAGCAGGTTTGCCGCACATTTTGATCCGATTTTATACGGTGAAGGATGCCATTTCTGCGCGTAAATCTGTTCTATCCGCTACGTGGATCATCGGTATTTTTTATTTAATGACGGTTTTCCTTGGCTTCGGTGCAGCTGCCTTCGTTGGAACAGACGCGATTACAGCAGAAGATGCAGCAGGAAATATGGCTGCCCCACTGCTCGCCCAAGCCCTTGGAGGAGATCTGTTATTTGCCTTTGTTTCCGCTATTGCCTTTGCGACCATTTTGGCGGTCGTAACTGGTCTCGTCCTATCTGCTGCGTCTGCCTTTGCGCATGATTTTTATAGTCAGATCGTCCGCAAGGGGAAAGCGAGTGAACGGGAACAGGTGAAGGCCGCACGCTTTGCTTCTATCGGCGTGGCCATTCTTTCTATTATTCTTGCATTATTTGCCCAATCGTTAAACGTTGCTTTCCTTGTGTCACTTGCGTTCGCAGTGGCAGCAAGTGCAAATTTACCATTGATTATCTTCACTGTCTTTTGGAAACGATTTAATTCTACGGGTGCCATTGCAGGGAGCTTAGTAGGTCTGTTGAGCGCACTGATCATCGTCTCGCTCAGCCCAAGCGTCTGGGACCCATCGGGAGCAGCTATCTTTACAGGAGATCCGCTCATACCGCTGTCAAACCCTGGCATTATCTCGATCCCGCTCGGATTCCTTGCCGCATACTTAGGCACGATCTTCTCTTCTGAAAAAGCAGATGAAGACACCTTTACGGAAATTCAAGTAAAGGCACATACAGGGATGCATATGGATACTGATTCATAAGGAAGAGACGGCTTCATATTGTTGACAAAGGGCTAAAATGATCTTGATTTTAGCCCTTTCTCTTCTTTTCATTGTGATAGAAAATCTTTGTAGCCCTTGAAAGGACGAGTACTGGCGCAGAGCGAATTTGACATTTGTGAGCACCAGCACGCAGGACTGATTCCGAATGCGATGGTTTGTCTACACGCTGGAGCCGGCTTTTTTGTGTTCTTCTTTTCCTTAGTAAGGTATAAATTGACCCTTCAACTTATCTTTATACTTTTCTAATCTCGCAATTTTTCTACACGTGATAAGAGAGCATAAGGTGACGATGATCAACAAAATTTCATGTGTTTCTCCTCTGTTATCAATCACTTTCTTCATGACTATCCCCCCGTTATAGATCTATTTCTCCTACACTACGTCATTCATATGTTATCATTTTAGTCACATACTGGAAATCATTTCACGCGTGTACAATGAAAAGCTGCAAGAAAGAAGTGACATTACTTATGCGTCAGCTATATTCTGCCAAGTTATTATTTGAATCCATCTCATCACCAAGCAATATGCCCGATAAAATATTTGAAGAACGAATCATTTTGGTGCGAGCAAAAAACCATCGTAAAGTAAAAGATATCGTCAAAAAAAGCTTTCCAGAAGAAACCTTTGAGAATGCTGCAGGTGGACAAACGACCATAAAATTAGCAGCCATATTAGATGTCTTTGAGCTTATAGATCACTTAGATCAAGAATCGCTGCATTTAAGTGAAGTGTATAGCCGCCACCTTATTTTTGATAAAGAAACATCGGCAAAAGAAGCCATCGAGGCTTATTCTTTAGACAAATAAAAAAGCTGGCTGATGAGCCGGCTTTTTAATAGCGCTGAAATAACTCTGGAATTTTCGGTACGTTTTCTAAATAAACGATCTTTCCTTTGTCGTCTAGTTCTGCAATATCAATTCCTTCTGCTGTATAAACACGGCCATCCGAAAGTTTTCCACACACGGCCCAGTTGGTTTCATACTTGCCATCTTCTCTTTTTTCCCATCCATCCCACATATGTTTGATGTCTTCATGCACGTGGAAAAATGTGTTTAAAAACTGTGTAAACGCTTGGATACCTGGCTTCTCTGCACCATTTAAGACAATCATGACATCGTCAGAAAACAATGCGAGCAAATCATCCATTTGTTCTTGCCCTTTTCCAGCTTCATCGTAGCGGCGAAAATACATATCGAGCACTTCCATTGTTCATTCTCCTTTATTTACCTGTCATTTCGATAAAAATCGAACAATTTGATTGTACACAATTGTTTCTCACCTGTCTATTATCCCCGAAATCAAAAAAGACATGAATTGAGTCAATCCATGTCTCTTCCGTATTAAAGTAATGCTTTTTCTGATGTAACAAGTGCTCTTAATTCTTCTGCTGCTTTCTTAGGATCAGCGCTCTGGCTAATGGCGCTGATGATGCTGATACCATCTGCTCCTGCTTGTATGACTGGTGCTGCATTATCGTATGCGATACCCCCGATGCCAACAATCGGAATATGAAGTCCATGATGACGCACTTCAGTGATCAATGAGACTCCTTGGACACTGCGTGTATCCTTTTTCGTTTCTGTTGGATAGACTGGACCCATGCCGACATAATCTGCACCGTCTTTCATGGCTTGTTTCACTTCGTCTAGGTTATGCGTAGATACACCTAATATTTTATCCCCGATTTTTTGTCTGACGTCTTCTGCATTTGTATCTTCCTGTCCAACATGTACGCCATCTGCATCTAGATCTATCGCTAGTTGCACATCATCATTTACAACAAACGGAACATTCGCTTCTTGGCAAAGTACTTGAAGTTGACGAGCCAATTGTTTCTTCTCTTCTCCTTGCAAGGCTCCCTCGCCCTTTTCTCGAAATTGAAACATGGTGATTCCGCCTTGAATCGCCTCTTTTAACACATCAAGCGGTTGCCGGCTTGTATTCGCTGTTCCCATAATAAAATAAACCGATAATTGCTGTTTGATTTGCTGTTGATCAGTTTTTGTCATGTGACATTCCTCCCTATTTTCCCTAGCGTCAACACATCATTGCCAGTTGTGTGTGAGAGTGCATTGAGCAATTCCATTTGAAACGTACCTGGCCCTTTATTCTGGGTGTACTGAGCTGCCTTTTCAGCTGCGACACCATAAAACAATAGAGCAGCTGCCGATGCGTGAAGCGGCCTTTCACCTGCTGCACAAAATGCCCCGATAACAGACGTCAGTAAACAGCCTGTTCCCGTCACCTTGGTGAGCCATTCATGTCCATTATGAATAGACAACACGTCCTCTCCATCTGACACTACATCGACTTCCCCTGTAATCACCACAACCGTCTGAAGTGTCTTCGCTGCTTGTTTGACTAGTGCCGATACATCTCCGTTGGCCGCTTTCGCATCCACGCCTTTTGACTCCCAGCCATCCACTTCAAGTAAATGAGCAATTTCTGCAGCGTTCCCTCTGACAACGGTTATGTTCACTTGCTCTAACAGCTGTTTTGCCGCTTTCAAACGAAACGTTGTCGCACCAACGCCGACAGGATCTAATAGAACAGGTATCCCCTTTTTATTAGCAGATTGTCCAGCCAGAATCATGGACTCCACCGTCTCCTTGGTCAGTGTGCCAATATTTAGCACAAGCGCATCGGCTAATTGCGCCATTTCTGCCACTTCTTCTTTGGCGTTTGCCATGACCGGCGAAGCGCCTAAAGCAAGCAGACCATTCGCTGTAAAGTTCGTCACGACTTGATTGGTGATATTATGAACAAGTGGATTTTCCGCTCGAACCTTCTCCAATAAATGAGATGCGATGCTTGTTTTCATCCGTATCGTCCTCCCTTTTACTCTGCTCCCCATACATAGGATTTCGTATGTTTTAACCATTCTCTTGCCGCAAACGACAAATAGCGATCCTTTCGCCAAATGACTCCTAAATGCCACGGGATCGATGTATTTAAGGAAATGACTTTCACCTTTTCAGGATCAAGATCACGGCAGATCCGCTCAGGCAGAAGGCCAATTCCCAAGTTCTCGGCTACCATCTCACTAATGAAATCCCATTGAGATGTCTCATAAATGACATTGGGTCGGAAGCCCGCATTCATACATTCATTCAATATCCGGCTATGCAGAACAAAGTCTTCTCGAAAGAAAATAAAAGACTCTTCCTTTAAATCAGCTAAATCAACTTTATCTCGACCTGCCATCGGATGTGATGGATGCGTCACGAGCTTCATGTCCTCTTTAATAATGGTGTACGTATGAAAGATTTTATCATTTGCAGGCAGAACAATGACACCAATATCTAACGAACCATCTTCGACCCCTTCCTCTACTTTAATAGAGCCGTGTTCCACCAATTGAAATGTGACATCTGGATACTGCTGGCGAAATTCTCCCAT
This sequence comes from Bacillus pumilus, assembly GCF_009937765.1. NCBI lineage: Bacteria > Bacillati > Bacillota > Bacilli > Caryophanales > Bacillaceae > Bacillus > Bacillus pumilus. The sequence goes on along the minus strand of NZ_CP047089.1, from coordinate 243,964 downwards.
GACATTCGGGAAAAAACTCGATCCAATCATCGGTGGCAGCCCGATGCGAATATGCCCTTTTTTGACATTCATTAAATCATTTAGCTCGCTTGTTAAATTTTGAAATGATTGTGTGATTTCACTCGCCTGGGTATACATCGTTTGTCCAGCATCTGTCATTTCAACCTGTCTGCCATTCCGATAAAATAACTGCACCTCTAGCTCATCTTCAAGGTTTTTGACCATCTTGGATATGGTAGGCTGCGACACATAAAGAGATTGTGATGCTTTTGTGAAGCTTTTTAACCTTGCCACTTCTAAGAAATATGTTAAATGTCTAATGTCCACATGACTCATCCTTCCTATAGACAAAAGGAATACTAATTATTCGATATATGTATTTTACCTATAACTGAACGTGCTGTACACTTTAAAGTAAGCTAATCAATTGGAACGTTGTCATGTTTTTGTGAAACAGTGAACAATTTATATAGAAAAAGGAGTGAACAGAAAGTGAAATTGCTCAAAACGCCGCTGATTGCTGTCCTTCAGATTATGGCTTTGTTTGTTTTTGCGAAATTGATGAATGTGCTCGCGGCCTTTTTGCATTTAAGAATTCCGGGCACGATATTAGGCATTCTGGTCATTTTCTTATTACTTCATTTTAAAATTATTCAATTAAAATGGATTGAACTTGGTGCCGTCTGGCTGCTCGGAGAACTGCTACTATTCTTTATCCCGTCCGCCGTTGGTGTTATTGATTATGGAACATTGCTTTCTCAATCTGGTACAAGTATTGTCCTTGTCGTCTTACTGAGTACCTTTGTCGTCATGCTCTCGACTGGTATCATGACGCAAATGATTGCGAAAAGAAAGGAGCGAAAAAAGCTATGTTAGTTGGCGTACTATTTTTGATCTTAACAGTTCTTTTATATCTCGGATCAAAAGCGGTATATAAACGACACCCGAAGGTCTATGTCTCACCGTTACTTGTGACACCGCTTGTCCTTGTCGTCTTGCTTTTAATCGTCAACATTCCTTACGACGCATACAATCAAGGCGGGAAATGGCTCACGAATATGCTTCAGCCTGCGACTGTTGCTTTTGCCATTCCCCTCTATAAGTATTTTCACATTCTGAAGAAGCATGCAGTGGAAATTATTTTGAATGTGGCTTGCGGTTCTGTCATTGCCATCCTATCTACGGCATTTATCGCGAAGTTGTTCCACTTGGATACAGGCCTTATTGAAAGTCTTGTCCCAAGGTCGGTCACAACGCCAGTGGCGATGAGTGTGTCAGAAATGATTGGCGGAATGCCGTCCGTTACGGCAGTATTCGTCATTTTAACCGCACTGTTTGGGTCAATCATCGGTCCAATGATCATTCGTTATTTCCGTATCGATAATGACATTGCCATGGGCGTCTTGCTTGGTACAGGTGCACACGGGGCAGGAACATCAAAGGCATTTGAAATGAGCTCCGTCTCAGGGACGATCTCAAGCGTATCCATGATTATTTCAGCCATCATTACTTTATGTGCAGCGCCTATCCTCATGTCGTTTGCCTTATAAAAAAAGCCATTTCCTTTATCGGAAAATGGCTTTTTTCTTATGCTTGTATGAAGACAACCTTTAAATAATTTCCTTCAGGATAATTTTTCGTCGTACGGAAATCCTCAGGAAGTGTATATTCTTCAAGGATACGATAGGTTTGGCCTGATTCTTTAAAGGCCTGCGCAATAAATCCTTTGAATTTCTTCATACCAAATGCACTGCTATTCGTTGATGCCACAATGACGCCGTTCTCAGCGGTGATTTGGATGGCTTCTTTTAATAGCTTCTTATAGTCCTTCGCTGCACTGAATGTGTGTTTTTTCGTGCGTGCAAAGGAAGGCGGGTCTAATATGACAAGATCATAGGTCCATCCTTTTTTCGCAGCAAACGGAAAATACTTAAAGACGTCCATAACTTTAATATCCTGCCCATCCACATCTATATCATTGACTTCAAACTGTTCAGATGTTTTTTTCAAACTGCGGTTTGCGACATCTACACTTGTCGTCCGGCTCGCTCCGCCAAGTGCTGCTGCTACAGAGAAAGCACCTGTGTAAGAAAATGTATTGAGCACGGTCTTTCCTTTTGCATAACGATCTCGAATTGCTTTTCTCACATGACGTTGATCAAGAAAAATACCTGTCATCGCACCATCATTTAAGTAAACCGCTATGTTCATACCATTTTCTTTGACGATAAGAGGAAATTCACCTTTTTCTCCCTTTACAAAATCATCATCTTCTATATACTGTCCCGACGTATCAAATCGTTTCTTTTCATAAATGCCTTTATAGTCTGGATACACATGCTCAAGTGCACCCAATACTTCCGCCTTGAATGTATACACTCCTTCGCTATACCACTGGATGAGATAGAAACCGTCATAATGATCAATCGTGAATCCACCAATTCCATCTCCCTCTCCGTTGAACACACGGAAAGCAGTCGTCTGTGCATCACGAAATAAATGCGTTCTACTTTTCGCTGCCTGCTCAAGCTTGGAGACAAAAAAGGCGTGGTCTATTTTTTCGTTGGCATCAAAAGTAAGTACCCAGCCGATCCCTTTATTTTGCACACCATAATATCCTTTTCCTAAAAAGGCGCCTCGCTCATCCACCCATTCAATCAGTTCGCCTTCTTTCACACTGCTTACATGCGATACAGCATCTTTAGAAATGAGCGGATATCCTTTTTTGAGTTGTTCTGCAAATGTTTGTTTTAATGAGATTTTTTTCATTTGTGTCATCCTTATCCTAAATTGACTCTCTCTATCCTATCATATGAATGTATACGTTACTTCTATTATGATAAGATGAGGAGAAAAATATCAACACACCATAGAGGAGGCTCTTTTTTGACGACATTACGATTAGATCATACAGGTATTATGGTTTCCAATATTGATACGTCCATTGATTTTTATGAAAAAGTCGTGGGCATGAAATTAAAGGATCGCATCACTCATACAAACGGAGTGATTGAGCTTGCATTTCTCGGCTTTAAAGATGAGGCAGAAACGGAAATTGAGCTCATCCAAGGGTACAGTAGCGATCTGCCATCTGAAGGAAAAGTACACCATCTTGCCTTTACAACAGACAATATTCATGCTGAATTCAATCGTATTCAAAAGCTGCAAATTGAATTGATTGATGAAGAAATTACGACATTACCAAATGGATACTGCTACTTCTTTTTCAGAGGGCCAGACCAAGAATGGATCGAATTCTTCCAGCGCTAATATTTCCTAGGAAATGGGGCCGATTCCCTTTATGCCCCATAAAAAAGAGTAAGAGCATCCATATGCCCTTACTCTTTTTTTATAACACCTTACTAAGAAATGATTTTGTACGCTCATGCTGCGGGTTTCCAAAGAGAGCTTCCGGCTTGTCTTCCTCGACAATATATCCGCCATCCATAAAGATCACGCGGTCTCCAACCTCTCTCGCAAAGCCCATTTCGTGTGTGACCACAATCATCGTCATGCCTTCGACGGCTAATTGTTTCATCACTGCTAATACATCTCCGACCACTTCAGGGTCAAGAGCAGATGTCGGTTCATCGAATAATAACACTTTCGGGTCCATTGCCAAGGCTCTAGCAATGGCGACACGCTGTTTTTGTCCACCAGATAATTGGTTAGGATAGCTTTTGGCTTTGTCTTTTAAGCCTACCTTTTCAAGCAGGTCCATCGCTTTATCGACTGCCGCCTTCTTGTCGGTGCCTTTTACCTTCACCGGTGCGATCGTGATGTTTTCTAAAACGGTTTTATGAGGAAATAAATTAAAGTGCTGAAACACCATCCCCACTTCTTGTCGTACTTTATTGATATTCACCTTTGGATCTGTAATCGTATGTCCGTGGACAACAACTTCACCAGCCGTAATATCTTCTAATTTATTGAGACATCTTAGAAACGTGCTTTTGCCTGACCCAGAAGGTCCAATGACACACACTACTTCTTTTTCTTCGATGACTGCATTAATATCCTTTAACACTTCGTGATCTCCAAAGGATTTCTTCAAATTTTTCACTGTAATCATACTCATTTGATATCAAATCTCCTTTCTGCATAGCTAGCCAGTAGAGAAAGTAAATAAATGATCACGAAATAAATGATACCGACAATGAGCCAGACATTCAAAGGATCAAATGTTGCCGATGCTTGTACTTGACCCCGCTGCATAATATCGGCGATTCCGATAATAGATAAGAGAGATGTATCCTTCAAGCTGATGATGGCCTGGTTTGTAATTGCTGGAAGCATGCGGCGAAATGCTTGCGGAAGCACGATAAAACGCATGTTTTGTCCCCCTGTAAAGCCTAAGGAACGTGCAGCTTCTGTTTGTCCTTTATCAATGGACTGAATCCCAGCACGAATAATTTCTGAGAAATAAGCCCCTGCATTAATTGCTACTGTAATAATCCCTGCCGGCACTCGATCAAGCGATATGAATTCAAGTGTATTCAAACCAAAGTAAATGAAGAATAGCTGTACGATAAATGGTGTGCCTCGAATGGCATTGACAAAGACAAGCGCGATGAAATTTAAGATTTTAAAAGGTGATAGACGGAATAATGCCACTATTAAACCGATGATAAACCCTAAAATGATGGCAACAACAAAGATATATAAAGTGGTTTGCAACCCATCCATTAAATACGGAAATGCATTAACAATCGTGTCCATGTTTCTCCCTCCCTAATTCACATACGGCGTATCATAAAGAAAGCGCGCTCGGAGCGCGCCTCGCTAGTGTTATGACTTCAAATATTTATCAATAATCTTGTCATATTCACCGTTTTTCTTTAGGTTCTCTAGACCTTTATTGATCTTTTTCAATAGATCTTGGTTTTTCCCCTTCATGACAGAGATACCATACTGGTCGCCATTCAATCGGTCTCCAACTGTTTTCAATTTTAAATCTTGTTGTGCGATTGCATACGTAATGACAGGATAATCCTCAATTAAAGCATCTGCATTTCCGTTTGAAACTTCTTGGAACATCGATGGGCTGTCGTTAAATTGAACCACTTCATACCCATATTTATCTGCGTTATCCGATGCAAATTTTGCACCCGTCGTCCCATTTTTAACAGCTAGCTTTTTCCCCTTTAAATCATCAATTGATTTAATGCTGCTGTCTTTTTTCACAACAACTGTCAGTCCAGCGTCGAAGTATGGGTCTGAGAAATCTACCTTCTTCTTACGCTCATCTGTAATACTCATTCCGCCCATCCCTACATCAAGCTGGCCTGCCTGCATTGCTGGGATAATGCCTGAGAAATCCATAGCTTCCAGCTTCACTTTGAAGTCTTGGTCTTTCGCGATGGCGTTAATTAGATCTACGTCTATCCCTTCAGTTTTACCGCCCTTTTCAAATTCAAACGGCGGATATGTTACATCTATCCCTATTTTATATGTGTCTTTGCCTTCTCCCGAACCGCTGTCCGATTTTGATCCACAGGCTGCCATGACGAGCACAACTATGAGTCCCATGATCAGTAACATCGATTTTTTCATAAAACACGACCCCCTATTGTCAGTTTTGTCTAAATATTCGCAATACCATTAATAATATACCACGCTAAATCTATAGTGTGTGATATTTTTTATCAATACCAAAGATCCATACAATCCTAGATCAATAGTCTCTTTAAATTTTACTTTTTTGCGAATAACTCATTTTATTCTAAAAGAAAAGCAATTCACAATCATGATGTGAGATAATCTCACAAAAAACGAGATATCACCTTGAAAACCGCCGTTTTTTCTAACATGCGAAGATAGACGTTTGAATGACTTTCTTCTCTCTATTGATATTGCAATATATTTTTTATAATATCCTCTTTTTACCTAAAAATATGTAAACGTATACAAAAAGACGCCTAATCCCTATTTATTTCACAACTGGTTGAATTTACATCAAAAAACATGTTTTACAAATTGCGAGAGAGCGCTTAAAATATAAGAAGATACTGAATATGGAAAGTGAATTCAGATGAACGGAAATCGAACTAGAGTGATAGATGAAGAAAGGAGGATATAAATTGTCAGAAACAGGTGTTTTGTCGTCCGTTGATGTAGCGAATATGTTAAATGACTGGTATGTCATGATGAAAAAAAGAGAAATACAAGGTGCGATCCAGCTAAAGGAAGAGATTCTTCAAGCGTTTGATCACATGGAAGAGAATCAAGACGTCTTACTTTACTATCAATTGCTAGAGTACCGTTTTAAAGATCTCATCGAAGATACAGCTTCGTTGGATCATAGTCTTTTTGTTGATGAAAATGCAATCCGTACAGATGACATGCTCAGCTATTATTTCTATTTCTTTAAAGGGATGTATGAAATGCGCAGAGGCAATCAGGATACGGCATTTCACCTTTTAAAATTGGCAGAGGATAAATTAGATCTCGTCCACGATGACATTGAAAAAGCAGAATTTCATTATAAAACAGGCTGTCTTTACTATAATATAAGATCCACGCTCCTCTCCATACACCACTTGAAAATGGCTTCATCTATTTATGACGCAGATCCATGTTATGTAAAAAAGTCAATCAGCTGTCAAATGATGCTCGCTTTGAATTATGCTGATCAATCAAAATATGATGAGGCAGAATCATTATTTGAAGAAGTAATTCATTCACTAGAACAAATGGAAGACCCAGATTTACTTGGTCATGCGTATTGCAATGCTGCTTTTATTAAAAGTCTTAGAAATGAATACAGTGAAGCTGTGCCGCTCCTAGAAAAGGCTTTATTGATCGAGACATTTGAAACGTCTTCTCCAGGCGGCTACTTACTTGCCATGTATGCCTACACAAAAGCACTATTCAAGCTGAAAAAACCTGGTTTGTTCCACTACTATGTACAGCTTTCACTTCAAAAAGCAGAAAATTTAAAACAACGAAACATTTCACTTAAATTATCTATTTTAGAAACACTTATGCTTCAGCAAGACAACATGATAGAGCAAATCAAGTCTTATTGTGATCAATTAGAATCTATGAATTTTCTTGTCGATCTTGAAGCCATCTGTCAGGATGCAGCTGCTTACTTAACAGATCTTGGACTTCATGAAGAATCTACTTATTTCTGGAACAAGGCGTTATCCTTAAAAACTTGTTAAGAATATGGAGTGATATATGATGAAAAAATGGCTTATCACAACTGCGGTTTTGACACTCTTGATAACTGGTGCTTCCATTGGCGCTTCTATCCAAAAAGATAGCCAATCTGCACAATCTCAAGATATGATTCAAAAGAGAGACCGCGGTACCAATCCTTAAACATGTTAAAGAGCAGCTGTGAATATCGCAGCTGCTCTTTTTTATGCACTAATCAATTTCTCGTTTAATATTTTGCATTTTTTCATCTAAGTAATGGGCTATATCAGCCGCTTCCTTCAGTTCATCGGTTAGCTGATGAGGAACATCGTTTTGCAATTTATAATAGATTTTATGTTCAAGACTCGCCCAAAAATCCATCGCTATGGTCCGCACCTGAATCTCAACCTTCACATGCTCCACACGATTCGTTAAGTAGACAGGAATCTCCACAATTAAATGAAGACTTCTGTAGCCATTTGGTTTTGGATGTTGAATGTAATCTTTCACTTCAAGGATTGTTAGATCCTCTCTTTGCCTCAATACATCGATAATATTATAGATATCTTGAATAAAGGAGCAGATGATGCGGACACCTGCGATATCATGAATATACTCCTTGGCACATTGTGTTGTGATGTCGCATCCTTTTCTTGCTAATTTATTTACAATGCTTTCAAAGGATTTGATCCGTGATTTTGTATGCTCTATTGGATTGTGGCCATGGATTAAATTATATTCTTGGCTAATGATTGAAAACTTCGTATCCATTTCATCTAATGCAAATTTATATACTAATAATTCATTTTTCCAGTCTTCCATGACGTTTTTCAAATCTTCTACATGAGTTGCTGACATATTCATTTCTTTTTGTCATCTCCTTTTGGGAAACGGCGGCTGCACCGCTTTCCGTTTACTAGACGGAGACGAGACTCGAAAGGTTTTAAAAAATACATCGTCAGCCTCGCTGTTTGTAATACGTCAACGCTAGCGCAAGCGCGAGTACAGAGCCTTTCACAATATCCATCGCGTAATAAGGGACAGACATCATCACAAGCCCATTTTGCAAAATTCCGATGAGCACAGCCCCAATAAAAGTACCAAATGCATTTGGTTTTCCTGCTCCCATGACGGAAAAACCGATAAAAGCTGCCGCTACGCCATCCATTAAATAAGGTGTGCCTGCATTTATTTCCGCTGTCATCACCCTTGATGCCAGCACAATACCACCGATTGCTGCAAATAAAGCCGAGAGCAGATATGCCGCGATTTTATATTTATTTACATGTATCCCGGACAATCGAGCCGCTTCCTTATTCCCACCAATGATGTACATAAATCGTCCGTGCTTTGTGTAGGTCATGAAAATATGTGCAAATAGCACAATCACTGCCATTAAGAGAATAATATATGGCACCTGTCCGATTTTGCTAAAAAAGGCGGGAATTGTACCCGTTGAGAATGTACCGTCAGGCAGCACCATGTTTTCAGAAATGGTCGCCCCTTTCGTATACGTCTGAGCCAATCCTTGAATGATAAACATCATGGCTAATGTCATGAGCATATCTGGAATTTTCATTTTGACAATCATCAAGGCATTGAGTAAACCAACAATAAGGGCAGCCGCTAGCGCAGAAAGGATCGCAATCAGCGGGTTTTGCGAAAACCACACAAACATAGAAATCACGATTGCATTTGATAACGTTGCGACTGATCCGACTGATAGATCAAAGCCGTTGACTGCCAATGAGATGGTAAGCCCCACCGCAATAATGGTCACAATCGAGATAGACCGTAAGATATTGATGATATTCCCTGTTTGTAAAAACGCTGGATTCGCTGCCGCAAATACCACAATCAATACAACAATGGTTAAGATCGTGCCATATCGATAAAAGAAATCAAATAGATGAAAGGATGGCCGCTGTTTTTTCGTTTGCTGCACAGGGGCTAGAATTTGTCGTTCAGTCATGATTGTCCTCCTGTTGAATGATATAAAAGCTCTTCCTCAGTCGTTGGGGCCGTCATTTCCCGGGCAATGCTGCCATCATACAGCACATAGACGCGGTCTGCGATCCCTGCAATCTCCGACAGCTCACTTGACGCATAAATCACAGATTTCCCGCGGGCGGCAAGCTCTGCAATCAGTGTGAAAATATCTTTTTTCGCTCCAATGTCAACACCTTTAGTTGGTTCATCAAAGAGATAGACATCCGCCTCAGCCAGCAGCCATTTTCCAATGGCAATCTTCTGTTGATTTCCACCGGATAGATGCTTCACCTTTGCTTCAAGAGATGGGGTTTTCACACCAAGTCGCTTGACGATTTCGTCTGCTTTCCGCTTTTCCTTTGAACGATGTAAGAAGCTGAACACACGTGAGAATGAACGAAGATTTGCTGCTGTTAAGTTCCACCCCACACTCTCTTCTGTCAGAACCCCTTCCTTTCTCCTTTCTTCTGGCACAAGGGCCATTCCAGCTCTCACAGCTTGATGAGGCGATGTGAAGCGTACGGTTTGACCATGAAGTTGTACAGTCCCCGTCGTTTTTTCTGAGGCGCCGAAAAGCGCTTTACACAATTCCGTTTTTCCTGCACCGACAAGGCCTGCAATTCCGAGAATTTCTCCCTTTTTCACATGAAGATGAATGTTGCGTAATTTATGCTGGTCGTTTAGCTGCTTCACTTCAAGGACAATAGGTGCGTCTTTCAAAGGTGTACGAAGCGGGAATTGCTCCTCTAATGGCGCTCCTAGCATTTCTTCAATGATCTGCTGGGGATTTGTATTTTGAACAAGATGAGCTGCGACATCGGTTCCATTTCGCATCACTGTCAGTTCATCACAAATGGTGAAAATTTCAGGCATGCGATGAGAGATAAACACAATACCCGTTCCATTCTGTTTCAGCCGATCAATCATTGAAAATAACTTGTTTGTTTCTGCATGACTAAGCGGGGCTGTTGGTTCATCTAAGATTAAAATGCTGCATTTGATTGAAACAGCCTTGGCGATGAGCACCATCTGTTTTTCCGCAAGGGACAGATCACTCACAAGGCGTTTTGTGGAAATGTCGATGTCCAATTCTTTTAATCGGTGAGCTGCCTTACGGTGTAGCTCTTTCCAGCCGACAAATGTTTTTTTCTCAAGCTGATGCATCATCATATTCTCTCCAACACTTAAATAAGGAACGAGAGCTGTATCCACTTCTTGATGAACCGTCTGCACACCATATGAGGCCGCATCCTTTGGGGTTTGAATTGATGCCGCCTGACCATTGATTTGGATGCTTCCTTCATAATGGGAATGAGCGCCAGAAAGAACTTTCATTAACGTGGACTTCCCAGCACCATTCGCTCCAATCAGTGCATGAACTGTCCCTTTTTCTAATGTGAAATTCACTTGATCTAACGCTTTTACTCCTGGGAATTCAATCGAAATATGCTTCATACAAACTAACGGCGCTGTCATAGGTGTCCTCCTTCTCATGATCATCATCTGAAAAACGAAACACCCTCTATAGAAGAGAGTGCACGACGTTTATTTTGTATAATGCTTCTTCAAGGTCTTCATCCAATCTTCTTCAAAGGCAGTTGATGAGCCGAATCCCTTCACTTCGTCTGCAAGATTGACCATATTGATGGCTTTTCCTGATTGTTGAAGCTGTTTTTGTGAGATGAGAGAGGCCTCAAGGTCATAGGAAGACGGGGTTTTCTCGCCCGCTATTTTCTTCGCAAGAATTCTCACGTCAACTGCGCCAATGAGCTTCGGATCAACTGCTGCTGTGTACTTCCACGGACTGTCTTTTGCTGTCATTTCTTGAAGATCAGCATTTGACACATCAATCCCATAAATCTTCACTTCTGTTCTTCCTGCTTCCTTTAGCGCTCTTGCTGCGCCAATGGCAAAGGCATCCCACGTGGCAAAAATAGCATCAAGTTTACCCTTTGGATATTTATTTAGCATCGCTGCCACTGCATTTTGTGTTTGAACAGACGTATCAGAGGAGGCAATACCAAAGCGGTCAAGTTCCTTGATGCCGGAATGTTGTTTGAGCGTTTCTTGATAAACCTTGTTCCGTCTCACCATTGGCGGGAATCCATCTACCCAGAGGTACGCAATATTGGCTTTTCCTTTAAAATCAGACACGAGTGCGTCTAGTGATTTTTTCGCTAATTGTTCGTCATCTTGAGACGTCACTGTAACCCCTTTGATGCCTTTCAGTTTAGGATTTGAATCGAACGCTACGACCGGAATGCCCTTTGCCGTAATCTTTTTCACGTCAGCGACGGTCGCCTCGTCGTCCCCATGAGAGATGATAAAGCCATCATAATTTTCTTCCAGCGCCTGAGAGATGGCGTCATGGAACTTCGCTGTATCTCCATTTGCGGTGTAGACATCAACCGTAAAGCCAAGCGCTTCACCTTCTGCCTTTGTCCCAGCTAAAAACTGTGCTGTATGATCATCTCCGCCGATTTTACGGATGACTTTAATTTTTGCTCCCTGTCCCTTTGCGAATCGCTTCGGTACATTGTCAAAAGAGACTTTTTCATTCGCATTTGCCTTTGAGCCCGCACTCGATCCAGTGCCGCAGCCTGTTAATAGGACAGTCAATACCGTTAATAATATAAGACTAGATGTAAAATACTTACGCTTCATTGCTGTTCCTCCTCAAGTTGTTTTTATTTTTCACATCGGAAAACTAGGTAAAAATGTGGGGAAACGCCAGTAAACTGTTCTTCCTTTTGAAAAAGAGACGACAAAAAGCCTCTCTTAGAAAGAGAGGCTTGATCACCGTTGCATGAAACATGTATCGGGAATTCTTCCTCTCTTATCTGTCAAAGCTGTCACAGCTTTGCAGGAATTAGCACCAATTTCTATAGTAGAAACGGTTGCCGGGCGTCATAGGGCCAGTCCCTCTGCCTCTCTTGATAAGAGATCCGTTATGAAATTTTGTTTTCGTTGAAATGTCTTCTTTACTTTAATGTGATGTCACATCAATGTCAATGATTTTTTTGAAAATTTAAAACAATGCGTTTGCGTTCACACATGCTTAATTTCCGATGATTTTCTTAGCAGGTGATGACTTCTTCAGGCGAAAATCATATTTTTTCTCATTCACAAATTGTGGATTGAGGTGTGCTGATCCTTTATCTTGTCCGCTTTTAGAGAGATACGTTTTGTAGCCCTCCATCCATTTCCCGCGCCATACCCACTGTGATGCCTTCGCACCTTTGCGGTCATCATATACGTTCTTTTGGAAGATATTCTTTTGATTCACTCCATAAAGATTCACGACTAAGTAATGCGAGGCACTCGCTGTCATGATATTGCTCGTGATTCGATTGTTCACGGCTTGATATTGCATCAACAATTGGCCGCCTTCTAAGCCAGCTGTGTCATTTTTGTATAAAATATTATGTGAGATCGTCGTATTTGTTGTTCCGCCTCGCTTTTTATCATAACCGCCAATTGAAATGCCTGTATAACGGTTCAAATACACTTGGTTGTGTTCAATGCGAATACGATCTGCCATTTTTCCTTTATGTTCACTTGTGACTTCAATCCCAAGATCGTTGTGATGTGTAATGTTATGATCAATCACAATATCCTTCCCACCATCCACATAAATGCCACCAGCGGAGATGTCTTTGCCATAGGCTGGATTCCCTACACTCGTGATCTCGTACACTTTGTTTCTTGATACAACACCATTTCTAACTTGATCGTACTTTTTAGAAGGTGCTACGTTCTCAAAACCAATTAAATCAATACCTATATTATCCGTGTGGCGAACCGTGTTATGTGTCACACGAAACTTAGTGACGTTTCCATTGAGCACAAACGCTTCACTGAAGCCAAGCTTTAATTTTTCAACAGTGTTTCCTTTGATTTCAATATCTTCAATGGCCGCTGGAGCTTTTGTTCCATAGACCGCAATACCGTGCGCATTCCCATTTTTGTGTGTCGTCTGAATGTCATACACTCGGTTGTTGAGAAGTTTTACGCCTTTCCCGCTTCCTTTGATGAAAATACCGACTGGGGTCAGGTCTTCTTTATTCGTCTTGAGATGTCCCACCGTCAGACCTTTGAGGGTAATGTAACTTTTTTGATCGATCGTGACAAGACCGCCATCTGCTTGATTTCCTTTAAGTGAAGCCCCGCTAATAACAGGTTTTTCTTTTCCATAAGCTTGAAAGATAACTGGTGCTTTCTTTGTACCTGAATGGCGGACAATCAATTTCTCTTTATATGTGCCGCCTCTCACGTAAATGGTTGTCCCAGCTTTCGCCATACTTGCCGCTTTTTTCAGCGTGCGAAAAGGTTTTTGCTTCGTTCCTGGGTTTTTATCGTTTCCGTTTGTCGCTACGTGATAGGCTGTGCTTTGCTTAGCGCCAGCCTCCTCCGTCATCGCTTGACAGCCGAAGCTGATGACGGTTATGAATAAAATAAGTAAAATACCTGGTATCGCTCGTTTCATCCTGTTGTTTGCTCCTTTCACTTCTATTTTCTTTATCGGTTAAAAAAAAGAGGATTAAAATATGAGAATGCCCCTTGCAATGTACTGGTCAAAAGGTGTATGGTTGAAAGAATATCTTACAGGAAATTTATCCGCTTTTAAATTGTCAGATTAATCAGTTAATAATGTATTTGGATTTTATTTCTTTATTAAAAAGGGGTGACATGAGGCAGACTGACGGCAGAGAGAAGGAAAGCGCTTTAACAGATTTTTCTTGTCTGAATTCCAGAAAACCTATTGCTAATATTTTGTGAAGGTATAGAATAGAATCATAATTATTTCATATTATTAGAATTTTCAAATAATCAAACAGCAAGGAGATTTACGATGCCAAAACAACCCATCCGCGTTGAACTTAGTTCAACAAAAAAACCAAAACCTCAATCTGATCAACTTGAATTCGGAAAAATCTTCACAGATCACATGTTTGTGATGGATTATTCCATTGATCAAGGCTGGTATGACCCAAGAATTATCCCTTATCAGGCCATTCCAATGGACCCAGCTTCGATGGTCTACCATTATGGGCAATCTGTTTTTGAAGGCTTGAAGGCTTATGTTTCCGAGGATCAGAAAATTCTCTTATTCCGTCCGGAAAAGAACATGGAGCGCTTAAACAGATCCAATGACCGCCTGTGTATCCCGCAAATTGATACAGAAACGGTTTTAGAGGGCTTAAATGAACTCATTCGCATTGATAAGGATTGGGTACCTGATGCAGAGGGCACTTCCTTGTATATCCGTCCATTCATTATTTCCACTGAGCCGTATTTAGGCGTTGCACCGTCAAGCACGTATAAGCTGCTGATTATCCTATCTCCAGTGGGATCTTACTATAAAGAAGGCATCCATCCAGTCAAAATTGCCGTTGAAAACGAGTTTGTCCGTGCCGTTAAAGGCGGAACAGGAAATGCCAAAACAGCTGGAAACTACGCCTCAAGCCTTAAGGCACAGCAAGTGGCTGAAACGAAAGGTTTTTCACAAGTTCTTTGGCTTGATGGTGTTGAGAAGAAGTATATTGAAGAAGTCGGAAGTATGAATATCTTCTTTAAGATCAATGGGGAAATCGTGACGCCTGAATTGAACGGCAGCATTTTAGAAGGCATCACCCGTAACTCTGTACTTGAGCTATTAAAACATTGGGGAATTCCAGTGACAGAGCGTAAAATTTCGATTGATGAGTTAATTGAAGCACATCAATCAGGTGAGCTTGAAGAAATCTTTGGAACTGGAACGGCGGCCGTCATCTCTCCTGTCGGGGAATTAATTTATCACGATCAGCCATATGTGATTCAAGATGGTCAAACAGGTGAAGTATCAAAGAAATTGTATGAAGCCATTACTGGTATTCAAAAAGGCACACAACCAGATATCTTCGGCTGGACAGTAGAAGTCGACTCGGTCGTCAAACAAGCTTAAACATGTAAAAGAACCTTTCAATCATGAAGGGTTCTTTTTTTGTTTATTCACCTCTCCAATATACCTTATAATGGTAAATACATATGATTAAGGAGAGTGATGGTATGTTTTTTACTTATCTACTAGCGTTCATTGGGATCTGTATCGGTTCAATGATCGTCGCTACTGGTTTCGACGATTCACCGTTTCACACCCGTGTTCTATTTAAGTTTCTCGGAATTTCTATCCTTGTTCTTTCTATTACTTTTGTAAAGGTTAGACGAAAGAGGTTACGTGGCAAAAAGACGAAATAGCCTTAGATATCCAGTCAGCCTTCTATCAAATCGTACACCAAAACAAGACAGATACACCCACAATCGCCCCTGCATATATCCACTGTTTCCATTTGATGCTCCTCTTTTTTTCGATCAGTAAAAAGATCTCTGGTAAAAAGACGATGATAATTTCTATGATAAAAACAAGATAATAAACAAACGGCATCGGCTGAAAATCAAAGTCTCTTTCATCTCCACCAATTGTGGCGAAATACATCAACAGGTTGGTTACTGGAATGGTAAAACAAACGAGCAGGCGAAGAACATAAATCCACACATACTGTCTATGACGAATAAGACCAATAAATGAAGCGATGATGCCATACAAAAACAAGACCACTGTGCCATAACTCAACAGAGGTTGAACGACAAAGCCGTAAAGCATTAAACCAATTGCAACCATACTCAAACCGTCCTTTCTTTGAAGCCATACATGTTGTTTTTTACTATCATACACTTCTTTTTTGAATTTCTATATGGTGCAATGATAAAAAAACGACCCCATAAAGGGGCCATTTGTTTTATGCTTTAACTGATTTGAAGAATTGCGGTAAATATTCACGATGCGCTTCGAGCATTTCATCTAAAATTTGCTTTGCAATTTCGTCAGATGGGACAAGCGGATTGATCGTCATTGCTACAAGAGCCGTCTCGTAATCTCCTGTGACTGCCGCTTCTGCTGCCACACGCTCAAATGATTTGATTTGTTGAACGAGCCCTCTCACAGCTACAGGCAGATCACCCGTCGCAATTGGTTTTGGTCCATCCTTGGTGATGATACAGTTCACTTCAACCGCTGAATCAGCCGGAATGCTGGCAATGGCCCCTCTGTTCACTGTATTGACTGGTTGGATGTCATGCTTATCATTATAGATGGAGCTGATTAAGTTACATGCCGCATCACTGTAGTACGCCCCGCCTCTTTTTTCGAGTTGCGGAGGTTTAATTGATAAATCGGGATCTTTATAGAGCTCAAATAATTCGTGCTCGACCTGCAACACAACCTCTGCTCTTGTTCCTTTTTCTTGGGCTGCCTTTTGCTCTTCTTCCAGCATATCTTTTGTTTTATAGTAATAGCGGTGATACGGGCATGGGATGACTCCTAAGCCTTTCACAAAAGAAGGTTCCCAGTTTTTCGCTTCAATGTTCTTCATAGACCACTGACTATTCGGATTTCCTAATTCATCGAGCACTTGATCCATAATGCTGACCCCGTCTAAATACACGTCTAATCCATAAACCATGTGGTTGAGGCCTGCGAACTGTACCTCGATCCGTTCAACATCCACCTCAAGCGCCTTGGCAATCCCCATTTTTATCCCAATTGGAACATTGCATAGTCCGACTACTTTTTTTAGATTCGTATAGCGCAGCACAGCTTCTGTGACCATCCCTGCTGGATTTGTAAAATTCACAAGCCATGCATCTGGACAAAGCTCTTCCATATCCTTCACGATGTCGAGAATCACTGGAATGGTTCGAAGACCTTTAAATAAACCGCCTGGTCCGTTCGTTTCCTGACCGATGACGCCGTATTTCAGCGGGATTCTCTCATCCTTTGCACGTGCTTCAAGCAACCCTACACGAAATTGTGTTGTCACAAAATCTGCGTCCTTCAGGGCCTCCCTGCGGTCAAGCGTCAGGTGTACTTCAATCGGTAGCCCTGCTTTTTCGACCATGCGTTTCGCAAGAGCACCCACAATGTTTAACTTTTCCTGACCCGCTTCAATATCCACTAGCCATAATTCCTTTACTGGCAATTCATGATACCGTTTGATAAATCCTTCGACAAGCTCAGGCGTATAGCTCGATCCTCCGCCTATTGTGACAATTTTGATTCCTTCTTTCATGAATTGACACCTCCGAGTTGCTTCATTTTTTCATGGAGCTCGATGATTTCCGCCGCAAGCTCCTTGACAGTCATTGCGTTCATGAGATGATCCTGTGCATGGATCATTAAGAGACTGATGTCGGTCTTTTCTCCTCTAATTTCTCCTTGGATCAGCTCTGTTTGTGCGTGATGCGCCTCATTTAACGCGTCTTGTGCTTCCTGCAATTTTAGCTTCGCCTCATCAAAGTTTCCTTGCTTTGCACATGTAATGGCCTCCATCGCTGAGCTTCTGCCATTCCCGCCGTGTAAGATGAGTTGAAACACAATTTGTTCCATTTCCATCGGCCGCATCCCCCTTGTTTCCTCTATTACATGTTGACGACATTTTCATCAGTTGTGGCTTTTGTTTCTAGTTCACTTTCTTCTTTCAATTTCTGCTTATCCCACATTCTAAAGAATGGGTAGTATAAAGCGAATGACAACGCCAAGTTAATCAGCTGCATGACAGCACCAGAGATTTTGCCTCCTGTGGCGAGATAGCCTGAAATAATAGGCGGCATCGTCCATGGGACCGCAATCCCCGCCGGTTTCGCGACAAGCCCTGTGCTCATTCCGATATATGTGGTAATGATCATCATGATTGGCGTAAGGATAAACGGAATCAAAAGCATTGGGTTCATGACAATCGGCATTCCGAAAATGATCGGTTCGTTGATGTTAAAGATAGCTGGCCCAATGGCAAGTCGGCCAAGCTGTTTCATTTGCTTACTTCTGGCACGTAAGATCATCGTCAGCACCAAGGCAAGCGTTGCACCGCTTCCGCCGACATTGATAAAGATTTCAAAGAACTGCGCTGTGAAGATATTTGGCAGCACTTCTCCTGCTTGGAATGCGAGACGGTTCTCATCCATCGCACCGAGCCAAATTGGTCCCATGACGCCGCCGACAATGGTTGCTCCATGAATACCGCAAGCCCAGAGAAGCATTTGCACGCCCATGGCGACAATACTACCGCCTAAGCTTCCACCAAGAATGGAAAGCGGTGTGCCAATTAAGACCGTGATGATATTATGAATACTTTCAAATGGTGTCATCTCAATCAAAAGTCTAGCGACCCAGATCAGCGTGATGACCACAAAACCTGGTATAAGTGCGATAAACGATTTACTCACTGCTGGCGGTACACCATCAGGCATCTTAATGACGATATTCCGCTGGACGATGAATCGGTAAATTTCAGTTGAAAGCATAGCAATAATCATGGCAACGAATAACCCTTTACTGCCCATCAATGTGACTGGAATTCCCCCACCTACTAAGATGGCTTCTGTTGAGCCTTCAGGTGTGAAAGGAACTTGATAGGGTGTCGCCAAAAGGAAAGCTGCAACAGCGATCGCACCAGATGATAGGGCATCCACTGCATACTTTTCAGCTAACCTGTAGGCAATCCCGAAGGTTGCAACAAGTGCCATAATGTCAAAGGTTGCATTCACAGGGTAGGATAGTTTCGTGGCCCATTCTGCTCCGAAGATACTTGCCATAAAATCGCTGTATCCTGGAATCGGAAGGTTGGCTAAAATGAGAAACAGTGAACCGACAATAATGAGAGGCATGGTTAAAACAATTCCGTCACGCAATGCTTGTAAATGTCTTTGAGCGGCAATCTTCCCTGCAAACGGCATGACCTTCTCTTCTAGAAATCGGTTGAATCCATTCATCCCTTCCGCCCCCTTTATCCGTTCACTAACTGTTCAGCAGATTTTAAAACCTCAGCCCCATTACATACGCCGTAATGCACGGTATTGATGACGTCGACTGGAATACTTTTTTCTTCTCCTAGCTTTTTCATTTGTGGTAATAAATATCGAACCTGTGGTCCTAATAAAAGCACATCGGCTTGATCAATATGATTTTTTGCTGAATCTCCGGATACTGCCCAAATACGATAGTCTTTTCCTTGTTCTTGCGCGCTTTTCTCCATTTTTGTAACTAGTAAGCTTGTAGACATACCTGCTGCACATACCAATAAGATGTTCATGTGTAAACGCCCCCTTTTGAAAGTGTGTAGCTTTTCTTTACACACTCATCATATTATGAAACCGCTTTCATAAACACCTATACTTTTTCCTTTAGGAAGCGGAAAAAGTTAAGATCACACTATGAATTCTTGTACGAAGGAGCTTTCTTATACATGATATCGAGCATGTCTTCAAATGTATCACAGGCGATGAGGTGCTGAATGAATTTCACATTGTGCACAAGCTCACCCAGTAGACGGTACATCCCTTTTAAGTCTTTTGCATTCTCTTTTTCGACACAAAGCAAGCAGACAAATTGAACTTTTTTCTCTCCCCATATAATCGGTTTTTCTAGTGTACAGATCGCCCAAAACGTCTCTTCTGTCAGCGGCGTCATTGGGTGCGGAATGGCTGTATAATGCCCGAAGGATGTAGGAGCAGCCTCTTCTCTTTCCATCACAGAAGGTGTAAGCTCTGCTGGTGCTAATCCCATATCGATGACTTTTTTTGTAAGAAAGGCGATGACCTCTTCCTTTGTTTGAAAGGCACGCTTTGTAAAGACCAATTCCTTTTTCATATATTGAGAGGCCAATGTCACCCTTGTTTCACTCGTCAGGGCTTCTTCAATTTTTAAAAAGTCGCCGCCTCCCAAAATAGTATTGACTTGTATGACGGGAATCGGGATATCCATCTGAATCGGGACCGTTGTAATAATCAAATCAAGGGCATGTAAAGAGACATGCGGAAGCGAATAAAGCTCTGCTGTGCCTAAGATTGTCAACTTTGACCCAAATTGTGACCGCAATCGATCCTGCAGCAACCTCGCACTCCCTGCACCAGATGCACAAACAATGAGACATCGCTTCGGCGGAATCTCCATTTTTCTTCGCTCTAAAGCCGCACCAAAATGAAGCGCGATATAGCCGATTTCATTCTCATGGATACATAGCCCCGTCTCTTCTTCAATTACCCGGCTAGCGACAATCCCTGCTTCAAAAGCAAGTGGATACCCCGCCTTTATTTCATCCAGCATCGGATTTCTTAAGTTCATCCCATATTTACACCGAGTCATGGCTGGCTTTAAGTGCAGACTGAGCCCAATCAGCAATTCCGCATCTCCTGCTAAATCCAGCTGCAATTTTTGGTCAATCGCTTTCAACATAAGCTGAACAAGACGGCTCGTGTCATCATCCACAATTTGTTTTTGACCGCTCGATGAAAAGGACTGCACCATTTTAGCTGTTCCTAACAAATGAATGGCGATATAGACGATCTCCTCTTGTGGAAAAGAGACGTCCAGCAGTCCTTCAAGACGTTCCACCATTTTTTTCGCGACCTTGTATTCCTTTGCCCGTGGAATTTCATTGATTTCTTCTGGCAAAACAGATACATAGTTTCCGTGTCTAATCCGTTTGCAGGCAATCGCAACATGAACGATTAAATTATTCATGCAAATGTCTGATAGATTCATTCTTTCTTCATTGATATAATCAATGATTGTTTTCTGAATCAATTCCAGTTCATGTTTTGGCAAAATGGTCACTGCTGTATTCAGCATCGTTTGGTAGGAACGGCGTTCATTGAATAAATATTCTGACATACAATAGCGGATTTTCATCTCCGATCCTTTGATCCGGCAGCCTTTATTCGGCTTTGCTTCCAGCTTTAGATCAAAGGGTTCAAGCTTGCGTTTGACCCATTTCATATCGTTACTCATCGTCGATTTACTGATAAACAGCTGCTCCTGTAAATCTTCCAGTTTCACATAAGACTCTGCAAGAAGCAGTTTTTTTAAAATAAACCGAACGCGCTCCTCCGGCAGAACAGCCAGCGGTTCTTCCTGTTCGACCTCTTCTTTCATAAAACGGCGAAAGGCATTCTCATCGTTGATCAACAGCTCATAACCAGCTCCTCGAACAGCTGATACAGCCGCTTGGTAAGGAGCGAGACGGTCGTTCAGTTCCTTGATGTCTGTACGAACGGTGCGGCTTGTCACTTGTAAGCTGACAGAAAGCGCAGCGCTTGTGAGCGGGGTATCCGCTGCCATTAACTGACTTAAAATGTGCGCCAGTCTTTTACTCAGCATCAGATCGGCCTCCTTATGTAAGGGTGGAGAATCTGCCTTGTCTGGACAGGTTGTATACGCTTGCAGTTCTCTTCATTACTCATATTCTACTGAAAAGAAATAAAAATTGCCAACTCATTTATATGACAAACGCCCCTATTTATACAACAAACCGTATCTAATGACCTATGAATCTTTTTGTAGGACCGTTTGGAAACCATGAAAAAAAGGCGCTGCACCTTCGTGCCATCGCCTTTTTTATGAAGAGATCAGCTGCGTAAAGACAACCAATCTTTTTTCATGAGTCCCAGCTGCATGATCAAATGTCCCTGTACATGTGATTAAATTGAGATTTCGTGTAAAAGCATACCCGAAAAATGCATTAGGCTTTTCTTCACGAGGATAACTTTGCACTTTGATGACTTCAAAGGTTCGCTTTTTCCCTGACGAGGAAGTCACGATTACCTTGTTTCCCTTTTTTAGCTCCTTTAGTCGATAAAAAACAGAAGGTCCCCATTTATTATCAACATGACCATTCATGACGGCGTTCCCTTTATCTCCTGGCTTTGGACCATCTTTAAACCAAGCTGTGTTGTCCGTCTTTTTAGGAACGCCCATACTGCCATCCTTAGATAAGGTGGTTTTCTCTACTTTTGCTTTGACACCAATCGCCGGAATTGCAATTTCAGCCGGTACAATACCGGACGGTTCGTCTTTTAATATAGCTTTTGAATGAGACTGTTTTGCGGCTTGGTTTGTTGTGATTTTTTCAGGAGATGAGGTTGTTTTAGCGGATGACGAATCATCCATTGATTTTGATGCACAGCCCGTGATGATGAGAAGCATCAGAAGACCAAACATCCACCTTTTCAAGTCAGTCTGCCTCCTTTGAAAGAAAGGAACGGCACGATTGTGCACGTTCCCCCTTTGTTTTGATATGAGCTTAATTTGATGTCTTGCGGCGAATAAGGAAGAACGCACCCATTGCACCACCGGCTAGGATCAAGCTTGCAATTAATCCCGCAAAGGCTTCATATGACATACCTAAAGGACCGGCTGTACCTCCCATACCTGTTTTCGGCATTTCATTAGGCATCTTGGATTTGAACATTTTAGGATGCTGATCAACAATGGCTGCTGCGACATCTTGACCGACCATGAACATATGACCGTACGCTTCTCGCACTGTTGGATAAAGCTGATCGTAATCGCCATTATGGTATGACGTATATGTTTTGATCAATTCATCAATATGCATTTTTAAGCCCGCTTCTAAATCTGCTGCCTTCAAACGTCCATCTGTTGCTTGATCTAAAAATTTCGCTTGCTTCATTCGATACGCATCTAAGTTTTTCACCGCTTTTTCTTTCGCTTCTTTGTCTCCTGATGCATCCGCTTTGACATAATCAACTAAGTATCCGATATGGCTCGACCAAATATCTTTGAATTGTTTTCCGGCATCCTTGCCATAAACAGAGGCAATCGCATCCGATAAATCATTTGTGTTTTCGTTCAAAGCTGCCGCTGCTTGATCAAAGTCCTTGCTGCCATCATTTCCTTTTTGCATAGCAACGACTGCAAGCGCCAAATGCTCTGAGAACAAGTAGTTTAAATCTTCACGAAGGTCTGCGGCCGGTGTGTCGACGGATTTGTGATCAAATTTCCCAGGAAATTGATCTGTGATCGCCCACGATACGCCTTTTCCTACTTCAAACATATGATGAATAGATTTTCTAACCGTTTCATAGGTCGTATCAAAATCCTTTTCAGTGTAGCTATCAAACGCTTTTAACAGTTCATTGACGTGCATTTTTAAGCCTTCTTCTAGTTCGCTAGCTTTCAATCTACCGTCTGTTGCTTGATCGAGCATATCGGCTTGTTTCATGCGATATTGGTCAAGCTGCTTAACTGCTTTCTTTTTACCTGCTTCATCTTTCTTTGCCGTTGCTTGTACATAATCAACAAAGTAACCAATATGACTTGACCAAATGTCTTTGAATTGTTTCCCTGCTTTTTTTCCGTACACAGAAGCGATGGCTTCCGATAAGTCATTTGTATTGTCATTTAGCGCTGCCGCTGCTTGTTTAAAATCTTTGCTATCGTCAATTCCCTTTTGCATTGTGATGACTGCTAAATAAGCGTGCTCTGAAAACAACTGATCTAGAGTTGCTCGAAGATCTGTTGCTTTATTTGACACCTCTTGTGACGAAGACATCTTCTTTGCCTCTCCATGCATATGTCCTTCGTGTGCACTTGCGCTATGAGCTGCCGGAAATAGTAATGCTGCACTAAGCGGGATGGTTAAAATCGCTTTTTTCATGTTCATCTGTTATTGCCTCCTCTTTCCGTTTGTTATGTACTTAACGGAGTGAGGCATGACTTGGATCATTCAAATCTAACTTTTTTTTCATTCATTGCACAACCGGTATGTGTGCATAAAAAAAAGCCGGATTATCCGGCTGATACGTTACGACGTTTAGATGCTTTCCGCTCTTTATATATTTTTCTCACCACTGGATAAATCACAGGTGCCCATTTAAAAATTTGTTTCAGCCATTTTTTCATTTCTCCCGCGCCTCCTTATTGTCATTCTTACAAGGAAGATTCCCCATCTTGTCATGAAATAAACAGGTGCGGGAGAGCAGGAGTTAAATCACGCCTTGAGCGATCATCGCATCTGCCACTTTACGAAATCCTGCAATATTTGCGCCTACGATCAAGTTTCCAGAGTGTCCATATTCGTCTGCTGTCTCTGTACACTGACGATAAATCGTCTGCATCATTTGTTTCAGCTGATCATCTACTTCCTCAAATGTCCAAGACATTCTTGCACTGTTTTGCGCCATTTCCAGCGCTGAGACACCTACTCCACCTGCATTTGCCGCTTTTGCCGGCGCAAATAGAATATCATTCTGTTCAAAAACTTTGACTGCCTTTAGAGTAGAGGGCATATTCGCTCCTTCTCCTACCGCAATGACACCATTTTCTACGAGCTGCTGTGCCTGCATCTCAGATATTTCATTTTGCGTTGCACATGGAAGCGCAATGTCACAAGGAACAGACCAAATTTGTTCGCAATCTTCAATCAATTCAGCATGCGGGTGAATGTCTATGTATGCCCCAATTCGTTGATTGCTTTCTTCTTTCAGTTGTTTCACTGTTTCTAATGAAATGCCTTGTGGATCATAAATCGCTCCGCTTGAATCACTGCATGCTACGACCTTACCACCTAGCTCTATGACCTTCTCCATCGCATAAATAGACACATTCCCTGAGCCAGATACGACAACTGAACGTCCTTCAAATTGAAATCCATTCGCTTTTAACATTTCTTCCATAAAGTACACCAGTCCATAGCCTGTTGCTTCTTTTCTGGCTAAGCTGCCTCCAAATCCAGGGCTCTTCCCTGTAAGCACACCTGCTTCATAAGCACCACGCATTTTCTTGTACTGCCCGAACATATAACCAATTTCGCGTGCCCCTACGCCAATATCACCTGCTGGCACATCTTGATCAGGCCCAATATATCGGCTGAGTTCACTCATAAAGCTTTGAACGAAACGCATGATTTCTCCATCTGATTTCCCTTTAGGATCAAAATCTGATCCACCTTTTCCTCCACCGATCGGCATACCAGTCAGTGCATTTTTAAAGATTTGTTCAAATCCTAAAAACTTGATAATGCTTGCATTGACAGATGGGTGGAAACGAATGCCTCCTTTGTAAGGACCGATGGCACTATTGAATTGAACCCTGAAACCACGGTTGACTTGTACTTTCCCCTCATCGTCTACCCATGGTACGCGAAATACCACAAGCCGTTCAGGCTCGATGAGTCGTTCTAAAATGCCTTGTTTTTCATACTCTGGATGCTTTGCAAAAACGGGAACAAGTGATTCTAGAATTTCTCTTACGGCTTGCTGAAATTCCTCTTCACCAGGATTTCGTTTTGCCACCTCTTCTAACACACGGTCGATGTAGCTTTGTGCTGTTTGTGCTGCTCGATCTAAGGTCAACATGTCTCATCTGCCTCCTTTGTATATCTTCACACATTTATCCTGTTAGATTTTCTAACGCATATTGAGATTAATTTAACACCATTTGTAAAAACTGATCAATACTGATAACAGATGAAAATGATGCCGATTTGAGATGGATCAAACAGCCGACGTCATCGTTTTTAGAAAGTATCTCTTACAGAATGACTATTGAGCTAGAAATCATGTTTTAGACACTATATATCCCGCACTCTTTGACAATTAGATGAACCATGAAAGATTTCTAGTTGATCTTCAACACGAAAAAAAGGCCTAAAGTTTTATAGGCCGGCAGCTCAATCTTTTCGGATCTTCTCTTCTTTTTTTCGATCAGGGTACACGACACAAAGCCAATATAAAATAGAAGACGATGGGAAGTTAATTAAACCGACAATGCCCCAAAACCACTTATAACGCCCTCTTTTCTTCGCATCCATAAATAAAAGCAGGCCCTGCGCAAATAGTAACGG
Organism: Bacillus pumilus; assembly: GCF_009937765.1. Classification (NCBI taxonomy): domain Bacteria; kingdom Bacillati; phylum Bacillota; class Bacilli; order Caryophanales; family Bacillaceae; genus Bacillus; species Bacillus pumilus. The sequence continues at coordinate 218,153 of NZ_CP047089.1, read as the reverse complement.
CAATGCGCACAATAAGATGATCATCTCCGTCTGACTCATAAGGAAGACCCTCCTTTAATATGTTGATATTCCTTGATGCCGACAACGACGCAGAGCGGCACACTCACGACTTGAAGAAGAATGAAGATAAAAGGTAAATGGGTGATGGCAGCGACAAATAGTGTGAGAATGGTCAGACTGATGAGAACATACGCCAGCACTTCTTGTTTAAAACGCCTTTTCTCTTGTTCCTTCGCCTGCTTCAGCATCATCATGACAGCTTGTTCACTTGGCTCTTTCACTTCAATTTGTTCATCTAGTTGCTGTAACTCTTCCTTTAAACGTTCTGTGAACTGATCTTCCTTCATTAAGACCACTCCTTTCGAATTTTCTTTAACCCATGATGAACCCTCGACTTCACAGTGCCTTCTCTCATACCGAGCATTGAAGCAATCTCTGGATAAGTAAAGCCATAATAATAGTGCAAAATAATCGGCGCTCTCTCCTGAGCCTTCAATTCGTTTAGAGCATCCCACATCTCGTGCCAAGTATGGCCCTTTTGCTGAATCTCCCATTTAAAACGGCGCATCGTCTCTTGATTTGCCTTTCCTTCCCTCAATTGTTCACGTTTTCTTTTCTTCTGGTGATCCAAAAATTGTCTAGATGCAATGGATATGAGCCATGTTGAGAATAAGGAATCTCCTCTAAATGAAGAGAGTTTCATGTACGCTTTCAGCATCGTTTCTTGCATGATTTCTTCTGCAAGCTCTTGTTGAAGGGTGAGCTTCATTATATAACGGTAAAGAAAGGAATAATGATGACGATATAGGGCTGTAAATGCAGCATCTTCCCCCTGTTTTGCCCGCTGAATCAATAGTGTCTCTTCTGTCTGCTCCAAACACACCCCTCCTTCCTTTTTTCTTCTCTTATTCATGAGACGACACGTATGACGATATCGTTCAAAATAGACTCTATTTTTTTAGCTTGTTTGCTTTTCTCCCTGTTGGTCCAGTAATTGAAGCGTTAAATATCCAGTTTTTTCTTATGAAATGATTATGACATTCCTTCGTCTCTCACAAAATGATTCGTTCTGATTTTCTATCAAGCGGACAAGCTCTCTTTCATAATCACTAGGTAATCCCAATACCTATCGTCAATGATCCTTGTCTCATTTAGACAAAAATAAAATAATCATGGCCTCAGTTTTCTAGAAAATCACGGAATACATAGCGCCAATTCTTAGCCGATGATACCTTTTTGCGTGCTATGCTCTTCCTACATTCCGAAAAAGGCGATACTGGCGAAGGAAGGAGGAACAGTTGAATTGCAGCTTATTTTTGGAAACGTTTACATTAAAACAAAATGAATGGAGATGTTGACTTTGAAGAAAAAAGTTCCATTGTTAGCTGGTGTGTTAGCGGTTGGTCTCGTGACTTCATTATTTGCACCTAATGGGGAGGCAAAAGCGGCAGCAAAGTACCCTGAAAGCCCTTCTATTATGGCCAATTTTAATCAACAAGGATTCTCCACATTAAATGGTGGTACAACAGGCGGTGAAGGTGGTAAAACCGTCACAGTCAAAACTGGAAATGAATTATTGGCTGCCATCAAAAGTAAAGGAAAAAACGAAAAGTTAAAAATTGTTGTCGACGGGACGATTACCCCTTCTAATACATCTGCCAATAAAATCGATGTGAAAGATACAAACAATGTCTCGATCGTCGGCAAAGGCACGAAAGGTGAATTTAATGGCATTGGCATTAAAGTATGGCGTGCCAATAACATCATCATTCGCAACCTGAAAATTCATCACAGCAAAATCGGTGACAAGGATGCCATCGGAATCGAAGGCGCTTCTAAAAACGTATGGGTCGACCATAATGAACTGTACAATACTTTAAACTCTGGTAAAGATGATTATGATGGATTATTTGATGTGAAAAATGACTCCGACTATATTACCTTCTCTTGGAACTATGTTCATGACAGCTGGAAAACGATGCTCATGGGCAGCTCTGATAACGACAACTACAACCGAAAAATCACATTCCACAACAACCGTTTTGAAAACCTGAATTCTCGTGTACCATCTATGCGCTTCGGGGAAGGTCATGTGTATAACAACTACTATAAAGGTATCCATACAACAGCGATTAACTCTCGTATGGGCGCAAAAATGAGAATTGAGCACAACGTATTTGAAAATACAAAAAATGCGATTGGCAGCTGGGACAGCCGTCAAGTCGGTACATGGCATGTCATCAACAACTCATATATTAACAGCTCAGGCAGTCTGCCAACGTCTTCTACAGGTACGTACAACCCTCCTTATAACTACTCTTTGCTTAACGTGAACAATGTCAAATCAGAAGTAGTATCAAATGCTGGTGTTGGAAAAGTAAACCCTTAAAACCACAAAACGTTCGGGCAGAAATCTCTGTCCGAACGTTCTTGTCATTACATCTATTTATATTGTAGAAAACGGCCGATCCATCTCATACAATTTTTGATAGCGCGGGTTTTCTTTCAGTAGTTCCTGATGCTCCCCCTGCATCTCAATTTGACCATCTTCAATAAACATAATGCGGTCACATGCCTCACAGCCAGTGAGATGATGGGTAATCCAAATGACCGTTTTTCCTTTTAACACACGGAAAATGGTTTCAAGCAACTCACGCTCTGTACGTGGGTCAAGTCCAACGGTGGGCTCATCTAATACAACAATCGGGGTGTTTTGCAGCAAAATACGGGCTAACGCCATCCGTTGTCTTTCTCCCCCTGAGAAACGAATCCCTGTCTCCTGCACACCGGTGTGATAACCCTCTGGCAAAGATTCGATGGTATCGTGCAGCTGCACTTGTCTCGCTGCTTCTTTTACTTGTTCCTCTGTCGCATGAGGAGAGCCTAAGCGAATATTGTTTAAAACAGAGGTATCGAATAAATACGGCTGCTGATTGAGCACTGACACATAGGTAGACACGTTCTCTCGAATGCTTTCGACCGGTTTCCCCTGAATGCTGACAGCTCCTTGATTTGGCACGACAGCTCCTTCTAACAATTTCAAAATAGTCGATTTTCCTGCACCGCTTTTCCCTAAGAGAGCAAGTGATTCCCCTTGCTTTAGTGAAAATGAGAGTTGCTTTAGCACGGGTTGGTGCAAATCATACCCAAAGGACACTTGTTCAAAAGAAACAGCTTTATTTTGAGAAACAGCCGACTGGTCAACTGTCTTGCGCTCAGATTCTCCTTCATACGAAAGCTTTTCATAATGATGTAATCTGCTGACAGCATGCTGATAGACCGGAATATCACCTGCTGCATCTGAAAGTGGAAGAAAGGCCTCTGTTAACGGAAAAAGCACAAGCACGAAGGCTGCAATTAGGGTGTGTGACATCGAGCCTGACTGGACGACGGAACCGCTCCAATACACGACAAGCACAACAGCTCCTCCAATGATAAGCTGTGCCAAAAACTGGCGCAGACGGATAAATCGGTGCTTGGCTGCTTCAAGCGCTAACAGCTGCGCTTCTTTCTTTTCATATTCATCCACAAAATCTTTCTGCCTACCGCTAAACAGCCAATCACTCACGCCCATGACGGCATCTGTTAAATGGCTATACAGTTCATTTCTGCCTTTTTTCATTTGAGTTTGTCTCGCCCGGTTCACTAGCACTGTGACGTATGGGAAAACAAATACAAGAAGTGCCATATAAATCAGCATTAAGCCAGCAAAAGGCCACGAGAATAGACCAAGTGCCCCAATGGATGCTGCGTATAAAAGCAGTGCACCGATGGATGGAAAGATGGTTTTTAAATAGGCGTCCTGTAGTCTCTCAACATCATCTGACAAGAGCCCTAGCATTTCACCTGTACCTAGCTTTGTCTGTTTCGCACTTCGTTCAGCCATGTCATATAGGCGGACACGCATTTTTTCAATCATGGTCAAAATGAGCTGGTGGCTCGCCAATCTTTCTGCATAACGGGCAGCTGAGCGTGAAATACCAAAGGTACGGACAGCTACAATTGGGACGTAGACCATAAGTATATTCTCAGGTCTTGTGGCAGCTTTTGAAATGAGAAATCCTGACGTATACATCAGCATAGAAGCAGAGAATACTGCAATTGCCCCTAGAAATAAAACCAGCGCAAACAGCTTTTGATTCTCCTTGATATAAGGTATAAACCAGCCTTTACTTACCATGTGTGACCGCCCCCATTTGCTCCTGTACCAATTGATAATACACGCCTTCTCTTTGCATTAATGATTCATGTGTACCCATTTCCGCAATTGTTCCTTCATCCATGACAATGATCTCATCCATATCTGGCATCCAATGGAGCCTATGTGTCGCTAAGAACACAAGTTTATCTTCAAACAGCGGAAGCATTGTTTTCTTCAATTCATACTCTGTCTCAATATCGAGATGTGCCGTTGGTTCATCTAACAGCATAATGAACCGCTTGCCCAGCACCGTTCGCGCAAGCGCAATTCTTTGTGCCTGTCCGCCGCTTAGTCCTCTTCCTTGTTCTCCAATGACCTCATCAAAGCCATTTGGTAGCTGCGCCACGAGCTGAGATAAGCCCGCTTCTCTGGAAGCTCTTTCCACTTCTTCATCTGTTGCATGCGGTTCATAAAAACGAATGTTTTCTCTTAATGTCATGTGAAATAAATAAGGGTGCTGAGGCATATAGACGACTTCCTTTTGCCATTCCTTCATCTGTAAATGCACAAGCGAATTGCCGTTTAGTGTGATTTGACCTGAGGTCGGTTCAACAAAGCCGCCGAGCACATCGGTTAACGTCGATTTCCCTGAACCACTGGCACCAATGATTCCGATTTTCTTCATCCCTTTGACAGTAAGATCTACATCCTGAATTGAATAAGGGGCATGTTCGTCATGCTGGACACTCACATCATGCAGGGTGAGTGCAGACTGTTCATTCCACTCGTTCAATTGCACTGATTGTGTCTCCTGCGTGCGGAAGCCCTTTTCTTCTAAAATGACCTGCATCGCTTCATTCGCTTCTTTTCCATTTAGCGTGGCATGATAATCATTTCCCACTTCACGTACTGGCAGGAAATATTCTGGTGCCAGCATGAGCGCCGTCAAAGCCGGCAATAAGAGAAGCTCTCCTTCAATTAATCGCAAGCCAAGAAAGACAGCGACGGTTGCAATCGACAGCATGGAAAAGAAATCCAGCGCAAATGATGAAAGAAATGCGACCTTCAGCGTACTCATGGTCGCCTTTCGATATCGCTTTGACACTTCCCCGATATTGCGAGAATGTTTTTTGCTAATGCCTAAGTAACGAAGCGTTTCAAGGCCGCGGAGAGAATCAGTAAAATGATTGGATAATTTCTCATACGATCTCCATTGTTTGGCCGCTTTACGCTGAGCGACTAGACCTAGCAAAATCATAAAGATAATTAATATCGGTAGCGTCACGATTAAAATAACAGCAGATGTGTCGTCTAATGTCCAAACATAGATGAGGACCATTGCCGGTATCACTGCCATGTTCACCATTTTCGGTAAAAACAGCTGTAAATACTGACGATATTGAGCAATTCCCTCCATCGCTAATGTGACAAGCTTTCCTGTACCCTTTTTCTTTGTGAAAGCTGGGCCTAAACGAAAGAGTTGGTCTAACAGCTGTTTTCTGATGTCTGCTCCAATTCGGGAAGAGTAGGTAAACATGACCTTCTCCCGAATCAAGGTGAGACCGTGCCGCACAAGAAAGGCAGCAAGAAACAGCAGGACATAAGGCGTTGCCTGCGAAAGGCTTTTCCCGTCAAACAGCGTAGTAATGGCATGTGCCAGCCACTGTGCTTGGAAAATAATACTTGCTCCTTGGATGAGTGACACAATACCTAAGAGGGCAAGAAGCCCTCTTATTCCTTTTAATTGAAGCAAACGTTTATCCATTAGTAGGTCATTGGCTCCTTACCGCTTACACGTTTACGGAAGACGTAATAGCTCCAAATTTGATACCCAAGCACAAAGGGCAGCAAAGAAATGGCAACAATCGTCATGACCGTCAGTGAATAAGATCCAGATGCAGCGTTTTGAATGGTCAAATCAAATGTATGGTTGATTGAACTAATCATGACGCGCGGGAACAATGCAGTGAAAAGCATCGTCACTGTCACCATGATGCCAGCACCTGTGAATAGGAATGTCCAGCCATCACGTTCTTTTTTCATAAAGAATAGCGCCGCTACGTAACAAACCACGATGAGAACAGTTAACGGAATGGTGATGATCGGGCGTACCGTATAAATGTCTGTTTCCATGATAGATACACCAACAAATAGGACAAGTACTGGCAGCGCAATCAGCAGGACACGCTTGCCAAGCTTTCTCGCACGATCTCTTAAATCACCCTCTGTACGAAGTGTGACGAAAATCAATCCGTGCAGTAGGCAAAGAATCGTTACAGCTAATCCGCCTATCACTGAATAAAGGTTAACAAAATCCGTAAAACCAGCGTACATGTTCATGTCTTGATCAATTGGCATCCCGCGTAAAATACTTGTGAATAGCACACCGAGTAAAAACGGTGGCAACAGACTGCCAAAGAAGATGACCCAGTCCCATGCTTTGATCCAAGAGGCTTTCTCAACCTTCCCTCGGAATTCAAAGGCAACTCCGCGCCCGATGAGCGCTAAGAGGAGAACCGCAAACGGTATATAGTATCCACTGAACATCGTGGCATACCAGTGCGGGAAAGCAGCGAAAATTGCGCCCCCAGCTGTAATCAGCCAGACCTCATTCGCATCCCAGAAAGGTCCAATCGTGTTAATTAAAATGCGGCGTTCGTGCGCATCCTTACCAAGTAGCTGCATGGACATCCCAACACCAAAATCAAATCCTTCTAAGAAGAAAAATCCAACAAACAATACTGCGACAAGAATAAACCAAATCTCGTTAAGATATGCCATGATATGCGCCTCCATCAAATGGATCTGTAGACAGGTCCGTTTCATCCTTTTGATCTGTATCCTCTTCCGAATGTGCACCTTTTTTAATTTCTCGAATGAATAGGTAGGCAAGCAAGATGGCAAGAATCAGATAAATCGTCGTAAAGCTAATGACTGAGAATAACAGCATGCCGTACGATACGTTTGGTGAAATCGATTGAGCCGTCGTCATCATTCCAAAGACCGTCCACGGCTGACGCCCAATTTCGGTCATAATCCAGCCAGCTGAGTTCGCAATAAATGGGAATGAAATCATCCCTACCATGAAGCGTAAAAACCATTTGTTCGTTTCGAGTTTTTTTCTAAAGCTTAAGTACAAGCCAATCATACTGGCAAAAATCATCAGCATGCCGGCACCAACCATGATTCTAAAGCTCCAGAACGTTGTTTTTACTGGCGGAATATAGTCTCCAGGACCAAACTTTGCTTCATATTCTTTTTGAAGGGTCAGCATGCCTGGCACATCTCCACTAAATTTTGAATAAGCCAAGTAACTTAAAGCAAACGGAATATTGATCTCCGCAGAGTTTTCTTTTTTATCTGTATCAATATTGGCAAATAGTGTCCAAGCCGCTGGATCTCCACTATCCTTCCAAAGGGCTTCACTTGCTGCCATCTTCATCGGCTGTGATTCCATTAAGTGCTTCGCTTGGTCATGTCCAGAGAACGCCACACCTAAGCCAGAAATTAAAGCGAGAACCATCGCAATCTGGAATGATTTTTTGAAAAAGGCGATTTCTTGTTTTTTGATCATTTTATAGGCACTAACTCCTGCGATAAAGAATGCACCTGTAGCCAGCGCACCAAACAGAACGTGCGGGAATTCAACCCAAAGCTGCGGGTTTGTTACAAGAGCGCCAAAATCATTCATTTCTGCACGGCCATTTTTAATCACAAATCCAACTGGTTCTTGCATAAATGAGTTGGCGAGTAAAATCCAAAACGCCGAAAAGATCGTACCAAGGGAAACGAGCCAAATACACAATAAATGAATCTTCTTCGGCAAGCGATCCCAGCCGAATATCCAAAGTCCAATAAATGTAGATTCAAGGAAAAAGGCGAGCAGTGCTTCAATGGCAAGCGGCGCACCAAATACATCACCGACAAACCTTGAATAATCTGACCAGTTCATCCCAAACTGGAATTCTTGGAGAATCCCTGTCACCACACCTACTGCAAAATTGAGTAAGAATAGATGACCCCAAAACTTCGCCATTTTTTTATAAATCTCTTTTTTCTTGACGACATAAAGGGTCTGCATCAATGCAACGATAAACACCAAACCTATTGACATAGGAACAAAAATAAAATGAAATAATGTCGTTGAAGCAAATTGAAATCTTGCTAAAAACAGCTCACTCACAGCCTTACATCCTCCCTTACTTTCACATGCCGAATGATTTGAATATTTATGCTCACCATTTCACAAAATGTTCACTATTTGTTCAACAATTCACAAATAATAGCCTGTTTGAAATGGTTTACTCGGTGAAATTTTACTCTTGCTTTTCATTCGGTTAGTTATTTATACCTGTACTTTACACCCATACGCTTCAAAAATAAAGTAAATTTTACCTAAAAATTGGATGGTATTGTGTCAGTTGTTTGAATACTTTGTCAAAGAAATGTGACAGAAAGTAAAAAAACGCAAAAAAATAGCGCTGCACGTGAGCTGCAGCGCTTTGTTTCTTTTTTAGGCTTTTTTCTGTAAAGCCGGTCTAGTCACTTGTACTTCATAGTACGTAATTTTGTTTTTCAATAGGCCTTCAGGTTTCGCTTTTCCATGAGCGTGCGCATCACCAAATGCCTGAGATTTTGTCCAGTTCACGAAGTCTTCTTTTCGATTCCAGCGTGTATGAATGGTCACTTCATCGTAATCGGTTGTCTGCTGTGTGACCCAGACCTCCATGCCTAAAAATCCTTCCATGAATTCTACTTGTCCCTGCTTGTTAAAACGTTTGACGAGGTGGTCGGCACTGCCTTTTTCTACTCTTACCTGGTTATTCACAATGATCATGTTTTGTTCATCTCCCTTTTGTTGTTGGATCGAAGCGATTGGAATAATCAGCGGATGCTCACCGTCTAAGTGAACCTCAGCCTGAATCCCAAAGACCTCTTTGAAAAAGCTTTCTGTTAATACGTCTTTTGGTGTCCCTATTTGGTAAATCTGACCACGCTTCATCGCGATGAGGCGGTCACAATATTTTGCTGCCTGCTGCAGGTCGTGAAGAACCATTAAAATGGTGATTCCATGCGTCTTATTCAGTTGTTTGAGTAGCTCTAGTAAATCAAGCTGATGCGCAATATCTAGGTAAGTTGTCGGCTCATCCAGAATAATCGTCTCTGTCTTCTGAGCAAGCGCCATCGCAATATACGCTTTTTGCCTTTCTCCGCCAGACAATGTATGCAGCATTCTATTTTCATTGATACGGCTATTGGTCACATCAAGCGCCCACTCAATCGCTTCTTGATCTGTCTTCGAGCTTTTTTTCCAGATCGAACGATGCGGACTGCGTCCAAGTGCGACCAGCTCCCGTACGGTCATAGATGGAATAGCTGTCCTCGTCTGCATGAGAACGGCGATCTCCTTTGCAATCTCCTGAGCCGTCATCTCTTTTTGCGGTATATCGTGAATGTATATCATGCCGCTTTCGATTGATGTAAGGCGTGCGGCTGCTTTAATAAAAGTCGACTTACCTGATCCATTCGGTCCAATAATGCCTGTCACGCTTCCTTTAGGAACAGCTGCTGATATAGATGAGAGCTGAAAGCCTCCTTGACTGAGACTCACGTCATCCATAGCGATCACATCCAACTTAACCCCTCCCTTTCTTTTTTAATAAATAGAGGAAGAAAGGTGCACCGATGCAGGCAAGCAAGATACCGACAGGCAGTTCAACTGGCGTAAACCATACCCTTGCCGCTGTATCTGCAAAAACCACAAGCACGCCTCCGCCCAGCATTGAGATTGGCAGCAGGTACCGGTAGTCATCTCCAATTAAAAGACGGATAAAATGAGGAACGACCAGTCCGACAAAGCCTATTAAGCCGCTCACACTTACTGCTGCACCAGCTAAAAGTGCCGCTAGTGCAATTAAGAAAAACCGTGTGCGCTCTACTCTGAGACCGAGTAGCTGAGCTGATTCATCGCCAAGCAAAAGAAGATTTGCCGGCTTGATGGCAAAAAAACAAAGGCACAATCCAGCGAGCGCATAGGGCGACACGAAGCTTAGATGATGCCAGCTCCGTCCATTTAATCCTCCTGATAAAAAGGGCAGGACAGCCTGCACACGCTCACTATAAAGCACCATAAACCCATTCATCACCGCCCCAAGCAGGGCATTGACTGCCACTCCCGCCAAAATCAGCTTCAGCGGGGAAACCCCTTGATCAAATGAGAGCATATACACCACAAGTGCCGCTAATAAAGCGCCAAGGAAAGCAGAGGCTGGAAGCAGATACGTGAATTGTGGAAACACGATCATGCTGAGCACAGCAGCCAATCCGCCGCCAGCTGTCACACCGATGATGCCAGGGTCAGCGAGTGGATTTCGGACGACTCCTTGTAAAATCGCCCCTGATGCTGCGAGACAGGCCCCAACGATGAAACCGATGAGAACGCGCGGCAGACGTAAATCCATCACTATTTTCTCATGGACAGGCTGACCTGACCCCGTCAAAGCAGCGAGTAAGTCTTGTAGTGTTAATTGAACAGAACCTAATGCAAGTCCTAGACATGCGCCTACAACTAACGAGATGAACAGCCCGGGTATCAGCCATCTTCGCCTCGACTGTCTTTTTTGAAAATCTAATTCTGCATTCATTTTCATGATGACAATCGCTTCAATCTTTTCTCTAGTTCATCAATCGCTTTCATCACGTCTGCACCTGGATTCGTCCCAAATAGATCACTAGGCAAAATCTCGACATGTCCATGTTTGACGGCTGACACATCGTGCCATGCGGCATTCTGCTTCATTTCACTCATAAAGCCCGCTTTCACATCTTCAGGATTGCTGTGGGTCATAAGCAGGATAAGATCAGGATCAGCTTCGATGACCTTCTCTGCATTGATTTGAGCGTATTGAGGGAATTTCTCGAGTGCCGGTTCATTCTCCGCAATGTTCGTCCCTCCAGCGATGTGCAGTAAATCTCCGCTTAAGGATTGAGGTAGTGCCGCCATATATGTGCCAGGTGCCCCGTATACAACGAGTGTCTTCACTTTTTTCTGAGGCTGTTTGACCTGCTTTTTCCGCTGATCGATTTGCTTGTTAAGCGCTTTTGCCTCTTGCTGCTTCCCTAGCAAATCTCCGAATAACGTAATTTGCCGCTGGATGTCCTTTACTGAATTGGCACTTGTCAAAAGAAGCTGTGAACCAATTCCTTCTATTGTAGAGATGTCCTTGCTGTTTAATTGTTCATTCCCAAGTACTACATCGGGCTTTAAGCTTGTGATGAGCTCTACATCAAATTGATGTGTTGTACCAATTGTTTGGACAGATGTAGCCTGTTGTAAGCTTTCTGGTAATTCGGCGGCCGGACGACCGACCACCTCGCCGCCTAAGGCATATAGGATGCTCATGTCTCCAGTCGATAATGAGACAATACGCTGAGGGGAGTCTTCAAACGACAGTGTTCTGCCGGCAAAGTCCTTTATCTTCAGCGCACCTTGTCCGCTCCCTTTCTCTACAGGTGCTGCCTGACTGCATCCGACGAGGAGTAACATTAAGACAAGTCCCATGAAAATCACATGTGAAAATTTCAACCGCCTGTCTCTCCTTTTCTAGTAAACTTTCTTTAGCTTTGCCTGTACCACGAGACGCCCGTTTTTCGGTGCAAGCACATGATCACAGGTCGATAGAGTGAGGATGAGGTCATCTGTGGACACGTCTGTCTTCGTTTGATAGATTGATTTTTTCCGCACAGCTTGCAAGTAGTGCGCATATTCGCCAAGATCTTGAAAATCGGTTTGAATATAATCGAAGTCCACCGTTGTTTCATACACGGCAAAAATCTCCGCCTCATAGCTTTGATACAGCGTATCGTATTGAAATGTCCGATGTTCATCGAAGAAATCCTTTTTTAAATAGTTTGTGAGTCCAGCGAACATGGACCCATCCCTCATTCGATGCCCGTACACCACAGTATTCGGGCTTTCATGCAAGACGTCATTGCGATAATCCATAAAAATACTGCCTGCCCTGGTGTCATTTTTTAAGTAATTACGGGTTAAGTAGAACGCATTATCGCGAGATTGGACGATTGGGTACTGGATCATTGTGTCCTTCATGTTGATCCACCCAACAATGTCATCGTTTACCTTCCGCAGTTCATCAAATGATGTACGAATGGTTCCTGGCTCCCGGTTTTCATTCATTCCTGGCTCATGTCCGTACATCGTCTGAGCCTTTGCAAGCACCTGCCGATTTTGATAATAGCCGAACAGTTCTAAGCCAATCGCCGAACCGCTATAAATGAATACACCTAAACAGACGATTGTCAGCATACGCTGCCAGACCCGTTTTCGTCTTTTCACACTGTCTCACCTGCTTTTTGCACAGCTTATATACCAACAGGCACGATGTACATCCCTGTTTCTGCATCCTGTTTAATCGTGACGGACACATCATAAATGTGCCGCACATTTTCTTCTGTTAACACATCATTTGGTTGTCCTTCACTCATAATCCGCCCATTCTTCATCGCAATGATGACATCGCTGTAGCGGACAGCTTGGTTCATGTCGTGCAGCACCATAACGATTGTTAGTCCATGTACGACATTGAGCTCACGGATCAGCTCAAGAATGTCAAATTGATAGTAGATATCCAAATAGGTTGTCGGTTCGTCTAAGAAAAGGATCGGCGTTTTTTGCGCAAGTGCCATCGCAATCCATACTCGCTGCCGCTCACCGCCTGACAGTGAGGCGAGCGGCACCTTTCGTTTTTCCGTTAGCTTTGTACTAGAAAGCGCCCACTCTATCGCTCTCTCATCCTCTTCCTTGTCTCCTCCGCGCATCGTCTGATACGGCGTTCTGCCGAATGCCACGACCCTTTCGATCGTTAAATCAAGCGGTGCTTCATTTTGCTGATGAACGACAGCGAGCTTTTTTGCCAGTTCCTTTGGCTTAAACGCATTCAGCGCTTGGCCGTCTAAGTAAATCTGCCCTTTGTTTGGCGCATGGTTATGCGCCATCAATGAAAGCAGTGTGGATTTCCCCGAGCCATTCGGACCGATAATGGTTGTGATTTTCCCTTTTTCAATGTGTGTGGTGACCGATTGAACGATGTCCTTCTGCTGGTCATATGAGAATGACACCTCACGAATGTCCATGAAGACGATCCCCCCTTCTTAGTAAAAAGATCAGAAATGGTCCGCCAATCACGGCCATGATCGTAGAAGCAGGAATTTCATTTGGCGCGACAAGCGTCCTGCCGAGTGTATCAGCCGTTAGAATCAGCAAAGCCCCGCCTAACGCAGAAAATGGAATGAGTACCCGGTGATCCGAGCCGACAAGTCTTCTTGAAATGTGCGGGATAAGCAAACCGACAAACGCGATCACGCCCGCTACCGCTGCTGTCACCGCCGCAAGCAATACAGCTGTGATGGAAATCAAAAGGCGCATTCTGGTCACACGCAATCCTAAATTTTTCGCTGTCTTGTCCTGAAGAGCCAAGAGGTTACACCACCTACTAAAGAAAAGGGCTACGACAAGACCGACGACACCATAGACTCCGATTAAACGGACATCTCCCCACGTTTTCATCGTGAGATTCGACTGTCCTGACTGATTGATCGTGATATTGAAATAACTGCAAATGGTCACAAATGCTTCAGCCATTCCAGTAAACATGGCATTGATGGCGATCCCAACCAAAATCATACGGATGGGGCTTAATCCACCCTTCCAAGACAGAACATACACGAGGAAACACGCAATGGCTCCGCCTAACACCGAAAATAAAGGAGAGTAGAAATAAAATTGAGGAAGTGCTGTTATGGCCATTAAAGAAAAGAAGCTGGCTCCTGATGAAATTCCAATGACGCCGGCATCAGCTAATGGATTCCTCATGACCGACTGTAGCAGTACACCGGAGACTGATAAGGCGGCCCCTGTAAACATGGCAATGAGCATGCGAGGAATTCTGAGATCTTTAATGATTTCTACCTGTGCATGTTGACCGGTGATGAGCCCTTCCAATAATTCAATCGGGGTGACATGAATGCTCCCAGTAATGGCGGAATAAATAAACACGCACACTAGTAAGACACTGACTGTCAGAAATAAAACTCCTGTTTTTTTCATCTTAAACGTCCTTTTATCATTCAGATTCGCCGCTTATGACGGATACAGCATACGCGTTAGTTCATCTAATGCTTCTGCTGCCTTTAAATTGCCTGTTGTCCCGAATAAGCTTTCTTCGAGGTCATACACCCGGTTTTGCTTGACTGCATGAAAATGCTTCCAAATGTCATTTGTTTTAAATTCTTGATCAAACATGCGAACGACTTCATCTGGCATCCCATGTGCGGCCCGGAGGATGATATCTGGATTGGCTTTTTGTAAATACTCCGTATTGGAAGCCAAATACTCCATTTTCTCACCTTTGACAATGTTCTCTCCGCCTGCGATACGTACAAGATCACCAATATATGAATGCTCTGTCGCCACCAAATAACTGCCTGGTACACCAAGTAAAATCAGAACGGATGGCTTTCGTTTTCCCTTCGTCTTCTCTTGTATGTCTTTCTTTTTTTGTTCAAAATCAGTCACGATGCGCTTGGCTTGTTTCTTTCTGTCATACTGATCTCCGAGCTTCGTGATCGCCTTTTCCATGTTAGCCATGCTCTCGAGATTTAAGTATGTAGCAGGGACACCAGCTTGCTGAAAGGGTGTCTCTAAATCATATTGAAGGGTTGTCACAGACAGGACATCTGTCGGTTGAAGTGATTGGATGATTTCCATGTCTGGGCTCATTGGATTACCGACTTCCGGCAGTCCTTTATAACGAGCTGGCAAGGATTTTTGGCTAGTTGGCACCCCGACAAGATCGATCTCTAAGGCATCCATGATCTCCACAGCGGCTACAGTTGTTGCCACAATGCGCGCATTTGATTCTACGCTTTTTTTGCTTTTTGCTGAGCTTTCAGCTGACTGTGAGCAGCCCGATAAGATCACGCACACACTGAAGGCAGCGATCAAGGTACATAACATTCGATGCTTCAAAAACAGAAGCCCCCTTTCGAAAAAAGAGAGTGGATGCGTCGATGATCTCGGCGCATCTCACTTCAACTAAACCATTTATCTTGTTCTTGTTTGATACTTTCTAACGAGTACGAATAATGACCCGCCGAATAAAAGAATATACACCCAAAGAAGAGAGGTATCTCCTGTTTTTGGATTCAGCTGTCCAGTCTCAGACTTGGTTTGGTCATCTGATGGAGTAAAAGTTAACTGCTCTGCGCCTGTTTCCTCTGGCACTAAATTCTCAAGTTGATTCGGTTGATTTGGTTGAGAATCGCGATCATTTGGATTTTTGACAAAGCCAATACTCTCATCGTCTCCAATGACCGTTCGAATCCCGCTTCCTTCACCAAGAGCAATTCCTTTCGTGTCATAGACAAGTTGGACATCGTACTGCTCATGATAATTCGCAGCCGGAATATCAATTTTCACGCGTGCTGCCTGAGCCGTGCTTAAGCTTTTGACTTCATATTGAATCACTCGTGTATCTGATTTTTGATCTGTTTTTGCAACAAGCGTCTCCTCAAACTTGCCGCCTGTTCCTACTTGGAAGGACGTGATGGCTGAGCTATTCTTCACTGTATATGAAACGAAATGGCGGCCATTTTTCACAACCAGTGTCGCAGGGCTCACGACGTAATCGTTCATACGAGAAAGCTCATCCTTGTCTGCTTTCTTCATAGAAAAAGGAAGCTTGTATACACCGTCTTTAAGCTGAGCCGTCACTTGAGCAGCTCCGCCGTTATTTGTTTCTGGTGATGGTGTGTTTGGTTTTGGTGTTTCTGGTGTAGCAGGCGTTTCTGGCGTAGCAGGCGTTTCTTCCTCTACCTGTCCGGCTTTAAGTGGCGCGATACTCTTTGCATCGAATTGAAAACGAATATCGTAGGTTTGCTCATAGTGAGCGGCTGCTACGACAACGTGTACTTTTCCTTTGACCGCTTTTTTCAAATCTGCGACATCAAATGATACCACTCTTGTGTTCTTTGCTTTATCTGTACTGACAGTCTTCACTTCTTGATAAGAACCGTTTTTCTCTGTTTTCAAGGAAGCAACAGACGTATCGTCCTTCACCGTAAAGGAAATGGTTCGTTTTCCATTTTTGATGGTTAAGGATGCAGGATGTGAGAAGTATTGATTCATCCGAGATGACTCATCTTCATCCCCTTTGAGCACACTGTAATTGATGCGGTACTCGCCATCTTTCAGTTGATTTTGCGTAGAATCCACTGGTTTTGTGCCAGTTTGATCATCCGGCTTTGTTTCGTTATCGTCTGGCTTTGTGCCAGTTTGATCATCTGGCTTTGTTTCGCTATCGTCCGGCTTTGTGCCAGTTTGGTCATCTGGTTTTGTTTCGCTATCGTCTGGCTTTGTGCCAGTTTGGTCATCTGGTTTTGTTTCGCTATCGTCTGGCTTTGCAGGTGTAACGAGCGTTAGGCTGCTTTGATCGAATGCAAGCTGCACATCATATGCTTCGTCATAAATAAAGCCGCCTAAATCCCAGTAAATTTTCACCCAACCGTTTAATTTGGCTGATAAGTCGGCAACATCAAATTTGATCACACGTGTATTGGCAGTTTCATCCTCACTAACGGTTTCAGTGGTGACAAGATTGCCATTTTGTTCGACCTTGAAATCTGTAATCTCTTTGCTTTGCTTCAGTGTGACATAGGCAGTCGTTTTGCCATTTTCCACAATCAGCTTAGCTGGCTTTTCTGTATACGTATCCATCATGGACGCTTCTGTGCTGCCATTTTTTAAAACAGTGAACCCGACTGTGTATTCACCATCAACAAATGATGCAGCTTGTGCCGTTCCTTGAGGAATCTGAAATGCAGTCAACAAACTGAATAAAATGAGCAGAATGGCTGCCTTTAGATGTAAAAGACGTTTCAAATGGTGACACTTCCTTCCTTAATGCTTGATGATCCACTTTCTTGCTAAAAATCCACCTGAGCATAGAGCAAGTACAAGGAGCCACACTGTCTGGTTTGTATCACCAGTTTGAGGATTCTCTTCTTGTTTTGTCGTGGATGAATCAGATGTTTTCGTTGATTCTTTTGATGGCTGCTGCTTTTCTGCCTCACCCGCTGATTTGTTTGTGCTGTTAGACGAAAGTGATTTCATGCTGCTCTCATCAAATTTCAGCTGAATGGTATAATCATGATCATAATCAGCAGATTTTACAGTGACATGTATTTTTGACTTGATTGGTTTAGACAAGCTCTGTGCTTGGAACTGAACAATCCTTGTGTTGGCTTTTTTATTGGTTGAGAGAACCGTTGTATCGACATAGCCGCCATTTCCGGGCACTTTAAATTCCGTCACCCAGCTGCTATTTTTAATGGTCATTTGTACTGTCAGCTTCCCGTTTTTTGCAATCACTTTTGCTGGCTTCAGCCAGTAATCATTTGCCATGGAGACCGCATTTCCTTCAGCCTTGAGCACATTATAGTTGACGGAGTATGTACCATCCTTTAACGTGGCAGCCTGTGCGTTTGAAAAAGGCAGCATGAATGCCAATAATAAAGCGGTCATGAAGACTGATAGCCTCATCATTTTTTTCATCAAGCGAATTTCCTCCCTTTTTATTGAACAGATGCTGAATCAAACTTGAGTCGGATGTCGTAATTACCTGTATATCCGATGGCCGGTACAGTGACGCTCACTTTTGCTGGTACGACTTCTGTCAGGCTGTTCACGTTGAATTCTACTGTTCTCTTATTCGCAGCTGTGTTTGTACTGATCACCTTCGCATCTTTGTAGACACCTTGCTCAAGTGTTTTAAAGCTAGTGATCCAAGAACTATTTGTTAACGTCACTTGTGCTTTGATTTTTCCATCCTTCACGACAAGCTTTGCTGGTTTTTCAAAATACGTATTCGCTGTTGAAGTCGAATCGCTATCTGCCTTCCAAACCACATATTGTGCTGAATGTTGACCATCTGCTAACCCAGCTGCTGATGCTGAGCTAATCGGGGCTAGAGCAAATAATAGAACAAAACTAAAAAGCAATAATGCGTGTGATGTTGAACGAATGACTTTCATATGAACCCTCCTAAATGATATTGATAATTATTCTCAACGGACAATAAAAAAAATAACCTTCATAAGCGCTGGATCATACTTATAGATGATTATGATAATCATTATCAATTGAGTTGAAAAAATAAATCTTTGCTTCTTAAAAGCCAAAGATGTCTGTTTCTAAATGATGTATTGACACGTGTTTTAGGCAATCTGTCCCATTCATGATACCATGGCATGACCTCCATTCCATTACAGGGAAAAGAACCCTCTTCTTCTTGATCTTATATGATGGGTGAATTTATTGTCAACATCATTTTTCATACTATTGACTTAGATTTCTGGAAAATCACACAAAAAATTTCGATCAGACAGTCTGATCGAAATCGATTAGGAAGGGACATGTTCCCCTTTTTTGCTGTTTTTACGTTCTAAAGACCAAGCATACATTTCACGAATAATCGGCTCTATTTTCTTCCCTTGCGCTGTTAATTCGTATTCAATCCGTACTGGAATGTCAGGGTATACGTTTTTCTCAACGAGTCCTTCAGCCTCTAAATCCTTCAGCCTTTCAGATAATAATCTGCCGCTGATGTTCATTTCATTTTCAAGCTGACAGAAACGCTTAGGACCTGTCAGAAGCTGATTGATGATGAGAATGACCCACTTCTTGCCTAGAATCTCCATGGCATCTGTGATTGGACAGCCATCTTCTTGAGCCATACCTTACTCCCTCCCGCTTTTTTCTCTTTTTTTCATTATAACATAATTAATTACTTGAAATAAGTCACTAACTATTATATAGTTTAGTTACTAAAAGTAACAAGGTATTCATTTTATAGATTTTCAAAAACATTTGAACATGCCGATGCATATATCATGAAGGAGATGACCGAGCTTGAAGACAATTGAGGAGCTAAGATTGGGTGTAACAGAATTACATGTATCCAGCTTTGAGCGTTCTATACCTTTTTATACAGATATTTTAGGATTTTCTATATTAGATAAGACAGATTCCACAGTGACACTTGGCAGCAATGCAAAGGAACCCATTCTTTTGTTAAAAGAAGATGCACAGCTCAAGGAGAAGCCTGATCACGAGCCAGGACTTTATCATTTTGCTGTTTTATTACCTACCAGAAAAAACCTGGGCACATGGCTGGCACATGTGATCAAAAAAGGCTATCCTTTAATTGGAGCAAGCGACCACTTTTTTAGTGAAGCCATTTATTTAAGTGATCCTGACGGCATTGGCGTAGAAATATATGCTGATCGTCCTGAGGACGTTTGGGTAGGTGAGCATGGAGAACTGAAAGGTGGCGGAAATGCACCTCTTGATGGAGATGGTCTCCTACAAGAAGCCGCTGATACGACGTGGGAAGGACTTCCGGCTGGTACCGTGATGGGACACTTACATTTCCATCTGAACCCAGAAGTAGCTGATTCCTTTTATGTCAATACGCTCGGTTTTCATATTCGAATGGCTCCACCAGCAAGCGTATTTATCGCAGCTGGTGTGTACCACCATCACCTTGCCTTTAATGCATGGGGACGTGGGCGAAAGGGAGCCATTGATCCACGTTTTTCAGGAATTAGAAGCTATACACTCGTATTCCCACAAGAGGCAGACAGACAGTCCGTCGTTGAGCGCCTAACAAAAGCAGGCACTCCAGTGAAAACAGTTGGGAAAAGTAACGAATTCGTTGATCCATTTGGCGTTCTCGTTCGTTTACAGATTGAAGAAACAGACAAAAAAGAAGGTGCAGAATATGGACAAACACACAGATGTTAAAACAGCCATTTTAAAAGATAAAATCAAACGAGTACAGCAAGAAGACGGGTATATATATATCACTGGACCCATTAAATTGCCAGTGAATTTAGACGGCAGAACAGTGATGTTCAACTGGTATTCATGGTTAAAAGACGATGGGTTAGAACCATTGTCAGATGAAGCTTTAATTGAAAGCCTCTCGTCCCGCCAGCTTGCCGATCATCAGCAGTCAAGCGTGCTAGTGTATGGAGATTTCGAGCACGCTGACGAAGCCCTTATCCGCATGCATTCCATTTGCCACACTGGTGATATTTTCGGAAGCAAGCGCTGCGATTGCGGATTCCAATTGAAGCAGTCCATGCGAATGATTGAGGACAATGGTGCAGGTGCCCTGTTTTATTTAGCCAACCATGAAGGCCGCGGTATTGGACTTTTCACGAAAGCCATGGCTTATATCCTTCAAGAAAACGGCTACGATACAGTAGAAGCGAACGAAGCACTTGGCTTTGAAGATGACACGCGTCAATATGAAGAGGCCATCGCGGTTCTTCAAACACTTCGTACAAAGCCAGTTAGACTCATTACCAATAATCCGAAAAAGACAGACGCCATCAGCCATGCAGGTCTTTCTCTTTCTGGACGGATTCCACTTTGGGGTGATGTCTCTGAGTTCAATGAAAAATACTTGCAGACAAAAATTAACCGCTCAGGTCATATGAAGGCGGATCAAGAGGTGCGTACGATTGCCACATCATGAGCGTTATATGAATCTAGCACTTGAAAATGCACGGGCAATGAAAGGTCAGACATCTCCAAACCCGCTCGTCGGGGCTGTGATTGTGCGAGAGAATGAAATTGTTGGTGTCGGTGCTCACATGAAAGCCGGTGAACCACATGCTGAAATTCATGCACTTAAAATGGCCGGAGACAAGGCAAAAGGAGCCACCATTTATGTGACCCTTGAGCCTTGTTCTCACCATGGCCGTACAGGTCCTTGTGCGGAGGCACTTGTGAAAGCAGGCGTCGAAACCGTTGTCGTGGCGGCTCTTGACCCGAATCCGCTTGTCGCTGGCCGCGGAATTGCCATTTTACAAGATGCTGGCATCCAAGTGATTACAGGCGTACTTGAACAGGAATCCATTCTCATGAATGAAGTGTTTAATCATTTTATTACGAAAAAAACACCTTTCGTGACACTCAAAGCGGGTATTACATTAGACGGAAAAATTGCGTCTGCTACGTCTGACAGCAAATGGATTACATCTGAGACATCCCGTTATGATGCTCATCATATCCGCAGTATCAATGATGGGATATTGGTCGGTGCTCAAACGGTTATTCATGACGACCCTTCACTCACTGCACGGATTCCAAATGGAAATCATCCGATTCGCATTGTTTTAGACTCTAAGCTATCAACTCCGCTGACAGCAAAGATCGTCACGGATCAGATGGCACCAACATGGATCTTTACAACAAAACAAGCAGATGAGGAAAAACGGGCCGCTTTAGAAGCAGCCGGCGTCAGCGTCTTTGTAACAGATAGCGAGACGCGGGTGCCCCTTCAAGAAGTACTTCAAATGCTGGGAGAAAAAAATGTCTCCTCCCTCATGATTGAAGGCGGCGGCCAGATCAATGCTTCATTTTTAGAACAGCAGCTTGTAGATAAATTAGTCATTTATATGGCACCTAAACTGATTGGCGGAAGGCTTTCTCCTTCCTTTTTTGGAGGCGAAGGCATACGTCTTATGAGTGACGCCATTGAACTCGATCAGCTCTCAGTAGAAACACTAGGGAAAGATATCAAAATAACGGGCTATCCCGTTTATCAATAAACAAAAAAAGCTTGTAGACCCCGTCTACAGGCTTTTTCAATTGGCATTTTTCTGTTTCTGATTTAGAAACCTCAATTGATTTTTACACCAAAGTATTTGACGCCACTTTATTAGTAAAAGGAAAAAAAGACGGCTTGCTCTGAATGTGGAAAAGGATATAGATTTATATGTGCCAGGTCGCCCAAGAGATGAAAATGATCATCAGTTGATCTACTTTACGGACCCTGTCGGACATAAATTTGAGGTTCATACAGGTACTATGCAGGATCGAATTGATTATTACAAGCAAGAAAGAGCGCATTGCAATTTTTTGATGAATGATAAAAAACAAGAGGAAAACAACATGGTGCTATTCGTAATTTTATGGACATAATGGTAAAATATACATAGAAACGTAAAGTAATTGATAGTCCTCCCCCCTTCTATAATAAAGGTGTTTTTATGCCAAGAAAGGAGGGGTCAGTTTGAGAACAAAACTTGTGCATTCACGCGTTGAGAGACGCAAGAACAAAAAGAAAAAAGCTTGCACCTGCAAGTACAAGCTTTGGTTTCTTATCTTAAATTCGATACGAACTCTAGTCCAGTTCATAACATGGATGATAGATAAGAGACCGTTCTGAATTAACCCTTAAGATGATAATAAAAAATAAAGTAGCACCTTCATTACCCCTAGTCAAGGTAATGCTGGTTCTATCTCGTTTCTGCTTTTTGGAGGGCTACTTTATTTATTTCAGTGTATTCCTCAAATTAAAAATGTATACATAGAAAAAGCACACGGTAGTCAGCCGAGTGCTCAAATTAAATTTCTTTTCAGTTATATGGTGACATTAAAGAAATTCACCTTGAAGCTCTCGTGCTTCAGTTTGAAAACTAGTTCAACTTAGTCCGAGTTGAACAAAAAACTTGTGCAATTACATGTTATCATAAGTATCAATTTGTTACCATAGATAAGCACACTTTTTAACCCTTTAAGTGTAAAAAATTCTAAGAACTGTACTGTTTGAAATGAATTTTTTATCAAGTACACTGAGCAACAATCTATATAACTTAAAATTCTTATGTAACGCCCCCTTACTTTCTATTGGCAACTGTATGACCTTGTTTAGTTAAATAAAAAGGATCAGTGGATGACAAAACTGATTCCTTACCCTGCTTGAATCTATAAGTCCAAAACAAGTTTTATTCAAACCATGAAACTTGTCGTAAAATGTTTCATGTGAAACATTTATCGTTCATTCCCTTTTACGAGCCTGCCAAAGCTTTCGGGTGAAAGTCCCGGTGAAATGCGAACGCGGTGTAAGGACATCATGCCCTGTTCCTTCTTCGCATGTCCAGGTTCAGTGGTGACAGCCATTTGATAACCTGCTTCTTTCGCCAGCTTCAGCGTGTCTTCGTTATAGCGCCCGACAGGATAGCTCACCATTCTCGTACGCTGAGAAAAACGTTGATCAAAGAATGCCTTTGATCCTTTTAATTCCTCTTCCTGCTGCTGCTTTGATAATCGATTGAGCTCTAAATGATGACTTGTATGACTCTCAATTGATAGCCCATTTTTTATCATTTCATCCATTTGTTCATCTGTTAAGTGGTTCGGACGGCCAATGGATTGCTCAATCATGAAAATCGTTGCCTTCATTCCATACTGCTTTAAAATCGGAAATGCCTTTGTATAGTTATCGGTATATCCATCATCAAATGTAATGAGGACACTCTTCTTACTTGGCTTCGAATTTGTTGTGAAAACGCGGTACGCCTCTTCTGGCGACAGTGTGACATAGTCGTTGTCCTTCAGCCATTTCATATGAGATGCAAACTCGCTTTTTGGCACACGTAACGAGTTACCACTGGAGATGCTGTGATACATCAAAATCGGAAGCTCTACCGGCTCCTTTTGCTCAATCCAGTTTTGTGTATCAACCTCTATCGCTTCTGCCTGCTGAATCTCTTCTGTTTCTTTTAATTGTAATGGACCTTTTTCCTCTTTGACCACTTGCTGGTTTCCTTCCGTTTGCTCCTTCGTTCCCATACAGCCTGAAATGAGCAGCGCCAAAAGACCAACCGTCATCAACATACATGTTTTTTTCATTCACCAATCCTGCTTTCTCTCTATCTATCGAATGATTATAACAGAAATTGGTTACTAGCTGATATCTATTTTGACAGGGTGTTCATTTTTTTACACATTTCAATCATTTCGATGGCAAGCAGATGAATGGTCTCTGTTGTGAGCATTTGATCTTCTGCATGTATTAGCAGTAAAGAAAAGGGAAGCTGCTCACCTGCCGCCTCTTTTTGGATTAGCGACAAGTGCAGGTTGTGGATGCTTCGAAACGCTTCCTCCCCTTTTTCAATCAACTGCTGTGCTTTTTCAAAATCATCAGTTCTTGCTAGACGAATGGCTTCGACATAATGACTTCTTGCCTCGCCCGCATGAGCAATGATTTGAAAGGCTGCTCCCTGCATTTCCTCTAATACCGTCATCTGCTTCTCCTCCAATTACTTAAGATTCATTTGCTAGTTTCAGAGCATGTTCTAGTATTTTTTCTCCGTTCGCTGTTCCGTATAATTTCACATTGATGACATCGACAGGTATTTGGTAAGGTGCCGCTGTTTTTTCTGCTGCCTTTTTCATAAAGCTAACTTGTGGTCCAAGTAAAATCACCTGCACATCTTCTCCATGCTCTTCTAATTCATCCGCAATAGCCCCTTCAGGTATGGCGTATATATCATATTCCAGCCCCTTAGCTTCTGCGGCTGCCTTCATTTTGGACACTACAATGGACGTAGACATTCCTGCGGCACAAGCGAGAATGATTCGTTTCATATCGCAACACTCCTATCGATAGTTGACTTCTGTTTCGACCTTCAGTTCCCTTGTTTTAATTAATGTCTGGTACCAATACGCTGATGCTTTCAACTGACGATTCCGTTCATTCTCCAGCTGGATTTCGACTAATCCGTAGCGATTTTTAAAGGCATTCATCGGCGATACATTATCCGTAAAAGCCCACAGCATATAGCCCTTGCAATTTGAGCCTTCTGCTTTCGCTTGAATTGCCCGTTTCAAATGCTGGCTGATAAAGGAAATGCGATACTGATCATCGATAATACCGTCTTCTTTTTTAAACCGTTCTTCCTTTTCTACACCCATGCCGTTTTCGGCCACAAACCACTCAATATTTCCGTATTCTTCTTTTATTCTCATGCCCATATCATAGACAATGTCCGGGTAGATTTCCCAGCCTCTGAATGGATTCATTTTTCTTCCTGGAAGCTCAAACATATCGTAATAATAAGTCGGATGAAATGGTGTGTGCTCATTCCACGCCTTACTCGGCGCCTTGACACGATGAGGATAGTATAAGTTGAGCCCGACGACATCGACCGTATAATTCTTGATCATCTGAAGCTCTTCCTCTGTCGCATCGAAAAGAATCTCATGCTTTTTCAACAGATCGAGCAATTCCTCTGGATACTCCCCTTTGATGGAGGGATCTAAGAACACTCGATTGAAAAACAAATCATATATCCGTGCCGCTTCTTGATCATGCGGAGCAGAAGATCTTGCATATGTCACTTCTGGATTGAGAATTACCCCAATTTTTGCACCTGTTGATTCCTTCAATCCCATCTCTCGAAACAGCTTCACCACTTTTGCTGTTGCCAACGCTTTATGATAATTCCACTGCATCCATTTCTTCGTATTTTGCTCAAATGGATAGCGAATAGCATCTAGGTACACGCGTGTTTGGACAACAATCGGTTCATTAAAGCTAAACCAATGCTTGACCCTGTCTCCATATCGCTCAAACACCTTTTCCGCATAGAGAACAAAAAGCTCGACGACATGCTTTGATGACCATCCGTCGTACTTTTCAAGCAGCACGGCTGGAAGCTCATAATGCTCTAAACAAAACATCGGCTCTACACCTGACGCAATTAATTCATTGATCAAATCATCAACGTAACGGGCGTAATCCTCATCCACAATCCCCTTCTCGTAATCGATAAAAAATCTCGACCAATTGATCGATGTCCTATAATGAGTCAGGCCAATTTCTTTCATGAGGGCTACATCTTCTGGATAGCGCTCGTAAAAGTTCGTCGCACCAGCCGGCCCATATCCTTCGTGCCATACGTGATATCCGTTCTTATACCATAAATCGATGTACGAGTCCTGATGCGCTTGCTTTCCCTTCCATCCCTCCGTTTGCCAAGCAGAGGCCGCAGCACCTAGGATAAAATCTCTTGGAATCTCGATTCTGTTCATGTTGCCACCTTCCCTTTCTTCGTTTGAACGTGAAGTCCTTCCCAAATCCCTTGCAAATATATAGCCCCAAGCTCCCTGTAATCAGCCATCAATTGTTTCATTTCCTCCTGTGTATAAGAGGTATCCCATCTTGGCAGCGAAAATGGGTCTTTCTCTATGTCCATTTGTTCTAGTTGATGCTGAAAATAGGCAAGGGTCGTTGATCGATCAGCCAATGAAAAGTCGAGTTGCGTTCGTGTCCAATCGAGGACAGGCATGAAGTTATAACAAATGACTTTCACACCGTGCTTCGCTACTCGTCGAATGTTTTCTTGATAATGCTTGATATAAACGTCCCTCTTTGGTCTACCGAGTTTGATGTCTTGATGGACAGGAAGACTTTCTACCACCTCAAATACGAGTTCATGTCTCTCAAGCAATCCTTTCCTCAGGCCACAGGTCACCAGCTGGTACATCATAGACGGCACTCACAATACCTTTCATGCCTGGAATTTAGCGTATATGGGAGAGTGAGACGGGATCATCCTCTCCGTACCACCTGAATTGCATGTTCATTCATGTCACTCCTTTTACTCTGAATCTGGTGCCGTTTCTGGTTTGCGGTTAGACAAGAGAACAAATGGCAAATAGATGAAGACTGCGACCCCAATACAGATGAGCTGTGTGATGACAGCCCCCATGCTGCCAGCGGTGGACAGCCATGCATTCACGATCGGTGGTGTCGTCCACGGCACCATCACGACGGCTTTTCCAGCAAACCCTGTAGCTGTCGCAATGTAACCAATCGTTCCTGTCACAAGGGGTGTGACGATAAATGGAATTGCCATCACAGGGTTTAACATGACAGGTAAGCCAAAAATAACGGGTTCATTGATATTGAAGAGACCTGGACCAGATGAGAGCTTGGCAATACTTCGCATCTCTTCCCTTCTTCCAGCAATAAAAATCGCAATCAAAAGCCCAATGGTCACACCTGAACCACCGATGCTCATATACACATCCCAAAATGGCATCGTGATGATATTTGGAATCTCTTTTCCTTCTTGAAATGCTGTCATATTTACTGCAATCGATCCTAATAAGAGTGGCTCCCTGATCGGTTTAATCATCTGATTGCCATGGATGCCGATCACCCAGAAAAATTGCGCCACAAACATCAAGGTTAAAATTCCCGGCAAACCCTGTACAACACTTTCTAGCGGACGTTGCACCACGTTATACACTGCTTCATGCAAATAAATGCCTGTTAAACGATGAAATGCAAAGCCGAAGGAACTAATGATCGTAATCGTAATGATCGAAGGAAAAAGTGACGAAAAAGATGTTGCCACATTCGATGGAACAGAATCTGGCATCTTGATTTGCAGCCATTTCACCTTAGTCAGCTTACAAAAAATTTCTACAGATACGATCGCTATGATCATCCCTAAAAATAAACTTTTTGGATCGGAAAATTGCCTTGCCAGTACATCTACAACTTCACGCATCGATCCATCCACTTCAAGAAGAAGTGTCGTTGGAATAACAGAAATAAATGAAATCAAAGCCATCAGCCCTGGGAACAGAGACTTGTGTCCGTTGATTTTCCCAAGCTCTATTCCGATGAGGAACACAGCCCCAATCGTTAAAAAGTTCAGCGTGGCATAATTGATTGCCTTCATAATTGGCTGAAGCTCCGCTAAAAATCTGAACATCTCAAAATGAGCAAGCCCTGTTTCTGGGCTCATAATCATATTTGCCACCAATACAGCAAAAGCCCCTGTAATGATGATTGGCATCAGTGTGACAAATGCCTGTTTAATCGCCATAATATATTTCTGATTCGTGATACGATAAGCCACATTCCCCATGACGTCTGCCGCTTTCTCCTTGAAGCTCATGATCTGTCTCCCCCTTTGCAAAAACTCGTGATCATCCTCCTTTTTGATGTTATTTTAAAAGCGCTTTCATTAACATCTAATCTTTTTCCTCACAGATGCGGAAATGAGTGTCCCTTTTTTTCATTCGGATGCTCCAATACTTGTAGCGCCGCCGTCAGTTCTTCAAATGAAGCGGCCTTGATGAGTTGATCTACCACTTCCTTGCGCTCTGTCAGCCGTACAAGAAATTGATAAAGTGACTGTAATTCTTTTTGATACGTCTTCTGGATGCTCAACAAACAAACGACTTGTACCCGATTTTCACCCCACAGCACCGGTTTTTTTAACGTACAGATCGCACAAAACGTGTCATCTGTTGCTGGCTTAATCGGATGAGGAATCGCAACCAAATGACCAAACGATGTCGGTGACACTTGCTCTCTTTCCAGCAATAATTGTTCAAACTCTTCTGGGATGCGATCCTGTTCCTTGAGCACGTTCACGAAAAATTGCAGAACCTCTTCTCTTGATTGAAGGTCTTGCTGAAAAAATGTCAGCGCCGGACTCACATATCGCAAAACCCCTGTATCCTGCGCACCCTGCACAAACCGTTTCAGCCGAACAATATCATCGTCACTTAGAATCGTATGTACATCAACTACTGGCACCGGCAACGTGTTCTGAAGCGGAATGGTACTAATAATAAAATCAATGCTTCTCAAATCGTACGAAGACATTTCCCCAACACTTGCAGTACCAACGATTTCCATCCTTTCGCTAAAAGCTGCTTTCAGCTTATGAAGAAGGAGCTGACTGCTGGCGACACCCGTCGCACATACAATTAGGCATCTCTTTTTCACGTGCTGTGATTTTGTTCGCTCGATTGCAGCCCCGATATGAAGCGCCAAATACCCAATCTCATCCTCATGAATCTCAATTCCCTCTTTTTCTTTCAGCCATCTCCCCATATAAACACCAGCTTCAAATGCAATGGGATAATGCCTTTTAATGTCCGTTAAATAAGGATTACGAATGTTCATACCGTACCTAAAACGATGAATAGCAGAACGTAAATGAAGACTTAATCCAACGATTAATTCTTTATCAAATTGAATATTAAGTGACATGTGCTCCTCTACATAAGCAAGCAATTGGTGAATGAAGCGAAAGTGATCTTCTTCTAGAAGATGAAATAGCGTATGACCCGCATCTCCGTAAGCCATCATCTTCGCTCCCATCAAGTGAATTGCAATATACGCCATTTCAGATAATGGAAACTCAATTCCTAGCACATGCCGAATATCTTCTGCCATTTGTTGAGCTACTTGGAAAACAGGCTGGACTTGAATCTCTTTCAATTCCGTTTCTGGCATCATGACTATTTTTTTCTCTTCAATTCGCTTGCATGCAATGGCGATGTGGGTGACCAAATTACTTAAACCAATCTCTGACAGATAAAGTCCGCTAGCTTTTGTACGTGAACGCACGATACCCTGAATGAATTGATACGTTTCTTCAGGTAACAGCGTAGAGTTCGCATGCGCTTTTTGAAACACATGCTCAGCCATACAATATCTTAATTTCATTTCCTCCCCTGTCAGCCGTAGGCCATATTTAGGACGATGTGACACAGAAAGTCCATGTAATGAAAATAAATGTCTGACCGCTTTCAAATCATTTTTCACTGTCGATTCACTCACAAACAATTCCTCTGCCAACGCATCTAACTTTATATAGTCTTCAGACAGAAGCAGCCTTTTCAATAGATAGGCTACACGGTCTTCAGGCTGATTGGGGATAATCTGTTCTTTTTTTTCATTTCTTTCTCCCAATGATTTTTTCAAAAATGTACGAAAAGACCCATAATCCTCGACGGTCAATGTATACCCTGCCCCTCGTTTGATATGAAGTACGGCTCCATGTTCAGCTAAAGTAGATTTAAGCGCTTTCATATCTGTTCGGATGGTTCTTGATGTGACACCAATCATGCGGGCAATTTCTTCACTAGTCAGTTCCTGTTCCACTTGCATCAGTCGTTTCAGAAGCTCCTCCTGACGTAGAGATAGCATGATCTCTCCTCCCTTGGCATTTACTTTTGCCTATCATCATAAACGAAAGTAGAACTCTTTGCCCAGTTTTTCTTTCAATTCGGGAACCACGATATGGCTCATTCGTATGAATAGAAAACAAGAGGAGGGATACATCATGGGTTCTTTTATGTTTGTTGTTATCATCATATTGGCTTCTTTAGGCGCAATCGTTGCTCATCTGTTCACACCAAAGGATCAACGTACATCTGCTAAACGTTCCTCTCATCACAGTTCAACAACAAGTACCTATACTGATTCTTATAGTCATCACGCTTCTGATGTCTCCTGCGGGGGAGGAGATTCTGGTGATAGTGGTGGTGGATGTGACTAAACAAAAAAACAGCCGCTCGCTGATGAGATGGCTGTTTTATTATTTTAAAGAGCCTTCCAGCCCCGTTCAATCAGATGTTTAACATCGAGCGCAAAATCCTCGCCCTTTTCCATCACGTCCTGGGCTCTTCCGGCAAAATTACTGGCGACAGCCAGCTCCATTTTTTTCAATTCAAAGTGCAAGATTTTTTGATCAATTTCGGAGATATATTTTTCATACTCATTGTTTACGATGTCGTGCATGACTTGGTAGGCGTCTTTTCTGTGGTGATGAAAGTCAGTTCCTCTCTCACCTTTCCATGACGAATCTAGAGCAGGCTTCTTGATTTCCTTTATGTCTGACTGCGCAAGATCTTGTTCTGTTCGAATATTGCTTTTGGCTGTCTTTAACCGAGAGATCATTTCATCAAATTCTGCACGTCTGTTTTCAATTCCCATATGCAGATGGTGTAGCATCTCGGATAAACTCATGTCATCCACCTCTATCGGACCTCATACGAAAGCACAGCGTCAGAGCATTAGAAATGATCGACTCACTTGATTTTTCCAAACCTGACATTTCTATCGTTTTGCTTTCATTAAGTATAGTATAAGGTGAAAAGCCTCAGTCTTAAATAGGGAAAAGGTGTCCTTTTAGTGACGCGCTTGGAAGAAAAACGGAATAATACAAGGTCGTATATCCCGAATGATATATGTGTCTTTAGATCTATATTTTGCTTCATCCCATGAAACCCATTAGAAAAACGATTGCATTTATTTTGCCGCAATCGCTTCATCCTGTTCTTTTAAGGTTTTCACATTCGAGCGTGTATCCTGGACATTTTTGGTTAAAGCTTCTTTAAAACTTGAGACCATTTCGTTCACCTCTGCCTCACGTGCCGTCCATTTGGTCACAAATTCAAGGCTGTTTTCACCTGCTTTATCTGCTGCTTTTTTCATCGTTAAAGCTTCGACTGCTTGGGAGACTTCGTCTAGTTGATTCATAACTGTTTGGTAGTTTAACTTAATTTGTCCCATCGTGATATCCTCCAAGTTTGTTCAGCATGAAGTTGGCTTATAAGCTGCTCCATGCTTTTGAGATCAAGCGTTTGGCGTCCTCCACTGCGTCTTCTCCTTTTTCAGCAAGACGTGCGGCGTCTCCAGCTAGGGAACTAGCAAAGGATAACGCTGCTTGTTCAGCTTCTAACGTACTAATTTTGAATTCGATGCGGCTCACATAGCGTGGGTACTTATCGTTCACAATCGTTTGCAACGCATCATGGGCTTCATTTCGTTCTGATTTGAAATCTTGGCTTCGCTCACCTTTCCAAGAGGTCCCAAGCTTTGGCTGCTTGATTTGCTTCAAGTCTGTTTCTGCCGCATCTTGTTCACGTTCGACCTTACTTTTCGCCTTTTTCAGTCGAGCGATTTTCTCTTCGATTTCTGCCTTTTTACTTGTAATGCCACCGTTTAGGGCAGACAGCATATCCGATAAGCTCATTATGGGTTCCTCCTCCTGACAAAAAAATAAAAACGCTGCTTAGAGTTCTTCTAAACGAGCGTAAGGTGAATAGCACTTTTTCCAATATTGTTATTATAAGGTTCAAAGACTCACGTTTGAATAGGGATTTGTGCCCTTTTTATGGGATAAATATGCTTTCATTCTGCTTCTCATTACCCCTTAAGCCCCCTTTTATAGGGGGTCTTACATCCTGATTATTTGTGAGATGTCACATATAGTCATACAGACCTAGGACAAACAAAAGCCGCCCGTTAGAGGAGCGGCTTTTGTAAACGGCTTATGAAGCCGATTCTTCTGATTCTTGTGGTGGATTCTTAACGTACCAGATAAATTTCCCTGTATATCCGTAAATAATAGCAAGACCGATGGCCACAAAGCTCAACCACATAAATGGTAAATAAGAGAATGTGGATACGCCTAGAATTCCCGCCATATAAATCCCGTTATCTGACCAAGGAACCATACCAGACGTCATCGTTCCACCGACTTCAGCGTTTCTAGATAGAACACGTCTGTCTATTTTCAATTTATCGTAGCTTTTTTCCATAATCTTCGGTGTAAGAATTAATGAAACGTACATTGCACATCCGAAAATATTTGCAAAGAATGCTACAACAAGTGTTGATAGAGTTACATTTCCTGCATTATATAATTTCTTCTCAAAAGTAGAAACAATTACTTTTAGAACGCCTAGATATTCAAGTACGCCACCAAACCCAAGCCCGAGAATAATGACCACTAAAGATCCAAGCATATTCACAATACCACCACGATTTAACAGCGTATTTAAGAAATCTACATCTGAATTAATAGAGAAGCCATTGTATGCTGAACCAATCGCATCTGCTGGATTCATTCCTTGGAAAGCCATCGCCCAAATAGATCCTAAAAGAGCACCAATGGCTATAACAGGCATTGAAGGTTTCTTAAATACGAGCAGTAATACAACCACTACTGCTGGGATGACCATCCAAATGTTGATGGTGAATGTATCATGAAGAGCATTTTTCAAAAACTCTACTTTATCTTGATCAATGTTGCGTCCTCCATACATAAAGCCTGTAACCGTAAACATAATGGCTGTTATAACAAAGGCTGGTATGGATAAAACCATCATCGCTCGAACATGCGCCAGCACGTCCACTTTTGAAAGTGAGGAAGCGAGCACTGTACTATCTGATAATGGGGATAATTTATCTCCAAAATAAGCACCAGATAAGACGGCACCTGCCACAATCGGAAGTGGAATACCAAGCCCTTCACCAATTGCGATCATCGCAATCCCTGCCGTTCCGACCGTCCCCCAAGAGGTTCCTGTTGCAATGGACATGAGTGCACAGATGACAAGCGTAGCTAATAAGAAGATATTAGGATGAATAAACTCTAAACCATAATAGATTAACGTAGGTACAACCCCACCTGCAATCCATGTACCAACAAGTGCACCTACTGCAATTAAGATTAAAATGGCTTCTAAACCATTCGATATCCCTTTTGTGATCGCATTTTGAAGATCCTTATAGGAATGCCCCAATCGAACACCTAATCCGATAACCATAAACCATGAGATAAACAATGCTAGTTGAATATCCAATTTGAAATAAAGAGTAAAAGATAAAACAATTGCTAAAAACAAGCCAAGTACAGACACGACTTCTAACATAGACGGCAGACGTGGTGATTTCATTGTGTTTCCTCCCTTTGTGTACGCGTTAAGCGTTTTCAAAATATTGTGAAAAAAGTGTGTCAATTCGAAAGAAAGTGAATTGCCTGTTTTTCTCTATTTCACAGGCAATTCTACATATTAATAAAATAAAATTTTTGATATTATTATCGCTCTAGGAGCTCTGCACCCGCAATTCCAGGCTTTGTCATCTCGAATGGATTCAAAATAATATCAAGTTCTTCTTCTGTTAACACATCATTTTGCAAGCAAAGATCTCTGATCGATTGTCCTGTTAAAATGGCTTCCCTAGCGATTCTAGCCGCTGCTTCATAGCCTAAATGAGGATTCACTGCAGTGATCACGCCTGCGCTTTTTTCTACATATTCTTTCAAACGTTTTTCATTTGCTTCAATGTCCACTAAGCAATGATCTGTGAATGAACGGAAGCCGTTATTCATTATACTAATAGATTGAAGTAAGTTAAAGACCAAAACAGGCTCCATCACATTTAACTCAAGCTGACCTGCTTCAGAGGCAAGACAGATGGTGTGGTCATTCCCAATGACCTGGAATGCGATTTGGTTAATGAGCTCTGCCATAACTGGATTGACTTTCCCAGGCATAATGGATGATCCTGGCTGACGAGCTGGCAATGCAATTTCAGCAAGACCTGCACGTGGACCAGAAGCCATTAGACGAAGGTCATTGGAAATCTTAGACATGTTCATCATGCATACTTTTAATGCAGCAGACACCTCTGTGTACGCATCTGTATTTTGCGTTGCATCTACAAGATGCTCTGCGCCTACAAGCGGAAGGCCAGAAATATCGGCTAGCTTCTTCACGACGATCTCAATATAACGAGGATCTGCGTTTAGGCCTGTCCCAACTGCTGTTGCACCCATATTGACTTCATATAAATGCTGCTTTGATTGGTTGATCCGCTTAATATCGCGGCTGAGCACGCGGCTGTAAGCTTCAAATTCCTGTCCTAAACGAATTGGAACAGCATCCTGCAGGTGCGTACGTCCCATTTTGATCACATGATCAAATTCTTTCGCTTTCTTTTGGAATACGTCCTGCATCGTTTGCATTGTCTCAAGCAGAATGTCTAATTGCTTCAATACAGCAATATGGATAGCTGTTGGAAACGAGTCATTCGTGGATTGTGACATGTTAACATGTGTGTTTGGGCTTAAATGAATGTATTCACCCTTTTGATGTCCCATGATTTCTAGCGCTCTGTTTCCAATGACTTCATTGGCATTCATATTCATCGACGTTCCTGCGCCGCCTTGAATTGGGTCTACAATAAAGTACTCATGCAGTTTACCTTCAATGACCTCATCAGAAGCTTGTACGATGGCATTTCCAATTCCTTCATATAAACGTCCAACTTCCATATTGGCTTGAGCTGCTGCTTTTTTCACGATGGCAAAGGCTCTAATCAGTTCCTCATGCATGCGGTATCCCGTAATCGGGAAATTTTCCTTTGCACGAAGGGTTTGAACTCCATAATACACGTCTGCTAGAATTTCTTTTTCTCCAAGAAAATCCTTCTCATAGCGATAAGTTGCTTGAACCATCTGATATGACCTGCTTTCTATAGAATAGTTAAATCACTAAATCTTCTGCGATCGGCGTTTCCATAATCTTTTTCACTTCTCTTGGGTCTGTTGTTTTACCTAATGCCCACATGAGTTTCGGCACGATGGCTTCTGTGTTCATGTTTCGTGAACGTGCCACCAGTTCTTGATTGATTTTGCGTCCTACTTCATACACGCTCATGTCTTCTCCTTCTTCAAGACACTGAGTTGTGATGACAACAGAAATGCCTTCTTCGAGCAATTCGTTGATTTTCTCTAAAAGGTTTCTTCCTTCGAAAGGAATTCCGCCGCTGCCGTAGCTTTCGATAACGACTCCTTTATATACACCTTTGATTGCATCTAAGAATTCAGGCTTTAGACCTGGGTGCAATTTCAAGAGACAAACGTCGGTGTTTAAGGATGCGTCTAATTTAAGCGGTTTCATTGACGATCTTTTTACTTTGCTATTGTATTCAATTTGATGGTTTTCAATCGATGCAATATATGGATAGTTAATACTTTCAAATGCATCGTAGCTTTTCGTTCTTAATTTGATTGCGCGTGTCCCTTGAATCACTCTGCCATCAAAGACAACATACACGCCGCCTACGCCGTCACATGCAAAGCGAATCGCATCAGTGATGTTTTTCTTCGCATCTGTTTTCTTGAACGTAATCGGGATTTGTGAGCCTGTAATGACAATTGGCTTATCCGGATTTTGCAGCATATAAGATAGTGCTGCTGATGTATAGGCCATTGTATCGGTTCCATGCGTGACAACAAAGCCGTCATATTGATCATAATTTTCATAAATGGCTGTTGCGATATCTACCCAGTATTCAGGCTGCATATTTGTACTATCTATACTCATTAGGGACTTTGTGTCCATTGTGTACTCTGCATTAATTTCGTTTAAATAGCTTAAAAGGTCCTCAGCTTTAACACCTGGAGCCAAACCATTTTCACTCTCTACAGATGCAATCGTCCCACCAGTGGTTAAAAGCAATAATTTCTTCAACAGGTCCACCTCTTTCAGTAAAATTACTACGTTTGTCACACATATTATAAGCCAGCTTGTGCTATTCTATAATATACGCTTTACGCGTACCTTCATTGCCATTATAGTCACATAACGCGAATTAATCAAGAAATTATTACGCATAACGCGTACATTCTATCACAAAATATGATATACTGTTGTTGTATATAAAGGAGCGTTCATGTAATGATACTCGATCGTTTAACCACTCTTAGAAAAAAGAAAAAATGGTCTCTCCAGCATACGGCAGATCGCCTAGGTATCGCCAAAAGCACCTATGCCGGTTACGAATCTGGGTACCGACGACCTTCGCTTGAAGCAGTGAAGCGCCTGGCTGATTTGTATGATACGTCCATTGATTTTTTACTTGGTAGAACGGACGAGCCAGAGATACAACGTAAAATCTCTGATATCAAAATTGAACTGACGGAAGCAAAAGAAGGAACCATTCTTGTAGACGGTGTTCCCCTAAATGATGAAGAAATCAAACAGCTTGTTGCCTTTATTCGGGCGAAAAACACCCTAAAAGTATAAAACACAAAAAAGAGAGGCCCCTACCAATCGGGTGCCTCTCTTTTTTTAACTGCTTATGAATAAGGAGAAGACAGCTGACTTAGTTCCTCTAAGCGCCGCTTCGCTTCTTCTTTATTAAACGAACTATAATAGCGATAATTCTCATCATCTAAAATGCGGTAATGCTGACTCAGCACATTTTGCTGAAGACGAAATGTGCCTTTTTTGATAGATGTCCGCCACCAAACCTTTCCGCCGATCGTACGTTCCACCGATAAATGCAATTCATCATGTGCAACGACTTCCAGAATCTCAAGCGGATCATCTCCAAGTGTCCCTTTTAAAATGTCACTATCCCTGAATAATGCACATACGGCCGCAGTTTGCGTCCAGTTGAGGCGAAGCCTATTTTTTTCAACCTGTTGCAAATGACGCTTCGATAAACCAAGTACCTCAGCCATGCGGTCCTGCGTATAATTCTTTTCTTTTCGAATTCGTGCCATTTGTTCTGTGACGAGGTCGATTACCATCTCTTTATCCATCTCTCATCACCTCTCCGAGTCTTCAGTCTTTACTGACATCATACACGATTTTTTCGAAAAAGTGGCGCCTCATCCTTTAGGATATTGGCAAATAATACTTAATTGATCTGTTCTTCAACCTGACCATGCTGCTGTCTCCAGTTCTCTTGGGCTGTCTGATTTAAATATGGATAGATCTCTTGTTTGACGGTTTGCTCGAATACTTCTTCATCTAAAATACTGTACGCTGGAATTTTGATCAATTTCCCATCTATTTTCCGAATGAGCACATCCATGAAGAGAAATCCTCTTACACTGTACCGATGCCTACGCATATCAATGGATTGAATGTCTTGAAAAGGAATCGTCCGCTCACGATGCAGCACAGCACCATTTTTTCCGCGCTGAATGCGAAAAATCACATTTCCCCTCTTCGTAAAAGCTGGCAGAATCATCAAAAAAGAGATCGAGCCATATACCATGCCTAATAGTCCGCCTAAAAATAAAAACAATGTATAATTCGATTCAAATGTTAGAGCTTCTGAAAACAACCAAATACCGATGATACCGAAGCCGCCTGTTGCTAAAAAAGCCCATACCCTTAAAAAGGTCCTGCTTCTCACTTCTATTCCTTCACTTGGATTCAAGCGTCATTCTCCTTTTCTCCATTAGAATATAGAACGTAATCCGTCTCTATGAGCCGTCTCCACGCGAAATTCACTTTCTTTTATTCCCGACACAAGCCACGACTGTTTCTCACCTGGAATAACAAATAACATAGATTCCACATCAGGCGTATTATTTTTGTCGTAGACGACCTTCATTAGGGAGTCCATCTTTCCTTTTCTCGTCTGTACATCCGAAACAAATGACTGCACGAGTTCTTCGTTCTCTGCTCGAGGAAGGAAGGAAGGCCACTCTTTTTTCGCCTCACTTGCTTGCTCTAATAGCTTTTCAAATTCCTCTGCTTGCAGGGTCATGACAGATTCAGGGTGATCACTCATCTGTATGTTGAAAAAGGCAGTCACTTGTTCCTCTGCCTGCTGGTCATCCTTCAGTTTTTGAATCTGATGGACTTGTTGATCATACAGCGTATGATGCGCATATACGCCCATCTGTGTCGTGTGAAAGGAGGTACTAATTTCTTCATCTTTATCCCCAAATCGAGACGCCTTGATGGTGTGAGATGCATCATTCATCGCCTGAATGAAATGACGGTATTCCGCTTTATAACGATATTGTCTGTTTTGAAATTCCAGTACACCTTTTGCGAGCAAAGAGCGGCACGCAATTTCAAATAAAAAACCTAATCGCTCGTCCTCTACATCAGGGTAATAGGCTTCCTTTAAGGACATGCCCTGTTCAAAATAGCCTTCACTGTAAAAACTAAAGATGAGTTCCTCAATACTTAGACTTAGCTGATCCAACTTGATCTCTCCTTATCCAAAAGAAAATGCACCCTTAAAGAAATCGCCTGCACCTTTTATGAGCGAATCTGCGGTTTCTTTTGTTTTTTCTATCCCTTTATGTATCACCTGATTTGCCTGATCAATGGTGTCATTGACTGCTTTCACACCTTGACCCGCAAGCTCGAATGCTTGCCTCCCTTTATCCACGACTGCATGAATTGGGTCCTTTAATTTCACTGCAACCTGCTCAGCAAATCCTGATGTCAGCTTGGCAACTTTTTCTCCTATAAAACCACCGACTGCGGAACCAATGGCTCCTCCAACGACAGTTCCAATCGGTCCTGCGAAGCTTCCAAGAGCTCCTCCGACAACGGCACCTGCGACAGACCCGCCAGCGATAAAGACCGTATTGTTCACTGCATTTCCAACAGCCTTCGCATTTTCACGCTTCAGGACTTCTGGCTGATCACCGAATTCTGCATAGTTCTCTGCAATTTTCAAACCACAGCCGACCGTTTCCGTTGCACCAGTGACTACCGTTGCAATGATGGCATTTCCTTTGGCAAATCTTGATCCATTTTTCAAAACAGACTTGATCGCAGCCGTGTCCTTCCAATTGATACTTCCTTTTGTAAAATCACGGACACTATTCGTAAATGCAACTGTATCGTCAGGATAAAATTTTGTGAATTTCTTATGGACCAAATCAGCCATCGACCAATTTGATCGTTTTAATAATTCTTTATTGCTTAGCCAAATCCTTGCTAGTCGGTCAAATCTCGTTCCTTCTACCCGGCTCGTCAAATCAAGCAGTAGCTTTGAATGCTGCGCTGCATAACGGCCATTTTCTTTAATGAAGGTCGTCATCCCAAGCCCGTAGTATTTCGCCTGCATCATCACAATACCAGCTAAGCTCGTGAGTGTTCCATATTGATCATAGATACTGTACAATTTCCGTAAAATATCATCTGCTTCGACCATTTTATCTTTTGCATGACGAATCGCAATATCATCACTGCTCAATTTACTGATCAATGCTTGTCCTGCTCCCCATGCATCCCCGACGCCGGAAAAACAGCTTCTATACCGAGGATCACAGCCTAAAATGAGACCATCCAGTTCACTATGTAAATCGCGGTGCTTCGTTTCTATGGCAGACAGTTCGCCTACAACATCATTCGCCAGCCCTGTCAGCTGATCTGGATCAACCACTATGTCACGTGCCATCACATCATCTCCCTTCTCGGTTTCTTTCTCTCCGTTCTTCTCGTCTCTTTCGCTCAAGCTCTTCCATTCTGGCTATTTCAGCTTTCCGTTCCTCGATTTTGACCGCTGCATCGCGCAGTTCCTGACTTGTTTCAAGCAAGTCCTTTTCAAATTGATCATAGCGTGCTGTTGTTTCTTCAAAGCTTTGATCAAATTTATTCCTTGCTTCTCCTTGCCAGCCTGATACTACTGCCTTGAGCCGATTCTCCAGCAACTGCTTTGACTGCCGAATCTCCTCAGCTGCTTCCTGAAACTTTTGAGCGAGTGCCAGCGTTTGACTAGAATCCAACTTTCGCACCCCTTTCTCCCAATTTAACGTACAAATGGATGATTTTATATGTCCTCATTATAAATAAAAAGACACCCAAAAAAATCACCCTAAAGAACCATTCAACACATCATAAAATGAAAGTAGGTCTTTTTCCTCTCTAATTGCCAGAGAAAGCCTTTCTTGTTATGAAGCGCATTCAAGACGTGATAAAATGAACGTATTCTACAAAAGGAGTGACGTATACATGAAAGAAGAAATGATTCAGCGATTCACAAGTTATGTGAAGGTAGATACACAGTCGGATGCAGATAAGGAAAGTTGCCCATCAACTGAAGGACAGTTGAACTTAGCTAGACAACTAGTTGAAGAAATGAAATCCATCGGGATTCAAGAAGTAACAATGGATGAAAACGGATATGTCATGGGGACGATCCCGTCTAACACAGACAAAGACGTGCCGACTATTGGCTTCCTGGCTCACATCGACACAGCGACTGACTTCACCGGAAAAAATGTAAAACCGCAGCTTCATGAAAACTATCAAGGCGGCGACATCACCTTAAATGAAGATTTACATATCGTTTTATCTCCAACACAGTTTCCAAATTTACAAAAGTATCAAGGACATACGCTAATCACAACAGATGGCACAACCTTACTTGGTGCGGATAACAAAGCAGGTATCGCAGAAATTATGACCGCTATGCATTACTTAATTGAGCATCCAGAAATCAAGCATGGCAAAATTCGCGTCGCCTTTACACCAGATGAAGAGATTGGCAGAGGGCCGCACAAATTTGATGTGGAAGCCTTTGGCGCTTCCTATGCGTATACAATTGACGGAGGACCACTCGGGGAGCTGCAATATGAAAGCTTTAACGCAGCAGGTGCGAAAGTATCAATTAAAGGAAACAATGTCCACCCTGGGACAGCAAAAGACAAAATGGTCAGCGCTGCGAAGATTGGGATGCTCTTCCACAACAAGCTACCATCTGATGAATCACCGGAATACACAGAAGGCTATGAAGGGTTTTTCCATCTCACGAAGTTTGTAGGAGAAGTCGAAGAAGCAGAGCTTCAATATATTATTCGTGATTTTGATAAAGACAAATTTAACGATCGCAAAGCACTATTTGAAAAAATAGCAAGTGACTTAAAAGCCATTTACGGAGAAAACAGCATCAATCTCAAAATTCAAGATCAATATTATAATATGAGAGAAAAAATTGAGCCGGTGAAACACATTGTGGATATTGCCCATGAAGCAATGGAAAACCGCTCAGTGACACCTGTGATCGAACCAATCCGCGGCGGTACAGATGGCTCCCAGCTTTCATATAAAGGTCTTCCAACGCCAAACATCTTTACTGGCGGGGAAAACTTCCACGGTAAATATGAATTTATTTCTGTCGAGAACATGGTGAAAGCAACAGAAGTTATCGTAGAAATCGCCCGTTTATTTGAAGAAAAAGCATAGATATGTTTACAACCGTTCCTGTTCGGGAACGGTTTTTTAATAAAAGTTTACAATTTTCTGAAACTTTTATGACACTTATTCGTACTAATAGAGACAACCCCAGAAAAATTCTTCTTGACGAGTGCAATAACTGGAAATATAATAGTTAAAAACAACCAGTATTTTAGACCTAAATTAGCAGATCACCTAAATCTTAAGAACTAAACCGATTCTGCTGCTTATTTTCAGTTATAAACATCACTCACCCTGTCTACACTTAAAGAATAGGATGAATTGGAGGAATGTCATATGATGATTTTATTGATTATCGCTTCACTTTGCTGCTACTTACTATTCTCTTTCAAAAAAGATAACCGCACACCAAAACGAAAAAGCGCAGAGCTTTCGGAGTTTGAAATCTTTCGTATGCGCCGCCACTACAACGGAAAACGCCGTCACCCACTAAACGAGGCACCTAAACAAGTATAAATCTAAAAAAAGAGCCTCATCAGGGGCTCTTTTTCATTGAGTAAATAGCAAAAAAACGACCAAATACAGTGGTCGTTTTTCTTTTTATTTATATACTTTCGCAGGAACTTGAATCACCGGTATCCCTACATAGTAAGGTGAAATCTCATATGGCTGGAAGACAACAGCAATTCCCTTTTTCGTAAAGTAATACTGCGTGTTGTAGTTGATTTCAATGTCTCTTTTTTTCAGGTTCGCATAGAATTTGCTCTTATGTTTCTTTGTGTAGTTATAAATATAATCTCTTACTTTCGTACGCTTTTTCTTTGTTTTCACAACGTCTGTCAAGAATACTTGCTTTGTCTTTTTCTTCGTTAGCACATAGTTCATGCTGGAAACCATCGTATCGCCGTGCATTCCACCATCATTCATGTAATCATAGTTTAAGATACTGAGTTTCTTCCCATTGTTAAATTTCGTTTTAAACGATCTTTCGTACGTGATCTTCCCAAAGCCATCCTTTTTCGCTTCGTCCTTTAAGTATAAATAAGTAGAATAAGAGAATGCGATGTCTTCTTTTAAATCACGATTGATGGTTTTCATATGCGCCTTACTTAGGTTTTTCACCTGTGCATATTTAAACGTTTTTTTCTTTTTATAATAATGTGTGCTTACTTTCGCTTTTTTTGCTTGTTTGGCATCCGCAGATCCAACTGGCGCAAACAACGAAACAATCAGTGAAAAAATGAGCAGACTGATTGTTAGGCCTTTTTTCATTGTCATAGTAAAAACCCCCATTTTTGTCTATTACCAATTGAGTATACCATGACAAAAGAACCAAAAGAAGCAGTATTTCCATATTATTCTTCATTTTCCCACTTCGGGTTTGTTTACCGTTTTCATAAGTTCCTGTATGCTTAATGTAGAATGCTAGATGAAGAAGTGTGGTGTTTATCATAGAAGAGAATATTTTTAGTCACATTCGGACGACGTTTCATAGTTTGTCTCCGACCCAGAAAAAGATTGCCAATTACATTTTAGAAAACCCTCAGAAGGTTGTGCTTCATTCCATTAGTGCACTCGCTTCTGAATGCAATACAAGTGAAACGACGATCTTTCGGTTTCTACGGAAAATTGGTTATGAATCATACCAAGTGTTTCGTGTCCATGTCGCACAGGATATAGCAACCAATACACCCCAATCCATATACGGTGAAATCGAGGCATCCGATAGTGTAGCTGACATTAAACATAAGGTCATAGAGTTAACAACAAACTCTATTCAAGATATGAAACATATAGTAGAAGACCATGCCGTCACGCAATTTATTGAACAAATGAAACAGGCACATAAAACCGTCTTTTTTGGAGCCGGTGCGTCCAGCTTTATTGCCGGGGATGCTTATCATAAGTTCCTCCAGCTTGGTTTTGAAGTAAGTCTATGCAGTGATCCGCATATGATGAACATGATTGCAACTCACGCCACGGAACACGATTTTATCGTTGCGATCTCCCATTCAGGAGAGAGTAGAGAAATTCTCGATGCCGTGCAATTTGCTAAAGAAAAGGGAGCAAAAATTGCCTCTATCACTAGCTATCCGAAATCAGAACTCGCAAAGCGATCTGACTTTCATCTGCTCAGTTCTTCTAGGGAGACAACCTATCGATCTGACTCCATGATCTCCCGTATTAACCAGCTTGTGATCATCGATGTACTATACGTTGCCGCTGTTTTAGAACTAGGATCAAATGCCATTGAAAATGTGAAAAGATCTCGATTAGCCGTAGCTAAAAATAAAACATGAACGCAAAAGGCCGGAGCTGATTCCGGTCTTTTTTTGTGACTTTTCTCATATTTTCCGTTGACACGTTCCTATCACGTCATGTACATTAAATGAACAATAGTTTATTTCCTACTATCAAATAAATAAGATAGTATATATACTAACAAATGAAAAAGAAAGCGCTCTTTGTAAGGGTTTTCTATATAGGAGGCGTTCAATGTGACAAAGAAACTTGGATTCATTGGATTAGGTATTATGGGAAAGCCTATGGCACTTAATCTATTAAAAGCCGGTCATACTGTGACTGTTTTCGATCTAAATGAGGAAGCGATTCAAGCGTTACAAAAAGCCGGAGCAAAAGGTGCTGTTTCAGCAGCTGATGCCGCTTCTGAAAGCGATATCATTATCACAATGCTTCCTAAAGGAGAGCACGTAGAGGCTGTTGTTTCAGGTGATCATGGCATTTTAACTACAGCTAAACCTGGAACGATTGTCGTAGATATGAGCTCAATTTCCCCTGTTACTTCTAGAGCTTTAGCTGCTCTTACAAAACAGCATCAGGTGGAATTTATCGACGCACCTGTCAGCGGAGGAGAACCGAAGGCAATAGACGGAACACTTGCCATCATGGCTGGCGGCGAAGAAGCCATCTTTGAGCAAGTGAAGGATGTCCTGCTTGCGATGGGCACAGAGGTTGTATTAGTTGGCACAAATGGGAGCGGAACAACAGCGAAGCTCGCCAATCAAATCATCGTCAACTTAAATATTGCCGCTATGTCCGAGGCGCTCGTTCTTGCTGCTAAA
Organism: Bacillus pumilus; assembly: GCF_009937765.1. Taxonomy (NCBI): domain Bacteria; kingdom Bacillati; phylum Bacillota; class Bacilli; order Caryophanales; family Bacillaceae; genus Bacillus; species Bacillus pumilus. The sequence continues at coordinate 173,482 of NZ_CP047089.1, read as the reverse complement.
TCGGGCATTGCCATTGACAAAATGTATGAAGCTATTCGCGGTGGGCTGGCAGGAAGTGCCGTTCTTGATGCAAAAGTCCCTCTCATCTTAGAACGTAACTTTGAACCAGGCGGACGTATCGACATTAACTTAAAGGATTTAACCAATGTGATGGAAACGGCTCACGATATCGGCGTTCCTCTCCCTCTTTCTAGCCAGCTGCTCGAAATCTTCCACGCGCTCAAAGCCGACGGAAAATCTGGGCTTGACCATGGCGGCATCGTTCAATATTACGAAAAAATGGCTCATGTCGAAGTGAAGAAAGGATGAGATGGTTATGAAGAAAAGCACTGACATACTGAATGCTCTTCCGAAAGCGGATTCAAAAATCATTCAAGCAGCATACGAACAAGCACTGAACAGCTTTCATCATAAAGTCATTGTATTAGATGATGATCCAACAGGGATTCAAACCGTACATGGCGTCTCTGTTTTCACCGATTGGTCAGAAGAAAGCATCGAAGCTGGTTTTCTTGAAGACAGCCGCATGTTTTTTATTTTGACCAATTCTCGCAGTATGACTGAGAAGGAAACGATCGCTGTACACGAAACAATCGCTTCAACAATTGTAAAGGTAGCGGAACGGCTTGATCAGGATTTCATCATTGTCAGCCGAGGAGATTCCACTCTTCGTGGACACTTCCCGCTGGAAACAGAAGTACTCAGAACCACGATTGAACAGCAAAGCTCCCGCCAATTCGATGGAGAAATCCTTCTTCCTTTTTTCCAAGAAGGTGGACGCTTGACGATCAACAATATTCATTACGTCCAAGAAGGACAAGAATTAATTCCTGCTGGTAACACAGAATTTGCACAAGATCGCACATTCGGCTTTCAGTCATCTCATCTCGGAGAATGGATTGAAGAAAAGTCAGACGGATCTTTCACGAAAGAGAACACCACTTACATTTCGTTAGATGATCTACGGGCTTTACGAATGAATCAAATAAAAAATCAGCTCTTGAGTGTGACTGATTTTAAAAAAGTGGTTGTAAACGCTGTGGACTATGATGATGTCAAAGTCTTTGTCACTGCTCTCATAGAAGCCATTCAAGCAGGAAAGCAACTTATGTTCAGAAGTGCAGCGGCACTTACAAAAGTTCTTGGCGGTATAGGGGATCGTGCCTTATTAACAAGACATGACTTGATACAAGAACAAAGCCCACACGGTGGTCTCATTATGATTGGTTCTCATGTGAAGAAGACAACAGATCAATTAAAAGCGCTTCAACAAAATAAAGAGGTAGCTTTTATCGAATTCAATACACACCTCGTGCTGAAGCCTGAAGCATTTCAACAAGAAATTGACCGTGTGATTCAGCAAACTGAAGCATTATTAGCATCTGGTCAATCTGTTGCAGTTTATACAAGAAGAGAACGGCTTGACCTTGGGAATGATCGTCAGGAGGAAGAATTAAAGCTCTCTGTAAAAATTAGTGATGCTGTGACAAGCATTGTCCAGCGTCTTACAATTCGCCCTAAGTATCTCATTGCCAAAGGTGGCATTACCTCCAGTGATATTGGAACTAGAGGACTTCACGTGAAACGCGCAACCGTAGCAGGGCAGATCAAACCAGGCATTCCCGTTTGGCAAACAGGTGAAGATAGTAAATTCCCTTTCATGTCTTATGTGATTTTCCCGGGAAATGTTGGTTCAAGGAATACGTTAAAAGAAGCTGTAGACATACTTGAAGGATAAAGCATAGGGGTGTTTATACACTCCTTTATGCACCACAAAGGAGGAAAGACCATGTCGTTAGTGTTTATCGGACTTGGCGTTTTATTATTGCTTTTACTTATGGTTGTCTTTAAGTTAAACGCTTTCATATCTTTGATTATTGTTTCTTTAATTGTCGCTGTCTTAGAAGGAATGTCACCACTTGAAGCGATTGCTTCCGTCGAAAAAGGACTCGGCAGTACGCTCGGGCATCTCGCACTCGTTCTCGGTTTTGGTGCGATGCTTGGTAAATTGATGGCTGATTCGGGCGGAGCTCAGCGCATTGCGATGACACTCATTGATCGATTCGGTATTGGAAAGATTCAATGGGCAACGATGCTGACTGGGTTTGTGATCGGAATTGCTTTATTTTATGAAACCGGATTCATTATCTTAATTCCACTAGTCTTTACGATCGCTCAAGCTGCAAGACTTCCTGTGCTTTATGTGGGTATGCCGCTCGTCGCTGCACTCATCACCACACATGGCTTCCTCCCTCCTCACCCAGGGCCGACTGCCATTGCAAATGTTTTTCAAGCAAACATGGGACAAACCTTATTAGTTGGGATTATTTTAGCGATTCCTGCTGTTTTAGTAGGTGGACTTCTCTTTACGAAATTATTTAAAAAAGATCAGCTACACGCACATATTCCAATGAACTTATTTAATCCAAAGGAATTTACAGAAGAAGAAATGCCAAGCTTCGGCATCAGCATTTTCACCGCTGTTTTGCCTGTATTGCTCATGACTTTCAGAGCAGTTTTAGAAATTTTCTTTCCGTCTTCCCCATTACTGCCAACCGCTGAGTTTTTAGGCGAGCCGGCGATTGCACTGTTAATCTCCGTTCTTCTTGCTATCTACACGTTTGGACTTGGCAGAGGAAAGGGCATGCAGGATGTGATGAAATCAATCACAGATTCTATCGGTTCTATTGCGATGATTTTATTAATTATTGCAGGTGGCGGCGCCTTTAAACAGGTGCTCATTGATAGCGGTGTTGATCAATACATTGCAGGAATCATGCAAGGAAGCACACTTTCGCCACTGCTTCTCACCTGGTTGATTGCTGCGGTCCTTCGTGTATCTTTAGGGTCAGCCACTGTCGCCGGACTCACAGCGGCTGGCATTTCTGCTCCTTTGATTGGACTCACAGGTGTGAGCCCAGAGTTAATGGTGATCGCAACAGGTGCCGGCAGCATTACGTTCTCTCACGTGAATGATGCGGGTTTCTGGATTTATAAAGAATACTTTAACCTGTCCATGGCCCAAACCTTTAAAACGTGGACATTGATGGTGACCGTTCTTTCACTTGTCGGACTAGCGGGGGTTCTCGTCGCTGATTTGTTTATATAGAAAATTAACTGTAAAAACCATTGACTTTCTCTCGTAAAAGTTGAATAATTATGTTTATTAAGAAAATTGAATCAAAGGTAACCTTATTAAGAGTGGTGGAGGGACTGGCCCTGTGAAACCCGGCAACCGCTGTTCCTCGGAACAGAATGGTGCTAATTCCTTAAGCAAGCAGATGCTTGTTTGAAGATAAGGCAGAGTTCTCTCAGTATATGATGCTCTTCCTTATCCAAGGAAGAGCTTTTTTATTTGATTTTTAACCTGTAGAAAGAAGGGATTCAATATGACACAAGTACAAACCATTGGAAAGAAAACAACGAAACCGCCATTCCGCGCAGATCAAGTAGGCAGTTTACTTCGTTCAGAACGTATCAAGGAAGCACGCAAGCAAAAGGCAGACGGTACACTGACAGCAGAGCAACTCCGACAAATTGAAAACGAAGAAATCACTCGTATTGTGGAGAAACAAAAGGAAATTGGATTAGAGGTTGTCACAGATGGAGAGTTCAGACGTGCTTGGTGGCATTTTGACTTTCTTGAGGGACTCGATGGAGTTGAAGGATTTGAAGCAGATCAAGGTATTCAATTCCACAATACGACGACAAAGGCGCGAGGAATCAAAGTAACGGGCAAGATCGATTTTACAGATCATCCAATGCTGGAAGATTATCGATTCCTTCACAGCATCGCTGGTGATCATACCGCTAAAATGACGATTCCAAGTCCAAATATGCTCTTTTTCCGTGGAAAGCTTGAAGAAGGAGTATACGACAGCCTAGAGGCATTCCACCATGATGTGGCACAGGCATATAAGAAAGCCATCCGTGCCTTTTATGATGCAGGCTGCCGTTATCTACAGCTGGATGATACAGCATGGGCCGTGTTCTTTTCTGAAAAAGGGCATGAACAAATCAAAGCCTTTGGCCGAGAAGAAGATGAACTGCGTGAGTCATTTGCGAAAACAATCAATGAAGCAGTTGCCGATCGTCCAGAGGACTTGGTGATCACTATGCACATTTGCCGTGGGAACTTTAAATCGACATGGGCAGCTGAAGGCGGTTATGAAGCAGCGGCAGAAACGATTTTTGCCGGCTTAGATGTAGATGGTCTCTTTTTAGAATTCGACGACGATCGTTCTGGCGGTTTTGAACCCCTTCGCTATGTGAAGAACCCAAACCTCCAAATCGTACTAGGCCTTGTCACTTCAAAATACGGTGAGCTTGAGCCGGCTGAACAGATTCAAAAAAGAATCGAGGAAGCAGCTCAATACGTCGACATTAACCAGATTTGCTTGAGTCCACAGTGCGGTTTCGCCTCAACGGAGGAAGGCAATCTGTTAACAGAAGAGCAACAATGGGAAAAGCTTCGTCATGTGATTGAGATTGCGGATCAAGTGTGGAAATAAAACATCTAGTTCTAAACTCTTTAAGCTTAGGATAAAAAAAGAACTGCCAATAAGCAGTTCTTTCAGATTGTTGACAAAGGGCTAAAATGAACTTTATTTTAGCCCTTTGTCTTCTTTTCAGCGTGATAGAAAACCTTTGCAGCCCTAGGAAGGACGAGCACTGGCGCAGAGCGAATTTGACATTCGTGAGCACCAGCGCGCAGGACTGACAACGAATGCGAGGGTTTGTCTACACGCTGAAAGAACTGCCAATAAGCAGTTCTTTTTTAATTACGTAATCTTGATACGATATTTTCTTGTGACAGTTCTTTCTTCATACGCTTTGTGATAATGTGTCGCACAAACCATTTGTTCAGTAGAACCAAGACAAGGAGAAGCCCAACTGCTGTACCGCCAATCCATAAGATGATTTCTCCTGGTAACTGTCCAAGTAGGAAAGCACCCAAAACGGCAATGAATAGAAGTGCAACAATATACACTTTTAAGTTCATCTTATCTATACTACGGTAGAACTGTTTGATCATATCCTTTGGTGACATCCCATTTAAATACAAGGACAACAAATCTCGGTTCAAAATGCTAATCAGTGTATGCATCTGACCTCGATAAATAAAAGCAACCACTACAAATAAAATAATCTGAAATACGACAAGCAGCAAAAATGACAATTTTGAATTAGCAACTAGTTTCTCTAGCCCTTGTGCTTGATAGTATACAAAAACATCTTCTTCATCAAACATTCGATCAAACTGGTTCACAAACTTATAAATATCCTCGGTCTTATTCAAATTAACAATGAGTGTTCTAACCCCATCGTAGTTCTCACCAATTTTAATTTGTTTACTCAATTTTTTATAAAGATCTGGCGATAAGTAACTATAGTCTTTTAAAAAATAGTTACCTTCTCCTTTGTAGTACTCAATATTCGCTTTTAATGGTTCCACTTCACCATCATAAGCTTTTATTTTTTTCCCTTTAAACCTTTCTGGAAGCAGGATTGTATTTTCTTTCAGATCTCCCTCAAAACTCACAGCCTCTTTTGTCGTCGGATTGAATGATAAAGCTGACAATATATCCGTTTCACCATCTGCTTCAATAGATAACGAGACATCATATTCGTAGACAATGTTTTTGACATTCGGCAAACGCTTAATTTTATCTGTATCGTACTGATACTCACCATTTTTTGAATATCCATTTATTAAAACCATTGATAGGCGCTCGTTAGTCAATACATTTTTATAAATATTATCAGCAGAAATCAGGATAGTAAATATAGAAAAAAAGATTAACATCAGCAAAACGAAATTCAAAACAGCTAATTTCCTTAGGGTCGATCGATGTTTCTTTTTCAAATACTCAAAGACGTATAATGTTTTCATATGGATTGGTCCTTTTTATTCAAATCTTCAAAACGAAGGACGACATCAGCATGTTGCACAACGGTATCAGAGTGTGTAACGACTAATATGGTCTTCGTTTTCTTCAACTCAGATAACATACCAAGCATCATCTAAATGTTATCTTTATCAAGGTTATTTGTTGGTTCATCTAATAGAATTAATGAATACTCAAACAGCATGATTTTCAAAAAAGCCGCTCGCTGTCTTTCTCCCCCTGAGAGGTTACTCACTGTGACATCAAGTTTCTCGCTCATTTTGAGCTTCGTAGCCTGTTCTTCTAATCTTTCATTTGAGATTTCTTGTTCATTAATTAATGAGATTACGTGTAGATTTTCTCTGACAGTTAAAGACCCAATCAAGTTCAAATCCTGAAAGAAATAGGCAATTTTTTTACGGTAATTATCAATCTGTTCTTGATTTGTAAAATCAATGGGCTGATTGAACAACGCCATCTTCCCAGCACTCGGTTTTTGAATCAATGCAATAATATTAATAAATGTCGTCTTTCCACTACCACTTTCTCCATGAAGGGCATAAAGACCAGAGCCTTGAATATGTAAAGACAAATCCTTTAATATGGTTGTATTCCCATACTGAAAGCCAAGGTTGTCGATCTTCAAAATCGACATATCTCCCTTATTATCTAAGTTCACTTGCCACCTCAATCCCCTCTAATAAATTAAGTGTATGATTTCCTTAAACACCTAATTCAAAATCATAATTTCCTTTAGTTGTGCAATAACCTAAGCCACATTGTTAATTTAGTTTGATCATTTTTCACATTAAGTTATATCGCAGTAGAATCATATGTATCTTGATAATATCATCATTACTTTATAAACCAAATTTACTAAATTATTCATTATACTCACCTACAATATCATACTTCATCAGGGTTGTTAATAAATTATCAGATGAGCTAACTCGCTTAAATAAATTAAAAAAACAAAACCACTCAATTCTAGGAGTGGTTTTGTTAGATCTTTATTCTTATGCATCTAAATGATCACCATTTGTCGCAATCACTTGTTTATACCAATCGAAGCTTTTCTTTTTCTTTCTATCTAATGTACCTTTTCCTTCGTTATCACGATCGACATAAATGAAGCCGTAGCGCTTTTTCATTTCAGCTGTTGATGCGCTAACAAGGTCAATTGGGCCCCAGCTTGTATAACCCATCAAGTCTACTCCGTCTGCAATGGCTTCTCTCGCCTCTAGCAAATGGCTTCTGAGGTAATCAATTCGGTAATCGTCTTGAATGGATCCGTCTTCTTCTACTTGATCGACAGCTCCCAGTCCATTTTCTACGATAAACAATGGTTTTTGGTAGCGGTCATATAGTTGGTTTAGTGTTGTACGAAGTCCTTTTGGATCAATTTGCCATCCCCAATCACTTGCTTCTAGATAAGGGTTTTTCACGCCTTCAAATAGGTTACCACCAGTCACTTTTCCAAGAACCTCTGGATCTGTACTTGTCACAAAGCTCATGTAATAGCTGAAGCCAATATAGTCTACTGTATGGTTTCTTAGGATGTCTTCATCACCATCTTGGATCTCAATATGAATTCCATTTTCTTGGAAGTATCGTTTCATGTAACCTGGGTAGTAGCCTCTTGCCTGTACATCTGAGAAGAACAATGTTTTACGATCCTGATCCATTGCAGCAAACATATCTTCTGGTCTTGAGCTGTACGGATAAGTTGTCATCGCTGCAATCATACAGCCGATTTTCGCATCAGGAATGATTTCGTGGCCTGCTTTGACAGCTAAAGCACTTGCAACAAATTGGTGATGCGCTGCTTGATATTGAATGCTTTTCTCGTCATCACCCTCTTCAAATACAAGTCCGCCGCCAGTGAAAGGCGCATGTAACACGACATTGATTTCATTAAAGGTCATCCAATATTTCACTTTGTCTTTATAGCGAGTAAACAACGTTTTCGCGTATGTTTCATAAAGATCGACAAGCTTACGGTTTCTCCAACCGCCGTAGTTTTTCACAAGTGCAAGCGGCATTTCATAATGAGAAATTGTGACAACTGGTTCAATTCCATGCTTAAGCAGTTCATCGAATACTTTGTCATAAAAAGCAAGGCCAGCTTCATTTGGTTCTGCATCGTCGCCATTTGGGAAAATACGTGGCCAAGAAATAGAGAGTCTGAAGCATTTGAATCCCATTTCTGCAAAGAGTGCAATATCTTCTTTATAGCGATGATAGAAGTCAATTGCATCATGATATAAGTTTAAGTCTTTCATTGATTCATCGAATGGATGCATAATCCCGTGCGGTGATACATCTGCTGTCGATAAGCCTTTTCCATCTTTATTATAAGCACCTTCAATTTGGTTGCCCGCAACAGCGCCGCCCCATAAGAAACCTTTAGGAAATGTTTTTTCTAACTTGTTCATGTTGAATGCCCTCCTCATTTTCTTCTACACTGACTGTGAGCAGTGTCTCTTGTACTGAAATCGTGCCTTCTGTTTTCGCATCAACTTGTGCAAAATCGTTTGTGTTGGTCACAATAATTGGTGTGGTGACATCATAGCCTTCTTGTTGAATGCCCTCGATATCAAATTCAACGAGTACATCTCCTGCTTGTACAAAATCACCTGACTCTACATGACTTGTGAAATGTTTTCCGCCGAGCTTCACCGTATCTATTCCAACATGAATGAGAAGCTCAGTGCCTTGGTCACTCTTTAAGCCAATGGCATGTTTCGTTTGAAAAATGGTTTCAACCTTGCCATTGAATGGTGCTACTACACGTCCAATTGCTGGGACAATGGCTGTACCTTTCCCCATGATTTCATTAGAGAATGTTGCATCATTTACTTGATTTAGCGGCTTTAATTGACCTTCAAGTGGACTTTGTACTACTTCATTTTGAAGTATTACTGTGTCTTTCTTTTCTTCTGGTTTGTCTGCTTTTGTATCATCTTTCACTGGTACATCTTTGAATCCTAGAACAAGTGTCATGATCGTTGCTACGACAAAGGCGATTACTAAGCCAATGATAGAGTAGACAAATGTTGGGCCAATGAATGTTGGGAGACCTGGGAGACCTGCTGATCCAGATATCACATATGATTTTACTTTAAAGATCGACATGAACACGCCGCCTACTGCTGCACCAATGAGGGCTGCAAGGAACGGTTTTTTCAATCGCATGTTCACACCATACATAGCAGGTTCAGTAATACCCATTAATGCAGTAATACTTGTAGACATCGCCAATGATTTGAATGTTTTGTTTTTTGATCTTAAGAACACACCGAATGCTGCGCCTGCTTGTGCCATATTCGCTACAAACATCATTGGAAGAATGAAGTCAAAACCGTTTAACGTAATGTTGTTGATCATGATTGGAAGCAGTGCATAGTGCATACCCGTAATGATCAATGGTGACATGAAGCCGCCGATCAAGAGTCCGGCCAAAATGCCTGCATGTTTGAACAATAAATCAATTCCACCTGAAAGACCATTTCCGATAATTCCACCAAGCGGTCCTACCGCGATCAGCATAATTGGTACTACGACAAGAAGTGTAACCGTTGGAACAAGGATGATCTTTAATGATTTCGGACTATACTTTTCTGCGAATTTTTCAACATATGAGCCGAGCCAGATGGTAAGTAGAATCGGAATGACCGATGAAGAGTACACAACGGCAACCACTGGTAAGCCTAGAAATTCTGTATTTCCTGCGCCTAGTAAAGCCGTTAACTGCGGGTGCAGTGCGGCTGCTGCAATGGCAGCAGCGATATACTGATTTGTGCCAATTTTTTTGGCTACGCTTACAGCAAGCAGAATCGGTAAGAAGTAAAAGGCTCCGTCTCCGATAGCTGTTAAAATGGCATATGTGCTGCTTTTATCTGAAATCCACTGGAACGTAAGCATGAGTGCCAAGATCCCTTTGATCATCCCGGCTCCCGCAATGGCTGGAAGAATCGGTGTGAAGACACCAGAGATAAAATCGAAAAGCTTAGATATCACATTTTGTTTTGTTGCTTCTTCTGTACCGCCTGACTTTACATCTGTTGATAGGCCTGAGTCAGCAATCATCGCTTGATAGACATTTGAAACATCATTGCCAATAATGACATGATATTGACCTCCGCTTTGATTCACACCCATGACACCATCTGTTGATTGCAGCTTCTCTTTATCCGCTTTGCTTTCATCGTATAAGTTGAAGCGAAGTCTTGTCATACAATGCGTGACCTGCTTAACATTCTTTTCACCGCCGACAAGCTCTAGAACTTCTTTTGCTGTTTGTTTGTGGTTCATTGTATTACCCTCCAATCGTTGATTAAATCATGATATAGAAAAAACCTAAACATCCATTAATGTCCGAAAAATAGCGATTCAGACATTAATCGATATTTAGGTTTTGCCTGCTTAACCAGTAACAATCCTTCATAGCGATTGATCGTTATTTAATTTTTATAAGTCTTTGGATACAAAAAAACCTAAATCACGCCTTATCAAAGATAGGGACAATGATTTAGGTTTTGCCTGCTTGACCAGTAACAATCCTAAAAGATTGTGGGTTATGTTGTTTATAGTTATATAAGTATCATGTTAATTTTATGATGTCAACGCTTTCTTTTTAAATTTATTTTCTTTTTATCACTCTGTCGATATGCAAAGTTAAATACAGCATCTCATCTTCTATGAGGCTTCGGTTGTATTCTTTTTGAACATAATCGTTAATTTTCTCAGCACATTGGAAAGCTGCAGTGTTTTTCTCTTTTACGACTTCATACAGAAATTCATTTTGATTTTCCATTTGTGTTTCGTTAAACAGACGCTGTCCAAAAAACTTTAAATGCGTGACAAATCGGAAATAGTTTAATGATTCCTCGTCTAAATCAATTTGAAAGTGATACTTAACGATATTTAAAATATCTTGAATGAGTTTGGTAATTTGAATCACGTTCGGCATTTCTTCATTGAGTTCTGCATTGACAATGTGCATCGCAATAAAACCGGCTTCATCCTCAGGAAGATGAATATTGAGCTTGTCCTGAATAATCCGAAGCGCTTCTACACCACACATAAACTCATCTTTGTACAACCGCTTAATTTCCCAGAGCAGAGCATTTTTGATGTCCATACCTTTTTGATGACGTTCAATAGCAAAGGTGATATGATCTGTCAGTGTCACATAGATACTGTCATTCAAATTTTTATTAAGGGTTGTTCTCGCATGATCAATAATCGCCTCACACACTTGCATATACTCGATTGGAATATCATAAAGCAGGGTTTTGAATTTTTCTGATATATCTTTATTTTGAATGGAAAATACTTTTTCAATACGTTCTTCGTCAATCGGATCTCCACTTTTCTTTTGAAAAGCGATTCCTCTGCCCATAATGACTAGCTCATGCTGCTCGTCATCATACGCACTGACCACATTATTATTGATTACTTTCGAAATGATCAATTGATACCCCCCAGTACATTCCGCTTTTTCGAGCATCTCTTTGTAGACTAATATGTCATGTTATTATTATTTTCAAAAAAGAGGACTTTAAGATGATTTTACATTTTTTTTTGATACGGTCAACTAGAAAGAATGACAAATTACCTCTCAAAAATGACGAAATAGGGGCAAAAAAGTCTAAAAACATACACAAAAACACTCTATAAAGAGTGTTTAAAGAGTGTTTTTTACAAAATCAGGAGCAATCCCAATTATAGACGACATTCTCGAAATTTTTTCGTTTGAGGTCTTCTGGTTTGATGAAAAAGTTGGCGATTCCGCAATCTCCCCACATTAGATCTACTTCATCATCTGAGTCAATTTGTAATAACAGAACGGTATGTTCTTGATCTACATAGGTACGCGGATCTTCTTGTGTAAACCCTGGATACCCGCCCAATTTGTGACCAAAGCCACTCTCTGTTTCATAAAATTCATCTAGCAAGGCATCCGCTTCATCTCCATCAATACCTTCTACACCTTCAAATAGGTCCCAGCTGTGCTTACCTGTGATTTTCTCAAAGCGGAAATCTCCAACACTAATCGTTTCACTGGACCGTTCACCTGTAATGGCGCCTTCCTTCGTCACAGGAAAATAAAAATCATCAGGAATTTTCACAAAAGAAAAATCAGTCAACAACTCTTCTTCTGCCAAGAAAGGTTCCTCAATAAACTTGATCCGAAAATCTTTTTGCTCTGTTTTATGGTCAATATTCATCCCATAAAGATCATCATGCACAGAAATAAAAATTTGCAAAAGTCCTGTTTCTGGATAATCCTTCAGCTTCGGCAGCTGACCAAAATTAATTTGTGCCAAAAGCTTCATAGGGTGACCTTCACCATCAACTGGATATTCATCGTTTTTAGGGAAGTAAGGATCACCTGCAATTTTGCTATCGTAAGGTCCTGTTTTTCCTTGTTTCATCTGTAGTTGAATCATGGGCTGTTCTGTTTGATCTAACATTTTACGGTAAGGTGCTATGATTTCTTGCAGCTTCGCTGATTGTGTCACGATGGTCTTCCTCCTTATGATTAGGTCTACTGACCAGACTAGTATCTGTTTTTCTATCATACAGAAGTGTACTCTACCTGTCAGCGATAAATCGGTCAATATCCTAACAACTTTCTCACCTTCAAATGAAAAAAACCTCCGATTGATTTGGAGGTTTTGGTCGATCTATTTTTTATTTCACTTGATAATTCACTAAGTCTTCTGCGAGTGATTTCATCGTTTCATTTGTTTCATGGAGCCCTTCAATAATTTTTGTAAATGTGCCTACAAGCTCTGCTTGATGCTCAGAAGAAGCGACAATTTGTGCTATTTCTTCTTCCATTCCTTTAATCGATCCCTGCACATCTTTTAGCGCTGTTTCAATATCAGTCGTCGCTTGTTTCGCATGAGTTGACAGCTTTCTCACTTCCGTTGCAACCACTCCGAATCCTGCTCCTGCTTCACCTACTCTTGCAGCCTCAATTGATGCGTTGAGTCCAAGTAAGTTCGTTTGATCAGAAATACCTTTGATAAGATTGGACACTTGATTGATTTTAGAGGAATTTTCTACAGTGGTTTTCGTGTTTTGTAGAATTTGTTCACTTGTCGCTTGTAGTTCCTCTGAATGTGCAGCCACTTGCTGTACCATTGCGACGAGTTTTTCGGAAGCTTGGTTGCTCTCTGTCATGATGTCATCTAATCGTTGTTGATTGGTCTGGTCATAGGCCACGCAGAAAGCAGCGACTACTTGACCCGTTTCATCTTTAATTGGAACGGCTACAATATCCATTGGAATCCCGTATACTTCTTTCGGAATTTGGATAAACGATGGCTCTCTCCCATTTTTCAACATAGAGAAGTTTTCGAACCCTGGAGCTACGATATCTCCAGCTTTAAACCCTAGGTCAATGTTCCCGTGTTGCTGATAATAAAGAACCTTCTCTTTCCCTAAAATAGAAAAGGTTAGTTGCTCTCTCATAGCTAGTCCAATGATTGGTAAAGCGTCTATTATGTTATCAATTCTCTGTGACATTCGCTCACGTTCATCCTCTCTTTTTCTCAGTACATCTTCTTTATCGGTTCGTTATAAGATCTATTACAGCCTGTAATGTGTACTAATATCAATCAAATGACCTAAGGCATATAAAAAACCCACATTCTATCAAGAGAATGTGGGGAGGTTTTTAAAAAAAGGACATGCATGTCAAGACACTGATAACGATGAGCAAAAGATACATATAGTCGATCCATGAAGTGCTGATGACATGATAATACGTCCGGTCCCTCTCACCCGTGAAGCCTCTTGCTTCCATCGCAATGGCCAAACGTTCTGATTTTCGTACGCCCTGTGTAAAAAGAGGAAGAGCATAACGTATAAAGGCTTTCCAACTGTTTTTTTGCTTATAGCCTCTAATTTTATGTGCTGCCTTCATTTGCTTTAATTCACTTTGAAATAACGGAATAAACCGGAAGCCTGCAAGCATCCCATACGCCCATTTTGGCGACATTTTGCATTGATGAATGAGGCTCATCATAAATGCTGTCAAATCTGTTGTGGACGTAAACAAAAGACCAAATGTCACAAAGCCAAGCATTCTGAGAGCGATGGTGAGTCCATTTCTTAAACTCTCCTCTGTCATATGAAACCATGCCCATTTCCAAACAGTATGATCCCCCTTGCCAAAGGCCGCCATCATCCAAAACACGAGAATGAAAAAGAGCAGATAAGGGACAAGTCTTGTGAAAAGATACTTCAAATTCCATCCGCCTAAGACAAGTCCAATACCAAGTGCAAACAGCCAGATGATGAAGGTTGTTTTAGGATCAGATATCGCCATGAGACAACACATCGCAAGCAGATGGGCGAGTAATTTGATAGTCGGATTCACAGTGGAAAGAAAGGAATGATTACTTTGCAATCGTCAGCACGTCCTTTCTTTCAGTCATATATTGATAATGCAACGGGGCTCTCAGCTGATAAGCATCGACAAGTTCCTGATTTGAAAACAGATCATAAGGCGTACCATCATACACATGCTTTCCTTGATGAAAAAGAAGCACTTGATTGGCACACTCATCGACAAGGTCCATATCATGTGTGACCATTAAAATAGTGGTGCCTTGGCGTTGACGTTCTTTTAAGCGCCTGATTAATTCCTTCGCTGTTCTTTCATCCTGTCCGAAAGTCGGTTCGTCTAACAATAGGACATCCTGATCAAAAAGGAGCATTGTAGCCACACTCAATCTTCTTTTTTGACCTAAGCTTAAAGTGAAAGGATGAGCTTTTGCATGCTTTTCTAAACCGAACTCTTTCAATAGCTGAATGGTTTTTTCTTGTACAACGTTCTCTGGCCAATTCCGCTGCCTTCCACCAAATGCAATTTCATCGAACACTGTATCTTGTATGAATTGAAGCTCCGGATTTTGAAACACAAAGCCTGCTTTTTCATATAGTTCTCGATCTGACCACTTTTTAAGGAGTGTGTCTTTTAAGAAAATGTGGCCTTTTTTCGTTGACTCTAAACGAACCAAATGTTTAAGACATGTGCTTTTCCCACTTCCATTTTTCCCAATGATCGCCACCCAATCCCCTGTTTTAATATCAAGCTGGAGATCACTCATAATTCTTTTTTTCCCGTAGCTTAATTGAAGATCTTCTGAACGCATGATGGTCTCCCGCTCAGTCGCCGGCACTTGTTTATGCTGCTCTTTTCTTGCTTCAAAGGTTTGCATAAGCGTATGACTCATTGGATGAAATGGATCTTGGAGGATCGTGGACCATTTCTCGGGAAATAATTTTGGCCGCCAAATTCCTGCCTCTTTCATTTCTTTTTCATATGTCGCGAGCACATCTTTTGGAGATCCATCTGCTAAGATGCTGCCTTGATCGTCTAATAAAATCACCCGGTCCATCCATTCGATGACACCATCTAGCACATGCTCTACAAAAATCATGGTTTGTCGCTGATCAGCTGCAAGCTGCTGTAGAAGCTGAAAGATCTCCATTCTGCCTGCTGGATCAAGCTGTGCGGTCGGTTCATCAAAGAACAGCACATCTGGCTCTAACGCGAGTAAACAAGCAAGCGCCAATCGCTGCTTCATACCGCCAGATAATGTGTGAATGTCTGTATTCGGATCGACTTCGAGTTGGACTTTTTGCATGAGCTGTTGAATGATATCATCCATCTCGTCGCGAGGGACGGAGCGGTTCTCTAAGCTAAAGGCAATTTCTTCATTGACACGATGCATACAAAACTGGGAATCAGGGTCCTGAAACATGACGCCTGTATGTCTTTGCAATATCACTTCGCCCTGCATATCCGCTTCTAAATGTTCTGGAATGATGCCAGCCAGAACCGAGATGAGCGTTGATTTACCGCTTCCGCTTGGTCCTAAAATAAGCACCTTTTCTCCTTTTTGAATGGACAGAGAAACTTGATGCAAAACGGGCTGAGGCTGTTCATAAAAACGGACAGTGAGATTATTGCACGCGAGAAATGAATTCATGCTGTTCACCTTTGTTTCTTTTTTCTTTCATGATGGCATA
Source organism: Bacillus pumilus (assembly GCF_009937765.1). Taxonomy (NCBI): domain Bacteria; kingdom Bacillati; phylum Bacillota; class Bacilli; order Caryophanales; family Bacillaceae; genus Bacillus; species Bacillus pumilus. The sequence continues at coordinate 157,541 of NZ_CP047089.1, read as the reverse complement.
TTGATTCAGTACACCGGTTTTACATAATGTGTCTACCACAACTTTCGCTAAACATCCGCCCAGTATCATTCCACTAATGATTTGAGTTATGAGTGTGATGAGTAGAACTTGAGGTGTGTAATAACCAAAGCCATTTGCAACGAGGCTGTAAGCCATTGCTCCAACAGCCGCAAAGGCACCTGACAGCATCAGTGTCCACATACGATATCGTTTATATCCAAAAAGAGCAAAGGCGATTTCTGCCCCAAGTCCTTGGCATACACCAATCAGCAAGGCTGAAAGACCAAAGTGGCTGCCTGTTAGTAATTCCACAGCGGCAGCGGCTGTTTCTGCGATCAGGGCAGCTCCCGGCTTTTGGATGATATACGCGACGATTGGACTAGCAATCACCCAAATGCCAAACATGATGTTCCCTCCTGCGGGGCCAACAAGTGCTGTAATGGGCAAGTAAAGTGTGGACCACCCTAAATAGATGACACCGCATGCAACGGATAAAATGACAGCAAGGACAACTTCTTTCATCTTCCATGTCATGATGAATGCACCTCCAATGGAACTGGCCACTCTTCCACCGTAAACGCCATGTCCCAAAACTTGTACTCTAGTTGACAGCTTAAGATAAAGTGCTGTTTCATTTTTTCCTTTTCCTTCTCACTTGCTGCTTCCGCCAGCTGATCGAGCCGCTTGCAAAGCTCCACCGTAATAGAGTCGGTTAACCCTCCATAAAATGTGATCCACTCATAAAACGGATGTGACGGGTCGGGCTGCACATCTGTGAGCATTCGTTTCCCAATTTCCCAATATGTCCAAGGGCATGGAAGCAGAACAGCGATCATTTCTCCAAGCGTGCCTTCCTTGGCGACTTGTAGCATGTGATGAATATAGTGATGAGCACTCGGAGCAAGCGGGGCACCTTGGAGCCCATCATATGATACACCTGCCACTCGGCAAAGGTTTTGGTGAGGGTGTGTCTCACTATCTAGTACAAATTCAATCTGCTGATGGAAAAAAGCAATATCTTCTTTGTCTGTACATCTGCTAAGAGCCGCTGCATAAATTTTAATAAAAGCCTGTAAATATTCTGCATCTTGTTTGACGTAATGAATGATCTGCTTCTTTTCCAGCTTTCCTTCTGCCAGTCCCCTGACAAACGGATGCTGATAAATGACTTCAAATAATGGTTCTGTTTCTTCTCTTAATTGCGCTGTAAATGTCATAAAAAAAGCCTCCTCTTCTTCAGTAGAATAAATGAAAAAGCCACCCCAAATGGAGCGGCCTTCTTATCGATTCAATCATGAATAAGACGAGGTCCAGCTCCACTTCCCTCCGCTAGTACAAACTAGATCAGGTTCAAAGGGTCCAAGATTTCCTCTTGTCTCAGTCATACATGACTCCCCTAGTGGACTTTTGTCATTTAATTATCTTTACTCTACACATGTGGAGATTTGCTGTCAACCGCCTTTCTTAATTCAACGTTCTGATCGTAGGCAGCTTCTCGATCCCCGCAGCATAGTAAAAATTAAGGACACTGAAGAAATCAATTGGTTTTCCTGTTTTCAAATCAACAGCTAAAATATGATCGCCGTAATTTGTCATGTCATCTATATCTAAACGTCTTGGCGTTGTCTTTCCAAGTGTATCAACAAAGCTACTATGGTAGAATTGTCCGCTAGCAAACGATGATTCATGATACATAAATAATGTCTCTACATCTAAGTAGACGAGAATGGCCTCAGATGAACTCGCATAAGGAGCAGAGTACGATACTGGTGCCGAGATACTTTTCACTTTTACACTTTCAACAGAATGGGTTCTCTGATCATATTTTCCATCATATGAGAAATAAAATACACGCTCCCATTTATAATCGGCGGTCTTCGATTGTTTGTTATACACTTTTGTACCATTAGCGAAAACATCCCCATTGGCATACTCAGCTACAAAGTATTGCAAGGTGGAAGAGAGGGAAACAGCCCCTGTGAAATTGGGTGGGTTTTTTGCATTCACTTGTAGTGTGTAAGAGTCTCCGAAATCTCCACTGCTTGTGATACCGAATGCGTAGTCACCTGCTGGTAAATTGGTCAAACCAAGGAGACTGCCTGCTGGCTGAATCAAGTCCGTCGGATAAGCTTGTCCAGTTTCATAATCAACAACAAATAATTGTACGAAATAATCGGGATTTGAAGAGGTAATTCGGCTGATGAGTGCCTGAGGTGAAGTCGTACTTAACAACCATAAATCGACTGGGTCGTCCTCTGATAAGACAACTGATTGGTTGATGGCTAATCCATCAATGGAGCGAACGGAAGATGTACGCATCTTGCCATCTTTAGCGGTTTTTCGTTTGATACTGATTCCATTTTTCTTATCTACTTTAAAAGATTTTTTTAACTGTTTCTGTTTGATAGCGGTTCCTTCATCCTGCTTCAAAAACGAGTCTTGCACTTGCTGAATGGCTTTTTCCGTCAGTGGTGATAATTTACCATCTGTTTTCGGTGCTTCTTCTGCTTTTAATGCTGGTGAAAATAAACCTGTTGTGACGAGTAGAATGGATAATAAAGCGGCAGTCATTTTTCCATAAAAAGCTCTCACAGGAACATCCCCTTTTTCCTAATTTGGGCTTTATACCCTGTGAATATTTTACCATTTTTTCGTTCGTTGTTATGGTCTTTTTTAGGAAATCTTTATGACAAAAAAACCAGCCGTATGTTCTACGACTGGTTTTTTGATGACTTTATGAAATGGTTTTAACAAACAGGCGTGCTGTTTCTGCACTGGAACCTGGATTTTGTCCAGTAATGATTTTTCCGTCAACTACTGCGTATGGTGCAAAGGCATCTCCTTTTTCAAACGCTGCCCCTTGCTCACGAAGTTTTGTTTCCAATAAAAATGGCACCTTTGATGTCAGCTGCACAGCTTCCTCTTCTTCGTTTGTAAAGCCTGTGATTTTTTTGCCTTCGATGAATGATTTGCCATCTTGATCCTTCACATCAACGAATGCTGAAACGCCGTGACAAACAGCACCGACTGCACCATTTTTGTTTGAAATTGTTAAGATTGCATCGGCTACCAATTGATTAGATGCAAAGTCGATCATTGGGCCGTGTCCTCCTGCAAAGAAAATGCCATCATAATCAGCTGGGTTCACATCTGTAAGCGCCTTTGTGTCTTGAAGTAATTCATATACATCTTGATATTGCGCTGGAACACCTTCTGGAATGGAATTTTTATCAATAGGAACAGTTCCACCTTGAATCGAGACAATTTGAACGTCTAATTCATTTTCTTTAAAAATATGAAATGGCTCTGCCAATTCTTCTAGCCATAAGCCTGTTGGATGTCCGTTCATTTCTGAACTGCTTGTGGATACTAATAACACTTTCTTACTCATCTTGATCATCCTTTCGATTTATCATGTGGTTATTTTACATTTCGCACAATTAAATATCAAGCAATTGAACTTTAGTACAGCTCTTTATGGTATACCCGATTCTCTAAAAAATATGGCATGACATCAAATCTAATCTATATGTCACATTCTATTGATAGGGAATTTCATGTAAAATTGTCATTGAGTGATATCATATGAGGTAAGATGGATAGGTCTCACGGATGTGAGGGGACTTTTAAAGGAGTGGAAAGTAGATGAAAACCTATTCGATTGTGATGATCATCATCACGCTCTGTATCATATTAGCCGTCTTTTTGATGAATTTAACAGGGGTCATGTACGGAAAAATTATTTTGGCTGTAGCCGTTGCGCTATGTCTGACCTCCATTATTCGTTTAATGGGTCTTCGAAAAAGTTAAAAGCCGCCCTTTACTAGGGGCGGCTTTATTCATGGTTACATTGCCAGGATAAGCGCAATTAATGCAAGCAGCGCTGGTACGCCTTGCTTGACGATGATTGATTTATTAGATGTCACACCGCCGAATACCGCAGCGATGATCACGCAAAGAATGAAAAATAGCTGAATCATATATCCAACAGTATTCGATCCGAGAATGAGCCCCCAAATGAGTCCAGCAGCCAAAAACCCGTTATAAAGCCCCTGATTGGCAAACATCACTTTTACATTTGGATCTTTTTGCAAGTGTTCTGGCAGCTTAAAGGATCTTTTTGCCATCTTTGATTCCATAAAAAACATTTCTAATAACATAATGACAAGGTGTTCTAATGCGACAATCCCTACTAGTATTATTGCTAAAATATTCAATTTAGTTAATTCCTTTCTGATAGACGATCACGAATTTCTATTTTATCCGTGTATAAATCAAAGTCTTGTATTAATTCAAGTGCTTCAGTAAAGCGGCTTTGTGGAATGTCTTTCATTTTCCTCACACCAAATTCCTTTTTAATAAAAGCCATGATGGTATTGATATGAAGCTTACCATGACCATCATACTCCAAATGGCTGCAAAAAGTCTGCATCGTCCCTCTTATTCTTATCACCTTTAATTGCTTAGCAGTGACACAACTCATTGGTAACGCTCATCCTTTCCTTTGTTTTAACAGCTAAAAAGAACCATGTATGAAAGAAAAACCTTCCAGTCCCTATTATATAATGATTTCATTCGGATATCAAAATAAAAAAGAACAGACATTCGATCGAAAAGCCATTCTTTTCATCAAAATCAGTTTATGTCCATATCAAAAAGCCGGATTCAATGGTAGAATCCGGCTTTCTGTTTAGTTACTTTTAGAAATTAATACCTTTCCAACAGAACGATCCTTACTTTGTCCAACAACTTTAAAGGATAGACCGTATGTTGGCACATCACGTCCTGCATCTGGATTTTTTGGATTCACATAATTCTTTTTATCACTAAATGTACGAGTCGGGCGAATATAGCGATCTACCAAAGTTAAGCCAGTTGTCGCTGTATAATCAATATTGAGCTTCGTACTTGGGTTCAAAGAAAATGCAGCATCATGTACTTGGAAACCTGTAGCAGCAATAGAGCCGTCACTCCACTTCAATATTTGCTGATCTGCATCTACTACACCAAGGAAACCGTTCCCTGGGTGTTTTCCTACCCAGTTATCACTGTAGGATTGATCGACATACCACACGACCAAACCGTTATTATAGCTCATTAGACTTGCCCCGCGTTTGATATGCTTTAAGCCTTTATCGACGTCAGCATAAGAGCGCCACTCTAGTAAATAGTATTGTGCTGCATATTGTTTTCCATTTGATTTCGAGAATCCGTTAAAAGTGAAAGTAGACGTGCCCTCGGCATCATCTGACCATACTTTCGTTCCATCTGCAGTGATGTTTAAATCATCTACAAATAAGCCTGGCAGTGAATAACCTGCATCGGTTGTATAACGGAATTGCAGGTCGATTTTCTTCCCTGCATAAGCAGAAAGATCAAAGGTTGCATCTACCCATCCATCTGATTTTCCGTCAATTCCATTGCCTTCGTTCGCTCCAGCTTCATTTCGATCGTTTGTGATGTTACCAGCAATCGTCTTCCACTGATCGGTTCCTGTTTCACGAACTTCTACATATGCATAGTCATAATCTTCTTCGATATCGTACCATGCTTTAAATGTCAGCTCTGCTTTGCTCCCTTTCGACAAATCGATACCTGTTGTCGTCATGGTCGCATTTAAATTGTCACCCGTTCCGCTAAAGTACGCATGTTGTCCTTGAGCAGGTTTTGTGACCTCAATCTCTTTATCTGGTAAATCTACCCGAACCGCATCATGGTTCGTTCCTTTTGTTGCTGCTTCATCAATCAGCACTGTTTTGCTTTTCTTTAATGTTTTACCATCGATGGTTTGTCCAGTAAGCCAGTTACCGCCATGCAAGTTTTGAAGCATTTCTTTCGCATATGGACTAAAGCCTGTTGGTTCCGTTCCAGGGACTTTACCTGCCCAGCTTCCGCTTGACATGATCGACCAGTAGGAAACGGGCTCGCCTCCGCCTGTGTACTGTGTATCGTACTCATCAGGAAGACCAAGGTCATGTCCGAATTCATGTGTGAATACGCCTGCCGCACCATCTTCAGGCTCAATGGTGTAATCTAACGCACCTAACTTTCCGCCTTGTCCAACTTCAGATTCTGTGTTTGGAATTTCAAATACATCACCAAGTGACCAGCGGTGCGACCAAATCGCATCAGAGCCAAGCTGTCCGCCGCCAGCTTCTTCACCTACACCAGCATGAACGACCATCAAATGGTCAATGATGCCGTCTGGTTCGTTATAAACGCCGTCTCCATCCATATCATATCGATCCCATTGATCATATTCACTAAGATCAATATTAGGGTCCTTTGCTGCAGCTTCTAGTGCTTCTTTCACCAATTCACGCGGTCTACCGTCACTGCCTGATTCATCAGGTACGTTCCCGCCATAATAGGCTGCTTCATGCTTCGCTGTATACCAGCCAGCAACCGTTCCACTGATCGTATAACTACCGCCAGACTGCTTCTCATAATATTGCTTCATGGATACTTTTCGTTTCCCATCTGGACCGATGTAGCCATTTTTCCCAAAAAGCATGTCTTGATAGTGCTGTTGATCGTACTTGTCATAGTACATATCAGTCTCTTCTTTTTTAATACTATTATGCTTATAATCTTTAAAATCTACTAATAAAACCAATACCTTATCATTGCGAACTTCGCCTTTATACTTTTCTTTTTTGACCGGTTTTACATGATTGCTTTCTTTTCCATTATGCTTCTTTAACTTTTTCTTTTTGGCTAATTTGTTATGTACCTTTTGTTTGTATTCTTTCAGAAATTCAGGCTCTTCTGTTAAGGTGCTTGCACTTTGTTTCATAGCGGATTCTTCTTTATTCTTTAGATAGTTCTTTAGTGCTTTTTGGGTTTCTGCTTCATTGGCGTTCTTTTTGATCTTTCCTTGTTTTTTCAAGGCTTTGATGAGACGGTCTTCATTCACGACACTTGCGTCAAATGGAACACCTGAATAATGACCGCCATCTGAGGATGTTGATTTCTCTGTGGTGTGGGCAGATAGAGGGGTGCTGAAAGCTGCCAATGTGCCTAAACTGAGGACAGCCGTTAGTGCAATACTCGTCCATTTCCCTTTTTTCATTTTGGTTCCTCCCTAATTTGGTAATAAATAATATCTAATTCTAGCATATTCCAATATACTTAAGTCGAAAAACATTTTATTTTCAGAAACTTTGTGGAAAATGCACAATACGGGAATGAAATGAGTGAACAAGGTGTCGAAAATAAAAGAACCCTAGACGATAAACGCCTAGGGTGTTTGTTGTTTTACTATGAAAGTTGCTGACCTTGAAAGGCAACAACGTCAAGTGGAGCGGCTAAGAATTCTTTTGCCTTCGCGACGAAAGCTTGGAAATGTGCACTCGCATTATGGCTCTGAACCGCAGCGTCATCTTTCCACACTTCTACCATTAAGAAGGTATTTTCCTTATCTGTATCCTTGAACAACTTGTAGGATACATTGCCTTCTTCCGCTTGTGAAGCTGTCATTAATGCATTGATTTCTTCTAGAAATACGGTTTCTTTTTCTGGATGAATGGTCATCCCTGCATGAATAATAATCATCTAATCGTCTCCTTTTTAATAGATATTATTTCCACTCTGTAATGCGTTCAATCGGTAAGCGGTAAGATGCATAACCTTCGTCAGCAGCTTTCCCAATTGATAAAAGCATCACTGGTACATAGCGTTCTTTATCCCAGCCAAATGTTTCAGCGATGACTTCTTTATCAAATCCGCCAATTGGATTTGTATCATAGCCATGTGCACGTGCTGCAAGCATAAGCTGCATAGACACAATTCCACCGTCAATTAAGATTGTTTCGCGGTTGACTTGCTCTGGAAGTACCTCAAAGTGTGCAGTAAGTGCAGCAATTTGTCTTTCTTTCACTTCTTGCGGCATGTAGCCATGTTCTACTGCTTTTGAATAAATTTCATCTAAGTATTCATTGCTTTTCATATCTGCAAATACGGCAATGACAGCTGCTGATGTTGACACTTGAGTTTGGTTGAATTTTGCAAGTGGTGCAAGCTTTTCTTTTCCTTCTGGGCTGTCAATGACCATGAAGCGCCAAGGCTGTGCATTCACTGATGATGGTGCAGTTGTTGCTTCTTCTAGAATCTCTGCCATTTCTTCTTTGCTGATTTTCACAGCTGGGTCATAGTTACGAATAGAACGGCGTCCTTTCATAATTTCCATAAAATCGTTTGTTTTTAATGTTGTAGCCATGTTGAAACACTCCTTTAAGTTGTTTGAATCTTTTCGATGTTTTGTTGTATTCGGCTGAGCACATCAGTGAGAAGCTTTCGTTCTTCGTCACTTACGTTCTCTAGCATTTCTGAAATAAATCGTTCTTTTTCTTTTTTAGAAGCTTCGATTCTTGTTCTGCCTTCTTCTGTCAGACGAACAAGTGTGACTCGATTATCTTCTGGCTTTCTTCTGCGCGTGACCATTCCTTTTGTTTCTAACTGTTTTAAGTGACGCGTCACAGCCGCACTATCAATATTTACTTTTTTCTGCAAATCTGACTGGCTGATTTCGTCTGCTTGAAATAACAGTGAGAGCAACTCTAATCTTGATTGGCTGATGCCCGTGCATGCTTCGAACTTCACGCCCATCATACGGTTCACGCACTGCAAACGGTATAATACCTCTGCTTCTTCAGAGCAAAATGCAGTCAATGCCATCCCCTCTTTTCTATTCAGATCAATTAGTTGATATATCAATCATTGACTCGTCAACTAATATACACCCATTATTTCAAGATTGCAAGAGGTTTGTTTCATAAAGTGAAATTTTTTATATCAATAGAAAAAGACGAGCTGAACGCCCGCCTTTTTAACACACCATATAGGTGGGAATCTCCACCTAACCCTTATATAAAAAAGAACAAAAGCGACGAAGCACTTTTGTCCTTTTTTCTTTATTCTGTGATCACCGTGTGAATGAGAGTTGGTGCATCCGCATGATCTGCGATGCGAATGTTGTCATAAATTTTCTCCATGACATTCGCAACATCTTCTCGATTTGCATGAAGTGTTACGAGTGAATCTCCTTTTTCAACACGATCGCCAACTTTTTTGTTCAGCATGATACCAACTGATAGGTCGATATCGTCCTCTTTTGTTGCACGTCCTGCTCCAAGAATCATGGCTGCAACACCGATTTCGTCTGCGACGATCTCAGCAACCACACCTGCTTCTTTTGCAGGAACTTCGATTTGGTAAGGGGCTTGCGGCAGTTTTTCTGGTTGATCTACAATCGAGCCGTCTCCGCCTTGGTTTTCTAAGAATTCCTTGAATTTCTCAAGGGCTTTGCCGTTTTTCATGACTTCAATTAGCTTTTCTCTTGCTTCATCAAGCGTTTCTGCTTTTTTCGCAAGAACGACCATTTGACTTCCTAATGTGAGCACAAGCTCGTTTAAGTCTTCAGGGCCTTCGCCTTTAAGTGTGTCAATGGCTTCTTTCACTTCAAGGGAATTTCCAATCGCTAATCCTAACGGCTGAGACATATCAGAGATGACAGCCATCGTTTGTCTGCCAACGTTGTTTCCAATACGGACCATGGCTTTTGCAAGTTTCTCAGAGTCTTCAGGTGTTTTCATGAAAGCACCTGCACCTGTTTTCACATCTAATACGATTGCATCTGCGCCAGCAGCAATTTTCTTACTCATAATCGAGCTTGCAATGAGCGGAATTGAGTTAACGGTTCCTGTCACATCACGAAGGGCATAAAGCTTTTTATCCGCTGGTGTGAGGTTGCCTGATTGACCAATGACCGCTACTTTATGACGGTTCACGAGCTCGATGAATTCATCTTTTGTAATTTCTACGTGGAAGCCTTTTACCGCTTCAAGCTTATCCACTGTACCACCTGTATGTCCAAGACCGCGGCCAGACATTTTCGCTACAGGTACATCAAGTGCAGCCACAAGAGGTGCAAGTACAAGCGTTGTTGTATCACCTACACCGCCTGTTGAATGCTTGTCTACTTTAATGCCTTCAATGGCAGACAGGTCAATCGTGTCTCCTGAGTTCGCCATAGCGAGCGTTAGGTCTGCACGTTCTTGATCCGTCATATCTTGGAAGAAAATCGCCATAGCCAAGGCACTTGCTTGGTAGTCAGGAATTGTTCCGTCCGTATATCCTTTGACAAAGAAAGAAATTTCCTCTGAAGATAATTCTTTTCCGTCACGTTTTTTCGCAATGATATCTACCATTCTCATTGTTTTCACCATTCCTTTTTTTAAATTAGTAAATCAAACCGACAACGCCTGCTGTTAAGAAGCTGACAAGTGTTGCACCAAATAGAAGCTTTAATCCAAAGCGTGCGACCACGTTTCCTTGTTTTTCGTTTAAGCCTTTGACTGCTCCAGCAATGATACCGATAGAAGAGAAGTTCGCAAATGATACAAGGAATACAGAGATAATCGCTTCTGTACGAGCAGTGAAATGGAAAGCATCGCCAGACAGGATTTGCATTGCCACAAATTCGTTGGAAACCATTTTCGTTGCCATAATGCTTCCTGCTTGTACTGCTTCGCTCCAAGGTACACCAACAATGAAAGCAAATGGAGCAAATACATAACCAAGTACATCTTGGAAAGACACACCGATAACAGCTGTAAAGATTCCATTAATCATCGCAATTAATGCAACGAATCCAATCAACATCGCAGCGACAACAATCGCTACTTTGAAACCGTCCATAATATATTCGCCAAGCATTTCAAAGAAGGATTGCTTTTCTTCTTCAACGACTTCAAGCATGTCTTCGTCCTTAGCTACTTCATATGGATTGATAATAGACGCGATAATAAATCCACCAAATAGGTTCAGCACAAGTGCTGTGACCACGTACTCTGGTTTAATCATTTGCATGTACGCACCGACAATCGACATCGATACGGTCGACATGGCAGATGCACATAATGTATAAAGACGCTGCTGAGGTAATAATCCGAGCTGTTTCTTAATGGAAATAAAGACTTCTGATTGGCCTAAAATCGCAGACGCTACTGCGTTGTAAGATTCTAGTTTCCCCATACCGTTTACTTTGCTGAGCAGATAACCGATTCCGCGTACGATAAGCGGAAGGATACGCCAATGCTGCAAGATACCAATCAATGCCGAAATAAAGACGATCGGCAGTAAGACGTTGATGAAGAAAGTTGATGCCTTATCATTCATTAATCCGCCAAATACGAAGTTGATTCCTTCACCGGCATAGCCTAGTAGCATTTGGAATCCTTTTGCAAAGCCTCCGACTAGGAAGTTTCCAACACCTGTATTGAGCAGAATATAACCTAAAATAAATTGCAGTACAATCATGACAATTACTGGACGGAATTTTACCCGTTTTTTGCCGTTACTAGCTAGCCATGCAATGGCGAGAATCACCAGCAAACCGATGATACCAATCACGTATTTCATGTTTTTCCTCCTCGAATGAATTCGTTTACATTAATGCGCTTGTATGGAACAAACCCTATTTTGCAAACAAAGTGCGGAAGAAATTCCCAGAAGTGAGATCCTTCCGCATATGACTTTTTCATCATTTATGAGTCACGAATGTTATCCTACCATAGGATCGTATGAATTAATAGTCTTTCGAAGGAGCTGATTGATCCCCTTTGATAATAGAAACGCCTGCACTCGCACCAATTCGGGTAGCGCCTGCAGCTAGCATTGCCTCAACATCTTCTTTTGTTCTCACACCGCCGGATGCTTTCACACCGATGTCAGGCCCTACTGTTTTACGCATTAATGCGATGTCCTCAGCAGTAGCACCGCCTGTACTAAATCCAGTCGATGTTTTCACAAAATCAGCGCCAGCTTTCACTGAAAGCTCACAAGCTTTGACTTTCTCTTCATCTGTGAGTAAGCACGCTTCAATAATAACCTTCACAAGTGCTTTCCCTTTTGCCGCGTCTACAACTGCACGAATATCTTGCTCAACTGCATCATATTCGCCGTCTTTCAATGCCGCAATATTGATAACCATGTCCACTTCAGTTGCACCATTCTCGATGGCATCCTTTGTTTCGAATGCTTTCACTGCTGTTGTGTTTGCACCTAGCGGGAAACCGATGACTGTACAAACGTCAACGCCTGTTCCTGCTAGTTCTTTTGCCGCAAGAGATACCCATGTTGGATTCACACATACGGATGCAAACTGATGAGTCTTTGCTTCTTCAAGTAACTGCATAATTGCAGCTTTCGATGTATCTGGTTTTAGTGCTGTATGATCAATGAGCTTTGCTATCGTCATGCTTACACTTCCTTTTAATTATGATACTTTCATCATATATGACCGATGAACAATTGTAAACATAGTTATGAAATTTTGTTCAACTATTTTGTGACATTTAAAAGAGCCTTTGCTGTATGCTGATCAATAATCAAGACGTTCGCATATTTTCCTCTTAGTGCCCCGTGGATAGAAGCTACCTTGCGATGTCCGCCAGCAACAAGAATAGAACGTTCTTTTGTCCTTAAATCATCAAGCTCCACGCCAATTGTACGGTTGTTAATCGCTGCACTGCAAATTTTTCCTTCTTGATCATAAAAGCGCGAGCAGATGTCTCCGACGCTGGATGCTTTGAGCAGTGCTTTTTCTTCTTCGCGGAAGTAACCAAGTCTAAACAAAAGGGCTTCATCTCTTACCGTTCCAACAGTGAACACAGCAATATTCGCCTGTTTGCCCATTTCAATGATGCGCTGAATATGTCTGTCCTGTTCAACCATCTCTTTGACGGCAGCACTATCAAATACAACAGGAAGCGGCAAATAGCGCGGTGCTGTTTGAAAGGCCTCTGCAAACAGCTGGATGGTTTCCGCAGAATATGTATTCACATGGGAGTGGCTAATCCCGCCCTTCAGCTGGACAACCTCTACACCTTTGACCTGTTTAGGTTGCATCTTTTGAGCAATTTGATACATAGTGGTTCCCCAGCTCACACCAACGATATCACCGTCTTTTACTGTGTTTTGCAAGTACTCAGCACCAAATTGGCTCAAGTATTCGGTGATCGTAGGATAATCATCTTTGGGCGAAAACACCACATGAGCTTCGAGCAGGTCATATTTTTCCTTGAGCAACGAAGAAAGCTCATTTAAGTCTTCAAACGGGTCCATTACCGTTATCTGGACGTACCCCTTCTCCTTCGCATATTGAAGCAGCCGAGATACAGTTGGTCTCGACAGGTCGAGCTGTTTGGCAATTTCCTGCTGGCTGTAATCCGATAAATAATATAGCCTTGCCGCTTCAATACTCAGTTGTTGTTTCTCCCGATCCATTCGTACGCCTCCTTTTTTCTTCTATCATAACAAATTGTTCAACTCATCATGCACAAATGTTCATTTGAAGAAAATCGTATAGGCGGCTTGGAACGTCTCATTCTTCCCTAAAGTTTGAATACCGAACTTTTCCTTGTATTGTCCATTCGTCCCTTCAACATCGGCAATACCGTACCAAGGCTCAATACAAACAAAAGGAGCCATTGTGCCTTTTTCTTGATCATAAGGTGACCAAATGCCAACGAACGGAAAACCAGTGAGATCAACCTCAACCCCGTGACCTGCCTGAGACGTCAATGACACTCGATTGATATGACGAAAGATCATCGCATCATGCTGAAAAAGCTCTGGTCGAAGCTGAATCGGTTCAAACTGAATCCCTTTTTCTTTCTCCCTGATAAGTGAATTTTTCAGTTCATATTGGACAGGAAGATGCTCAGTAGAAGGCGTCAATGTCAGGGTATAATCCGCTGTACGTTCTCCTTCAACAAGCGGGACTCGAAATGCGGGGTGACCTCCAATAGAGAAATACATCGTGTCATCTCCAGCATAATCAATTTCCCAGGAAATCATCAGACCATTTTCCGACAGCTCGTATCGAATACGGGCGGTAAATTCATAAGGATACTGCTCGATATGACGACCTTTTGATTCATATTGAAAAGTCACTGTATGTTTCGTTTCTTCATGTACATCAAAATCAACATCACGCAAGAATCCATGCTGCGTGAGCTCATAGGTTTGACCATCTATCTTATATTGGTCATTCTTTAATCGCCCAACAATCGGGAATAAGACAGGCGACACCCTGCCCCAGTATGCAGGATCGCCAGACCACATATATTGACGTCCACTTTCCTTATGAAGCACCTCTCTGACCTCGGCACCTCTCTCATTGATCTGAATCAATAAATGATTATTTTCAAGTCTTCTCATTTCACACATCCCCTTTCCATCTTCTTTTATTATGACAGGGATTTTGGTTTTGAGTATAAAAGAGTTATTTATAATAAAAAAGACTTCTCCCTTCTAGGGGAAAGCCTTTAAAATAACTTATTCATCATCTTCTTGTATAGTCCATTTAAGACCTTTGATTTGTTTTAAACTCTCAATTTCTTCTTCGTTTTCAGGAAAAATATAGCTCTCCTCTTCATGTGAGCTTGAAACCATCCACTCTTTTCCATTTTTGAAGAATGATAAATCCTCCAGTAAATTAGGGTGAACCCACCCGTATAGAGAGTTCGAAAGTTCTTTTAACAAATTTTTTGTGTGTTCATTGGCATAATAATAATAAACATAAGCTGTTTGACCATCTCCTAGAATCGTAGTAGCCCACTCAGACTCTTCCTTCATTTCTTTAAGAGATGGTGAAAGTTTATTTAGAATTTCACGATAATCATCAAAATCAGCTAAATCTTTTCTAAAAACTAATTGGAATTCATCACATACTTCACAACATAAATCGATGAGCGCATTGTATTCCTTCTTTTTTGGTTGACGATTTAAAACAAACATCAAAACCCTCCTATATCCGAACGCCTACTAAGTTTTACGTAACTTATGTGCCCCAGTGTCTCTCAATTGATGAATTCAATAACTTCCATTTTATATTGATGTAATAATATAATAAAGTGATATATTTTTCCGTTTATCTTAAAATTTTATTAAAAAACTCAAACTAAATGCTATGGATACACGTCTATTATATATACTATCTATTAGTTTTCTTAATTTAAGTAAAGATGCTTGTCATTAATGGGGGATTCATTTTCATGAACAGCAAGGAGAATCGTTTACGTTATATATTAGGATTAGATGGGCTAAGAGCCATTGCTGTATTGGCGGTCATTGCTTATCACTTACATATTGGACCTGCGAGCGGCGGGTTTCTTGGCGTTGATTTGTTTTTTGTGATCTCTGGTTACTTGATTACGACGATCTTGTTACATAAACAGGATTTGGGCTATCAAGAGCTTTTGCCATTTTGGATGGGCCGGATCAGAAGGCTCCTTCCAGCTGCATACGTGATGATTTTCTTAACCGTCAGCTGGTGTGCGATTGCGGGTTCGAATGCACTTTTGTCCATTCGTGGCGATGCCTTATCGTCCTTTTTTTATGTCAGTAACTGGTGGTACATTTTCCATCAGCTGTCTTATTTTGATAGCTTCAATGCTGTATCTCCACTGAAAAATTTATGGTCTTTGGCGATCGAAGAGCAATTTTATATCATTTGGCCAGTACTATTGATTGCAGGGCTAAAATGGGTAAAAAATAGATCCCACCTGCCAATGATCACCTTTGGCCTTGCGCTTGTCTCCGCCTTATGGATGGCGATTCTTTATTCACCAGATATGGACCCAAGTAGGGTTTATTATGGAACAGATACTCGTGCATTTGCGCTTCTGATTGGGTGCAGCCTAGCATTTGTATGGCCCATGCAAAGACTGTCCAGCAAAAAGCTACTTCCTGTTGGCAGGCGTATTTTACATATCGCTGGTTTTGGATCGTTTGCAGTTTTTCTTCTATGTGTTTATGCAGTGGACGAATTTGACGGCTTTCTCTATCAAGGCGGCATGCTTTTATTCTGTCTGAATGCAGCCATTTTAATTGCGTGCATCTGCCACCCTGCAAGCCTACTAGGAAAATGGCTCTCCTATCAGCCACTCGTCTGGCTTGGAAAGCGTTCTTATGGTATTTACCTGTGGCATTATCCCATCATCGTGCTGACCACCCCTGTCATTGAAATTGGACAGCCTTCTATGGGACGTGTCGCATTGCAGATCATTGCCATTTTACTCATTGCAGAGGCTTCTTACCGCTTCATCGAGCAGCCGATTCGCCGGCTTGGCTTCAAACAATATTTTGCCTCTTGGTCTATTTGGAAAAAGGGATACAAACAATGGTCTACGTCTCATAAAGTGTTCCTTGGAATCACTGCGGCTCTTATCATTTTATTTACCATTGGCATGTCCAGCTCATCTCATACGTCTCCACATGCCAAGGAAGTGACACAAATTAAGACGGCACCGAAAAAAGCAGGCGACTCTACGGAATCAAAAACGAAGAAAAAGAAAGAAAAACACGAGAAGAAAACAGCAGATCAGAAGCAGTTTCACCAAATTCTTGCTATTGGTGATTCCGTCATGCTAGACATAGCAACGAATCTTGAAAAGGCATATGCACAAGTCACTATCGATGCAAAGGTTGGCAGACAAATGAACGAAGCCGTCAGCATCGCTCCTCAGTATGCTTCATTTAATCAATCTAATGCCGCTGTTATCATTGAGCTTGGCACGAATGGCTATTTTACTGAGGGCACATTGACAGCATTCATTCAGCAATTTTCAAAGGCGCATATTTTCCTTGTGAACACAAGAGTCCCAAGGTCTTGGGAAAATGATGTGAATGCAGTCATTCAGCGAGTGGCCGATCAACATGCCAATGTGACCCTAGTCGATTGGCATTCAGCCGCTACCGGACAGCCATCTTATTTTCAGCCTGATGGTGTTCACCTTTCAACTAAAGGCTCTGACACATTGACACAGCTCATTACAGCGAGTATCAAGAAAAAAGGAGATGTGTCATCTTCATCATAAGAAGACTAGCATCCTGTGAAGCAATTTGTGCAATTGCTCTACTAATAATAGAAAATTAAAAAAGACATGCTTTCCCATGATTAGGGGCATGTCTTTTTTTGTGATGGATTGCAGGAGCATCTGCAGCTCGGAGCTGCATTATGTTTTACTTTTAAAAGACCAAACTATGACGGGTATGAGAATTAACGATAAAATTCCTCCGCTTAAAGATAATGCAGCATAACTCGTATTCGCAACGATCATTCCTGAAAGAGCGCCGCCAGAAGCACCTGCTAACGCAACAAAAACATCGAGTGTTCCTTGGGTTTTTGCCCGGGTTGATGGTTCTGTAGAATCAACTATTTGAGCAGTACCACTAATTAAACCAAAGTTCCATCCCAATCCAAGTAAAGAAAGAGCAATGATTAATAGAATCATTGAATCACTTGGTGCGAATGCTGCTAATAAACCAGCAAGTAACAATGTGATGCCCGACGCTATGCTCATAGCTGTTCGTCCTAGTTTATCTACAAGTACACCCGTGATAGGTGAAGGAAGATACATCGCACCTATATGAAAACCAATCACAATGCCCACTTCGGCTAATCCATGACCATGATGCTGCATATGCACCGGTGTCATAGTCATGAGTGCAACCATGACGATTTGAGTTAAGATCATAACCGCGGCACCTACTGTAAGCCCTTTTCTATCTATTTTTTGATCAGCAGAATCTCGTTGATTTCCATGCCCATGCTCTGCTTTGTAAATTGCTATTTTTTGAGCAATGACTAACGGATCAGGACGCAGCAGAATAAAAAGGACAAGACCTGCTACAATAAATGCTGCTGCTGATAAAATAAAGGGACCCGCAAGTGCTGGAACACCAATTGATACTGCTAATTCCCCCATCATTTCAACTAAATTCGGACCTGCTACTGCTCCAAATGTTGTCATGACCATTGTCATACTAATTGCAGTTGCACGTTGTTTAGAATTCGCTAAGTCAGTCCCAGCATAACGAGCTTGTAAATTTGTAGCTGTTCCTGCGCCGTAAATGAAGAGCGATGCAAATAGTAAAATGACACTATTCATCATAGCTGCAATCACTACACCAATTGCTCCTAGCCCTCCAGCAACAAAACCTGCCGATAAACCGATGCGCCGTCCATAACGTTGCGAAAGCTTTCCTACAATGAAGGCTGACCCAGCTGACCCCAAAGTAAATAAAGCGATTGGGACTCCTGCATAGGCTTCAGTTCCAAGCATTTGTTGAGCTAAAAGTGCACCTACCGTAATTCCTGCGGCTATACCAGCCCCTCCAAATATTTGCGATAGACTGACAACGAACAATACTCGTTTAAATAATTTTTTCAATTTTTGGGGTGAATCTATATAATTCTTCATTACATCTTGTTCTGTATCTAACACTTGTAAACACCCACTTGAGATTTATTTACAAAATGTAACCATTATATCAGTTCAGTCTTTCAGCCTACAATCCTCGATTCGAATCTTTTTCACTCTCGGCCATTTACATTGAGGACAACTTATTTTTAAAGGGGAACATGAATAAAGCTGCCACATGACTGATCTATTCTTTTAAACTGACGCATATCTTAGAGTGAAGATGTTTTCATTTCGTTACCCAGACTAGCAACCTGCTAGTCTTCTTTTATGCCGTTAAAAGGCTGGCTTTCAGCGCTAACCCACGCTTTTCCTTCGTTTTTTGATCCACTAACGCAAAATTACCATTTTCATACGCTAATGAAAATAATTGTTCGATATGAAACACACCTGTCTCAAACCTCCTGCTCAATAAATGCAGTGTTGCAGCAGAGGCGACTTGAGCTGTGGCTTGAGACTCATCATGCCCTTTTATTCCAAGTGCTGCTTGATGAACCTTGTTCCTCTCCATCCCTGTCGCCTCCACTTTCACTGCATATTGATCTGTTCCCATTTGAGCCGATTGAATCATGGAAATGGCTCTTTCCTTGATTTTAGGAACAGTGAGAAGGGACGTCATTCCAAGGCTCCTTGTGAAGGCAAATGCCCGAGTTGCCACGCGAGAATCAAAACAAAGCCTTGTCGTCACAGAAGGCACGCTGAGCGTCGTAGGCAATGTCTGCTGATCAGAGAAAGGGAACTGATAGGCTTGCCTCTTTCCAAGTTTCACCCCAAAATCTATACGCTTGCCTCCAGTAAAGCTTTTGACTCTTTTACGTTGATGATGCTCAGTAAGCATATAGTTAGTATGGACATTGTCAAGCGTCCATTCAATGGCGGCTTTCCCATGCTGATCACCCAATCCAAGCATAATCCCTATATCTATTTGATCCACTGTTGAGAGCATAGATGATGCTTTCGCTGCCAATAAATTCGTAAGGCCAGGCGCAAGACCGACACTGAGTAAAGCCGTTGCACCGATGTGCTGCTGATCCAGCTTTGCCACCTGTTCCATGTACGCTCCTTTTGCAGAGATATCTATATAATCAATACCTGACCGGAGAACTGTTTCAGCAAATGACGGGTCTTCTTGATCAAGGCACATAATTACCAGCCTTGTTTGATCCATCCAGTCCGAAAATAACGGCTCACTAACATCTAATTGATAGGGAAGAACCTTCCCTTTTGTCTGGCGTGAAAACTTCACTGCCTTCTCATAGCTTCTGCCTGCCGCAACAATTTGTCCGGGGTACACTTCGCTTAGCTGAAGACATATTTGTTGTCCAACATGTCCATAGCCGCCTATCACCATCACCTGTGTTCTCATTTCTCATCCGCCTCTCTACGACCTCGCTTGCAAACAAGACCTTTGATCATTCCTGCCTGAAAGTAAGGTCTGATGTCTTTAAATCCTGCTTTGATTAAATGCTCTTTTATTTCTTCCTCGGGAACAGGGTGTGTCGTGTGTCCCAGCCTGTTTTTAAAGGACGTAAACACATCTTTTTCTAAGCCTTGTCGCTGCATGAACAGAGAAAGCATGTGAAGCTCCTGTTGAAATGCATGGGACTTCATCTCGCCCTGTATAAATGCCAACATAAACGGCGCATCTGGTTGAAGCCTACGGGCAACCTCCTCTAAAAAGAGCTGACGCTTTTCTATAAAATGAATAACAAGCAAGCTCACCGCTGCATCGTAAACAGGTTCAGCTGAAACCGTATCTAATGAAGCCTCATGCCATGTGACACGCGCCTCCTTTTCTAGCTGTGCCACCCGCTGTTTCGCCATGTCCAGCATAGAAGGTGACGGATCGACCCCAGTGATGTGCCAATCTCCTTTTCTTTGTAACATGTTGATGATCTCTTCGCCCCCACCCGCTCCAACAGTCAAGATGCGGGAAGCCGCTCCCTTTAATTCAGTTTCTAATACGTCTATTGTCAACTCATGCAATAGCTGATAACCGGGTACTTTATAGGCAATCGTCGCTGCATATGACTCAGCCACGGGATCGTGCCAATGCTGGTTTTCTTTCATGTCCTTCTCCTCCAATTCCTTTCCGCTTTACATCGTTTCCTGTACACTAACGATATGACATCTTTATTGTAAAAAGAGACAACAGAAAACACGATCCCTAAAAGTGGGGATTTTTGAGGAGGAGATCCTGTGACCAATCCAGCCACTCATTTTCAGCAGCTGAGACAACACATTCGGGACGAACTTGCTGCCGTCCTTGATTTTGATGCAGCCTGTATCACGACCATTGATCCAGCCACTCTCCTCTCGACAGGTTCCTTCACAGATGAACCGATTGAAGACATTCATAACCAGCTGTTTCAAAATGAGTTTTTAAAAAGGGACGTACATCAGCATGAAACGCTAGCCAAAGGCCCCGTTCATGCTGCGAGCCTTGTCCAAAGCGGAGAATACCTTAGTAGTGAGCGCTACCAAGACATTTTGTTACCTAATGGATGGTCTGATGAATTGCGGGCAGCTCTTGTGATCCAAGGGGAATGCTGGGGCATTGCCAGCCTCTATCGTCTAAAGGACAAGCAACCTTTTCAAGAAAAAGAGATCCAAGCGGTCATCGAACAAACGCCAAGACTTGCAGCCAAGCTAAGAGATGAACTTTTCAAGAAAAGAGATACGGAAGAAGACGCGGCGGCGGAGCAACAAGGCTTCCTCATTCTCTCGCACGATTACAACCTTCTTTATGGAAATGAGACAGGTCTTCATTGGCTTCAGACGTTTCAAGCCTTTGAACAAATCCATGACAAAACGATCATGCCGCGCCCGTTTAGGGCATTAGGGGCAAAACTTTTATACGGCGATATTGAGCAAACCGCGGCAAGCATGACGAGATTGCCCACGGGGTTGTTCCTCTCTCTTCAAGCATTTCGATTAGCGCAGGCAGCAGGTCAGGAAGAGGCTGTCATGATTCACATCAAGAGAGCTCAAACCCATGATATTCTTCCTTATGCGGCAAAAACGTACAAGCTGACAGAAAGAGAGATGAACGTCCTCGACTGCTTATTAAAAGGACAGTCTACAAAGGAAATTGCCAGTACTTTATTTATTTCAACCCATACCGTCCATGATCATGTGAAGGCGATGCTGCAAAAGACAAATTTGAGCAGCAGACGGATGCTTGTTTACTTTTTCTCTCACATATAAAAAAGCGGCTACCTTAGTGGTAGACCGCTTCAGATTGTTGACAAAGGGCTAAAATGATTTTTATTTTAGCCCTTTGTCTTCTTTTCAGCGTGATAGAAAACCTTTGCAGTCTAGGAAGGACGAGCACTGGCGCGGAGCGAATATAACATTCGTGAGCACCAGCGCGCAGGACTGACAACGAATGCGAGGGTTTGTCTACACGCTGAAGCGGCTACCTTAGTGGTAGACCGCTCTTTTTGTTTATTTTCCTAAAACTAATTCATGCAGGATATGGGCAACTCCGGCTTCATTATTGGATTTTGTCACAACATCTGCTACTGCTTTGACATCATCAATGGCATTTCCCATGGCAACGCCGCATCCCGCAAATTCCAGCATCGATACGTCGTTTCCATTGTCACCAATGGCCATGACCTCTTCACGAGCAATTCCCAGCTCTTTCGCTAGAAGCTTCACGGCATTCCCTTTGCTGACTTCAGGATGCAGGATTTCAAGGAAGAAATCTGTACTTTTCACCATCATGTACTTTTCTTTCACTTCAGATGGAATGGCTTGTATCGTCTTTTCTAACCGTTCTGGCTGATCAATATACATCATCTTCGGTAATCTCATTGAAGGATCTGCCTCTTCAACAGGTAAATATTTAAGCGGCAGCTTTGTTAAATAGGATTCAAGTACTGTGTACTCACTAATATCTCGGTTCGGTGTGTACAAATGAGCTGAATCGAAATAATGCATCGGTGTATCGAGCTCACGGCTCAGCTTATATAAAGAAGTTAAATCCTCATAGGATAACGTCAGTTCTGACACCACTTCATTTGTGTGACTGTTTTGGACAAGCGCCCCATTGTAGGCAATCACATAATCTCCCTCTTGATTGAGCTGAAGATCATCTAAATAGCGATGCACTCCGCCAATCGGCCGTCCTGTACATAATACGATTTTAACTCCCTCTGCTTTCGCCTGTTGAATGGCTTCAAACACCTCATCCGGCACCATATGTTGATCATTTAATAACGTACCATCCATATCAATTGCAACTAATTTATACATTCACTGGTCCCCTTTTCTCAGCAAAACATGTGCTGCACTATTTTGAGCCATCATCTAGATGATGACAGGTTATATCATTACTATTTACCTATTTTAGCCTATCGTTTTTTCATCACGCTGTCTACTTGTTCTCACCTGTAACAAAATTGTCAAATGCCTTCTCTATTATATCGTATTCTATTCATCCTGCTGTAAATAGAGTTTCTGCCCTATTCCAACGGGGAAATGAAAACAAATGTTCACCAATGAATATTTTGAAACTAGCAATTCTAATTGTATGATGGATAGCAAAGAAAGGAGGTGCAGGGAATGATTACGTTTACTAGAGGTAAATTGTCAAAAATGTCTGGTGTGCATATTGAAACCATTCGTTTTTATGAAAATGAGGGTGTGCTCCCCGAACCAAAGAGAGCACATAACGGCTATCGTTTATATGATAAAAAATATGTACTCATGCTATCCTTTATCACAGAAGCAAGAAAACTAGATTTCTCACTCAAAGAAATTCGCGAAATTATCAAATCGCTATTTGAAAAACAATCAAAGACAGAAGCTGAACAGCTGCTCGAACAAAAAGTGGAGGATATTCAACACTCCATTCATGAGTTAAAGAAGAGGAAAGCTGCCATTCAATTGTTAACAAAACAAACATTAGCGAACATCAGCTAATTGTAAGGGCTGCCAAAGATGTGCCAGTGTTTGCCACTGGCACCCCTCTCCGCCCAGGTGCCAAGTGCGCGTGCGATTCAAACATCAGTTATACTAGAGACAGCTTTACTTGATATCAAACGAGTGGAAGGGGTTTTGTAGAATGAACATTGCAACCATTGGAACAGGTGTGATTGTGGAAAGCTTCTTGCAAGCGATTGAACAGCTTGACGGCGCTTCTTGTCATGCCGTCTATTCAAGAAAGGAAGCAACGGCAAAGAAGGTCGCAGACAAATTTGGTGTAAAAACGACTTATACAGATTTAACGGCTATGCTAGAAGATCCAAACATTGAAGCCGTTTATATTGCATCACCGAATCGATTACATAGTGAGCATGCTACGGCTGCATTAAGAAAAGGAAAACATGTGATTTGCGAAAAGCCTTTCACCTCAAATGTCAAAGAGCTGGAAGCCTTAATCGCTCTCGCAAAGGAAAAGCAGCTTCTTCTATTTGAAGCCATTACGACCGTTCATATGCCAAACTATCATTTCATCAAAAAACACCTTCATCAGTTAGGTAAAATCAAACTGGTTCAATGCAACTATAGTCAATATTCAAGCAAATATAATCAGCTGCTAGCCGGCGAAACGCCAAATGTCTTTAACCCTGAATTCTCAGGAGGAGCATTGATGGATATTAATATCTATAATGTCCATTTCATCATGAATCTCTTCGGATCACCGGAGCAGGTTCGCTACCAAGCAAACCGTCACCCAAATGGCATAGATACATCTGGTGTTTTGACTTTCACCTACAATGATTTCATTGCAACAAGTGTCGGCAGTAAGGATACAAGCAGCATGAATTTTGCATTGATTCAAGGAGAAAAAGGCTTCATTCATGTGAAAAACGGTGCGAATGGCTGCGAGGAAGTACTTCTCCATGTGAATGATCAGGTGACCTCACTCAATGCACAAACAAATTCAAACCGCCTATTTTATGAAGCAGAGGCTTTTCAGCACATCATTGAAACAAAAAATCATGAACAGTGCTATGCATGGCTTGATGAAAGTCTCTCCGTCATGAAAGTCCTTGATGCTGCAAGAAAAGATGCAGGTATTGTTTTTCCAGCAGATCAATTTTAATGGAAAAAACCGCCTTCTGATGTGAGGGCGGTTTTTAATGATTAAATACTCTTCGAATAGGCAACAAGGCGCTGAGACATGTGGTTTACTTCATCGACTGCAGCATTCACTTGCTCTGTTAAAGCAGCCTGTGTTTGTGTAAGAGCTGTCATATTCGAGATATTATCAAGAATTTCATCAATTTGTGTTTTCATATCCGTTAAACTAGATTCGATATTCTCCGTTGCATTGGCACTATGAAGCGCCAGTTTACGTACTTCATCTGCAACGACTGAGAATCCTCTTCCTTGTTCACCAGCTCTTGCTGCCTCAATCGCAGCATTTAGACCAAGCAGGTTCGTTTGGTTCGCTACTTCTTTGATCAAGTCAGAAATATTTTTCGTCTCATCTGCACTATTTTTTGCTAGATTGGCAGCAGATGTTGACTGCTCTTGTGCAACAGCAAGCTCTTGCGCTTGATTTGTTACAGAGCTGATTCCTGATACCATCTCACTGATTGAACTTGAAAGCTGTTCTACTTGTGACGCCATTTCATTCGCTGTTTTCTCTTTGTTTTTTTCTAACGTGATGTCACGAATGGTTCCAGCGACACGAAGAGGAACACCTTTTTCATCACGAATGGTTTCACCACCAGCATGATACCAGCGATACTCGCCATTTTTGCTCTGCAATCTGTAATCAATATCAAATGGCGTGCGTCCAGAGTGATCATTCAAATGATCTGCAAAAGCTTGAAGAGCCTTTTCTTGATCCTCAGGATGCAGGCGGTCGCTCCAGCTGCTTAATACGTTTGGGAAATCCTTTTCGTCCGTAAAACCAAGCGTTTTTCTGAACTGCGGAGACCACCAGAACTCGTTATTCGGATTGACTGGATCGCCGGCCTCTACGACCATGTCCCAAGGAGCTTCCACAAGCGCACGGTTGATCAAGTCATATCTCGTCACGAATGCTTGTAGTTCTTCTTCTTTCAATTTCTGATCATGAATATCAAAAAGAGCCCCCGCCACACGAAGAGGGACACCATTTCGATCACGAATGGTTGTGCCAGTTGCTTTGAACCAGCGATAATCTCCGTTTTTCAACTTCAAGCGATATTCGATATCATATGGTGTACGTCCCGAATGATCCAATAAATGCGTAGAAAATGCATTTAAGGTATATTCTTGTTCATCCGGATGAATTCGAGATGCCCAGCTGTCTAAAACATTTGGAAAATCGTGCTCGTTTTGAAAGCCTAGCATCTTACGGAAATCATCCGTCCATGTGAATTCATTTTTTGGATTGACCGGATCTCCAGCGATCACGACCATATCCCATAAACCAACTTGAATAGCTTTTGTCACCAAATTCATCCGCATTTGAATATCTTCATTTGCTTCCTGCATCTTTTCCAAAGCTTCATTTATTTGGGCTACTGCTTCAATCGTTTGACTTGAAGAAAATGCAGCAGTATCTATTCTTGTTGAAAGGTCTCCCTTCTCAATTCGTTCTACTAATCGACTACTCTCATTTAAAAGGGTTCCCGACGATGAATCATTTCCTTTTCTCATAAACATCTTTCATAACTCCTTTCATTTTTTCATGCTTTTTGAAATATTTTACAGTTATAAACAATTCTTTATTAGGACTTTAGTAATACAGAAGATATATCGACAAAAACTGAAAATTGTTTATGTCAGAATGAAGGCAAATGTTCATTTTTTCACGAAGTTTCAGATTTTGGGGAAAGGTCACGGAAAGGATTTATGGAAGAAAACGGTTCATTTGATAGAATCAACCGCCTCTTTTGTCTGAAAAATCTCTTTTTTTATATTGACAGTGACGTCCCGAAAAAAGAAAATGGAACATAAGCATTTTTTTAAAAAGGAGAACGTCATGAGCGCGAATCAGGAACAACAAGAATTAAAAAAGCTTTTATCACCGCGTCACATTCGCATGATTGCATTGGGCGGGGTCATTGGTACAGGAATCTTTAAAGGAAGTGCCGATACAATCGGTTTAGCAGGTCCTGGGGTCATCTTTTCCTATGTATTTGCCGGATTATTATTGCTCATCGTAATGGCAGCCTTAGCTGAAATGGCGATTGTCTATCCAGGAAATAACCTTCGCGACCTGATACAGATTGCGCTTGGTCAACGTTTTTCATTTGTTGTCGGCTGGGTTTACTGTTTCATGTGGCTCACTGTGTGTGTCATCGAGATTATTGCGGCAGGTAGCCTGCTTCAATACTGGTTACCGAACGTACCGCTATGGTCACTATGTTTACTCTGCTCACTATTAGTCATCGGAATTAACTTAAATAATGTAAAATACTTTGGTGAAATTGAATTTTGGTTCGCTGGAATGAAGATTTTCGTTATTATTGTGTTTATTATTCTTGGTGCAGCTCTATTATTTGGGATCATTCCGAACGAACAAAGCACATCTGCACTCACCAACTATCAAAACTTCGTGCCGAACGGATGGGGTGCGATCTTCGCCTCTTTATTAGTCGTTATTTTCTCTTATGGAGGCTCTGAATTGATCGGGCTGACCATTACAGAAACAAAGGATGCCGAAAAGGTTTTGCCTGGTGTTGTTAAAAGTATGATGTGGCGTATTATCTTATTTTACACTTTGCCGATTTTGATCATCTGTGGACTCATTCCTTGGAATCAAATTGATCCAAATAACAGCCCATTTGTTCAAGTCTTTTCAGCAGCCGGTATGCAAGGCGCCTCTCACTTCATTAATTTTGTATTGATTACAGCCGTTCTATCGGCGGCGAATTCTGGCATTTACGGGACAACGAGAATGATGCATTCTCTCTCTAAATCAGATGGCGGTCCGAAAAAGCTGGCACAGGTTAACAAAAGAGGCGTGCCTATTTTGAGTTTATGGGTAACCGTTCTGTTTCTTCTCATCGGAACATTCTTTGCTTACTTATATCCAGAGCAAATTTTCAGTTATATGCTAGCTATTCCTGGTTTTGCTGTTTCACTCATTTGGATTAGCATTTGCATGGCACATCTGAAACTTCGTCCGAAATATCCACAGGAGCCGTATTTCAAAGTGTGGCTATTTCCGTACTTAACGTTGTTTGCAGGTCTTGTATTAAGTGTGAGTTTTGTGATGTTTTTATTCAGACAAGAAAACTTGCCTAGCTCGATTATCAGCATCGGTTTCTTAATCGCAGCCATCATTGCTTCATTCTTAATGAAAAAGAAGGCTTAAACGCTAAAACCCGCCATTGAGGCGGGTTTTTTTTCATGAGTTGCTGTCTTCTGTTACTTCAAAATCAATCGATGCTTTTGGAATACCGTTGATGATGATTGTTAGTGTATGGGTTCCTTCATAATGTTTTCTCGTCGTCATATTTTGAAAAGATTGTGATCTGACGAATTCTCTATGTAACGTTGTGTCTGTTTCAAACTCTGTGATTTTAAATACTTTTTGATTGCGGGTCCCCCGAGCTTTGACATAGTCAATGGCATACTCTACACGCAGCTTTAACGGCTTATCGGCTTGTAGGGTAAAATGAAAAGTCATTTTCTCGCCGATCTGAATAGGATTTTGTACGATCTTCAAATCCGTTACGTGAACGGATGGATGGTCCCCATAGCCAAACAACGCCATAATAGCTGGATCTCCTTTTTTGAGTAAAGTACGGGATGCATGTTTGACAATCCAGTTGGTATGTTCGTTGGTTCCATACCAGTTTTGAACCGTCTGCTTCATTAGATCTGGCTGAATTGCAGAAATATCATTTAAATGATTCGCTACACTTTTCTGCACATAACGCGACGGGTCTGCCTTCAAGTTTTCCAAAATGGGCAGCGTGACCGAAGGGTTCTTTTTAAGTGAAGGGACAGATAAGCCCCATGGCAGACGTGGTCTACAACCTTCACTAGCCAGCCTCCGTATATGCTCATTTTGATCCTGAGACCATACGAGCATTTGCGCCAGCATTTTGCCTTGATCTTGAATCAGAAATGGCCGAACAGCAAATTCAGAAGTGGAAAAGGGTGTGAAAAATTCGAGCGCTTTGATCGAGAGGTCCCAATGTGCAAGGCCGTACGTCTCGACGTAGTCTGGAAAGACGAGCGCACTAAGCCCTGAAAAATACGGGGCTGCCTGACGCAGTATCTCCATTGCCTTCTCATAATCTGCCGGCAGACAGGCATGCATCGATTCAGTGACTCGTCTCATCCGCCCTTTTAACTCAAGCTGCTCCCAATCCTCTTGAAATACGAGTCGCTTGAACGGCTCAGCATCAAATTCAGACGAAGTCTGTGCGAATTTCTCTGCTAAATCTTTGATAAATAATTCATTGTACACATGTTTTAATGGTTCGATCGTGTCCGCCTCCCACATTTCAATATCATTATTTTACCCCAATCTGAAGAAAGTGGTATCACTACACAAAAAAACAGCCCGACTCAAAAGAATCAGACTGCTTGTTCGCTATATAAACATATTAATGATCATAATAAATGCAATAGCACTAACGGAAATGATCGTCTCCATAGCCGTCCATGTCAAAAACGTCTCTTTTATGGTCATACCAAAATACTCCTTGATCAGCCAAAAACCAGAGTCATTGACATGAGATAGAATTAACGAACCCGCTCCTGTTGCTAACACAAGCAGTTCCCTGCTCACATCCGGCATCGTTGCTGCAATTGGCGCTACAATCCCTGCGGCCGTCATCATGGATACCGTCGCAGATCCTGTTGCCACCCGAATCACCGCAGCAATCAGCCAACTAAGCAAAATCGGTGAAATCGGCGAGTGTTTGGCTAAGTCTGCAATATAATCACCGACACCTGAATCAATGAGCACATTGTTGAAAGCGCCGCCTGCTCCAATGACAAGCAAGATGGAGGCGATTGGACCTAAGCACTCATTACTAAAGGAAAGCACCCTGTCACGGCTCATCCCTTGCACAAAGCCAAGACTGAAGAAAGAATAAACTGTTGCAATCAGCAGTGCTGTTATTGGATCTCCGATGTACTTGAATACTTGGAACCACATATTGCCCTCTGGTAAGATAATGTCCGCCAATGTGGCAAGAAGCATCAAAATCACCGGCACCAATATGGTAAACATCGTATTCGCAAAGCCTGGGAGTTTTCGATCCTCGTTTCGTTCAGTGAATTGCTTTCTCAGCATCTCCGGAACGGGTTTATATATCCGTTTTCCAATCCATTTACCATACAGCGGTCCAGCAATAATCGCTGTCGGCAATCCCACAATAATAGAGAAGAAAATGGTTTTCCCCACGTTGGCATGATAGATGCCAACGGCTGCCATTGCCGCTGGATGAGGCGGGACTAACCCATGCACGACAGACAGGCCAGCGATTAACGAGATCCCAATGGTCACAAGCGAAATGCCTGTTTCAATGGCAATTGTAAAAAGTAAAGGAATGAGAAGAACGAAACCGACCTGGAAAAAGACAGGTATCCCCACGATAAAAGCAACAAACATCATTGCCCAATGCACATTCTTCGTTCCAAACCGGCCGATTAAAGTTTGAGCTATTCGCTCTGCTCCCCCTGATTCAGCCATCATTTTTCCAAGCATGGTACCAAGCGCTAGAACAATAGCCAGCAATGATAACGTATTGCCTAATCCCGTTTTAATTGATTGAATGATTTCCTGCAAATCCATCCCCGTCGCAAAACCCACTAGCATCGAAGTAATAATTAAGCTCACAAATGGATTCAACTTAGCGACTGTAATGAGAATGAGTAAAAGGACAATCGCCGCAATCACGATGAATAAAAGCATGTTCTCCCACCTTTCCCCTGATGTTTAACGATTTTGTTTTAATTGCAGCGCGCTAATGACATCAAATTCATCCTTCAGTTTGTCGTAGAGGCGCTCATATAAATAAAACAGCTCTATGTAAGTTTCATTGTTCTTCATATTAGGTTCATGACGAGCAGAGATTCGAATCCACTCTTGAACCTCTTCTATCTCTTCCATATGACCTAAACTATAAAGTGCAAGGACAGCCGCCCCAAGTGCTGACGCTTCGTAACTTTCTGGAACTAGCACTTCTCTACCCATCGTATCCGCTAAAATTTGCCGCCATAGCGGAGATCGTGCAAATCCGCCCGAAGCTCTGACATCCTTTGCTGAACCGGTTAAATCTCTTAAGGCAACACCGATCGAGAAAACGCTCATAATGACGCCTTCTAACACCGCTCTAATAAAATGCTCCCGCTTATGCTGAAGGCCGATTCCAAAAAAGGTGCCTCTCGCATTTGGATTCCAATAAGGTGCACGCTCACCTGATAAAAATGGTAGAAACAGCAAACCCTCAGAACCAGCTGGGACCTTTTCCGCGATATCCATCATCAGATCATAAGGGTCCACCCCTAGACGCTTTGCTACCTCCACCTCTGACGACCCGAATTCATCCTTCAACCACCTCAGCATGATCCCGCCATTATTGGTCGGTCCTCCTACAACCCAATGCTTATCTGTCAGGGCATAGCAGAACGTTCTTGATTGCTCATCTGTAATTGGTTTGTCTACAACTGTACGGACCGCACCGCTTGTCCCGATCGTAACAGCCACCTCTCCTTGACCAATCGCACCCACACCTAAATTCGCTAGAACACCATCATTCGCACCAATGACAAATGGTGTATCTTCTCTAATGCCCATGCGCAGTGCAATCTCTGGCTGAAGTCCTCTCAGTTGATACGTCGTTGGAACAAGCTCAGATAGTTGACTCGCTTCAATTCCAGCAATACGAAGCGCCTTCTCATCCCATTGAAGCGTTTCCAATTGGAACAGTCCCGTTGCTGAAGCGATTGAATAATCGACGACATACTGACCGAAGAAATGATAAAGAATATATTCTTTGATCGAAATAAATTTTGCTGCCTTCTTGAAGACATCCGGTGCCATTTCTTTCATCCACCGTATTTTTGAAAGCGGTGACATTGGATGGATCGGTGTACCTGTCCTTTTATAAATGTGGAAGCCATCCATATCTGATTTGATTCGTTTCGCTTGTTCTGCACTTCTGTTATCAGCCCAAATGATACTGTTCGTTAACGTCTTTCCATCCTGATCCATCACAATTAAGGAATGCATCGCTGTACTTATTCCGATGCCTATCAGATTTTCTTTATCAAATGCTGCTTTCGTCAATGCACCTCTTACACTTGCAATGACGGCTTCTAATATCTTCTCAGGGTCCTGCTCAACCCATGCTGGCTGGGGCTGAATGAGCTCATAAGGAACTGAATGCTTCGCTAATACTTTCCCCTGAGGTCCAAACAGAACCGCCTTTGTACTTGTTGTTCCAATATCCAAACCAATTACCGCCTGGTTCCCCTTCATCTGTATCACGCCCAATCATTGATTTGAAGTCACATATGTAGTTTTAAATTGCCTGTTAAATCCCATTATAAAAATAATTTTTTCGACATTCAACGACTGAAAAGAAAATTATTTTCAGTAAAAAGCTCACAATCGTTACCACAACAGCATTTTTCATTATCAGAAAAATTTATTTTTGGAACCATCACACCCTTTTTTGTGAAATGGTTTCACGCATTTGCTTTAAATTTGTTATGGTCTCCTGTTGCCTTAAGTGAGCAAGTGCAAAATATAGAACGTCAATGACCGTCAGCTGAGCAAGTCTTGCGGACATCGCTTCTGTTCGAAAAGCCGTTTCTTGCGTTGCTGTATACAACGTGACATCTGCAAGCTGGCTCAATGGAGAGCGTTGATAGCTTGTAATACCAATGGTTTTAGCTCCTTTGCTCTTTGCAGTTTTCATCGCATCGAGCAAATCTTTATTACGTCCAGAATGAGAAATACCGATCACTGTACTATGCTGATCAAGAAGACCAGCAGACATTGCTTGAAAGTGGGAATCTGTGTGAACAATACAGTTGATGCCAGTCCTCATAAATTTATGAAAAGCGTCAGTCGCAATGAGGCCAGACCCACCACTCCCATAAAACTCTAAGCGTTTTGCTTCATGAATGATTTGTATGGCCTTTTCTACATCCTCTGGATTCAACAATTGAAAGCTATCCTTTAATGCAGATATATTCGTCTGAAAAACCTTTTGCATAAAAACAGCCATATCATCATCAAGACTCATTTCTTCATCTACATAATTAGGCTTTGTTTGGTCTATTTCCTGGGCAATAGCAATCTTCAAATCTTGAAAGCCCTCAAATCCAAGCCTTTTACAAAGACGAAAAATCGTTGCCTCTGAGCTTGCAGTTTTTTTCGCAAGCTCGACAATAGACAAATGGATGATGTCGCGGGGCTCACTCGTAATATGCTCTGCAATTGCTTTGAGCTTTGGCGGCAATCCTCTGCTTGCTGCTCGTATTTTTTCAATACTACTTAAACTAACAGAAGCCAATTGACTTCACTCCTCCCTATTCATGTGAACGCATACATTTCCTCATGTTCCCATCTTATAAAAAAGAAGCCTGTTTGCACAGACTTCTTTTTTAAGCATTCATTGTATTGATCAATAAATCAAAGAAAGCGTCAGCATCTACATCCGTACATACTTGAACATTGCGCTCTTTCTTCCATTGATGCTGAAAATCACAGATCATCTGTCCATCACAAAACTCACTCTTCGTCTCGACGTCCACATGAAAAGCCTGTGTGCTCACGAGTTGCTTGTCAATGGCGAGACTGACAGCAAGCGGATCATGCATGGCACACGCCCACAAACCATTCCGCTCAAAATAGCGCTGCCGGTAAATGCTTGTGCTCTCTCTAATGTAATGGGCTAACGTTTCATTCTGAATCGCATCGATTCTTTCATCCGTAAGCAAGACCTTTCTCGTGACATCTAATCCCACTTGAGTTAATGTAGGGAACCCTGCATCCAGCACTAGCTTTGCCGCTTCTGGGTCTGCATATGTATTAAATTCCGCTACCGGCGTGACATTCCCCTGACCCTGCACGACACCGCCCATAAAAATGACTTCTTTCACATGATGAATCAGCTCAGGACACTTTTTCACTGCAAGGGCTAAATTCGTTAAAGGTCCTGTCAACACAAGCGTAACCTGCTTCGAATACTGCATCACTTGGTCAATGATAAAATCAGGCGCAAAACCAGCATCTGCGGTCTTCTTAGGCTCGACATCCTTTAAAGCACCGCCAATCCCATCCTCTCCGTGTACCCGATGTTCATAATGAGGCGCTCTTAAAAGAGGCGTTGCTGAACCTTTGATGACAGGAATATCATCTGCCTCAACCAGCTCAAGCACTTTACACGTATTCAATGTAGCCGCATCGACAGACACATTCCCACACACCGTTGTCATCCCCAACATATCAAACTGCTGACTTTTCACTGCAAGCAAAATACCAATCGCATCATCAATTCCAGTGTCTACATCCAAGATCAATTTCTTTTTATTTGCCATGTTTGAAATCTCTCCCTTATTTGAAAGTGTTGTTAGGGGAATGATAGCATATGCTTGTTTCAACTATTTAGGGAACATTACCAGGTTGATCTTATTACTCTTTTTCTCCAATGTCTTTCAGATATTGTTCGCGTTCTTTTTCGGTGAAGCTTTTAAGATAATCCTCTTTAACTTTAGGTTCATCTTTATATTCATCCCAGTCTATAAAGCGATCTGATAAATCAGGGGAATGACTCATCGAACCTATTTCATTAGATTTGTATATTAATGATGCAGAAAAATGATATTTATCAGGCTCATTATTTATATATCCATCAACTGTGACATAACCCATAGGGCTTATAGATACATTTTTTTTAAATGTGATGGTTTTGATAAAATTGTGAATATCTTCTTCATGTAAACGTTCTTCAATTTTTGGTTTCATCTTTTCTGCGAATTCTTCGGCCTTTTCTTGATCGCTTTTCTCTTGCACGGTACTCTTACCTCCTGAATCACTTGATTTTTTTTCCTTAACTTGTTGTAGTATAAGTGCCACTACCAAAATGATAACGATAGTAAACAAAATAAATACAATTTTCAATGTGTTTTTCATTAAAAAATATCCACCTTTAAATATTTTAATTGATAGATTCGCTCTTCTTATAGATATTTATTATATTTTAACTTATAATATTTAAGATAAATATTACAGGAGTGACAATTTTGTCTAAAAACATATCCCGCTTTCAGCTTAACGACAAAGACTATAATTTTATTTCCAATGCATCTTATAAAATAGATAATTACAAGAAGTCTAGTGACATAGTTATAAGCCATGGCAGGAAAATGTATGTGGTTGACTATAAAGAAACAGAAAAAGGGCTTAACTCACTAACTCTTGTATCAAAAGATGACTTTATTAGATCCGGTAAAGGCAAAGACCTCACCAAAATCAAAAACGCAGTCATCGCCTACCGCGGGTCAGAACCGATTGGCGCTGGCCAATATAAAGATACCATTAAAAAACATGGAAAAAAAGAGTCAGATGATCTTCTTTCTACCATTTTGACGAAGCTGCCTCCTTTTCGTCAGTCACAGACGTCAAAGGAAATTACGACGAAGGTGGCGACAGGGACAACGACCTATACAAATGAGGTTGTGCAAGATTGGCTGATATCAGATACAAAGTATTTGATTAAGAATATTCCCTTTGAACATGGTGCAGAGAATCAAATGGTTCAAGCGGATCGGTATGCGAAAGAAATACATAAGAAAATGCCAAATGCCAAGATGTATGTGACAGGGCATTCACTTGGCGGATCGAATGCGTCCTACGTTCTTGTTAAAAATGATTTTATTAAAGGCGGGGTCACCTTTGAGAATCCGAATATTTACCCCAATCTATCGGACGGCCTCCAAGCCAAAGCATTAAAAGGTGATTACCGTAGTAGATTAACAGAATATATCAATCTCAATGACGGGCTTTCTCTTTTAAATCGACATACGACAGAAATCGGTCGTGTGAAAGTGATGTATGATGCCGCTTTACCTGAAGGCGTCGATTACTCCGAGGACCCCTCCAAAGCCGTCCAATTTATGAAAAATCTCCTCAATCGGGCAATGAGCGTAAATCCTTCATTGGATGCAAATTTGTTTCTTGAAGCCATTGCTGGCAGCCATGGCTTAGATCGGTATGCCTTTTCATCAGATGGCTCCGTTGAAACCATTGATGATATGTTGAGAAAAAATCCTTCTCTCACTGCCGCCATGCTACATCAATTAAGTCAGTCGAATGTTCATTCGCAAAGTGTGGTGGCAATTTTAATCAAGTCCCATGTTCTCATGAACACAGGTCGTAAATTCTCGACATATGCCGAGCACCATATGCAGAAAATTATTCGCAAAATCGAGAAGCTCGATGACAAAGTGGACCAGTCTGTGGAACGGGTACGCTCGAGATACAAACAGATCGTTGGCTTTGGTTCCTATGATCAGCTGACGGCTTCTGATGTGGGTGCCGTGATTCGTCATTTAAAAACGGAGGGACTTGAGAATGAGTTCTATTCCGTCAAAGAGTATGATACAGCGATTGATAGTGCGATGAATATAAAAAGGTGGCTGGACTCAATATCAGATGATATGAGCCATCTAGGAAAAGAATACCATGATGCAGATACAGCCTTAGCAAAGAATATGGGCATTTCATAAGGAGAACGAGGAATGGAATTTTCAAAGAAACAACCAACAGATGCAGACCGTTTTTTGCAACGAATGACAGATACGCATACATCAAGCTCCGTTTTTTCTCAAGCAAACTTTCACACTGAGGACATGACACCTGCAGAGCTGGCTGCTTTGAAAGCAAAGATCAAAGAAGAGCAGAAAACAGCGCTAATTAGAGCCATCCGGCATCAGCTTCAACTTGAATTTGCAGAAGACCGACAAGAAGCGGGAAAAATTTTAGATCTCATTGATGAACTTCAGAACAAAGTGTATAAACATCACAAGCGTATTCATTCACATATGTCAGGACAAGCCATTGACGCCTTAACAGAGAAAATCGAACAAAGACTTAAGTTTTACGAACTGAAAGAAGATGTTCAATCCGCCATCGACTCGATTGGCATTTAGCTGAACCTTCTGTTCGATGAATCTTTTCCCCGTCTCACTCGTATATACTAAAAGAGTGATTGATTTGAAAGGAGATCTGTTTGTGGGATATATTTTGTTATTTTCGGTTGTGATCGGTCTTATCTTGACCCTCTTGCTCACGCCGCTCAAGTTGATCGTTAGAAAAAAAGGGGCAGAACAGCAGGTTCCACTGATGTGGATTGCAGGCATTGCTTTACTGTTTATGGTCGGAATTTTTGTATTCTATTACATCACCAATTTGGATCGCAATCCTTCATCCCTCTGGTTGATTGGACTTGTTGTGACAGCAGCAGGCGCCTTTTTATCAGTTGGATTGGAGCGTAAGATTAAAGGCGTGCTGTTTCTTATTCTATTACTGCTCGGCATTTATATGGCGACAGCTTTTCTATTTAATGCGAATGAGAAATTTGATGTCTCCAAAATGGATCAAAAGGTCGAAATCAAAGCGTTTGATGAGACGGAAACACCTGCGAGTGTCCCGCCTCAATTTGCGCGAAACAAAATGAAGAAATCGTTCGGACAGGTTCCGAATACAAGCTACTATGAGCTTGGCAGCCTGCAAATCCAGAAGGTCAACGGTGAGTATGTATACATCGCCCCAGTGGAATTCTCGGATTTCTTTAAATGGATTCGTTCAGGGAGTACGCCTGGTTACTTTACATTAAGTGCGACTGACTCATCTGCCAATCCAAAGTTTGTGAAAACAGAGATGGTGTACACACCTTCCTCTTATTTCAACAAAGAAATTGAGCGGCATATTCGCCTTCAATACCCTGATTTGATTTTCTACGGCGACACACAGCTAGAGATCAATGATGATGGAAAGCCTTATTACATTCGCACGTATGGCGATTTCATCTCTGCTCGAAACGGCTTTAAAGCTTCCGGTGTAGTCGTTGTTGATGCCAAAACAGGTGCAACGAAGAAATATTCGCTAGATCAAGTACCTGCTTTTATTGATGGCGCTGTTTCACCAGAGGCCGTTAGTCTGCAAAATAGCTATTTCGGAAACTATATTCACGGGTTCTGGAACAGTATGTTTGGAAAGTCAGATGTGAAGCTGCCTTCAGATGAAGGAACAGAAGCCAATGTGAGTCCAGTATTTGATTCAAAAGGAGATATGTACTACTTCACAGATTTCACAAGTCCGAAAGAGGGCGTTGATTCGATGCTTGGATATGCCCTGACAAATGCCCGAACAGGAAAAGCGACTTATTATACCGGAAATCTTGAAGCGTCCTACATGGATTCTCAAGGCGCTCTGCAAATTATTGAGAAACGTTTCATCGAAAAGAAATGGAAAGGCCGCATGCCGATTCTGTATAATTTCTATGGAGAAGCCAGCTGGCTCACGCCGGTTCTCGATTCAAATGGCTTCCTGCAAAACTACTTTATCGTGTCTGCAGCCAATCCTGAAATCGCTGCGTACGCTTCTACACCAAACGAAGCATTGAGAGCCTATAAGACAGCTCTGCAAAAAGGCGGCGGTACCGTTAACAGTTCCTCTAAGCAGGAAAAGAAAGAAACGACAGGGAAAGTCAAACGAGTGTATAAAGAAAAGACCGGCGATTATACAACCGTCACCTTCCTACTAGACGATGGAAAAAGCTACACCATGTCATCCGAAAAAGAACCTCTCGTCATTTATTTAAAAGAAGGCGACCAGGTTACCATGAAATACACAGATACAGGTGAAATCTTCCTTCCAGTTGATGAAATCAACATCAAAGGATTATAAAAAAAGACGTTTCTCCTACTGAGGAGAAGCGTCTTTTCTCTCTTTCCTTAACAATTCTACAAGCAATTCTTTATTTTTATTTCCCCCTGTCATGGGCGACTCGACATAAGAGAATTTTCGTTTGAAATCCATTCCTCTCACAGAAATGACCGCCAGTTCACCGCCAATGCTGCCTCGCTGGAGCACATATTTCGATAAAACAGAAAGCCCCATTCCATGAATCACAGCTTCTTTAATCGCTTGATTGCTGCTAAACGTCACAAACGTCCGTGCTTTCAGTCCATTTGATTTCAGAACGTGCTGTAAGTATTCTCCGGTGCCTGATCCTTCTTCTCTCGTGATCCATGTTTCGTTTTGCAATTGATCAATCGTGACATCCTTTTTCTTAGCAAAGGGATGATCTAATGGTGCAACGATATAAAGCTCGTCTTCTAGAAAAGTTTCTACTGTCAATTCTTTGTCATTCGTTTGTCCTTCGATTAAACCGATGTCGACATGGAATAAGCGGACGTGACTGGCGATCGCCTCTGTGTTATCAATGACCACCTCAATGTCCACATGCGGATAGAGCTGATGAAACTCTGCCAATATTTGCGGCAGCACGTACTCTCCAATCGTAAAACTCGCCCCGATTGTCAGCTTCCCTCTTGCTAGATGATGATGCTCATAAATATCCTGCTTCGCCTGTTCATATAAACGAATGATTTGTTTTGATCGATGGTACAGCATATCCCCAGTTGGTGTAACAGTTAATTGCTTTGGCGAACGATTCAGCAGAACGGTCTGGAATTCCTGCTCCAAGTTCTTAATATGAAGACTGACACTTGGCTGAGAAATTCGCAGCTTTTGGGCTGCCTTTGTAAAGTTTTTCTCTTCCACAACTGTCACAAATGTCTTCAGTGCATCGTAATACATCGGTCCCTCTCCTATCAGAAATCTTAATCCAAAACCTTTCATATATATATCTTACTAATTCCTTCCCAGTGCGTAAAGAAGCGCTTAACTGAAAACAATTTAATAAAAATATTTACTAATTTTTTTAAAGACTCTATACTAGAAGGAGATATTTTCTATAGGAGGTGCTGATTTGGCAGCTAAAATAAAGGACATTGCTGAAAAAGCTGGATTATCCATTGCAACTGTATCTCGCGTACTGAACCAAGATCCTAACCTATCTGTCACGGATCAAACACGTGAGAAAGTATACGCCGCCGCTGAAGCTTTGTCCTATCAAAAGAAAACATTCAAACATTCATTAAAAAAAATCGCCTTTCTCTATTGGATGACCGAAAAGGAAGAGCTTGAAGATATTTATTTTAAATCCATTCGTCTAGGCATCGAGGAACTTACGAATACTCGGAGTTTAAATGTCACCGCTTACAATCCATCTGATGGGCTTCACTCCATTGATCCTTCTACAGAAGGAATCATCGCCATCGGCCGATTTAAAAAGTCAGAGCTTGATCAATTATATGCGATCACCCAACATATCGTTTTTATTGATACGTCACCAGATGAAGATCGTTTTGATTCAGTAAAGCCCAACCTGAAAAGAATTGTTGAAAAGATCATCGATTCTTTTATTGAAAAAGAACACACATCCATTGGATTCGTTGGCGGCACAGATTTAGACCTGAATACGAATATGCATATTCCTGATATTCGCGAAACAACCTTCCGTGATTATATGAAGGCTCACAATGTTCTTGATGAGCGATTGGTCTATGTAGGTCACCATTTCTCAGTGGATGAAGGTTATGCGCTGATGATGAAGGCGATTGATGAGCTTGGCAATGACTTGCCATCCGCATTCTGTGTCGCTAGTGACCCTCTTGCCATCGGCTGTTTACAAGCATTAAACGAACGGGGATTTTCTCTTCCGAACCGCGTGAGCGTCTTTAGTATCAACGATATTCATGTGTCTCAATATGTGTCACCACCGCTCACCACGTATCATATCCACACGTCTTTGCTTTGTGAAACAGCAATCGATTTACTGTTAGAAAGACTTGTAGACGGCAGAACATTACCGAAAACTGTACTGATTGCCTCAGAACCAGTCTTTCGAAAAAGTACGATATAAACAACTGGAAGCCCCGTCCAATGTCGAGGGCTTCTTTTCTTTATATGAGTAAAAAATTTTACTTAATAAATTTAATAAAATATGTTTACTTTTTTTACTTAAGTTGATATTCTCACATTAAGAAAGCGTTTTCTTATCATCTGTGAAAAAAGAACGAGAGGGGATTATTCATGAAAAAGGGAAAATGGGCGACATTATCAGCAGTCGTTGGGACTGCTGTACTTCTGCTTTCGGCTTGCGGACCAGGAGATGACAATTCAAGCGGATCACAGCCAGCATCTACAGGTACAAAGACCTTGCTAGTGTGGGAAGACGTCAAAAAATCTGATGGGATTCAAGACGCTGTAAAAGAGTTCGAAAAACAACATAATGTGAAAATCAAAGTGGTCGAAAAAGCTTATGCCGATCAAATTGAAGCTCTGCGTCTAGATGGAGCAGCTGGGACAGGTCCAGACGTCATCACGATGCCTCACGATCAAATTGGATCAGCTGTCACTGAGGGGCTATTACAGGAAATGAAGCCAGATCAAAAAGTGATCGACTCCTTCACAGACGAATCGATTCAATCACAAACGGTAGACGGCAAGCTGTATGGTCTTCCTAAATCCGTTGAAACGACGGTGCTTTTTTATAATAAAGATATTGTCAAAAAGGCACCAACGACACTTGATGGCTGGTATGATCTTTCGAAAAAGCTGACAAAAGACGGAAAGTACGGCTTTGTTGCAAAATGGGATGAGATTTACTACGCACAAAGTGTTTTAGGCGGATCTGGGGGCTATATTTTCAAGCAGAAAAGCGACGGCTCTTATGATGTGAATGATATTGGTTTGAACAACGATGGTGCTATCCAAGGTGGAGAATATGTTCAAAAATTCTTTAGCGAAGGACTTTTCCCGAAAGGCATCATTGGGGAACAAGGAATCAATGTCCTCAACTCCTTATTCACAGAGAAAAAGGCCG
Organism: Bacillus pumilus; assembly: GCF_009937765.1. Taxonomy (NCBI): domain Bacteria; kingdom Bacillati; phylum Bacillota; class Bacilli; order Caryophanales; family Bacillaceae; genus Bacillus; species Bacillus pumilus. The sequence continues at coordinate 116,389 of NZ_CP047089.1, read as the reverse complement.
CTGCTGTCATTTCTGGTCCATGGTCATTCGGTCCATATAAGGAAGCTGGGATTGATTACGGTGTGACCGAACTGCCAACACTCCCTAATGGAAAACATATGAGTTCATTCTTAGGTGTCAAGAGCTACAACGTCTCCTCTTATTCTAAAAATAAAGAACTTGCTGAGAAATTTGTTGAATTTATCACGAACGAAAAAAATGCGAAGAAGCGCTTTGAAGTGACAGAGGAAATTCCACCAGTGAAAAAGCTGATGAAAGATCCAGTCATCACAGAAAATGCCAACGCAGATGCAATTTCAAAACAAACGAAATATGCCACACTGACACCGAACAATCCTGAAATGGCAGAAGTGTGGAAACCGATTGATAGTGCTTTAGGACTCATTGCAACTGGTCGTACAGATGTGAAAAAGGCATTTGATGATGCGGTCAATCAAATCGACTCTCAAATTAAAGCAAATCACTCCAAATAACCATCAAATGCGGGTAGTCTATCAAACTGCCCGTAGTTGATCTAATTTCATATGAAGTAGGTGTTAGACGTGACGGGTAACCTTGAACTAGACCGCACACACATAGTGGAATCAAAGACACACCGGAGACGGGCGCTAATGTTCTCCTTTATACCCGGAATGGGGCAGATATACAACAAACAGTACGGCAAAGGGGCACTCTTTTTCCTGTTCGGCGTCTCTTTTTTGATTGTATTTTATGATTTATTCAATATTGGCTTCTGGGGACTGTTCACACTGGGGACGATGCTGCCTCGTGACAACTCTGTTTTTCTTTTAGCGAAGGGGATCATTGCGCTGTTAACAGCTGGTTTTGGTATCGGCTTTTACGTCCTCATGATGCGTGATGCTTTTATGAATGGAAAGAAACGGGATCAAGGGGTACCACTTCATTCCATCCGTGCTCAATATCATCAGCTCATCGATCAAGGCTTCCCTTACTTAATGAGCACTCCTGCTTTCTTTTTACTTCTATTTTCTGTTGTCTTTCCTATTATGTTCAGCTTTGCGCTTGCCTTTACAAACTATGATTTATACCACTCGCCTCCTGCCAATCTGATTGACTGGGTAGGGATTAAGAACTTTCAAAATATCTTTTCCATTGATATTTGGAGAGACACCTTCATTGATGTACTTGGCTGGACCGTCGTATGGACCTTGGCTGCGTCGACCCTTCAATGTGCCCTCGGCATCTTTTTAGCGGTTCTGCTCAATCAGAAGGATTTAAAGGGAAAACGGTTTTTTAGAACCATTTTGATTCTTCCATGGGCTGTTCCAGGTTTTGTGACGATTTTGGTGTTTGCTGGATTGTTCAATGATACATTTGGGGCCATTAACAATACACTTTTTGCATCGATAGGGATTGATCCAAAACCATGGCTGACAGATCCATTTTGGAGCAAAATTGCCCTCATTGCGATGCAGACTTGGCTTGGATTTCCTTTCGTTTTCATTATGACAACAGGCGTGTTGCAGGCGATTCCCGAGGACTTATATGAGGCAGCGACCATTGATGGAGCCAATTTTTTTCAGAAATTCCGGTCCATCACATTACCGCTTGTTCTCTATTCCATTGCTCCCATCCTCATCACACAATATACGTTTAACTTTAACAACTTTAATATCATCTATTTATTTAATGGCGGGGGACCGCCTGTTGCAGGATCAACCGCTGGGGGAACGGACATCTTGGTGTCTTGGATTTATAAACTCACGATGCAGTCCTCTCAATATGCACTCGCTGCGGCTGTCACGATTTTACTTTCAATCTTTGTCATTGCCATTGCACTCTGGCAGTTTAAGAGAACGAATTCATTCAAAGAGGAGGACATGATGTGATATGGGATCAAAACAAAACAAGCTCATTCGCCTGAGCATTACTTATTTTATCCTTTTCATTGCCTCCATTTGTATTCTATATCCACTGCTTTGGACAATCGGTGCTTCCTTTAATCCTGGAAACAGCCTGATGAGCACAAGTATGTTTCCGAAGAATCCAACGTTCAGTCACTTTACCGAGCTCTTCTTCGGTCAAGGTGCACTTTATGCAAAATGGTATTGGAACTCCATGAAGATCAGTATTGCCACAATGTTGTTAACGCTGATTCTTGTTAGTTTTACAGGCTATGCCTTTTCTAGATTCCGTTTCAAAGGACGGAAAAATGGGCTGATGCTCTTTTTGCTGCTGCAAATGATTCCTCAATTTTCAGCGCTGATTGCGATTTTCGTTTTGGCTCAAATGCTTGGACTGATTAACAGCCATCTTGCACTGATTTTGATTTATGCAGGCGGACAAATTCCGATGAATACGTATTTAATGAAAGGCTATCTTGATGCCATTCCGAAGGATCTCGATGAATCAGCCAGAATGGATGGCGCAGGGCACTTTCGAATTTTCATCCAAATTATTATGCCGCTTGCTAAGCCCATTTTGGCGGTTGTCGCCATCAACTCATTTACAGGACCACTGGGTGATTTCATTATCTCCAGTGTCATTGTTCGCTCACCCGAAATGTATACGCTCCCGATCGGTCTGTACAATCTAGTGTCAGACAAAATGGGGGCCAGCTACACGACCTTTGCAGCCGGGGCTTTACTCATTGCGATTCCAGTCGCTTTATTGTTTCTTGTGTTACAAAAACAATTTGTGTCCGGCCTCACACAAGGTGGGACAAAAGGATAAGGGGAGATTTGATGAAGAAATGGATGCTTGTGACGGTTGTCGTTTTCTTTTTAATGGGGTTAGGAATTTTACCTGAAGCAAAAGCGGATGCCATTTCAGTTCAGCCAATCAATGGACTGCAAGGTGATTTCACTAAAGGAGCAGATATCTCCATGCTTGCGGAAGTGGAGAGAAGCGGCGGCAGATACTTCGACCAGAACGGAAAACAGGTTGACCCGCTCAAGCTATTAAAGGAAAAAGGCGTCAACTATGTGCGCATTAGACTGTGGAACCATCCATACGACAACCAAGGTCGTGCCTATAATGGCGGGACAAATGATCTTAATACAGCCATCGCTTTATCAAAACGCGCAAAAGCACAAAATATGAAAGTGTTGCTTGATTTTCATTACAGTGATTTCTGGACCGATCCTGGTAAACAGTTCAAACCAAAAGCTTGGGCATCTCTTTCACAAAACGATTTAGTAAAAGCGGTTGGCACTTACACAGGGGATGTACTCAAAACGATGAAAGCCCAAAATGCGCTGCCGAACATGGTACAGGTCGGGAATGAATTGAACTCAGGCATGTTGTGGCCGAACGGCAAAAGCTGGGGTGAAGGCGGCGGTGAATTTGACCGGCTCGCCGCTTTGCTAAAGGCTGGTACAAATGCTGTCCGTTCTGTCGATTCAAATATCAACATCATGCTTCACCTTGCTCATGGTGGGGACAACGGAGCCTCCCGCTGGTGGTTTGATGAAATCACCAAAAGAGGTGTCTCATTCGATACGATCGGTTTATCTTACTACCCGTATTGGGACGGGGGATTTAGCGGTCTTACTAACAATATGAATGACATGGGCGCCCGCTATCAAAAAGACGTCATCGTGGTAGAAACCGCCTACGGTTTTACAACAGCAAATGGTGACAACCTAGAAAACTCATTTAATCAAGATTCAGTCAATACTGCTGGCTACCCAGCTTCACCTCAAGGCCAGGCATCTTTTATACGAGATCTATCAGAAAAAATTTCACAAGTGAAAAACAATCGCGGGAAAGGATTCTTTTATTGGGAACCGCTTTGGATTCCAGCGAAAGGCGCCCCGTGGTCAAGTCAATATGGGCTAGCTTATATTCAAACGACCGGTACAGTCGGAAATGCTTGGGAAAATCAAGCGATGTTTGATTTCAACGGAAAAGCACTGCCTTCACTAGATGTATTTAAACAAATGACACCGTAATTATAAGGATAGGACGTGACAAAATGGGAAAGCGTTACCCACTCGTTCACCCAAATGTGAAAGGCTTTTTGCATGGTGGCGATTATAATCCAGATCAATGGCTTCATATGCCGGAGATCATTGACGAAGATTTTCGATTAATGAAGCTTGCACACTGTCAAACATTCTCCATCAACATTTTCGGATGGAGTAAGCTAGAGCCAGAAGAAGGTCAGTATGATTTTGCATGGCTGGATGACATCATGGACCGCTTGGCAGCACAGGGGACACATGCCATTCTTGCAACGCCAAGCGGGGCGAGACCTGCTTGGCTGTCACAAACATATCCTGAGGTATTGCGCGTCGAAGCGAACCGTCAGCGTAATTTACATGGACTTCGCCATAATCATTGCTTTACCTCACCGGTTTATCGAGAAAAAACGAATACACTCAATCGTTTGCTCGCTGAACGCTACAAGGATCACCCAGCACTGATCATGTGGCACATTTCGAATGAATACGGCGGCGAATGTCATTGCGACCTCTGCCAAGAAGCATTTCGAGGGTATTTGAAAGACAAGTACAATCATGACCTTGAAGCTTTAAACCAGGCATGGTGGACGGGGTTTTGGAGCCACACGTATAGTGATTGGTCACAAATTGAGTCACCTGCACCGCACGGAGAGCACATGATACACGGGATGAATCTAGACTGGAAACGCTTTGTCACAGCGCAAACGATCAATTTTTATCAAAATGAAATTGAACCGCTGCGGGAATTGACGCCTCACATCCCAGTGACCACCAACTTTATGGGCGACTACCCGCATATGCGACCATTTCTTGGACTGGATTATCATCAATTTGCCAAAGAAGTCGACGTGATTTCATGGGATAGCTACCCAGCATGGCATAGCGGCAGGGAAACAACGGCTGAATTGGCGTCAAACGTTGCCTTCGTTCACGACTTATATCGTTCATTAAAGGACGGTCAGCCATTTCTCGTGATGGAGAGTACACCGAGCCTTGTGAACTGGCATGAAGTGAATAAGGTCAAACACAAAGGCATGGCACATCTTTCTGCTATACAGGCGATTGCTCACGGATCAGACTCCGTGCTTTACTTCCAGTGGCGCCAAGGGCGTGGTGCATCTGAGAAATTCCATGGTGCGGTAGTTGATCATTCTGGACATGAACATACGCGCGTGTTTCAAGAGGTCGCTGATCTAGGGAAACAACTGGAGCATTTGCAGCCCATCGCAGGGACTTCCGTTCAACCAGAAGTCGCCATCATATACGATTGGGAAAACCACTGGGCCATTGATGATGCACAAGGCTTAAATAATACAAACAAACGCTACGTAGAGGCTTGTCAAACTCACTATCGAAGCTTTTGGAAAAAAGGCATCCCTGTTGACATTGTCGGCATGGAAAAGGATTTCTCGTCCTATCGTGTGCTCATTGGTCCAATGCTTTACATGATCAAACCAGGCGTTGCAGAAAAAATCGAAGCCTTTGTTAAAACGGGCGGTATTTTTATCGCAACCTATTGGAGCGGTATGGTCGACGAAAATGACCTCTGTTTCCTCGGCGGTTTCCCGGGTCCTCTCCGCCATGTACTTGGCATTTGGGCGGAAGAAATCAACACATTGATGCCAGATGAACATGTATTAATGACCACAGGAAATGGACGCACCTACCATGTCGGGCAATATTGCGAATCCATACATCCTGAAACGGCCTCTGTGTTAGGGCATTTTGAGAATGGATGCTACGAAGGACAGCCAGCTCTGACTGTTCATTCTTTTGGAGATGGAAAGGCATACTATATGGCTTCCGAAAATGAGCAAATTTTTTATGATGAGTTTTACGAGGATCTCATCGTAGGAATGGATATACAGCCCGTCCTATCAGCGGAGATTCCAGAGGGAGTCAGTGTCCAAAAACGAACAGATGGGTCACAGGACTATGTGTTTATGATGAATTTTACGGAAAAACAGCAGCTCCTTTCACTAGATTCAGAAGAGAGCTATCAAAATATGCTGACAGGGCAATATGTGCCTCAAGAGCTCCAGCTTGATCCTTACGAGTACATGATTATGAAAAAATAGAATGAACGAGGCGTCTGCACATTGGAGACGCTTCTTTCATTTTATCAAGTCTAAATACCCATATATAATTATGTATTTTATATTTAAATTAGAATATTTATATTTTATCTAAATTTTTTGACATGTTTCATCCTGCGCCAATACTGGTTTCATCATCCTTTTTCACCATTTTATAGGTATGAAAGCGGTTGCCTAATACTCATATTTTTGATACCCTTTTTTTCAATGCAGATATGGGACTGCATTGTGATAAAAAGAGCAAGAAAATGTAAACGGTTTATTGTAGGGGGAGGGACTTATGTTAACGTTTGTTGGATTGTTGATTATTTTAACGATTGTTGTATTGCTGATTTGGGGGAAAGCAAGTCCAATTGTTGCCATGGTCATGGTGCCTTTAATCGGGGCATTCATCGCAGGATTTGGGATTCATGACATTCAATCATTCTTTGAAGAAGGGATTATCAAAGTACTGCCAGTGGCGACCATGTTCATCTTCGCCATTTTATTTTTTGGCATTTTACAAGATACAGGGTTCTTTGAACCTGTAATAAAAACGCTGATTAAACTGACTAAGGGAAATGTTGTCACAGTTGCGATGGGGACAGCTCTAATAGGAGTCATCGCTCATTTAGACGGAGCAGGAGCGACTACATTTTTATTAACTGTACCTGCACTACTTCCACTTTATAAAAAATTACATATGAGTCCGTACTTATTGCTGTTATTGATCGGGACAAGTGCTGGCTTAACGAATATGGTGCCATGGGCTGGCCCCACAGGACGGGCAGCGAGTGTCCTTAAGATGGACCCATCTGAACTTTGGGTGCCGCTCATTCCCATTCAGCTCATTGGGGTCGTTCTCGTATTAGGAATGGCATTTATTTTAGGAAAAAGAGAAGAAAAACGCATTCGGGTCAAAATCGCTGCAAATGAAATTGCTGCTGTTCAATTAGAAGGCGCAGATTGGGACCGGGCTATCCAATCCATTAGCGAGACAGGTGATGCCGCTTTAAAACGCTATCACTTGATTTGGGTGAATTTCATTCTGTTTATAGCTGTTGTTGTCCTTCTTGTGCTTAACGTGATTCCGGCTAGTTATATGTTTATGATTGGTCTTTCTCTCGCACTATTAATTAACTATCCGAAAGTGGATGTACAAATGGAGAGAATCAAGGCACATGCACCTAGTGCACTCATGATGGCCGCTGTTATTTTCTCCGCAGGTTCTTTTCTAGGGATTCTCGAAGGAACGGGAATGCTAAAAGCTATTGCTGTGGACAGCATTCAGATTCTACCTGCTTTCCTGCTTCCATTTTTACATATCATTGTCGGGATGTTTGGGGTACCACTGGATATGCTGACAAGTACAGACGCTTATTATTATGCACTTCTGCCAATTGTCGAATCCATCACATCTGAGGTTGGCGTGACGGGCACTTCCGCAGCGTATGCCATGATGATCGGCAACATCATAGGAACCTTTGTCAGCCCTCTCGCTCCAGCCGTTTGGCTTGCAATAGGTCTTGCAGGAGTCGATATGGGGAAACATATTCGCTACTCTTTCTTCTGGATGTGGGGATTCAGTATTGTTCTACTGATCATTGCCAAACTGATAGGCATTATTTAAATATAAAAAGACATGCGCACAGCGGCGCATGTCTTTTTTATTTATGAAGGATATTCATTTGTGTGAATGTCTGTATTCGGCTTTCTAATAAGAGACATCAAACCAATGATAAACAATAGAACCATTGGAACGAATGCAAGGCCAACTGTTCCAATCAAAAGAGTCACAGCAGACACCAAGAAAAGAACACCTGAAATCACGGCACGGCGGTCTGTTTTCAAGAGAATCACACCAACAATTGATAGTACAGCCGCAATGATGGAAACAACCATGTACTGAGTACCAAATGAATTAACCGAAGCCTCAAGCGTTTCAATTGGCAATGTTTCTCCTTCCTCTTGTAACACTTCATTGATTTGATCATAAAATGATGGACCTAAGGAGAGAATTAATGCTCCAAATCCAACACCAATGACATTGAGGACAATACTGATAATCCCCATAATCTTTTCACCTTTACGTCTAATCATGTGTAAACCTCCTAAAAATTTTAAAATTTAACTGCCTGTTTTCACTTCTCGTTTCTGGAAGACAATTAAGGCAATGGCTAAGAAAATAGCCCAATAGATGACTAGGACGATTAGTGAGAATCCTAGAGACATACCTTCGATAAGAGTAACCTGTTCCATAAAGTATTGCGATGGATCGTTTGCAAATAACAAATATTTTGACCAATCAAAGAAGAGCATTAAAATACCTGTAACTGATCCACCCACAATATAAGCTAACACACTAATGGCAATGGAGATAGCTTCACTTCTAAATACTGTAGAAATGGCGAACGAAAGGGTTCCCAAAACGACAAACATTGCGCAATGAGCAAGATAATAATAGACCATATTTGCAAACTGCGAACGTTCAATCACTTCACCATTGTGATACACCAAATTCACATAATCAGTGCTAAGTCCAAAGAAAATAGCACCCAATATGATGGACAAGATAAATAGAACTACAACAAGTAAAAGAGCATACAGCTGTACTGTAATATATTTAGATATTAGGATCTTTAGCCTTGATGGTGGACGAATCAATAATAATTTGATTGTACCATGCTTGTATTCAGCCGACACAATAGTGGAAGCAATAATGATCACAAACACACCTACAAGCTGGAGTAAATTAGCGTTTGTTTTCACATAATCCCATACACTGTGGCTAAACTGATCAGCTGGCGGCAAGTTATGCTTGATTCGATAATCATTAATAGCGATCTCTTTTTCAAGCTCTCTTTTAAAGAAACCATTCTCTGTCTCTTTGAGTTCTTTCTTGTTTTCCTTATTCATCATTTCTAGTTGGGTTTTCCAATCACCTGAAGCTTGATCTTTGTCATTTGTTTTCACTACAAAGATCAGTGTAGCAATCATACCTAACACAAGAAGTCCAACCATAATCCAAGTTCCAATACGATAACTGATCTTCATCCACTCGTTTTGAATGAGGCGAATCATACGTCTGCCTCCTTTTTACCTGTTAAGCTTAAGAACTTATCTTCTAAGGTTTGTTTTTCTATTTTGATTTCGTACAAATGAATGGACGCGCCGCTCAAATGACGAATCAATTCCGGCATTTTCTCTTCTGCCAAGGAGAAGAATAAATACTGCTCCTCTTCTCTTACAGTCGTGCCTTCCTCAAATATACCAATGAGTTTTTTCGTTTCTTCCAGTTCATCAGAAGCGACCTTCATTCGATAATTGACTAATTCGTCCTGGTTCGCCTCTGCACGCTGATCCTCAATCGCAATCAGCTTGCCTTTTTGGATAATCGCAAAACGGTCACACATCAATTCCATTTCTGACATGAGATGACTTGAAACAATAACAGCTAGCCCTTCTTCCTTTGCAAGCCTTCTCAAGTAATCTCGTATCATGCGAATTCCCTCTGGATCAAGTCCATTGGTCGGCTCATCTAATATCAGCAGTTTCGGTCTATGTATCAGTGCTTGCGCAATACCTAAACGCTGCTTCATTCCTAATGAAAACGTTCGGACACGCTTATGTTTCACGTGCTGTAAGCTGACTAGTTTTAGCAGCTCATCAATTCGCCCTTCATCCACTTTCCCATTCATTCTGGCAAAGTGAACAAGATTTTGTCTAGCTGTTAAATGATTATACATTTCTGGGTTTTCAATAATGGCACCAACGTCTTGGATGGCATGCTGATATGAGGATTGAATACTATGCCCATTAATCAGAATGTCACCAGATGTAATTGGAGAAAGACCGACCATCATACGAATGGTTGTCGTTTTCCCTGCGCCGTTTGGTCCTAAGAAGCCAAAGACTTCGCCCGCTTGGACAGAAAAGCTCAAGTCTTGAACGATCTTTTTCCCGTGAATATGCCTAGATACATTATGCAGTTCTAAAACGTTCGTCACGTTACCTCTCCTTCTTTGTCTAAGTATCATCTATCATCTATTTCCTGATAACACCATGATTCGTTAAAAATAGAAGAACACTTCCATATGGTACAGCAATGCCCAAAAGTTGTGAAGGGGATGAACCAAAATTTAGCGAATCATCTGCCTTTTTTAAGGTAGGGTTAAGAAAACAGCCATTTTTTATGTGAAAAGAGGCTTGATTTTTTAAAAAATGAACCTTTTTCAACAGGTATATATGTATGGAATTCTGTTTAAGATTATTCCTTTCACCTATAAATAAAGAAATGAAAAAGAGGCCTCTTACTGCAGCCCCCTTTCGTTATTATACCTTTTTCACAAACTCTGATTTTAACTTCATTGCACCAAAGCTAGGAATTTTACAATCAATGTTATGATCGCCTTCAACTAACCGAATGCCTTTGACCTTCGTCCCTATTTTTAAAACGGAAGAAGAACCTTTTACTTTTAAATCTTTAATGACAGAGACTGTATCCCCATCACTTAACAGATTTCCATTCGCATCTTTGACCACAAGCTGCTCCTCTGCCGCTTGTTCTTGTTCAAGTGACCATTCATGCGCACATTCAGGACAAACTAGCAGACTGCCATCCTCATAAGTATACGTTGAGCTGCATGAAGGACAATTTGGTAGATTAGACATTTGTGTTTCCTCCAACTTTCTATTTCATTTCATACAATTTTACCACATTTCGATAGAAAGAATGTGATAGAAAAGGAAACATTTTTCACCGCTTACTTATTTCTTCCAATTGATATAGTAGCCGCAATATTTCGAGCGGTTCTCTCTACATGAATAGCCCCATCTCTCATCGCCTCAAAAAGAGAAGTTACACCTGGAACGATACTAAAAAGGGCATCAATGCCATGCTCATGTACGACTGCACTATCTTTTGAGAGAGAGCCCGCGATGCCGATCACAGGCAGGTGATACTGCTTTGCTGCTTTGGCTACACCAATTGGGGTTTTTCCATAAATGGTTTGCTGGTCAATTCGGCCTTCCCCAGTAATCACTAGGTCTGCCCCCTTGATGACATCATCAAACTGAACTGCCTTGAGCACAATATCAATTCCTCGCTGCAAATCAGCGTGTAAAAAGCCTAATAAACTCGCACCAAGTCCTCCTGCCGCTCCTGCCCCTTCTGCATATTCAAAAGATACATTAAACTGCTTTTCTGCTATTTGGGCAAAATGAGTTAAATTCATGTCTAGCACTTGAACCATTTCTTCATCAGCACCTTTTTGAGGACCAAATACAGCAGACGCTCCTCTCTTACCTGTTAAAGGATTATCCACGTCACAGGCTGCCTCCAGCCGAACGGACTGCAGTCTAGGGTCAAGTCCAGTTAGATCAATAGAAGCTAATTGATGAAGGGCTCCACCACCTGGCGACAACTCCTGTCCTGCTTGATCGAGAAAAGCTGCACCTAATCCTTGCATCATCCCAACGCCTCCATCATTTGTTGCACTTCCGCCAAGCCCAATGATGACATGCTTTGCTCCTTGATCTAGCGCCGCAAGCATTAATTCCCCAGTTCCCTTCGATGTCGTGAGTAATGGATTGCGTTTTTCTTGTGGAACAAGGTGTAACCCAGAGGCTGCGGCCATCTCTATAACAGCCGTCTCATCGTCTCCTAACATGCCAAAAAAGGCATCGACGGGGTCACCAAGCGGGCCTGTGACCACATGATTGATTATGTGCCCACCCGTCGCATCAACTAGCGATTGAACAGTTCCCTCTCCTCCATCTGCCATGGGAAGTTTGATATATTCAGCGTCTGGCAACATCGCTTGAAATCCTCGCTCAATGGCACATGCTGTCTCATATGCAGATAAACTTTCTTTAAATGAATCTGGTGCAATCACAATTTTCATCCTAATGCCCCTCGTTTCTTATCAAATGTCATCAGCCAAACAACTTGAAAACGCCGAATATAATGGTTGATACGACGGTTAATGTCAAACCAATTAACGATTCAAATGGCATGAGCTTCAGGCGCTCTTTGATATCCATTTGAACACTTCCTGCTGTTGCGTGGAAAAAGCTTCCGTGCGGCATATGATCAAGCACAGTTGAACCAGCATGAATCATCGCTGCCCCTGAAAGAGCCGATACGCCGAGACCAAGTAATGTACCGCTGAATACGCCACTCGCTACTGCTGTTCCTGCTGTTGTCGAAGCAGTGGCGGCTGACATAAAGATCCCTGAAGCTGGTGCAAGCAAATACGGAGGTAATCCCGATGCATCAAGTGCTTGAATAAACACATCTTTTAAGGAAGAATTCGATACAATGCCTGCTAATGTGCCTGTCCCTAATAACATAATCGCTACACCCGACATTTTGTTCAACCCGGACATCGCATAATCATTAATAAATTTCCCTTTTTTCATGAAAAGAGCGCCTACAATGCCTCCGATCGGTAAGGCGATCATTGGGTCTATATTCATTTGAAAAAGCGGTCTTAAAGCCAACAATAAAATGGTGACAAGTGGACCGACCACCGCTGGTAAAAAGGCAGGTACTTGAAACTGGCTTTGATTAACTTCTTCTTCAAGTACAGGCGATCCTTTCTTAGCAAGCTTTTTGGACAAAACGTATGTGACAGCTAAGCCGAATATAGCCGGAATGATACCTGCTGCCATCAATGAAGTAAGCGGTACACCAAACGCATCAGAAGCGGCAATGGCGTTCGGATTGGGGGACATGATATTCCCTGCTTTCCCGCCTCCAATCATAGCAAGTAGAATTCCCGTTTTTGAGAGCTTTGCCCGTTTGGCAATCGCAAGTGCAATAGGTGCTACCGTGATAACGGCTACATCTACAAAAACGCCCACTGTCGTTAAAATCATGGTTGCCAGCGCCAGTGCTAATAACGCCCTCGCCTCTCCAAGCTTTTTCACGATCGCCTCAGCGATAGATAAAGCTGCACCCGACTCAATTAAAACGCCAGCCAGCACCCCTGCCGCCATAATTCTAAGGACAGCCGGAATCATGCCCTTAGCACCTTCCATCATGACATTCACGGTCTGAGCAATATCTACGCCGCCAATTAAACCGCCTATAAATGCACCTGCCAGCATGCCATACGCAGGTGATACTTTTCTTAAAATAAGAACAATCGCAATAACCAGTGCCATAATGGCTCCCAGTGTACTTACAGTCACATCTCCATTCATCCTCGATCCCCCCAAAATGTCTTTCTTTCATTGTAAGCGTTTACTATATGGAATCGGGTTGTGAATCTAGATGAACTTTTTTCATTTATCACTTCATCTCATTGTGCAAATGCACAATCAAGATAATTGATTCATCAACTGCGCCATATAAAGCTCCATCAACTGTTTTACATGACGGGGATCTTTTCCGGTCAAAGCTTGTATCTTATCTAAACGATATCTCAATGTATTCCGGTGAATATATAATCGATCAACAATTCTTTGTAAATCACCGCCCTCTTCAATGTAAATGCTTAATGTGTGGGCAAGCTCCACTTCTTGCGTTAATGGCTTGTAAAAGTCAGTCCAACTACCGTTTTCTTCAACAACTCCTGCAGTGATGAATAGTCTTTCCAACTGATAAGATTCAAAAAAATAAATACTTTCCTCCGGATCAAGAGCCTTCCCCAATCGCAAGGAATCTCTTGCGTGCTCAAAGGACAATGACAGCCGGCTTATGTCAGCGGCGACAGTCCCTATCCCCACAAGCACCTGGCCCCCTACTGCATTTTCCATTGTTCTTTGCAACTGCACAACCACATGCTTTAAACGATGATCAGAGATCGGCTCCCTTAAAAGAACCAATTCATGACGAAAAGTCATGCCAAGCAAATCATCTGCATTCTTATCGTATTGAATCGCATGCATCATTTTATGCACAGCGTCTTCTGAGGAGGGAACTGGCTGAAAAATGATGGCCATTCGACGCTTTTCTAAATCCATTCCTAGCCATGCAGCTCGGTTCTTTAGCTGATAATCACCAACGTCCGAATCAGAAATTAACTGATTGACAATTTCACTCTCTATTCGCTGCCGCCACTGCACTCGTTCAAGCAGAAAAGACTGCTCTAACACTAGCTCAGCTGCCATTTTTACCAGCTCAGCATGATGCCGAATATTCTCCGGCTCACCTGTAATGCCAATCACACCAACTACTTGTTCACGAAAGCAAATGGGCAAATTGATTCCTGGTCTAACTCCTTCTAATTGCAAGGACGTCTTGTAGTCAATTTCCATACTGTTCCCGCTTGTTAGCACAAGTCGTGCACCATCATGTTTCTGACCAATCCTGTTTCGTTCACCAGAACCAATGATGACACCATCCGCATTCATTACATTGATATTTTTATCTAAAATACGCATCGTACGTTCAACCATTTCTTGTGCCAATTCAGTGGTTAAAAATTGCATGAGGCATCTCTCCTGAAGGTGTTTTCATTTCAATGTATCATAGTGTCATTGCACAATAAATGCAAAGTGTTTAAAAATAAGTCATTGACAAAGGTACTTTGAAAAGTGTTTAATCAAATCAAAGGACCGACCGACAGTCTAGTCAAAAGAAAGGATGGCTTTATGAGAACCGTTAAACATCCTGAAGAACGTAAAAATGACATCTTAAACGCAGCCGAAGAGCTTTTTTCTACCAAAGGCTATCAGCAAACAACGATTATCGATATTCTGAAAGCTGTTGGCATTGCAAAAGGCACTTTTTATTATTACTTTTCATCCAAAGAAGAAGTGATGGATGCCATTATTGACAGGATCATCAAAGCAGATATCATCGTGGCAAAACGTATTGCAGCTGATCCAGACCTTCCAGTGGTCGACAAACTATTTCGCATCATCATGGCTCAATCGCCAAAGCAAGGAAGCAATAAACAGGGCATGATTGAACAATTTCACCAGCCTTCTAATGCAGAGATGCACCAAAAAAGCTTAATCAAAGCGATTAAAGAACTCTCACCCGTTTTAGCTGATGTCATTCAGCAAGGTGTGGAAGATGGAACATTTAATACAAAGTACCCTCAAGAAACGGTGGAATTCCTTCTTGCTTCTGCACAAGTCATATTTGATGAGGGCCTTTTTCAATGGACAGCCGAAGAGAGTATGCAGCGCGCACTAGCTTTTATCGATATCCTCGAATCCTCATTACATGCAGAAAAAGGGAGTTTCTCCTTTCTTCTGAAGCGTTTAACTGGAGAACTTGATGAACATAATCAGTGATTGGTCACTTCAATACCAATCCTGCATACATTATAGACTGACGGTCGGTCTAAAAGGAGAGTGATACCCATGTCTTTATTATCTAAAAGAGGCTCATCCCACTTTATTTACCTCGTGCTCGGACAGATTATTTCCGTTTTTGGGTCTTCTTTAATTCGGTTTGTTCTATCTTTACACGTGCTAGATATGACTCAGCGTGTTGACTTATATGCCTTACTATTCGCTTTATCCAATATACCACTCCTTCTTTCTCCCTTAGCAGGCGCAATCGCTGACCGGTTTAACAGAAGGAACTTGATGATTTTATTTGATGTTCTCACTGGCATCATGATTGTGGCTTTTTATTTTTGGTTATTCTCAGGCAATGATTCACTCATTATGATCGGAGCGGTCATGGTGCTTCTTGGTATGATGAGTACGTTCTATGCTCCCGCTGTGATGTCCAGCATTCCACAGTTAGTAAAACAGGAACAATTAGAACAAGCAAACGGGATCGTCAATGGCGTGCAGGCACTTTCAGGTGTCCTCGCTCCTATTATCGGTGGGGTACTGTACGGACTGGTTGGAAGTCAATCCATCATAGGTGCCAGTGCCATCGTGTTCTTTCTATCAGCATGCATGCTTTTACGGTTAAACATATCCTTCTCACCTAGCCCCTTAACGGAACCTATGGGCAAAGTGCTCGTAAAAGATATGAAACAAGGATTTTCCTATATTGGCAGTCAGTCATTTTTAAAAAGAGCCATGTTGCTTGCTGCAATGTTAAATTTCATCCTCACACCATTTTTTATCGTAGGTGGTCCGATCATTTTAAGGGTCACAATGAAAAGCAGTGACATCATGTATGGAGTAGGCATGGGCTTAATTGAGTTTGCGGTCATCGCAGGGGCTCTGCTAGTTGGACTTGTAGCAAAGCATTGGCGTATCCCTACTTTATATCGCTGGCTGATCGTCATCGCGATCATCTTGCTACCTGTCGCATTCTCAACATCAAACACAGCTCTTCAATTTGGCACTTATCCAGCTTATTTTCTCTTTCTAGCAGGATGTCTTCCGATTGCTATGCTGCTTACAATGATCTCAATCGTTGTGATTTCACACGTTCAAAAGAAAACGCCAAATAATCAATTAGGAAAAGTGATGGCCAATCTGACAATGGTTTCTCAATGTGCTGCCCCACTTGGTCAAATGATGTATGGGTTCTTGTTCAATACGTTTTCAGCAAACATGTATGTGACAGTTCTAATAGTCAGTACTTTCATGTTTGTCCTTGCCTATTTAACAAAAAATATGTTGCAACATGAAGGGGAATCAGCCTCATGAGACTGACGTTTATAAAGAAGGACTTAACCCGCCACCGTCTCATTTCCATCGGTTTAACAATATGCATTATGATGACATCATTTCTAGCGACAAGTGCCGCTCAAATGATAGTACAGCTGAATGGTTCCATTTCTAATCTGCTCCATTCAGCCAAGGCACCAGACTTTGTCCAAATGCATGAAGGCAGCCTAAAGGAAAAAGATATTGAGACTTTTTCAAGCAAGCAGAATATGGTTAAGGCACATCAAATCGTCCCAATGATTCCAATTGAACATGCAAATATCAAGTTCGGAAACGAACCCGCCAAAGCAGGTGTGATGGATCATTTATTTGTGAAACAGAATCGTTATTTTGATTTTCTTTTAAATGAACAAAATGAAAAGCTCACTATCAGTAAAGGTGAAGTCGCAGTGCCTATTTACTTTCAGCAAAGGTATCATCTGAAAATAGGAGAAACGTTACTGATCGGGAAAGGGGCTAATCAATTCTCTTTCCGCATCAAAGCATTCTTGCGTGATGCACAAATGAACCCCAGTCTTGTTAGTTCGAAAAGATTCCTTCTTCATCACAAAGATTGGGACGCAATGAATCAAGTGTTTCATAAAAAGGAATATTTGATTGAATTTTTATTGCATGATGCCGCCCAGGCAGATGCTTTTCAAGCAATCTACCAGTCATCCCAGCTTCCACAACAAGGTCCAGCTGTTACTTTACCTTTGCTGCGTATGCTAAACGCATTAACAGATGGAATGGTGATCGCCATTCTCCTACTTGTTTGCATGCTGCTCATCGGAATAGCTCTTCTCTCTCTCCACCTTGCTATGACGGCTTCTATAGAAGAAGACGAACGTGAAATTGGAATATTGAAGGTGCTTGGGATTCCTTTAAGAAGAATCAAGCAATTATACGTTGGAAAGTATGCCTTGCTTGCTTGTGTAGGGTGTATAGCAGGGTATGGATTAACGCTTTTATTTGGTGATATATTTACAGCCAATATTCAGCGTTACATGGGAATTCAGCCTTCTTTTACTACTTGGTTCATTCCGCTTTGTGTTTCTATTGTGATAGCAACGATCATCATTTCTGGCAGCTATACTGTCCTAAGAAAGTTTGGTCGAGTATCAGCCGCTCAAGCACTTCAAGGCAACGTTATTTCAATGAATGATAAAAAACAAATACCCTTGCATCTCAAGAAAAATAGGTTCATACCAGTCAATATGTGGCTTGGTTTAAAAGATCTGTTATCACGAAAGAAGTTGTATACAACGATTACTTGTATTATCGCCCTTTGTACATTTTTGATGCTGCTACCTATTCAGCTATGGTATACCTTACAATCGCCGGATTTCATCACATATCTTGGCTCTGGTCAAAGTGACCTCCGAATCGATATACGACAAGGAAGTCATTTAGAGGAAAAAACAAATGAAATAGAATCAATGATTCTTGAAGATCGAGATATTCATGCATCAGCCATATATGAAACAACTTCTCTTCAGGCAAAATCAAAGGAGAATTCATTAGAAACACTCTATTTAGAAACAGGCAATCTCTCAGCATTTCCTCTTACCTATTTACAAGGGCGACAGCCTTTAAAGAAGAAAGACATTGCCTTATCAGTGCTCAGTTCAGATTCACTTCAGAAAAAGGTAGGAGAAAAAATTACTCTTGTATCAAACGGGCATGAAATTGAAAAGACTGTGACTGGCATTTATCAGGATGTCACGAACGGCGGGAAAACAGCAAAAGCAATATCACAGCCATTTCCGCAATCAGCCCTTTGGAAAACCATTCAAATCCAACTAAACCAAGAAGTAGAAATTGAAGAGAAAAAAATAGTACTTGAAAAAGAGATATCCCCTGCAAAAGTGACAGATATGAAAGAATACGTTCATCAAACAATCGGCAGTACAGCATCTTTAGTAAAAGTCATTGCATTTTTATCTACATTAGCTGCTTTTGGCACCGCAAGTTTGATGTTAATCATGTTCCTACACATGTTAAAAGCAAAAGATTCCAGTCGAAACCATTTGTTAAGAACGATTGGATTTTCTAAAAAAGATGTAACAGGACAATATATGACAAGTTTTATTTCCGTTATCTTTTTGGGCGCATTGATTGGCACTATCGCTGTCCACACGATTGGACCAGCTTTAATGAGTATAGGTGGAGCATCCTTAGGGGCATCAAGCCTTCAATGGCTGGCACCACAATGGGTCTCAGTTGTATACCCCATCACACTGTTGATTGTCAGCTTAGCTTTAAGCGCTTCGTTATTGAAGACATTTTTTACTAGTCAAACTTCACGTCATACACTTTCATAAGGAGATGTTTCACATGGAACATTTGATTGAAACAAAGCGATTGTCTTTGCAAATTGATTCTTTAAAAGGACAGAAACAAATCATCCTTAAAGATATTCATTTATCGATAAATCCTGGGGAATTTGTGACGATTATGGGACCTTCCGGATGCGGGAAAACCTCCTTGCTTTATCAGCTTAGCGGGATAGAAACAGCCTCAACAGGAGAGATCAAATATAAGGGCCATTTACTATCAGAAATGACAGATAAACAGTTATCTGCTCTTCGTTTAACAGAAATGGGATTTGTCTTTCAACACAGCCACTTACTAAAAAACCTTAATCTATTTGATAACATCATTACTGCAGCTTACTTAACAAAGAAAAAGCCAAGAAAAGAAGTAAATGAACGAGCTAGATATCTAATGGAGAAACTTGATATTGATCATTTAGCAGATAGATATTTGTCAGAAGTTTCAGGAGGTCAGCTTCAAAGAGCCTCTATCTGTCGAGCGCTGATGAATGAACCAGACATTCTTTTCGCTGATGAACCAACAGGTGCTCTTAACTCCCATGCAACGAAGGAAGTGATGAATATCTTTTCGAAAATCCATTCTGAAGGGGCGACATTACTGCTTGTCACACATGACCCAAAGGTTGCTCTTCGTTCTGAAAGAATCATGTTTATGAATGACGGAGAAATAACAGCCAGCTTACATTTAGGGAAATTTGATGCGGCAAGTGCCGAGAAACGGGAGACCCGATTAAATCAATGGCTCCAAGGTTTGGGGTTTTAAGTTGTAGTAAAACAGGCATTTTTCGCCTGTTTTACTTTTCCTGGCACTCAAATGAATAATCCATAGATAAACTATTAGTTTCTAGTATGATTTTACCGCCTACTTGTTGACAAGATTCTGTCAGTAATTCTATTTCTTTGCTATAAAAGTATCTCTTTGACACATACAGAGTCACTAAAACGAGTAACAGCGTCGCAATGACCAATGTGATTTGCCAGTTTAGGATTTTAAATCTTTTTTTCATATCAACATCCTTTCAAGCAGACGAATTTTTGTGATTAATAGCTACTTTTGTCTGCTTCTATCAGTTTCTATTCCAAATTTGATCTAGCATCATCATAACTGATTTTCTTTGATAGATCGACCTCCCAACTTACCCACCGATCACCTAAAATCCCTTTATTTTCAATATACCAATAATATTTTCGATCATAATCATAAAACCTATTGTATAAACTCCTCTTTTAGACAATTAAAAAAAGATTTTAATCATTTGTAAAAACATTCAATCACCATTACAATTTCGTTCATCACATGACCATTGGTCCTTTTTATTACCTCTTGGCAATCACCTCACAGAAACGATTATATTCTTCCAAAAATTGTGATATCGTTTTTTAGTGAAACAGGTGAAAGGATCTTAAAGAGGTGAAATTTCATGGCTATCATTTCTGCTGAACAGGTGGGGAACCGTTTAAATGATTGGCGAATTGCGATTCGCAAACATGATGTACAAAGTGCTAACGCAATGTACACAGAATTAAAGCAATTGCTTCAAGAAATGGAAGAAAATCAGGAGGTATTGACTTATTATTCATTGCTAGAAGGCAAGTATAAACTCATGATATATGAACGAAGAGGTAAAACACTGAAAGAACAGACAGAGCTAGATTGCCCATCTAAAACAAACGACTTAATTGAATACTATTTTTACCTATACAAAGCCCTTTACGCTTCATATAACAGAGACTATGCATCAGCCATTGGACTGTTTAAAATTGCTGAGAAAAAACTACAAAACATTCCGGATGAAATAGAAGTAGCTGAATTCCATACGAAAATCGCAAACTTATATATGCTACTTCGTCAAAGCCTAATTTCTCTTCACTATATTCAGAATGCTGTAGATATTTTCAAAAGTCATGAGGGATATGAAAGAAGACTAGCGTCAGCCTTTGTCATCTCCGCTGCTAATTATATGGATATTGGCGACTTCACAAGAGCAGAAAACTACTATAAAAAAGCATTACACATCGCTGACAGTCTAAATGATCGTTTTCTAACTTCACAGCTTTTTCATAATATCAGTATTCTGTATGCTGAAGCTGGAGAATCGAAAAAATGTATCGATGCCCTAGAACAGGCTCTAAGTGATGAAAACTACCTCTCATCATGCTATTTCCATCACACCATGTTTATGTTAGTCAAAGAACTTTTATCTATTGATGAAAGAACACAAGCTCTCTATTACTTCGAATTAGTCAACCAAAAACACGAATCAGAGAAATGCCCCATCTATACAGCAAAAATGAATTTGCTTTACCATCTATATTTTACTGAGGATATGTCTCAAAAAGCTCAAGCCTGTTTCGAGGAAATCAGCATTCTAAAAGAATTAAAGGATGCTGAAGGTGCATGTGAATTAAGTGCACTGGCTGCAAAACACTTTGAAGATTTAGGTGCCATTCATCAAGCCTATCTCTTTTTGAAGGAAGCCTATCACATGAACCATCCTATATTTGAATGGAGGAATTCTAATGAAAAAAATGAGTTTATTGTTCATCGCTTTAACCATTGTCGTTTTCGGACAAACAGTGTCTTTCAATTCGTTAAATGACACGAATCCTGGCACAACAGAACGACCTATCGGAACTTAATATAAAACTGATCACAGCAAAGAACCACTTGCCTGGTCAAAAGGCAAGTGGTTCCACCATTATTTCAATTGCTGATAAGACATGAGGCGGTGTATATGTACCGCAAGATACGTAAGCTCATCATTCGGAATCACGATACTATGCACCTGTTTAATATAATCTTTGATTTTAAAAGCAACATCCATCGCTTGAGGATACAAGTGTGCAATTTGTTCAAACAACTCATTTTCTTGATCCGAGAGTAATTTATTTGCATAAAATCTCTCTACAAAGAACTTCACATGTGTAATGAATCGACTGTAATGAATGTTCTCCTGATCCATTTTCATATTCAATGTATAGCGCACAAGATTGACAATGCTTCCGATCATTTTGGCATATTTCATGCTATCTTTTGAATCGGATTCTTCACCTAATGCATTGATTAAGTGAAAGGCGATATTTGCTGCTTCTTCTTTTGGTAATTGTATGCTCAATGTATCATTAACTAATTCAAGAGCGTACTTCCCTACTTCAAATTCTTCAGTATAGTAATTTTTGATTTCCCAGTACACACGATTCGTAATATTAATATTCTTTTTATGTCGTTCAACAGCAAAATTCAAATGATCCATTAAGGTAAAATAAACACCTGAATTTAGACTTGAATTTAACCGTTTTTCTGCATATTGGACGATGCGCTGAGTTAAATCGATAAACTCTTGAGGCATTGAATCTAACAATTGAAGAAATTCCTTTGCTCTCATGTTATCGACTGACATAAAGACTTGGTCCGCTTTTTTCTCTTCTATCATTTGACCCGGTTTCTGTCCATAGCCAATCCCACGGCCAAACAAAACCATCTCCTGTTGGTTCTGATCTTCAGCCAGGACCACACTCGAGTTTAAAACTTTTTTGATTTTAAACATCGTCATCACCTGTTTTCATGATTGTGGTGTTCAATCAAGCGATTCACCATTTGTCTCAATGACTTTTTGGTACCAATAAAATGAGTCTTTTCGAGATCGTTTTAATGTGCCGTTCCCATCATCATCTTGATCTACGTGAATAAAGCCATAGCGTTTTGACATTTGTGATGTACCTGCACTAATAATATCAATTGAGCCCCAGCTCGTATATCCAAAAAGATCGACGCCTTCTTCAATCGCTTCTCTCATCTGACGAAAATGCTCTTTAAAATAGTTAATCCGATAGTCGTCATGGATAGAGCCATCACTTTCAACTACATCCTTAGCTCCCATTCCATTTTCGACAATGATAAGAGGTTTTTGATAGCGATCGTACAGTTCGATTAAAGAAATTTTCAGACCAACCGGATCAATTTGCCAGCCCCAGTCAGTTGAAGGCAGATAAGGGTTTTTGACTCCACGAATCGTATTCCCTTCTGTCTGCTCTAACCCTTCTTGAGCTGATTCAGTTAAAGACATATAGTAGCTAAATGAGATGAAATCGACTGTATTTTCTTTTAGAATGTTGAGATCATCTGCTTCCATTTGAATATGAATATTTTTTCTCTCAAGCATCCGTGTAATCATTGGTGGATATTCGCCAAACACCTGAACATCTGCATAGAAATAGTTTTCTAAGTTTTGTTTTAAAGCTTGTTCCACATCATTCGGATGACACGTATGCGGATACGTTGTCAATTTTGTCAGCATACACCCAACCTGGCTACCTGGGATAATACGATGGCAATCAGCTGTTACAAGAGCAGACGCAACAAATTGATGATGGAGTGCTTGATACACGGTCTCTTCTACTTTACCTTCTGGGCAACGATCAGGAATAATTCCTGCTGTAATGAATGAGTGGCGGTGAATACTATCAATTTCATTAAAGGTGAGCCAATATTTCACATCATGTTGATAGCGTTCGAAACAAACATTGGCGAATTTTACGAAGAGATCCACCACTTTTCTTTCCACCCAGCCGTTATATTTCACACTAAGGGCTAAAGGCATTTCATAATGAGATAGTGTCACAATCGGTTCTATATTGAGTTTTTTCATTTCGGCAAATACACGATCATAGAATTGCAAACCTTTTTCATTTGGTTCAGCTTCTTCTCCAGTAGGGAAGATACGACTCCACGCAATAGAAATGCGAAGTGTTTTAAAGCCCATTTCAGCAAATAGAGCCAAATCCTCTTTGTAGTGGTGATAGAAATCAACACCTCTGCGTTTAGGGTACTTTTTATCATCTGGGTCATTTATTGCACGTTCTATATTTTCAGAAGTTACAGCAAGATGTCCTTCATAATCTTCTACACTTAAGTTGGAACGATACATTGCAATATCTGCAACTGATGGTCCCTTTCCATCTATATTCCAGGCGCCTTCTGCCTGGTTGGCGGCAATGGCGCCGCCCCATAAAAACCCTTTTGGAAAACCTTTAATTGTTGTCATATATTTAGCCTCCTAATTGTGTAACAACCATCAATGTATCTTGACGATTGACCTCTTGTAATGGGTGTACCTTTATTTCATATTGATCTGTATTTGTGATGACAGCAAGTGTAACTGGATCATAACCTGCTGCTATGATTTTTTCTACATCAAATTCAATCAGTAAATCTCCTGCTTGAACACGTTCTCCTGCCTGAACTTTTGGCTGAAAATACTGTCCTTCCAATTGCACGGTATCAATGCCGATATGGAATAATACTTCAACGCCTTGGTCCGTTTTCATACCAAGTGCATGATTTGTTTCGAACAGCATGGTCACCTCACCATCTACTGGTGCGTAAAGCGCTCCTTCTGAAGGGACAATGGCAATTCCGTCTCCCATGACCTTTGAAGAAAAAATATCATCTTTTACTTCAGATAGAGAGATCATTTGACCAATCACAGGACTTTTGAATGTCTCACCTGCTCCAATTTGTTCAGCAAATGCAGCTTGATCATTTGTCTTTTCTTCTACCGTTTTATCCTTACCTAATACAAAAGCAGCGATAAAAGCGACAATAAAGGAAATGACTGCTCCAATGACAGCAAACATTAGATTTCGTGGGAGCTCATCTGATATAAACATCGACATACTTGCTAATCCAGGACCAACAAGTACAAAGGCTTGTATCCCAATTAATCCAATGAAGGTCCCACCAACAAACGAACCAATCATGACACTTCCAAGGACTCGCTTATTTTGAAGTGTGACACCATACAAAGCAGGCTCTGTGATACCAAAAAATGCTGAAATCCCTGCCGAAATGGCTGTTGATCTGAGTACCTTGTCTTTCGTGCGTAGAGCTACAGCGAAACACGCTCCACTTTCCGCAATATTATGCGCAAGTGATGCTGGCAGATAAAGTGCTTCTTTCCCAAGGGTACCCATCGTAGTGACTGCATAAGGGACCATTGCTTTGTGCATTCCTGATGCGACCATGAATGGAAGGACTGCTGCTAAAATCGCGACAGCTACCCAGCCTACTGTATTAAACATTGCAAGAATGATGGATGAAAACCCTTGTCCTGCTGTAAAACCAAGTGGTCCTAATAACAGTAACGTAACTGGTACAGTAATGACTAATGACATCATTGGGACAAAGAAAATCCGAATTGGTTTTGGTGAAAATCGTGTGAAGAATTTTTCCATTTGAGCGTAAAGCAATACAGAAAGAATTGCTGGGAATACTTGATACGCATAAGCTATATTTTTCACGTCGAACGACAGCAATTGCGCACCTTCAGTAAGCATAGCCGTCATGTTCGGAAGAAGAAGCGCACCGACTGCTGATAATGCGACCAGTGGGTTTACTTTTAGTTTATTTGCCGTTGTTACAGCGACTAGTAATGGCAGGAAGTAAAGCGGCGCGTCCCCTACCATGTTCAATATTTGATAGGTTTGACCTTTTGCATCCATCCAGCCTAATAGAGAGAAAAGGAGAAGAAATGATTTTAAAATCCCTCCGCCTGCGATAGCTGGAACAAGCGGCTGGAAGACACCGACAATGAAATCTAATAGAACTGTGCCTACTTTTCTTTTTTCTTTTGGCTGATTGGATGGCACGACTTGCCCCGATGAGCTGCTGCCCATTATTCTTGTTACCTCTTGATACACTTCAATCACGTCATTCCCAATGACCACTTGGCATTGTCCTGACATTCTGACAGCTATGACACCTGGTGTTTTTTCTAATGCTGGTACATCTGCTTTTTTCTGATCAATTAGTGTGAAGCGAAGTCTTGTTGAGCAGTGCTCAAGGTGCGCAATGTTTTCTTTACCACCTACATGCTGTAAAACGTCTTTGGCGACTTGTGTGTAATCCATTTTTTCTCCTCCTTTTCTCATACATGAGACCTATATTTCGGCAATAAAAAAAGGATCTAAAACGACAAATTAAAGAAATTCATCGTTTTTAGATCCTGCCTGCATGACCAGTCACATGTCTAATTTATTTATATTGGATTTGTTTTTAGTATATATCGATTATATGAAAGCGTCAACATTTATTTTTCTGAAATTCATTAAGGTCTATCTACCTAAATTAATTTTCTTTAATTTAATAAAAACAACCTTTCTCGCCTTTTTATACATCGATATCCTTTTATCATCGATAAGAACAATCTCCATGATAAAAAACCAGATAAGTTTACTCATCTGGTTTTCACCATTTATTATTTTTTCTGTTCTTCCGCCTGCTTTTTAAATGCTTTCGCTTGTTTTTGATATTCCTTCTTCGTGACCGCTTTTAACTCTACGGAACCGCCTGTCATTTTAAATGGAAGTTTGATTGATTTTACATCTCGATCAGTGGAACCTTTAATGATCCCATCTTCAATTGATGGCTCATGGCCCATTACAAAACTTCTTCCATCCGTTTCACCCGAGACTTCTAATCTCATTTCTTTATAAGGCTTACAATCTTCTCCGGGAACCGTTGTGGTTAGAAGGGAGCCGGTCCATCCAATCTCAATATGCATGGTTTTCACCTGTAAAAATAATTGTTTGTCCTTTGCCGTATAGAGAAAGCCATATACCTTTGCCACTTTCTCCTTGAAGTTTCTCATACTATCATAAAACCTATCTTCCGCGGTATCGAATAGATAATCATACCGTTTTTGAATATCTTTCTGATATTTATCTAGCTTTTTTTGATTGATCGCCTGATAAATCGTGTTTTTCTTTTCGCCTTGTTTTTTCACTGAAAGGTCTTTTCCTGAAAAATGAACTTCGTATACGATCGTTTCTTTACCTTGTGTGACTTTGAATTCATATCCATTTTCTTTTGAGCTGCCGGCTACGACAAATTGTTTTTTATAGATATGCGGATCCCATCTCACTTCTTCTACATACTTTTCATTCAAATGCCCTGTTACTTTCCCTTTGCTCTCAGATACCTTAAACCAGCTCATTCTATCCTTCGTTTTATACGCAAATGCATAGGAATGGTTTAATGAATTTTTTTGTGCGATTGCTTGATATGCTGTCCAGCCGCCTCCACCAATGACTAACACTGTCAGGATAGACACGATCCACATTTTCAATTTACTCATACGTACCTCCACTAATATATGATTTAAAAAATCTTCATTGTCCCTATTTATATATTCAACTAAATTCTTATCGCCCTGAAATGCCATTCACAACATTCATCTGTTCCAACACGATCTACTTTTGCAATTCTTTCGCCTTTTTTTTTGAATGCTTCCGTTTGTTCTTGATATTCCTCTTTCGTGATCGCTTTAAATTCTATTGTCCCGCCTGCCATTTTAAAAGGAAATTTAATTGATGTTGCATCTCGGTCAGTTTCCCCTAAAGTAAAACCCTTTTCAATTGCAGGATAAGTACTCAAATCAAACATCATCCCATCTGAAACTCCACCGGCTGTATGTTTCGTTTCTTTATAAGGTTCACCACCATCTCCTGGAACCTTTCTCATCAGAAAAGAACCTGCCCATTCAGACTGCATATACATTCGTTTTACCTTTAGAAATAGTTGGTATGAACCATCCTCCGCCGTATACAGATAACCATAAGCGCCTGTTACTTTCTTAATGAAGTTTCTTACATAATCATGAAATCTATTTTCCGTGTCATCCATCAGTTTCTCATATCGATCATGAATGTCCTGTTGAACAGCACGTAGTTTTTTTTGATCAACTGCTTTGTATGTGATGCTTTGCTTTTCACCTTGTTTTTTTACAGAAAGATCCTTTTCGGCAAGGTGAACTTCATATGTGACCATTTCTTTCCCTTGCTTTACATGAAATTCGTAACCGTTTTCAATTGATTTTCCGGTTAATTGATATTTGTTGATAAATATATTGGGATCATAATGACTTTTCGGATTTTCCTCTAAAATGGTTTCATTCAGATGACCTGTTACTTTTCCGTTTCTCTCTGTTACCTTGAACCAGTTCACACGATCATTTGTCTTATATGCAAAGGCGTAGGGGTGATTCAAACCACTCTTTTTTGCGATTGCTTGATATGCTATAAAGCCGCCTCCACCAATCATAAGTACCGCCAGAATAGCCATGAGCCAAATTTTCGATTTACTCATATATCCCCCTCCAAACTATCATCGTTCAATCAATATGAATGATTCATTTCATGGATTAACAAATCAGTGATCTTTTCACCTCCTTTCTAGCATTTTTTTCTCTTATACATCTTGTGTCTGCAGCTATACATCGTTTATTATATATCTAAATGATATATCTTTTAGATAGGTGTGCTGATATGAAAAAATACAATGATACGACGTATGCGATTTTGGGGATTTTAACGACAGATTGTAAGTCTGGTTACGAAGTGAAGCAATTAATTGATACGAGCTTGCATCATTTTTGGAAAATTAGTTATGGACAAATTTATCCAGCTTTAAAGTTAATAGTCGAGGAAGGGCTTGCTGAGGTTTCACCTGCTTCTTCGTCAGGTCGCTCTGACAAGCGGGAATATCATCTGACTGAAAAAGGACTGGAGACGTTAAGGCAATGGCTGGCAAAGCCTCTTGATCATTTACCATCAGAACGAAATGAAGTGTTATTAAAGTTATTCTTCGGTCAATATCTTTCGATTGAGAAAAAACTGGTGCTTCTACAGGATTATGAAAGACAGCTTCGTATCCGTTATGAGACCTATGTTTCGATTGAACAAAACATTCAAGAACTTTATCCCGATGAAGCAGATGCGAAGTATTGGCTGTTTACATTAGATTACGGAAAAAGAGTGGCTCAAGCAGGAATTGATTGGTGTGTGGAGACATCCCATTTGATGAAGAAGGAAGGGTAAATGTATGAAAAAAGACATACGTGCTGGCAGGTTTACAACGGAGAATTCTGACTCGATTGTTGTGTTTATTATTGGCATGCGGATCAATAAACGCTGGGCGGTTCATCAATGGATGCCTGTGTTCATGTCAATGCCTGGTATGATCAAAGAGCTGTATACCCATCAAGAAGAGCTTGGTTTCCTCGGGACAGAGAATTACTTTGGCTTACGCACGACAGCGATGATCCAATATTGGAGATCAACAGATGACCTTCTGGCTTATGCAAAGATGGAAAAACATTTGGCAGCTTGGAAGAACTTCCATCAGAGGGCTCAGAACAATGACGCAGTGGGTATTTATCATGAAACTTATCAAATTCAAGCCGGCTCATATGAATCCGTCTATGTGAACATGCCTTCTTATGGACTGAGCCAAGCGAGAGCGCCTATCCCAATTGGTAAAGGAAAACAAACAGCAAAAGAACGGCTGAAAACAACAAATTCCTAGAGAGCGAATCTCTAGGAATTTCTTTTTGCGACGGTCACAAAATGTTTTAATATGCGGGCTGTTAATCCCCAAATGGTGTAGTCTTCATAATCATAAAACCATTCCTCTATCGAACGACTCCCCCAGCGGTACTTCTCACCATTCATGATTTTTTCATAAGGGAAATCCTCAGCTGGTGTTGGCTGAACGGATACATGATGTAAGTATGGCTCATATTGACTTAACCATGATAAAGGCACGGTAAAGGTCTCTTCTACTTCTTCTTGATTGAAGGAGTGTTTTAATTTTTGTTCATCAATGATCCCGACATATGGATAGACCACGAAGGACGGAGATGCAATGTAAGGGCTGAGCTGTCCAAGAATCTCCACCGATTCTGGCGGAATGCCAAGCTCTTCATGTGTTTCTCGCAATGCAGCCTCCTGTGCTGTTTCGCTGCCGTCGAGCTTGCCACCAGGGAAGCTAATATCACCCGGCTGTTTTCTCATGATGAGCGATCGCACCTCAAATAAAATATGCCATTCTCCGTTTACTTGCACCAAAGGGACAAGGACTGCAGCTTTGAACGCTGTTTCTTCTCCAATAAATAAAGGTTGAGATTGATGTAAGTCATTTTTTAATTGGTCAATGAACACGGGCATCACCTATTTTCTGTTTCTCTTTCTTTTAGCGTATCATGGTTCATCTTTTGAAGAAAGATGATTCTTCTGACAATTATTTTTATCAATTTGACAACTTTACTTGTCAAATTGAATAAGATGCTTTACAATCAAAGAAAGATTCAGATCAAAATTGAGGTGACAGAATGAAAAATCGATTAAAAGAGCTTCGTGCGCGTGATGGTTTGAACCAAACTGAACTTGCCAGTCGTGCAAAGGTTTCTCGTCAGACCATCAGCTTAATGGAACGAGATGAATTAATGCCGTCTCTCTTGCTCGCTGTTAAGCTTTCACGAATTTTTCAGGAACCCATTGAACGTATTTTTCTATTCGAGGAGGATGAACTATCATGAAAACTGTATACAAAATGCTATTAGGTGCTCTCCTTGGCTTTCTCGGCGCTTACTGTCTGCTGGCAGCTGAATTTGAGATGACCCTTCTTGATGTCGCATTTGAAGCGACTCTTGTCATCAGCGGCTTGACGATTGTATTGATTGTTTATTGTTTTTCAGGGATTTCACGTATGAAGAAAAGAGTATCATTTTCGGTCTCTGGAGATGAAGAGGATGAACTCGAAGCAAAACAGTATCGTACCTTTACTGATTCGACTTTAGCCAATACAGTGAGTACCATTTTATCCATTATTGCCATCGGTATGGCTATCGTTACCGAACTTCCTATTTGGCTGATTCTCGTCAATGTTGCTTTATTTATCATTACCATTATCAGTTCTTATGTAGCGTTATCCGTTCTAAAACTTGTCTACCCTAATCGCAATCTCCCAAGCCCGACTGACAAAGATTATAATAAAAAACTGCTTGCTATTTCTGACGAAGGTGAAAAGCATGTGATGCTTGGCGGACTGTTTCACACGTATCAAATGATGAACATCTTATTGACCAATGCCATGTTTATTTTGATTGTGTATTCCCTTGGGGCCAATCACTCTCAGCTCTTCTCAATCATCGTAATTGGAGTTGTTTTAATCCTTTTGAATGCCAATTATATGTTCAGGATTAGAAATCGTTGAATGAACAAAAGCACAGCCTACTGCAAAGGCTGTGCTTTTTTCTATCTATTATGACGCACGGCGTTTCTTTCTTGCATAAATCAATAATAAGAAACCAAACCAAACTGGTGTTAACAAGAGCGCCGGACGTGTTGCATCCGCAAACAGCATGATCACTAAAATGGCAGCAAAAAGGACAAGAACACAAATGTTCACAAAAGGGGTGAACGGTGCTTTAAAAGTAGATGCTGCATGCAGTTCAGGCTTTGTCTTCTTATATTTCAAATGGCAAATTAAAATAATACTCCATACCCAAATGAAACAAATGGCACTGATGGTTGTGACAATACCAAAGGCTTGTTCCGGAATCAGTTTGCTTAAAAGAGCACCGACCGATACCACAATTGTTGAAACGAATAGTGCATTACTTGGTACAGCGTGTTTGTTCAGGCGGCCAAAGGAAGATGGGCCCTGTTTTTGATGACTGAGATTATACAAAATCCGGCTCGTCGAGAACATGCCGCTATTACAAGCAGAAGCCGCAGACGTCAAGACAACAAAGTTAATGAGTCCCGCTGCTACTGGAATTCCAATCAGCCCAAAGGTT
Organism: Bacillus pumilus; assembly: GCF_009937765.1. NCBI lineage: Bacteria > Bacillati > Bacillota > Bacilli > Caryophanales > Bacillaceae > Bacillus > Bacillus pumilus. Next base: position 84,842 of record NZ_CP047089.1, on the reverse strand, counting down.
TTCACAAAAGGACTTTCTGATGCACTAAGCTCAGTCCATGGATTGATACATAATAAGACAAAAATGGCGCCCACATAGAAAAATAGAATTCTTAATGGAATTTTATTAATCGCAGACGGGATGTTTTTTTGAGGATTGGCTGTTTCTGCTGCGGACACACCGACCAACTCCACTCCCACATACGCAAAGATAACCATTTGGAATGACAGTAAGAAACCTGTGACACCATGCGGGAATAGTCCGCCGTGTGACCAAAGGTTCGTTACCGTCACCGGCCCTGCATCTGTTTGAAACCCAATGATTAAAAGAACAATTCCAACGCCGATCAGCAAGAGAATCGTAATCACTTTAATGAGTGCAAACCAAAATTCCATTTCTCCGAAAAGCTTCACCGTTAATAAATTAAACCCTAGTAAAATTAACAAACAAATGATAGCAGGAATCCATTGCGGAATGTCAAACCAATACTGCACATACACTCCGACCGCAATCACATCCGCCATCGCGGTCATAATCCAGCAAAACCAGTACGTCCACCCTGTCACGAAAGAAGCCCACGGACCAAGGTAGTCTTCTGCAATATCGGTTAATGACTGATAGCCTGTCTTCGATAAGAGTAGTTCACCAAGTGCCCTCATGACGAAAAAGATCGCCATTCCGACAATGAAATAAGCAAAAATGATCGATGGACCTGCCAATTGAATGGCCTTTCCAGAGCCTAAAAACAGCCCAGTTCCAATGGTTCCGCCAATTGCAATCAACTGAACATGGCGGTTTGATAAATCTCGTTTTAATTCTTGTTGTTCCAATGCTAACGCCCTCCTACGACACGATCTTATACTGAAATAATGAACTCTCAAAAAGTCCATAAAAAAAGAGATTGGATGCGCTCCAATCTCACGGTCATAAAAGAATAGCAAAATAGAGAAAAGCAATACACGGCATCATCCATGCATTACAAATACAATATTTCGTACTCTTCTGTCCTTTTGCCTGAGATTGTGAACCCTTCGGCGCCGCACACATATGCGGTCTCTCCAGAAGCTGCTCCTGCTATAGTGTGACCCACAGCAATCATAGCCTTCGTTATTTTATTAAAATGTTGCTATTTCTGAATAATTTCATATTTTACGCCTCTAAAAGAAAGCTGTCAATGGAAATCTTTTATGAGTGAAGGTGGCAGCCATATAACTTCACTTCATCAATCCCCTTTAATTCATGTATAATAAATCAAAAGATGTTCGGTCCGTTTGATAGAGAAATCCCTCTTGATCATGAACAAAGTGAAGAAATCCATGGAAGTTGGTGAAAACAAATGAAAAAAATGAACAAACAGCGTGTCACATTACAGGAAGTTGCCAAGCATGCCGGTGTTTCGACTTCAACGGCATCACTTGTTGTTCGAAATAATCCTAGAATCTCTGAAGCCACTCGAAAAAAAGTACTGCAATCCATGGAGGACTTAGGATACGTTTACGATCGCGTTGCTGCCAACATGCGATCAAAAAGCTCAAATATCGTGGGTGTGATTGTCACGGATATTTCTAATACCTTTATGTCTGAGTTTTTAATTGGCGTGCAAACCACGCTTGAATCACTTGGCTATACTGTTCTACTTGGTACGACCTTTGACAGTGTAGATAAGCAGGAGCGGCTCATTTCCACAATGGTAGAGCACCGAGTGGGTGGAATTATTTTAAACCCAGCTTCAAAAAGCTCTGCACGCACGGTCAAACAATTAAATCAAATTCGCACCCCAAAAGTACTGGCAAATCGAGAATTATCAGATGTGCAATGTGACTATGTCGGTGTTGATTATGAACAAGGTGCTTGGATGGCGATTCGTCATCTTCTTCAAAAGGGGCATCGGCGTATCGCCTTCTTAGGCGGCATCAAGACCTCATCAACTTGGATTGAGCGGATGAAAGGTTTCAAAAAAGCCCATGACGAAGAAAATCTGACGATTGATGATTCTCTTATTATAGACATAGAACCTACTCGTGAAGGCGGGAAAGAAGCACTTGCCCAAGTGATGGATCAGCCTGAGCCTCCTACTGCTATTTTTTGTTTTAGTGATCTAGTCGCATTTGGAGTCATTCAAGAACTATCAGCACGGGACATTAAGCCTGGTGAAGATATCGATGTGGTTGGATTCGATAATGTTCCTGAAGCGGAAATGTACCATCCGCCGCTCACCACTGTTTCCTCCTTCCCCCGATCCATCGGGGTAAAAGCAGCAAACCTTTTATATCATAAAATGAACGAACAGGATGAAGAGCTGCAGAGATTGATCTTAAAGCCTCAACTTCATATTAGAGAAACCGCTCCCTCATCATGAAAAAGAGAATTGCGTACAGCAATTCTCTTTTTTTATTGATCAAGTCAACGATTTCTTTGTTTCATTTTTCTTTTTTTAAATCACAAAGTCATAAACTTGACACATTTAAAACACAGGAGTATATTTATCTCGTTGCTTCTTTTAGTATATCGTTATACCTAATTCATCATATCGTTATTTCTATCAAAAAACAGTTGAGAACGATATTTTATGATTCTGATCAAATCATGAAGTTTCACTTTCTAATCAAGACTGTTATTATTTTTTACACTTTGGTAGAACGATGTACTTAATGAAAGAAGAGATGAATATTCATTAATTTACTCTCATCAATCACACAAGGGGTGTTGTGATGGACTTATGTACATGTAAGGAAATAACAAAGGGTAGACAAAGAATTTGACCTTAAAGGGGTTTCAAATATAGGAGTGGGAACATGAAAAATCCTTATATTAAATCATCAATTGGTATGTATTTAAACTACTTCATGCTTGGCATGATCAATATTATTATAGCTTCCAACATGGACAGCTTATCTGGACGCTACCATGTAGATATTCCGAAAATTAGCTTGCTTGTATCGGCGATCGGAATTGGTAAACTCATTGCACTCTTTTTCTCAGGCCGGTTAGCCGACAGCTGGGGACGTAAGCCTGTCATTATTACAGGGAATTTTCTTTACTTATTATTCTTAATCGGTATTCCAACGACAACGAGTTATACACTGGCATTTATCCTTGCGATTTCAGCAGGTATTGCAAATTCACTGCTTGATTCAGGAACCTATCCTGCTTTGACTGAGTCATTTCCGAAAAAAGCAAGTTCTGCGTCTGTTTTAGTGAAAGCGTCTGTATCCATTGGGGCGACAGTTCTTCCATTTATCTTGGCGTTCCTAGTGGCACATGACATCTTCTGGGGCTGGGCGTTCTTTGGACTAGGGCTTCTTTATTTACTTGTTGGGATTTACTTAATCTTTATGCCCTTCCCGAACCATAAGCAAGTTTCTTCACAAGACGCTCTTCCAGTACAGGAGCAGCTGAAGGAAGAACCAAAAATGCTTGGCGAAGGCTTAGCTGTTGTACTCATGGGATTCACGTCGACTGCATTGTTTGTCGTATGGCAGACATGGCTTCCGCAGCTCGGATTAAAATTAATCGGACTTGGCACAGAACAAGCCACACAGCTTCTATCTTATTTTAGTATCGGTGCATTGGTATCTGTTCTCTTGCTGTCGATCGTTTTAGATAAATTCATTTCACCAATTATGGTAGCGATCATTTATCCAATTGGGGCGTTCCTTGCAATGCTTTCACTTTTCCAAATCGAAACATACAGCATTGTCATTGTCAGCACCTTTTTCTTAGGGCTATTTACAGCGGGAATCTTCCAGCTAGCGATGAGTATTATGATGAAACTATTTCCGACAAACAAAGCAACGGCTTCATCCTACGTCAACATTGCGGCAAGCTCCGCGTTTATCCTCGTGCCGCTCATTACAAGTGGATTGGTCAGCACGTACGATATTAAAATGACGTTATTTTTCGATATGATCATTGCGGTTATGAGCGTATTACTAGCGGTCTTTGTTCTTGGACGCATGAAAAAATTATTTAGATAATTAAAGGAGATGTCAATCATGACAAACATACATGAACGAAATATTGATGGAAAAACAAAATTAGTCGGTCTTCTTGCTACACCAATCGGGCATAGTCTTTCACCAAGGATGCATAACCTTGGCTATACACTAACAGGTATCAACTATGCTTATCTTGCATTTGAAGTAGGGAATGATGAACTAGAAGCAGCCGTATATGGTATGAAAGCAATGGGTGCAGCTGGATTTAACGTCTCAATGCCGAACAAAATGAAAGTACTAAATTACTTAGACGAACTAGACGATTCTGCAAAATACACACGTGCAAGTAACACCGTTGTCAACAAGGATGGCAAGCTCATCGGTTACAACACAGACGGTCTTGGATATGTGAGAAACTTGATTGAACATGGCGTTGAATTAGCCGGTAAAAAAGTCACTCTCGTTGGCTCTGGCGGTGCGGCGACTCCGATCGCCATTCAGCTTGCACAATCTGGTATTCGTGAAATTAGTATTTTTGCTCGTAATGATCAATACTTTGTTCAAGCCGAAGAAAATGTAAATTACATCAACAACGAAATGAAATCCTTCGGTGTCAAAGCTAATATTTTCCCACTTGAAGACAAAGACGCATTCCGCCGTGAAGTAGCAGAAAGTGCAATCCTAGCAAATGGGACAAGCCTTGGCATGAAACCACTAGATCAACTCAGCATTATCGATGATACACTTGATGTACTTCGTGAAGATTTGATCGTGACAGATGTCGTATACAACCCGCAAAAAACAAAACTTCTTGCGCAAGCACAGGAAGCTGGCGCCAAAACCATTAACGGTCTTGGAATGATGCTATGGCAAGGTGCACTTGCTTACAAACTCTTTACTGGTGAAGATATGCCAGTTGATCAAGTAAAACAAATTCTTTTTGAAAATGACCGTTTCTAAAACAAAAAAAAGACGACTTCCTATGCGGAGGTCGTCTTACATTATTGACAAAGGGCTAAAATGATCTTCATTTTAGCCCTTTGTCTTCTTTTCAGCGTGATAGAAAATCTTTGCAGTCTAGGAAGGGCGAGCACAGCCCTGCCACGAATGCGAGGGTTTGTCTTCACACTGAGACGACTTCCTTGAACGGAGGTCGTCTTTTTTTAATCATGGACCATGATTTGGCGGTATCGATACAGGATATACAAAGCGCCGATAATGGCCGCAACAGCCACCACTGCATCGAACATAAAGATTTGTAAAATGGACGAGTGACTCTGAATTAGGCCTGTTACGACTGGGATGACGATAGCCGACACGCCGCCCGCTGTGGAAATAATTCCTGTCATCGTCCCTTTGTTTTTCCAGAAGAATTCAGCCATCACAGTTAATGTTAGTTGAAAGACTCCTGCTGTTGAAAATCCCAATACAAAAGCATTGACGGTTCCGATGACCGGTGATTTCACGACCAAGAGTACACAAATAGAAACTAGTGTAATGATTGGATAGATCAGCAGCACAGTGACCGGACGGACAAAACGGCGCAACAGAAATGCAAGCATCACGACAGATAGCAGCCCGCCCATGCTATAGTAACTGAGCAGTTTCACAGCACTGCCCGATGTCATTCCCAATATGGCCTCACCGTACGTAGGAAGCCAAATTTGTGGCAACGCATATAGCCCATTTGACGTAAAGCTGATCACAATGAGTGCGATCCCTTCTCTCCAAAATGTAGGCTCTGTCGAGAAGCGCGGAAGTCCGTCCTGCTCCGTTACCTGGACTTGTTCCACCTTGCGATGATTTGGAAATGGCAAGGTCCACAACATCAAGACATTCACAAGATAGATCAGAGCAGGAACAAAAAATGCCATTCCATAAAACAAATCATGCTCTGCCAAAAAGAAAATCGCGAGTGGCAAAATGGTTGCCCCAATGGATATAAAGGCCTTCACCATCACATTCGCAGATCCCGAGTTTTGCGGAAAAGCCTCCATTAATGCAGGATACGTTCCTGCGTCCATTGCCGAATTCGCGACCCCTGCCAAAATGGCAAATGCAAACGCGATTTGATAATTTGGAGACAACGGAATTCCGATGAGGAACACAGCCATCAGCACACCCGAAACCAAAATGACAGGCTTTCGCCCAAAACGATCTGATAGAACACCCGATAAACCATACGTGAGTACCCTACCAATGCCAAGCGCCGAAATCATATAACTAATTCCTGCACTATTTGTATCTAACTGTTTGATTAAAAATGGCATATTGGAAGCCAAAATGATATTGACCATCCCTAATAAAAAGTAATTAATATATAGACTAGAAGCCGTTCTCACATACGGATTCCTCATCCTGACACACCCCTCAACACCATCGCAATGAAGTGACCATTTATAAGATCTCATATGTGAGGAAGAACAGCTTTACAGCCTTCACGTTCATACATCTCATCATGTCATGCAGCTCACCGCTTACATGCCCTTCATGTATCAAGCATTTCTTCAATTTTTCACTGATCTTATTTTATATGAATGTGAAAGGTAATGATAGTGAATTGCTTAAATTTGAGAGGAATTGATACAAAAAAAGGAGTGGCAGGTGTCCACTCCTTTTTGATCGTCTACCAACTTTGACGGTTGACTCTTAATCCAAGTAAAAACTTTTTAAGTGTTCGATAGAAAACCTTAATTCTCGATTTTCTCAATATTTACGCTTGGAATTGTAATATTACCATCTGTCGTGGATTCATATGTAATGACACCCTCAGAAGTACCCATAAAAGTAATTACGTCTCCTTCTAAGACTCGCGATTTAACGAGATCAGCTTGATAAGCGCCATAAACAATATCATTGTAATATTCATCTACAGCTACTCTTATTTCCGTCGTACCGTCACCTTCCATGACTTGGACAACTTCACCTTTAAATTTCACTTTTTTTCCTTTATATTTTTCAGGTGTTCTAGCCAATTGATCGTAAGTGATACCAGTATCGTAACCCTTTTTCTCTTGTTCCTCAGCTTTTTTCTTTGCTAATTCTTCTTTCTTTTTCTCTTCTTCTTTTTTAGCTTTTGCTTCTTCTTCTTTTTTCTTTTCTATTTTCTCCATTTTTTCTTTTGCATCAGCTTCGGCTAACTTTGCATATGGAGCTAACTCATCTACTTTTTTCTGCAGAGTTTCGTTTTCTTTCTTTAGTTTTTCACTTGCTTTTGATGGTGAGGAACCAGACATTGCCGATCCGATAAACATAGCAACAATGGCTACTACAATATACTTCCAACTTTTCTTTAAAAACTTCATTTTAAACTTCCTTCCCTCATAACGATATAGTGTTTCATCACAAATTCAATTTCCTGAAACGAACATTTTTGGATGATAATATCTATATCGGTTGGCAGAAGAAATTTTTAACAAAAAAATTAGATATTTGTACTCAATTAATTGTTTAATCGAACCAAAAAATATAACTTTGGGACTATTTAAGCAAAAGTTAAATAAAAAAGCTATGGTTTATGCAAGCTGTGCACCAAATTTGTTATTTCTTACACCACACCAAATACTTAGCTCATGATAATATTCCGTTCGTTCTATGCATAATCCAATAAAAATGCGTTTTCTGGAAGTGTCATATAGCTTCATTCATTAAGTGCTTTCTTGTGCTTTTTCTTTTTAGAGTTTCAATTCTTTTAGGCTTATTATTCATAGAAGTCACCTTTTTGGAGCTAGCCATACATCCGTTTTATTTGTAATCATTGACAGGTCCTTTATCCATCAATACCTCAATTTCATTAGAAGACTTCAATTTTAATTTCGGTCTGCGCTCAGAGTTTGGTTTGCTGTATAGCTCAAGTGGGCGGATGATTACACCATCATTTGTATTTTGAAGCATACCTGGCACACAAGAATAAATACGATCATTGTCATTGGCATGTTTGGAATGAATCGTCACAGACGTTCCTTGATGATTATCGATACTCATAGATACTCTATATCTATAAAAAGAACCTGTCCCGTTTGATTGAGCAGAATAAACGACTGGAACGACAGCAAGGATATCATCATTTAACCGAAGTTTAATCACTTCTGTTTTCATTGATTCATGGTCTCTACCGACATCTCCCATATGCTCAACAGCTCCGTTTCCGTAACTTTTGAGAGCAGGAATTCCTTTCGCACCAAACATAGCCACATCTACTTGCTTTCCTGACTTTGTGTAGACCAATGCATAAATATCATAATCGGTGCCAGACTCCCAAGATACTGTCGCTGTGATCTCAGGCGTTTTCTCAATGATGATCGGTTTATGACCTTTGTCTAGACTAATTTTACCTTGAACTTTTTCTAAACTGATAGGTGCAGCGACTTTCTCTATAGCTGTTGCCTTCGTTTGAGCAGGATCATCAATTGGTTGTTTTTCAGGAGCCATTAGTGGTGTAGACATCTCTTGTTCATCTGGTTCAACCTCCACACCATAAAGCTTGCATAGCCCTTCCAGCCCAGAATCGAATCCCCGCCAGATTGATCGTGCCTTCGTATCACCATTTCTTATATACAGCTCTACTACGACAATGCCCTTTTCATTCGTAAAGTTTACTGGTGTTAGATAAAACACCTCATCGCCTGTTCGAATTTCTGCTTGCAAATGCTTCACTTGAGAAAAGCCCGTTCCTTGATCTTCTGTTAATGTAATAGCCATCTTTGTGATTCCAGCTGGCACTTTGCTCATATCAAAATTCAATTGATGCCTTTTCAACTGACCTGATACATCTGCTGGTAAAAGTGCCGCTGCACCCGAAGCACTCTCTGGTTGATTGTAAAAAATAATGCCATGATCTCCTTCAACCTGATCCGAATCTGTTAAAAGAAATGCTGTTAAAGAAATATCAATGTCAGATGATCCTTCATAGCTGATGGATACCTGCCCCTTTGGAGAGTTTAGTACGGTATTGGCTCCCATTTGCAGAGTGTGATTCATTACAACAACTCCTATTCTTTATCTACCATTTAACGTTTTTATAGATCAATTATACCAAATCATGTAATGAAACCTATTCATTTCTTTATCTCTTTTCAATCTCTACAACAATATGAGACAATGCTAACTAAAAACAAACCACTCTCAAAAGGAGAATCAATATGTATAAAAAAATCATTCCTGTTGTTATGGTCATATTCGTCCTTTGGATTCTTCTTCAAATATCCTTGAACATGGAGATCTTTCACAATCCAATAAACTATTTTGTCGCCATTACTCTCTTTTTTCTTTGTATTCAGAGTCTATCAAAACATAAACGATGAAAACCCGAACAAGCATATACCACGCTCATTCGGGTTTCTATTTTTTCCTTTATTACACTTCTTCACCATTCGTGGCAATGACGTTTTGATACCAAGTAAACGAATCTTTTTTGAGTCTCTCCATTGAGCCGTTGCCTTCGTTGTCGCGGTCAACGTAGATCATGCCGTAGCGTTTTTTCATTTCACCTGTTGTGAAAGACACGATGTCAATGATACCCCAAGGTGTGTAGCCAATCAGGTCAACACCGTCGTATTCGATGGCTTTTTTCAGTGCTTCGATATGAGAAGCGAGATATTGAATTCGTTCTGGGTCATGAATGGAACCGTCATCCTCCACTTGATCAATGGCACCAAATCCATTTTCAACAATAAAGAGCGGGATTTGATAGCGATCGTAAAAACGATTCAGCGTATATCTTAAGCCTGTCGGGTCAATGGACCAGCCCCAGTCACTTGATTTGATATAAGGATTGTCTACTCCATGCGGAAGGGCTCCGTTGACAATGTCTCCGTCGTTATCAGACACTGCATCACTTTTAACCGTCGTCGACATGTAGTAGCTAAAGCCAAGATAATCTACTTTCCCTTTTCTTAAGCTTTCTTCATCGCCTTCTTCAAACGGAATTTGATAGCCTTCGCGTTCGAATTCTTTGAGTGCATAGCTTGGATAGTAGCCCCGAACTTGTACGTCTGGGAAGAAATAGCGTTGTCTCATATATTCTTCAGCAAGCATGACGTCCTCTGGATTTGAGGAATACGGATAGATTGGTACGTGAGATACCATTGCACCAATTTGAAAAGCAGGATTGATTTCTTTGCCTTTTGCTACTGCCCATGCACTTGCTAGTAATTCATGATGTCCTGCTTGATACATAATTTCTTTGGCATTTTCGCCTTCTTTGATAGATACTCCTGAGTTTGTCCATAGGAACAGCGGGTTGTTGACATCCATTTTGTTATTGATTTCATTAAATGTCATCCAGTACGTGACCTTGTCCTTGTAACGATTGAAGCACACTTCAGCGAATTTCGCGAAGTATTCCGCCACTTTTCGACTTCTGAATCCGCCGTATTCTCTTGCCAAATGAAGCGGCATCTCAAAGTGAGACAGTGTAATTACAGGCTCGATGCCATGCTTGAGCAGTTCATCGAATACATCATCATAGAATTGTAAACCAGCTTCATTCGGTTCCGCTTCATCTCCCTTTGGGAAAATCCGGCTCCAGCCAATGGATGTACGAAGGCATTTTAAGCCCATTTCGGCAAACATCGCGATATCTTCCTTGTAACGATGGTAGAAATCGATTGCTTCATGGTTCGGATAAAATTTGCTTTCTTCTATCGTCTCCGTAATTTGTCTCGGCACTCCATGGGCTCCGGCTGTCATTACATCCACAACACTTGGACCTTTTCCTGCTTCATTCCATCCACCTTCAAATTGATGTGCAGCTAATGCGCCGCCCCATAGGAAATCTTTTGGTAATGTCATTATCTATTCCTCCTATTTCACAATTGTTATCATGACGTCCATTGGCTGTATCACTACTAGTATATGTACATTATAATTATACCGGCACAATTTATCAATGCATATATAATTTCATTTAGCATATCAAAGAAAAATCGGTATGTGCTATAATCAAAGACAATAAATCGTGAAAACAAAGAGGAATAGCTATGTTAAAGTATCAACAAATTGCGAGCGATATTGAAAAATATATTGTCACCCATGAGCTACAGCAAGGAGACAAGCTTCCTGTACTCGAAACCCTCATGAGCCAATTTGCTGTGAGCAAAAGCACCATTATCAAATCATTAGACTTACTCGAAAGAAAAGGAATTATCTATCAAGTGAGGGGCAGCGGCATCTTTGTTCGAAGACACAGACGCAAGGGCTACATCAGCCTTTTATCCAACCAAGGGTTTAAAAAAGATTTAGAGGAGTTTCAACTGACATCAGAGGTTTTAATGCTGGACACCATCAAACCGCCCGAAGAAGCAGCGCTTAATTTGAATATTGAAGAAGAAGAGGATGTTTTTTACCTCAAACGCATCCGTTATATCAATGGACAAACCTTATGTCTAGAAGAATCCTATTACCGAAAAACCATCATTCCCTATCTCAACACAGAAATTGCCGCCGATTCTGTTTTTAAATTTATAAGTGAAGGCCTTGGGCTCAAAGTCGGCTTTTCCGATATGTACTTGCAAGTAGGAAAACTGAATGAAACCGAAGCAAAACACCTCGGCCTTAAACAAGACGATCCCGCTCTCCGCGTCGAAACCGTCTTTCATCTCACAAACGGCCAGCCTTTCGACTTCTCGAAAATCACATATAACTACATGCAATCCCAATTTTTTATTCAGGCGAATAATTATTATGGGTGATGGATGGAAAAGACCCCTCATGGCTGAGGGGTCTTTTAAAGTAGTCAATTTATTTGTAATAGTTATAGTCATTAAACGTGGCTATCATATCTTCTTGTGTTCCTTTTTTACCACGATTCGTATTAAAATATAATGTTCCGTCATCAAAATCGACAGCTTCTATTTCAAAAAGAGTAAATGCACTGCTCGTAATTCGGAATGAAAGATCTTTTCTCGTAAACAATTCTTTTGAAAAATCCTTTGTAGGTGTCTCCTTTTGCTCTTTGATCATTTGATTAATATTTAGCGGATATGTGAGAATAACACTCACATTAGAAGCTCCTCCGTTAGTATCCGGTTTAGATAAAGGCACATATAATGTTCCTTGGTAGAATGAGATTCCTTGAAGAATGTATTTGGACACATCGACCACTGATTGGTTTACGACAGCTTTTGTATAATTTAATGTAAACGTTGCCTCATATTCAAACTGCCCTTTTTTGTCATTAAAATTCCCAATAAAAAAGCGATTGCCAGACCTTACAATAAACTTATCAGTTCCAACAGAATATGTGATGCCACTAATTGATAGATCCGCCCCTTGGTACTGTAGGACATAAGATTTAGCCACTTTGTACGTATTTTTCTTCGTGTTCACACTTAACTTCACTATTTTTTTTACATACTTTACACCATCGGTCATAGGCGCTACATACAAGCTAACTTGTTCATCACCTTTTTGAGCTTTCACAGCTAGGTCATTCGCATGTCCTAAATCATTGATAGTACTGTTGGTGTCAGAGTTTTTAAGAAGCTTAACTATTCTTTTGCTGGACGAGCCGTTCATTTTTGTCGAATACAATTGCGTCATATGATTTGACGTATTTATTTTTGCAGAATAAATCGTATTATTATTACGATCTACAGCCATCCCTTGCATAGAAGTGTAAAACCCAGAACCAGACATTGCAGAATACGTTGTATACGTATTGAAATATCCTGATTGAGCCTGAACAGTAGTAGACCATATACTGCACAAAAAGATGACAGCCATTGAAATGATAATCTTTATTTTTTTCAAAAAAAACACGCTCCTATCAATGAAATTTGTATCATTTAGCTATTTAAAAATCGCCACCCTAAATGAATGGCGATTGAGCACACTACTTTTCAGCCTGAAACTTCTTTACTGTCTTATTACTTTCTGACATGCCTTTCCCAGTGACGGTGAAGTAAAGCTTTCCACCCTTGGCACCAAGTTGTTTAAAAGTGACTTTCACAGCCTTGCCTTTAGAAACCGTTGATTTTCCAATCAGCTTCCCTGATGAATGATAGATTTTGACCACATCTTGTTTCGCTAATTGACTGATCGTGACAACGTCTTTTTTCTTCTTGTTGTTCACGATTTTGATTTGATTGCTTTTTAGCGCAGCAGATGGTTCACCCTTAAAAGAAATGGCTTGCTTTCCGCTTTCCAGCATCTTATCTCCGCTCCGAGTCACATACACTTTACCGCTCTTAGCCCCTACTTGTTTAACGTACAGCTTGATAGATGAACTGTTCGCTGGTTTTGATGTGGCAAGTAGTTTTCCATTTGTTGAATAAACTTTGATGACATCTTTTTTCTTGATCTTACTCACTGTAATGACGTCTTTTTTATTTTTAAGATTATTGATTTTGACTTGGTTGGCTTTCAAAACATCTGATTTTTCACCCTGATAACGAATCGATACTCGATTGCTCTCTTTTAAACTAGGCTCTTTGATACTGATATAAAGTGTTCCATTTGTTTGGCCTAATTGCTTCAAGGAAATCGTCACGTTCGAGCTAGATACAGTCTGTTGAGCAATTGCTTTTCCACCAGAAGCTTGTTTAAAGATTTTAATGACGGATTGTTTTTTGATTCCTTTTATCGTCACTGTATCGTTTTTGCCTTTGTTGTTTGTCACCTTCACTTGAGATGATAGAAGTGGGGATGTGACAACTTTTTTAACGGTAACAGCTGGCAGGGCAACCTTTCTCTTTCCACTTTGCAACGTGATGGTTACTTTAGACCCTTTCATTAATTTCCCTGTTTTTAATTTGAAGTTTTTCCCCGGAGTAATGGCAAACGGTCCATATTTCTTTTTCGTTATACTTGAACTGAGATTCGACATTGCTCTTATTGTGTTATTCGCTGAATCAGTTTGTACCTCTACAACAGCTTGATCACCAAACGTACTGATGCCGTTAATGGTATCACTTGAGTCATCGATTTCCTCCACAAAAACTTTCTGTACATCTTCCTGAGATTGATTCGTTTCATTCGGGTTATCTGCCATGAACGACTTGACTGTAATTAAGTCACCACCGATTAACTTTGAAACAGGAACATCATAGACGCCATTAGCGTCTGTCTGACCTTCCCCAATGACTCTCCCCTCTCCATCTAAAATATTGATCATACTTTTAGGAGTTGCGGTCCCAGCTACTGAAGTAGAAAGCTGAGTAAATGGATCAATCGTCGGAGCGGTTGATCTAAGTCGGAAAGTGGTCTCATACAAAGCATTATCATAAGAGGGTTCCATCACTTGAAATTCACTTTGATCCAATGCTTTTATTGTGTTATTGTCCACACTCAATTCAAAATTGCCATCACCATCTGCAGTCATCGATTGAATGATGTCACCTGATTTTTGATTTTTAAAGACGATCTTTGCATAAGGAATTCCCGTTTGGCCTTTCACTGATTTCGACCATTTCGTCGTAGGAATAAGTGAGATTTTCTTAGGATTCACAATTTTTTTGTAAACGTCGATATTGCTGCCAGTCGTCATTTTCACTGTTAGGAATGTGCCTGCATTTAGGGCAGGCAGCTTTAATTGAATGGCATCATTGAATGTGCCTGATGCAATCACTTTGCCATCTTTCATGACCTCTACTTTTGTGTTCTTCACAGTTTTCCCAGTTAGCTCCTGAGAAGTATCATATATCGGATCTAATGAGGTAAACGATTCCTTGAATACATACACTTTGTTTGAAGAAAGCTTTGTCCCATTTTGGTCGTACGTATCTAACCCCACCGTTTGGCCTGAACTAATGTTCCAAGAAAACAACTTAAAGTTTCCGTTACTATCTGCTTTTGCATAGTGCATATATTTAGATTTCCAGTTACTCGGAACACCCCAATCTACGAATGCAACGATTGCGTTTGGCGCTGTTTTACCTGTCAGATAATTATCACCATATTGATAACGATCAACTGTTGTTTTCGTTCCACCCTCTGCGGCACTCACATTTTCTTGTATATTGAAAGTTAACATCATCATACAAAGAATAGAAACTACTATTTTCAGGACTATTTTCATAAAGATATCCTCTCTTTTCCTATTAATGTTTTAATATACAAATATTATACATTTCATCCAATGTAGGCACAAGAGTTAATAATGTGACTAAAGGCTTATCTAATTACTATTTTAATAGATACTGTGAATTTCGCTCCCTTACATGAACACTTCCGATTTAAAGTATCAAAAAGATTCATTTTACGAATGGAATGATCAAACTTATGATAAACGTAACAAGATTCTATAGGAGGATTCATTATATGAGAGACATTAGGGTGTATCATGTCGATGCGTTTACAACTGAGAAATTTGGAGGGAATGTTGCTGGGGTCGTGTTGGATGGTGATCTTTTAACGGAGGATGAGATGCAGAATATCGCCAAAGAGTTGAACTTACCTGAATCTGTCTTCTTGCTGCCTGCACATGATAAAGAAGCTGATTATCGGGTCAAATACTTCACACCGACAGAGGAGGTCAATTTCTGCGGGCATGCGACTGTTGGATTGACTTGGCTTTTAGCGACGGAGCTTGGGCTGGCAAAAGAGAAAACAGGGGTCGTGTTAGAAACGAAGATTGGCCATGTTCCTGTTGTATGGCACGAAGAAAATGGCAAAGTCATCGATGTGGAAATGACGCAAGTGACGCCGAAAACGCGAGATTTTATGATCGATTTAGAAGAGCTTAGTGACATGATTGGTGTCAGCAGTGATCGCATTGATCCATCTTACCCTATCAAATTAGCAAACACCGGAAACTGGCATCTTCTTGTTCCGATGAAGCACCAACAGGACATTGACCAAGCGGCACCGAACTTAGCGGCTTTAGGGAAAATGAATAAAGAGCAGAATATCACAACGACTCACCTTTATACATTTCATACCGCAAAAGAAGTTGATCTTTACACGAGGGATTTTGCACCTGGGATTGGGATACCCGAAGATCCGGTGACGGGGGCAGCAAACGGGGCATTGGCTGGTTATCTTTATATAGAGGGTATCATTTCTCAACAAGAAACCACTCGTCTGAACATTGCTCAAGGGGATGCCATCGGCAGACCCGGCATCCTTCGCATTACGGTTATTCCGAACGAATCAAAACCTGTGATCAAAGTGGCAGGCGCAGCGGTTATCACTATTCGCGGCGTGTTGACCATATAATAAATCATCAGCTTGAATGGGAGACATCTCGTTCAAGCTGAATTTACTTAAAATGATCTTTGACGACTTCGATCCATCTTTTGGCCGATGGCGATGCTACTTTAAATGACTTGAACGCCAAGTTGATTTCACGATATACGCTTGTCTCAAGTGGAATCACTTTCGTATGAGACATCTGCGGCGGCAAAATTAATGTCGGAATGATGGTCACTCCGAGCCCTTCTTGAACCATCGAAATGAGCGTATTGTTGTCTCCAATTTCAAATAAAACATGAGGCTTCACGCCTCTTTCTTTTAATAATTTCTTAATAAGCAGATCACAACCCGCCTTGGGCATAATGAATGATTCATCATGTAACGAGTCAACTTCTATCACTTTCTTCGTATTGAAGCGATGGTCCTCTTGCATAAGCACCACCAATTCATCTTGGAAAAGTGGAATGGTTTCGAATTCTCTCGATGGCTGCGTTAAAAAACCAACATCAATCGTGCCAGATGCAATCCATTCCTCAATCTCCTCATAACCACCTTCATATAATTCTACTTGGATATTGGGATACTTTTTGGTAAAAAGGTGGATCAGCTGCGGAAGCATTTTTGAAGAAAAACTAGAGAACGTTCCGATCTTGATACTCCCCACTTCCATCCCTTGAATTAGCGCCGCCTCCTGCTCAAGCAATGACGCATGATGAATGATTTGCCGAATATGCGGCATCACCCGCTCACCTGCATCCGTTAACGACAACCCGTTTCGATTCCGCCCAAGCAGCACAACCCCTAACTCTGACTCAAGCTTCGCAATATTGTGACTAACTCCAGACTGCGTCAAACCAAGCTTTTCCCCGGCTTTTGTAAAACTGCCGCACTCGACGACTGTTAGAAATACTTTGTATTGGAATGTGATCAGTGTGCTCACCTCACTTATTAATTCGTCGTTGCTGACGACGAAGACCTAGACGCTGCTTCATCAGCTTTCACACAATCAATCGCAACAACGAGCGCAATCATCACAGGCTCCATCTCATCTTTCAAAATATCAACCTTATAGCTGTCACCCCAAGTAAACCATTCCTTCTTCACCTGACCGATCACTTCGCCGTTTTGCAGCACTTGGAAATTCATGTCCCACCAGTTACCTTGTACTTCTACACCCGCGGCATCAATTGAATATTTTGCTTTAAAGAACGTAAACTCTTTTTTGATCGTCAATACCTCTTGACCACCAACTTCTACTAAAAACTTCGGTAAAAAGGTAAACATTTTCTTCGTAATCACAGCGATTTCATGTCGTTCTGTATTCAAAATGGTAAACGTCTTCGGCATCTTCATAAAGCTGCCTTCGACCACATACACATCGTTCTCCTGCTGATCCTTTACCGTAAACCTGCCGCTCAGACTAAATACCTTTTGCTTCATATAAAGCTGCTTCATAAATACCTCCGATTCAGTTCAAAATTTATCCGTTCTTCCTTTACCCCTGATTATACCAAAAAATATAATGTACAAAAAACCACCTGATAGCAGGTGGTTTTCGATTACTGATCCATTTTCAGAGATTCTTTTTCATGCTTCACTGGATCGCCAGCCTTGATCATGCATGTACCCGCTTTTAATTGTTTAATCGTTGTTCCATCTTTGAAGGCTTGCCAATGATTTTGTTCGATTGGATAGTTGGATATTTTGGTTTTGAAGGTGGCGTATGGTTCAGGTATTTTGTCCATCTGTAAGTTACCTCTCTAGTATTAGAAGATTTGATAAAAAATTGTATCAGAAGACACTCAAGTTATAATGGAAATATAAGCGATGATGAGAGGAGATACAAATGAAAATGATCACTTTTTTTGATTGGACCATTCAATTACAAGCAGACTTAACGGCAATAACAGATCATCATGAAAAGAAGATGGTCATTTTAGAGCCATCCATTGAACTAAATAGCATCATTTGGATGGATGACAACAACGAGCTACAAATCAAACCGACTTGGGATTGTGTCATTTCAATTGATCCAACCAACAAATCTCTAACAATCCGGCAAACAGAAGAAGTATTCGGAGAAGTGTACGAATGAAAAAAGCAGGAGGAACTATGAAGAAAATTACTTTTTATGATTGGACAGTTCACTATCCTGAACATGTCACAGCAGTCAAAGATGATACTGAAAAGAAAATGGTTTTTCTAGAACAGACTGTTGAATTTAAAGGAATTATCCGTATTGATGAGAATGATGGACTGCAAATTAAGCCGACTTGGGATTGTGTCATTATTATTAATGCTAAAAATATGTCTGTCACAGTTCGTGATGCAGAAGACGTTATAGGTTTGCCTTAGAAATAAAAAAGTCTCATTTGAGTGATTTCCCTCAAACGAGACTTTTTCTGTTTAGTCACCACAATTATTTAATAACCATTTACAAAGTAAGCAATGGTTTCTAGTTCATCTTCTTTCAATTCTCTGTTCACGTAATTTTGATATTCTATCGTGATTCTCTGTTGATCTCCACCACAAAGATCTGTGTATTTCGCCATCATCCGAAGCTTATCTGTTTCCTGACGAAACTCCTCTTTTGACCACGGTCTTTGGTGTGAAGGAATATACGTATCGGCATCAAAAGCATCTAACTCATCTAAAAGACGCAAGATTTCTTTCACCGTATAATGTACTTTTTCGGCATACATTTTTGGATAAATGCAATCACCAAGAAAAAGGATTTTCTCTTCTTTCACATACACAATCACTGAATCAGCAGCATGATCGCCCCCAACATGTTGCACGACACAAGTAACCCCGCCAAGATCAATCTCCATCCGACGGTCAAACGTGACATCCGGTAAAACCACCTGAATGTCTCGATGATTATGATATTCTTCTTTTATCGCCTTCGCGCAAAACTCAATCTCCGTTCCTTCCCTCACCCGCTCATCAATCGCCTCATCTGACCAAGAAAACGGAACAAGCTCCTCCATTTCCTTTCTGGTTTTTGCAGAAGCAATCGAAACCGTATCAGGCAGCGCCGGCAAACCAAAAATATGATCCCAATGCCAGTGAGTGAGGACAACGAGATCAGGCTTGGCGTTCTCTTGTTTTAAGGTCTTTTGGATGAAATAGTTCGCATGATCTTCTGAGTTTCCAGCATCGATCATTAATGTTTTGTTATTGCCTACGACCATGCCTAGGATGGGCCGGTCGGTGAGTGATATTGGTGTGATGTAGGAGAAGGTTTTGCCTATTTTTTTGATTGTGTGCATGGTGTGCCTGCTTTCTAATATTTAGATTTTATTCTCGTAGTGCGAAGGTAAACCGAATCCTATTTCTTTAATAAGTATTTGGCTAACTTTCGATCTTCTTTATCCTTCGTCTTCACAGAAATATGTTCAATCAATTCCCTTGTGACCCCTTGCTGCGCATACGAAGGAGACCATTCTCTTAATACACTTAAAGCATGATACTGTAAATTCCCATCATCTGATCTAAGTGCAGCTTGAATCAATGGCAATCCTACACCGTCGTGTTCATATAAATCTTGCACAATATATTGTAGACAAGCCAATTCATCATCTGAGGGGTTTGATAACGATAAATGTGTTTCTGCAAATGTACAAAGCTCTCTAATATGCTGGTGATGATTTGTGTCCATCACAGCAAAGTATATTTCACTATTTGCCGGATCTTTCTCAAGTAAAGCAAATAGATGTTCAATCACATCTAAACGATAAAAGAGAGCAATTTTAAGTGCTTGGGAGCTAAAACCCTGTTGTAACGAATCGATTGCAAGCTTTGGCCATCTACTGTCATTGATAAACGGTTGAACCACTTCCTGGACAGCCTTATAATCGCCCTGTGTCCCTGAATCATTCAATCGTTCTTCCCAAACCTCTTGTTCATCATTTAAAAACTCATTTATTTTCAAAATTGGATAAAAGTCCTCAATTGTTTGGCAGTGCTTACGAGCATGATGAATAAAACGGCAGAGAACTGAGCTTGCATTTGGATACTCTTCGATACCGTAGATAGAAACCTCATCTTCTAATAATGCTTGAATGATGAGGCTCGCTCCATCATATAATTCTTTGGAAATTTCATCTTCTGATAAAGCTGATTCCAGATCACCATGAAGAGCACAAGTATAGCCTAAGTATTCATTCATGATTGTATTTTTGCAGCCCTTTGTTAGTAGCCATCGTTTTATTTCTGGCGTCGATGCTTCCAATTGCTCAACAGCCGAAATCTTCCCCCATCCATCAACGGACTTTGCAAGACGCCAAACATGTTCGTTTCCTTGACTTGTGCCATTCTTCAATGCAAATACGACATAAGAAGTAAATTCTTCATGCATTCCTAATGTGAATAAGAGCTCTTTGTATTTTTCGCAGTTCGTACATCCCAGTATCATGACTGCAAATTTGACAACCTCCCGATGCGCTGCATGCTCAAGAAGCCATAACGCTTCTTGCTGTACAAGAGACTCATCCCATTGTGTTTGCTGAAATCGTTCAACTAATTCACTACTACAGCTCGCCATATTGTTAGAAATAATTTTTTCATATGTTTTCTTTCTTGTTTCATTTGTAGGATGATTCAGTTGTTTTTCAAAAAGCTTCAATAGTTTCTTCACATAAAAAGGGGCAGGTCTTTCATCTACATAATAATCAGATAGACCGGGAACCAATCGTGGTTCATTTTCGCCAAATAAATAATCTTCATCGGGTAAACGATCATCTACTATTTTAAGATGTGTTTGAATTTGTTGTTGAATAAAGGGAACGATTTTCTCTTTATGATCCCATGGTAGAAATTCTATCTTCATTGAATCATCTAAAACCGTTTCATGATCTACCTTCACCATACAACGAAATCGTACATAACCGCCAAGTTTAACGGACACCTTGTGTTTAGTACCATCTTGAAGTTCCAATATCCCTGACAATTTTGAATATGGAATTATATGAGACAATACAGTTTTTCGTTGCTTTTTATCAACTGTCACACCATCAATGATTAGTTGCTCTTCTTTTATTTGGTTTGTAATTTCTATAGAATGTCCTTTATATTCAATTTTCCATGTTTTATTTATTTCTTTTTCTACGTCTTTTATTACGTTACTCATTTCACGTTTAAAGTCAGCTTTAAAACTCATGGAAGTCTCCTTTAAGTAATTGTAGATTGAATATGTGATCGTTCCCAATACCTGCTGTAATCGTTTTTTTAACTAAGTTTTCATTATATATAATACGATATTTATTAAAAAGAGTCTTCTTTTCTTCTTACATGAAAAAAGGTATGGGAAATGAATGAATTCCCATACCTTTTACTATTTAAAATTATTGATTAAATGTCGGCTCTTTTTGCTTTGCATCCTCAAAATACTGAGTAAACGAAGAGACGCCTGAATAGGATATTGATAAGTACTCTTTAGCACGAGTCATTCCTATATACATTAAAGACACTTCTTTTTCTTGATCCTCTTCATACTTTAATGGCATTAGATCAGCTTTCACAATAAAAACTGAGTGGAAGTCAAGACCTTTACTACTATCGAGAGAACAAATTTTGACTGTCTCTTCCTCTGGATTGAACTTATGTTTGGTTGCACCATTTTCAGTTATCCAATTGTAAGGAATATTCTTTGTTTGAAATTCAGATTGAATCGCTGATATATAATGGTTATTATATCCCTTTATACGATATAAAATGGCCATTTCAGAGTAAGGTATGTTCTTTTCATTATGTTGATCCACTATTTGTTTAGTAATCTCCTCTATTTCTTCTTTAAAGGTATTACATCTTAAAAGCTCTACCTCTGGCCCTTTACGTTTCGTCTTTTTTGGAGGGATGATTTCGATTGTCTCTGTCTGTTCTTGTTTTAATTTAAGATCTAAAGCTCTATGGCTATCGTAAAATTTCCATCCAAAATCCACAATTTGTGACGTATTACGATAATTTATGTTTAAGATTCTAGATCTACCTCTAAAATCAAGCCCCGTATCTTTCACATAGCTTCTACTTTTCCGATAGATATCTTGCGCTCTATCTTCTACTAAAAGTAAAGAATGCGTCTCTGGATCTAAGCATAAGCTGATGAGATGCAGCCAGCTCCCTTCAAAGTCCTGTCCTTCATCAATTAAAATGGCATCATACTTTACAGGAGTTAAAGCATCATTTTCTATTTTTTCAATGTAGTCATCTATCTCAAGTTCTGAAATACCATGCTCTTTTTTAATCCAGTGATGAAAATTTAAAATTTGTATATTATTTAAATTTGGTGTTTTTCTATGATCGGATGTCAGAAAATCATCTGGTTCTGTAAATTTAGAATGAATCATTTGTTTAATATTTTGTTTCAAAGCTACATTGTAACAGAGTATTAATATCTTCCAATTCGGATGTTGTTCTGCTAACATTTTTGCTCGAGTCGCTAAGATTAAGGTTTTACCGCTTCCTGCTACTCCTCTAATTAGCCGATGTTTATCACCAATCTGTTTAGCCAAGTTTTCTTGATGTAGATCCATCGTTTTGATGTTCCGAAAAGATAATAACAGTTTGTCTTGGTAAGGGACTGGTTCAACATCTGCTCCAACGCGTATTTCTTTGTATAGATGATAACGAATCCTTTCTAATTCGTCAGATGATAGTGGAGTATTTAACTTGAAAGGCACATGAAACATATCAAACAATTTTTCTATTAAGATCTCAGGATCAAAATGGTCATTATCTGGATCAATCTGATCACGCGATAAAATAAAATGTGGATCAATAACCTCATATACTTTATTTTTTAAAAGTTGTTCTTCATGAAGCCGAGTGAAGACGACACCATAACCATAAGGAAACTTTAATTTAAACTGATATTTCCCTTCTGTATTGATTAAATCAATGTCTTTCTCAAGCATATCTTTTATTTTAAAAGCATACTCTCTTGATTGAACTAGGGGACTCTTCACTCTATGTAAATCACCAGAAGAATTTAAAATGCCCCAGGTATTATCGTTTAGCTCTCTTATTGTATTTTTGGTGTAATCTTTTACTTCCAAAACTAAAACTCCTAAATCAGGACCAATTATCACAAAGTCTGGTCTAAATCCATCGATATTAGGCTCAAAATGTACAATATACTCTTCGGGTAGATATTCCTTTAATGTTCGAAATAAAATTCGCTCTCCTGCAGTAGCAGTACTTTTAATACTTTCTGGTAATGTAATTGCCATTTATACTAACACCCCTCTATTATCCTTATAATCCATATATCGGAATAATCTGGATTGTTTTAACTTCGCATATTACATTAATAGGATTATTTAAGAAATGAACGTTAAGATGTTTGTTAGAAAGATAGATGATGAAAAATCAAAAAGCTCTTAAATTAATAATTTAAGAGCTTTTTGTATCTGTTACTTTTTTCTGCATTATATGCCAAAATCTCTTTTATTTTTTCATCTTAGTATGCCTCTTCTCTTCCAATCTTATATTCTTTACTATACTAATAGTTTTTTCATTCTCACTTCCGATTGCAGTGCCTTTATCCAGTTCTCTGTTTAACGCTGAGCGAGTGTGAAAATCCGCCCTTGCTACTTGTGAAACAAAAAAATCGAGGAGAAAGGACGTAAAATAAAAAACAAACCTCTATACAAAAACTGAAACTCACTAAAAAACAAAAATAGCACCTTCCTTATTGAAGAAGGTGCTTACTATTTCCTCAGGTAAAAACCTCATTTACTTATGGTAAAGTTCACTGTTTTTCATAAATAAGGTCTTTTCTAATATCAAGAGAATAGACATTTAAATTAATTAACTACCTTTCGATCATACGTTCAAATTCAGTTAAAAACTCATAATAGGCATCTTGATGTATACCAAGGTAATCTTCCTTTGCCATGCTAATTTCAAATAAAAATGCAATTAATTGTTCATATCCTACTCCAATTTGGCGAGGAAATTCTTCAATCCAATCATGATGATCCCTGCCATCTAAGCTATGAAGTGCGGCATTTATTCTAGTTAAATCTCTACCAGATATTTGGGCAAGTTCATTTCTCATTGTCTTTGCGATTCTTTTTAACAGTAATTCCGGTGCTACCTCCCCTGGGAGGTAAGAAAAATTCCATTTATATTCGCCTGCTTCAATCCGTCCACGCTCATTACCATCAAAGATTCCAAATAATTTAAACCAAGAACCGATTTTCGGAAAAATTCTAACTTCTTGTAATATCTTCTCTTTTGAACCTATATCAACAACATCATATTGTTGGACTATATTAGGATCGAATCTCCCTAACCAACATTTTGTAAATTCCCTCGCACATCTATCTTCTACGAGTATCACTCCTAATTTTTGAGGGTTTAGCCCAAGAGAATACAATGGCTCTAAACTAGTAGTTGGGATAGAAATTTCAACCGTTTCATCAATCCTATTTAGAATTCTTATGTGTTCAAATGGGATATTTTTAATAATGTTGGGAGAATGAGTGGTTAGGATAACCCAAAGCTTTTTTTCCACTGCAATCTTTGCTATTACATCCAACAAAGCCTCTTGAGAACGTGGGGCTAAATATGTTTCAGGCTCTTCCATAAGTACAACTGAGTTTTTGGATATCCTCTGTAAGTTCCATAATAGGTAATGCACGGAAATTTCTCCAAAACCCATTGCCTCAGATCCATATTCCACTCCATTACATAAAACTTTAAAATAAGGAACAATTCCATAATGCTCTAAATCCAATTCATAAATTTCACATTTTAAATATTCCTTACCTACAATATAAGAAATAAGAGAGTTTTCACTTTCATTAAGTATTTTAGGATCTTCAGGCTCTAGTAATTCATTTAAATTTGGCATATCTGAAAATATATCAATTAATTTTGGAGCATGAATGGCACTATCAATCCAAACAGATTCCACATCAATAATTTCTGGATCTGCCTCAATTGTATTTGAGCTAATATTTACCTTTCTTGTAATAGGCTGACCTGAATCTATAAACTCTCCAAGAAGTTCTGACCCTTCCAATTTAAGGTTAATTGATTTTTGGTTTAACAACCTTTCGGAAGTCAAGACACTAGAAATAGCATTGAGTAAGGTGCTCTTACCAACCCCATTCCCACCACATATAGCAGTAATGCCTCCCATAAACTCAATACCGCCACTACCAAGACCTTTTAATCTATCATATGTCACTTTTGAAATTTTAAACTTAAAAGGCTTTTCATATAAATTTCTCCAATGATCACTTGCTCTAGCTGTTCTCATATTACTGTTCCCCACTTAGAAATATCAATGAACTGATAAAGGTCTTCCTCAATTTCTTGATTGTTACCTGTATTTAAGTAAATTAAAAGATCTTTTAGCATTTCCGGATTTTCTATATTATAAAGTTCATAGTTCGTATTTTTACTATAAGAATAAAAATGTATGAAAATTATTAAATCCCGAATAAGTACAGATGAAACATCTGCAACCCTAGAACTTGATCTATCCGAAAAAATGCTTAATAATCTGATAGAAGTATTTGGAGATAGATTAAAATTAGTATTTCCATCCTTATAGGTACTCCTAGAAGCTTCAAAATCATATATAAAATTACCGATAGTTTTTATTTGTACATTTTCAACATCGTTAAATTTGGTTAAAAATAATAGCCAACTTAATAAAGTTGCTTTATTAAATTTTATATTTTTATTAAAAAAATTCACTGCCTTAGAAAAAATAATAACCGAGCTTTTAGCACGATCTATAGCTGATTCTGAAAATCCTTTTTCATCTCTAAATTTATCAGCTAGTATATTTGCAGTTACCTTTCCCCTCAAATTTCCAAATTCTAAATAAATACATAATCTTGCTATAACGTCATCATATGCCATTCTTGAATTAGAAAATCCTATTTCCTTTTTAGTTAACCCCAACTCATTAAATTGCTCAACTATTAATTTGACTTGCTCCCTTGCAGGTCCATAAAAAGCATTTCGTTGTTCTGCTGAGGTTAAATTAGTAGGTTGATTAAGTCTATAGAAAAGCTCTCCAGGTTCACTTGGTAAATAATCAGTTATGCTGTAAACTCTAATTGTAAATTTATCAAACTTTCTTTTCCAAACATCTGGTAATTCTTCATAAGTAAGACCATCAAGTTTCAGTATTTCATTATTGATAGGTTCAATTTTCCCATCTATTGAAAACTTTCCATTCACAAAGTCTCTTATGGCAACTAAACGTTGTTGACCATCCAATACATCCTGTTCACCACTTTCTTTTATTTCAACAACATGTATTGGTGGAACATGCCAATCCCTTAAAATACTGTCAATTAATTTTATCTTCTTTAATTCTCCCCAAACTTCCCCTCTTTGAAAGTTTGGTTGCAAATTAATATCTCTATCTTTAATTCTATTTACTATCGTTCGAATATCTGGATCAGATGGTATAAGCCTCATTTCTTGTCCTCCGAAGTTTAGATATAACAATATTATAATCTTTAATTATAGTTTATTATACATTACTTTCCATTTAAAATTTTTTGGTTCTTTACCGTAAGTGCTGGTTTATAGTAACACTGCTCTGTCGCAGAATGAGGGGTGATGCCTTGAGAATCCTAAAGAACAACCGAGAGTAGGAGAATCATACATGCACCTTGTTTCTCCGAGAAGGCGGACTGTTGCTCTGCGGAAAGCAACCGAAACCTTAATTAATTAACTTACTTAAGTCAAAAGTAATCCTCCCTACAGCATCCCCAGAGGTACTTATACTTTTATTAAATAAACACTCAATTGGAAAACCTCATCTACTTATGATAAGGCTCACCGTAATGCCTTTAAATGAGGTTATTAAAAAACCTTGGTGGAGACTAACCTCTACCAAGGTTCTAAAATTATTTTATGTTAGAAGATCTCTAGAACTACACTTAAATTAGAAAGTGCTTATCACTCTTCACAAAAACTAATGATTTCCTTCGGTACAGGTTCAAATATTAATACCTCTGGCTTTGGATAAGGTCTTTTTTTCAAATAATCTTTGAGCGGGACCATACTTTTCCAGTACTGCTCAATCCAATAATCAATCGTTTCTCCAGTATCAAAATTTAAAGCTTCCTCATCAAACTCTTTCATATCTTCATAGAATGCTTGATCATAAATAGAAAGTGAAATTTCACTATCAAATACAAATATCTTGTCCGTAAATATAGGGAAACAAAAAGACTCGGAAAAACGATTAATTATATCAGCGCCTATTGCTTCTTTGAAATTAATCCATTTAGGAATATCCGAAGGTCTTAAGTTTTCTGTTCTCTCTAATTTCACTCTTCCACCATTACTATATCTATGATTTGACTTCGTAGAATATTTAATGCCACTGTTCATGACTTCCTGCTGTGAAACATGAAACTCATGACTCTCGGGAAAATATGCATGGTATAGTAAGTCACTCATGTAATCACCTTCTCTCTATTTATTTCTTGGAACGTAAGGGAAGTGTGAACTTCTTGTTGGATCATCTAAGTTTTCAAATACCCTATGACTCCCAGTTGGTGTATCAGGTGTACTGATATTCCCATCAAATTCTTTATAATACTTGGTTATTTTATTGGGATTCGGATTATTAGGATTTGGCCAGTTTGAATAAGCCTTATCAGGATTAACCATTGTTTCTTCCCTTAACTTAGAAACATCTACATCTTTACCATATTGAGACCTATTAGGAGTTGACGGTCTACTTGAGTCATACATATGTTTTTCAGAATGTGGACTAACAAAATCTTTAGGGTTAGTACCACCATTTGGCTTTGTAGGTACTGGAGCATTCCCCTTAATCCCTATTTTCCCCGGAATCCCTCTCACCCCAAACGGCAAAATCCTTGCAAGTGCTGCATTCATACTCGCTTCCTGCTGTTCTTTTGAAACCTTGTTTCCAAACATATCTCGGCCCGTAATAGCTTCGCTGAATCCGTTTGTGGCGGTGAGGCCATATAAACCTTTTTGAGATGTTTTTAAGGCATCAAATGACTTTTGGGACGTCTTGTAGATGTCAACTGCCCTGACTGCGGCTGATGTGGCTTGGGTGGTTTTATAGACAGCTTTTCCCCCTTTGAAAATGCGTCCTGCCCAACCGACTATAGGGATATAACCCGCTGCTGCCATTCCACCTGCCGCGACACGCTGTCCAGCGGTGAGCTTCTCGCCCGTGATTGGATCAACGCCTGTTGCGGCACGTTTTGCATCGTTCACACCTGTCAGTTCATTAACGATATTTCCACCGTAATCGAGAGCTTTTTCATACCAAGGACGGTTGGCGAGGGCTTCTTGTTCCTTTGCGATCTCTCGGGCTTCTTCTTGTTCTTTTTTGATTTTGAGATATTCAGAAGTTTGCTTCTCAATATCGCTTTTTGCCTTGTAGATGTCGCTATTTTGATACGCTTTCTTGTCAAAATTCATAGGCGAAATCGCTTTTCCGTCATTTGTTGCATTCATCATTTCAGCGTACAATGCCATTGTAGCTTGTTGCTCCGTCTCTGACAAAGCATATTCATCTTTTAAATTTTGATCAAGCTCTCCCAGTTCTTTGACCGTCTTTTTTCGTTCATCTTCCGCATCTTCTATTTTTTCATCAAAGGTTTGACTATCAAATACCTCTAGAGAAATGAGGTCGTCTATGTCTTGAAAAATCGTTGTGAGTGCCTTTTTTTGATCCTTCACAATGCTTTTGGCATTCTTGATACCCATATGTACTGCATTGTCTAAAAAGTGCTCTTCTACAAAGGTATCGCCGCCAAAGTTTGTATCATCCAGTGTCCCAGAAACACCTTCATGAAAGGCTTTTTGCTTATCAATGAAGCTAATAAACATGTCTACATTTCCAGCAAGCTCTTTATAAAAGCTTTTAATGTTATCTGCACCTTTCCCAGTGAAGTCATCACCGAGGTTTGCGACACCTTGTAATGCCTTTTTTAAATCGACCATTTGTTCGCGAAGTTCCTGATAGTGTTTTGCTCTTGTATCCATGGCTTTTGTAAGTGCTTTTGCATCAAGTATTTTATTCAGGGAAAGTCACCACCCTTTATTTAATTCACATGTATTATTTTACCATCTCTATCTATTAATTGGAAATATTTCGAGTTCATTAACAAAAATAGCAAAAAGCCACACGCTAAAGCTGTGCAGCCTTTTGTGACTTTTAGGTTTTCACTGGATTCGACTTTGTCCTACTTCACATCATCTCTTAAGCTGCATAAGTTCAGCCAATACATCATCAGAGGTTGTCAGTGTTCTTGCGTTTGATTGAAACCCCCGTTGAGAGATAATCATCTCGGTCATCTCATCCGATAAATCTACATTAGACATTTCTAATGTACCTGATCTCAATTTGCTATCATCATTTGGATCATATTGCTCATCACCAGAACTTGCAGTTTTACGATATAGGTTTCCACCGATCTTGTCCAGTCCTGCTGGATTATTGAAGGTTGCTAGAACAATAGGTCCTGCTTCTCTTAATGTACCTTCATCACCGACAATCGTATAATAAACCGTTCCATCTTTCCCAATTGATTGAATATTAACATTTGGGCGTTCCTCTCCAGAAGTAGCATCCCAATCAGATGGCTTTGGAATCATAATAGATTCTAGAAGAATCGTGTTATTAAATGGTGGCAATATTTCACCTGTTTGATTATTTCTAGCTAATCCTTTAATCGGAACACCATCTTGATTCACAAGTACACCATCAGCTCCAATATAGAAGTTACCTGCTCTTGTAAATGTTCTTGTATCATCAGCTCCTTTTTGAACGATAAAATACCCTTCTCCTTGGATCGATACATCTAGTGTTCTTCCCGTGGTTTCAAGACTGTTTGGAGCCTGTTTAGTATGAATTGCACCTACAGATACACCTAATCCAACTTGTTTAGAATTCTTGTTTAATGAAGCAGTTTCCAGTGTTTGGCTCAGCATATCTTTAAAAGTAACCTGATCTTTCTTATAAGATACAGTGTTTACATTGGCAACATTATTACTTATAACATCAATTTTTGTTTGAAAGGCTTTTAAACCAGAAACACCAGAATACATTGACCTTAACACGTCTCTTCCCCCTCTGCTTTTTCTCGTAATGTGTCAAAAGGAACAAATACTTCTTTTGCTACCTTTGCAATGATCATATTTCCACTAGCATTAAACGAACCATTAATCACACCACCAGCAATTGGGACAAGTTTAATTAAGTTAACAGCACCTTTTGATCCGAACTTTGTTACAAGTCTAAAACCAACTTTTTGATTAATCTTCACTAGTAGTTGTCTAGGGACTTTGTGTATTGTAGTTACAACCAATTTTCCTCCTATAGTTAAACTCAATTTTTCGATTAGTTCTATTCCACTCTTTCCAATTAAACAAATGTATACAAATGTTTTCACTTTATCGTCTTGCAAGTCGTATCCTCTTAAATAAGCAATACACGCAATCATACGAATTTGATTATATAAATTAGTTACCATATCTGTTGGGACAGCAACAGGCAGAGTCATTACACCACCCACACCAGTTAAAAACCCAGTTGCACCGACTTTTGCGGTCTGCCAACGTATTAAAGCGCTTACTGCATCTTCTCTAGATCGATGCTTTTTCAAATAATCTTCCGCTAACTGCTTTGCAGAAAGTGAGGTTGAAAAACCATTCAATGATTTCTCAAAACACCAGTCAAGTAGCTGCACCATTTTGTGTTGAGTTAATTCTTTCCCCATAGAATTTACACCTTTCTATATCTAAATCATTTTCTTTAGCATTTCTCCATCAACTCTAAAATGAGAAGGAACCTGAAATTTTTCCGATAATACATCAATCTTCATCTCCTTCTGTATGAGAAAAACATTTGGTAAACGCTCTTTTGTTATTTTTTCTTTCAAAAATCCTGTAAGATAGAAAGAGTTTTGGTGTAATAGAATATCTACTGGTGCAAAGACTATCTTTCCCTTTTCTGAGCTTAATAATTGTATCCATTTTTTCTTTTCAATTGCCTCAGTCAACAATTTTAAGGTGTTCAATACTGACGTTGCATCTTTTTCAGTATCACATTCATGCAAGTACCTTGAAAAAAATTGAGTTGTTTGTTGATCTTGGATAGGGATTGAGAAGAGAATCTTTTCTAATAATTTTCTTGATTCATTTGATGTTAAGCTGCTACTGTCTAACACAATTTTAAAGAGAGCCATCATTTCACCTTTATGTAATTGCATACTCTCGTTTATTGATAGAGTATAGCCTCCTAAACGCCGATCATAGATGAGTTCTAATTGATAATGAAACCTTTCAATATAATATTTCAGATCAGCAACGTCTCTTTGTATCGTCTTGAGCGTCACTTGAAAACGATCTGATTCAACTTGCTTTTTAATCACTTCTTTGTTTAAAAGTTTTTCATACAAGAACAGCATCCGATTAGTTTTGTTTCTTTCAAATTTCAACACATACACCTTTTCTGCAATTATGTTGGTTGTTTTTTACTATAACCAAATACATGGACACAACATGTCCATTCCAAAAAATCATTAGACTGTTTAAAATTCCCCCATTCCCCCTATGATTCTGAAACATACCTTCAAACATCACTTCCTCTCACAAATGACAGATATCAAAACAAATAGAAAAAGGAGTAGCAAAATCATCCTCATTGGATGACTCCGCTACTCCTTTTTCGTTATGAAAATATTTTAAGACTCGATGATTCAACGTTATTTGAATACTTTCAATTTCCCTTTTATCAGATATTGTGATTTGATCAATCATCAACCTCATTAACTGTTTCATTTGTTCGTTGGTCAATTGTTTTTTTAATCTCGTATGAAACTCTTTCATTATGGCTGCTACAACATTATAATCTATTGGTTTCGTTTGGCTTTCACCTAACTTCTCTGTAATGAGGCGCATTCTTTCCTCTAGCTTTTCTTGTTCAGAATTGATGATTTTCAATCGATTTTGCAAATCTAATTTAGTAATTGTCCCGTCCTCGTAAATCCCAATTACTTTTTGTTTCTTTGATTGCAGGTTTGATAGATCAATTTTCAACTGTCTATATTGTTTCTCTAATTCAGGCATTTCATTCTTTTCACTATTATTGAGTTTAGAAAGAATAGCATTAATAACCTTCTCATTATTCGCCACTTTAGAAATCTGATTCAAAACATATTTGTCTGCATAATCAGCACGCACTCCATTTGATTGACATACAGTAGACCCTTTATTCTTCCACGCACCACAAACATAATATTCTAATATTCTTTTTGTTCCATCTTTTCTCTTATTGGTTGTTCTTCCTATAACCATTCCTGATCCGCAAACAGGACATTTCATAATGCCCGTTAAAGGGAATTTGCCATTATGGATTCGATTTGGTTTTCCCGATTTACTTTTCATAATAGATTTTGTCTTTTCCCATGTTTCTTCGGTAATGATTGGCTGATGTTTGCCTTTCTCTATGACTGGATGAGGATTAATATTATTGCGTCTCTTTTCTTCCCAATCTCTTCTTACATTAAAACGAATCATGCCTACATATAATGGATTTGTTAAAATTGTTTTTATCGCTGATATTGAAAATGATTTATTCTTTTTAGTTGTGAAACCTTTTTTATTCAAATGATTAGCAATAGATTTATAGCCATGACCTGTGTTATACATGTGAAATATTTCTCTTACTATTGACGCTTCTTCCTCATTAATGACCAATTTAGATTGTTTTCTTTTACGGTTATCATCAAAATGACCAACCACATCGTAGCCAAGAACCTGTCCACCGTTCCATGATCCTTCTCTTGCTCTTGCAATCATTCCCATCTTTACGTTCTCTGCTATGTTCGCTCTTTCAAACTCGGCTATAATCGCCATCATTTGGAATTGCATAACACCAGATGGCGTTTCGGTTTCATGACGCTCTGTTAAAGAACGAAATGAAATATGCTTCTTCTTTAACAAATCAACGATAGTTAACAAATCTAACGTTTTCCTTGAAAATCGATTCATTTTCCAAACAAGAACCATATCAAAGGCATGTTCATTTGCATCTCTAAGTAATTGCTGTAATGCAGGTCTGCCTTTTATTGATTTGCCACTTATACCTCTATCATCATAAATTTTGAATACCTCATATCCTTCACGATCACACATTTCTTTCAAAACTCTAATCT
This sequence comes from Bacillus pumilus, assembly GCF_009937765.1. NCBI lineage: Bacteria > Bacillati > Bacillota > Bacilli > Caryophanales > Bacillaceae > Bacillus > Bacillus pumilus. The sequence continues at coordinate 51,610 of NZ_CP047089.1, read as the reverse complement.
GTTCTTCAATGCTATACCCTTCCTCAGCTTGTTCTGTTGTTGATACTCTCACATATAACGCAGCCTTTTTCCGTTCTAATGTCGTATTTAGATCCATTATTGGTCTTGTCGAATTATTCATCTTCCTTCCTCACTTTTCTTTGATTCTTTGTCAATATCACTAATCGCTTCTCTTACAACATGAGTCATCATTTCTATAACAATATCAGAATCTTTATTCTTATCTTCGTAAAATAAATCCATTATCCTCATCCTTTTTTATGATATATATTTGAACAATATATTAATTCATTCAGTTAAATAAAAGGGGGAATGGGGGAAAATCCCCCCTGCTGCTTCTCATATAAAATTCTCATATGGCTTTTCTAAAGATAAAATATCCTCAGAAAAAACAATACAGATCGTATAAACACCATTTTTTGATTGATTACTCGCTCCCTTTATATTTTTACGAATTTTCAGTTTGTTATTTTCGTGATGTAGCACACCTTTTTCTTTTAATGCATGTAGTACCAATTTGTCATTTGGATACCCCAATTGAGTTACAGCTTCTTTAAATACGTTGGACAAAGTGTATACGTATGTTTTACCTTTTTCGTATTCAATTGTGCCCCAAACTTCAGAGACACCTCCACTAGACCCTTTTTGATAATATTTTCTACTATGTTGAATGACATGGTCCATAAACTGTCTATGAAAATTTTCACCAATATTTCGATCTGCACAAGATTTATTCTCTTGATCAATTAGCATACTCTTAATCTGATCACGACATAATTTATATCCAAATCCTTTTTCTAAAAGATCAACAGTTGTTAATATAAGAGACATTTTTCCAGAAATGCGATCAACTAAATGACTAACAGGCATCTCTTTTTTTAATTCTTCTTTATTTCTTTCTAGCAACTCTTCCAATTCCATAGATGGATAACGATTAAGGAGTCTTGCAAATGCTTCTCCAAAGAATCCATAGTTTTGTTTCACTGCCTTTTTCACATTTTCTGCATGATTGGCATCTTTAAACCAGTTGATCCCTTCAAATTCAAACAATCGAACCCGAAGCCCAGCATTTTTTTCTGCTCTATTAATAATGGATTGCTCTCCAGTGGTTATAATCGTTGTACACCACGTGCCACTTTTCTTCATGGTGGAATCTTGATTAAGGCGTGTTCGCTCTTGATTTTGTGAAAATTCATAAATAAGGGAGCTTAATTTCTTGCTTTCCATCTCATTCATCGTTGTTTCATCGAAGACGATTGGCATTCCAAAGTTGCCAGTCAACGAGGAGATGAGAGCATTTTTTGTTCCATTAAAAGAACGGATAAGACCTTGATGATTATTGTTAGGATTACCAAAAGGTGATACTGCAAGCATACTAGCGGTAGTCTTGCCAGTAGATGAGAACCCATGGATGTGACACATGAGCGACCAATCCCATAATGATTCACCTGACTGATTAAGAAATCCTAACAATGAAGCAGAGAGACCTATGCAAAACATTAGCTCGAGAGGAGCATGTCCTAAAACGTACTCTTTTAATAAATCTTCGTACCCTTCAAGAGATCCCTTTGGTTGTAAATTGATTTCACCCGAATACCTTGATTCAATTCCATTATTATCGATAAGTGAATGGCTTTTATAGTTCATAAATCCGTTTATTCGATCCCATCCTAATCCTGTATGGAAATATCTTGGATGAATGCTCTTCTCGTGCTCACTAAGGAATGAAAAGACTTCTTTTGTCTTTTTATCACCAATAATATCCATGCCTTGATTCAAAAATTTCTTTGTGTTTTTTCCATCTAAATCCGATCTTTCAATATCCATTATGATCCAACAATCAATTGACCAAAAACTGATTTTCATTTTTAATTCGCCTGTCTCTAAACAGCGTTCTATGGATTTCATTTTAGCTGCTTTGGAGATATATCTGTATTCCTCCGTTTTTTTATCAAATTTAAATAACTGATTCCCTTGAACACGATAAGGGAATAATTCAATGTCCTCACTGGGTGGTACTAGTATAACTGGTTCACAATTTTTACGTATCATAAATGTTTCCTCCTAATGTTTGACTGTATAGCTGATTGTATAATCAAACAAAAAAAATAACACGGACGTTTTTTTTAGAGGTTTTTGATCAAAAATTGTCCTTGACAGGTAATATTCAGCAAAAAAGACAACCCTATTATGATTGTCTTTTTATGTCTTGCATTATTCCTGCTGCTTTTTTCATATCTATTTCCATTAATCGAGTTTCTTCTAAACTTTCATAAAATCTTTTTCTCGCCTCATTAAATTCATGTTCATATAACTCAAGCAAGTTTATCTTAGGCTCAATATAATCTATCTTCATATTTAATTCAGTAAAGAGGTCTGTAAACATAGTTGCTTCAAATTCCTTAATTTTGTTTCTAGCTTTAGAAGTGTATTTATTAGAACGTAAATTTTCTTTATGTTCCTTGTTAGTATCTATAAATTCTTTGTGTGTGAACTTTTCTTGTGCATTCCCAATAATTTCATGCACTTGATAAAATAAATCTTGATAATTATCTTCTTCATATTTGTTGAATTTATCTTTTCCAGATAGAGTGCTATCCAATTGCATCTTTAATACTTTCTTGAAAAAGTTGAATACTCTTTCATTTTCAGGCTTAAAAAATACTTTAATAACCTCAGCATATATCTTAAAATTTTCTTTGTTTATTCGTAATTTTTCCCCTTTTTTTCGTTGTCTTCCCATAAAAAACTCGATTTTAATTAAAAACCGTTCAATTTTTTTCCGATCTGCTTCTAGACTTCTTAAATGATTCTCTTTTGAATAATCTTCTTTATATACTTCTTTAGTCAATTCAGTAATACCATAGCTCCCCAATAATTCTCTCTCCTTTAATTATGCTGTGACTATAGTAACACAAAAAATCAAAGACCTTATTTTTAATTAAAGAAAAAGATGGTTTGCTTCTTCATATGCATTAATCACAAACCATCATCTCTAGTTCTTTTTTGGATTGCTCATTAGATAACAGCTATTTTTTTATCGTATATTCTTCTCCCATCTTTTAAGCAAATTAAATAGAGTGGTTGATTCGTTATTGCCTTGTAAGCAATACCTATCAACCACTCTGATTCTTCTTTATAAATGTATGTGTGAATTAAAACAGGATTCGGAAGTGATTCTAAAACATGACTTGGAAAAAGAGCATTATCAAGTTCGTCATGATACAGCAATACTGTCTCGTTTCCTAAATTGTTCAATTCTATTGTTACTCCAAACCTCTTTTTAAATAAATGAAGTAATTGCTCTTTTTCCAATTACTCACACCTTCTCTCTACTATAGGGAACTAACTTCCATTGATTCTTTAATGCTGGATATAGAGGATGAAAACCTCTCCTTCCAGAACTAGATTCTATCTCTAAAACATTTGCTTTGTTATCAAGTAATAAAGCTAAAATCATGTCTAGTCTTTTCATCGCTCTCTTATTGATACCAGCACCTTTCCCAATCGCAATAATTACATCATCCATATTTTGGATAACTTCTTGTATGCATTTCATATTTGTCGTTATAGATTCTTTTGTTTCTTTTCCTTTGATTGTAGGGAACAGATTTACAATATTTACACTACCATAACCCAATTTAAAGAGATTATTCGTAACATACATGGTTGTGTGATCTAACAATATTTCATTTGCTTTGCCTGCCTTTTTCATGATGACAAGAGCCTTTTTCTCGTACTGATTCCATTCTTTTTTTATTAAATACTTATTGTTTAAATTACCATCGTAAATAACTTCTGTCCTTATCATATTTTTGATTATTTTCATTTTTCCGCTCCTATCGAATACATCCTTTTTCGTTTAGATTTGTATATTTTCCATCGCCTATAAGTAAGTGATCTAGGAAAGCAATTCCCATAAGTTTACCGACTTCAACAAGACGTCTAGTCACCTCAATATCTTCTCTCGATTCTGTTATGTCTCCAGAGGGGTGATTGTGAGCTACAATTATACTTGCTGCGGAAGATAATATTGCGGATTTCATGACCTCACGAGGACTTACAAGAACAGCGTTCAAGCTACCAATATGACAGACATTTATAGCTATTGGTTGGTTTTTTGTATCAAGTGATGCCACAATGAAATGCTCCCTGTCTTTATCCTCCAAGAAACTTTTAACCAATTCGTACGCATCCTGAGGTGAGCTGATACTTTTACTTTCATAAAGGATACTGGACTCTCTTACCAATTTAACCGAAACATTGTTAACCCTTTTTGCTGGAACTTTGTCATTACTCACTTTCATACTTCCTTTCTTAAATAAAATAAATAAACCTCACCCCATGGAAAGAGGTAAGGTTTATTACAAGTTAATAATATATATTTAGAAAATCAATATTTTCAGTCTTTGTGTTTTATAATCAAGTTTTACTGCATTATGATATACAAAATGATGTTTTAAGCCATATTCTCCATTTAATAATTCCGGTAAAAATAATTTCATATTGCTTACAACACCAGTGTTTTATTCATTAAGTATCCGCTCAATATTTTTCCATATATTCTTCTAAAACAAGATGAAAATTACTATAATATGTACTGGTTTTTTCATAACTGGGTCAATTTTAGTAAGATGTATGACACCCTTATGGAAATCTTAAGTTAACAAAGAGCTAGTGAGAAAATCATTAGCTCTTTGTTTAATTTTTAGATAAGCTCTAATTGAACGTCTTCTTCATCTTCAGTAATATTCCCTCTAACTGCTATATCATTTACATCTCCATTAAAAACATTGTTTGGAGATATAACTAATGCCTCATTTATTTGATTTCTCAGATTTTCTGTAGCGCCCATATGATAGAAATGCCCTTGAGTAACAACTTCTCCATGCCATTGTTCAAGATAATCATTAGTTCTAAACTCACTACTTGCCCACATAGACAGTGCATACCCTACATTTAATTCTTGGGTAATTGTTGCTAAATCATTTGCATCTTCTTCTGTCCACTGGTTAAAATAGTCGGCAAATCTTCCAATATAGGGAGGGTCTAAATACATAAAATCACTTTCGACAACATTGTTCAATGTTTCTCTCCAGTCCTGGTGTAAAAAAATCCAATCTTTCCCATACATAATCTCAGATACCCATCCTACTTGATTTGCAATTTTTGTAATGTAAGCTTGTCTAAAACGCTCAGGTTTCTTACAGAAAGGTACATTAAAACCACCTTTTTTGTTAAATCTCATCACACCATTGAAACATGCTCTCGATAAAAATAAGAAGTCTAGAGAATTCGGATTTTCATTAAATCTCCTTCTGACCTCATAATAGTAACTGTTTGCGTCTACACCTGTTTGCTCAAGCTGCTGTCCTTGTTCAAATAAAAACTCTCTAACTACATTCGGTGTAATAACACCATTTTGAATGTCTTGATAAAATTTAATTATATGAGGATTGCTATCCGCTACCAAAGCACGTTCCGGTTGTACATTAAATAGGACAACTCCAGAACCTAAGAATGGTTCAACCCATCTACCTTCACCGTTCCAAGAAATATTGGTTGTAATAAAATTAATCAATTTAGTTTTGATACCTTGGCATTTTATTGGCGGTACTCTTACATGATTTATATTTAATGGTAACATTTAGTTCTCCTTTATGGTAATATAGTTATAAACGAACATTAGAGGTGATATAATGTCAGAAAACACCCACCAATTTAATTTCATCGATGAATTCTACAAAAAAGTTGATGACATGAATATCGATTGGAATGTTAAAGGGCTAATCGGAAATAACAATCAAGTATACGCTATTGGAAGTGACTCAAAACTTTTAGGGAGAATCTTCGAAATCATTGCAGCCCCTGTAATTAAAAAGATAGCTGAAGAGCATGGCTATATTGTAAGAATTCCAGAAAAACAAAACACCTATCCTGATTTTACATTAATGAAAAGTGAAGATGATACTGAAAAAATTGCCATTGATGTAAAAACAACATATAAAGAAGGCAGTAAAAGACTTGGATACACTCTTGGTTCATTTACTTCTTACCTTCGAAATAACACAAAAAATATTGAATTTCCGTACAACCAGTATAAAGATCACTTTGTAATAGGGTTTCTTTATGATAGAAATGCTGATGCAGAAGAAGGACAAATTACATCTTATGAAAATATAGGACTTCTGGATTTCCCATATTATAACGTTGAATATTTTGTCCAAAGGAAAATCAACATCACTGGACAAAAGAAGGGAAGCGGTAATACCGATAATATTGGTTCAATTTCACTCAGAAATCTTCAAGAATTTAAAGATGCCAACGGTCCATTTGCTTCTCTTCCTGAAAAACTTTACTTACATTATTGGAGAAATTATCCTAAATATACCCAAGCAAATAAGTACTATATAGATTTGTCTACCTACTTTGAGTGGTTAGAGCTATCAATCGATACCGAAACTGACCCAGAAAAGTTGGAAGAACTTCATGATTTACTAAACTATAAGCAAAATTTTTTAGATTGGGAGTCTCATCAGTAATTAATAAAGGACAACTCAGCTCCGATGAGAAAAAGTTGTCCTTTTAATATTTTCTCTATACTATATTTTACTATACAAAAATCAGATTGTCTTCAAAAAACCTCATTTACTTATGATAAGGATCCCCCCGCACAATCCGAAACGCTCGATAAATCTGCTCCACCAGTACCAACCTCATCAACTGATGCGGGAACGTCATCCTCGAAAACGACAGTTTCTCATTCGCGCGCTGCATGACGGCGTCGCTTAAACCAAGGGATCCGCCTATGACAAAACATACCTTGCTTTTTCCGTATGTTGCCAGCTTATCTATTGTATCGGCTAATTCTTCGGAAGTTTTCATTTTTCCTTCGATGGCGAGGGCGATGACGTGGGCGTCTGGGTTGATTTTGCTTAGGATGCGTTCGCCTTCTTTGTCTTTGATGATTTTCATGTCTTGCTCGCTGAGATGTTCGGGTGCTTTTTCGTCTGGGAGCTCAATGATGTCGATTTTCGCATAGGCTTGTAATCGTTTTGTGTATTCGGCTATGCCTTGCTTTAAATATTTCTCTTTTAATTTTCCTACTGTGATAATTGATATATTCACAGGTCATCCCCACCTTAAGAACAAGTTATTCATATAAGTTATCAACAATTGTGGATAAAATTTGTGTATTTTGTGTCCGATCATTCGTTCCCCACTATATATATTGCAGGTTCATCGCACAATTCACAGGTTGTGGATAAGCTGTGTGTATGTTCGATTTTTCTGAATTCTGGCGGCGTTTCGTGATCATCTATGTACATGTCTAATACGGTTTCTATATGTTCTGCACAAGCATAAAGTGATTTGTTCATAAGTTTCTAATTCCTCCAATATGTTGTTTGGTTATTCACAAGTGTTTCGCTCATTGTTCAATATAACCGATTTATTCACATGTTAATAGTCTTTTACCATTTTCCACACCTTTTATCCACAAACCAATAAAAAAGCCTCCACTCCTGTGAAGGCTTCTTCCTATAAAAATGGATTATAAAATCTCGTTCCTCTAACAATTGTAATCACTAGCGACACGATCAGTACCACACCAACAAATATGAACGCCACATAATCTGCTTTTTGAAAGTCTTTCGCCGTAAACCATGTGCGCTTTTTATGCTTTCCAAATCCGCGCAGCTCCATTGCATTGCTGATGGTCTCAATCCGCTCTAGGCTAGAAAAAATCAACGGCATCACAATCGACAGCGCATTTTTAATTCGTTTTCCCAGTTTTTCATTCTTCGATAAATCAATACCTCTTGCTTGTTGAGAAATCGCGATCGTGCGAAAATCCCGCTGAATATCTGGAATATAGCGTAATGCAATCGCTACAGCATACGAAATCCGGTAGCTGACCCCAATTCGGCTAAGCGATGAGGCGAATTCACTTGGATTTGTTGTCACAATATATAAAAGAGCTGCTGGCATCACGGTCACGTATTTGAGCGTAATGTTCAACTGATAGAAAAGCTGTTCAAGTGTGACATTGTACCAGCCCGCAATGTGAAACAGCTCATGCTTTGCTCCGTAAATCGCGACACCTTGCTGGGGGGCAAAGATGTAAATGGCAATGTTGTTGATGACAAGGAAAATCGCCAGAACAATTACTACGAAAGAGATATCACGAAATCGTACGTTTGATAGCTGAAAGAACACGATACTGGCAACTAGCATAAACACTAATACGCCTGTATCATACGTGAGCATCGCTGCGGACGACCAGAGGATAAAGCAAATGAGTTTGGTGGCACCTGTCAGCCGGTGAATCGGTGACGGGCGGTCGATATAAGACAGCATGTCTACAGCCATGTCATTCGTTCCTTTCTGTCTACCTCAATGAAGCGATCCACGAGTTCATTTGGATTTGGCCAGTCTGCTTTCAGCGCCAGTTCATATAGCGACGTTTCCTTTAAGCTCGCCTTTTGAACAAGTAGCTGATCTGTCAGCACTTTGGCCGGTGTATCATCTGCGATTTTTTCTCCATCGGAAATGACAATGGTTCTTTTTGTGTATTCGAGCATCAAATGCATGTCATGGGTGATCATCAAGATCGTGACGCCCTGCTGATTTAATTGCTCTAGAAACGTCATCATCTCTGTGTAATGTCTAAAATCCTGTCCGGCGGTTGGCTCATCTAAAATGATAATTTCTGGCTCTAATACAAGAATTGATGCGATGGTAACGCGCTTTTTCTGTCCAAAGCTGAGGGCTGAAATCGGCCAGTTCCGAAATGGATATAAGCCGCATACTTTTAGGACTCGCTCCACCCGTTCCTTGATGTCGTCTTCCTTTACACCTCTTAAAACGAGACCAAATGCGACTTCATCAAAAATCATTTGTTTAGAAATCATTTGATTGGGGTTTTGCATGACAACGCCGATTCGTTCGGAGCGCTGTTTGATGGTATCTCCTGTGATGTCATCACCAATTAGATGAATGGTCCCTTTTGTTGGCTTTTCAAATGCGCAGAGCACCTTGGATAGTGTCGTCTTGCCTGCGCCATTGGCTCCAGCGATGCTGATCATTTCTCCTTTTTTGACGGTAAAAGAGATGTTGTTCAGTGTGTTGGGTCTTGTCGGATAGTCAAAGCTCAATTCACGTACTTCTAGTAAATCCTGCGCTTCATTCTGCTCGGCTGATGGCTCAGACGCTTCCACCCACTGCTCGATTTTCATTTTTTCCTCATCATTTAAGATAAGATGCTGTAAATTCGCAATTTGATCTCCTGCTTCAATCGGAATGCCTGCATATTTCATGGCTTTTACATATAAAGGCTCACGTAAATACGCCGCTTCTAATACATTTGAGGCGAGCAATTCATCTGGTGTCATATCTGCTGCAATCGTGCCGTCATTGACGACGATGATGCGGTCGACTTGGCGGAAAAGAACATCCTCTAATCGGTGCTCGACCATCACGACCGTTTTTTTCGTTTGTTTTTGTAGTCGATCAATGAGATCGATCACTTCTTTACCTGTTGCGGGATCAAGACTTGCAAGTGGTTCGTCGAACAGCAAAATGTCGACATCATTGACAAGGACGCCTGCGATGGCGACACGTTGTTTTTGACCGCCTGACAGCTCATGGACAGACGATGCCAGCTTACCATCTACCTCTGTTAATTTTGCCGCTTCTTCAACACGTGCTTTCATTTCTTCGCGTGTGACTTGATCATTTTCAAGTGTAAATGCGATATCTTCTCCAACGGTCAGCCCGATAAATTGACCATCAGGGTCCTGCAGCACCGTTCCGACGAGCTGTGATAGGGAGAAAATGTTCTCTTTCTCTGCATTTTTCCCGCCGATGTGAAGACTTCCTTCCATAGAACCTTTATAAGACGCAGGAACTAGCCCATTGATGCAATGGGCTAGTGTGCTTTTTCCCGATCCAGACGGGCCTGCGATGAGGACTTTTTCACCTTCATAGATGGTCAGGTTGATATCTTTCAATGTCGGTTCTGCCTGACTGCGATATTGGAATCCGAAATGTTCGAATTGAATCATCGGTTTCTTCATTTATGTGTTCCACCTTGCTTCATGATGTTTCTTTCGATAGACTGCCGCTTTTGCTTCTCGTTTTCGCATAAGCCGCAATGATGATGGTGCCTAGTACACCAACTGTGATAATGTTTGAGATTCCTGCCACGATGCCTTGAACAAATACTTTGTTCGTAGGTTCTGCATAGATCACAATGTCGAGTACTGGGGCAATGACAAACCAGCCCAATGCTTGTGCGCCTGCCTGTACGGCGTTGAAGAGCGTGATTTTTTTCCAGCCAAAGTCGCCCTCTTCTACTTTTAAACGGTTCGAAATGAAGCCGATCAATAACCCAACAACACCTGAAACGATAATCCAGCTCCACCAAGGGCCGAATGTGGTCGCATCTTTAATGAGATGACCAATAAATCCAATCAGTGCGCCTGCAACAGGGCCAAATAGCACGGCCATTAATGCAAGGAATGCATACGATGTCTCAATTTGTGTATTCGGAATCCCAGTTGGAATGGAGACGAAGCGTCCTAAAATGACAAAGACGGCTGCGCCAATTCCGATGGCAACGACAGTTTTCGTTGAAAGTTGTTTACCTGCCATGATGTATCCTCCTCTTATTCGTATATAATGCGCGGAGCTTTGCGAATCGAAAGGCGCCAGCCTGTGCCTGTACCGATGTTATAAGCCTTTGCAAATGACCCTTGATTGATCGCCACGCCTAAATGATCGAGTGAATTGACATATACGAGTGGTTCGCCTACCTTTAAATCGGCAAAAGATCGTCCATAGGTCATGATATTTTTATACACATTTTTTGGCCCGTTGGCAATGGTAACTTCTATTGCATCCCCATAATTGATTGAAAGCTGTTCAAATAGCGTGTGATGAATGTTTGTCCATAGGTTTCCGAACCGCACGTCTAAAATATCAATTGTCCCTGTGATCACTTCTTCTTTCGCATAAGCCTGTACGACTGGAAGGTGAATAATATCATCAATATTCGCCTTTGGCCCAACCTCTTCAAAAGAAATCACTCCTGAAGCAATTCTCGCCCCTGTATACGCGTAAATGTCTCTCCCGTGGAATGTATGTGATTTTCCCGACTTTGGCAGCCGGTTAATGGTTTCATCTAAATAACGGGCTTCTACAATGCCAATATCCTGTGCAACGTGCGTGAGTGTCCCGTTATCTGGGGTAATGATGTAGTGCGAGCTTGTGGTTTTGACGACAAGACTCTTTCTTTCTGACCCAACGCCTGGGTCAACGACGGATACGAATACCGTCTCTTCCGGCCAGTACGTGACGGTTTGGAGCAAGCGGTAAGATGCCTCCCAAATGTCATATTGCGGAATATTGTGTGTTAAATCAAAAAGGCGGATGCTGCTGCTGACCGTATTTGCCACTCCGTACATAGCGCTGACCGCTCCATCATCAATGCCGAAATCTGATTGTAAAACCAATGCATGTTCACTCATGTCAATCTCCCTTTCATTTGAAAAAATGGATGTGGTGTTTCACGTGGAACATTTGAACATTTGTATGAAAAAAGTGGACAATAAAAAATACCCCATCCTTATCTTTGAATCATAAGGACGAGGTATTTGTCTCGTGGTACCACCTTTATTTACTGTTTGCTCGCGCTAAACAGCCTCTACAAGTACAAAGCTCCAATCTGGCTCATATACTGTGGTTTTGATAACGAGTACCAACTCTCGTCGTGTCCTACTAATATCATAGATATGTTCAGCACGAGGCTCAGAGACCATTTTTCGAATCATTATTTTTGCTTCTTTTCAGCTACCGAAGCTCTCTGTGGAAAAATTGATGATTGTACTTTCTCTCGTCATTGCCTGTTTAACTATCTTGAATTAAAGCTATCATACATGATGTTTTTTGATAAATCAAGATATTTTTCTGAACATTTTCAAAAGTTAGTCAACTGTTGCTGGAAGAGTCTGCTTTTTATAAAATTTAAGCAAATGTTAAAGAGCAAGATATGGTGTCTTTCTTTTCTAGCGGTATAATAAAGATGAAGGGAGGTACAGCGTGTGTGGACCATCTGTATGAATGAGTTTAAGCAGCTCTTCAAAAGCACAAAATCTATTTTAACAATTGTTATTATTTTCATTTTATCTACTTTTGTTTCAACTCTACCGTTTATTGCTGCTCATCAGGACAAATGGGAGCAGGCAAAGGATCCTTATTCCATTGGGAATGAACTGGTGATGTCTCTATTTGGTTTCTTCCTTATTTTCTTATTGTCTCATGATATTTTGAGCCGAGAAATCCATTTGAAAACCATTCGTTTTCTCGTTAGTAAAACCACCCGTTTGAACATTATTATCGGTAAATATCTTGGACTGATGCTATTTTGGCTCAGTTGTATTATGACAACATACGTACTGAATATGATGATTTCACATCGTTTTTTGTTCTCTGATGCATTAAAAATCTTAACCTTTATCAGTGTCGGTATCTCATGTGCTTTATTTTTGTCCATGCTCTTTCCAACCCCGCAGAAATCAATGTTTGTTGGGATGTTGTTTTCCTTTCTTTTCCCGATCGTCAGTATGATATCGGTTCTTTCTTCAGAACGATTGATTCATTGGTTCCAATATATGACGCCTTATTATTATGCGCGCTTGAGTGAACCGCTGACCTATGTACTCATGAATACAGCATTAACCATTGTATTACTTATTGGAACAGCACTCCTATTTCAAAGGAGGGATGTCTAAATGCTACATACAAAAGAACTCACAAAAAAATATCGGACAAAAGTCGCGATAGATCACATTACTCTTGATGTCAATCGAGGCGATATCTTCGGACTCATTGGACCGAAGGGGTCTGGAAAGACGACGTTTTTCAATATCATTACGGGAATTTGCCGGCCAACCTCTGGAACGTTTACGATGATGGATATGCCTTCTTTAAAAAAGGTGAGGCAGCATATCGGTGTTCTGCCTGAATATACGGATTTATATGAAGGGCTGACGGCACTTGAACATCTTGCCTACTTATCAAAAATCACCGGTACGCGCCAGAAAACGAGTGATTATGAAGGGCTGCTCGAATTTGTCGGCTTAGATCACTATCATCAGGAAAAGGTCGGTTCCTTCACACCTGGTATGAAGAAACGACTCGGCATGGCGCAGGCTATCGCCCATCGACCTGAATTTGTTTTACTCGACGAGCCTTTTGCCGATATTGACGCAGATTCGATCTTGCACATTCAGCAGGTCATTGACACGTTAAAACATGAAGGGAAAACCGTCTTTTTAACGGCTGACCGCCCAAGGTTCACAAATAGTATTTGTACCAAAACGGCTTTTATTTCTGAAGGAAAATTAGTGTCCCCCCATACACATCCTCAAGAGAAAACCATCACATCCTCAAACATACGTGCAACCTTCAAGCATGCGTGGATTGATGATGAGGTGAAGCCTGTTCTCACGCAGTACTTACAAACTGTCGGAACAGATCTTGTGATCAGTGATGACGAGACCTCATTGTTAATTCGTTCAGAAGCTCAAGTTCCAGCGATCATTCGCGCTTTCGTGAAATGCAAAGTCGATATATACAGAGTCACGGCTGAAGATGCCATGAGCTCCTCATAAAAAAGCACCGCATGCGATCCGCACGGTGCTTCTTCTTTTTCATAAAGGTTTACTCATATAGATTCCAGTTTCTTCAAATCCTGTCTTTTCATACAGTGAACGCGCAATTTGATTATGTGCAAAGACATGAAGCGAAAGTTTTTGCACTCCTAATGACTTTGCCTCTTCCTCTAATGCTGCAATGGCCTGCTTTGCAAAGCCTTTTCCTCGATACGTTTCGAATAAGAAAAAGTTATAAATGAATCCTTCCTTCTGTGGGTGGTTGGGGTCATAACAAAGCCAAACCCAGCCAATCGCCTCTTCTCCATTCAAGAGATTCCATAGCTCATGATGCTCTGTCTGTAGACCTTCAGGAAGGAGCCGATCAAATTGTTCTTCGGCGTTTGCAAGTGATTCTTCCTCTTCCCAAGTCCCTGCGCGTACCTTTTCTTCTGCGTACCGCTGTATGGACTTCTCCATCAATACATCGTAATCCGTCTGTGACATTGGCTGCAGTGTAACCAATCGTATCGCCCCCTTTTCTCCATCATATGATGAGCATGCAAAAAAAACCAGTCCCCTCAAGGAACTGGTCATCCGCCGAATCGGTCGGTTTGAGAAAGTTTGATTTCTACTGATTTTTTCTTTCCGCTTCGGTAAAACTGTACCTTTACCTTGTCGCCGACTTTCTTTTGATATAAATACTTACGAAGGTCTACGATATTCTGTACACTCTTGCCATCAAAGGAAGTGACGACATCCAGCTCTTTTAGCCCCGCTTTTCCTGCCGGAGACAAAGGCTCGACACTCATCACGACAACGCCTGATGTGACGTTAGATGGCAGCTTCAATGTTTCATCCCAGTGGTAGCTCGCAATATCTGCTAATGATTTCATGCCAACACCTAGGTACGGACGTTTCACCTCTCCGTAGCGCTCTAAATCCTCTATGACAGGGATGACGAGATTCGCTGGGATAGACAGTCCGATACCTTCTACTTCTGATTCGGCAATCTTCATTGAGTTAATACCGATCACTTTTCCGTCCATATTGATCAGGGCACCACCGCTGTTCCCTGGATTGATGGCGGCATCTGTTTGCAGTACCTCCGCATTCCAATCCGCCTGTCCGTCTCCATTCGAGTCCACAGGAATCGCACGTTCCGTTCCTGAAATGACACCTTGTGTGACAGAGCCTGCGAATTCAAGCCCTAATGGATTTCCAATGGCGATTACAGGCTCACCGGGCTTCACATGGTCTGAATTACCGAAGGCTGCGGTTTGCTTGATCTTATCACTTTTGACGGTGAGAACCGCTAAATCCATGAGCTGATCGCTTCCGACAAGATTGGCACCAATCCTTGTCCCATCCTGAAGACTCACTTCAAGCTGGTTGGCACCTTTGATGACATGATGGTTGGTCACAATATAAAAGGTGTCACCCTTTTTCTTATAAATCACACCTGACCCGCTGCCTGCCTCTCCGCCTTCTTCCCAAAAGCTCGACTTTTGGATATTAATAACGCCGACAACCGTATCTGACATATTCGATACGACTTTTGTGACCGCATCATTGACATTCACATTGACGGTCTTTAAAGGGCCCTGTGCTGCTTGCCCATCTCCGTTCTGCTGCCACCCAAAGGGACTGCCGCTTTGTCCTGATACATAGGGGAAAAAGAATCCCATTAAAAAAGCTCCTACCAATACACCGATCAGACCAGACAGGAAATATCCTTTTCTGCTTCGTCTCGGCTTCCACTCTACATCGCGATAATCCACTATGTTTCCTTCCTTTCAGTGAATAGATGATGTATATAGTGTTGGTAAGAAGCTCTTATCTTAATCATACGATTATAAAAATCATACGGCGCAAAGCGGGGTTGCTTTTTTCGGGTCCGTATCATATAAATCAAAGCCATCCCCGACAACAAAGCCTTTCATCTCGAGCGTTTGCTGGACCGCCATACGGGCTAAATCCTTCATGTTGTTGTCTTGACTCAAATGAGCCAAGTAAATGCGTGAGGTGGCATCTCCAATGACATCTGTCATCGCAAGAGCGGCATCTTCATTTGAAACATGTCCGACATCGCTCAGAATTCTGCGCTTAATGCTCCACGGGTATCTACCCATTTGCAGCATACCGACATCATGATTGCTCTCAAATACAAATGTATTGGCTGACTGTATGATGCCTTTCATACGGTCACTCACATAGCCTGTATCCGTCATTAGGGCAAGTTTGCGCCCTCCATAATGGAACACGTAAAACATGGGCTCAGCCGCGTCATGTGAGACGCCAAAGGACTCAACATCGAGACCGCCAAAGGATTGGACAGTTTCCATATCAAAATGGAATTTTTGCTCTGTATCAATCTTCCCGATATGAGACTCCATCGCCTTCCATGTTTTCGCATTTGCATAGACAGGAAGCTTGTACTTTCTTGCCATGACACCAAGTCCTTTAATATGATCTGAGTGCTCATGTGTCACAAAAATACCGTCCAAGTCTTCAGGCTTGCGGTCGATTTGACTCAGCAATTCGACCATTTGTTTGCCGCTTAAACCAGCATCCACTAAAAAGGCATGCTCGCCTGTTTCTAAATAAAAAGCGTTCCCCGTACTTCCGCTCGCTAGTACACTGAACTGCAAGCTCATGTTCTCTCACTCCATTGAAGATTTGTCATCTTTCTCTATATGATCAAGTGTTGAGCCATCAATGGCATTGATCAAATATTCTTCTTCTGTCTTTTTCTTTGAACCAGTTGATACGCCCTCAAGCTCGACTCGCCATACAGGCACCATAACCTGCGTGCTTGCACCTGGATATTGCGTATAGTAGCCTAGCTCTACCTTTTTCACGGTCGTGTTTTGGCTCAGCATGTTTTGCGTATATAAGTCCTTCACAGTTTCAAGCGCTGGCACAAGGGTTTCTTTTCTCACTTCATTAATCGATGTCACCATCGACTGCTGATACGATACGACCTCGTTTTTATCATTTAGATCTAGGGTGATTTTTCCGATGGTTTCGGAGTCATCAAGCCCCTCTTGGAAAATGTATTTCCCTTTATACGTTTGGAAAAAGACGATTTTCCCTGCCTCTTCATCAATACTCCACAGCTTATAATTCTTCCCATCTAGCAAACGCTGGTTCACCAGGTTTGCCGCCGCTGTTTTCATATCTTTTTTCGGCAAGGCCACTGGTTTATTGAAGGTCATTTCAAGCAGCGTGACAGGATCATCTTTGTCTGTTTTCGGGAATGTGCTTTTCGCCTTTTGATCAGCTAATTCGTCGACATCCTTTTTCGTATATTGCTTCTTTTCAGCTGTAATGCGGTAGCCAATCTTCGCTTCATCTGATAGATTGCCATATTTGATCCCGTCTGCCTTCATTTCTTCCAGCGTATCCGTTTTTTCGATAATCGCAAAATGATCAGTCGATCGTTTTTCAAAGTATTGAAAACCTAGAAAGATATCGAGAACGAGAAAGGCTAGGATAAAGATCGTTTTGGTCTTATTCCACTCCATGATTCTCGCTCCCCTCTGTCAACAAATCATGCGATAGAATCACGGTTTTACCGTTGTATTTCATGCACCATACTGGCTCCAGCCAGACAAACATCGCTTGATCTTGATCTGATGCGGTGGAAGCAGCTTGATAGGCCGGGAAAATTTGTTCAATTTTCTCAAGGTCATCATATTTCGTCTGCTTGACGATTAAGTGTTTCAACTCTGTCCCGTTCATCAGCTTGACCTGTTCACTTTGACTCGCTTTGTTGCCTAGAATATAGTTTGGACGCTTGTAATTTAAGATGTCGTCATTCGCCCACTGTACTTCAAGAGAGGTCATCCCGAATGGGTGCTTTGTACTGTTGACGATCGGCAGGCCATCCATAAACATATTAAAGGAAAGCTGCTGGTTGCTATTGATGCCAAAGTATTGATAGTCATCGGTAAAGCTCCCCGTATCATTGAAATACTTCACACTTCGCTTAATCAAATCGCCCGTTTGGAAAACGGTGCTGCTGTTGATGTTGCGGTGCTGATATTGGATGCGGTGGTCTTTTTGATTGGCTTCAAGACGGCTTGTGCCATCTGTGTACACCGTTCGGTTTAAATTAGACTCCTCACCAACAAGACTCGGGTCCGTAAACAGAGCGTCCTTGAATTTGCTTGTCTTAATCGTTTCGATAAAGAACATTTTCGATTCAAGCTGCTCTTGCTTTCTCGGAAGGAGGAAATCTCGTTTCGAATTCGCAGAGAACGTATAGAGATCGTAGCGCGGCATCTCGTTTTGAGCGGCTGCGATACTGTCCATGAGATTTCGATAGTTAGCAGACTCTATTGTCAGCTCAAGCACCGTTTCCTTGCTGTATGAAACCAAATAAACTTTCTTATTGGCCTTATCCTGCTGGGAGAACGGCACAATCATCCGATCAAACGAGTTGTATTCGATGGACTTGTTCGGCCATTTAAACAGCGCTTGGAATATATCAATCGGAATCGGGTCATTGAACACAAGATCCAATGTCTTCCCCTGTCCTCCGTTTCCATAGAAGAAATTCTTAAATTTCTGCTCAGAATATTGATCTGACACATCCGAAATCTCTTTCACATCCCAAAGGCTCACATCATTCCAGAAGTTTTGAAAGAGTTCCTTTTGATCCACTTTCAAATGCTCCCCATTTGAATGGATGAACATCTCCCGCGGCTTCACGACATCAATGAGGCTTCTAGGCTCATCGCTTGATATCTTCTTTGTTTCTACGACCTGAGTGCCGGCATCTGCCTGGTCCTGCATGACGGGCTGGAACATCCAAATATTCCACGTAAACACAAGACTGATCGCAATTAGGATTGTCAATATTATGGTTTTAAAGGTCTCACGCTTCATCCCAATCATCCTCTTGTTCTTCATTGTACGGAAGGGTAAAGGTCACTGTGGTTCCTTTTCCTTCAATGCTGTCAGCCCAAATGTCTCCGCCATGAGCCTGAACCATTTCTTTTGCAATCGCAAGGCCAAGGCCGGTTCCGCCAAGCTTTCTTGTTCTCGCCTTATCCACTCGATAAAAACGTTCAAAGATTTTATCCATATCCTTCTTCGGAATACCGATTCCTTCATCTTTGACGCTGAATAATACAAGACTCTTCTCCTCATCCAAATCAACGGTAAACGTGATATGTCCACCCTCTGGAGAGTATTTCATCGCATTAGAAATGATATTATCGAGCACTTGTGTGATTTTATCTTGATCGATTTCCACATATATTTCACGCTGCGGAAGATTGCGGATAAACTCAACATGCTGCTCTTTTGTCATTTCAAAACGATCGATGACCAATGAGATAAATCTGATAAAATTCGTCCACTCACGGTTGAATTGATAATCCTTGCTGTCGAACTTAGATAGCTGTAGCAAGTCATTGACAAGCCGGATCATGCGTTCTGTTTCATTTTGCGTCACACTAAGGAACCTTGGTGCAAGCTCTTTATCTCCAATTGCGCCTTCAGCCAGCGCCTCAAGATAGCTTCGCATCGTCGTTAGCGGTGTGCGTAGCTCATGCGATACGTTCGCAACGAATTCGCGGCGTTCTGCATCAATTTTCTCCTGCTCCGTGACGTCGTAAATGACTGCAATTAATCCATCAATTTTCCCGTGCTCTTTCTGAATCACTGAGAAATTCACACGCAAAACTGACAGCTGATCTTCGCGTTCTATTTCTAGCAGCATGGAATCTTGATTTTCGACTAAATCTTCAAAGGTATGCGTGTCCTCGAGGCCCAGTAAGGACGTAATCGGCATCTCTAGTGCTGTTTCACGTGAAACATTTAACAGCTCTAATGCTGGGCTGTTTAATAGAATAATCGCACCGTTTTGATTCGTGGCGATGACGCCATCTGTCATATAGGCAATGACAGAAGATAGCTTCTTCCGCTCTCCCTCTGTCATGAGCTGCGCTTCCTCCAGCTCTCTCGTCAGATGGTTAAAGGTTGTCGCAAGCTGGCCAATCTCGTCATGTCCATACTTTCGAACCTTCCTGGAAAAGTTCCCTTTGGCGAGCTCAATTGCTTGCTTTCTCATATCCGATATAGGATGAGTGATGGTTCTAAAGATGAAAATCCCAAGTAGTGCGGTCGTCCCAAGGGCGATCAGTGTACCCGTCGCCAAAATGGTGTTAATGGTTCGCATTTGGTTAAACACGCTCTCCATCGAAGACACAACATAAATCACACCGACAGTTTCTTGGTTTTCATTTTTCACGGCTGTCGCAGAAATACGCACCCGTTTATTGGATTCTGGGTCATAGAATTTCTTTTCATAGTCTTTGCCTACTGCGAAAATTCGGCTAATGATCTGATCTGTGATTTTCTTGCCGGCAATCTCCTGACTGCCGTTATTCACAGAGGCAATCACCTCTCTGCTTTCGTCAATATAGCTGACTTCAGAAATTTCATTAGACTCATCTTTGTTATTAAAGTCGTTTAATATCTTTTGAGCATCCTCTTTTAATTCTGCCTTACTTTTCGATGAATCTTGTTCTAGGTAATACGATAACGAGTAGATTCGCTGATTCAAGGAATTATCATATGAATTAATTAAGGACTGCTCTAGCTGCTTCACAAAGTACACGCCAATGATCTGCATGGCGACGATGATCAGCAGCACGTAAATTAAGGTCAATTTAAAGTGAATCGAGCGAAAAAAACCTACTTTACTCATAAGAATCTTAGTCCTGCTCTGGGTTTCTTAAATAGTAGCCGACGCCTCGCCTTGTCACGATCCAGCTCGGGTGACTAGGATTGTCTTCAATTTTCTCACGAAGACGGCGGACGGTGACGTCTACTGTACGGACATCTCCGAAGTAATCGTAGCCCCATACGGTTTGCAGCAAGTGCTCACGTGTCATCACTTGTCCGATATGTTTCGCTAAGTAATGAAGCAATTCGAACTCACGGTGCGTCAATTCAATCGTTTCCTCGCGCTTAGACACCACATACGCATCTGGATAAATGACAAGTGATCCAATTTCAATATCATTTGATTCAGATTCTTCCTCTGTCTGCGGCGTAGCAATTTGTCTTCTTAAATTCGCCTTCACACGGGCAAGCAGCTCGCGCGTGCTAAATGGCTTCGTCACATAATCATCTGCGCCAAGCTCAAGACCGATGACTTTATCAATTTCAGAGTCTTTTGCTGTCAGCATGATAATCGGCATGTCATATTTCTTTCTCACTTCACGGCATACTTCAACGCCATCTTTATTCGGTAGCATGATGTCTAGCAAAATAATGTCTGGTTTGATTTCTTCTACCATTTCAAGGGCTTCATTGCCGTCATATGCACAATGAACCTCATAGCCCTCTTTTCTTAAGTTAAACTCCAATATATCAGCAATCGGCTTTTCATCATCTACGACAAGAATCTTTTTTTCCATTGTGATTTCCTCCTGCATTTTTAGCATCTATGTCATTCCATTTTTGCATGTTTCATCAGACCTTTTTCATTTGAGCAAAAAAGGCTCACTGTCTATTATAACGTTTTACGTGGCAAAGATAAAAATAATAACGGCTTTCTTTTCTAGCAATCGTTGGATAGGAAGACAGTGATCAAAAAAATGATGGTTTTTTTCCTTTTTTATTGAAACTTTTCCAGTCACCGATCGTCTATATAAATGTAACGTCTTCTTCTTATGGAGCCGGGCCCTACCTAGGTCCGGCTTCTCCCTTTTTATGCCTTCTTTTCATAAGAAAAACGCACCTGCGATTGCAGATGCGTTTGGAAGTGGCTCGGGACGGAATCGAACCGCCGACACACGGATTTTCAGTCCGTTGCTCTACCAACTGAGCTACCGAGCCATCATCAAAAAGATGAATAAATATAAATGGCGGTCCGGACGGGACTCGAACCCGCGACCTCCTGCGTGACAGGCAGGCATTCTAACCAACTGAACTACCGGACCTCAGTAACTTGCCCGAAAAAGCAATCGTGGTGCTCTTCCAAGCAAGTGAGGAAAAATTAGCTTAACGCTAAAGTAAATCAATGACCCGTACGGGATTCGAACCCGTGTTACCGCCGTGAAAGGGCGGTGTCTTAACCGCTTGACCAACGGGCCAATACATGGTGAGCCATGAAGGACTCGAACCTTCGACCCTCTGATTAAAAGTCAGATGCTCTACCAACTGAGCTAATGGCTCTCGGTTTGTGAAAAGTAATTCTGAAGAAGTTGTATTGCGTCAAACCAATCGCTTTAAAAAAGCTGGAACATCGCATCCTAACAAGTTTCAGAGACCTTTGCAACAACGAGAT
Organism: Bacillus pumilus; assembly: GCF_009937765.1. Lineage (NCBI taxonomy): Bacteria > Bacillati > Bacillota > Bacilli > Caryophanales > Bacillaceae > Bacillus > Bacillus pumilus. Next base: position 29,650 of record NZ_CP047089.1, on the reverse strand, counting down.
TTATAATATCATAGAGTAATTACATATGGCAATACGTTTTTCGACATTTTTTTAAAAAAAGTGTCGGATTTGAAATCTCCTGCCAAATTCCTTCTACTTGCAATCGCCTTCATTTTCATGACCTCTGACTATTCAAACACATAGAAACGTTTTAGACCGAACGAAATTGGTTATACATGAAACAAGTGACATTGTGATTTAAAAAGGAGGAAGCAGTATGAGTTCATTCAAATTAGGAGATAAAATGCCCAATTTTTCACTTCCAACCATTCAGGGCGAACATATTGATTTTCACAAACATCTAGAGGAGCATCAAAGCTGGCACCTCATTGTCTTCTTTAGAGGCTCATGGTGCCCAGTATGTGTAGAAGAATTAAAAGAGCTCGAACAGCAGCAATCATACTTTCAAGACAAGGATATCCACTTAATGGCGATTTCAACAGATCATTCTGATGACTTGAAGGAATTTGCCGATAAAGAAGGACTATCCTTCCCCATCATGTCTGACAAGGATCTCACTTCATTAAAAGCATACGAAGTCCACTATCATGGGGAAGATGCTCCTTATGAAGATCACGGGGTGCACGGAGAACCTGCCTATTTCTTACTAAACGAAAAGGGCCAAGTCCTCTATCAGCAAAGGCAAACAAGTCCGTTTGGCAGACCGCATGCCAACGAATTGCGCAAAATCATTCAGTACATCCGCAAAAACTTAAAAGGTCAATATAAAAGCGTGAAATAAGAAAGAAGCCCTCGTCATGAGGGCTTCTTTTATGAACGTCTCTTATTGTATAGCCAATCTGAGGTGAAAAATACAAGGAGACCCGCCATGAGAATCACAAAGGTGACGGGCGGTTTATCATCCTGGAAATAAGAGTACAGCGCATGTCCTCCTAATGCGAGAAGATAAAAGATAAATGCTGACACAGCTGCTTTACGCGCATTCGCTTGTTCTCTTTTCGTACTTTTTTTGAAAAACATTGTCACGATTCCCCTTTATCCTGCTTTCTTCATCGTCACCCGGCGAAGTGCCCGCGAACGAATATATTCCATTGGACCGATTCTCCAAACCTTTAGACAAAACGCTGATATGGTAATTTGCAGAAGAGAAATCAACAGCCATGCCAATACGATAAGAGGAGCGTTGATTTGTCCGCCAAGACCCAATCCCCAGCTATAAAAAAGAACCGAGCAGATGACATTTTGCAGGATGTAACAACTAAGCGCCATTTTCCCTACATATTCAAGCCAATTCCACATGAACCATGACTCTGTGTGAGCCAGGAGCTTCGCAATAACAGCAATATAGAAAAGAGAAAGGAATGGCGAAAACGCATAGCGCACCACGAATTCCACTAGTTCGTTCGGAACGAAGACAAGTGCATTCAGCGGCAACCCCACCCACAGACCGACTCGGAATAGTCTTTTCCGTAGAGACTGCCCGCGTTCATTTGCATAAAATACACCGGCTCTCATCATCCGCACACCTAATAAAAACAAAAATGTGTTCATTGGAATGATAAAGATCGCTTCCCCCCGGTACATGAAAAAGTGTTGCAATCGTTCTTGAACCTGCGAGATCCATGTCTCTGGCATCTGCTCTTCCAGCGCGGGTTCACTCCCTTGATCATACGATGCTGTTTCCATTTCAGAGAGGGCGAACACCATCAGACTGGACAGAACAAGCAGATGAATGACTCCAGAGAAGATCATGCCTCTTTTGATACGCTTGCTCCCTCCTCGTACAATAAATGCCACAAGCAAACCGGTGACAGCATAACTCATGAGCACATCATATTCCATCACAAGTGCAAAATGGACAAAGCCTTCGATAAATAAAAATAAAAGAATCCATAAATATGTACCCGGCCAAAGCGTATTTTTTCTTTTGGCCTGCTGGTATTTGAGCTCTAGTCCTACACCGAACATGATGGTGAGCAGCGAGAGCATTTTCCCATAGACGAACATGGAAACAAGGCTTTCTAGAAAACTGCCATTCTCATATTCATCTGCAATCTGATCTGTCGCAAAGGTATCCCCTGCATACGCAAAAAACCAGACGTTCGTCCCCAATGTGCCTAATATGGCGAAACCTCTTAAAATATCTAATAATCTTATTCTTTCTTTCACTAGAACGCTCCTTCCCCCTATACAGTTATCATATTTTGGTAATGATCGGAAGCCTGTTCTACAGAAATTAAGAAATATTTAAACAAAAAAACACCAGTAAAATGTGCAATTTTACTGGTGTTTGATCAGTCTATGATTATGGACGGTACACGCTGCGGACAACATTCGTTTGAGAACGATCTGGTCCGACTGAGAAAATGGAAAGTGGAATACCTGTTAATTGTGAAATGCGCTCTAAATAATGACGGGCATTTTCAGGCAGTTCGCTTAAATTCTTCACGCCTGTAATATCCTCTGTCCATCCTGGCATTTCTTCGTAGACAGGCTCACATTTCGCTAGTTCATTTAGACTTGCTGGGAATTCTTCTGTGATTTCTCCGTTCAATTTATAAGCGACACAGATTTTCAATGTTTCAATCCCTGTCAGTACATCAATTGAGTTAAGAGATAGATCTGTAATCCCGCTCACACGACGAGCATGGCGGACAACAACACTGTCAAACCAGCCAACACGGCGCGGGCGTCCAGTTGTTGTACCGTATTCACGGCCAACCTCACGGATTTGATCACCAATTTCATCATGGAGTTCTGTCGGGAATGGGCCATCTCCAACACGTGTTGTGTACGCTTTTGACACGCCGACCACATGTTGAATCTTCGTTGGTCCTACACCAGAACCAATCGTCACTCCCCCAGCCACTGGGTTAGATGACGTAACAAATGGATATGTCCCTTGATCGATATCAAGCATAACACCTTGTGCACCTTCAAATAGCACGCGGCGGCCTTCATCTAGTGCGTCATTCAAGACAACAGATGTATCTACGACATATTTTTTCACTTGCTGGCCATATTCATAATACTCATCTAAAATATCTTCAATCTTGAAGCCTTCTGCTTCGTACATTTTCTCTAAAAGACGATTTTTCTCTTCTAGATTACGAGCAAGCTTCTCTTCAAATACTTCACGATCTAATAGATCTGCGACACGGATACCGATACGAGCTGCTTTGTCCATATAAGCTGGTCCGATTCCTTTTTTCGTCGTACCGATCTTGTTAGCCCCTTTCCGCTCTTCTTCTACCTCGTCCAATTTTAAATGGTAAGGTAAAATCACATGGGCTCTATTGCTGATTCTGAGGTTATCTGTACTCACATTCCGTTCGTGAAGATACGCAAGCTCAGTGACCAACGCTTTAGGATCAACTACCATTCCATTACCGATGACACAAGTTTTCTCTTTATAAAAAATACCGGACGGAATGAGGTGTAGCTTGTAAGTCACTCCATCAAATTTGATCGTGTGACCTGCATTGTTTCCCCCTTGATAACGGGCAATCACCTCTGCATTTTCTGAAAGGAAATCGGTAATTTTCCCTTTCCCTTCGTCACCCCACTGCGTACCTACTACGACTACTGAAGACATATCGTGCACCTCCGTTAACCTTTCAAAACGTTATCTCTTTCAAACACATTTATTTTATCAATGCAAACCGAAAAAGTCAACGTGAAATCCGAACATTAATATCTCGGAATCAAATTTTGTTCGTTTTAAATATGAGAAAAAGCGCTTTACTCACTTCTTCAGCGCTTAAAAAGGGAGATTTTGAGTAAAACCAATGTTTTTGATAGTTCTTACTTTCTATTGATTTTCAATTAAATGAATCATCGAATTTGCCATAAATTCTGGTGAATACGGTCTACCTGTCCTCAGCCACCATTCAGCCGTTCCAATGTAAGCAGAAATAACGAATTGCTTCTGCATGTCGATAGGAACGAGTTGCGGATCAGGCTTTGAGCCTGCAACCCCCTCTTTTCCCAAAGAAAAACTTTCTTCAAAAAAAGCCCGAACCGTTTCATGAATATTAAGCTCTCGCCCTCGTTTCAAGAGAATTTGATACTCCTTTTCATGCTCTTGCAAATGCTGATAAAATCGAAAAATATATACATATGCCGGATGCTCTTTTTCTAAATCATCTTCTTGTACAGGCGCAAAAATGGCGCACTTCATCACATCAAACATCTCATCCATCACCTGCTGGGCAAGATCAAATTTATCCTCATAATGCTGATAAAAGGTTGTGCGGTGGATGCCTGCCACTTTCGTCAAATCCTGTACAGAAATCTTCCCCCATTCTTTCTCGCTTAATAATTGAAATAATGCTTTTCTTAATTGCTGCTTTGATTCCGTTGCGCGCTTATCCCCTCTGTAGCAATCCGCCACAAGCCGCTCTCCCCTTCCTACTTTCTTCAACAGATTTCGCTTTTCTGTTGGTTGAATCCTCCAAGCTGATGAATTAACTTTAATCTAACACAACGAAAAAAAGGAAGCATCTGACAAACTATAAGGAGTGATGATCATGGAAACAACGTCCCCAAGTGCCGTGCAAAAAACGTTATTAAGAGGAAAAAACAAGCAGGACCCGTATCACCCATTTGATTGGTATGCCAACATGCGCAAGACATCACCTGTTCATTTTGACGAAGCCAGCCGAACGTGGAGTGTATTCACCTACGAGGAAGCAAGGCGCGTGACAATCGATAAAGATACCTTTTCGAGTCAGCCTCCTAAAAACCAGCGGAAGCATTCACTGATGAAAACAATGGTGATGATGGACCCTCCCAATCACACTCGCATCCGCTCCATTGTCAGCAAAGCCTTTACCCCTCGAGTCATGAAATTGTGGGAGCCTCGTATTCATGAATTAATGGATGAACTGATGGCACAACTTGAAGGAAAAAAAGAGATTGACCTAGTGCAAGACATTTCCTATCCGCTTCCTGTCATTGTCATTGCAGAGCTTTTAGGTGTGCCCTCAGAGCATAAACAATCTTTTAAAGAATGGTCAGATATTCTCGTCAGCATGCCTAAAAGTGAAAGTGAGAAGGATGTAGCTGAATGGCAGAAAACACGTGACAAAGGGGAAGCTGACATGATGGCATTTTTTGCAGACACCATTGAAAAGAAACGTCACAACCTTGGTGATGATTTAATTTCCCTCATCATTCAAGCGGAGGAGAATGGAGACAAACTGTCAGCAGATGAACTCATTCCATTTTGTAATCTTCTTCTTTTAGCCGGCAACGAAACAACCACCAACTTGATCTCCAATATGATGTTCAGCTTGTTAGAACAGCCTGGTGCGTATGAAGCGCTCGCCCAATCTCCTGAACTCATCCCACGTGCGGTGGAAGAGGCTGTCCGTTTTCGTGCACCAGCTCCTGCGATTGTTCGTTATGTCACAAAAGATACAGAACTTGGAGAGAAAGTGTTGAAAAGGGGCGACAATGTGATTGTGTTTCTTGCTTCCGCCAACCGAGATGAGCGTCAATTTTCAAACGCACATGAATACGATATACACCGCCATCCTAATCCTCATATTGGTTTCGGGCACGGTATCCATTTCTGCCTTGGCGCACCACTAGCACGTCTTGAAGCATGTACAGCTATAAAGATTTTCATAGAACGATATGAGGCGCTAGAGCTCCTTTCTTATGTTCCGATGACAAGCAGCAGCATGTATGGACTGAAAGAGCTGAAACTGCGTGTCACACCTCGTTCATAACAGAAAAGACTCCCGGGCATGGGAGTCTTTTTAAACAGGGGTGATGCCATCTGTGTTCATGAGCACAATGCGATACCCATCTGGATCTTCAATGGTTGCTCCACCCCGTTCCCAATATGGATTTGTAGAGGTGACTTGCCGTCCGCCAAATGAGAGCAACCTCTCTTTCATTTGCTGAAATTCCTCAGCATCCGGAATATAGAACACAAGAAGCTGTTCTGGATGCGGGGCGGGCAAACTTTCTTCTTCTTCATGCTTTGTGATTTCTAAATGAACATGCTGATGAGGGAGCCCCAGCATGACACCATCATATCCTTCATGCTGATCAAACGAGCCTATTCGTTTGAGCCCTAAGCCTTCTTCATAAAAGGACACAACCTCTTCCATGTTGACGGTTGGGCGTGCGATGCGTAATTGAGCGGCTTCGAACTGTTGAAATTTCATCAGTCATCACTCCTTTTCTTCTTTTAGTATACGATTTCTCAATCTTTCTCTCCTCCTCATTTCGATCGTTTTTCAATCATTCTTTCGATGTAGATCCATTAAAAAAAAGCCCAGCTTCTTGAGCTGGGCTTTAAGCACCGGGCGGAACACCCGCATCGTCAAACCTTCTTTCCAGGTTGACGAATTTGTTATATTCTTTGACGAACGCCAGTGATACTGTACCCACTGGGCCGTTACGCTGTTTGGCAATGATGATTTCAATAATGTTCTTATTCTCTGATTCTTTGTCGTAGTAATCATCACGATAAAGGAATGCCACGATATCGGCATCCTGCTCGATACTTCCTGATTCACGAATATCAGACATCATCGGACGTTTGTCCTGACGCTGCTCTACTCCACGTGAAAGCTGAGACAAAGCAATAACTGGAACTTCAAGCTCCCTTGCCAGCGATTTTAATGCCCGAGAGATTTCAGAAACCTCTTGCTGACGGTTATCGCTTGATCGTCCGCTCCCTTGAATAAGCTGTAAGTAGTCAATCAAGATCATTCCAAGACCGTTTTCTTGCTTCAAGCGGCGGCATTTTGAGCGAATTTCACTTACTCTGATTCCAGGTGTATCATCAATGAAAATCCCACTATTAGATAGCGAGCCCATTGCCATTGTCAGCTTGCCCCAGTCCTCTTCTGTCAGATTACCGGTTCTTAGGTTTTGTGCATTGATATTCCCCTCAGCACATAGCATACGCATAACTAGCTGCTCAGATCCCATCTCTAAACTAAAGATGGCGACACTTTCGTCCGTTTTGGTCGCAACATTCTGTGCGATGTTCAATGCGAAAGCCGTTTTCCCTACTGATGGACGAGCTGCTACAATAATTAAGTCATTTCGCTGGAATCCAGCTGTCATCCGATCAAGCTCGGAGAAACCTGTTGGAATCCCTGTGATATCGCCTTTTCGGTTATGAAGCTGTTCAATATTATCATATGTCTGAACAAGCACGTCCTTAATGTTTTGGAAAGCTCCTGAGTTTTTACGCTGCGCCACTTCCATAATGGTCTTTTCAGCATCACTCAACAGATCCTCTACTTCATCCTCACGCGTGTATCCATCCTGTGCAATGGTTGTCGCCGTGCGGATCAGACGTCTTAAAATAGATTTCTCTTCTACAATTTTTGCATAGTATTCTATGTTTGCGGCAGTTGGGACAGAGTTCGCAATATCGGTTAAATACGAAATCCCGCCTACCTCTTCTAGTAAATCTGTATTGGCCAGTTCAGATGTCACCGTAACAAGATCGACCGGTTCCCCTCTATCACCAAGTACAAGCATCGCATTATAAATCTTTTGATGCGACATTCTATAGAAATCCTCTGGAATTAATACCTCAGAAGCGAGCGTGAGCGCAGATGGTTCTAAAAAAACAGCACCTAATACGGCCTGCTCGGCTTCTATATTTTGCGGCGGCAGCCGGTCATCGAGAAGTTCCGTCATGCCAAGCACCGTCCTTTCATAAAAAAATACGCTACTCATCATTTTAACATTTTCACCAATAAAAAAGTGAAAAACATCGTCTATAGTCAAAATTACCATGAGGAGGTTTCGTTGAACAGCCAACCAACGCATCTCAATAGAAAAGACTCTGTAACATCAATTGTTATAGAGTCTTTTATTAACGGTATCTGGTTTTGTACCTGTTGTCGTCCACGTTTTGTTAATCTATTGTTCTCTTAATCCCATAATTCTCTTTTTGTCCAATGTCTTGTAAAGAGCCGTTTTGATAACCAATAGATAACACCAAATCTGGAATAGAATCAAACCCGTTTTTCGCTAGGTCAAATAGTTGTGCACCATAATGTGAAGCGGCAATACGTGCATTTTCAGCTGTATATGGATTTTTCAGGAGTTCTTCTTTGTATAGATCAAAAATATTCGCTCCGTTATCCGTTATAAATTGACCGTTTACAATACTTAAATCTTTTAAATTGTAGCCTGTCACCGTTTTGATTTGGTTGACAAGATGGAACTTTGCCAGAGAATCAGGTGTGAATTGAGTAGAATCATCATTTCTACTTTTCATAATATGAAAAAATAGTTCTCTTGTATTGTTGGTTGTATTTAATAAGTCTTCTATTTGTTTCATGAGCGATTCGTCTTTTGAACCACTCACTACTAATTTGAAATTATTTGGATCAATGGTAAAAGTGAGATTTGTGTTTTTAGGAATGGATATTCCGTTTTTAGAGAATAAATCTTGTAATTGTTCGTTGACCTTTTGACGATTGAGTATTTTCTTTTCTACACTTTCTTGTGTAGGATCGTACCGTTTTTCATTACGGAAGATGGCGTCATTAAAGTCATATTGACCACCCTTATTATTCCTTGCCCAACTCATTTCCATAGTGTATGCAGCTTCTCTTTCCAGTTTTGTTAGATCACTTCTGAAATAAGAAGAGTAAGGGTTTCTATACTTATTATATATATGGTCTTGAGGATCATTGAATCGTTTATTTTGTTCATTAATTTTTTCGTATTTTTCATCTAATATTTTCATCCGTCTATCAGATTCGGTCATCACCTCATTTGTACTTTTAATAGCTGGATGGCTATTGAAATCGGTAACGTTCTGATTGTTTAGAACCGCTGTAGCATTTGATGTATTTATCTTCATTTTGTTACTCCGTAATTCACCTTTTGTCCAATGTCATGTAACGACCCGTTTTGATAACCAATAGATAACACCAAATCGGGAATAGAATCAAACCCGTTTTTGGCTAGATCAAATAGCTGTGCTCCGTAATGTGAAGCGGCAATTCGTGCATGTTCTGCTGTGTATGGGTTTTTCAGGAGATCTTCTTTGTATATATCAAAAATATTGACCCCTTTATCCGTTACAAATTGACCGTTTACAATATTTAAGTCTTTTAAATTGTAGCCTGTCACCGTTTTGATTTGATTCACAAGGTGGAATTTAGCAAGAGAATCAGGCGTGAATTGAGTCGAATCATCATTTCTACTTTTCATAATATGGAAAAATAATTCTCTTGTATTGTTGCTTGTATTTAATAGTTCTTCTATTTGTTTAGTCAGCGATTCGTCTTTTGAACCACTTACCACTAATTTAAAATTGTTCGGGTCAATGGTAAAAGTTAAATTTGTGTTTTTAGGAATGGTTATACCGTTTTTAGAGAATAAACTTTGTAATTGTTCGTTGACCTTTTGACGATTGAGTATTTTCTTTTCTACACTTTCTTGGGTTGGATCATACCGTTTTTCATTACGGAAGGCGGCATCATTAGAATTATAATGCCCTCCTGTTCCACTATTAGCCCATCCAATTTCAATAGAGTAAGCCGCCTCTCTTTCCGGTTTGGTTAAATCATTTCTGAAATAAGGGGAGTTTGGATTTCGATACTTATCAAATATATGGCCATGAGGATCTTTGAAACGTTTATTTTGTTCATTTATTTTTTGATATTTTTCATCTAATACTTTCATTCGTTTATCAGCTTCGGTCATCACCTCATTTGTACTTTTAATAGCTGATTGACCTTTATAGTCGATTCGGTTCTGATTGTTAGGCGCACTTGTCGGGTATGACGTATTAATATTCATTTTGATTCTCCTTTTTTCAAAAAATAGTGATTATTAAATATATCGGCAATTAAGTTAAAAATTGTTAGTTTAATGCCGATATAGTAATTATTACAAGGAGGGTTAAAATATGACAAATACTATCTTCAAACGTTTTTTATTACCTGCATTATTATTAGTGCTTGTTACTAGTTTTTTTGCACCTAATTCAGCAGAAGCAGCGATTACGGGGAATAACAGTCCTAACACAGCAAGCTCAATGGGATATTGGAAATATAGTCGTCCAGATACGACAATCTTACCTGAAGGTGAAAACGAAGCGTATTATCAGTTCACAATTAATAAGGGTGAAAAAGTTTATGTTAGAAGTTCATATGATAAGCAGTACACTGGGATGAAAATAGAGGTTTACAATTCGAAATATTCTGATGGTAGATCTAGAGTCATTAACCCTGATTCAGTTACACCATTTATTTTTGCTAATACCGGTGACGTTACTTCAAATTCAGAAACTTATTTTGTGAAAGTGACCCGTGGTACATATACAGGGAATATGTACTTTACTGTTTCCATTCAAGATCGCATCAAATCTGGAAATGGAACATTCAATTTTACGGGAGTCGCTACCAACATGGGGAACACTTCTTTGAATTTTTTAGGAGTTGATTCTTCTGTCATTACAATGGATTTAACTAAACACACGGCTATTCCCCGAAGTGCAATCGTTAAATCAATTTCAACAACTAGTACCCAATCGCCTAACCAAGGAAATGTCACTCACAAGCTGATGGCTGATGCAAACAAGATTTGGAACGAATCCATTGTTTCATCTGCAACAAGTGGTTCTTACCGTATTTCTCTGGAAAATCAATTAAAAGTCGCTCAAAAATGGAGCTTTAAGTACAATGCAAAGGCTACAGCAAGATCTACTATGAGCAATGTCAAAGCCGATATCCGTTACGAATATGATGTCACAGATGGATTTTAATTTAATGGTGTTTACAGCCATGTACACCAATTGACCAAAAAGTAAGGGTACAGCCCTTACTTTTTTAATTGTATAATTTTCCACTCTAAAAAAGCTACGCATAATATTGAATAAGTTTTGAGATATGGGATCACCAACTTTTCTCAAAATTCTCCTCTTTTTCCCCAAAAATACAATTAGGTCTATAGACTTATTTTTCCTTAAAATCTTTTCAAGAAGAAAAACCTATATATATTCCTGTATCAAACAGAAGAAAATGGTAAAAAATCCGAGGCAGTCAAGGTCTTTTGACATTTCTCCTATTTTTAAATGACAAGGTCCGATATTCCCTTTTTCAAATCATTTGTTAGTAATTTAGCCCTTTATTTTCTGAATATTATGGTAAAAAAATCAAATACACAACATTATGAACATTTGACTTCATAATTGATAACCATTATCATTTGTTTTGCTTGCGGATAGTTGAGAATCATTTTCATTTGAAGAAACCATTCTTTAATTTCTACACTCATCAATATCCGTAAGCCTACTTTTATCATCGAATGAGAGTCGAATTTGAGGAAGGAGACTTGTCACTTATGTCCAAAAGCCCCGAAGGAATGGGTACTGAGGATTCATTTTTCGGAGAAAGCCGTCCTTTTTTTATACCTGGGACGGAGCAACTGGATATCACAGCACACCCATACAGACTTTTTATATTTAAACCGAATACTACTCCTCCAGCGGCTGGTTTTCCAGTCATGTACGTGCTTGATGGGAATTCAATTTTTGGCACAATGGTCGAAGCCATTCGTTTACAGTCAAGAAAACCCGAAAAAACAGGTGTTGTACCTGCCATCATTGTTGGAATTGGCTATCAGACAGACGCGCCCTATCATCCGCTCAGGCATTATGATCTCACTCTAACCGGCCCTGACGCTTCCATTGGTGGCAAAAGAAAGGATTTCTCCACCCATACATATGGCGGCGCATCTGCGTTCTTTTCTTTTTTAGAAAAGGTTGTAAAGCCTTATATCGAGCAGCGCTTTCCGATCAACCAGAGTCGTCAAACACTGTTTGGGCACTCTCTTGGCGGTCTTTTTGTATTACACACACTATTTGAGCACCCTGATGCTTATCAGACATATATTGCAGGCAGTCCTTCTATCCACTGGAACAAAAAATTATTTTTAGAAAAAGAACACCAATTCATCAATCATATACGTCAGGTGCCTATCGATGTCAGGCTGCTTGTAGGTGTAGGTGAGTTAGAAAAACATCATCCATGTCAAATGAATGATCATGCACATGCACTAGCAAATCGTATGCTGCCTTTATCCTCATATGGCTTGCATACAGCCTATCACGAGTTCCCTAAAGAAGGACATACGTCCGTTTTACCGGTGCTGATGAATGACGCTTTTCGTTTTGCACTCTATCATGATGATCCTTTCACACCCACAGACATGAAGGAAAGGCAGTGAACACATGAAAAACAGTGGTCTATCTCAAAAAATAGCCCTGGTCACAGGCGCAGGACAAGGTATTGGACAAGCAGTCGCAAAAAGACTAACCGAGGAAGGTGCGATTATTGCAGCAGTTGACGCAAATGAAGATCAGCTGCAAAGCACCGTCAGGCAAATGAATGATGAAGGCATACGTGCCTTTGCCTATCCAGGTGACATCACCGATCAAACTTCTGTTCAGCACATTGTTGATCAAATTGAAAAGCAGCTTGGACCCATTTATTTACTGGTCAATGTAGCAGGCATTCTTCGAATGGGTTCTATCGACCAGCTTAGTGCAGACGACTGGCAACAAACTTTCGCAGTTAACACACACGGTGTCTTTTACGTATCTCAAGCTGTCTCCAAATACATGATGAAAAGATCAGAAGGGGTCATTGTGACTGTCAGCTCTAACGCAGGTGCCATTCCTAGAATGAATATGGCTGCCTATGCCGCTTCAAAAGCAGCAGCTACTTCCTTTACAAAAACGCTTGGATTAGAGCTGGCAGCCTACGGGATCAGGTGCAACGTCGTCTCTCCCGGCTCTACCGCAACACCTATGCAATGGGCTTTATGGGCTGATGAACAAGGAGAAGATCAGGTGATTAAAGGCTCATTAGAGACGTATAAAACCGGTATTCCTTTACAAAAAATCGCTAATCCTCAAAACATCGCTGATGCAGTCATTTTCTTTGCATCTGAGCAATCCAATCATATTACGATGCAGAATCTCACAATTGATGGCGGCGCAACACTCGGAATCTAGCATTTCATTCAAAAGGAGGCCTTTTCATGAAACATTCATTATTGTCGTCAGAAGAAAAAGTACAGTTGCTTCAAGACTATCAGCCAGGTGCTTTTTTCCTTGCTTCCCCTAAACGCACGATACTTGCAGAAGGGATTTTCCAGCATATTGAAACCAATCAGCTAAATGAACTATCCACAAGGGTAGCGCATGTATTTGACGATGCCAAACAAGCTGGAATTCAAACACCGATTGTGGCTGGTGCTGTCCCATTTGATCCGGCGCAGCCCGTTCGTTTAAATGTACCAGTCCATGTACAGTTTAGTGATCCACTCGAATTTCAACAAGGTGATGAGGAGTCAGAAGCGGTATCGCCATCCTATGAGGTGACACCTGTCCCTGCTCCAGATGTCTACATGGAAGGTGTGAACGAAGGATTAGCTAAAATTGAGAACGGAGAGCTTAGCAAAATCGTACTCTCTCGATCTCTCCATCTCAAAGCAAATCGAGATATTCATACGAAAACAATACTCGAACGACTGGCTCGTCATAATACGACTGGCTATACGTTTGCTGCAAATATAGCTGACCCGAAGGCTTCCCAAAAGCGCATACTTCTTGGGGCAAGCCCTGAGCTGCTTCTTTCAAAAACTGGTTCATCTGTGATTTCCAATCCACTCGCTGGTTCTCGGCCGCGCAGTTCAGATCCAGTAGAAGACCAGCGTCGTCATGATGAACTCCTTACTTCAGCGAAGGATTTACACGAGCACGCAGTGGTTGTCGAAGCTGTCACTAAAGCGCTTACTCCTTATTGTCATACATTAGATGTGCCAGCATCACCATCCGTCATACAAACAGAAACGATGTGGCATTTGTCTACTGTGGTCAAAGGTGAATTAACAGATTCTAGTGTGTCCTCTATTGATTTAGCGATTAGCCTTCATCCTACACCTGCAGTATGCGGAACACCTACAGCAGATGCACGTGAAGCCATTCGTGCGATTGAACCCTTCGATCGAGGATTTTTTACAGGAATGATCGGCTGGGCAGATAATAATGGTGATGGTGATTGGATTGTCACCATTCGTTGTGCAGAAGCTGAGGGTCACTCCCTTCGCCTCTTTGCTGGTGCAGGAGTGGTCAAAGGATCAAAAGCAGAGGATGAGCTAGCCGAAACATCTGCAAAATTTAACACGATGCTTCGTGCGATGGGCATCCATCAGCTATAAAAATACATAGGAGATGACAAAAACATGTTTGTTCAACCACCTACATGGCCAAAAGAATTTGCAAAACGCTACCGTGAAAACGGCTGTTGGCGTGGGGAAACCTTTGGCGGTATGCTTCGTGAACGCGCCGCATCATTAGGAAATAAAACAGCGATTACATACGCTGATACGCACATGAGCTACCAAGAACTTAATGAGCGCGTCAGCAGTCTTGCCGCCGGTTTTCATCAGCTTGGAATTCAAAAAGGAAGTCGAGTTGTCGTGCAGCTTCCGAACATTCCTGCTTTTTTTGAGGTCATTTTCGCTTTATTTCGTATCGGTGCTTTACCCGTCTTCTCTCTGCCGTCTCATAGAAGCAGTGAAATCACTTATTTTATTGAGTTTGCCGAAGCAGACGCATATGTCATACCAGATATCGATGGCGGCTTTGATTATCGAACGCTCGCACGTCAAGTGAAAGAAAAGCTTCCCTCATTACCTCATGTCATTGTTGCAGGGGAAGCTGAGGAATTCCTTGGCTTAGATGATTTGCGCAAGGACCCAGCACTTGATCCCCAAATTCATGTAGAGGCAAGCGATATTGCATTTCTTCAGTTATCTGGAGGCAGCACAGGCCTTTCTAAGCTTATTCCTCGCACGCATGATGACTATATTTATAGTCTTTGGAAAAGCAATGAGGTGTGCGAGCTCACACAAGAAAGTGTGTATCTAGCTGTACTTCCAGTTGCGCACAACTATCCATTAAGCTCGCCTGGAGTCCTTGGGACGTTATACGCAGGCGGAAGAGTCGTTCTTGCACCTGGATCAAGCCCTGATGTCGTCTTTCCACTCATTGAAAAAGAACGGGCGACCATTACCGCTGTCGTCCCACCTATCGCATTGATTTGGCTAGAAGCCGCTCCTCATCGATCAGATGACTTATCGAGTCTTGAAGTCTTACAAGTCGGTGGTGCTAAATTCAGTGCTGAGGCAGCAAAACGAGTGATGCCTGCCCTTGGATGTAAGTTACAGCAAGTTTTTGGCATGGCAGAAGGTCTGGTCAACTATACCAGATTAGGTGATCCTGAACATGTCATTATTCATACACAAGGACGCCCGATGTCTGAATATGATGAGGTACTAGTGGTTGATGATGAGGACAAGCCCGTCCCGCATGAAGTGGCTGGACATCTTTTAACAAGAGGACCTTACACGATTCGCGGCTACTATAAAGCCGATGAACAAAATAAAAAAGCATTTACACCCGATGGCTTTTATAGAACAGGTGACATCGTACGATTAACCAAAGAAGGAAATGTTGTTGTAGAAGGTAGAGACAAGGATCAAATCAACCGTGGCGGTGAAAAGGTTGCTGCTGAAGAAGTTGAAAACCATTTACTTGCGCATGCTGACATTCATGATGCCGCCATGGTATCCATGCCGGATCCATTTCTTGGCGAACGCTCATGTGCCTTTGTTATCGCGAAAGGAAACAACAAACCAGCACCGCATGTCTTAAAATCATTTCTAAGAGAACGAGGGCTCGCAGCCTATAAAATTCCTGACCGCATTGAATGGATCGATGCGTTCCCACAAACAGGTGTAGGCAAAGTCAGTAAAAAAGCATTAAGAGAATTAGCTGCAATCCATACTGCCAACGTATAAAAAAAAGAGGAGTGAAAACCATGGCAATCCCTACTATTCCTGCATATCCAATGCCAAGCACACATGATTTACCTGAAAATAAAGTGAACTGGATACCGGATCCGAAACGTGCTGTTCTGCTGATACATGACATGCAGCAATATTTTTTAAATGCTTTTCAACAAGATACATCACCGATCACAGAGTTAGTTCAGCATATTGAACAATTACGTGACACATGCAATGAACTTGGCATTCCAGTCGTTTATACAGCTCAGCCTGGTGACCAAGACCCGAAGGATCGTGCCCTATTAACAGATTTTTGGGGACCTGGACTTGGTGATGATGAAGCATTGACAAAAATCATTGATCAGCTTGCTCCATCTGAGGCAGATACAATGCTGACAAAATGGCGTTATAGCGCATTCAAAAAATCTAATTTTTTGGATATTCTTCAAGAGGGCGGGCGTGATCAATTGATCATTACTGGCGTATATGCACATATTGGCTGTATGTTGACAGCCGCAGAAGCATTCATGCTCGATATTGAAACCTTCTTTGTCGCAGATGCCGTCGCTGACTTTTCATTGAAACATCACAAAATGGCCATGACCTATGCAGCTGAACGCTGTGCGGTCACCACAACAACAAATCAACTCATTCGTCGTTTATCAGGATTGGAAGCAGAAAGTGATGATCTATCCTTTGAAGCCATTCTTCAGCAAGTAGCTGAGCATCTTCAAATTCAGCCGAATGAAATACCGCTTGACGAGAATCTCGTCTACCTTGGACTTGATTCTATTAGAATGATGAGCCTAGCGGAAAAGTGGAGACAGCAAGGAGCGACAGTCAATTTCGTTGAGCTTGCAGCAAATCCAACGCTCGCTCATTGGCGGACTCTTCTTTTCCCAGAAAAACAGCCATCTATTCCAAATATCGATTACTTGTAAAGGAGGTATAGACCCTTGTCGATCCAGTCAGTCGATTCATTCCCACTAACCGGTGCCCAAGCAGGCATTTGGTATGCGCAGCAGCTTGATCCATCTAATCCTATTTTCAATACAGCAGAGTATATAGATATTAAAGGTCCTATTGATCCCATACACTTTGAAGCAGCCATTAGAAAAACTGTCTTAGAAACAGATTCTTTGTATATGCGATTCGTTGAGGATACTGACGGTCCAAAGCAATGGTTGACATCTAAGAAAGAAATTCCATTCCAATCAATCAATTTACAAAATGAAAAACAGCCGCTTGATGCGGCTATAGCATGGATGAGGGCAGATCTTTCAACGCCAGTCTCTTTAGAGAAAGATGTATTATTCCGTGAAGTACTTTTTCAACTTGCTGACGATCGATTTATCTGGTATCAGCGCATTCATCACATTGCCATTGATGGATTCGCCTTTTCGCTCATTGCGCGTCGTGTTGCTGAGATCTATTCAGCTCTATCGAAAGGGACACCTATGCCCCCTCAAACATTTGGATCCTTACATGACGTAGTCCAAGAGGAGCTCACCTATCAACAGTCCAATCGATATGAAGATGATCAAGCGTTTTGGAAAAGTCGCTTTGCTGATCAACCGGAAATTGTCAGCCTTGCTGAGCTTGCCCCAAGAACGTCGGATCATTTTATCCGAAAAACGGCGAGCTACGATGCCGCAAAGGTAAGCAAAATGAAAAAAAATGCTTCAACCTTCGGTGGTACGTGGCATGAAATGATCCTTGCTGCATCCGCTTTATATATGCATCGTATGACTGGTGCACATGATATTGTTTTAGGATTACCTGTTATGATGCGCCTTGGATCGTGCGCCTTACAAACACCCGGAATGGTTATGAATCTGGTACCGCTTCGTTTAACATGCAAACCAGAAATGACACTATTATCACTTGTTCGCCAAGTATCTGATGAACTAAAAGCCATTCGCCCTCATCAAAGATATCGTCACGAGGACATGCGGAGAGACTTTAAACTTATCGGAAGAAATCAGCGATTATTTGGCCCGCAGATCAATATCATGCCATTTGATTATGATCTCATGTTCGATCAGAGCATGGGTCAAGCCCATAACCTCTCAGCAGGACCCGTGGATGATATATCGATCAACATATACGACCGCGCGGATGGGAACGGATTTCAAATCGACTTTGATGCAAACCCTGCCGTTTACAAAGAGCAAGCAGTTGACGCTCATCAGCAGCGTTTTCTTCAATTGCTGGAGGAAATAACCGGACTAGAGCACGATCAGACGATCAGTCAATTCAATCTTCTTTTGTCTAAAGAAAAAGAGAACATCCTCAAGCACTGGAATGATACAAAACGAGAATTACCAAAGGAATCTTTACGGGAACTATTTGAAAAACAGGTGAGCAATACACCACAAGCACAAGCATTACAGTTTGAAGGAATCACTTTGACTTACGAAGAGCTAAATCAGCGGGCTAATCAATTAGCTCATTATTTGAAAAAACACGGCATTGGACCAGAACAATTTGTCGCAATTGCTCTGCCTCGGTCCATCGATATGATCGTCAGTCTATTAGCCGTCGTCAAAACGGGAGCCGCATATCTGCCACTAGACCCTGATTATCCTAACGATCGTGTCACTTATATGCTAGAGGATGCGAAACCGGCGTGTTTGCTCACAATCAAAGAGAGAGCAGACGGTTTGGACCATCCGCACATCGTTCAACTGGATGATGCAACTGTTCATCAGGAGATAGCAGGCAGTCCGCATCTCAATCCGACCTGGAGCGAAGGCTCCCCGCATCACCCGGCTTACATCCTCTACACATCAGGATCGACAGGAAAACCAAAAGGTGTTGTTGTAACAAAACGAAATGTGATCAACTTTATATTGTCCATGCAAGATTCATTTTTATTAGATCAAGAAGACCAGCTTTTAGCGGTAACGACCATTGCCTTTGATATTTCCGGGCTAGAAATGTTCCTCCCGCTTTTACATGGGGCTGCTATTTTATTGGCAAAAAAAGAAACCATACAAGAACCAGCAAAGCTTTCAGACATGATTCGTTCTCATCACGTCACAATCATGCAGGCAACACCAACGTTGTGGCATGCGTTGGCAGATGAATACCCTGACGTGATAACAGGTATGCGTGTTCTTGTTGGAGGAGAAGCACTCCCTGCTTCCCTTTTGCACACATTGCAATCTCTTCAATGCGACATTACTAATTTGTACGGACCTACAGAAACGACGATCTGGTCTACGATGGAAAATGTCACAGCACATCGAGAGAATAGCGGGCCGGCAATCGGTAAACCCATTTGGAATACGAGCATTTACATTTTAGATGAAGGACTAAACCCAGTCCCAGCAGGATCAATCGGTGAACTTTATATTGCAGGTGAAGGAGTATCCAGAGGGTATCTTGGGCGATATGATTTAACGGCTGAACGTTTTGTCGCTGATCCATTCGGCACAAAAGGCACGAGAATGTATCGTACTGGTGATTTAGCCAGATGGCGTGAAGATGGTTCAATTGATTATATCAGCCGTGCCGATCATCAAATTAAAATCCGCGGCTTCCGTATTGAACTAGGTGAAATCGAAACCGTGATGATGCAGCACCAATCCATAAAGCATACGTCTGTTATCGTTCGTGAGGATCAACCTGGGCAGCAGCTTCTTTGTGCATATGTTGTACTCACAGACGGCTCTTCTCTGCACCCTTCAGAGCTCAGACAGTTTGTGGCTTCATTACTTCCTGATTACATGGTGCCTTCTGCTGTTGTCGTTTTGCCAGAACTTCCACTTACACCAAACGGCAAAATCGATCGCAAAGCATTACCAATACCAAATATGTCTTTAGTTAGTTCTGAGCGGACCCCTAGAACACCACAAGAAGACATGTTATGTAGTTTGTTTGCAGAAACCCTTGGCCTATCTCAAATTGGCATAGATGATAGTTTCTTTGACTTAGGAGGACACTCCTTACTCGCCGCTCGTCTGCTTAGACGTATACGCGATACACTTGGTGCAGACCTAAGCATGAGTACCATTTTCGAATTTCCTCGAGTCGCTGAGCTTGCACAGCACATTGACAAAGCGAAGGACATTCGGCCGCCACTTCAGGTTGAAGACAAGCCAGATGAGATTCCGTTATCATTTGCCCAAAAACGGCTCTGGTTCCTTCATTGCCTTGAGGGGCCCAGTCCAACTTACAATATTCCACTTGTCATTCAACTGACAGGTACACTAGATCAAACAGCTCTCATTGGTGCTTTGGCAGATATCACTGAAAAACACGAAACCCTTAGAACCATTTTTCCAAATAAGAACGGCATGCCAAGACAGGTCATTTTACATCCGAAAAGTGTCCAGCCTGAACTCCATGTCACAGCTTCAACCGATCAACATATTGAGAATCAGTTAAACGAAGCCATTCGCTATAGCTTTAAAATTGAAGAAGAACCTGCACTGCGAGCAGAATTATTCACGCTTGATGCAAACCGATCCGTACTGCTTCTATTGCTACATCATATCGCTGGTGATGGCTGGTCACTTGCACCATTGACGCGAGACTTAGCTGCTGCTTACGAAGCCCGTATACAAGGAAAATCCATCTCCTTGCCAGCAGAACCTGTTCAATATGCTGACTATGCTATTTGGCAGCAGAAGCTGTTGGGCAGTGAAGAAGAGAACGATAGTCTATTTGCCAAGCAGCTCAGCTATTGGAAAGGTGCCTTACATGACCTGCCTGAAGAACTTGAGTTGCCTTATGACTTCCCGCGTCCACAGGAAGGAAGCTTCAATGGTGCGACGATAGACTTTACGATTGAACCCGCTTTACATCAGAACCTCCTTGAGCTTGCAAAGCAGCAACAGGTGAGTTTGTTCATGGTGCTTCAAGCATCACTTGCAGCGTTAATGACACGCCTTGGGGCGGGGACAGATATCCCAATTGGCAGTCCGATTGCTGGGCGGAATGACGATGCACTTGATGACATTGTGGGCTTGTTTGTGAACACACTAGTATTGCGTACCAACACAGCTGACAATCCAACCTTTAGTGAGCTATTGAAGCGAGTGCGAGACGTTGACTTAGCAGCCTATGAGCATCAGGACCTGCCATTTGAACGATTAGTCGAAATCCTAAATCCAACACGCTCCAGATCACGAAATCCATTGTTCCAGGTCATGCTTGCCTTCCAAAATACACCGAAGGCGGAAATGAAGCTGACACAACTTGACTCAGATCTTTACGTGAAACCAGTAGGGTCAGCTAAATTTGATCTGACCATCGAATTGACAGAACAAAGAACTGAAACTGGATCAGCAGCAGGATTAACAGGTTTGTTTGAATTCAGCACAGATGTATTTAAACAAAGCACCATTCGAGCAATCGCTGACAGAATGAAGCGCTTTTTAACAGAGGTAGCTGAGCGCCCACATGTGCCGATTGGTCAAGTGAACATTTTATCAGATAAAGAGCGGCAAACATTTCTCCCTGATAAAAAGACATTCGCTCAGTTAGATCAAGCACATAGTCTCCCAGCTTTATTTGAAAAAACAGCGCAGCAATATCCTGATCGAGTGGCTGTAACGTATGGCAATAGGCAACTTACCTATGGTGAGTTAAACAACAAATCCAATCGTCTTGCTCATTTATTAATACAAAGAGGCGTTGGACCAGAACAGTTCGTTGCACTTGCCCTGCCTAGATCAATCGACATGCTCGTAAGCTTGTTAGCCGTTCATAAAGCAGGCGCAGCCTATGTTCCGCTTGATCCTGACTATCCAGCAGACAGGCTGGCATACATGATACAAGATGCCAAACCAGTTTGCAGCATCACAACAAAAATAAATGCAGTGCATCTCCCTGCTGATTGCGATTTGATTTTGTTAGACGAAAAAGAAACGAGCGATCAATTGCTGACTATGCCAAATCATAATCCGGCTGATATAGACAGAATCGAACCGCTATCTTCTCTGCATCCAGCCTATATTATTTATACATCCGGTTCTACAGGGAAACCAAAAGGAGTGGTCATCCCACATCAAAATGTCATCCGTCTTCTGACATCTACTGAACATTGGTTCCATTATGATGAAGAAGATGTTTGGACAATGTTCCATTCATATGCCTTTGATTTTTCAGTATGGGAAATATGGGGACCACTTTTATATGGCGGCAGGCTTGTCATTGTACCTCATACCATCTCTCGCTCTCCTGAAGAGATGCTGCAGCTTCTAGTCGAGGAAGGTGTGACTGTGCTTAATCAAACACCTTCTGCCTTCTATCAGCTCATGCAGATAGACAAGGAACAACAAACACTAGGTCAAGCATTATCACTCCGCTATGTCATCTTTGGCGGTGAAGCATTAGAGCTTAGCAGATTAGAAGATTGGTACAGCCGTCACTCAGACTGTAAGCCAAAGCTAATTAACATGTACGGCATTACAGAAACCACCGTACACGTTACGTACAATGAACTCAATCGAGACATAATCACAAAGAACTCCAGCAGTTTAATAGGTGAACCGATTCCTGATTTACACGTTTACGTACTAGATGAATACCTGCAGCCTGTTCCCCCTGGGACAACAGGTGAAATGTATGTAGCTGGAGCTGGCCTTGCAAGAGGTTATCTAGGCAGACCTGACCTGACATCAGATCGATTTCCTGCCGATCCTTATGGAGCACCTGGCACAAGGATGTATCGTACAGGCGACCTTGCGCGCTGGACAGAAGAAGGGGCTCTTGATTACATTGGCAGAGCTGATCATCAAATAAAAATACGCGGCTTCCGCATTGAATTAGGAGAAATCGAAGCCGTTCTGGCACGCCATGATGCAGTTGCACAAGTGACCGTCATGATGCGAGAGGATCAGCCTGGCGACAAACGTCTAGTCGCATATATCGTCCCAACTGAAGAAATCCGTTTCGATACAGAGACACTTCGTCATTTTGCAGCAGCCAGTCTTCCTGATTACATGGTGCCCGCAGCATATGTACAGATTGACGCCATGCCGCTTACAGCAAATGGGAAGCTTGATCAAAAATCACTGCCAGCCCCTCAATTGCATTTACAGCAAGCGGATGGCCGCGGCCCAAGAAACCCGAAAGAGGAGATCCTATGTCATCTCTTTGAAGAGGTTCTTGATTTGCCTAAAATCAGCATTGACGATCGTTTTTTTGACATTGGTGGGCATTCATTACTTGCAGTTCGTTTAATCAGCCGCATTCGTGATGCACTTGGTGTCAAACTAAGCATCGGAACATTGTTT
Source organism: Bacillus pumilus (assembly GCF_009937765.1). NCBI lineage: Bacteria > Bacillati > Bacillota > Bacilli > Caryophanales > Bacillaceae > Bacillus > Bacillus pumilus. The sequence continues at coordinate 6,587 of NZ_CP047089.1, read as the reverse complement.
GAAGCACCAAATGTGGCAAGTTTGACAGAGAAACTAGAAACAGGAAGCGATGAAAACGCACTAGACATCTTGCTGCCGCTGCGAACAAATGGAGAAAGGTATCCTCTCTTCTGTGTTCACCCAGCAGGTGGTCTTAGCTGGTGCTATGCCGGTCTCTTGAATACATTAGAAAAAGACATCCCTATTTATGGATTACAAGCACGGGGAATCGCAAGAAAAGATAACTACCCGCACACAATAGATGATATGGCTGCGGATTACATCAAGCACATCCAAACGATTCAACCAAAAGGCCCTTATCATCTTCTTGGCTGGTCACTAGGTGGAAACGTTGTACAAGCAATGGCTACACAGCTCCAGCAGCAAGGTGAAGAAATTGCACTCGTTGCGATGCTGGATGCCTATCCAAACCATTTCTTACCGATTAAAGCAGCACCTGATGAAGAAGAAGCACTAATCGCTCTTCTTGCGCTCGGCGGTTATGATCCAGATACCTTAACAGGTGAACCGCTCACAATGAAAAGTGCCGTCGACATTTTGAAAAAAGATGGCAGTGCACTAGCAAGCTTAAGTGAAGATGCCATTAGAAATCTAAAAGAAACCTATGTGAATTCAGTTCGATTGCTCGGAGAATATCAGCCAAAAACTTATCAGGGGGACATATTATTCTTTAGATCTACCATTATCTCAGATTGGTTTACACCAATTGATCCCGAAGCATGGGCACCTTATATCAACGGAACAATCGAACAGCACGACATTCATTGCCGGCACAAAGACATGTGCCAGCCTAAACCCTTAGCAGAAATTGGTGTCATCTTAGACAACGCACTGCATCGGGTCAAACAAAGCACTAAGAATAAAGGAGAGATAACAAATGACAAATCCCTTTGATCGTGAAGACGGTGTATTTCTTGTGCTGGTCAATGAACAAGGACAGCATTCACTTTGGCCATCATTTGCACCAGTGCCAGATGGATGGGAAAAGGTCTTTGGTGAAGACACTAGAAATGCCTGCATCGATTATATCCAGACACACTGGCAGGACTTGCGGCCATTAAGCTTAGCAAAGGAACCTGCACTAGCGCACGGAAAAACGGAATAAATCATCGCACCCTGATGGAGATCAGGGTGCTTTTTTGACAGAATAAACATCACCATCTTTCAGCTCATTCTGCTACAATTTAATTGAGAATGTTTATCAATCAATAAGAGATCAGGTGGTTTAAATGGAAAACAACAATCAATTACGTACAAAGGCAAATGCCGAACAATTCATCTATCGATTAACATATACTGAAAAAATAAATAATACAGAGCTTCCGCATACGGAGCAGCAGCTATCAGATACATTCTGCTTCCTCTTCAGCATTAGCGGCAGAGGTCTACTCATATTGAACGATCAAAAATGGCGATTGAAACATCTGACACTCTATACGATCCTTCCTGGAGAAACATTTATGTTGAAAACAGAGCCTTATCAAAAACAAGAGCTTTATCTGTTTCGCTTTCAGCTTTACATGCTGCAAGATCAAAACATACGGGAAGTATCAACTGAACATGCCCGTTCTTTACTGAATGTATGGCAATTTATCGATATTAGCTCAATTGAACAGATTCATTCTTTACTGCCAGAAATGACAGAGGAATGGAAAAGACCTGAAGCCATTAGCTTTTTTAGAAGCCAAACTCTTTTTCAACAGCTTATTATGCAGCTTTTCACACTGCATAAAGAAGATATTTGTGACACAGCACATGCCCTTTTCAAAACAAAACAATATATCGATCAACATTCCGAAGAACCCCTCAGCCTGACAAGTCTATCTCAAATGGCTGGCATCAGCGCCAGCCATTACAGTGAGCTATTTAAAAAGCATTTTAATGTGAGTGTCACCGATTATATCACCAAGAAAAGGATGGCTAGAGCCAAACAGTTAATGGCAAAAGGCAACGCAAAGCTCAAAGACATTGCACTGGAAACTGGCTATCAAGATCCCTATTACTTTAGCCGCATCTTTAAGAAAAAAACGGGCATGACTCCTTCTACTTATATGAAAAGCCGTCAGCGGAAAATTGCAGCCTATGGCCATTCTATACTCGGTCAGCTCACACCCATTCATATCATCCCGTATGCTGCCCCTCTTCACCCTAAATGGACAGCACATGACTTTGAACATCATGCAGAAGAAATTCCGATTCATCTGAGTGCACATCGGATCAACGAGCACGCTGAAGCCAATTTACGGCTATTAAAGGAGACAAAACCTGAGCTGATCATTGCCAATGATCATGTGACAGAGGAAGAAAAACAAGTGTTGAAAACGATCTGTCCTGTTCACTTTGTTCCATTCACACAATTGGATTGGCGCGCTCAATTCAAACAAACAGCTATGTTCTTAAACGAAACGAGGGAAGCAGAAGAATGGCTGCTTCATTACGAGGAACTAGTCATTCAAGCGAAAAAGGCATGCCTTATTGATCATCGACCAAAAACCGTCCTGCCTCTTCGTATCTTTCAAGATCAGCTCTACTTGTCTGTAAATCGCACCATGTCAGAAGTAATTTTTCAGGACATTGGCCTTCTGCCAGCTTTTCAGAATGATGGTCAGCTATTAGAAAAAAAAATCAGCATTCGCTCCATACAACAGTTAGACCCAGATGCCATCTTCCTCTTGTTACATAAGGAGCCAAAAACCATTGCTTTTTATCAAAAATTAAAGCAACAAGACGCTTGGCAAAATCTCAAGGCTGTGACGCAGCAAGCAGTCTATCCGCTCACTTCTGACCCTTGGCGTGAATACACAGCAGCCAGTCATCAACGAGTCATTCAGGACCTTTTATCTTTCTTTCCGTAAAAAGTCCATCATATGACAGATCATTGTCTATGGATAAAAGGACGAAAGACTACTACAATCTTTAATTGAGAACAATTATCAGTTAAAGGAGAAAACAAATGAAAAAATGGTTTGCATTGCTTATCCTTTGTATCATGACGATCATCGCAGCAGCCTGTGGTGCCGCAGAAAATAAACCTGCTTCAAACACAACCAAAAGCAAGTCAGCTGAAGCAGCAGAAACAAACATCAAATACTTAGATCAAACGTATAAACTCAAAACACCTGTGAAACGAATCGTCATAGCTGGAAGCCTAGAATCAATGGAAGATGCAAAATTACTTGATATCGAGCCTATTGGTGCTTCTACTGTAGGTGGCACTTTCCCTGAATTATTTAAAGACATCACAACAAAAACAGAAGGCATCGGTGAAAAAACAGAACCGAACCTAGAAAAAATCTTAAAACTAAAACCAGACGTGATACTCGGATCAACCAAGTTCCCGCCTGCAACAATTAAAAAACTAGAAAAAGTCCAAACGACGATCCCAGTATCCCATGTCTCTTCCGACTGGGAAAGCAATCTTTTATTGCTCGGTGAACTAACTGGAAAGAGTAAAGAAGCCAAAAACATCATTTCCGATTATCAGAAAGATCTCAAACAAGCGAAAGAAACCCTGAAAGACAAAAGCAACAACAAAACAGCTGTCATTTTACGCATTAGACAAGGCGATCTGTACGTGTATCCTGAAGACGTATACTTCAACTCCACCTTATATGGAGACTTAGGATTTACAGCACCAAGTGATATCAAAAAAGCCAAAGCACAAGCAATGATCTCATTGGAGCGACTGGGCGAACTCAATCCTGACTATATTTTTGTTCAGTTCTCTAAAGAGGAAAACTCATCGAATCCTAACGCATTAAAGGACTTAGAGGAAAATAAAATTTGGACAAGCCTAAAAGCTGTGAAAAATGGGCACATCAATGAAAATGTCGTTGATCCTATGCTCCAAGGAGGAACTGCACTAAGCAAAACAACCTTCCTTGATAAGGCTGTCAAATGGTTAGAGAAAAACAACTAAAAAAGAAGACAAAGGGTTAATGTTTAGCCCTTTGTCTTCTTTTCAGCGTAGTTGAGAATTTTGAGGAGTGAAATACATATGAACGGAACGTTTCTATATGACGAGTTTAACGGGCGTCAGCTTGATATTTACGTTCCACAGAACACCTATGTTAATGTTCCAGCTGTCTTTGTACAAGATGGCTCTTCTTTGTTTAGAACACACCTGCTAGAGATCGAAAGACTGATCGAAGCCAAAACCATCTCTCCAATCATCATTGTCGGCATCCACCCCTTCAATCGACTTAATGAATATACACCATGGAAGGCGTCATCACTGCGATCTGGGTTTCCTGACTTTAAAGGCGAGGCACAGACGTATGTGTCGTTTTTAGCAAATGACTTGCTCCCATATATCAAAAGAGAATATCCAGTCAAACAGACCTGTCAAGAACATAGTCACGTAGGTGCTTCATTAGGTGGGCTATTTACAATTTATACTTTATTGATGCACCCTGCTCTCTTTAAAAACATCGCATCGATCTCCGGGTCTTTTTGGTATCAAGATTTTCTACCTTTTGCTAAACAACAAAGCATTCAGTATGTGGATCACCTTATTTATTTGTCTGTAGGCAGTGAAGAAGGTAAAGACAAAACATCTGCGCAACAGCACATGCCTTTATTCAATAGACAACTACATGACCTTTTATTACACAAAGGGATGCAGGAATGGCAGCTGCACTATCACATCGAACAAGGAGAAGGCCATCATCTGAAACAATTTCAAAAAAATTTCTTATCAGCCCTAAAGTGGTTTTATAAAAGAGAACGCTAATTTTTTATCTGCAAGGCATAAAGCGGTTATGATATATTGGAACTTATAGATTGAAAGAGGAGGGAGATTTGCGTATGAGACCTTTACAAATCTCAGCCGACACGGCACAAAAACTTGCGGCATCACTCAATGTACCCATTGAACAAATCATGCATATGCCGCAACATATCTTAATCGCTAAACTAGCAGAACTTGAACAGAAGAAAGATCGTTCTTCTTAAAGAATAAAGGAGTATACATTCATGGAACAACAACTAGAACAATCAACCTTACATCCCCGCAGTAAAGGACAAACCATCCTGCTGATTGCTGGGATTTTACTTATTGCATTTAACCTACGACCTGCCATTACGTCTGTTGGCCCTCTCATCGGTGCCATTCGTTCCGATTTGCAGTTGTCTAACGGACTTGCAGGTTTTCTTACGACGTTACCACTGCTCTCATTCGCATTGCTTTCTCCCATTACACCTAAAATCGGAAAGCGTCTGGGCAACGAACGAACCCTTTGGCTAGGGCTCGCTGTCCTTCTGTTTGGGATTGTGATTCGCTCGTTTGGTTCAATCACCTTCTTAATGATCGGAACCGCACTTATCGGTGTCGGGATTGCGATATGTAATGTGCTCTTACCGGGGCTCGTGAAGCATAAATTTCCTGCACATGCTGGTTTAATGACAAGTGTCTATACGACCTCGATGTCCGTCTTTGCGGCACTTGCATCAGGTGTCAGTGTTCCGCTTAGCCATGCAATGCCTGGCGGCTGGAATACATCATTCCTCGTATGGGCTGGCCTTGCACTTCTTGCGATGATGGTCTGGGCTCCGCAGCTTCTTCATCAGAACACAGCGGCTGTCAAAAGCATTTCGCTCACAGAGCAGCCAATATGGCGTTCACGTGTCGCATGGCAGGTAACTTTATTTATGGGGCTGCAGTCATTCCTTTTCTATAGCAGCATCGCTTGGTTTCCTGATATCTTAACATCACATGGAATGAATCTATCAACAGCCGGTTGGATGCTGTCCATTATGCAGTTTGTTGGGCTGCCATCCACCTTTCTAGCACCTGTTTTTGCAGAAAAATTAAAAACACAAAGACCGCTTGTCTTCGGGCTTGTCCTTGTGTATTTACTTGGGATGATCGGACTTCTTCTCGGAGGATCGACGCCTATTCTGGTGATCTCTGTTTTATTGATCGGTATTGGACAAGGTGCAAGCATCAGTCTTGCCCTCACATTTATCGGATTACGGACAACCAATATGGAGCAAGCCGCTGCGCTTTCTGGAATGGCGCAGTCTATCGGTTATTTATTGGCCGCCGTTGGTCCACTCATGATCGGTATCCTTTTTGATGTCACACATACATGGACGCCATCCATTATCATCTTTATCATCGTTCTATTTTTCATGTTTTTATCCGGTATGCGTGCTGGACGAAGCGTCTATATTTCAGATTGATCATAAAAAAGAACCCGCCTCCTCGGGGATTGACCCCATAAAGTGAGACAAATAAAAACACCTTTAAATTGAAAATCGGGTATAGCATATCTGAAAACAATTTGGAGGTGTTTTTTGTATGGGAAAAAGAGTTAGTTATCCGATTAGTGTAAAAGAAGAGGCTGTTCAAATGAGGTTAGCTGGAATTCCGATAAAAGAAATCATGGACAAGTTAGGAATTAAGAATAGAACACAAGTGAAAACGTGGATGAAATGGTATCGCGAGGGTGAAATCCACCGATTTCATCAACCGGTTGGAAAGCAGTATACCTATGGGAAAGGACCAGAATATCAAAATGAGAACGAGAAGTTGAAAACAGAAAATCTTTATTTAAAACAACAAATTGACCTATTAAAAAAGTATA